>NZ_SJUZ01000010.1:0-73944 GCF_004337245.1 Exiguobacterium sp. SH1S1
TCTTCCAGCATACGTAGTGCACTCAGTTTTTGTTCAATCGAATGCCGACTTCTCGCCATAAAAAAACACTCCCCAATAGATAAACAGATTTGTTATTTCATCTGTCTACCTATTGGGGAGCATATCACATCTCGTCTGCGGTTTTTTGCGTTTTCAATCTCAAAATTCGGGGATTAAGAAGAAGATGCTGATTATCGGAGGATGACGTCATGGAAATGCACAACGGGAACTTATATTGGCCGATCACTGAGTCGGAACAGATCGTCTTACAAAAACCGATCCAAAAAGAACAGTACGACGTGCTCGTCATCGGAGCCGGCATGTCCGGCACATTGACGGCTTACACGCTTTATAAGGACGGCATCGACTTCGCCGTCCTCGACAAAGGGAAAGTCGGAGCCGGAAGCACGTCGGCGAACACTGGGCTCATCCAGTATTCAAACGACATCATGTTGCATGAGCTCGCTGATCAGATCGGGGAAGTCGATGCCGTCCGCTTCTATAAATTATGTAGGGAGGCGGTCGATGCGCTCGACGAGGTCGCCGAGACCGTCGACGCAAAAGACGTCTACATCCGACGCGACAGTCTTTGCTTCGCGAGCGAGGAGGCAGATGTCTCCAAACTGAAACGTGAATATGAGATGCTCACCAAGCACGGGTTTGACGCTGAATGGCTTGATCAAACGGCACTCCAAGACCGGTTCCCATTTGATAAACCGGCCGCACTGATCACAAAAGGCGATGCTGAAGTCAACCCGCTCACGCTCAGCCGTCAAGTCGTTCGCCACCTATCGATGAACGACGTTCCGATTTTCGAGGAGACGGACGTGACGGAAGTCGTGCCTGACGGGGACGGCTGGCTCGTGTTGACGCCTGAAACAACGTTCAAGGCTAAGCATGTCATCTTCGCGACCGGTTACGGGCCGGCACCACTGCTCGACACCCATCGCATCGAGCTCAACCGTTCCTACGCCATCGCGACGAACCCAATCAAGGATTTCAAAGATTGGGACGGGCAGGCACTCATTTGGGAGACGAAACGTCCTTACCTCTACTTGCGGACGACGGTCGATGGCCGGATCATCGCCGGTGGCCTCGACGAAGAAAAGCCGGAAACGCCTCATAGTGAGGCGCTCATCCGTAATCGGGCCGAGCGGATTCGCCAAGAAGTAGCGGCGCTGTTCCCAATGTACGATTTGACAGTCGAATACGCTTGGGCAGCTCTGTTCGGTGAATCGATCGACCACCTGCCCTTCATCGGGGAACACCCGGACCGGAAAAACCTGTTCTACCTGCTCGGGTATGGCGGCAACGGTACGGTTTACAGCATGTTAGGTTCTAAAATCTTGAGTGATTTAGTGCGCGGCATCGACAATTCGGATGCCCGGCTCGTACGATTAGATCGGACGCGTTAATCCCCTGGCGATCAGGGGATTTTTTCATACATAAGATCGGAAGTGATAACCATGAAATCGAAACGAAAACCGAAGTGGGTATATCGTCTGAGACGAGCGCTGCTGCTCGTCCCGGCCATCGCGTTCACCGTTTACGTGTGGCCGAATGACCCGCCGAAACAGAAAGACAAAACCGAGCAGATGTCTCAGCACGAAGCAGCTTATACGATTGAAGCGAGCAAACCGATACATGAAGATGACGCGGTCCGCTATGAATACGATGTCGTCGTCCACGGACGTCCTGACGTCGAGACGCTCCAGTCCATCAGCCATGACGTCATGAGTGAGGTGACCGAACGAGACACGTTCCAAGCCGCATTGATCCGTTTCTATGATCACGAGGCGTATATTGGCACGGACTCTCCCCTCGGTCAGGCCGTCTACGCGCCAGGAGGCGACTGGTCGCTCGCCGAGACGGTCGAGGCCGGTGACTACGACGACATGGTGTTCGGTTGGCAGCTTCGCGAGAAGGAATGGACCGGCCAACTATCTGAAGGCGAGGTACGTGTCTGGGAAGAGTGGAACAAGATTTACGAGGCGAAACAATCCAACGACCCTGATTTGAAAGCAAAAGTGACCCGGACCATCTCGACGAAATACGATCTCGAGCCTGAAAAAGTGCAGCATATCGTCTTGAAACAGAGCGTTTGGGCAGCGTTGTGACACCTTTCGTTCACTGAACAAGCAGGACTTCCCTCCCCCAACGGCTAACTGTATGGGGCAGGGATTTTTTGCTGAATCGTGCTCCAGAAAGGACGACACCTTATGAGACGCTCCGTTATCGTCTTGGTTTTATTGCTCCTGATCAACATTAGTATTTCACCCGAAAACGTCGAAGCTGCGACACCAGCCCCATATCAAGTAAGCGTCTCCGCTGGCACCATACTTTATCAATTTTCAGGCAAGACACTCATCCCGAAGACGACGCTAAAAAGCACGAAAATATTTCGAGCCGTCACGACATCGGGTGCCTACTATCGCCTCGTTGACGGAAGAACGACCTGGTACGTAAGGAAGCAAGATGGACGACTGATTTCGACGAACCTATCGTTAACCGCGATTGCGGACTCGGCAAACACACGGCTTATTCACGAATACATGAGGACGCTGACGCGCGGACACATCCCCTACTATTACGACGAGCTGAAAGACTCGACTGCCATCGCCCGAGCCGACGCCGCCATAAAGGGGAATTGGTATATCCCATCACCACCCTATCAGTTGCGCGTCCCAAATATTGATACATATCGATTCGACAAGTACGTCCCAAACGTCGATTCAAACTCATTCAAGTTTCAAATCCACTATTTCACGACACTTAACCAACTGACGCAAGCTTACGCCGCCACCGGACAAGATGAGTATCTCCGTTACGGGAAGCGAATCATCTCGAGCTGGACGAAGCAATATCCGATTTCTGCCTATACGCGCCACCCATGGCCTTACCATGACCACGGTACCGCGATCCGTACGTTCCATTTGCTCAATTTTTGGAACGTATTCCGGACATCACGCGTCAATACTGACCCAGCGTTCTCACAACTGTTTGCGAAAACACTTTATGAACACGCGACGCTCTTGGCGAAGACGAGCTTTTATAAACCGAATAACAACCACGGTATCTTTCAAGACATGGCGCTCTCGGCCGTTGCCGAGACGCATCGATCCTTTGACCGCTCTGCGGCTTGGCGAGGGCTCGCCACAACCCGCCTGACGAGACAACTGAACCATAGTTTAAGTGCGGACGGCGTCCATCTCGAACACTCACCCTACTATCAAATCTATCTATATGACACACTCGCCCGCTTCAATGATTGGGCGTCGGCAAATCGTTTTGAGCTGTCGAGTCGAATGCGTGACGTGAAAGACATGCCGGTGGCGCTCACGTATATGCTCAAACCGAACGGCACGTTGCCGATGTTCGGCGACACACCGTCCATCACCCACCGGACGAACGCCATCCCTTACATTGAACGGTATCCCCACCTCCTCTATGCGATGACGGGAGGCAAGGCCGGAGTGCAGCCTACGGTCAAGGCAGGCCGACTGTCCAACCAATACGCATTCTTCAGGCAACATTGGGGAGGACGCTCCGGACCGTTCCAAGACGCCGTCCAAGTGACGATGACGGCTGGTTACCATAGCAACATCCATAAACATGCTGACGACCTGTCCATCGACTTGTACGGTTACGGCCGCGATTTCCTAGTCGAGAGCGGACGTTATGCGTACACGAAGCGTCCTGAACGGAACGTCGTGCTCCAAGCCGCTGCTCACAATACGGTTCACGTTGCCGGGCAAAGCTTCCGATTGATCCCGAGCAACTTGCGACGAAGCCAGATCACGTCGGTCGGGACCTCCTCGATTCAGTGGACGGCTTCCGGGACGAGCCAATTGATCGGGAACGGCATGTCGCACACTCGGCGTCTCGCCTATGACCGTGACGGGACGGTGCTCGTCTATGACCGGGTCACGAGTCCGGTGACCGAATCGTTCGTCCAGCGGTTCCATCTCGGTGTCGGATTGCACCGGGTGGCGAGTGGCAGTCGATACGCTTACTTCAAAGACGCGGCTGGCCGCTCGCTCCATCTCCTGCAACTTGAGGTCGGCTCGATTCCAAAACTCGCCGTCGGGTCGAGCCACGTCTCGTACCGCGATTACGATTGGCAACAACGGAATCAAGTCGCGACAACGAAGCGCGGGAAAGGTGTGACGTACTTGACACTCCTTCACATCGGGGAAAAACCGACGAAAATCAGTTCCTACAAGATGGAGACGACCTCCCGCCACTATATCGTCCGATACACCTTATCAGATGGAACGACGAAGACGTTGTCGATGCTGCGCTAACCGACCCCCATTTTAAAATGGGGGTTTCTTCTCGTAGCGTTAGGGAAAAACCGTAAAGTAGGTCAATCACGGCTTACGTCGGGAGAGCATATACTTATGGGGAGGCAACATGATGGGGAATAAAAAAGAAGAACAGTTGAAACAACATACGATCGACAATGAACAAACAGCAGGACTGACGACGAACCAAGGACTGAAGATGGCGGAGGATGAGTTCTCGCTCAAAGCGGGGCTTCGGGGACCGACGCTCATCGAAGATTTCCACTTCCGTGAAAAAATGACGCACTTTGACCATGAACGGATTCCTGAACGAATCGTTCACGCGCGCGGCGTCGGTGCCCACGGAGAATTTCAAGTATACGAGTCACTTGCCGACTATACGAAAGCGGATTTCCTGAACGATCCTGCGAAAGTGACGCCTGTCTTCGTCCGCTTCTCGACGGTTCAAGGTTCGCGTGGGTCCGGCGACACGGTCCGTGACGTCCGTGGATTTGCGACGAAGTTTTATACGGACGAAGGCAACTATGACCTCGTCGGAAACAATATGCCGGTCTTCTTCATCCAAGACGCCATCAAATTCCCGGACCTCGTCCACGCGGTGAAACCTGAACCGCACACGGAAGTCCCGCAAGGCGGGAGTGCCCACGACACGTTCTGGGATTTCGTCGGCCAAAACCATGAGGCGGCTCACCACGTGATGTGGGCGATGAGCGACCGCGGCATCCCGCGCAGCCTGCGCATGATGGAAGGGTTCGGCGTTCACACGTTCCGACTCGTCAACAAGGAAGGGAAAGCCCATTTCGTCAAGTTCCATTGGAAACCGAAGCTCGGTGTCCACTCGCAAGTGTGGGACGAGGCGCAAAAGGCCGTCGGGAAAAACGCCGACTTCCACCGCGTCGACTTGTATGAGGCGATCGATAAAGGCGACTACCCGGAATGGGAACTCGGACTGCAGATGATCCCAGTCGAAGACGAGTTCAAGTTCGACTTCGATATCCTCGATCCGACCAAACTGTGGCCGGAAGAAGAGATCCCGGTCAAACTTGTCGGGAAGATGACGCTCAACCGGAACGTCGATAACTTCTTCGCCGAGACCGAACAGGTCGCATTCCATCCAGGGCACATCGTTCCCGGCATCGACTTCTCGAACGACCCGCTCCTGCAAGGGCGCTTGTTCTCATACACAGATACACAGCTATCACGTCTCGGCGGACCGAACTTCCATCAGATCCCGATCAACAAACCGGTCTGTCCGTTCCATAACAATCAACGCGACGGCATGCATCAAATGTCGGTCCATAAAGGCCAGACGAGCTACCATAAAAACGCGCTCAACAACAATCAGCCGGCACCTGTGCCGGTCGACCAAGGTGGATTTGAGCATTACCAAGAGAAAGTCGATGGTCACAAAGTCCGTGGCCGCAGCGACAGCTTCCTCGACTTCTACTCACAAGCCAAAATGTTCTACAACAGCATGACCCCGGTCGAAAAGCAGCACATTCAAGACGCCTACAGTTTCGAGCTCGGCAAGTGTGAATCAGACATGGTGAAAGAAAATGCCGTCGACTTGTTGAACCGGATCGACCGTCACCTCGCCTCGGTCGTCGCCGACAACTTAGGCGTCGCACTGCCTGCCGAGAACAACGAAGTCGTCTCGGACAAAACATCGCCTGCCCTCAGCATGGCGGACACGATCTCGAAACCGGATACGAAGAGCGTCGCCGTCCTTCTCGCCGGTGATGTCGATGCCGTGCAAGTGAAGGCGTGGGTCCAAGCGCTCGCCGACAAAAAAGTGAACTATAGCCTCGTCGGGAAGAAATCGTACACGCTCGGTGACCTGAAAGTGAAAGAGACGTACGATACGGTCGACTCGAGCCTGTTCGACGCCGCTTTCCTCGTCAGCGCCGCGAGTTCGGTCGAAGACGACGTCCTCGAGTTTATCGAGAACACGTATAAACACTTCAAGCCGCTCGCTTTGCACTTACACGATGATTCAGTGCTCAATCAGTGCCGCGTCAAGACGGACCAACCTGGCGTCTACACGTTCAAACAGCACAGTCTCGACGGATTCGACACGTTCATCGACGGGATTGCCAAAGCCCGGTTCTGGGACCGCGCTTGACGATTCACGAACAGAAGGACTCAACTCGGTATTTTCGAGTCGAGTCCTTTTTTGTCCACCCTTCTTTTCCACGCCTGCAAACGTTATACTAGGTGGGGTATAAGTTGATGGAGGAGGAATCGTGTCATGCGAAATAAGATTGATTCATATGTGACTGACACCGAGCAACAACGCCGTCTGTATAAACGGACGTTGTTCGTCGTCGTGCTGTCTCAAATTTTCGGGGGTGCCGGCCTCGCCGCAGGCATAACCGTCGGGGCGCTCCTCGCCCGCGACCTGCTCGGGACCGATGCGTATGCGGGTGTCCCGACGGCGCTGTTCACGCTCGGCTCTGCCGGCGCCGCGTTTCTGATCGGGATGATATCGCAACGGGTCGGACGCCGGTTCGGACTCGCGACCGGGTTCTTGACGGGATCCCTCGGTGCGTTCGGTGTCATCTTTGCCGCCGCGTTCGAGAGCGTACCGCTCTTGTTCGTGTCGCTCCTTATTTACGGGGCCGGGACGGCGAGTAACCTCCAGGCCCGTTACGCCGGAACGGATTTGGCGAATGCGACCGAACGGGCGACCGCGGTCAGTATCGCCATGGTATCGACGACGTTCGGTGCCGTCGCCGGACCGAACTTGGTCGAACCGATGGGGCGGGTTGCTGACGCCATCGGCATCCCGACGCTTTCTGGTCCGTTTTTACTCGCGGGAGCCGCCTACTTCGTGGCCGGTCTCATCTTGATCGTGTTTTTGAACCCTGACCCGCTCCTCGTCGCCCGAGCCATCGAATCGAAACGGAAACAATCGACAGACGCGACGCAACGTCAACCCGAAGAAGTCCACTCTCGTCTTGGCGTGTACGTCGGTGCTTTCGTCATGGTGCTCAGCCAAATCGTCATGGTCGCCATCATGACGATGACACCTGTCCACATGCGGCAGCACGGCCATGAACTGAGCGCGGTCGGTCTCGTCATCGGCTTCCATATCGGCGCGATGTATTTACCCTCGCTCGTGACCGGCGTGCTCGTCGACAAAGTCGGCCGTGAAATCATGGCCATCGCTTCCGGGGTGACGTTATTCTTCGCAGGCGTCGTCGCGGCGTTCGCACCGGCCGACTCGCTGTTCTTGTTGATCGTCGGCCTCGTCTTGCTCGGTGTCGGTTGGAACTTTGGTCTCATCAGTGGGACGGCCATCTTGGTCGATGCGACGACACCCGAGACGAGAGCGAAGACGCAAGGATCGGTCGACGTCTGGATCGCCTTGTCCGGCGCCTCGGGCGGCATGCTGTCCGGTATCATCGCCTCCCAGTCGAGCTATTTGACGCTATCACTGCTCGGTGGGATCGTTTCACTCGTTCTCGTACCGATCGTCCTCTGGTACCGCCGCCACTTGATCTAATGAAAAACCGATCCGCTCACGCGAATCGGTTTTTCATGCACAATGCGTCGTCTCTGACAAGCTCTCATCAATTTGCTATACTCCTTTAGTTATGTTTACTAACTATTTAGGTTCAAACAAATAAGGAGGCGTCATCGCCGATGCAATTGACCGCACAAAAATTATGGACGAAAGACTTCCTCATCATCTCGCTCGTCAACTTCTTCTTGACGCTCATCTTTTTCTTGCTCATGGTAACGATCGGTGTCCACGCCGTTGCGACGTACGGCGCGACGACAAGTGAGGCCGGTCTCGTGACCGGGATCTTCATCATCGGTACGCTCGTCGGCCGGCTGTTCATCGGACGATTGATCGATTCAATCGGACGGCGCAAGACGCTGTTGATCGGGCTGACCTTCTTCACGGCCACAATCCTGCTCTATTTCGTCGACCTCGGCGTCGGCTTCCTACTGTTCACCCGCTTCGTGCACGGTCTCGGCATGGGTTTATCGAGCACAGCGACCGGCACGATCGTCGCCCAGATCATTCCCGGAGCGAGGAAAGGTGAAGGTATCGGGTACTACAGCATGAGCTCGACGCTCGCCACCGCCATCGGCCCGTTCGTCGGCTTGCTGATGAGCCAATATACGAGTTTCTCGACCATCTTTATCGCTTGTCTCGTCGTCGGCGTCGTCAGTTTAGTGAGCGCCTTGTTCGTCACCGTTCCCGAGGCCGACAATCCGGAAATCGTTCGCGGATTGTCACTTAAGGCGTTCGTCGAGCCGAAGGCGTTACCGATCGCGCTCATCATCGTGATCGCCGCGCTCAGTTTTTCGAGCGTCTTGTCTTACATCAACTTTTACGCGACCGAACTCGACCTCGTCGAAGCGGCGAGCGTCTTCTTCCTCGTCTATTCGATTTCCGTCCTGTTGTCGCGCCCGATCACGGGACGGCTCATGGACGCGCGTGGCGCCAACGTCGTCATGTATCCGGCCATCTTCATCTTCGCGGTCGGGCTGCTCGTCCTTAGCCAAGCGACGAGCGCTTTGGGCCTTTTACTCGCCGGCGCGTTGATCGGGCTCGGCTTCGGCAATATTCAGTCCGGTACACAGGCCATCGCCGTCAAGGCGGCCTCACCTGGACGGATGGGGATGGCGACGTCGACGTTCTTCATCGCCCTCGACGCCGGGCTCGGCTTCGGTCCCTACTTCATCGGGCTACTCATCCCGCTGACCGGTTTCTCTACCATCTATCTGTTGCTCGCCGGGGTCGTCGCCTTCACGATTTTCTTGTATTACGTGATGAACGGCCGTCAAGAACGGGACCGTCTCAAACAAGCTGCCTGACAGGACTTTCACAGTCCTGTCTTTTTTGGAATGTTCACACATCTTTTTATGAATGTTGTAATATAAGAATGACGTGTCAAAAATTCGACTGAAATGAGGGACATTATGCGCGCCGACCAGACGATCCAACACCATTCTTCCATCCTGCTCCAGACGTTCGACAAAATCTCGGATTTTGTGTTCTTCATGGAAGTGGACGGTTCGACCTATCGCTATGTATTTGTGAACGAGCCGGGGAAGCAGGCCATCGGTTGGACAGACGCTGACGTCGGAAAGTGTGTCGGCGACATGGTTCCGGCCGAGACGGCCGCACTCATCACCCACCATTATGACGAGGCGATTCGCGCACGAAAGAGCATCGTCTATGAAGACTGCCGCCTCGCTGATTCGTTCTACTCAGAAACACTCGAGTACCAAGATGTGATCTTGTTGCCGCTTCATTATTTCGAGTCGGAAGTGACGCCGGTATTTGACGAATCCGGTGCCTGCACCCACGTCATCTCGGTCGTTCGGGAAGTGACGGAGCGGAAACGGCGTGAGCTCGAGCTATCGATTTTACGTGACCAGCATGAGTCGTTGCGCCGCTACTCGCCCCACGGCATTTTCGTGCTCGACCCCGAACTTCGGGTCAAGTCGATCAATCCTGCCGTCACAAACATCACCGGCTATTGCGAGGCCAACTTCATCAACCGTTCGTTCCTCGACTGGCTGCCGGACTCGGAACAACCGCTCGTCCGCGAGGGACTCCAGTTCGCCTTATCCGGAAAGCCCCACAAGTACGGGGTCACGGCGCATGATAAGACGGGTGAAGCGCTCGACCTCGCCGTCTTGAACATCCCGATCGAGATCGGCGGCAACATCACCGGCCTGTTCGCCATCATCATCGATCATACGCCGGAGAAGACCGCCGAACGAGCTTTACAAGAGAGCGAGCGACGCTATCGCCAGCTCATCGAGACGATTCCAGAAGGGATCATCGTCCATAAAGACGGCCTAATTTTATATGCGAACGCCGTGGCGTTAGAGACGATCGGGGAGACGTATATCGAGAGCGAATCCATCTTTACATATATCGCTGCCGAATACCATGAGGTGACGAGGACACGCCTTTCTGCCTTGCAGCTCGGTGATCCTGTCCAAGACACGGAAATCGTCCTTGTCACGCCGGCCGGTCAGCACTTACACGTAGATATCGGCAGTCTATTGATTGATTATGAAGGGGCGACCGCCGTGATGACCGTCCTGCGTGATGTGACCGAGAAACGAGAGATGGAACGGGCGTTACGCCAAAGTGAGACGCAGTACCGACTGATCACGGAAAACATGAGCGACCTCGTCTGCATCCTCGAGCGCGACGGCCGTGTCCGCTACGCCTCGCCGTCCCACCAGAGCGTCCTCGGCTATGCGCCTTCGGTTTACGAAGGCAAGAATACGCTCGACTTCATCCACCCGGAAGACGTCACGCCGACGAGACAACAGCTCAAAGCGATGACGGCCGGCAGTGAGCCGCTCACTCTCGAGTTTCGTCACCTCCACCACGATGGCAGATGGATTTGGCTCGAGACGAAGATTCAGGCTATCTATGAAGAAGCGACGTTGCTGCACTATTTAACGGTCACCCGTGAGATCATGCAACGTAAAGTACTCGAGAAACAACTGAAACACTTAGCTTACCACGATACGCTGACCGAGCTCCCGAACCGCCGTTACTTCTTGGCTTACTTAGAAGAGGCACTCTCGAGGGTCGAAGAGGACGGCGAGGAGCTGGCCATCCTCTCGCTCGATATCGATCATTTCAAACAGATCAACGACACGCTCGGACATGACGTCGGTGACGAGCTGCTGCGACAGTTCTCACTCCGTCTCACCCAGGCGCTACGGAAACAAGACGTGATCGCCCGCTTCGGCGGCGACGAGTTCTCTGTATTGATCCGCTATACCGATTTGTCAGCACCTGACCGGGTCGCGGACAAGCTGATTGCTTCGCTCCAGCACCCGTGGCAGATCGAAGGCCACACGTTCGTCACGACGTCGAGTGTCGGTGTCGCTCGTTACCAATCAGGCATGACAAAGAAACGATTGCTCAAGCAAGCCGATCTCGCACTTTATGAAGCCAAGTCGAACGGCCGCAACCGATATGTGATGTTTCAAGACCGCTGACTAGCGGTCTTTTTTCACGTGAAACATTAACGTAGTTAGCCTAAACACGAACATTAAGAATATAAATAACGTTATTGTATTGAAAATATACATTTTTTCGATACATCCCTTTGACTTTCATCAAAAAATGCGTTACATTACCGAATGGGCGAAGTATTTCTAGACAACTCAATTAAAATGTTCGTAAATAGGGGTGCAAACGATGGATAAAGTGTTTGATTATGAAGATATTCAATTGATTCCGGCAAAATGTGTCGTCGATAGTCGTTCGGAATGTGACGCGAGCGTCACACTCGGCGGCCTCACGTTCCGCCTTCCGGTCGTTCCGGCAAATATGCAGACGATCATCGATGAGAACGTGGCGCTCTCGCTCGCTGAGAACGGCTATTTCTACATCATGCATCGGTTCAATCCGGAAACGCGGCTACGGTTCATCGAAGACATGCACGGACGTGGCCTGTACGCGTCAATCAGTGTCGGTGTGAAAGAAGACGAGTATCGGTTCGTCGAACAGCTCGCCGAAGCGGGACATACACCAGAATTCATCACAATCGATATCGCACACGGCCATTCGAACGCGGTCATCCGGATGATCCAACACATCAAACAGCATCTTCCGAGCTCGTTCGTCATCGCCGGGAACGTCGGGACACCGGAAGCGGTCCGTGAGCTCGAGCATGCCGGGGCGGACGCGACGAAAGTCGGCATCGGACCGGGCAAAGTGTGCATCACGAAAATCAAGACCGGCTTCGGGACAGGCGGTTGGCAACTCGCCGCGCTCCGCTGGTGTGCCAAGGCGGCGACGAAACCGATCATCGCGGATGGGGGCATCCGCACGCACGGCGACATCGCCAAATCGGTCCGCTTCGGGGCGTCGATGGTCATGATCGGCTCACTGTTCGCCGGTCACGACGAGTCTCCGGGGGAGACGTTCGAGCAGGACGGGAAACTGCTCAAAGAATACTTCGGGTCGGCTTCTGAATTCCAAAAAGGGGAACGGAAAAACGTCGAAGGCAAGAAAGTGTTCGTCGAGCACAAAGGGGCGCTTCAAGACACGTTGACCGAGATGGAGCAAGACCTCCAGTCGGCCATCTCATACTCGGGTGGGAACAATCTCGACGCGTTACGTACCGTCGATTACGTCATGGTGAAAAACTCAATCTTTAACGGGGATAAAGTATACTAAAAAAAGCGGCTCGCGTGAGCCGCTTTTTTTATGGATGAATCAACCGTTTCGTCATCATGTAGTAATCAGAACCAGGCGGGTAATCATAGAGGACACCGGCCACATCATAACCGAAGCGTCCATAAAACGTTTTCGCCTGGAATGAGAACGTCGTCAGTTTCACTTGTCTTGCTCCAAGTCCCCTTCCGCGACCTGCAATCGGCTCGTCAACAATTGTTGAAACACCTTATCCTCATCGTGAATCCGTTTAATCTCCATCACGTCTCACCGTTCGATCCATTCACGAAGAAGGTGATCAGCTCTTGCTCCTCTTCGTCAACCTCTCGACCAGTAATCTGTTCATACTGAGACGTGATCGCATCTCTATTTCCAGGGGAATCGAGAGAAATCTGGGCTAAACGTCGAAGCATATCACGGTCTTTCTCATATTCCGCTCGCGTCGCTACGTGCCCGTGCGACCAGACGTACGCCTCAGCCTCGAACGTGTCGAGGACGCTCAATAACCGTAACGTCTCGACTGCGGTCATCCTCCAAGATGAGGCATAGAGGTTCGCATAGAGCGCGTCCCCTAGAAATAGCACTTTCTCTTCTGGCACGTAAGCCACAACCGCGTCGGCAGCATGATCCCCACCGACGTGTTTCAACAAGACGTGGACCCCACCAAGGTCGAGCGTTACTGTATCATCGAACGTCACGGTCGGTAAAACGACCTGCATCGAACGAACGTCTCCAAACTCGAGCCGAATCGCATCGGCGCAAAACGCGATTTCGATTCCGCTCTCGACGCGTTCGTCGAGCGAGTCGTCATCCCATTTGTACGGCATCATTCGTTCGATACGCGCTTTCGTCGCCACACTCGAAATCGATACCGCATCTCGTAACGCGGACAGACCGAAAATATGATCCCAGTGCCAATGTGTCAAAGCGACGAGCGAAGGACGCTCGATTCCCCGCTCGGCCAAGGCGTCCAAAAACAAGTTGGCGTGAGCCTCCGAGTTCCCTGCATCAATCATGAGCGTATGCCGATCTCCGACGACTGCGCCGATGATTGGCCGGTCGGTCTCAGCGACTGGCGTCATGTACCAAAAGCAGTCCGAATAACGCTCTAGCGTTTGCATCGTCATCGTCCTCCTTTCTCGGTCAGTGTTTTAAGGATATCAAAAGATCTTCGATCATCATTTACAATTCGAATCGTCCGCGACGGCAATTGGTTGAGCAAGTTCAATTCCCGATGTTGCCGTTCAAGCAAAATCTCAATCGTCCCTTCAATATTGGATAATTCGCGATTGGTCCCGTATGTCTGTGACGTATAATAGTCAACAAATCCTTGCTTCCATTGTTCCGATCGCTCCGCAAAAACATTACTAAAGACGGTAGGAACGTCTTCCGTTTCTAAATAAATCACTGTCGGTTCAAGCGGTTTGATCAAATCCGCCACTTTCATGATATAGCTTTCTATTTGTTCATTCGATACGTCTTGCGCTACCATCCCGATGGTGAAAGGATTTTGAAGCAACACACATTCAAATATATATGATGTATCGTGTTGCTGTGCCAGCTCGACAAATCGTTTCCAACGCCCGAGCATGAGCGTGACGTGTTGTTCGAACGGCAACTCGTACACGTCCGTGCCCAGCACTTCTTCCTCAGAACCGAAGCGTACGAACACTCCACCATCATCTTGATCGATGACCTCACCATTCGCATAGTCAAACGATTTCACCCAATTGACTGCATGGACATCGACCGGATGACTTTCGTCTGACTCGGAATAAAACTTAGCCCTCGGAATAGCTACAGCAAGCCTTTCAGCGAAAGTTGTTTTCCCACTTCCAGGCAACCCTTCAACTAACCAAAGTTTTCCCATGTGACTTCCCCCTACTTGTTCTCTTGATACGAATCGTATACGTAATAGCCGTCCCCGCCACCGTTTTTAGCGATATACATCGCCGCATCCGAGTGATGGATGAGCGTGTCGAGGGAAGACAAACTAGCGTCAGAATATGCGACACCAATACTGGCCGAGAGATGTAGCGCCAATCCGTCCCCGACCGTTATTTCCCGGGAAATAACGGTCGATAGTTGGTCAAAAACGGCTTCTTCAAGCGATTCCGGACCTGTCTCGATGACAATCAAAAACTCATCCCCGGCAAACCGGTACGCTTTCCCTGCATGCATGTGACTGAACGATCCGATACGTTTCGCCACTTCGACGAGCACTTCATCGCCGACGAGATGACCGTGCGTATCGTTGATTCGCTTGAAATCATCCAAATCGATGAACAGGAGCGCCACCGGCCGTTTCCGATTCATCGTCTGTCTCAAGTCCGTCATGAGCGAGTGACGGTTCGGCAATTTAGTCAGCCCGTCTTTTGTGATGAGCTCGATCACTTCCTGATGTTTACGTTCTCGGCGAATCTCGTTCTCCATCCAACGGGTCACGAGTAAGATCGTGTCCGTCATCTCGTGGATTGCCACCGCATCGGCGACATCGTTTAAACTGCCCTGCTCCGCCAGGAAGACGACCCATCCGAACGTCTTGCCTTCGTTTGATAACGGCAAGCTGATCATCGATGCGAATTCGACCCCTTCGAGGACGAGCTCCGAACGTTTCAATTTTTGATGCCCGACCGTCGCCAGCGCATGAACGTGCTGCAGTCGCTCGTCCGTCCAATCGATCCAGGCATCCCCATCGGCGGACAGGACGCGCTGGCGTGATTCTGTCGAGAAGATGACGGCATGCGAATAACCGATCCACTCCCTGAGCACTTCTTGGATTCGCTTCAGCTTGTCAGCAAACGGGGCTTGGATGGCCGTCACCTCGTACAGCGACTCGAGTGTCTGTTGACGCCGCTCTTGGGCACGTGCCTGTTCGGTCAATTCAATTTCGGCCATCACCCAACGCGCAAAATCTTCAAGCGTCTGCACCGCCTCATGCTCGAACGAGCGGGGCACTCCGTCGGTGACGCAGAGCGTTCCGATGACGTGTCCGCTTCTCGTCATAAGCGGCACACCCGCATAAAAGCCGATCCCTTCGAGCAACGGATTCTCACTCAACGCCTCCGCGGTTTTGACGTCTTCGATCACGAGGGATCCCTGACCGGTCACGACGCGGTCACATAGCGTCCACTTCCGATCGATGTGGGGTGGACTTTCGAAATTAGTACCTTGGCACGATTTGATCCACTGCCGGTCCGTTGTCAGGATCGAGATGAGCGCGATCGGCATCTCGAGCGTCTTCGCGACGAGTCGGCTGATGCGATCGTACCGTTCTTCCCGCGGGGTATCTAAAATTTCGAGCCGAAGGATTGTTTTCAATCGTTCGGCCTCTGTCTCATCGAACCGTGCCGCTAACTTGGACCGGTCCGAGCCGTCTAACCGCAGCGCCTCGTATTGACAGACGATTGTCTCAAGTGCCGGCTCGAGGTTAGAGAGCGAGAGCGGCCGGCTGAAGAAATAGCCTTGCACGTCGTCGCATCCGAGGCGCTGGATTGCACGGTACTGTGCTTCCGTCTCGACACCTTCCGCCGTGACTGCTAAGTTCAGTTTTTTAGCGAGTGCGACAATCAGTTTGACGATCTCATATTCTTTTAATCCGTTGTCTTTATCGAGCTGACTAATGAACGACCGGTCGATCTTGATGCCGTCGATGTCGAACATCTTCAAATAGTTGAGTGACGAATAGCTGACGCCGAAGTCATCAATCAAGATGCGGAATCCCGCCGCCTTCAAGTAGTCGACTGTCTGGATCCCGATGAGCGGTTCCTGCATGAGCGTATGTTCCGTGATCTCGAACTCGAACTGATCAGCTGAGAGGTCATACGTTTTAAGAAGCGGGATCAGGTTGCTTTGGACGTAGTCTTGACGGAACAAGACCGGGGACAAGTTGACCGCGACACGGCGGCCGTTGAACAGCCCGGGTCGATCGCTCAAATCGCGGCAGACGCGTTCGAACACGAACTCAGTGATGTCCTCGATCAACAGTGACTGCTCCGCAATTTTGATGAATGTTTCAGGCGAAATGTTTCCGAGCACGGTGTTCTTCCAGCGGACGAGCGCCTCGAAATGGACGGCGCCATTCCGACAGTCTACTTTCGGCTGATAGACGACGCCGAGTTCGCCTGCCTTCAATCCTTTATGAAGTTCCATCTCAATCGTCATCTCGTCGATGTAATGCTGCATATAATCGTCTTTCTCATACACTTTAATCATCTGTTTACCGGCTTGCCTTGCTTCTAGCAATGCCGTCGACGCGTTCATGATCACTTGGTCGGCGTCTTCACTGCCAGAACTGATACCGAGACAGCCGGACAGGGTGAACTCGGTCTCGGCAACATGGTACGTGTAATCCGCGATTGTCGCCAGTAAACGTTCCCCATGCATGTATGCTGTCTCGATCGAGGTATGCGGCAGTACAGCGATGAAATCTTCCCCGTCGACGCGGCCGATAATCGAGCCCTTCGGCAGCAAGTCAGATAAGTGACGGGTCATCTCTTTGATTAAACGTTGCGATCGCTCCACCCCTTGGAGCGACAGGATGATCTTAAAACGGTTGATATGGAAGCGCATGACGCTCGTCGCTTCCTCACGCTCTCGTGTGGCGAACAGTTTTTCAAGCTCGAGCTTCACTTTCATCAAGTTCGGCATGCCCGTCAAATAATCGATGTTCTCGATGCTGCTGAGTAGCTTCATCTCCGCATCTTCCGACAAATCGGTCGTCAAACCGAGAACGTAGCGCACTTCTCCAGTGGCGTCCTCGAGCGGCATGAGCATGGATGAGGCGAAGCGTGCGGTGTTGGCTTCTATGTTCATCTTTGACATGAAATAGACCGGCTCACGAGACGAAACGACCACATCATAGTGCAAAATCAACTCGTTCGCGACGTCCGGCGCATACATCTCGTGCAAATAGCGACCGCTCACATCGTCCGGAAGCGACGACGCGCGCTTCCCTTGCTCACTGACACGGACGTAACGATACCCTTTCGGCGTCACTTCCATCAAAAAGACCATTCGATACAAGCGAACGAATACATCAAACAAATAATGTGGATCGGCCTTCATCTGTTGCATACTTTACCTCCATACAATCTCCATTTCTTTTAGTTTAGAACTTTTACGCTGACTTGTTCATAAAACCGTTCAAAAAAAGGGAAAGTATTTTTGGAAATAGCTAAAAAAATCGGGTATAGGTAAATGAGTTTAGATGAAAAGTGAGGTGAACCGTCATGCTCAGTCGGAACGTCTATCCACAGACGCGACCAGGGAAATGGTCCGTTGTCCTGTTGCTCGCCGTCTTTCTGCTCTTAGTCGTCTCTGCTCTCATCGTCCAGTCGGGTCAACCGTTCAACTTCGACACCTTGTTCGATAACACATGGGGTGTCGTCTTCTCGATGTCAGCCATCGCCGCTGCCCTCGGTGCGTTCGTCGTCGGTCTATACACCATCCTCCGCAACCACGAACGCTCGGTCGCCGTCTTCTTTACTGTCTCTCTCGGCGGACTCGTCGCCTTGTTCGTGCTTATGCAACTGTTCCGCTAATCTAAAACGCTCCTTCCCGATATGAGAAGGAGCGTTTCGTTAGAGGAGTTCTTTCGCGAGCAGACGGTAGACGTTCAATCGCTGTGCTTGTGTATGTTGGATACTGCAAATCATCGCCTCGTCAAAGCCATACTGCACGGACTCGTCCTGCAATTGCACCGCAATCTGTTTTGGCGTCCCGACGAGATGGATGGCCCGGTTGTTGGCGATGTGGATCTTGTCGACTTCGGTGAGCGGGTAATCGTTGGCCGCTTCCGGGCTGAGCAGTTGACGCAGCTGCCCTCTCATCAGGAATAGGCGTGACAAGTCGGACGGACGCGCCAAATATTCCGCCTCTTCCTCCGTTTCGGCCGTCGTCACGAGATACGTGACATTGATTTCAGGCTTCTCCATGAACGCTGACGGTGTGAAGTGATGCCGGTACGTGTCGAGCGTGTCTTTGCTCAGTTCCCCGTTAAAAAATTGGGCGAACGAGTAGCCGACGCCCATGCGGCCGGCTTGGACGGCGCTGTTGCCGCTTGACCCGAGCAGCCAAGCCTCAGGAAGCGTCACCCCGGTCGGTGCGGCCGGCGTCGTTTTGTACCACCGTTCTTCCGGCGTCTCATCGTTGATCAGTTGGAGTGTCGTCTGCAATTTCTCATATAGTCCGTCCATCATCGGCTTCTGTCCTTGCGACATCGCGTAGATGGCGTTGGCGTCGCCACCCGGGGCCCGGCCGACCCCAAAGTCGATTCGACCTGGTGCGAGTGCGCTCAGCGTCTTGAACACTTCGGCCATCTTGAGCGGCGAATAGTGCATCATCATGATGCCGCCCGACCCCAGACGAATTCGTTCCGTCTTCGCAGCGATATAGGCCGCGATGACTTCCGGGGCCGAACTCGCGAACGACATGCCACCGTGGTGTTCAGCCATCCACATCCGGTAATACCCTAACTCTTCTGCCACTTGGGCGAGTTCGACGGCGCTCTGTAATGCATGTTCTGACGTATGGCCGGACGTCACCGGCGCTTGATCGAGGACGCTTAATCTCATCGTTATCATCCACTCCTTATAGTATATATGTTGAACATCTCGATTTTGTAAGACTCGCCGTCATCATACTAAAGTCGACTTGACAATACGAATAGTCCGCTCATCGTGACGCTGTCTTTTTTCAGAAAATTACAACGGATTGTTGCTAGGCACGTAACCCCTTCTTTATAATGAACGAGAAGATGCGATTCCTTCATAGCAAATCACGAAACGCATGATGGGGACATGCGGGTGATATGCGCCAACTACTATTTCGGGGAAATGGGGTAACTAACATGAATCAGACACCAAACAAGCCTGGCCAAGACGGGACATCGTTCACGACCAACGACTTTTTGAAATTTTTGATTCCTTCTTTAATCGGTCTCATGTTTTTCATCGTGCCGATCCCGACCGATGACGGATTCACCATCCCGGTCGCTCTCTTGTCAAACCAGTTGATCGGTTTGATCGGTGATGTCGTTCCGACACTCGCCGTCATCATGATGGGCATTTCCGTGCTCGGTTCGCTTTGGACGTACATGGCCAAACCGGCGTTCGTCCTTGAGCGGCCACACTTCAATTCACTGTTCAACGTCACGCCGTTCTGGTTCGGGATGCGGGTCGTCGGTCTGATTGCCGGGGTGATGACGCTGCTCGTGATCGGGCCGGAGATGATCACCTCCGAGTTCACGGGTGGCCTGTTGCTGTATGATTTGATCCCGATTTTGTTCGCGACGTTCTTATTTGCCGGCATGTTGCTGCCGCTCCTATTGAACTTCGGCCTGCTCGAGTTCGTCGGGACGATGCTCATCAAAGTGATGCGCCCGCTCTTCAAACTGCCGGGCCGGGCCTCGCTCGACTCGCTCGCATCTTGGGTCGGTGACGCGACGATCGGGATTCTGTTGACGACGAAACAATATGAGAACGGCTACTACACGAAACGGGAGGCCGCCGTCATCGCCACGACGTTCTCGGTCGTCTCGATCACGTTCACAATCGTCATCTTGTCGTATATGGAGCTCGATGCTTACTTCTTACAATATTACGGCGCCATCGTCGTGTCAGGTATCGTCGCAGCACTCATCATGCCACGAATTTATCCGTTGTCGAAAAAAGCCGACACCCCATATGAAGAGACCGAGTTGAAACCGGAAGAGCCGGTACCGGCCAACGTCTCGATGCCGAAATGGGCACTCCGTCAAGCGTTGCTCAAGTCACGCTCAAGCAAGAGCTTCGTCGCCACGTTGAAAGACGGTTTCCAAAACGTGCTCGACATGTGGCTCGGTATTTTGCCGATTGTCATGGCCGTCGGGACGATCGCGCTCATCACTGCTGAGTACACGCCGCTATTTACGATTCTCGGCAAACCGTTCGAACCGATTCTGATGCTGTTGCAAGTGCCGGAGGCGGAAGCCGCCGCTCAGACGATGGTCGTCGGTTTCGCCGACATGTTCTTGCCAGCCGTGCTCGGCAGCGGTATCGAGAGCGAGATGACACGGTTCATCATCGCCACTGTATCGGTCACGCAGCTCATCTTCATGTCGGAAGTCGGGGGACTGCTCCTCGGGTCGAAACTTCCGATTTCATTCTTCGACCTCGTCCTCATCTTCTTGCTCCGGACGTTCATCACGCTCCCGATCGTCGTCGGGATCGCCCACTTGGTATTTTGACGACAGAACGCCTCTTCTCATATTTCCCTGAGAAGAGGCGTTGTTTGTATAATAGAGAAAAGGGAGGGGTGCGCCATGGAACATCATTACGCCGGACAGCTCGAGATTGCGAAAAAAAGCTATGCCGGCATCATCGACCCGGAAGCGTATGTGAACGACCGCTATCATGGACATTGGACGGTGAAATCTAAGCAACGGGTCGACGGGGTCCCGGCGTTGCTTCAAAAAGCGTTCAACGGTGGGAAGAATAATTGTACCCTCACATCGATGACGGCCATTTTCCGTTATTACCATGACCACGGCTATCCCAACATCCCTGACGACGTGTTTCAACTCCAACAAGACGCGCGCGAGATCGCCCTCGCCCATCAGTTCAAAGACGAGAAAGGGACACCGCCGACACGAATCAGTGCGATCATCACAAAACTCTGGTCCCGTTATGGCTATGCTGGGCACGGGAGTTCCCGCTATTTATGGAAGTGGTCGACGTTCGAACGGGAACTGGCCGCCGGTCGACCGTTCATTTTGAACATGGCGAACGGATTTTATAAAAATCATTCCGTCACGGGAATCGGCTATATGATCTTTAAAAAGCCCGGCTTCCCGGATGTCGTCTTGCTCGAGGTGCTCGACAATCGCTCACAGAATATCCGTTATATCGACTTCAACGAGTTCAACTTTTGGGGCAGCATCACCCGCGTCCTTCCTCCTAGCGGACAGTAATTGTGATCCCCCCTCTAAATGCGGTATAGTGAAGTATCATTTCATAAGGACGTGTAACCATGCGTATTAACAAATTTATTAGTGAATCCGGCAAGGCGTCCCGCCGCCAAGCCGATCGTCTCGTCGAAGAAGGACGGGTCACGATCAACGGGAAGAAAGCGAAAATCGGGGACCAAGTAAACCCAGGTGACGAAGTACTCGTCAACGGTTCGGCCGCCCGCGTCGCCCGCAACAACGTCTACATCGCTGTTCACAAGCCGGTCGGCGTCACGAGCACGACGGAGAAGAAAGTCAAAGGCAACCTCGTCGACCTCGTCAACCACCCGCTCCGCATCTTCAACATCGGACGGCTCGATAAAGACTCAGAAGGGCTCATCTTGATGACGAACGACGGCGATATCGTCAACGAAATTCTTCGCGCCGAGGGCGAGCACGAGAAGGAATACATCGTCTCGGTCGACAAGCCGATCACACCAGAGTTCGTCGAACAGATGGAAGCGGGCGTCAAAATCCTCGGCCAGAAGACGTTACCGTGTAAAGTTCATCCGCTGTCGAAGTTCGACTTCAACATCACGCTCACGCAAGGACTGAACCGCCAGATCCGCCGTATGTGTGAGACGCTCGGTTACGAGGTATACCGCCTTCAACGCGTGCGCGTCATGAACATCACGCTCGGCAAGCTCCCGCCCGGACAATGGCGCGACTTATCGAAAAAAGAGCGCGAGCAGTTGTTCCGCGAATTGAATTACGAACCGAAAGAATGGTACTGAAACAAGCCCAGACGCTTTTGTCTGGGCTTGTAAGCGTTCATAGAGAAAGACAATCGTTTCTCTAGTTCCGACGATCTCATGTCGTTTAGGCGAAAAATAGTCAAACGTTCACCAAAACGGGAATAGTTCTATACAGATGATTTTGTAACGGAAAAGAGGTGAATCGTCATGAATGGCGCCTTGTTCCCCCGCACCTCGGTCGGCAAGTGGTCGATCATTCTCATTTGCTTGTTCCTCGCCATGTACGTGCCGTTCTTGTTGCTCGACAACTTCGACACGACGTTCACGTCAACGCTTTGGAGCGACAACGCCGCACACATGCTTCGGCTCAGCTACATGACCACGTTCTTCGTACTCGGACTCGGGGCGTTCGTGACCGGCTGGTGGGCCATCTTGAAACAAAAAGAGTACGCCGTCCTCGTCTTCTTCGCGGCCGTCCTCGGTTCAGGATTGTTCGTCCTGCTCGTCATGGAACTTGTCGGGATTTTGGAGTAGCGAAAAAGTAGGGCCTCAGATGAGACCCTACTTTTATTTAGCCGTGACGCCCCCATCGACCGGGAGCTCGATGCCGGTGATATGGTTCGCCTCGTCTGACGCGAGGAACAAGACGGCTGCCGCCACCTCATGCGCCGTCCCTAAGTTCGGCAAGGCGACTTGATTCAAGAAATGCTGTTTATAGTCCGGATGCTCCATATGCGGCGCGCTCATCGGCGTGACGATATAGCCCGGGTGGACCGAGTTGACGCGAATGTTATGTTTGCCGTAATCGACGGCTGCTGCTTTCGTGAGCGAGCGGACCGCACCTTTCGATGCCGTATACGCTCCTGCTCCGGCCATACCGGTCAACGCCGAAATTGATGAGATGTTGACGATCGAGCCGCCGTAATTTTTCTCCATGAGCGGGATCGCATATTGTGTTCCGAGCATGACGCCATCGATGTTGATGCGATACGTCCGCGCCCAGTCGTCTTCTGTCTGCTGTAAAAATGGTTTAGCGAGCGCGATGCCAGCGTTGTTGACGAGAATGTCGAGCTTGCCGCACGTTGCTTGGACTTCTGCGTAAACCTTCTCCCAATCCGTACGTGATGTTACGTCATGGCGAATCGCAAGCGCCTCCCCGTCCTGCGCTCGAATCGACTCGACGACGTTCGCTACTGCTTCAAGATTGATATCGGTCGCGACGACCGTCGCCCCTTCTTTTGCGAACAATTTCGCCGTCGCTTCTCCCATACCACTGCCTGCACCTGTGATGACCGCAACTTTCCCCTTTAACCGCATTAAATTCTCTCCATTCTTAAAATATGATAGTCTAACTATCATAATAATAGACGAGGCACATTTGATTCTCAACGAAACTGCCTGAACACGTTATAATGACGAGACAACAAAGAGGTGATTAGATGAACAAACGACAACAAAATAAAGAAGAGCGCTTGAATCACATCATCGATCAAGCTGAGACACTTTTTTTGAAAGACGGGTTTGAGCGCGTCCAAATGCAGGACATCGCCGACGCTGCAAACATCGGGGTGGCAACGCTGTTCCGCTATTTCCCGAAAAAAGATCAACTGATCGTCGCGGCCGCCATCCATAACTTGACACCGACGCTGCATGTCTTCAAGGAATTGACGGCGCATCCTGGAGACGCTTATTCAAGACTAGAAGCAATACTCGATTATTTGCTTGGGCAACAGCTGCGTCAGACGAGCCACTCCCGATTCCGCGAGGCGTTCGAGAGCTACGCCTCGTTCGTCGCCTCCCCGCTCCCTGGAATCGACGGCTATATCGAACTGCAGCGCCAAATCATGGCGACGCTCGAGCCGCTCATCCAAGACGGGCGGACGGACGGGTCGTTCCGTCACGATATCGACGTGAAAGAGACGGTCATCACCGTCATCAACGCGTTCGGCACGTTCGGCAACAACATCATCTTGAAGTCGCACATCAGCTATTTAGAGAAAGATATCGACCCGACGATCCAACAGCGCGTCTTGAAAGAGATGCTGCTCGCTTACGTGCGGGCATGACAAAAGCCCCTTCGCAATTGAAGGGGCTTGATGTTTAGGCAAAAAAAATGAGCACCTCTCTAAAGAGGTGCTCTCGAAAAGTCTACCGCGTCGAACCACGCTCCACAACGTGCTCCCGAAGGAATGTCCGCCGTCTTACATAGACCAGCTCATCGCATGTACTCAACAATACTCGAATGATGCTTCGTCGTCAATCTTTTGTTTTCATCTACCTTGACATCTCTCCAAAAATTAGGATAATGAAGAGTGTTAGCACTCTTATGTAAAGAGTGCCAAAATCGAACGACAAAGGAGAACGGTCATGACAAAGAAACAGTTTCAAGCCGAATCGAAACGAATTTTAGAGTTGATGGTCCACTCAATCTATACACATAAGGACATCTTCCTGCGTGAGCTCATCTCGAACGCGAGTGACGCCATCGACAAGATGTATTACCGCGCCCTCTCGGACGAGGCGATCGACTTCAACAAGGACGACTATTTCGTCAAAGTCGAACTCGACAAAGACGCACGCACCGTCACAATCCGTGACACCGGGATCGGGATGACGGAAGACGAACTCGAATCGAACCTCGGGATCATCGCCAAGAGCGGTTCGCTCGCAATGAAGCAGGCGACGAAGATGGAAGAAGACCACAGCCTGATCGGTCAATTCGGCGTCGGTTTCTACTCCGCGTTCATGGTCGCCGACCGTGTGACGGTCCGGACCCGTTCAGTCGATAGTGACCAAGGATATCTTTGGGAGTCAGACGGCATCGATGGCTATACGATCGAGCCGACGTCTAAACAAGAGATCGGAACAGAAATCGTCTTACACTTGAAAGCCGACACCGAAGACGATACGTATTCTTCGTTCTTAGAGGAATATGAGATCCGCTCGCTCATCAAGAAGCATTCGGACTTCATCCGCTACCCGATCAAGCTCGACGTGACGAAACACCGTCCAAAAGACGACTCGGAAGAATTCGAGGACTACGTCGAAGAAGAGACGATCAACAGTATGGTCCCGATTTGGCGCAAGCGGAAGAACGAACTGACGGACGAGGACTACACGGCGTTCTACCACGAGAAGCGCTACGGTTTCGACGAGCCGCTCAAACATCTCCACTTGAACGTCGACGGTTCGATCCGCTATCAGTCGATCCTCTATATCCCATCGACGGTCCCGTACGACTACTACACGAAAGAGTTCGAGAAAGGGCTCGAGCTCTACTCGAACGGCGTCTTGATCATGGAGAAATCGCCTGACTTATTGCCGGACTACTTCGGTTTCGTCAAAGGGATGGTCGACTCAGAAGACCTATCGCTCAACATTTCCCGGGAGATGTTGCAGCAGGACCGCCAACTGCGCGTCATCGCTA
The DNA here is from genome assembly GCF_004337245.1 of Exiguobacterium sp. SH1S1. NCBI lineage: Bacteria > Bacillati > Bacillota > Bacilli > Caryophanales > Exiguobacterium > Exiguobacterium sp. SH1S1. Next base: position 25,586 of record NZ_SJUZ01000010.1, read on the forward strand.
AGAACGTCAAGTCGAAAATTAAAGGCATGCTCGAGAAGATGCTTCAGAATGAGCGCGAGGACTATGAGAAGTTCTTCGACGCGTTCGGCCGCCAAATCAAGTTCGGCGTCTACGACCAGTTCGGCGCCGCGAAGGATGAGTTGAAGGACTTGCTCCTCTTCCACTCGTCGAACGAGAAAAAGCTCGTCTCGCTGAAAGAATACGTCGAGCGCATGAAAGAGGACCAAAAGTACATCTATTACGCGACGGGCGAATCGATCCATCGTATCGACCTTCTTCCGCAAACGGAACGTTTGAAAGAAGAAGGCTTCGAGATCCTCTACCTCACGGAAGAGATCGACGAGTTCGCTATCAAAGTGCTCCAGTCATATGAAGACAAAGAGTTCAAGTCGGTCGCGAGCGGTGACCTCGGTCTCGACGATGAGGCGGCGAATTCGCTCAATGAAGACAATAAAGACTTGTTCGCCTTCATGAAGACCGAGCTCGGCGATCGCGTCAAAGAAGTGCGCGCGTCAACTCGTCTCAAGTCGCACCCGGTCTGCTTGACGGTCGCAGGTGACGTCTCGATCGAGATGGAGAAGATCATGAACACGATGCCGAACGGCGGCGGCATGAAAGCAGAAAAAGTGCTCGAAGTGAACGCCGACCACGCCATCTTCCAAACGTTGCAACGCGTCTATACGGAAGACGAGGCGAAAGCGAAACAATATACCGATCTTCTTTACCAGCAAGCACTCCTCATCGAAGGATTGCCACTTGAAGACCCGGTAGCGTATTCGAATGCAGTATGTGCGTTAATGGCAGAATGATGAATCAAGGCAGAGGGCGACCTCTGCCTTTTTATGTTTTCCGATAAAACCAGCGTTTCACCGCTTCGTTGAGCAAGACATAGCCGACCAGCAGCCCGAGTAACGTGAATAGAATCGGGAACGGTAACGGATAGAGGCCGAGCAACGACGCGTTCGGCAAATAAGGCACGACAATCGCGACCGCACCGACAAGGATCGACGCGAATAAGAGGATCGGAGCCGGACGACTGTGATACAGAATCCGGCGTGTCCGCATGATCATCAAGATGAGCAGCTCGGTCAAAATCGAGAAGACGAACCAACCGCTTTGAAACACGGACTCGTTCGCATTGAATAAGACGATCAACACTAAAAACACCGTGTAGTCGAATAAGGAACTGACGAGTCCGAAGACGATCATGAAGCGCCGCACTTCTTTCAAATCCCATCGTCTGGGCACACGCACATCCTCGGTGTCGACTCTATCTTGTGAAATGGCCAGGGCCGGGAAGTCGCTCAAGAAGTTGATCATGAGAATCTGTTTCGGTAACAGCGGCAAAAACGGTAAGAACAACGAGGCCCCGGCCATGCTGAACATGTTCCCGAAGTTGGCGCTCGTCGTCACCATAATGTATTTGAGCGTGTTCGCAAACGTCGTCCGGCCGAGGACGATACCGCGCAGCAAGACGCGCAGGCTCTTTCGAACGAGTACCAAATCAGCCGACTCTTTGGCGATATCGACCGCATTCTCGACCGTCAGACTGACGTCGGCCGCATGGAGCGCCGGTACGTCATTGATTCCGTCACCCATGTACCCGACGACGTGCCCGTTTTTCTTGAGCGCCAAAATAATCCGTTCTTTTTGGTTCGGGTCGACCTCGGCAAAGAGTGTCGTCGTCTCGATTTTTTGCCACAATGCCTCGTCCGACATTCGAACCAAGTCTTTCCCGGTCAGGACACCGGTGACTTGCAGACCGACGGCTTCAGCGGTGTGAAGTGCGATCGAAGCGTTATCGCCTGTGATGATCCGGAGGTCGACACCGTGTGAGACAAGTTGACGGATCGTTTCGGCGACATCAGCTTTCGGATGGTCGAATATGAGCAAGAAACCGATGAACGTCATACCGGTCTCATCGTCGACACTGTACTCGTCACGAATCGTCACTCGTTTTTCCGCAACCCCGAGCACCCGGATGCCCTGGGCGCTCCAGTTTTCAAATTGAACTTCTAGCTCCATTCGCGCGAACGAGTCGAGCGGGTGGCTCGTCGCGTGCTTCCATACATGGTCACACGTATCGAGCACACTATGGAAGGCACCTTTCGCCAGCATGCGAACGTCCTGCCCGTCTTGCACGATAACGCTCAAGCGCTCTCGCATGAAGTCGAACGGGACTTCCCCGAGACGCGTCACTGCCGCCACGTCGATCTGGCGGTGGCGGCGAATCATATCGTCTAAGTCGTTCTTCATTCCCGTCTGGAGCGTGGCGTTCAAATAGGTGGCTCGGAACACCTCGTCCGAGGAGACCCCACTCGAATCGACTGCATCGTCGATTCGAATTTGTCCTTCCGTCAGCGTCCCCGTCTTGTCCGTACATAGTACGTCCATGCCCCCAAAGTTCTCGATGGCGGTCAATTTGCGAACGATGACCCCTTCTTGCGCCATTGCTCGTGACCCTTGGGATAGTGTGATACTGATGATGGCACTGAGAAGTTGCGGTGTGATACCGACCGCAAGCGCCACAGCAAACAAGAGCGAGTCGATGACATCCCGCTCGAACCAAACGTTGATAGCGAAGACGACAAGTGTCAGCACGAGCATGATGCGCGTCAACAGATAACCGAAATGACGGATTCCTCGTTCGAACTCCGTCTCCGGAGGGCGGAGCGTCAACCGCTTCGCGATTTCACCGTATTCGGTCGTCCGTCCCGTGTGAACGACGAGCATCGCCGCGTTCCCGCTTTGGACACTTGTTCCCATATAGACGCAGTTGAAGCGTTGTTCTAACGACTGGTCAGGCGCCGTCACGCCGACTTGTTTTTTGACCGCACCCGACTCCCCGGTCAGCATCGACTGATTGACGAAACAATGCTCGCTCGTCAGAAGAATCCCATCAGCCGGCACCAAGCTCCCTGCCGACAGTTCGACGACGTCGCCTGGGTACTAATTCAATGGCAGGCACGTCAATCAAGTTGCCATCACGCCAAACTAAGACGTGGACTTTCACTTTGTCACGCAATTCTTCAACCGCTTTGCTCGCATGAAATTCTTGAAAATAACTGAGGACGGCACTCGCCAAGATGATTGTTAGAATGATGCCCGCATCGATATAGTCACCCGTTAGTGCCGAGATGAGCGTCGCTCCGAGCAGAATGAGAATGATCGGACTTTTAAATTGTCCAAGCAATAGCGCAAGCCGGGTAAAACGGCGTTCTTTGGCGAGCGCATTTAATCCAAATTCGACTTGACGACGCTTGGCCTCAGTAGAACTGAGACCGTGAGTTGATGAGTCGAGTGCTTGGATTAAGTCAATAGAAGGACGGGACCAATATTCATCTGTCTGGACATCTCTCATGACCGTTGCCTTCTTTCATAATGAAAATGAATATGGACGTGGCTACATGAGTTGTATTCCCGTTTTTAGATGAGATGCTTGATTTGTTTTCGTTCAACTTTAAGCAAAAAATAAAGAAATGCGCCTCCATTCGCATGGTCGACGCATTTCTATTAGCGTAAATTATTATAGGTTCCTAACAACTGCATCTGAATTGCTTCCTGCAAGATGTTTTGATCGTCCTCTTGTTCATGAACCTCCGCAATCCGGTGGCCCATCCGTTCAATCAATCCGACGACGAGTGCGTTCCCCATCGTGAAGTAACGTTTGCGATCGGTCATCGTCTCCGTCCATCCATAAGGGAATCCGTTTAGCCCCTCACACTCCTCAGGGCGCAAGTAACGAAGCTTCTTCGTCTGTGGGTCCTCGATGACATGGCTCGAACGGTTGCAAGTCCCTTCGCTCGTCAACATCGTTCGTCCAGGAAGGTCGAGCGAGTCCGGATAAGACATGCCACCTTCAGCATAGATGTAGACGTGCCCGCTCGCCGAGGTCCGCTCGATCTTCTTCGGTCCTTTCAAGTAAGCAAGCTCTTCCTGCTCATTCCGACCCGATTTTTTAATCGTCTCGGTGTCCAAATAATACTGTTCCGGTGCAGGCCCGAACTGTTCATAGACCTCTTTTACGACTTCTCCGAGCGTTTTAGGCGTCTCTCGTTTCGGTAGCGTCTCAAGCGTCGTCACTCTACCACCGGTCATAATTCCCGCGTTGCGATATGTTGCCGAGAACGTATCGGAAATCTCGACGATATCTTCCGGCAGTTGGAAATCTGCTCCCGGATGCTTCTCGCTCGTCAGTTCGTGCACATGGAAAGCAGGTGCAAAGAATCCTGACTCGAGTAACCATTCTTCCGGGTTCGCTTTCCTTGCTCGTTCCGAGTGATTCAAATCTTCCCGTGTAGCGAAGATGAAGATGCGGCGACGACGTTGCGCGAATCCATAATCGGCCGCATTGATGACGCGCCACTCGACCGTATAACCTTGGTCAGCGAAAGCCCGAAGCATGACACTGAAGTCACGACCACGTTGTTTGGCCGGAGATTTCATGAGTCGATCCACGTTCTCCAATAGAACATAAGGCGGTTTCTCCTGCTCGATGATGTTCATGATTTCCCAGAACAGGACGCCTTTCTTCCCTTGGAGTCCTTGCTCGTTCTTCAAGCTGCGCGACACGCTATAGTCCTGGCACGGGAAGCCACCGACCAACAGATGGTGTGGGCCGGCCTCCATCCAAGACAAGGCGATATCCTCGTTCATATGCATGCCTCGTCCTTTGAAACGTTCGGCGTAGCAATCGAAGGCCGGTTGACTCTTCGTCGCCGGTTCCCATTGATTGCCCCAAACCACATCGAATTTGTCAGATGTAGGCTCGGCATTCACGTCTTTAATCCCTTCAAGTGCGATGCGGAAACCTCCTACACCGGCAAATAACTCAACTACTTTAATCAATGGGAACACCCTTTCGTATTTTCTATCTTAAATTTACTCTATTTTTTATATTTACTCAATGGAATTAGTGTATCACGAACGGTGAAATCGATCAACCGATACGCTATAATGGTTATAAATGTAAATTTCAGGAGGTCTTTTTTTTGCGCTACGAAACGATACAAGAGCTTATGGATAAAGCGAGAGAGGCCGAGGGGAAGACTTTCGGCGAAATCGACACGACCGGACGCATCAAGAACGTTCGGTCGAAAGGCGCCCTCGGACATATCATCGAGGAGAGCCACTTCGGATACCCAATCAACTCGGATGCACGGCCTGACTTCGAAGAGCTCGGTATCGAGTTGAAGGTCACACCTTTCAAGAAAAATAAGAATGGTACATATTCATCAAAAGAACGGCTTGTTTTGAACATGATTGATTATCATAACGAGCACGGATATTCGTTCGAGACGTCGAGCTTCCTATCGAAAGCAACGAGCATGCTCATCATGCTTTATCAATACGAGCCAGATATTCCGATTGACGACTACCGTATCTATAAGGCGTTCTTGAACGAGTTCTCCGAAGAAGATTTAGATGTGATGCGACAGGACTGGGAGACGATTGTCGCAAAAATCAAACGTGGAGAGGCCCATTTAATTTCCGAGGCAGATACGATGTACTTGTCAGCCTGCACGAAAGGGGCGAACGGCTCGGTCGTCCGTAGCCAACCGTTCTCAGAACAACCCGCAAAACCGCGAGCCTTCTCGCTCAAGGCATCCTATATGTCTGGACTAGTCCGGCAGTACCTGACCCCGGAGCTGATGGAATCGATCGCCTCACATGGTGAGCTGAAAGAGATGTCCCTCGAGCAGCTCCTCGAGGCCCGACTATCCCCTCATTACGGGAAGACAGTGCTCGAACTATGTGAAGAAACCGGCATCCGGTATAACCCAGGAAACAAGGCGATGATCCCAAGAGTGATGGCTCGACTATTAGGCGTGAGAGGAACCGACCTATCTAGTATTGAAGAGTTTGCGAAAGCCGGAATAAAGTTCAAGACGGTCGGTCGTGAGCCCAACAGATCTATACGAGAACATATGTCGTTCGGGAAGGTCGATTTCGATGACTTGCATCGAGATGAGTGGGAAGAGTCCGCCCTGTACGACACGTTCGCTGAACAGAAGTATCTTCTCCTCGTCTTCCGATACGATGAAGAGTACGTGTCTAAACAAAAACGTATCCCTCGATTTGAAGGGATACGCTTATGGAACATGCCGCTCGAGACCGTTGATAGAGAATTGAAGTCGATGTGGCTCGAGACAAAAAATATCGTTCAAGCAGGAGTTCAGTTGACGCCAATGAAACGAGGCGTCAAAAACAATCTTCCCGGTCCAAAATTCAATCGTGTGGCACACGTCCGCTCAAAAGCTCTCAATGGAAAAGATAAAGTTAGACTCCCAGATGGTCAATGGATCACAAAACAATCATTTTGGTTGGATAGAAACTATATCCAGCAGATTCTGGACGCTTAACATGAGTATTCCCCTCCCTCAAGTGGAATCTTCTTAATAGAAGGAGGTGGGGGGAATGGCCAGAAACGTACCGAAGGCTTCGAGTCCAGCCGTCTTCAAGACGATGAGCGGGAACCGTGGCAAGGACACGAAGATGGAAGTGAAAGTCCGGAAGGCACTTTGGGCTGCTGGATATCGATACCGAAAGAACAATCGGAAGCTTTATGGGACACCTGACATCTCATTCCCCGGCCTACACGTCGTCGTCTTTCTGGACTCTTGTTATTGGCATGGCTGTCCCCTTCACTTCAAACTGCCGAAGACGAACACCGAATTCTGGCGCCAAAAGATTGGACGTAACATCGAGCGAGATGCTGACGTCACACGACATTATGTAGAAGAAGGTTGGATTATCCTCCGGTTTTGGGAGCACCAGGTCAATGAAGATTTTGATCACGTGATATATACCATCACTCATTTCGTCGATATGGCCAAAAACAATCGACATAGACGAAGTGGTTGATGCTTCAAACGCATCAGTCTAAATCCTCGTCAAACAATGGTTCATCATAGGTCTCTGTCGCATCATCGACAATCAGGTTCGTGTAGAATTCCTCTACACGGCCTCTTTTTTCGCCATTTTCGTTCAAGTACTCAACAATCCTAAACGTCTCAGGCGCCTCGAGTCCGATGATGACGATCGGTACAGTTAGTTGCGTGTTCAATGGCTTCAAATGGTGGACGTATTTCTCAAACGTCCCGATGGCGTTGTCGAAATTCCCTGCACGCTGAAGTCGCTGCGTCGCGCAGATGATCACGCCAATCCTTGTTTGGATTGCTTTTTCTACATGGTTCAGCTCGCTTGCAATGACCGGTTTCAACAGATTCCAGGCAATCGTACCCGAATGGTTGAATCCGACCTCTAGCGAAATATTGTCTTTGGCAAAATCGAGGCGCCACACATTCTCGGAATAGTCACGGTCTTGAAATATCGGACTCTCACTCGCCCATCCCCTTTTTAAAAACTCTGATTTGAACAGCTCATTCAAGGCCTTGGATAGACTTTTGTTCTTGCTCGCGTACTTCTCCTCGAATTTCTTGATGATTGCATCATCACTGATCGACTGGATGATGTCATGAATTTCTGACCAGATTTCAGTGAATGCCGCATCATTTTTTAGAATGGTTTCTCCAAATCGATGTGAATGGATTCTATATTTCAATTGATTCACTCTTCTCTGTTAGTAATTGATAATGATATGCCTCATGGCGAGAATGAGATGCTTCTCTTCATTCAAATCGAACTCTCGACCCTGATAATAACTTTATCAGGATACATGATTGAAAACAAAAGCACATTTGATTTGTAATCGCTTTCTTTGCCTTTATCAAGCCTTTTTTCCATTTAACGTTGATAGATCAACCTTTTAGGCAGCATGCATACGTCTTGACAATTTCGCCTAGTTATATGAAATTAGTATTACATTATAATTATTCTAGTAGAGATACAATTCCGCTAGAGTAAAAACCCAAGGAGGACATACCCCATGTCATTAATCGGCAAAGAAATCTTACCATTCACAGCACAAGCGTTCCAAACAGGAGAATTCCTCGAAGTATCAGACAACAACCTTAAAGGTCAATGGAGCGTCGTTTGCTTCTACCCGGCTGACTTCACATTCGTCTGCCCGACTGAACTTGAAGACCTTCAAAACGAATACGCGACATTGAAAGACCTCGGCGTCGAAGTCTACTCAGTGTCTACAGACACACACTTCACACATAAAGCTTGGCACGAAACGTCAGAGAAAATCGGCAAGATCGAATACATCATGATCGGCGACCCGTCACACACGATCTCACGCAACTTTGACGTCTTGAACGAAGAAGATGGCCTTGCTGACCGCGGTACGTTCATCATCGACCCAGACGGCGTCATCCAAACTGTTGAAATCAACGCAGGCGGCATCGGCCGTGACGCGAGCACGCTCGTAAACAAAGTCAAAGCAGCACAATACGTCCGCAACAACCCAGGCGAAGTTTGCCCAGCGAAATGGGAAGAAGGCTCAGCGACACTTCGTCCAAGCCTCGATCTCGTTGGCAAGTTGTAAGGAGCGGATTCCATGTTAGAAGCAGATATTAAACAACAACTAGATCAATACTTGCAGCTCATGGAGGGCGACGTCGTCCTCCGTGTGAGCGCTGGTGATGACGCGGTCTCTAAAGAGATGCTCGAACTCGTCAACGAGCTCGCAAGCATGTCGTCACGTATCTCCGTCGAAAACGTCACGCTCGAACGCACACCGAGCTTCAGCGTGAACCGTCCGTCTGAAGAGACGGGCATCGTCTTCGCCGGGATCCCGCTCGGTCATGAGTTCACGTCACTCGTCCTCGCGTTGCTCCAAGTGAGCGGCCGAGCGCCGAAAGTAGACGCAGATGCGATCAAGCAAATCCAAAACATCCAAGGGACGTACCACTTCGAGTCGTACATCAGCCTCAGCTGCCATAACTGTCCGGACGTCGTCCAAGCACTTAACGTCATGAGCGTGCTCAACCCGAACATCTCACACACGATGATCGACGGCGGCGCGTTCAAGGCAGAAGTCGAAGCGAAAGAAATCATGGCCGTCCCGACCGTCTTCTTGAACGGAGAAGCGTTCGGTAACGGACGGATGTCACTCGAAGAGATCTTGGCGAAACTCGGCACAGGTCCTGACGCTTCGGCGTTCGAAGACAAAGAGGCGTATGACGTCCTCGTCATCGGTGGTGGTCCGGCTGGTGCAAGCGCGGCCGTTTACGCGGCTCGTAAAGGTATCCGTACCGGCATCGTCGCTGAACGCTTCGGTGGTCAAGTGATGGACACGATGGGCATCGAGAACTTCATCGGCACGTCGTACACGGAAGGTCCAAAACTCGTCGCGAGCTTAGAGGAACATGTGAAAGCATATGGCGTCGACGTCATGAATCTGCAACGTGCGAAGCGCCTTGAGAAGAAAGACCTCGTCGAAGTCGAACTTGAAAACGGCGCGATCCTGAAGAGTAAGAGTGTCATCTTGTCGACAGGGGCACGCTGGCGCAACGTCAACGTCCCAGGCGAAGCCGAGTTTAAAAACAAAGGTGTCGCCTACTGCCCACACTGTGACGGTCCACTCTTCGAAGGCAAGCGTGTCGCGGTCATCGGCGGCGGTAACTCTGGAATTGAAGCGGCCATCGACCTCGCCGGCATCGTCAAGCACGTCACGGTACTCGAGTTCGCACCTGAACTGAAGGCCGACCAAGTACTTCAAAACCGTCTTCACAGTCTACCGAACGTGACCGTCGTCACGAACGCCCAGACGACTGAAATCACAGGTACGGACAAAGTGAACGGGATCTCGTACATGTCTCGTGAGACGAACGAAACGCATCACGTCGAACTTGAAGGCGTCTTCGTCCAGATCGGCCTCGTCCCGAACACGGACTGGCTCGATACGGTCGAACGCAACAACTTCGGAGAGGTTATCGTCGACCATCATGGTTCGACGAACATCTCAGGCGTGTTCGCTGCAGGCGACTGCACGAACAGTGCCTACAAACAGATCATCATCTCGATGGGCTCTGGTGCGACAGCCGCACTCGGTGCTTTCGATTACATGATCCGCAACTAACGAAAAACTCGTCCTCCACGTGGGGACGAGTTTTTTTTATAGTTCAAACGACTTCCCAGTATCCGGGATGAACAGGATCGACTCCCCCGTTTCCGTTTCAAATACATAAGCGACAGTTGGGGTGAACGGATTCCATTCGTCCCCGTTCGTTCGCACACTTTCCGTATAAGTGACACTCCCGTACGTTGTGAACAGTTCTTGTTCCGCGGCAGCGACCGAGTAAGTCGGAATCGAAAGTACGATTGTAGCGCCGACTAAAAACACACTCACAAATGCGGACCATACTTTACGTCTCGGATACGTGAGCTTCACTAAAATCAATATCGAAATCATCCAACCGATCGGCACACCAAAGCTTTATCTCAATCATCTCACTCATGTTATCCCAAAAAAATGAATGCATTCAAAACCGCTCGGCAACGCACGAGCGGTTTCAACAAATTAATTATGCAACAACGGACACGTTCCGCAACATGAGGAACGATCACGATTTTGTTTCAAGTACGCCAAGCAACAATGTTTGCGCACATAATAGCTCTCAGTTCCATTATCGATTAGCTTGAACGTCATATTCAACGGATTCGCGCTTTTCACTCCGTCATCAATCAGCGTATGCAGGTTCTGACGATATTCGTCTGCATGTTCAGGCTCTGATTGCTCCATCTGTAAATCGATTTGAAATAGATTATGTGAAATCAGGCTATACATGTGAGACAATTTTGCTTTTGTTTCGTCTGAAACTTTTGTTAGCAAAGGAGTAAGGTGACTAGTAAGCCAGCGAACCCAGGCTTCGTTCGTGTCGTGTCCGTTTTGAGACGAAAACACGTCATATTTATGAATAACAAATTCCATACAACCATCCTCGATGCACCGAATCCCGCCGCTATTAAGACGTGGAATTACTAGACAATCGAATCGGTTGAATGCGTCGAGTAACCCCATGAACAAAACCGAATAGCGTTTGGCAAACAGTGTCCCTGCCACGACCGGATGACAGTTTTCCATTTGCTCTTGTTGATGCCGTAGAAGGGAAGAGACCACACTTGCATCCGTCAGCAACTCATTGTAAGCAAAGTCTGGTGATGACGTCGAATCGATTACAATTCCATATTCGTCTTTTAAATAGCGATGCATTTCATCAGTCATCATGACTCCTCCTTTCTGTGCGGCTTATTTCAGTAGATGTCCTTCAAGTTGATCCATGATCAAATTTCGTCCTTTAGGTCCCCAGGCCATGTATACCCAATAGTCGTCAGGATGAACTTGATTTTTTTGCACGGCCGGGACGGATTGCCAAAGGTTACTGTTTTTAATCTCTTCCATGTGAGCTTTCCCGTTATTGTCGACTTGGAAAAATAAATGGTCAGCGTCAATTTCAGGCACTTTTTCGAAAGATAATTCACTCGATCCGCCATCCGCTGGTACCATGTTCGCGGCATTTAATTTCAGATTCTCATACATCAACGTGTTCAACGGATGATCTGTTTTCGCATAAATGTTAAGACCTCGATCTTTCGGGCGCACGCGAAGGAATGCAACTTTTTCATCCCCTAGTTCAGTTTCAAATTGCGCAGATAACTCTTCCGCACGATCATTTGTCTGTTGGATGATATTTTCCGCTTCTGTTTCTTTACCGAACACTTCTGCTACTTTCAAAAAGTTCGTCTCCCACTCTTTCGGGTCCACGTCTCCCTCTTCCGAACCAATCAATATGGTCGGCGCAATCGCGTTCAATTGGTCATAAGATTCTTTCAACCAGACATCCCCGATGATAACGTCTGGTTCTGTCGCCATAATCGCTTCAAAATTCCCTTGATATGGGTCACCGACACGCTGGGCATCTTTCAAATCTTCTTGTAGATAAGGCAAGACCCCATCGCCAATTTGCTCAAAACCATTCGTGACACCGACCGGCGTAATGCCGAGTGACAACAAATAATCTTCCCATCCAGGGACAAGAACGACTACCTTCTCAACATCTGATGAAAGTTCTGTCGTCCCTCCGGCATGTTCAATCGTTCGTTTTTCAGTCGTCGCTGTTTTCGTCTCAGTCTCTGACTGGGCACATCCAACACCGATCACTAAAAGGAGTGCCGCCATTGTGGCAAGCCATAAATGTTTCATATCTCATCCTGCTTTCTGTTTATATTTTTTTAGCGAGCAAATGTAAAAAGTAAGGGGCTCCGATGATTGCGATAATAATTCCCGCCGGTATCTCACTAGGCTGTAAAATAAGGCGTCCGATTGTGTCAGCTGTCAAAACGAGCAGTGCTCCCACTAGACCTGAAATCGGAATAACATACCGATGCTTTGTCCCGATCAGTTGCTTCGTCAAGTGAGGTGCGATCAAACCGACAAAGCTAATGCCGCCACCGACGGCCACACAAGCGCTAGCAACCGCTACCGCAATCCAGCTCAACCACAGCCGGGTCTGTTCCACTTTCACCCCTAAGCCGACAGCCATGTCTTCTTTAAACGTCAACACATCTAAATAGCGGCTGCGGTACATTAAGAGCCCTCCACCGATCAAGAGCCAAGGGAGCAGTGAAGCAACTTTTTCCCAAGAAGCACCCCAAATACTGCCGGCCAACCAAAGTTTTGTGAATTGGTACTGAAAAGGATTCAACGCAAGTGTCAATACGATCATTAACGCACTCATCCCAGACGCCACACCGATTCCAACTAGAATTAACCGAATCGGCGGTGTTCCTTCGTTCCGATTGTAAGCTAACACATAAATGATGAAGGCGGTTAGCACCCCACCGATTAGCGCGACCACCGGTAAGCTGACCGCTTGAATCCACTCGTTTGAAGTGGTCGGCAACAAAGTGACGAATAATACGACGAATAGCCCTGCCCCGCCATTGATGCCTAATATACCTGGTTCAGCTAAGCTGTTTCGCATCGTCGCTTGTAAAGTAGCCCCTGAAATAGCAAGTCCGAAGCCGATGAATGAAGCCAAGAAAATTCGCGGCAACCTCAAATCGAACAAGATCATTGTCTGTTGACTTGTCCCTTGACCGAAGAGGGTGTCTAACACTTCTTGTGGAGTAAGGGATATGAACCCTGAATTGATGCTATACAGTGCAACTATCCACCAACTCACAATGAGCATACCGGTCCAAACAATATATGGCTTTCTCATAGTTCACGCCTCGCTTTTCGCGCGATGTGTAGGAAGAACGGGACCCCAATCAAAGCTAAAATTGCACCCACTGGGATTTCATAAGGGGGATTGATGGTTCGGGCCAACAGGTCAGAGATAAGCAATAACAAAGCACCGTATACAGCAGAACATGGAATGATATATCGATAGTCAACCCCGACAATCCCACGAACCATATGAGGAACTACTAAACCGATAAAGCCGATCGGACCGACCATCGAGACCGAGGCACCAGCTAACAGTAGGACGACTAAAGCTAGCATAAATTTTGATTTCCTAACGTCTTCTCCTAGACCAATCGCCACATCTTCACCAAGACTTAACGTCGTAACTTTGCGACTGAATAGAACCGCAAACATCAACATGGCGACAATCCATGGTGCCACGACTTTTAATTGTTCGAACGAAACGCCGATGAGTCCTCCGGCATACCAAAACGCCACATCTTGCGACACTTTAAAATAGATGGTGACTGCTTCACTTAAAGCAAAAAATAAAGCCGAGACTGCCGAACCAGCCAACACGAGACGCAGTGCGGTAACTTGACCGTATAAGCTCGTCACACCGAACGTTAAGCCCATACTTATTACAGCTCCGATGAACGTAATAAACATTAACAGCGTAAACGAGATGTTCGGGAAAAATACGAATGAAATCGCCAATGCGAATGCAGCGCCTGCGTTAATCCCAAGAATACCCGAATCCGCTAAGCTATTTCGTGTCACTCCTTGCATGATGGCTCCAGCTACGGCAAAGGATGCTCCAACGAGTATAGCCGCAAACACTCTTGGCAAACGCAAATCCCAAATCACAACGTGTTGGGCATTAGATGAATCATAATGAAAAATGGCGTCTTGAATAGCAGAGATAGGGATCGTGGCTGCCCCGACTGTAATTGAGTAACTTGACACAATCACGATTGAACATAAGCCAAAAAGTATCCAATACGTAAATTTAATTAAATTTGATTTTGCTTGAATGAGTCGCACGTCAATTCCTTTCCGCTTCTTTTCATAGATAATGATAATCATTATCAACATATGTATTATTCTCTACCTGCCCCCATCAGTCAAGGCTATTTTTATAAAAATAGTCAGGCTGCTGACGAACGAAGTCGCCGGAAGGATGAGCGAATCTGCTTGTGTTAGTCAACAAGCTGAAAAAAACTCGTCCTCCGCGTGAGGACGAGTTTTTTTATAGTTCAAACGACTTCCCTGAGTCCGGAATGAACAGGATCGACTCCCCCGTCTCCGTTTCAAATACATACGCGACAGTTGGGACGAACGGATTCCATTCGTCCCCGTTCGTTCGCACACTTTCCGTATAAGTGACGCTCCCGTACGTTGTGAACAGTTCTTGTTCCGCGGCAGCGACCGAGTAAGTCGGAATCGAAAGTACGATTGTAGCGCCGACTAAAAACACACTCACAAATGCGGACCATACTTTACGTCTCGGATACGTGAGCTTCACTAAAATCAATATCGAAATCATCCAACCGATCGGCACACCAAATGTCGCCGCACCTCCGTACCACGCGTCATTCACGTAAAGTAAAGTCACCGTCACTGCCAAACCGAGCGCCCACCACCATTTCATCCCAATCACCTCACTCCAATTATCCCAAAAACAGGAAAATAGGCAACTGAATTCCGGTTTCCTAATACTTTTATTCATAATTGTTGTACATCACACTATAGTGTATAATATACAGTATAAAAAGAATCGAAGGAGGCAAAGAGATGTCTGATGTAAAAGCCTCATTGATGACCGAGTTACGACGAGGCACCTTGACGATTGCAGTCTTGAGTCAACTGAAGACACCACAGTACGGGTATTCACTCGTTCAGGCGCTTCTCGATGCCGATGTCAGCATCGATCAAAGCACGCTCTATCCGCTCTTAAGGCGGCTTGAAAAGCAAGGGCTCGTGACAAGCTCGTGGGATACGACTGAGAGCCGGCCTCGCAAATATTACGTCCTCAGCGCAGAGGGAACGGATATGTTGCAGGAGTTGTATGCAGAATGGAATAAGATGTCGCTCACATTAAACCGTTTGATAGAAGGAGGAAACGACCATGAACCTTCGTGATGTGTATATTGCAGAAGTGACGTCTCGAATCCCTGAGTCGATGCGAGAAGATGTTGCGCTTGAACTCGAGTCCACGATTGATGATATGACGGGAGACGACCCGTCCGAGAAAGCTCTCTTGGAGGCCCTCCGTCAGTTAGGTGACCCGAGCATACTGGCCGCACGGTATGCCAATCGCCCGCTCCATTTAATTGGTCCAGCCCTATTCCCAGGCTATGTGAGTATTTTGAAGACCGTCTTGCCAATTGCTATCACACTCTCGATTATTCTCGCAACTATCGCTTATCTTGCTGATGCGAATGTTGAATCATCATGGGTACAATTCATCATCCAAGGACTGGTTCAAATCAGCTCTGCAATCTTCGAAGTCGTGATTCAGACTTTCTTCTGGATTACGCTTGTCTTCTTTATCATCGAGCGGGCTTCCCCAGAAGGAGATGTCCCTTTATCGAAATGGTCACCAGAAAAATTAAAGAACGTAAAACCACGTACAAAGTTCATCCCCCTCAGTTCAATCGTATTTGATTTTGTTATGGTCGTTGTCTTGCTGATGCTCTATGTGAACACTGATCAATGGATCCGCTTATCAATTGACGGAGAGACATTCCCCCTCATTAACCCAGAAATATTGGATCGATTTTTCCCGTTCGTAATTGCGCTAGCCGTCTTTGACATCGGAATTGGAGTTTATAAGTGGATTGTGCGCTATTGGACGAAACCGCTCGCCCTATGGAATGTGGCCTTGAACGTTCTATGGATTGGAGTGACGGCACTGATTCTGCTGCAACCAGAGCTCATTTCATCGGAAGCTCTCGCTCTCCTAGCCGAACGAACCAGCGTCGCTCTCACGACACTCACACAATGGGGTGTATGGAGCATAGTGCTGACTGTCGTCGTCGTCTGTCTCATCGATTTGATTGAAGGATGTTATAAAGCGTTTCGTCCTTAATTGAAATACTCATCTCGCATTCAAACGTTTCATTCCCCAGGAAAGTGGAATAGCCGAGAAGAGAACGTATTTCCACGGAGGAGGCATTTTATGAACATTCCGACCATCAAACTACACGACGGTTACGAGATTCCAGCTATCGGACTCGGCACCGTCTTCTTACGAGGCGAGACCGGTGTCGACGCCATCACGAGCGCGATCCGTAACGGTTATCGTCTCATCGACTCAGCGATTCGCTACGACAACGAAGGCGCGCTCGGGGAAGCAGTCCGCCAGTCCGGTATCCCGCGTGAGCAGTTATTTTTGACGTCGAAACTGCGTGGTCAATATTTCGATTATGATGAGGCCCTCAATATGATTCAAGAGTCGCTCTACCGGGCCAACCTCGACTATTGGGACTTATTTTTACTCCACTGGCCGAACCCGAAGCAAGATAAATACGTCGAGGCATGGCGCGCGCTCATCCAAGCGAAAAAGAACGGATGGATCCGCTCAATCGGCGTCTCGAACTTTATGCCCGAGCATCTCGACCGCTTAATCGAAGAGACGGGTGAGACACCAGTCATCAACCAAATCGAGCTCCATCCCTACTTCTCCCAAGTCGAGCAACGTCAAGCCGACAAAGAGCGTGGCATCATCACCGAGGCGTGGAGTCCGCTCAGCCGGGCCCGGACCGTCATCCATGACGAGACGATCACCGAGCTCGCCAACCAAAAAGGTAAGACGGTGTCGCAAGTCATCCTGCGTTGGCACATCCAGCTTGGCGTCATCCCGCTCCCGCGTTCGTCGAGTGAGCTGCACCAACAAGAAAATCTCAACGTCTTCAACTTCGAGTTGACCGAGGACGAGATGGAGACCATCAATGCGTTGACGAAACCGGATGGCCGCATCGACAACCAAGACCCGAGAGAATACGAAGAATTCTAAAAAAAAATGAGCCGCATGGGCTCATTTTTTTTCGTTAAAACGCCGGGATCGCCGTTTCGTCGTAATTCTCTTCTAAGAACGCACGGACTTCGTCGCTCGTGAGCGCTTCACCGAGTTTCTGGATTGCTTCGTCGTCCTTGTTGTCTTCACGGGCGACGAGCGTGATGGCGAAGTCGTTCTCGACCCCTTCCGTCAAGAGCGCGTCGCTCTTCGGTGTCAGGTTGAGCGGTGCCGCGTACGCCGGCGTCATGAGGACCGCGTCGACGTCGTCATAGGCACGCGCGAGCATGAGAAGGTCGACTTCTTCAAACTTGAGGTTTTTCGGGTTGTCCGTGATGTCCGCTTGCGTGTAATACGAACCGGTCTTCTCCCCAAGTTTGATCACGTCGTGTTGTGCGAGGAGCGAGAGTGAGCGGTCGATGTTCGAGACGTCGTTCGCGATCGCGATCGTCGCACCTTCTGGGATGTCGTCGATGTTGTCGTACTCTTTCGAGTAGACGCCGTAGTTGGCGAAATAGATCGGTTCGATCGGGACGAGGTTGGCGTCATTGCTACGGTTGAACTCTTCCATGTACGGGACGTGCTGGAAGAAGTTCGCATCGACTTCTTTCGCCGCGAGCGCCGTGTTCGGTTGCACGTTGTCGCCGAGGACGACGATTTCGAGTTCGATATTGTCTTCCGCGAGCTGGTCTTTCGCAATCTCGAGCATGTCGGTCATCGGTGGGATGAGCGAGGCGACTTTGAGCGTCTGCGGCTCGTTCGTCGGTGCTTCCGTCGGTGTTTCGTTGTCAGTTCCACACGCCGCGAGGACGAGTGTGAGTGAGGCGAAGAGTGCCATTAATTTTTTCATTGATTTTCCTTCTTTCTGTAGGTGATTAGCGTTTATCGATGACCCGGGCCACCGTCGTACCGGTGAACTGAATCAGCTGGACGAAGACGAGCATGATGAAGATCATGTACAGCATCAGCTCCGTCTTGAACTGTTGATAGCCGTAGCGGATGGCGAAGTCGCCGATGCCGCCGCCCCCGACCACCCCCATGATGGTCGAGTACGAGATGAAGCTGATGATCGACGTCGTCAGCCCGAGGACGAGTCCGGACCGGGCCTCGACGTATAAGAATTTGAAGATGACGTCTTTGATCGACGCCCCCATCGATACGGCCGCCTCGACGACGCCGCGTGGGACGTCTAGGAGCGACTGCTCGACGAGACGAGAGTAGTGGGCGATGGCGATGATCGCGAGTGGCACGGTCGCTGCCGCCGTCCCGAGCGCCGTTCCGATGATGAGCCGCGTAAATGGAATCAAAAACACGACGAGGAGCAGGAACGGGAACGAGCGGACGATGTTGACGACCAAGTTGAGCACCGAGAAGACGGCCCGATTCTCGAGCAACTGCCCTTTCCGGGACAAGTAGAGCCACGTCCCGAGCGGTAAGCCGACGAGGACGGCGGCGAGGATCGAAACGCCGACCATGATGAACGTCTCACCGATCGAGCGCCAAATCTCGGTCTGATATTGAACGAGCACGTCAGGCATACGGCTCACCCGCCTTTCGCAACTCATTGACGAACCAGGCCGGATTATTGTCGATTTCCGGGACACCACGCGGGACGAGATCGAGCGTCTCATACACCGAGCCGTCCGCCATGACGGTCACGCGGTCACACACTTGCTTGATGACGTCCATCTCGTGGGTGACGATGACGATCGTGACACCGAGCGCCTCGTTGATCGACTTCAGCACGCCGAGGATCTCGGCCGTCGTGTTCGGGTCGAGCGACGAAGTCGGCTCGTCACACAACAAGACGTGCGGTTCGTTCGCGAGCGCCCGGGCGATGGCGACGCGTTGCTTTTGCCCGCCACTCAGCTGGGCCGGGTACTTGTCCTTGAACGACTCGAGCCCGACGAAGCGGAGGCATTCGAGCACCCGTTCCTCGTGCTGCGCTTTTGGTCGCCCGGCCAGTTTGAGCGGGGCGACCACGTTGTCATATACCGTCTTGTTGCCGACGAGGTTGAACTGTTGAAAGATCATCCCGATGACGTGTCGCTGTTCGCGGAGTTGCCGGCTCGATAGACTCGTCAGTTCGTTCCCATCGACCGTGACCGTCCCTGCGTCCGGCGTCTCGAGCAAGTTCATCAGGCGCAGCAGCGTCGACTTGCCGGCACCGCTCGCACCGATGATACCGTATACCTCGCCTCGTTCAATCTGAAGCGAGACGTCACGGACCGCCTCGTCACGACCAAACTGTTTGCTTACATTCGTTAACGTGATCATAGACCGTCCCTTTCTTTCATACTGGAAAAGTGGAATGATAACCGTTCTCCATTTTAGCGAACTAAAGGACGATTGTCAGTTGAGGCGGCTCGTCATAATGGTTCGGTCTGAGCTTGAAGTACGTTTTACTTCACTTTCCGCCTTCTAGACACTTATAATAAAATTAATAAATACCATAGGGGGTATATGAATGACTACCGAAATATTATTGACCTTCGCTGTCTTGGCGCTAGCGATCGTCTTATTCGTCACCGATAAACTCCGGACCGACCTCGTCGCCGTCTTGATCATGGTCATCTTGCCATGGACCGGGGTCATCACGGCTAATGAGGCATTTTCTGGATTCGCGTCAAACGCTGTCATTTCTGTCATCGGGGTTATGTTGATCGGTTACGGTGTCGAACGTTCCGGCATCATGACCGTCGTCGCAGAATTTATCACGAAACGAGTCGGGGTCAAAGAAAAGAACGTCATGGCAACGACATCGACAACCGTAGGACTCATCTCGGCGTTCATGCAAAACATCGGTGCGGCCGCCTTATTTTTACCGGCCTTGAAGCGGATCAGTAAAAATGCCAACATCCCGGCTTCCAAGCTGATCATGCCGATGGGGTTTGCCGCCATTCTCGGGGGCACACTGACGATGGTCGCTTCGGGCCCGCTCATCATCTTGAACGACTTGTTGACCGAGTCCGGGTTTGACGCTTTAAACTTGTTCGCTGTCACACCAATCGGTCTCGTTTTGCTCGCGACCGGCATCCTCTACTTCTACTTCGCGGGCGGCCTCGTCTTGCCGAAAGCGTCCGGGGAAACGCAGACGACGAGTGCTTCTTTCATGGAAGAAACGCATCAATTGACGACCGACATCCATGAGCTCGACGTCAACGCTCGCCTTGCCGGACAAACGATTGAACAACTCGATATTTGGTCGACGTATGGGATCAACATTCTCGCACTTCGCGAAGGTGAGAGCCACGTCTATGGCCCTTGGCGCAAGACTCGCCTCGCCATCGGGCAGACGCTCGCCATCCTCGGAACGGACGAGGCGATCAATCGCTTCGCGGCCGATTATGAACTGACCATCAAACCTGAACTTGAATACTTCGCTTCGCTTGAAAATGAAGACGAGAGCGGGTTCGCTGAGATCATCATCCCGCCGACGTCGCCGTTCATCGGGAAGACGCTCCGCGATATTGGCTTCAGGAAAAATTTCCGACTTGAGCCGCTTGCCATCGTCGGAAGCGACGGTACGCAGACAAAACTGGAAAACGTCCCGTTCGAAGCCGGCATGCAACTCGTCGTCTACGGCAGCTGGAAAGATTTGATCAATTTGCGGAACGGTCGCGAAGTCGCGATTTTAAGCGATGTGAAAGCACCCGAACTCACTCCGCAGCAGAACAAGAAAAAACCAGCCTTGTTTTCAATCATCGTCGCCCTCGGTCTCGTCTTTCTCGGTTTTCCACTGTCGCTCAGCTTCTTTACGGGAGCTCTGCTGATGATTTTACTCGGTGTCATCCCGAAAGATGAGATTTACCCAGCCATTGACTGGAAGACCGTGTTCTTACTAGCCGGGCTCATCCCGCTCGGTATAGCCTTTGAAAAGAGTGGCGCTGCCGCTTATACGGCGGATGCCATCGTCAATCTCGTTGGCGGGTGGAGCACGCTCGCAATTCTATTCATCATCGGGATCATCACGATGTTCTTCTCACTCTTCATGTCAAACGTGGCAGCGACCGTCTTGCTCGTCCCGCTCGTTCTGATGATGGCCGATACGTTCAACATCGATCCGATCGGTCTTGCGCTACTTGTCGCGGTATCAGCTTCGAACTCGTTCATTTTACCGACCCATCAAGTCAACGCCTTCATCATGGGACCGGGTGGTTACCGCAACGCGGACTATATGAAGGCCGGAGGAGTCATGAGCCTCCTCTTCCTTGTTGTCTCGGTTATGATGATTTACGTATTATATATGTAACATTCAAAAAGGCAGAAAGCGCAATCACGCTTTCTGCCTTTTGTGCATTTAAATCGGGTGCCGCTTGAAATGGTCGGCGATATGAGACCGCATCGCATCACGGTTCTCAGCGAAGATACGATGTCGGTGTCCGTTTCCGCCTGACGGATGCGGAAACCCGCTCACGACACGTTCTGGTGCGATGAGCCCTCGGGCGACGAGCGTCTCGACGGCCCGACGCACGTTGACACCCATCGGTAAAATGAGCGCATCTTCGAGGACGGCCATCTCGTCGGCGAAACTGCCCTCGACGTATGAACGGAACAGCTCCGTTCTTAACATGTCCGGACTCGAACCGTTATAGTTCTTTCCTTTATAAAAAACCGGATAAGGCAACACAGCGGTGTTCTGCACGAGATGGTTCGCCTCACCGAACAAGTCGAGCGTCGACTCGATCTGGAGATGGTGATGCAAGTCCAAGTCGTCGAGCATAGTCACCAAGTTCTTGCGGATCGGCCCTGAGAAGCTGCCGCGCTGTTTGACGGCCTGGAGCGCTGCTTCATCCGAAGCGTCAGCCAAGTCGCGGATCGCCTCGAACGACTGTCGCATTTGATAGAGACCCGGCGTGATGCCAGCAATGACGACTTTAGCGTTCGGATTGATGTATTCGAACGGGGCATAATAAATGGTCAATTGCTTCTTCGGGTCTTCCTCAAGAAGGAACGTCTCGCTCTTCAACGTCGCTTCGTCCATGTCAGGAAGCTCAATGATTTTCTGTTTATAGGCTTGAAACAGGTCGGTTCGTGTCGGCACGATTCATCCTCCTTTCGTGTTCTGTCTTATCCTGTTCCCCAAAATCATTATGTGAAAAAAGTTCATGAAAGCGACAAGACTTCGCCTTTAGTTAAGCGTTTTCATTCCCTTTTTTATGCTATTCTTTTCTTGTCAGTTTGGTAATTACATATCTTTAATTACCTATAATTAGGATGGGGAGCGTGGGATAAAGTGAAAGCAGTCGTAGTCAATTCATCTAACAAAGCGAATATCGAAGTGGTTGAAAAGGAGTTGCGCCCACTAAATTCTGGAGAGGCGCTTGTCGACGTCGAGTATTGTGGCGTATGTCACACAGACCTACACGTTGCCGCGGGAGATTTCGGTGATGTCCAAGGCCGCGTACTCGGACACGAAGGCATCGGGATCGTTTCAAAAATTGCTGACGACGTAACGAGTTTGAAAGTCGGAGACCGCGTCAGTATCGCCTGGATGTATCATGCCTGCGGGCGTTGTGAGTACTGTACGACTGGACGCGAAACGTTCTGCCGCCACGTACAAAACGCTGGATATAGCGTTGATGGCGGGATGGCCGAGCAAAGTATCGTAATGGCCGAT
This sequence comes from Exiguobacterium sp. SH1S1, assembly GCF_004337245.1. Lineage (NCBI taxonomy): Bacteria > Bacillati > Bacillota > Bacilli > Caryophanales > Exiguobacterium > Exiguobacterium sp. SH1S1. Next base: position 48,323 of record NZ_SJUZ01000010.1, read on the forward strand.
TTCACTGTCAAAGTACCAGACGGACTCGATCCGGCACAAGCTTCGAGTATCACGTGTGCCGGTGTCACGACGTATAAAGCCATTAAAGTGGCTGATGTGAAGCCAGGTCAAATCGTTGTCATCTACGGATGCGGTGGTCTTGGTAACCTGGCAATTCAGTACGCCAAACACGTGTTCAATGCGTACGTCGTCGCAGTCGACATCAATGACGACAAACTCAAACTCGCTAAAGACAGCGGCGCCGATATGATCATCAATCCAGTGACAGAGGGCGCTGCGGACAAAATCATCCAAGAGCAACTCGGGGGCGCACATGCAGCGGTCGTCACGGCCGTTTCAAAAGTAGCCTTCAACTCTGCGGTCGACGCTGTAAGAGCGTGTGGAAAAGTTGTCGCGGTCGGACTTCCGTCTGAAACAATGGATTTGAATATCCCACGTCTCGTCCTCGATGGCATCGAAGTCGTCGGATCACTCGTCGGTACACGTAAAGACTTAGAAGAGGCTTTCCAGTTCGGGGCCGAAGGAAAAGTCGTACCGGTCGTCCAGAAACGTTGCCTCCACGAAGTCCAAGATATTTTCGAAGAGATGGAACAAGGTAAAATTCAAGGACGAATGGTCATCGATTTCAAAAATAAAGAATGCCAGTAAAAAAACGAGGCCATTTGGTCTCGTTTTTTTACTGGCGTCTAAACCGGGTCATCGTATGACATGATCATCTGTTCAGTTGAACTTGAGATACTAGCGCATTGACGCGCCCTATCCGCTTTTGTATAGTTAGGAACGACAAAACAGAATAGGAGTGACCAATTTGACTCCATACGAACAACTTACGCCAACGCACCTTTTGGATTTGCTCGGTGAGCGCCACGATCAAATCCGACGCATTAGCGAACGGGCATGGAACGAACAACATGATATTTACATCTCCAACTCGGAATGGTACATCCTCGCCCGCATCTACCGAAAGAATCCGACCATCTCCGAAGTGACACGGAACGTCCATGTGTCACGCCAGGCGATCCATAAACTGATCAAGAACTTGAAGACAAAAGAGCTCGTCACGGTGACCGACCACCCGACGAGCCGAAAAGACAAATGCATTCAGCTGACCGACCTCGGTATCCGCTGTTATGAACAAAACGAGGCGCTAAAAGCCGATCTCGAACAAAAAATTGCCACGACACTTGGCGACGATGCGTTTAATCAATTGCAGACGTTGCTCCAAACCGACTGGAAACTGTGATCTCTTCTCATCATAAGAAGAGGTTTTTTCCGTCTGTGCGGCCTTCAATGTCAACCGGGTTGACAATTTACATCAATTACCTCTATAATGGATATTAGGAAGAGGTGATCGATTTGTTCAAAATTGATGATTTAATCATCTATTCGACCCACGGAGTTTGTCGCATTGACGAAATTTCCGATATGACGGTCGCAGGTGAGACGAAGTCGTACTATACGCTCCATCCAATCAACAACGCGCAGAAGCTACAGATCAGTATTCCGGTCGATAGTGACAAAGTCATGATGTTGACACTCTTGGAAGCTAAAGAAGCAAAAGAGATCCTCGAATCGTTCCGCTCTCCTGGTGTCGAATGGAATCCCCATCCGAATAACCGGAACCGCGAATTCTTGCATGTCGTTCATTCGGGCAACCGTCACGATATCGCTCAAGTCATCAACACGCTTGCTCGGAGACAAACCGAAGCAGTTTCGTTGAACAAAAAGTTATATGAACAGGATCGTAAGATTTTAGAAAACGCTAAAACGATTCTTGTGAAAGAACTTTCACTCGCGCTTCATTTGTCGGAAGAAGTCATCGATCAACAGATTGCCGCTTATTTGAGCGCTGAACCTGTTGCCGCCACTTGATTGGACCCTTCTATATGAAGCGGTCTTTTTTTATTGTTTGAACGCCTGTAACACTTGTTCCTTCAACGGTTGGAAGCTCATCCCTAAGTTCCCGTGGTACATAAAATGCTTCGAGCATAGCACCGTCCCGATTCCACCGTCACGGTATGTAAATGGAATCGGGCCTTTTGCAATCCAGTCGCAGAGTCGAAGGTTTCGATTGAAAGTCTGACGTGGAACCATGTGCTCCTCTTCAAGCAAATCGAGCAGTTCGCCGAGTGCCTGTTTGCTATGGACAATAATTACTTTCGGTCGATAGGTGAATAACAATTCTCGGAACACTCGATTCCCATACTGAATCAAGTCAGGATTTACGCTAAGCAAATCTTTCGCTCGTCTCGTCGGATAGGCGTTCATATTCGTCTCAATCACTTCAACTTCTCCATTCGCCCTCAGCTCTAAATCTTCGACAAATTTATTCAAGCCGATCCGCGTGCGTGATAAGTCCGTCTTCCCTTGCGAACGGCGAATCATCTTCACGCGCTCCAAAAACTGCTCTCGATGACAAAATGTATCGATATACTCTTCAGCACTTGCAAAGTCGTCCTTATGCATCGGCGTCGCTGGATTGATGCCAACGATGAAGACGTTGCCTTTTGAACTCGGGGATTTACTGACGAACGGTCGGAAATAGTAGGGATGGGGCGCACGTTCGACCCAACTTTTTAACACTTCAACTGAACACATGCCCCGGTCTCCTCTCAATCAGTCTGTAAAGTCACATCTTCAGCTAATCCTGTATTGTTAATCTTGTTGTACTGGTCATAAGCTTCCGTCACTTCGTTCAAGTCTTCTGGATCAATCAAAAATGTTTGAGTCCCTTTCTCAATCAGCAAAAGCGGCTGCCCTTTGAACTTTACTTCATCCAAGATCTCGGATGCGTCTCGAACGATCACTGTCTCCGTTGTTGGCGTAAGGCACCGGACTTCTGTATGATCTAGCCACTCCAATATTTCTGTGACTTCCGACTCGACATCAAACAATATGGCGACCAAAACATAATGATCCCCTTGTTTCATCAGGACAGCATAGCAATCACCCATTTGGACGCATTCCGTCTTCGCCGTCTCCATATAGTCTTCGTAATGAGGGAGGACACAATACTCGTAACTGTCCGGATATTTTCGCAGGTGTTCGAGATAAGCACCATACTTTTTTCTTTCCCACTGTGTAAGCTTGATTTTATCCATCCTCTACCTCCTACATGATGGTATTCACCTTTTATTTATAACCAATATATGGTTTTTAATGTTGCAATTCAAAAGAAAAAGCGAGAATATTTTCGCATTCTCGCTTCAACCGATTCAATTGTGCACGACACCCTTTTCTTTCAAGCCGAGCGCCATTGCCGTCGATTCGTGGATCGTCTTGAACAGCTCAGGATGGTCTGAGAGCGAGACGCCGTACGATGGCACCATCGCCTTGATCTTCGGCTCCCATTCCGGCAACTGCTCAGGGAAGCACTGCTCGAGCACTTTCAACATGACGTGGACGGCAGTCGACGCACCGGGTGACGCACCGAGGAGCGCCGCGACCGAACCGTCTTCCGCACTGACGACTTCTGTCCCGAATTGGAGCGTGCCTTTGCCTGCTGGCGTGTCTTTGATGACTTGCACACGCTGACCAGCGGCGACGATTTCCCAATCCTCGTTTTTCGCGGTCGGGATGAACTCACGGAGCTCGTCCATCCGCTTGTCGTGCGACAAGAGCACTTGCTCGATCAAATATTTCGTGAGCGGCATCTCTTTCGCCCCGGCCGCAAGCATCGTCACGACGTTGTACGGTTTGACCGATTGGATGAGGTCGAGGTTCGAGCCTGTCTTCAAGAACTTCGGCGTAAAGCCGGCGAACGGTCCGAACAAGAGCTCTTTCCGTCCATCGATGTAACGTGTATCAAGATGCGGCACCGACATCGGCGGCGCGCCGACTTTCGCCTTGCCGTATACTTTGGCGTGGTGCTGCTCGATGACGTCACGGTTTTTACAGACGAGGAACAACCCGCTCACCGGGAATCCGCCGATATGCTTCGACTCCGGGATACCCGTCTTTTGCAACAACGGCAAGCTGCCGCCACCGCCGCCGATAAAGAGGAACGGCGCCGTATGCGTCTCGATCGTATTCGCCTCGATGTCCTTCACTTTCACTTCCCATAGCCCGTCTGGCAACCGTGTCACGTCCTCGACGCTATGCTTGTAGTTGACCTCGACATCATGATTCGTCAAATGGTCAAACAGCACCCGCGTCAGCGCGCCAAAGTTGACGTCCGTCCCTGAGTCAATTTTCGTCGCGGCAATCGGCTCATCGATCGTGCGACCTTCCATGACGATCGGCATCCATTCGCGCAACTGCTCCGGATCGTCCGATAAGACCATACCATCGAACAACGGATTATTTGTTAGCGCTTCCAAACGTTTCTTCAAGAAGCTGATATCTTTCTCCCCTTGGACCATGCTCATATGTGGGATCGAGCGGATAAAGTCTTCCGGTTGTTGGATCAATCCTTTGTTCACCAGATGCGCCCAAAACTGGCGCGAGATTTGGAACTGCTCGTTGACGTTAATCGCTTTTGAGATGTCGAGCGTGCCGTCCGAATTCTCGGTCGTATAGTTCAACTCGCAGAGGGCGGCATGCCCCGTTCCTGCGTTATTCCACTCGTTCGAGCTCTCTTCCCCTGCGCTTGCGAGCTTCTCGAACACTTTGACTTCCCACTCCGGTACGAGCTCTTTAAAGAGCGACCCGAGCGTCGCGCTCATAATTCCCGCACCAATCAAAATGACGTCTGTTCTCTTTTGGACACTGCTCATGAAAACCCCATCCTTCTCCCCTGGATTTGTGTATGAAACGATTCAGTAAATCCCCATTCGCCGATCGTTTCTTTGTAATCGTTATACTGATTATAACGCTTTTGTGATGAAAGATAAGGGTTAAGTAGTGAAAATAGAGATGAAACTTTTAAGAAGAATTCGGCTCATTAATCGTGAAGGGAGAAAATTACCATGAGGCGAGGCGTCAGTTTTAAAATACCGAACAACTACGGGACTTATTTATTAGAAATACTGAAACCAATCGAATTGAGCCGTTACATGTGGTTCATTCTCGGTGAAGAATCTTACACGGTAAGGGATGACGAGTTAAGTGAGCTGTTATTCCATGAACCGACTGTGATGGATGGAGAAGCGTTTGGCGATTTAATCAGCCAAGACCAACACTATCTCATCTTTTTGAATCTAAAAGCTTTTCCAGCTGGACCGGTGACGGATGTCGAAACGTATGAGGCATTCCTCGACAGCCCTTGCGAATTTGCCCTATTGATTGTCGACAGCACGTTCGTCGACATCTATTGTAAAAATCAACGAATGATTGAATCATTTTATGACCATGCGCTCTCATGTGAATTCAAAGAAGTCGCCTACCTGACCGATGCCAACGATATGAGAACAACATTAACAATTTGGTAAAATACGCTCACCCAAAATGATCAAGGAGAATCCACTATGCCAACCATCTACCTCGTCCGTCACTGTTCGGCCACCGGTCAAGAGCCGGACGCTCCGCTCACGGAAGCCGGTCAAATCCAGGCGATCGCCTTGCGCGATTTTTTCGAAGACGTCCCGATCGAGCGCATCATCTCGAGCGATTACACTCGGGCCGTCGCTTCAATCACACCTGTCGCTAACGAGCGGAACTTAACGATTGAACAGGAACCGAAGCTTCGTGAGCGCATCCTCTCGCTCGAACCGCGGGCTGATTGGTTCGACCTACTCCGCCACTCGTTCGACGACCCTTCGTTCAAGTTACCCGAAGCTGAGTCGGGCCTAGACGCAACTGCTCGGATTTTGGACGTCGTCACTCAAATAAACGGTCCGACGATTCTCGTGACACACGGCAATCTGCTCGCGCTCTTGTTACAACATGTGGATAACCAGTTTGATTTCGAGACGTGGCGGAATCTTAGTAATCCGGACGTCTATCAGTTGGAAATTGTGGATAACTTTTTTTCAGTCAAACGCGTCTGGTCGGACCCTGCCTGTGGATAACGTTATCCACAGAAAAAGCCGTCTCATCACGAGACGGCTTCACTGCTTCACTTTTCCACAAAGAACATCGAGATCGCACCTAGACCGACGTGAGTCCCGACCGAGACACCCATCTGCATCAGATAAATCTCACCTTCGAAGTCCGATTCGGCTTGGATTTTCACTTTCAAGTTCTCAGCGATTTTCTGGTCCGATGTATAACCGATGATGATGAAGTTTGTGACGTCTTTGTCGTAGCGTTTAATGAACTCGTCCGTGTAGTGCTTGAGCACTTTCCGAGTTCCGCGTTCTTTGGCGACGATGGCACCTTTCCCGTTCTTCATGCTCATGATCGGCTTGACCATCAACAGCTTGCCGATGATCGCGCTCGCGTTCGAGATACGGCCACTCTTGATCAAATGATCCAAGTCGTCGACCGACAAGAAGTGTTTCACTTTCATCTTATACGCCTCATTGAAGTCGACGAGTTCCTCGAACGTCGCACCCGCTTCACGCATCTGTGCGCTCTTCATAAGTAACCAACCGCTGCCGTGGCTCATCGAACGGGAATCGACGATATGAATCTTCACCGTCGAATCCGGATGCGCCTCTTCAAAATATTCTTTGCCGAGCACGGCCGATTGATACGAACCACTCGTCCCACTCGACATGCAGATACATAAAATTTCGTGATGGCCGGCCGTGACGGCATCTTCCATCAGCTTCAAAAACGTCGCCGGGCTCGGCATCGCCGTCGTCGGAAATTCCGGTAGCGCTTCCAACATTCCGTAAAACTCATCGGGCTGAATATCGACGCGGTCTTCATACGACTTATTGTTCATCGTGATGATGAGCGGAGCTACACCGATATCATATTTTGCTAAAATGTCGTCTGATAAATCGCAAGTTGAGTCGGCTAGTAATTTAATCATAGTATCCTCCAAATTGTCTCCTAAGGTGACGGGAATCGTCCTAGTTCACTACGCCGATTAAGACGTCAAGACAGGACACCTTTAGTGTACCAAATATAGAGGGTTTGATGTTTTTTTACTAGGCTCAATGTGCGACTTATTCATGTTTTTGAATCGATGTGCGAATTCGGGTCGTATACACTACAGGATTCACTATTCCTCACATGCAAAACAGCATATAATGCTAACACTAAGCTTGTAGCCGTAAGGAGAAGACATGATGCAAAAACGACTTTCTTGGAAGCAGCTGAAATGGTTGGTTCCATTCCTATTGATTGGCCTGATTCTTTATCAGAGCGGGCAAGAACTACAAAACTTATCGCTCGCAGCCGCCTTCTCGGCGTTAGAAAAACTGACAGGATTCGAACAATCCAGCTTGATCCTTCTTGGCTTGCTCGCTGTCCTGACGATGACCGGATACGACTACTTTTTACTCCGCTCATTGAACGTTCATATCCCGTTCCACAAGTTGCTTCGTGCGGCTTGGATCACCAACTCGATGAACGGCATGCTCGGGTTCGGCGGCGTCATCGGCATCGCACTCAGGACCTCGCTGTATCGTCCGTACACGGATACATTGCGACTGCTCCGGGCTATCGGTTGGATGACACCGACGCTGATCAGCGGACTGTCTCTACTGTCGATCGGGGTCCTCTCCGGCCTATTTCCGGCCACAACGCTGATATCGACGAAGCAGTGGATTTGGCCCATATTGCTGGCAACGCTAGCCGTCTTGCCACTTTACATCTATATGACCCGCAAACGATCGAACTTGAGCTGGTCGACGTTACTCGGCTACATCGCCACATCATTCGCGGAATGGGTGACAGCAGGACTCGTCGCCTTGTACGCCTTGTATCTCCTCGGCGGGGACGCCCCGGTTGCTAGTATGCTGGGCGTATTCATCGTCGCCACAATCGTCGGGGTCGTTTCACTCGTCCCAGGCGGAGCCGGCTCGTTTGATCTATTGTATTTGGTCGGGATGACGCAGCTCGGCATCGATCAAGAGATTGTCTTGTCATCCTTGATCGTCTATCGGTTCGTCTACTTCATCGTCCCGTTCATGGTTGGTTTGTTTTTAGCAGCGATCGCCTTCGGGGACCAGGTCGTCAAACAAATCGAATACAAACCGATAATCGGCTCATCGTATGAAATCGGGACGGTCGTCTGGCGCACCGTTTTGCGGACACTCGCCAAGACCGGTCGGCTCGCCGGCAGTCTGATCGCTTTGATGACGAGTCTCGTCCTCTGGTTTCAAACGCTGCTCCCGAGTGTGGCCCCGCTTTATGTGACAGCTCCTTGGATGCAATGGGTCGGGACGCTTTGTCTGTTCGTTGCCGGACTCCTGACGTTAGTGAGCACCTACGGCATGTATATCCGCACGAAACGGGTGCTGTGGATCACGGCTGTGTCGTTCTTCTTCGCGACGCTTGGTATATTCGCACGCGGGTTCAATTTGTTCGAAGCGTTGGTCGTGGTCGGATTTGCCTTGTTCGTTTGGCTGACCCGAAACCAGCACACGCGGTATCGCTCGATCCTGACCATCAGCCGCTTCTTCCGAAACGTGTTGTATGTCAGTCTATATGTCGGGACACATGCGATTTTGCTCCAGTCATTCAGTCAAAGCGACACGATTTTCTTTGAACCGGATCAAGCCGCCCTGTTAAGCGTGAGCGCTGTCATGATATCAGGCCTGCTATTGAGTGTCCTGTTTGTCTTGTTTAACCGTCTGAAACGTCCCCGTCTTGGTGAGGCGTTCGAACCGGTGCGCTTTGAACGGTTCCAGACGACGCATGCGACATCACACACGTTTGATTTGGCTTACATGAATGACAAGCGCGTCTATTATGGCCCTGATGACAACGCCTGCCTGCTGTTCGCGTTATCTGGTAATCACGCAATCGTTTTAGGAGACATACAAGGTGAGACGAGTGCCGCCTCCGAGCTGTTGATTCAGTTCATTGAGGCGACCGACCATCTCGGCTATGTCCCGTTGTTCTATCAAGCCACACCGAACTGGATGCCGCGCCTGCATGACGCTGGCTTCACGTTTTTCAAGCTTGGCGAAGAGGCGACGATCAATGTCGATACGTTCTCACTGACAGGTAAAAAGCGCGCGAACATGCGCTCCCTAAACAACCAGTTCATAAAAAAAGGCTTTACCGTGGACGTGATCACGCGACCGAACGAGGCGATCATCACCTCGCTGAAAGATATTTCCGAAGAATGGATCGGCAATCGCAGTGAGAAAGGCTTCTCGCTCGGATTTTTCAACGAGCAGTCCCTATCACATTATCCGACGGCGCTGCTGAAGGACGTCGATGGGCAAATCGTCGCCTTCATCACGCTGCTGCGCGGGCATGGTACCGTATCGATTGACTTGATGCGCTCGTGTTGTGACGCTCCGCCCGGCTCAATCGAAGTACTGATTCTTCACGTAATCGAGTGGGCGAGAGAGAATGGGTATGCCGATGTCGGGCTCGGAGTCGCCCCACTCGCATCGGTCGGTGAGCATACGTTCGCTTACTGGCCCGAGCGGATCGCGGCGGACATCTTCGAGAACATCAGCTACATTTATCCGTTCAGTGGGTTAAGGCAATTTAAGAACAAGTTCAAACCGACGTGGGAAGGCCGCTACTTGGCATTCCGGCAACGACGGACGCTCCTGCCTTCCTTGTTGCGCACGGCACGGCTGATCAGTCGAAAAAACGTTCAATGACACGCGAAAGGAGCGCCTCGAAAATGTCGAGACGCTCCTTGTTTACATTATTTCGTTGTCACACTGACATTATCAATCGTCACATCGTGCGCACCGAGCGGTGAACCGTCCGTGCGTCCGAGCAAGAATTTCAATCCTGTCATATCGGTTTGTCCCATCGTGAGCTCAAACTCATACGTTTTCGTCTCAGGTCCGACTTGAACGATTTGGCTCAAGTAACGCGTATACGCCGCGTTCTCGACCGTCACTTCCATGTTGCGCGCGACTGTCGAAGAAGCATCGAAACGGACGACATACGTCTGTCCCTGGTGCAGTTCAAGACCGCCTTGCTCAAGCAAGACGCTCCAAGGTTCCTGTCCTTCTTGCCCGATCGAGATTTGAGCGGCTTCGTTCACCGCTTCAACCGCGGCTTGCGCATCGAAGTGCACGTAAGAGCCCCAATGTGTCAACCCGTCCGTGAACGATCCGTTCTTCAGCGGAGACGGGTCGATCGCGATCGGTGTCACATCGAACAGTTTGACGTCGTCAAGCTCAATTGAGCCTTTCGCCGAACCGAGTACGAACTGGAGCTGGCTCAACAGGTCCGTCGCTTGTCCCATCGTGAACGGGATCTCGATCGTTTCAAACTCGCGCGTCAACGCGACGTCTTGAAGCGGGAGATACGCGTTGCCGTCCGCTCCATTCAAACCGACTTGAAGTGCTTTGATGCGTTCCGCTCTCGCTTTAAAGCGCAACACGTAGTCATGACCTTCCGTCAGTTGAATCCCGTTTTGGACGAGCGTTGCCGGTTCGCCCTTTTTCGGGTTCGTCACGAACTTGAAGTGACGCAACTTCTCGTCAACTGTAGCCGTCCCTTTCGTTGCGCCCGGGTCGAACTGCCAGTATGTCAAGCGGTCCATCGCGCCTTGGTCAAACGTTCCGTTGTAGACCAAGTTCCCGTCGCCGAGCGCTGGTTTCGTCGCGTTCGGGTCAAGTGCTGCACGTTCGGCTTGTTCGACACGGACGTTCCCGATTTGAACGCCTGACGTGCTAAGTCCCATGTTGAACTCGAGACGCGCCGCGAGATCCGTGTCTTCCGTCATATCAAACGTCATCGAATATGTCTGTACGTCTGTCGTCAAATCGAATGAACCTTCATCCGAGTATTTCGCGTAGCCGCGGTCTGGTCCGCCGCCGACTTTCACGGCGATCGAACGGGCCGAATCGGCACTCGCGTCGAACGTCACTTTATAGTGTCCGCCTTTACCGAGTGAGACGTTTTGAATCAATTGGTGCGAATATGGCTGACTGCCGGCTTGAGTGATCGAGATGTCGGCAAAGCGTGAGCCTGCTTGTTCGATGACATCAACCGTCCCGACGCCGCCAAAGTCTGGCAAGGCCACATAGTTCCAGTACGTCGGATCGAGCGCTTGCGAACCGTTCGTCACGGTCGTGATCGGCTCCGTGTAATCTTGGTCGTAGACGAGGTTTCCGTCTTCAGACGGTTGTTTCGCTCCGTCGGGCAATACGATTTCTTCGTCCGTGTACACCGGTTCGACCGCCTTGCGGTAGTCGCGGTTCTGTAAATCGAACACACGAACGTAATCGACTTCCATCTCGGCCGGGAACGGTGTCGTCGCATCGACGTCCCCGTCAAACCAACCGCCGACGGCCAAGTTCATCACGAGGTAGAAGTTTTGGTCAAACGGCGCTGGGTAGCTGTACTTCGTCGCCTGGTTCAACCCTTTCGAGTACCAGTCGTTTTGCGTCTGATAGAGCTCTCCATCAACGTACCAGCGCAACTCGCCAGGCTCCCACTCGACGGCATATGTATGCCATTGATTGATGCCGTCACCTTCTTCAAAGTGATAATCTTTGCCTGTATATTTGTTGTTCGGCCAGTTCTCGCCATAGTGAATCGTCCCAGCGACTTTGTCAGGCTGGCTGCCCCATGATTCCATGATGTCGATTTCGCCAGACGATGCCCAGGCACCGTACCGGTCTTGTTCCGGCAACATCCAAAACGCCGGCCACAAGCCTTTCCCTGTCGGTAGTTTTGCCCGCATCTCATAGCGACCGTATGTTTTACTGAACTTGCCTTTCGTCGTCAGCTTCGCCGACGTAAAGTCATACGTCCCGAGTTCATCCATCGTTTGTTCCCGTTTGGCGCGGATGACGAGCTTGCCGTCTTTTACGAAAGCGTTTTCGTTTTTGTCCGTATAAAATTGCTTCTCATTGTTTCCCCAACCCGGTGCGACCGGATTACCGTCGTTATCTTTCAACCAGTTCCCCGTATCGAAATTCCATTTTGCCTGGTCGATCTCTTTCTTGCTGAACTCATCCGCCCAGACGAGCTTCCATTTCGTATTGTCTTTTTTCTCTGGCTTTTCGGCAGATGCGCCTTGTGCGGCTGACAAGACAAGTCCGGTACCGAGAGCAAGTGCTACCCATTTCTTCATCAAAATCCCTCCTTTGACATAAATGAAGGCAGACACACGAAAACCGTCCCTGCCTCAACTCTAAAGCTACGCACCAAATTGAAAGCGTTTTCCGAAAGCGCTTTCGTTAGTTCTATTATATTTTTTTCGTCTACCTAGATTCAACCATTTTCTTGAAGTGAAATGAAAATGAAATAAAGAAAAAAAGAATCAACCTATGAATTAGGTCAATTCTTCGATGACTGTCCAATCTGAAATCGTGACTTTGAATCCAAGCGCCTCCGTATCCGGACTACAGGCGTACGGTCCGACGCGTAACGTCGACACGTCATGGAGATGGGCGATTCTTAGTTGTTCACGCCTGCCGTCCCCATATTCGAAGAACACCTCGACATCACCGTCTGTGTAGACGAGCTCGAACGTCAATGGTCCGTTCACTTCTTCGTTCGAAAAGTCCCGCGTCGACCAATCCGAGTAACCAAAGGACGTGACGACGGCCCCAAGGTGTGACGGTCCATCCGGGATATACTCGACCGACGTCTTGAGCCAATGGTCGTCATTCGCATACAACAAAATGCCGGCCTGGTCGTATGTATGGCTCGGCTTCATCTCAATCGTTGCCTGGCACGTGAAGCGCTTGGCCGATATGTCCTTCACCAAGGCGTGCGCCGTCATCCGGTTGAACCCATAATGGGTGTTCCGCCAAAAGTCGGTGTCGGCTTCTGTTTGGAAGGTGAGTCTCTCCTGTACGTCTGTTGCTCTCGGCTCATTGATCCACGTGTACTGCTGCCACATGATTGATCCCTCCCCATTGGCCTCGCATCGCGAACAGAAGTGGAATCATCGGTTCGTGATACGGAATAAATTCTCCTGACCGAATCATGTCGAGGATGGTCGTCTCGTCCGCCCACTGCACCGCCTGGACTTCTGATTCCTGGAGCGTCAAGCTATCGAGATCGACTTCCGTTTCGACGAGATAGATATCATCAAATCCTTCGTCGAAGTTGATCGTCAAATGTGGGCGTGTGTCTGTTAAGTCTAGTGTCAGACCGATTTCTTCTTCAAGCTCGCGCATCGCCGCCTGTTGACTCGTATCGCCGACCGTGGCACTGCCGCCGACCGTGATGTCCCACATGTTCGACCAGCTGTCTTTGAACGGTTGGCGCTGTTGAATCAACATCTGCCCATCCTTGTTAAAGATACAGACGTGGATGACAAGATGGTAATCGCCATTCTCGAGACGATTGCCCCGCTGCCACGTCCGCCCTGTCTTTTCTCGGTCAACGTTATAGACGTCCCAAAACTCCATCGTTCAATCCCCTTTATGTGGCCGCACTCGCTGCCGCTTGATCTGATTTCACACAATCGATGGCGACGACGATCGAGATGAGCATGTGCTCCATCGTCTCATCGATCACTTGAATCTCATACGTGTCGCCCCATGACAACCATTTTTTCTGGACGCTGCCGATGACTTGCCCGTTCTGTGTCACCTCGAAGTCCATATCCCACCAGTCGCCATCGATTTCAATCCCTGCTGCGTCAATCGTATAACGCGGTTTGAAGAAGGTGAACTCTTTTGAGATCGTCATCGTCTCCTCACCCTCGACGTCGACGTAAAACTTCGGTAAGAAGCTGAATGTCTTTTTCGTAATGGTCGTGATCTCCCGCCCATCCTTGTCCGAGATGGTGAACGACTTCGGCAGCTTCATAAAGCTCCCTTCGACGAAATACATATCGTTTTCATCCGCGTCCTTGATCGTGAACCGTCCGCGCAAGCTGAAGACTTTCTGTTTCATGTAAAGCGTGTTCATCGTCATCCCTCCAATTTATGTCTGTTGTCCTCTATACGAGTATATACCCGACTATGGTTCATTTTTTCTGATGGAATGAATGTTCAGGCCGACACAACAGGGCGTATAATGAGATGAGGAGGTGAGAGATTGATTTCTGAAAAAGTAAAACAAGCTGTCGCTGAAACGATTCAACGTGAGACCGACGCTGATTTCATCTTGTTATTCGGGTCATTCGCCAAAGGAACAGATCGTGAGGATAGTGATGTCGATTTAGCATACTTCGGTCAGAAGCGACTCTCACCATATAATCGCTTTGCCTTGGCGAGCGAATTAGCGCTTCTATGCGGGCGAGACGTCGACTTGATCGATATCCGTGAAGTCGACACCGTCTTTGCCATGCAAATTTTCTCAGAGGGCGTTCCATTATCGATTCAAGATCAGAACGAATTTACGCGACAACAGATGAAAGCCTTTCGGATGTATGCCGAATTGAACGAACAACGAGACATCGTCTTGAAAGAAATCAAAGCTAGAGGAAGTGTATTCGATGAATGATGTTGTGTTGAACAAAGTGACGACAATCGAGCGCTGTCTTCAGCGAATCCATGACGTGTATGACGATAATCCAGATCACCTAAACGATTTCACGAAGCAAGACAGTATCATTCTCAACATCCAACGCGCCTGTGAAGCGAGTATCGATATCGCGATGTACCTAGTCAGTCAAAAGAAGTTGGGCGTACCCAAAGCGAGCCGGGACGGGTTCATCATGCTCGAGGAAGCAGGTATCATTGATAGTGCCTTAGCGAAGACGCTCATGAACATGGTCGGATTCCGTAATATCGCCGTCCACGACTACCAAGCACTCCAACTCGAAATTCTTGAAGCGATTCTCGAAAAGCACATCGATGATTTTAAAACGTTCACAAAAATCATTCTCCAATTAGATCTGTGACAGTCATGGGCGAACAAATCTCAATCGAACTAAATGTCGACTCTTTAACTTATGAAACTCAAATCGTCGGTGATATCTCCTTCATTATTGACTCTTATATATATTTCCCTGGCCATGGATGGTCCGATTTTGTCGTCATCGTCTTGAAATGGTGGATTGACAGTTGTCGTGCCCTTTTATCCGCGCCACTACACGAAAAGTATTCATTCTCCTTTATGGACGGACGAGACGATGTGATTGCGAGAAAAGTGAACGCGACAGAGGCCGAACTCCTATACGTAGGCAGTGATACACGTCACGTGCTCATGGGAACTGTATTGATCGAAGAGCTGAAACAGGCCCTCATCAAAACGACATACCAGCTTCTCAACGCGATCGACCGGAACGGATGGGAGAATGAAGAGGCCGAGACGTTACGTCACGCCGTAAAATCACTTGAACGCATATAAAGAACGCCGCCTCGTTTCCGAGACGGCGTTTTTCAATTATCCGTTCTTCATACTGAACGAGTCAGTGAGCGTGAACGTGATGTCTTTCACGTCGAGACCGCCGAGTGTGAAGTAGAGCTGCAAGTAGTTGTGTTGGTTCAAGAAGAACAGTTGCTTCGTCTGCGTCACCCATTCCCCGCCCGTTCCGTTGAACGTGAACGTCGGACCCGGGATGTTGTTCGCAAATAGCGTCACCGGCATTTGAGCGAGCTCTCCTGCTTCCGAACGGGCCGTGATCGTCACGTCGTACGTGCCCGTCTCATCGACCGATACGGCGAAGACGTGTGTGTTCCCCGTCGATGTGTCCGCGTCGATCAAGCTGACGCTCTCTCCGTTCGCAAGATGCTGATACGTCACATCGAAATCGATCGTTTGTCCTTCTTCTTCGTTGAGTCCGATCACTTCGACTGAACCGTCATGAAGCCCGAGCAGACGCTCCATCGCCGGAGACTGCAAGACGAAGCGGCAAATGTTCGCCGCACTCCGCAACAGTTCCGCCCGCGTCAACGTACCGGCAGCGAGTGCCGCTCCCGTATTGTCGTCGAACGAGTTCGTATCCGGACGGTCGACGACCATGTACAAGTCGTTCTGCGACTGGACCATCGCCGCCGTGTTCTGACGGTTCGCCGGCTCATCTTCATGGTGGTTCACTTTCGCCCACCAGTCGGTCATGACGATACCTTCAAAGCCCCACTCGTCGCGAAGGACACGTGTGTTCTGATCATATAGCCCGGCCGTCCAGACGCCGTTGACGGCACCGTACGTCGTCATGATCGACGTCGCCTTGCCTTCTTTGACCGCCATCTCGAACCCTTTCAAATAAATCTCGCGTAACGCCCGTTCCGAGACGACCGAGTCGATGTCGTGGCGGTGCGCTTCTTGGTTGTTGGCGCTGAAGTGTTTGAGCGTACCGGTCACGCCGACGCGGTGCATCCCGTTCAACTGGGCGATCGCCATCTTGCCCGTCACGTGCGGATCTTCCGAGAAGTACTCGAAGTTCCGTCCGTTAAGCGGATTACGATGGATGTTCATCCCTGGTCCGAGCAACGTGTCGACGCGGTTTTTCCGCATCTCGAGTCCCGTCATCTCGAACAGGTCTTCGATCAACGCCACGTTGAAGCTTGACGCCAACAGCGTCCCGTTCGGCAACGCGAACGCCTTCGTGCCGATGTCCATCCGGATACCAGACGGACCGTCCGCGCAACAAGCGGCCGGAATGTCGAGCTCGTTCAAACGGTCCGACACGCCGCCGAACGCGGCGGCCGTCCCTGGTGTCACGCGAGGCGAATTCATGCCTTGTCCGCGGACGATACAGGCGAGGTCCTCATCCGTCAACTGGTCGAGGAACGTCTCAAGCTCGGCTTTCCCGTGATAGACGTCCGTCAGCTTCAAGCCGTTGTCGCTTGTCTGATGGCGCTGCATCGGACGTTCGGCGAGATAACGTGCCTCGACGTCAACCTGGCGCAGCGGTGTTTCTTCATAGCTGACTTCATATCCTTGACCGCTTGCGACCGGCTTGATGCGGTCAAACGGTGTGACCGGCGCCATGTTCTCGCTGAGCGTCTCGACGACTTGTAGTTCGGCGAGCTCATAGTCGAAGACCGCGACAGCTGAACGGACGTCCGTCCCAGCGTGAATCCGGTACGTCCCTGCTTCTAAGACAAAGCTCGATGCGTGTCCGGTGACGCCACGATCGTCATAGCTCGCAAAGTCCGTGACCGGGACGGAGAATTCGAGCGTTTGCCGCTCTCCTGGTGCAAGCAGACCTGTCTTATCGAACGCGACGAGGGCGCGCGCCGGGTTACCGAGGACGCCTTGCGGCTTCTCGACATACAACTGGACGACTTCTTTCCCGTCAACTGCCCCGGTGTTCGTCACCGCGACGTTGATCGTAATCAAACCGTTCTGTTCGCTCGTTTCAACGACTTCCGTGCTGAAACTTGTATACGACAACCCGAAACCGAATGGATAGAGCACCTCGTCTTTCGCGAACGTCTCGAAATAGCGATAGCCGACATAAATATCTTCTTGATAAATTCCTTTGTCGGCGTGACCGAAGTTCTTCGTCGACGGATAGTCGTCAATCGACCGGGCGATCGTGTCTGTCAACTTGCCGGACGGGCTGACTTTGCCTGTGAGTACATCGACGAGTCCCGTCCCGCCTTCTAATCCCCCTTGCCATGCGTAAAGAATCGCGCTCGGCTCATAGTCCGTCGCCCACTTCATGTCGATGATGTTGCCGACGTTCAAGACGACGACCGTCTTCGTAAACGCCTTCGACACTTTCTCAATCAACTCGTGCTCGATCTCGGTCAACAAGTAGCTGCCCGGGTCGGCCGTGTTGTCACGGTCCTCACCCGCCGTACGCCCGATCATGATGAGCGCCATATCTGACTTGGCTGCCGCTTCCGCGACGAGCGCGTCCGTGACGGCCATCTCCGGCTGTGACCACGGTTCCCCGGCCCAGCCGACACCTTTGTCGAACGGGTTTTCTTCGACCCACGCCTCATACGTCTGAAGGAGCGACTCGTTCAGCTGGATGCCTTCACTCGCTTGGAGCGCCTCGAGCGGACTCGTCACGTGGGAGACGTTGACCATCCCACCTGAGCCGGTCCCGCTCTTATAGTAATTGAATTGGCTGCGGCCGAACACGGACACGGTCGTCCCCGCCTGGATCGGCAGCGTCTGTTCGTTCTTTAAGAGGACAGCCCCTTCGGCGACCGCCGTTCGCGCCAGTTGTTTATACGTATCCCAGTTCAAAGTGTAATGTTTCATGTTGTCAGCTCCTTCATTTCGTTTGCGATTTCGTTCATACAGTCTTCAGCTTGCGGATAGTCCCCGATTTTATCGATGAAGGCGTGGTCCATCCCTCGGTATTGGATCAGTCTCGTCTTCACGCCGTCGCGCGCGAGTTTCCGCGCATACGCCTCGCCTTCTAAGCGCAAATAATCGTACTCCGCCGTCACGATAAGCGCGGGCGGGAGGTTCTTCAAGTCGTCCGCCAACAAGGGCGATACGAGCGGATGCGTCACGTCGGTCGCACCTTGTAAATAAATGTTGTTGAACATCGAATCCGCGTCGCTGAGCGCTAGCACCATCCCGCGAATCAAGTCGTGATGATGTCGGATATCGTATTGTGCGATGTCCCATGCGTAATCATCTGTCGGGACCGAACCTAAATTGACGACCGGATAGATGAGTGCCTGGAAGCTGATCATGCTCGTCTGTTGCGCACGATCGAGTAAACAGCAGCCGGTCGCCAAATTTCCCCCGGCACTGTCGCCCGCGACGGCGATATTGTCTCGCAACACCCCGAGCTCATCGGCCTGGTCGTATACCCATTTGACCGCTTGAAAGCAATCATGTAAGCCAGCCGGGAACGGATGCTCCGGCGCGAGCCGATAGTCGACCGAGACGACGACCGCGTTCGCTTTCTCAGCGAGCGCTTTGCACGGGTTCTCGACCGTATCGAGTGTCCCGCCAAAGAAGCCGCCGCCATGGAAGAACAGGACGGCCGGTAACGGCTCGTCTGACTCGGGCCGATAGAGTCGGGCCGGGATGTCGCCTTCAAGACTTGGAATCGAGATTGATTCCGTCGTGATCGGACGTGTCGTCACGTCACGGTTCGGCCAGCCCATACTTGCGCGGACGGCCTCAAGGTCAAACGGTGCCGGTGTCTCATCGCCCGTTACGTGTTGATTTTTGTTCGCCAACACACGCGGGTCGAGGTCGCCTTGTTTGTTTAAGTCCGGGATCGGTTTGATTGTCGTCTCGACGCCATCAATCGTCTCACGAATATGTACTGCACTTAACTCGTCAACTAACCGTTCGTATGAGTTACTTTGAGTCGACATGAACTGAATGCTCCTTTCTCAATCACCGCTACCTTGCTGATGACAACTTTACCTGTTGACTTAAATCTTACTTTTTCAGACACGGCTTCAAATTCGACAGTATCATCGGTGAAGTGTTGACGTAACTAGCGTTAGACGGTAAAAGTCAGTTCGACCTCTCCCCCTTCGCTCTCGCTCGATTTCACGGATGAACGACGAACCGCTCCCTTTCGTGTATAATGAGACGTAAACTAAATTGCTAATGAAAATTTCTACAACAGAAGTTTCTTACACGAAAACGAGGTAAACATATGAATCAACCAAACTTTGCGGACTACCGCTTAAGTGAAGACATCCAACGCGCACTCGGTATCATGAAGTACGTGGCACCGACAGAAGTGCAACAGAAAGTCATCCCGCTCGCACTTGAGCACCAAGATTTAGTCGTTAAAGCGCAGACCGGGAGCGGCAAGACGGCCGCATTCGGCATTCCTATCACTGAAATGATCGCGTGGGAAGAAAACAAACCACAAGTGTTAATTCTCACACCGACACGCGAGCTCGCCGTCCAAGTCCGGGAAGACATGACGAACATCGGCCGCTTCAAACGAATCAAGGCGACTGCCGTTTACGGGAAAGAACCGTTCTCAAAACAACGTGAAGACTTGAAACAGAAGACGCATATCGTCGTCGGGACACCGGGACGGGTCATGGACCATATCGAACGCGAAACGCTCGTCTTGGACCAGATCAAGTACTTGATCATCGATGAGGCGGACGAGATGTTGAACCGCGGCTTCCTCGCCGACGTCGAAGCCATCATTCAAAAGCTACCGACCGACCGCGTGACGATGGTGTTCTCGGCCACGTTCCCGAACGACATCGAGCGTCTGTGTAAACAACACATGAACGAGCCGACCCGCATCTCGATCGAGTCTGCTGGCGTCACGGCCTCGACGATCGAGCACGGCTTGATCGAAGTCCGCAATGAAGACAAGTTGTCGGTGTTACAAGACATCACTGTCGTCGAAAATCCTGACAGCTGTCTCATCTTCTGCCGGACGAAAGAACATGTCGACACCGTGTACAGCGAGCTCGATAAGGCCGGCTATTCTTGTGAACGGCTCCACGGTGGACTCGAGCAAGAAGACCGGTTCGCCGTCATGGAAGGGTTCAAAACGGGCAACTTCCGTTACCTCGTCGCGACAGACGTCGCAGCACGCGGCATCGATATCGATAACGTCAATCTCGTCATCAACTACGACGTCCCGATGGAAAAAGAGAGCTACGTGCACCGGACCGGACGGACAGGCCGCGCCGGTAACAAAGGGAAAGCCCTTACGCTCGCGACACCTTATGAAGGTAAATTCGTTCGCGCCATCGAAGCGTTCATCAAGTTCGAGATCCCGACGATGGACGCCCCAACCGAAGCACAAGTCGCTCGCGGCAAAGCGGCGTTCGAAGAGAAGTTGAGCGGTCGACGCGTCGTCCGTAACAACAAGACAGCGCGCATCAACCAAGACATCCTGAAGCTTCACTTCAGCGGCGGGAAGAAGAAAAAACTCCGTGCCATCGACTTCGTCGGCACGATCGCCAAAATCCCAGGTGTGACCGTTGAAGACATCGGCATCATTACGATCACCGATCAGATGACGTACGTCGACATCTTGAACGGGAAAGGCTCACTCGTCCTTCAGGCGATGGAGTCGACACCGATCAAAGGCAAAAAATTAAAAGTGAGTAAAGCACATAAATAACCAATCCAGGTCTCGGAGAGTTTGATCTCTCCGGGCCTTTTTTTGTGTTTTGACCACGTTATCGAAAGCGCTTTCGAAAAACAGTAAAAAAATATCGGTTTCGAGAGAACGCTTTCAACAGAATCATACCGATAACACGTCTTGAATTCAACCTTCCTCACGCGATTGTCAAAAAAAGGCTCAGGCAATGTCGCCTGAACCTTCATCTCTCACTCTAAAAATTTCAATTCCGCATTGTTTCGCGCACGATATCCGGTCATTCCTACCTTGCACACAGAGCACAGCCAGCGTATGAATCACCGTTCGCCATTTCCCGCGAAATACATAACATTGTAAAGAGAACAATCGCTGCGAGCACATGCTCAATCAGCTCTGTCGGGTGCAACGGATTTCGTCCAGCCGAGATGAATTAGTCGAACAGTTCTTCCGAGATCAACTTGAACCCTTCGATTTCCGTGTCCTCTTCTAATTCGATTAACAGACACCGTTTGCCTTTCACGTTCACTTGCTTCACGTATTTCAAGTCTTGCGGGCTGATCGTGATATTCGCGACTTTCGTGTTGATTTTAATCGACTTTGACGTATATTTCGGGACGACGCTGCTCGCCTTCATCTCGTATTGCGTGTCATCGACAACTTGTTTGAACGCCTGCTCGACTTTCTCCGTCGTCACGTCCTCGACACCGCTCGCCTTCAAGACGACTTCGACCGCTCGCGCGTCAAGCATCGGGACCGTCTCATCCTCGTCCTCACGCTCTTCTTCCGCGACGATCAAATAATTGATTTCTTCATAGACGGTGGCGAGCGTCGCCAAGTTGACTTCTTCCCCGATGACAGCTTTGACGACTTCCTCGAACATCGCTTTCTCTTCGATCGCCGTCACGATCTCGGTTCCATTCAATACGTTATCGATAAAACCGAAGTCCGGTTGGTGCGCTTTCTGGGCCGCATACAAGACATGGTTGACGTCGGCCGCGTTGTCCGTGAAACATGGGAATAAGAAACCGCCGACGGGTGCGTCGAGTTTGATGACAGGATTGATGAAGACGTTCGATTTGTACTCACGCTCGATAAAGTCGAACACGAGCGACTGTTTCGGCAGTTCGGTCTGGTTGATGCTGCCGAGGATGAACCGTGACGTGTACACCTCGTCGCGCATATCGATTTCCGTCTCTTCAGAATGACGCCGCGTCGGTTTATTGTATTGGAAGCGAATGAACGTGACGACGACATCTTTCTCGAACGGGGCGTCTTGAACCATCTTCAACGCGATTTTCTGCATCGAGGCGGCCCAGTCCTCTAAGTCTTCTGTCTGCAGTCCTTTGTACAATAGCGTCTGCGTATGGTCGGTCTGACCCGCTTCCGGGTGCTCGAACTTCACTTCAAACAGCTTCTCGTCGAGCTTGCCGCCGAGTACTTTCTTAAAACTCGTCAAAAATAGCTCTTGGTGCTCTTGCTCCAAAAACGGGAACGACCGCATCTCTTCGTGGAAGATCTCGTTGCTGTCTTGCCGGATGTAAATATTATAAATTTCAGCGATTTTGACCGCTTCCGCATTCAACTTGAAATGCTTGCGGATTGCCGCGATGTCTTTTTGATTCATCTGTTCCAACTCCTTCGTTCTTGACTACAAACCGACTTCATTATACCAATAGTTGTTGCTCACGCGTATGTCAGTAGTTCTAAAGCCGGGACGTCTGATGTCATGTCTCATGTCCCTGACCTCAACTTCTCTAATCTTTTGATTCATTTTCGTAAATTTCAATCTTTCAGCTGACTCTGCCGTGTATATTCGATGTGCATCCAGAAATTATAGATGCGAGTCGTTCAGTCGTCATACATAATAGGAGGCACAAACATGTTGAAAAAATGCATCAGTTCTTTGTTCGCCATCGTCTTAGTCGTCACGACGCTTCACTTAACCACTCCGACCGCTTCGGCGCTCCCACCTGGTATCCCGTCGAAATCGAGCGCCCTCACAAAGCTGAACGCGTTGACGGTCAAGACTGAAGGTGCGATGACCGGTTATAGCCGTGACTTGTTCCCGCATTGGAGCGGTCAAGGCAACGGTTGTGACACCCGTCAAATCGTCTTGAAACGCGACGCGGACTCATACGTCGGCGACTGCCCGGTCACGTCAGGGTCATGGTACAGTTACTACGATGGTGTCACATTCACGTCGCCATCTAGCCTCGACGTCGACCACGTCGTACCTTTGGCTGAAGCATGGCGTTCAGGCGCGAACAGTTGGACGACGACGAAACGCCAAAGTTTCGCCAACGATTTAACTGGCCCGCAACTGATTGCCGTCTCAGCCAGCTCGAACCGCTCAAAAGGTGACCAAGACCCGTCAACATGGCAGCCGACACGGACCGGGGCTCGTTGTGCTTATGCGAAGATGTGGGTCGAGACGAAGAGCCGTTGGGGACTGAGCCTCCAGTCATCAGAGAAAGCGGCCCTTCAAACCGCCATCAACGCTTGCATTTACTGATTCAGAAAGGAGTCTGCTATGCATCAACATTCCTCTACATTCAAAGCCTCACATGGCGTTATGACTGAAGAAGTCGGCGTCATTAGCGGAGAGCTCGAACTGAAGACGACGTGTCAAGAAGACGGCACGCTCGAACTCACCATCACTTACGTCGGGGCGGCTGAGTGGTATACACTGCCCGGACACGACTACAAGCTACATGATGTGCGCGACCATGACGTCGTGCATCAGTTACTCGTCAACGTACTCACACGCGATTAACGAAACAGAGCCGACACAACGCTGTGTCGGCTCTTATTTGTATTTGTGGAGCAACGTTTGCGGGATATGGCAATAATCGTCCGGACAGCGTTCTAACCGGTCTTGATGCTCGTCCGCACTCCGTACGTAGTTCGTGAGCGGCAACACCTCGAGCGCAATTCGATCGACATCACGCCGTCTGTGGATAAACGCACGGGCCGCATCCACATGCCGAAGATCCTCGCTATAGACACCGGTCCGATACTTCTCCCCGACGTCCTCGCCTTGACGATTGACGCTATACGGGTCGATGATCTCAAACAAGTAATCCATCAATTCATCCATCGTAACGACTTCTGGGTCAAACGTTGTTTTAACGCATTCGGCGTAGCCATCATAGTCCCCATCAAGCGTGTTCGTCGTCCCGTTCGCACGTCCAGCTTCCGTTTCAATGACACCAGGTAGCGTCTTGATGAACGCCTGGACGCCCCATAGGCAACCTCCGGCTAAATAGATGGTCTCGATTAGAATCACTCCTTTTTCAAAAGCAGTATCATAAAAAATGCTGAGGTATGTTACCAAGGTAGCTTTAAATCCTTTACTTCTTCTTCCCATAGACTGTGGAGCTCATGTAGGACGTCCCTCGATAATTCACCTTCTGATGCAGAAATATTGTGTTGCAGTTGTGCAATATTTCTCGCCCCAGGAATGGTGGTAGACACTTCTTCGAAAGAGAGAACATATTGGAGTGCCGCTTGTACCATCGAGCGTTCTTCTCCAAGAATGAGACGAACTTTTTCTACCAATCGAGCTCTTCTCTGAATTTCTTCTTCACTCCATCTGTCCCGAATCCCGCTAAATTTACTATGACGATCATACTTTCCAGTTAGCCAACCTGAATCGAGTGGAATCTTGGCAATGATTCCGACGCCTTGTTGGTATGCCAGCTTGATTGACTCGGCTGGTTCCTGATGAAACATATTGAACATGACCTCAATCACCTGACTGTCGGTATGCTTGATTAATTCGGTCATTTCTTTTCCCGTATCAACCGAAGCCCCATACGCTTTAATTTCCCCTTCAGCTTTTAGCTGTTCTAGTAACTCAAACTGCGGAGATTCACTAGTTAGCGCTGAGAACGGAGGATTATGTAGTAAGAGGCAGTCTAAATAATCGGTCTGTAATCTGCGTAAACTACTTTCGACAGATAACCGTAACTGCTCTGGTTCAAAGTTCAGCTCTCCATTTGAATGATGGCCGCCCTTACTACTAATGACGACTTGATCTCGTTTTCCTCTAACGGCTTTTCCGATCAACTCTTCACTTTTCCCGGTTCCATAGTTTGGTGCCGTATCAAAAAACGTGCAATCTTCATCCATTGCTTGTTCCACTAAATGGATCGCTTCTTCATCCGTCATCTTGCCCCAGTCTTTTTCATTACCTAACTGCCATGCTCCAAAGCCGATCTCCGATACTTCAATCCCTGAATGTCCCAATGGTCGTTTTTTCATTTTTAACATAATTAAGCGAGAATTCTCCCACCTCTAAGCGTCTGGGGCGAAGCCCAGCGTAGGTGGGAGATGAATCGCCCGTACATAAACCTCTTGGCCACCCCTGTGACAGATATGACGAACAGAAGTTCGTGATTCCGTCAGATTTCCCTTCCCCCGCCGCGGGTATCGGATGAGGAAGACGTTCATCACGATCATCGGCCGAGAGGAGGCGGAGACATGCTGAAGGGCTACAAATACAGGCTCCACCCGACGGCGGCACAGGCCGAGTTCCTCGTCAGGACGATCGGCTGCGCCCGCTTCGTCTACAACAAGCTGCTCGAGGACCGCATCACCATCCACGAGGAGGCGAAGGCTGGGACCGGCCCGAAGCGAAAACTGCCGACACCCGCCTCGTACAAGCCCCTGTTCCCGTTCCTCGCCGAGGCGGACAGCCTCGCGCTCGCGAACGCGAAGCTTCACCTCGACGCGGCGTTCGCGAAGTTCTTCGCCGGGACGGCCGGCTTCCCGGTGTTCA
>NZ_SJUZ01000011.1:0-53650 GCF_004337245.1 Exiguobacterium sp. SH1S1
GACTTGCATGTATTAGGCACGCCGCCAGCGTTCGTCCTGAGCCAGGATCAAACTCTCCAAAGAATTTGATATAGCTCTTGAAAATGACGAAGCTTGCGCTTCAATCAAAACTTGTAAAACTTTTTTTGCCTCATCGTTCAGTTTTCAAAGACCAAATGTTGTCGTGTTAGCGACTTTTTAATAATAGCGAGTTCACTTTTTAAAGTCAACCATTTTTTATTATTTTTTCACTTTTTTTCTGTTGCTCAAATTTGAACAGCAGCGACGTTTATTAATATATCAATGCCTGCACTATTCGTCAACTGTTTTTCTAAAAAAACTTTGATTGCTTCAAAAATTATTTCGATACGCTTAAATTGGCCGTGGACTCCCTTCTTAACCAATGGAAAAGCTCAGGCGAAATCACCTGAGCTCATCACTGGCAAGAGAACATTACGACGATTTGGACGAGACGCGTTTCTTCGTCTTTAATGACTCTTTAGGACCACTATTCGATTTTGACACTGCTTCACCGTGCGCTGGCGCTTGGAAGCGATGAAGCATCAACACTTGGTAAGCGTTGGCGAACACGAGCGTCGCAAGTGCCGGCCATAGAAGAGCGATCTCATCTGTCGCTTGCAGTGCCGGAATCCACTCAATCAACGTAATGACGATCATCAAGAAGAGCGCGGGGATAAATGCACTCGCGTTCGTCTGTCTCGCCTTGCTCGTCGCTACGATCCACGACACGACGACTAGGACGAGCATCTCTCCGATATAACGCCACATGTGATCATTTCCAAATGCGAGCATGCGTAGATAGACCGCGTCAAATAACGCGAATACAATCAAGAGCACTTGAACTCGATTCCACAGTTTCGCTCCGCGGAATAAATCCAAGCCGACTCGGTGGACGATCAAGTAGGCAAAAAAGCCCATCATACTGATTCCCGTCCACGTGCTCGAGTAACTGAGTGCCGTCACGATCGCTTCCCACGACTGACTGACCAAATAACCCGGATTGGCGAGTATATTCATCAGGAACCCAAATAGCGTCCCGAAAACGAGCGTCGTCCAAAACAAACGTAAAAAACCTTGTACTTTCATCTGCTAACCATTCACCCTTCTATTTGTTGAATGACCGATTGCGCCAATTCATCATATGTTGTCTCAAACGGATGCCCATCCCGGTAGACCGAAGGCGCAAAGTCGTCTTCGTTGTCATACGGCTGACCGAGCGGGATTTGCGCGAGCAGTTTACTCTTGAGCGCTTCTGATAATTTTTCGCCGCCGCCGTAACCGAAGACGTATTCTTTCTCGCCCGTTACCTTACTCTCGAAGTACGCCATATTCTCAATGATTCCGAGCACTTTATGGTTCGTCTTGATTGCCATCGCACCCGCTCGAGCCGCGACGAAAGCAGCGGTCGCGTGAGGTGTCGTTACAATCAACTCCTGGCATGACGGGAGCATCGAGTGGATATCAAGCGCGACGTCACCTGTCCCTGGCGGTAAATCGAGCAACAAGTAGTCGAGGTCGCCCCACTCCACATCATTGAAGAAGTTGTTGAGCATCTTCCCGAGCATCGGTCCGCGCCAGATGACCGGCGCATTGTCTTCGACGAAGAAGCCCATCGAGATGACTTTTACCCCGAACCGCTCGACCGGGATGATTTTTTCACCTCGGACGACGGGACGTTCTTCAATCCCGAGCATGTCCGGGACGCTGAACCCGTAAATATCGGCATCGATCAAGCCGACCTTTTTACCGGCACGTGCTAACGCGACCGCCAAGTTGACCGACACCGTCGACTTCCCGACGCCGCCTTTTCCTGAAGCGATTGCTATGAACGTCGTTCCTGAGTTTTCACGAAGGATAGCCGGTTTTGTCGCTTCTTGTAAACTTTCGTCATTTAGCGCTTCGAAACGAAGGCCGACCGTCTTAAAGCCTTTTCCTTTCAACAATGTGACGATCTCTTGTTGCAGCTGAAGCTGCTCTCCGCTCCCGGTCTGACCGAGTGCCACTTTCACGCTGACATAGTCTTCTTTAATTCGGACGTCTTTCACGCCAGCTGTATCTCCAAGCGTACGATTGATCGTCGGATCGACCAACCCTGCTAATTCTTCACGAACTTGTTCTACTGTAAGCATGTCATTTCCCCCTAATTTCTGTCTCGATAACAGTATATCAAAAAAAGCGTTTTCTTGAGGGAACGAAAACCAACTATTTCTCGAGCAACAAAAAAACTCTCCGCCCATAAAGGGCGGAGAGTTTAGACCAAACTGTTCGAAGATTAACGCTTCGAGAACTGTGGTGCGCGACGTGCTGCTTTAAGACCGTATTTTTTACGCTCTTTCATACGTGCGTCACGAGTCAAGAAGCCTTTTTCTTTGAGGCTTGGACGGAATTCTGGGTCCGCTTGAAGAAGCGCACGTGATACGCCGTGGCGAATCGCTCCAGCTTGTCCAGTGAATCCACCACCGTTAACGTTAACGATGATATCGTATTTACCTTCTGTTTCAGTCAATACGAGTGGTGATTTTGCCATCATGATCAAAGTCTCATGACCGAAGTATTCTGAAATATCACGGCCATTTACAACAACTTTGCCGTCACCTGCAACGAGGTGAACACGAGCCACCGAGTGCTTGCGGCGGCCAGTTCCGTAGTAACGTACATCTGCCATCGTTTAGTTCCTCCTTGTGTCCCGATTAACCGCGAAGTTCGTAAACTTCTGGTTTTTGTGCTTCGTGGTTGTGCTCAGCTCCAGCGTAAACGTGGAGTTTAGTGAATTGTTGACGACCGAGTGATCCTTTTGGAAGCATCCCTTTGATCGCGAGTTCAAGCATACGCTCTGGGCGTTTTGCAAGAAGCTCTTTTGCAGTTTGTGATTTCAAGCCGCCTGGATGACCTGAATGACGGTAGTACATCTTGTCGTTCAGTTTGTTACCAGTCAATTTGACTTTCTCAGCGTTGATGATGATGACGTGGTCTCCGCAATCAACGTGTGGTGTGAAAGTTGGCTTGTGCTTACCGCGAAGAAGTGATGCTACTTCACTAGTCATACGACCGAGTGTTTTGCCTTCTGCATCGATAAGGTGCCATTTGCGTTCTACTTCAGATGCTTTAGCCATGAATGTCGTGCGCATGTGGAATACCTCCTAAAATGTCTGTTCATTTGAATTTTTTAATGCTTGTTTGATGCTTTATCATAATCCTAGTTTACGGGGCTAAGATTGTGGTTCATCTCTCAATGTGAAAATGAAATGCCAATGAATATGATACGTTTTTACAAGGGGAATGTCAATCTACTTTTTTATAATTCACATTCCATAAATATAGACCGTGCGGTGGAGCCGTAATCCCAGCACTGCGGCGGTCTTTCGCCGCGAGCATTCGACTCACATCGGCCGGCTCATACTTCCCTCTGCCAACCTCCATTAACGTACCGACCATAATCCGGACTTGGTTGTACAGAAAGCCGGATCCGACGAACCGAAAGTACATTTCGTCTCCCACCTCAACGAGTTCCGCTTCATAAATCGTGCGGACACGGTCCACCACTTCTGACTTCGTCACCGAAAACGAAGTGAAATCATGTGTCCCGACGAGTGACCGGAGCGCTTGACGCATCCGTTCCCGGTCAAGCGCATACGTCACCGTCACGGCATGATGGCGGCGGAACGGATCGACGTCAGTGCGAATGAAGTAACGATACTCTTTCCGTTTCGCACCGTAGCGGGCATGGAAAGAAGCATCTACTTCTTCGGCCGAACAAACAAGGATATCATCTGGCAACATCGCGTTCAACGCTTTGACGAAGCGATCTGCCGGCATCGATAAATGCGTATCGAAGTGGATGACCTGACCTTTCGCGTGAACACGGGCATCCGTCCGCCCAGAAGCGACAACTTTCATCGCTTGACCATGCATCTTCGCAAGAACCGTCTCGACTTCGGCCTGAACCGTATTGCCGTTTGGCTGGACTTGATAACCCGCATAATTCGTCCCATCATAAGCAATCGTCAATTTAACCCGTCTCATCCTATCCCTCGCAATCCAATCAAAATGAGTGTCAAGCAGACAAATACGATCAACAATCCTGTGTCGCGTCGTTCCCACGTCATCTCACGCCACCTCGTCCGCCCTTCACCCCCACGGTACCCGCGGGCTTCCATCGCCGTGGCAAGGTCCTCAGCCCGCTTAAACGCGGACACGAACAATGGGATCATGAGCGGGACGACCGCTTTTAACCGATCTTTAATCGGACCACTCTTTAAATCGACGCCTCGCGCCTGTTGCGCCTTCATGATGCGATCCGTCTCGTCGGCTAGCGTCGGCAAGAAACGAAGCGAGATGGACAGCATCAGGGCGATCTCGTGTGCCGGCACTCGTATGCGTTCGAGGGGACGAAGACCAGCTTCAATCGAATCGGTCAGTTCCATCGGCGTCGTCGTCAAGGTGACGAGCGTCGTCAACATGACGAGATAGAAGAAACGGAGCGAGACGATCAAGCCCATTCTCACCCCTTCCGAATAAATCGAGAACGGACCGAGTGAAACGAGCAACGTCCCTTCCCGATTGAAGAACAGTTGCAACAGGAGTGTGAACACGATCAAAAATAAAATCATTTTCAACCCGTTCCATAAATAGCGCCATGACAACTGAGACAATTTGACCGCGAATAACGTGAACGCGAGTAAAAACACGTTCGTCCACAAATTGTCGGCCAAGAAGACGACTGGAATAAACCCGAGGATGAACAGCGTTTTGGCCCGAGCGTCAAGTGTGTGCAGCCATGAATGACCGGGAATGTATTGCCCGATAATCATATGGCTCCCCCCTTTCTCAACTCGGCCGCAATCCAGTCCGCCAGTTCGACTTCCGTCCGAAGGGATGGAGGCTCGACCCCGAACGTCGGTGCGAGTTCAAGCGCGAGCCGAAGCACGTTCGGGACGTCGAGTTGCAACGAGCGAACGAGTGACTCGTCCTTGAACAGTTCGAACGGGTCACCATCGAAGGCGACTTGTCCTTGTTCCATGACGACGACACGTTCCGCATACGTCAACACGTCATCCATGTCATGCGAGACGAGGATGAGCGTCAAGTCGAGTTCTTCTTTTAAACGTTTAAACAGCGCCAGCATGTCTTGACGGCCGAGCGGGTCGAGTCCTGCCGTCGGTTCATCGACGACTAAGACGTCCGGACGGCTCGCGAGCACGCCCGCAATCGCGACACGTCGCATCTGTCCGCCCGACAAATCGAACGGGGAACGGTCCCATAACGTTTCATCGAGACCGACAAGGCGCAGGGCCGCATGAGCCCGTTCTTTCGACTCGGCCTCCGTCGCACCGAAGTTGCGGGGACCAAACATCACGTCGCGTTCGACCGTCTCTTCAAACAGTTGATGCTCGGGATACTGAAAGACGAGCCCAACGCGGCGTCGAAGCGGAAGCAAACTTTGCTTTTTATCGCGACGCTTCGTAATCGCACGTACTGTAATGTCATCCACGACGACACGACCTTTTGTCGGTCGCAGTAAGCCGTTCATGTGCTGAACGAGTGTCGATTTCCCAGAGCCGGTATGGCCAAGAAACGCAACAAGCGCCCCCGACGGAATAAATACATTCACATCGCGCAGCGCGGTTCGTTCAAACGGAGTATTCAATTGATATTGGTAAGTCACTTCTTCAATGCTAATCGGCATAGATGGTTCACCAACTCCGAATGTTGTAGCATCAGACGATCGAGTGGTATGCCCCGTTCCTTCAGTTCGAGTTGCATCCGTACGATAAACGGCACATCCAATTGGATGGCACGTAACGCTTCCGGATTTCTAAACACGTCTTCTGGTGTACCGGTCATTGCAATTTTCCCTTTAGACAAGGCAATGATACGGTCGGCAAACAACACTTCGTCGAGCTCGTGTGTAATGGCGACAACGGTCATCCCTTCTGAGACGAGCTGTTGTACCGTTTGTAACACCTCTTTACGCCCAATCGGGTCGAGCATCGAGGTAGCTTCATCGAGCACGAGGACATGCGGGCGCATTGCGAGAGCCGAAGCAATCGCAACACGCTGCTTTTGTCCACCGGATAACTGATGCGGTTCACGGTCCGCTAGTTCCGATAATCCAACGCGCGCTAGACTGTCATCAATTCGACGAACCATTTCTTGACGTGGAAGTCCCATGTTTTCGAGAGAGAACGCCACATCATCGCGCACGGTCGCCCCGACAAACTGATTGTCGGGATTTTGGAAGACGACACCGATCCGTTTACGAACGTCCCACACGTCTGTGGCGTCCGTCGGATCGAGCGTCTCAACCCGGACCTCTCCTTCCTGAGGAAGCAAAAGCCCGTTCCACAACTTCGTCAAAGTCGACTTGCCGGAACCATTATGGCCAACGATGGCGAGCCATTCCCCTTTGTATACATCGAGTGACAACCCGTCTAAGGCTGGCTCGGTTTGTCCCGGGTAACGAAACACGACATCACGTACCATAATTTGAGATTCCATCTGTCGACTCCTTTCCGATGTGGAAACAGGGCAATACGTGACCGCATGCCCTGTTGACTGCCTAATGAATTAGACGAGTTCGATGATTACGACTTCCGCACCGTCACCGCGGCGTGGGCCGACTTTCATGATGCGTGTGTATCCACCTTGACGTTCAGCGTAGCGTGGTGCCACGTCTTCGAACAATTTTTGGATTGCGTTTTTCTCTCCAGCGCTCTCTTTGCGAACGAATGAAGCTACTTGACGACGGGCATGAAGATCGCCACGTTTTCCAAGAGTGATTAATTTTTCAACGACTGGGCGAAGTTCTTTCGCTTTTTGTTCAGTTGTTTGAATGCGCTCGTTGATAATAAGGTCAGTTGCAAGATCACGCAAAAGAGCCTTGCGTTGCGAGCTTGTACGGCCAAGTTTCGAATAAGCCATTACATTTCCCTCCTTCGGTTGAACTTAGTCTTCTTTACGCAAGCCCAAACCGAGCTCGTCCAACTTGAGTTGAACTTCTTCGAGTGATTTACGTCCGAGGTTACGGACTTTCATCATCTCTTCCTCTGATTTGTTTGCGAGTTCTTGAACAGTGTTGATGCCGGCGCGCTTCAAGCAGTTGTACGAACGAACTGAGAGATCGAGTTCTTCGATCGTCATTTCAAGTACTTTTTCTTTTTGGTCTTCTTCTTTCTCGACCATAATTTCTGCGTTGAGAGCTTCGTCAGTCAAACCAACAAAGATATTCAAGTGTTCTGTCAAAATTTTCGCTCCAAGCGATACTGCTTCTTCCGGACGGATTGAACCATCTGTCCACACGTCTAATAGAAGCTTATCGAAGCTAGCATCTTGACCGACACGTGTTTTGTCTACTTCGTAGTTCACGCGTTGAATCGGTGTATAGATCGAATCGATTGGAATGACACCAATCGGCATATCATCACGTTTGTTATCTTCTGCCTGGACGTAACCACGACCACGGCGAGCAGTCAAACGCATGCGAAGCGTCGCATTGTCAGCGAGAGTCGCGATGTGGAGCTCAGGATTCAAGATTTCAACGTCGCTATCATGGGTAATGTCTGCCGCAGTGACAGCACCGGCACTTGAAACGTTAATCTCAAGCGTTTTCTCTTCTTCCGAGTACACTTTGAGCGCTAACTTCTTGAGGTTTAAAACAATTTGGGTGACGTCTTC
Organism: Exiguobacterium sp. SH1S1; assembly: GCF_004337245.1. NCBI lineage: Bacteria > Bacillati > Bacillota > Bacilli > Caryophanales > Exiguobacterium > Exiguobacterium sp. SH1S1. The sequence continues at coordinate 7,675 of NZ_SJUZ01000011.1, forward strand.
GACGACTCCGTCAATCGTTGAGAACTCGTGAAGTACGCCATCGATTTGAACCGCCGTAATCGCTGCACCAGGAAGCGATGACAATAAAATTCGACGCAGTGAGTTGCCGAGAGTAGTGCCATATCCACGTTCAAGCGGTTCCACCACGAATTTACCAAACGTAGCATCCTCGCTGATTTCGACCGTTTCGATCTTTGGTTTTTCAATCTCGATCATCTGAACCCCTCCTTGAGTGTATCCTGCCACGCAGCTTGCGCTGCATTGTATATGTTGTTCGTGCTAGGTAAGCCCATCACACGCACAAACGATTATACGCGGCGACGTTTTGGAGGGCGGCAACCGTTGTGCGGAACAGGTGTTACGTCACGGATTGCAGTTACTTCAAGACCAGTAGCTTGGAGGGCACGGATTGCCGCTTCACGTCCAGCACCAGGACCTTTAACGTTAACTTCTACTGTACGCATACCGTTGTCCATTGCAACTTTCGCTGCAGTTTCAGCAGCCAATTGTGCTGCGAACGGTGTCGATTTACGTGATCCTCTAAATCCAAGGTTACCAGAAGTAGCCCATGAGATCGCGTTACCTTGCGTGTCAGTGATTGTGATGATTGTGTTGTTAAATGTAGAACGGATGTGTACCACACCGACTTCAATATGCTTTTTGACTTTACGTTTTGAACGTACATTTTGCTTACGTTTCGCCATTGTTCAATTCCCTCCTTTACTTCTTCTTGTTCGCTACTGTACGGCGTGGGCCTTTACGAGTACGCGAGTTGTTCTTCGTGTTTTGTCCGCGAACAGGGAGACTACGGCGATGACGGACACCGCGGTAGGCGCCGATTTCGATCAAACGCTTAATGTTGAGTGAAACTTCACGACGAAGGTCACCTTCAACTTTAATTCCGTCAATTGCTTCACGGATGCGGTTGATTTCGTCTTCTGTAAGATCACGTGTGCGTGAATCTTCAGATACGTTTGCAGTCTTCAAGATTTCTTGTGCTTTTGTTTTACCAATACCAAAGATGTATGTGAGCGAAATAACGATACGTTTTTCGCGCGGAATATCTACACCAGCAATACGTGCCATGTGTGCACCTCCTCTTAGATTAACCTTGTTTTTGTTTGTGTTTCGGGTTTTCGCAAATTACCATTACTTTTCCTTTACGGCGAATAACTTTACATTTTTCGCAAATCGGTTTTACCGACGGTCTTACTTTCATGATTATACCCTCCTCCTGGAAAAATCGGAGTTACTTATAACGGTACGTGATTCGCCCGCGAGTCAAGTCGTACGGAGACAACTCGACAGTTACGCGGTCGCCTGGAAGGATTCGAATGTAGTGCATCCGAATTTTCCCTGAGACGTGCGCGAGCACCGTGTGGCCGTTTTCTAACTCCACTTTAAACATTGCGTTTGGAAGTGGTTCGATAACAGTGCCTTCCACTTCAATGACATCTTGTTTCGCCATCATTTATTCCCCTTTCTATATGAAGATATTTAGGAGCACAGACGATCTATTGTACAGTACTGTGAGAGAAGGATCCATAACGGATCAGCACGCAACAATAGAGCCTCATTCACCGGAATCGAGTTTCGTTAAAATCTCGTATCCATCGTCTGTGATGGCGATGGTGTGCTCAAAGTGGGCGCACATGCTACCGTCCACTGTCACAACTGTCCAGTTGTCAGCCAGCGTTCGAACATAGCGTTGACCAGCGTTGACCATTGGTTCAATGGCTAACGTCATCCCAGTCTTTAGGCGCGGCCCTTTCCCCGGTGGACCATAGTGCGGAATTTGCGGTTCTTCATGCAAATTTTGACCGACACCATGACCGACATACTCACGGACGACAGAAAACTCATGAGATTCAACATACGCTTGAATCGCATGCGAAATGTCTGTCAATCGCAGTCCAGCCTTGGCGTGCTCCAATCCTTTATACAGACTTTCTTCGGTTACGTCAAGCAACCGCTGTGTCTCTTCTGAGATTGTTCCCACTGGATAAGTCCAAGCGGAATCTCCATGGTATCCGTTATAGTGGGCACCGATGTCGATCGAGATGATATCTCCATCGTTCAATACCCGTTCTCCGGGAATTCCATGAACAAGTTCTTCGTTCACTGAAGCGCAAACACTACCGGTAAAACCGTTGTAGCCTTTGAACGACGGTGTCGCACCTTGGCTGCGAATGTAATCTTCCGCAATCCGGTCGAGCTCTAGCGTCGTAATACCTGGTTTGATGTGCTCTTTGAGCACCTGGTGCGTTCGAGCAACAATTTGCCCAGCCTCACGCATAATCGCAATTTCTCGAGGCGTCTTCGTGATGATCATTCAGTATCACCGAGTAACGCTTTAACATCGGCATAAACGACATCGATTGGACGATCTCCATCCAATGTACGAAGATACCCTTTTTCTGCATAAAAGTCAATAAGTGGTTTCGATTGCTCGATGTTGACGTCAAGGCGACGGCGAACCGTTTCCTCTTTATCGTCTTCACGTTGCATGAGTGCCGACCCATCCACATCACAGATGCCTTCCACTTTTGGTGGATTGAAGATCACATGATATGTCGCTCCACACGTCGGGCAGATCCAACGACCTGTCAAACGCGGAACGAGAATTTCCGCAGCCACATCAATGTTGACGACGTGGTCGATCTGTTTCCCCAAATCTTTAAGCAAACTTTCGAGTGCCTCTGCTTGAGCAACAGTACGCGGGAATCCATCGAGTAAAAAGCCGTTTTTCGTATCATCTTGACTCAAGCGTTCACGTACGATTCCGATTGTTACCTCATCCGGTACGAGTTCCCCTTTATCCATGAACGATTTAGCTTCTTTACCAAGTGGCGTTCCGCCTTTGATTGCCGCACGAAACATGTCGCCTGTCGAAATGTGTGGGATTTGGTACTCTTCGACGATTTTAGCCGCTTGAGTCCCTTTCCCTGCACCCGGTAAGCCCATGAGTACTAGATTCATCTCAGTTAGCCTCCAGTTTTGATTTTCACAACACATCGTAAACACGACAGGAAGGAAGGGAGAGCCCTTCCTTCCGCTTTAACGGATAAAGCCTTTATAGTGTCGTTTTACGAGTTGACTTTCGATTTGTTTCATCGTTTCGAGGGCTACCCCGATTACGATCAACAAGCTCGTCCCTCCGATTTGCACCGAAGTTGGGAGACCGGCAAGCTTAATGAAGATTGTCGGCATGATCGCAACGAGCGATAGGAAAATCGCTCCGAAGAAAGTCAATCGATAGAGCAACTTCGTGATGTACTGTTCTGTTTGCGCCCCAGGACGAATCCCAGGAATATAGCCACCTTGCTTCTGCAGATTTTCTGCCATTTGTTCTGGGTTGACCTGAATAAATGTATAGAAGTAAGCGAACGCGATGATGAGCGCTACGTAGATTGACATTCCGATTGGAGATGTCGTATCGAAGTAAGTCTGCAACTTCTGCGTCGTTTCCGGAGAAGCAATGAAGCTTGCAACAGTTGGCGGTGTCACCATGAAGGAAATCGCGAAGATAACCGGGATGACACCAGCAGCGTTTAGCTTGATTGGCAAGTGCGTCGACTGACCGCCCACAGGGGTACGGTTCGCCGTGCGCTTCGCGTATTGAATCGGAATCTTACGTGCCGCTTGTTGAACATAAATGATCCCAACCGTCACAGCAAGAATAACGAGCAATAGCACAGCCAAGTAAACGATGTTAATGAATAACGCGTCTCCAGCATTTTGGAGCTTCGTCTCGTAAATCTGCGTGAAGATTCTTGGGAACCCAGCGATGATACCCGCGAAGATGATGACGGAAATACCATTCCCGACACCTTTCTCCGTTGTCATCTCACCGAGGAACATCAAGAACGCCGTACCTGCAGTAAGTACAATCGCGATCACGAAATAGGTTGCCGTTCCCCACGTCTCATTGACGAGACCTGGGTAGAGGCGGTTAAATCCGAACGACAGTGATGTCGCTTGGACAAACCCTAACATGATCGTCCCATAGCGCGTGACCGTCGCTAGCTTCTTACGCCCGGACTCGCCTTGTTTTGCCCATTCGGCAAACTTCGGAACGACGTCCATTTGTAAAAGTTGTACAACGATCGATGCCGTGATGTACGGCATGATCCCCATTGCGAACAGGGAGAAGTTCTGTAAAGCATTTCCTCCAAACAAGTTCAAGAAGTCGAGTAGACCTCCTGAGTCAAAACGCAACACATCCGTATTCACCATCGGCACCGGGATATGGGCCCCGATGCGGAAAATGATGATGATTGCGAGTGTGAAGAGAATACGCTGTCGAATATCTTTCACGCGCCACATATTGGAGATCGTCTGAAACATCAGATCACCTCAACTGAACCGCCAGCTGCTTCGATCGCTTCTTTCGCTGCACCCGAGAATTTGTTGGCTTTAACAGTTAATTTTGTTTCAAGCTTGCCGTTAGCAAGTACTTTGATTCCGTCTTTAGCAGAGCTGACGACACCAGTCTCGATTAAGAGTTCTGGAGTGACTTCAGTACCTGCTTCGAAACGGTTAAGCGTGTCTAGGGAAACAACTGCATACTCTTTACGAGTAGGGTTGTTGAAACCGCGTTTTGGAAGACGACGGTAAAGTGGGTTTTGTCCACCTTCGAACCCTGGACGAACGCCACCGCCTGAACGAGCTTTTTGACCTTTATGTCCACGGCCAGAAGTTTTACCGTTACCAGTCGCCATACCGCGACCGACACGGTTGCGTTCGTGACGCGAACCTGGAGTTGGCTTCAATTCATGGAGTTTCATAGTGGCACCTCCTTATTATTAAAATCGATATTATTCGTTAATTTCTTCTACAGTCACAAGGTGCGACACTTTTTTGATCATACCACGCATCGCGACGTTGTCAGGGACAACGACGGTTTGATGCATTTTGCGAAGACCAAGTGTACGTACTGTTACACGCTGATCCTCGGGACGACCGATTGTGCTGCGTGTGAGGGTGATTGCGAGTTTCGCCATGTCTAGTTCCCTCCCTTATTTAAGAAGTTCTTCTACGCTTTTACCGCGTAGTTTAGCAACTTCCTCTGCTTTTTTAAGCTCTGTCAAGCCTTTGACCGTCGCACGGACGATGTTGATCGGTGTGTTTGATCCAAGCGATTTCGAAAGGATGTCACCTACACCTGCAAGTTCGAGCACTGCACGAACTGGACCACCGGCGATAACCCCAGTACCTTCAGAAGCAGGTTTCATGAATACACGACCTGCTCCGTATACTCCTGTGATTTCGTGTGGAATTGTTGTACCAACCATTGGTACTTGAACCATGTTTTTCTTAGCGGCTTCAATAGCCTTGCGGATCGCTTCTGGCACCTCTTGTGCCTTACCTGTACCGAAACCGACGTGACCATTTTTGTCACCTACGACTACGAGAGCGGCGAAACGGAAGCGACGGCCACCTTTCACAACTTTCGCGACGCGGTTTACGGTAACAACGCGTTCTTCAAGTTGTTCCATGTTAACGTCTAACTGGCGCATCGAGTGTCCCCTCCTTTTTGTTAGAATTTAAGACCCGCTTCACGAGCTGCTTCTGCAACAGCTTTGACGCGGCCATGATAGAGGTATCCACCACGGTCGAACACAACAGTGTCGATACCTTTCTCGAGTGCACGTTCAGCTGCAAGTTTACCAACAGCTTTCGCTGCTTCAACGTTGCCGCCGTTTGTAAGATCGAGTGCTTTATCTTTCGAAGATGCTGACACAAGCGTTGTTTGTGACGCGTCATCGATAAGTTGTACGTAGATGTTCTTGCTCGAACGGAATACGTTCAAACGTGGACGAGCTGCCGTCCCGGTGATCGTACGACGTACACGAGCATGACGTTTCTTACGAACTGCATTTTTATCTGCTTTTGTGATCATTTATGCCACTCCTTTCCGTTCATTTCGTGACGAATTACTTACCAGTCTTACCTTCTTTACGGCGAATACGTTCATCAGAGTAACGAACACCTTTACCTTTGTAAGGTTCTGGAGCACGGTACGAGCGGATTTGAGCTGCAACGTGACCGACGCGCTCTTTGCTAATACCTTTTACGATGATTTGCGTGTTTGAAGGAACTTCGATCTCGATACCTTCTTCAGCAACGTACTCGATTGGATGCGAGTAACCGAGGCTGAGGACGAGTTTGTTACCTTGCTTAGCAGCACGGTAACCAACCCCTGAGATCTCAAGTGTTTTCTGGAACCCGTTAGACACACCTTCCACCATGTTGGCGATGAGGGCACGTGTCGTACCGTGGATCGTACGGTTCTCTTTCGAGTCATCCGGACGAACAACAGTTAGTTCGTTTTCTTCAATTTTGACTTCCAAGGCTGGGTTAGCTGAAAGCGAAAGTTCACCTTTAGCACCTTTTACTGTGACAATGTTGCCTTCTGCAACCGTTACAGTAACGCCAGCTGGAATCGTAACTGGTTTTTTACCAATACGTGACATTGATTACACCTCCGTTCTTGTTAGAAAAGTGACTTACCAGATGTAGGCGAGCACTTCGCCGCCGACTTGTTGTTGGCGAGCTTCTTTATCAGTCATAAGACCTTTTGATGTCGAAAGAACTGCGATACCGAGTCCTCCGAGTACTTTTGGTACTTCATCTGCTTTTGCATATACACGAAGACCTGGTTTCGAAATACGTTTGAGACCAGTGATAACACGTTCGTTGCTTGCTCCATATTTAAGGAAAAGACGAAGTGTACCTTGTTTAGCGTCCTCGATATATTCAACATCGCGAATGAAACCTTCACGCTTGAGGATCTCTGCAACCTCACGTTTGATATTAGAAGCTGGAAGCTCCAATTTTTCATGGCGAACCATGTTAGCGTTACGGATACGTGTAAGCATATCTGCAATAGGGTCTGTCATTACCATGCGATGTACCTCCTTTCACACTGTTAGTGGATTACCAACTTGCTTTTTTAACACCAGGGATTTGACCTTTGTATGCAAGATCACGGAACTTGATACGGCTGATCCCGAATTTACCCATGTAACCATGTGGACGACCTGTGATACGGCAACGGTTATGAAGACGTACAGGTGACGAGTTACGTGGCAATTTGCTGAGTCCGATGTAGTCGCCTTCAGCTTTTAATTGCGCGCGTCTCTCAGCGTACTGGGCAACGAGTTTCTCGCGTTTTTGCTCGCGATTCACCATTGACTTTTTAGCCATGTTGTCGACCTCCCTTTATTATTTTTGGAATGGCATTCCGAGAAGTGTGAGCAATTCACGTGCTTCTTCGTCTGTGTTCGCTGTTGTAACAACAACGATATCCATACCGCGTACTTTAGTTACTTTATCGTAATCGATTTCAGGGAAAATAAGCTGCTCTTTCACACCAAGCGTGTAGTTACCGCGTCCGTCGAATGCTTTCTTCGATACACCGCGGAAGTCACGTACACGTGGAAGTGAAACAGTTACTAATTTGTCGAGGAAATCGTACATGCGCTCGCCACGAAGTGTTACTTTCGCACCGATCGGCATGCCCTCACGAAGTTTGAAACCAGCGATTGATTTCTTAGCCTTCGTTACGAGTGGTTTTTGACCTGAAAGAATTGATAATTCTTCCACTGCCATGTCAAGAGCTTTCGAGTTCGAAACAGCGTCACCTACACCCATGTTGATGACGATCTTGTCGACTTGTGGCACTTGCATAACCGAGTCATAGTTGAATTTATCCATCATCGCTTTCACGATGTCGCTTTTATACTTCTCTTGCAAACGGTTCATAGTCGAATGGACCTCCTTTCGTCACGTTGTTCTTATTTATCGAGTACTTCGCCCGATTTCGCGACACGAACTTTTTTACCATCGACTACTTGGAAACCAACGCGAGTTGGTTTGCCCGTTTTAGGGTCGATTGGCATGACGTTCGAGACGTGAATTGGTGCTTCGATTTCAAGGATACCGCCTTGTGGATTCGCTTGTGATGGTTTAGCGTGTTTTTTCATCACGTTAACCCCTTCAACGACTACGCGGTTCTTGCTTGGCATAGCTTTGAGGATAACCCCTTGCTTGCCTTTATCTTTACCAGACATTACCTGGACTGTATCGCCTTTTTTAACATGCATCGTTTTGCGCACCTCCTTATAGGATTGAAATTGGAAATTAAAGTACTTCCGGTGCCAACGAAACGATCTTCATGAATTCTTTTTCACGAAGTTCACGTGCAACTGGCCCGAAGATCCGAGTGCCGCGTGGGCTCTTGTCATCTTTGATGATGACTGCTGCGTTCTCATCGAAACGGATGTACGAACCATCTTTACGACGAGCGCCGCGTTTTGTACGAACGACAACTGCTCTGACAACGTCACCTTTTTTAACAACGCCACCTGGTGTTGCTTGTTTTACCGTCGCGACGATGATGTCACCGATGTTTGCAGTCTTACGACCTGAACCACCGAGGACTTTAATTGTCAACAGTTCACGCGCGCCAGAGTTGTCTGCTACTTTCAAGCGAGATTCTTGTTGAATCATGCGAGTGTACCTCCCTCCGGATGTTTATAGATCCGAACTGTTATTAGATGATTACTGATTCTTCTACTACTGTTACGAGACGGAAACGTTTGTCTTTAGAAAGCGGACGTGTTTCCGCGATGCGGACCACATCGCCTACTTTAGCGACATTGTTCTCATCGTGCGCTTTAAATTTCTTCGTGTAGTTTACACGTTTTCCATAAAGCTTATGACGTACTTTTGTTTCAACTGCAACGACGATCGTTTTGTCCATTTTGTCAGACACGACGCGTCCAGTGAGTACTTTACGCTTATTGCGTTCCATGAGTGTTACCTCCTCTTCAATAATCCGATTAGATTAGCCGTTGTTGATGCCGAGTTCGCGTTCACGAAGAATCGTTTTAGCACGCGCAATCGACTTGCGTACTTCACGGATACGAGCAGGATTCTCAAGCTGACCTGTAGCTAATTGGAAACGAAGGTTAAAGAGTTCTTCTTTCCACTCGCCTACTTTACCGTTGAGCTCTTCATTTGTTGATTGACGGAGATCAGTTGCTTTCATTCGTATCACCACCATTTTCTTCACGTTTCACGAACTTACATTTCACTGGAAGTTTGTGCGCTGCAAGGCGAAGTGCCTCACGTGCGACTTCCTCAGATACACCCGCGATTTCGAACATTACTTTACCAGGCTTAACTACAGCTACCCAGCCTTCTGGAGCACCTTTACCCGAACCCATTCGAACTTCGAGAGGCTTTTTAGTGTACGGCTTGTGTGGGAAGATCTTGATCCACACTTTACCGCCACGTTTCATATAACGTGTCATTGCGATACGTGCTGATTCGATTTGACGGTTTGTGATCCAGCTCGCTTCGAGCGATTGGAGACCGAATTCACCGAAATGTACTGTTGTGCCGCGTTTTGCATTTCCGCGCATTTTACCACGGTGTACACGACGATATTTCACGCGTTTAGGTAACAACATAGTGTGTTGCCTCCTTCCTGAAAGAGTGTTTATTATTTAGTGTTTTTTGTTGGAAGAACTTCTCCGTGGTAAAGCCATACTTTAATTCCGATTTTACCATAAGTTGTGTCAGCTTCAGCTGTTCCGTAGTCGATGTCGGCACGGATTGTATGAAGCGGAACTGATCCTTCTGAGTACTTCTCTGAACGAGCGATATCAGCGCCACCAAGACGACCAGAAACTTCTGTTTTGATCCCTTTGATGCCAGTGCGCATCGAACGTTGAATTGACTGTTTCATTGCACGACGGAATGACACACGGCCTTCCAATTGACGAGCGATGTTTTCAGCAACAAGCTTAGCGACCGCATCCGCGTTTTTCACTTCAACAACGTTGATGTGAACACGTTTGCCTTCAGCAAGCTTTGTGATATTTTTACGGAGTGACTCGATTTCCGAACCACCTTTACCGATGACCATACCTGGTTTCGCAGTGTGAAGCGAAATGTTTACGCGGTTTGCAGCGCGTTCGATTTCAACTTTAGCCACACTAGCATCCTTCATTTTGTTTTCGATGTATTCACGAATAACGTAGTCTTCATGAAGGAGATCTGCGTAGTCTTTCTCAGCGTACCAACGCGAATCCCAGTCTTTGATAACACCAACGCGAAAACCGTGCGGATTTACCTTTTGACCCACTACATATCCCTCCTTATTTCTCAGTTACCACGATGTGAATGTGGCTTGTGCGTTTGTTAATACGACTTGCGCGACCCATCGCACGTGGGCGGAAGCGTTTGAGTGTTGGACCTTCGTTGACGAAAATTTCAGATACAACAAGGTTCTCAATGTTCATATCGTAGTTGTGCTCTGCGTTAGCAATCGCTGACTTCAATACTTTTTCAACGATTGGCGACGCTGCCTTGTTCGTGTGAGCAAGGACAGAGAGCGCTTCGCCGACTTGTTTCCCGCGAATTAAGTCTACAACGAGACGTGCTTTGCGAGGAGCAAGACGGACCATATTAGCTGATGCTTTAGCTTGCATGGATTTGACCTCCCCTCAGATTACCGTTTCGTTTTCTTGTCTGATCCGTGACCTTTATACGTGCGTGTTGGAGCGAATTCACCAAGTTTGTGACCGACCATGTCTTCTGTCACGAATACTGGTACGTGTTTACGACCATCGTGTACACCGAACGTGTGACCCATGAATTCTGGGAAGATTGTCGAGCGACGTGACCAAGTTTTGATGACTTGCTTCTCACCAGATTCGTTAAGTTTGTCAACTTTAGCGAGCAAATGGTGATCTGCGAATGGACCTTTTTTCAAGCTGCGACCCATGATAGAACCTCCCTTTGGAATGATTCGGGAACGGCTCTTTCGAACCGCCCAAGAATCATGTAATAATTATTTCTTACGACGACGAAGGATGTACATGTCGCTCGATTTGTTTTTCTTACGAGTTTTGTAACCAAGAGCTGGTTTACCCCAAGGAGTAAGTGGGCCCGAACGACCGATTGGCGCACGACCTTCACCACCACCGTGTGGGTGATCAACTGGGTTCATTACAGAACCACGTACTGTTGGGCGTTTGCCTAACCAACGTGAACGTCCTGCTTTACCGATGTTTACAAGTTCGTGTTCTTCGTTACCAACTGAACCGATTGTCGCGCGGCAAGTGCCGAGGAACAAGCGTGATTCACCTGATTGAAGACGAACGATGACGTACTTGCCGTCACGTCCTTGGATTTGTGCCGATGCACCAGCCGCACGAACAAGCTGACCGCCTTTACCAGGCTTAAGCTCGATGTTGTGGATAGTAGTACCGACAGGGATGTTTACGAGTGGAAGAGCGTTCCCCACTTTAATATCCGCTTCAGGACCAGACATGATTTCCATGCCTACTTTGATGCCCTTAGGAGCGAGGATGTAACGTTTCTCACCATCTGCATAGTTGATGAGGGCGATGTTAGCTGAACGGTTTGGATCGTATTCGATCGTAGCAACGCGTCCGATGATAGCATCTTTGTTACGTTTGAAATCGATGATACGGTATTTACGTTTGTGCCCGCCACCTTGGTGACGTACAGTCAAACGACCTTGGTTGTTACGACCGCCTTTTTTCGAAAGCTTTTCAGTTAACGATTTCTCAGGACGGTTCGTTGTGATCTCTGCAAAGTCGAGAGATGTCATGTTACGGCGACCGTTAGTGGTCGGCTTAAACTTTTTAATTGCCATCGAGGATTCCCTCCTTTTCTTCTAAGGTAGTAAATTAACCGAGGAAGTCGATTGTGTTGCCTTCAGCAAGAGTTACGATCGCTTTTTTACGACGCGATGTGTAACCAGAGTGACGACCGACACGTTTCGCTTTCGGTTTCATGTTCATTGTGTTTACCGAAGCAACTTTCACGTTGAAAATTGTTTCGATAGCGTGCTTCACTTGTGATTTAGTCGCTTTAACTTCGATCTCGAAAACGTATTTGTTAGCTTCCATGAGGCTAACTGAACGCTCAGTGATGATCGGACGTTTGATGATATCGTATGCTTGAGCCATTATGCAAGCACCTCCTCTACCTTCGCAACCGCATCTTTAGTGAAGATGACTTTGTCGTTAGCAATGAGGTCAAGAACGTTAACGCCCGCTGCCTCGATTACAGTCACTCCTGGGATGTTACGAGCTGCGAGAGCGATAGTCTCATTGTAGTCCGCTGTGACTACAAGAGCCTTACGTTCTACTGATAGGCCAAGAAGTACTGCGACCATATCTTTTGTTTTTGGTGCATCGAAAGCAAGGCCTTCGAGGACGATCATTTCGTTGTTTTGTACTTTCGACGACAAAGCCGAGAGAAGTGCAAGACGACGAACTTTTTTAGGAAGCTTGTAAGAGTATGAACGTGGAGTTGGACCGAAGACTGTTCCACCACCAACCCATTGTGGTGAGCGGATCGAACCTTGGCGCGCACGACCAGTTCCCTTTTGTTTCCATGGTTTACGGCCGCCACCGCGTACTTCCGAGCGACCTTTCGTATCGTGAGTACCTTGACGGCGTGATGCTTGTTGCATGACGATCGCGTCATAAAGTACTGATTCGTTTGGCTCGATACCGAAAATGGCTTCAGCCAATTCGATTTCGCCAACTTGTGAACCTGTTTGGTTTAGCAAAGCTACTTTAGGCATTCGTAATTCCTCCTTTCCGTGCAGTTAATTAGTTACCTTTGACAGCTGTCTTGATGATGACGTTCGATTTACGAGCGCCTGGGATTGCGCCTTTAACGAGTACAAGGCCGCGTTCCACGTCAACTTTGACAATTTCAAGGTTTTGAATCGTTTTACGCTCGCCACCCATTTGACCAGGAAGAAGCTTCCCTTTAAATACGCGGTTAGGCGCTACAGGACCCATTGAACCAGGGCGACGGTGGTAACGCGAACCGTGGGACATTGGTCCACGTGATTGTCCGTGACGCTTAATCGCACCTTGGAATCCTTTACCTTTTGAAGTACCTGTTACGTCCACTAATTCACCTGCAGCGAAAATGTCCGCCTTGATCTCTTGACCGATTTCGTATCCTTCTACTGAAGTACGAATTTCTTTCATGAAGCGCTTAGGTGTCGCGCTTGCTTTCGCAGCGTGACCTTTTGCCGGTTTGTTTTGACGTGATTCTTTGATGTCTCCAAAACCGAGTTGAACTGCTTCGTAACCGTCTGTTTCAAGTGTTTTAACTTGAAGCACAACGTTTCCTTCGACAGCAACTACTGTTACCGGTACGACTTCGCCTGCTTCGTTGAAGATTTGAGTCATACCAAGTTTTGTTCCTAAGATTCCTTTAGCCATGAGATACACCTCCTGTTTAATAATTATTGTCTCTTCTGGCTAGTATCTACTATATGAAGAATTAAAGTTTGATTTCGATGTCAACACCTGATGGTAATTCGAGACGCATAAGCGCATCAACCGTTTTTGGTGTTGGGTTAACGATGTCGATCAAGCGTTTGTGTGTACGCATTTCGAACTGTTCACGAGCATCTTTATACTTGTGGACCGCACGAAGGATCGTGTAGATCGATTTGTCAGTTGGAAGCGGGATTGGGCCCGAGACCTTCGCACCTGAACGTTTCGCAGTTTCAACGATTTTCTCAGCTGATTGATCGAGAACGCGATGGTCGTATGCTTTTAAGCGAATACGGATTTTTTCATTTGCCATGTAAGTTTCCCTCCTTTGTCGCCTACTTTTAAAAATAGACAGTTCTCAGCGGAAATTTCCACACCGGCCATGGCAAAGCTGCCTGGCGTGTCATAACCTCCCGCTTCATCGCAGCGTGCTTGTGTCAGCAGAGGCATCCGATCATTGCAAATCAACGATAGGACCCATTTTCTGCTGTAAAGTCTCTCACCACTCGCACAAACACTTAATCATTATATCGAATCTGCAAAACAAATGCAAGATTTGATTTTTTTCGATCGTGCCGGATGTCTGATGAGTTGTTCAACGTTCACTAATGTAACAAGATTCGAATCCTTTTGCAAGTTCTTTTCCTTCTTTTGTTGAACTATTTTTCAAAAGAAGGCCCATGCCAACTCTTCCTAGCGTTTCATATACTCTTTAAACTGCTCAGTGACGGCTTCGACGACTGATGCCGGAGCTCGTTTCAAACACGTTTGCACAATCGAGTTGTTGAACGGGTGCGTCATAAAGTATTCGTGCAGCTTGTCGACTTTCTCTTCCCGCCCCATCACTGAATAGAGGACGACCCACTCTTCAAGATGCATCCAACTCTCGTCCGGTTCAATGTAAGGATGCGTATAAATCCCGTCCGTGCAACGCATCCGAAAACTAGCCATCACGTCGATGTCCTGGCCTTCAAACGTATATTCGCCAAAGTACGTCGTCATATACTCGTCGTGCGGACCAGACTCTTCTTTTTTTCCGGCACGGCTGAGCACACGGTCAATCGTCTCGAACTGGTCAGGCTCAACGAATAGATCCAAGTCACGCGCCGTCTCGACGATTCCGTGATGCTTGAGTAAACTTGACCCGCCAAAGCGGCAGGCAACGCCGTTCAACCGGCAAAGCGTCTCCACTTGCTTTTCCATCATCGATTCTCCTTCCTACAATCCTATCTCCTATCCTATCACTTCGTTTCAAAAAACAAAAAAGCAGCCCGCAAATGCGGACTGCTTAAGACATCGATTACTCGACGATTTCTGTTACCGAACCAGCACCTACAGTACGGCCACCCTCACGGATTGAGAAACGTGTTCCGTCTTCGATCGCGATTGTAGAAATCAATTCGATCGTCAACTCGATGTTGTCTCCTGGCATTACCATTTCAGTACCTTCTGGAAGGTGAACGATACCTGTTACGTCAGTTGTACGGAAGTAGAACTGCGGACGGTAGTTCGCGAAGAATGGCGTGTGACGGCCACCCTCTTCTTTAGAAAGAACGTAGATTGAAGCTTTGAATTTAGAGTGCGGAGTGATTGTACCTGGTTTAGCAAGTACTTGTCCACGCTCGATGTCTTCACGTGATACACCACGGAGAAGAGCACCGATGTTGTCGCCAGCTTCTGCATAGTCAAGAAGCTTACGGAACATCTCTACACCAGTACATACAGTTTTCTTAGTTTCTTCTGTAAGACCAACGATTTCAACTTCGTCGTTGACGCGGAGAATACCACGCTCAACACGACCAGTCGCTACAGTACCGCGACCAGTGATTGAGAATACGTCCTCAACTGGCATCATGAAGTCTTTGTCCGTGTCACGAACAGGCTCAGGGATGTACTCATCAACTGCGTTCATGAGTTCCATGATTTTTTCTTCCCATTGTGGTTCGCCGTTAAGCGCGCCAAGAGCTGAACCTTTGATTACAGGGAGGTCGTCGCCTGGGAAGTCATATTCAGAAAGAAGTTCACGGATTTCCATCTCAACGAGTTCGAGAAGCTCTTCGTCGTCAACCATGTCAACTTTGTTCATGAATACTACGATGAAAGGAACACCTACTTGACGTGAAAGAAGAATGTGCTCACGTGTTTGTGGCATTGGGCCATCTGTTGCCGAAACAACGAGGATCGCGCCGTCCATTTGTGCAGCACCAGTGATCATGTTTTTAACATAGTCAGCGTGACCTGGGCAGTCAACGTGTGCGTAGTGGCGTTTTTCAGTTTCGTACTCGATGTGAGCTGTTGCGATTGTGATACCGCGCTCGCGCTCTTCTGGAGCACCATCGATTGCGTCAAACTTTGTAGCTGTTTTCCCTTGTGCTTTTGAAAGTACAGCTGAAATCGCTGCAGTCAAAGTTGTTTTACCGTGGTCGACGTGGCCAATTGTACCAACGTTAACGTGCGGTTTAGAACGGTCGAATTTTTCTTTACCCATTCTAGATTCCTCCTCTATAGACAATTAATTTTTTATTTAACTAGGAAGACGTAGGCTACTTTTAACATACGTCCTCCTTAGCTTACAACAATCATTTCAGCGTTACAACCGTTATTAGCCGTTCGCTTTTTTGATGATTTCTTCTGCAATTGACTTCGGTACTTCTTCGTAGTGGTCGAAGTGCATCGAGTACGTTCCACGTCCTTGCGTACGTGAACGGAGTGACGTTGCATATCCGAACATTTCCGAAAGTGGAATCATCGCTTTAACGACTTGTGCGTTACCGCGAGCTTCCATACCTTCTACGCGTCCACGGCGTGACGTGACGTCACCCATGATGTCTCCCAAGTATTCTTCTGGGATGACAACTTCAACACGCATCATTGGCTCAAGGATGACAGCTTTCGCTTGTTCCTTAAGTTGTTTGACCGCCATCGAAGCAGCAACTTTAAACGCCATCTCGTTCGAGTCGACATCGTGGTACGATCCGAAGACGAGGGCAGCTTTAACGTCAACTACTGGGTAACCAGCGAGGATACCGTTTTCGAGAGCTTCTTGAATACCGTTTTGAACAGCTGGTACGTATTCACGTGGAACAACACCACCGACGATTTTGTTCTCAAATTCGAATCCAGCACCTTCTACGTTAGGTTCGAATTCAACGACAACGTGACCGTACTGACCGCGTCCACCCGATTGACGTACGAATTTCGAATCGATCTTCGCAGCGCTACGGATTGTCTCACGGTAAGCAACTTGTGGTGCACCGACGTTTGCTTCGACTTTGAATTCGCGACGCATACGGTCAACGAGGATATCAAGGTGAAGCTCACCCATACCAGAGATGATCGTTTGACCAGTCTCTTGGTTTGTTTCAGTGCGGAAAGTTGGATCCTCTTCTGCGAGTTTCGCGAGGGCTTGACCCATCTTGTCTTGGTCTGCTTTCGATTTAGGCTCGATTGCGACCGAGATAACCGGTTCTGGGAATGTCATTGACTCGAGAACGACGTTGTCTTTCTCTGAGCAAAGTGTGTCACCAGTCGTTGTATCTTTAAGACCAACAGCAGCGGCGATGTCACCAGAAAATACCATTGGAATTTCTTCACGGCTGTTTGCATGCATTTGAAGGATACGACCGAGACGCTCGCGCTTCCCTTTAGTCGAGTTCTTCACATACGAACCAGCTTGTGCTGTACCAGAGTACACACGGAAGAATGTCAATTTACCGACGTAAGGGTCAGTCATGACTTTGAACGCAAGTGCCGAGAACGGCGCTTCGTCAGAAGGTTCACGCGTGATTTCTTCTTCTGTATCGAGGTTGATTCCTTTGATTGACTCGACATCAACTGGTGATGGGAGGTAATCAACAACAGCGTCCAACATCAATTGAACACCTTTGTTTTTAAAGGCCGAACCTACAAGTACAGGGTAGAATTCAACGCTAAGTGTTGCTTGACGAATACCAGCTTTGAGTTCTTCGATTGAGATCTCTTCGCCTTCGAGGTATTTCATCATCAAATCTTCGTTGTAATCCGCAACGCCTTCGATCAAGCGACCACGAAGTTCTTCAGCTTGGTCAGCCATATCAGCTGGGAAGCCTTCTGTTACTTCGATGTCAGTACCGAGGTCGTTCGAGTACATGTATGTCTTTCTTTCGACGAGGTCGATGATTCCTTTGAATTCATCTTCTGCGCCGATTGGAAGTTGGATTGGGTGTGCGTTAGCGTGTAAACGTTCGTGAAGTGTTTTCACCGAGTACATGAAGTCCGCACCAATCTTATCCATCTTGTTGACGAATACGACACGTGGAACACCGTATGTTGTCGCTTGACGCCATACAGTTTCTGTTTGTGGTTCAACACCTGACTGAGCGTCAAGTACAGCAACTGCGCCATCAAGTACACGGAGTGAACGTTCAACTTCAACTGTGAAGTCTACGTGTCCAGGTGTATCGATGATGTTTACACGGTGGCCATTCCACTGTGCAGTCGTCGCTGCAGAAGTGATCGTGATTCCACGCTCTTGCTCCTGCTCCATCCAGTCCATTTGTGAAGCTCCTTCATGAGTTTCACCAATCTTGTGGATACGACCTGTGTAATAAAGAATACGTTCAGTTGTAGTCGTTTTACCGGCATCGATGTGAGCCATGATCCCGATGTTACGAGTATTCTTTAGGGAGAATTCTCTTGCCATACTGGGTATTCTCCTTCCGCATGTGTTTTTCGTGTGCTGGCACACGATATGATTATACCCGAAAGCCACTCCATTAAGCCACCGCTTGGTGACGTGGAGTGGTCTTTACGTTTAACTTACCAACGATAGTGAGCAAACGCTTTGTTCGCTTCTGCCATCTTATGCATGTCTTCGCGTCTCTTAACAGAAGCACCAGTGTTATTGGCTGCATCCATGATTTCATTCGCGATACGTTGCTCCATCGTCTTCTCGTTGCGGAGACGAGCGTAGTTCACGAGGTAACGAAGACCAAGTGTCGTACGGCGTTCTGGACGAACTTCAACAGGAACTTGGTAGTTTGCTCCACCTACACGGCGAGCTTTAACTTCAAGTACAGGCATGATGTTTGTCATTGCTTCTTCGAACACTTCCATAGGCTCTTTGCCTGAGCGTTCAGCGATGAGACCAAATGCGTTGTAAATGATAGTTTGAGCTGTACCTTTTTTACCGTCTAACATGACACGGTTAATGAGGCGAGTTACCAATTTCGAGTTGTAGATCGGATCTGCGATAACGTCACGACGTTCTGCACGGTTTTTACGCATCCGAGTACCCTCCTTTCAAAATTTCAGTAGTTTAGTTTGCGAGAATTACTTCTTCGCAGCTTTCGGACGTTTCGTACCGTATTTAGAACGGCCTTGCATACGTCCGTCCACACCTGCAGTGTCAAGTGCACCACGAACGATGTGGTAACGTACTCCTGGTAAGTCTTTTACACGTCCTCCGCGGATAAGAACAACGCTGTGCTCTTGAAGGTTGTGGCCAATACCTGGAATGTACGCAGTCACTTCGATTTGGTTAGTCAAACGAACACGGGCATACTTACGTAAAGCCGAGTTCGGTTTCTTCGGAGTCATTGTACCAACACGTGTACAAACACCACGTTTTTGTGGTGAGCTCACGTTTGTTTGTGACTTGATGAAACTGTTGTAACCTTTGTTAAGTGCTGGAGAGTCAGATTTAACGACTTTCGATTTGCGTCCTTTACGGACTAACTGGTTGATAGTAGGCATCTTTGAAGATCCTCCCTTCCTGAATTATGCTATTTTCTAGACCCACCGACCCGGGTGGTTCATTTAAGGTCATAACGAAACGCTTTTACGAGGCGTAGGCATTCCATGACCTCGCAAAAACGTGAGTTATACCTTGAAAGTGGCAATAATAGCAGCCAAACCTTTCCGTAGAAAGATCGGTTAACGTCCAAGTAGCTTGCCGACTGCTGGACACCATTGTCATCGACAACAACCGATTGGCGGCACTAAATCATAGTAGCACCGCCAAAGAGTGCTGTCAAGACGTTTTTACTCGACGTTCGCGTCTTCGAGGACGGCTTTCGACGCATCTTCTTTAAGTTTAACGTCACGGTATACCGGCATCCCTGTACCAGCTGGCACGAGTTTACCGATGATGACGTTCTCTTTGAGTCCGAGAAGATAGTCGCGTTTGCCTTTGATGGCAGCGTCTGTCAACACGCGAGTCGTTTCTTGGAACGAAGCGGCCGAGAGGAACGAATCTGTCTCAAGCGACGCTTTCGTGATTCCGAGAAGGACCGGTTTCGCCGTTGCTGGGCTCTTACCTACGCGAAGTACGTCTTTACACGCTTCTTTGAAGACGCCGATATCGACGAGTGAACCAGGGAGAAGTGGCGTGTCACCTGACTCGATGACTTTGACGCGACGAAGCATTTGGCGAACCATGACTTCGACGTGTTTGTCGCCGATTTCTACCCCTTGCATCCGGTATACTTTTTGAACTTCTTGAAGAAGATAGTTTTGGACACCAGACACACCACGGACGGTGAGCAATTCTTTCGGATCGATCGAACCTTCCGTGAAGACTTCCCCGGCATCTACCGTGTCGCCGATCTGAACGCGTAAACGCGCTCCGAACGGAATCGTGTACGTACGAGTCTCACTGAGTCCTTCGACCGTGAGTTCCCGCTTGTCACGCGACTCGGTAAAGTCGATGACCGTACCAGGAATTTCCGAGATGACCGCTTGCCCTTTCGGGTTACGAGCCTCGAATACCTCTTGGATACGTGGAAGACCTTGCGTGATATCATCTCCGGCTACCCCACCTGTGTGGAAGGTACGCATTGTAAGCTGCGTTCCTGGCTCACCGATTGATTGCGCGGCGATGATTCCGACTGCTTCGCCAACTTCAACGTTCGAGCCGGTCGCCAAGTTGCGGCCGTAGCACTTCTTACATACGCCGTGTGACGTGTTACATGTGAAGGCTGTACGGATTTCAACTCGTTCGATACCAGCGTCGACGATGTCGCGGGCGATATCTTCTGTGATCAATTGGTTCTTCTCAATCATGACTTCACCCGTTTCCGGATGTGCCACTGTCTCGAACGCTGTACGGCCGACGAGGCGGTCATACAAGTTTTCGATTTCTTCCGTGCCTTCGCGGAGAGCGGCAACGCGGATTCCGCGGTCCGTTCCACAATCTTCTTCACGGATGATGACATCTTGGGCAACGTCGACGAGACGACGCGTCAAGTAACCTGAGTCAGCCGTTTTAAGGGCTGTATCGGCAAGACCTTTACGCGCACCGTGCGTCGAGATGAAGTATTCTTGAACCGTCAGTCCCTCACGGAACGACGATTTGATTGGAAGTTCGATGATGCGGCCAGATGGAGCGGCCATCAAACCACGCATCCCTGCGAGCTGCGTGAAGTTGGACGCGTTACCACGGGCACCTGAGTCAGACATCATGAAGATCGGGTTCAAGCGGTTGAGGGATTTCATCAATCGCGATTGAATCTCGTCCTTCGCTTCGTTCCAAGAGCGTACAACGCGCTCGTAACGCTCATCTTCAGTGATGAGACCACGACGGAACGACTTCATGATTTGGTCGACTTGAGTTTGCGCTTCATCAAGGATTTCTTGTTTGTCCGGAAGAACGATGATATCGGCGATTCCGACCGTCACACCCGCTTTAGTCGAGTGTTTGAAGCCGAGATCTTTCATCCGGTCAAGCATGCGGCTCGTTTCAGTCGTTTCAAACTTCTGGAACACTTCCGCGATGACTTTACCAAGGAATCCTTTTTTGAACGGTTCGATGAGTGGACGTGCGGCAATTTCTTCCGCGACGTTGGCACCTTTTTCGATGAAGTACTTATCAGGCGTTGCTTCCTGCAAGTTTTCCATCGTCGGTTCGTTCAAGTATGGGAACGTGTTCGGCAAGATCTCGTTAAAGATCATCTTACCGACTGTCGTGATTAACATTTTCTCATTTTGCTCCGCTGTGAACGTCGGGTTGTTGAGCGTACGTGCTGGAAGGGCGACACGTGTATGCAAGTGGACGTATCCATTTTGATACGCGATGAGCGCTTCGTTGACGTTCGACAAAATTTTCCCTTGTCCGATGGCATCGTCGCGTTCAAGCGAGATGTAGTAGTTACCGAGGACCATATCCTGCGATGGTGTAACAACTGGTTTACCATCTTTCGGGTTCAAGATGTTCTGTGCAGCGAGCATGAGGAGACGAGCTTCTGCTTGCGCTTCGGCTGAAAGTGGTACGTGGACCGCCATTTGGTCACCATCAAAGTCGGCGTTGTAAGCCGTACATACGAGTGGGTGTAGACGAATCGCACGGCCCTCGACGAGAATCGGTTCGAAAGCTTGAATCCCTAGACGGTGAAGTGTAGGGGCACGGTTCAAGAGAACCGGATGCTCACGAATGACTTCTTCGAGGACGCCCCAGATTTCTGGTTGCATCTTCTCAATTTTGCGTTTGGCGTTCTTGATGTTCGACGCGATTCCGCGACCGACAAGTTCTTTCATCACGAACGGTTTGAAGAGTTCAAGGGCCATCTCTTTCGGGAGACCACATTGGAACATCTTCAAGTTCGGTCCAACGACGATAACCGAACGTCCTGAGTAGTCGACCCGTTTACCAAGAAGGTTTTGACGGAAACGACCTTGTTTCCCTTTCAACATATGTGAAAGCGACTTAAGTGGACGGTTACCTGGACCTGTTACCGGACGACCACGACGACCGTTGTCGATGAGGGCGTCAACCGCTTCTTGAAGCATACGCTTCTCGTTTTGCACGATGATGTTCGGCGCGCCGAGATCGAGCAAACGTTTGAGACGGTTGTTACGGTTGATGACTCGACGATATAAATCGTTCAAGTCAGAAGTCGCAAAGCGCCCACCGTCGAGCTGCACCATCGGGCGAAGCTCAGGTGGAATGACAGGAAGTACTTCGAGGATCATCCAATCTGGATCATTCCCCGACGTGAAGAACGCATCGAGCACTTCAAGACGTTTGATCGCACGTGTACGACGTTGGCCTTGAACTGTCTTCAATTCTTCGCGGAGTTCTCCGACTTCCTTCTCGAGTTGTACGTCTTGAAGGAGTGTCCGGATCGCTTCCGCACCCATGTCTGCTTTAAAGTCACTACCGTACTTCTCACGGTAGAGACGGAATTCTTTTTCCGAGAGAAGTTGTTTCTTCTCGAGCGGAGTGTCACCTGGTTCTGTCACGACGTACGACGCGAAGTAGATTACTTCTTCGAGCGCACGCGGTGACATATCGAGAACAAGCCCCATTCGACTTGGAATCCCTTTGAAGTACCAGATGTGCGAAACCGGAGCCGCGAGCTCGATGTGGCCCATACGTTCGCGACGCACTTTCGCTTTCGTCACTTCAACGCCACAGCGGTCACAAATGACTCCTTTATATCGGATTCGTTTGTATTTCCCGCAGTAACATTCCCAGTCTTTCGTAGGACCGAAGATTCGTTCACAGAACAGTCCGTCCTTCTCTGGTTTGAGTGTACGATAGTTGATTGTTTCCGGCTTTTTGACTTCCCCGTAAGACCACGAACGGATCTTTTCGGGTGAAGCCAAGCCGATTTTCATATATTCAAATCGATTAACATCTACCAAGGGGCCGACCTCCCTTTTCGCCTTATTCCTCTTCCGTAACAGTCGGTTGAACGACTTGTTCTAACGCCGATGTTGCGTTCGGGATGTTGTCGTCATCTTCATCTTTCATTTCAACTTCTTCGTCGTCCACAGACATCATCTTGACTTCCATACCGAGCGCTTGAAGCTCTTTGATCAAGACGCGGAACGATTCAGGAACGCCCGCTTTCGGAACGCTCTCGCCTTTCACGATTGCTTCGTATGCTTTCACACGACCAACCGTGTCATCCGACTTGATTGTAAGGATTTCTTGGAGCGTGTAGGCTGCGCCGTACGCTTCAAGTGCCCAAACTTCCATCTCACCGAAGCGCTGTCCACCGAACTGTGCTTTACCACCGAGCGGTTGTTGCGTAACGAGCGAGTATGGTCCTGTCGAACGAGCGTGAAGTTTATCATCAACCATGTGCGCAAGTTTGATCATATACATGACACCGACCGAGACGCGGTTATCGAACGGTTCACCAGTACGACCGTCATAGAGACGAGTCTTGGCATCTTTGTCCATTCCAGCTTCTTCAATCGTTGCCCATACGTCTTCTTCACGTGCGCCATCGAATACAGGTGTCGCCACTTTGATGCCGAGCTTTTTAGCCGCCATTCCAAGGTGGAGTTCAAGTACCTGACCGATGTTCATCCGCGATGGTACACCGAGTGGGTTAAGCATGATGTCAATCGGTGTGCCGTCTGGCATATATGGCATGTCTTCTTCAGGGAGGATCCGCGAGATAACACCTTTGTTACCGTGACGTCCCGCCATCTTATCCCCTTCGTGAATCTTACGTTTTTGAACGATGTAGACACGAACCATTTGGTTCACACCTGGTGAAAGTTCGTCGCCGTTCTCACGGTCGAACACCTTGACGTCCAAGATGATGCCGTCGCCGCCGTTTGGTACACGGAGTGACGTATCACGGACTTCACGGGCTTTCTCACCGAAGATCGCATGCAAGAGACGCTCTTCCGCCGTCAGTTCAGTTACACCTTTAGGCGTGACTTTCCCGACGAGGATATCGCCATCTTTCACTTCCGCACCAATGCGGATGATCCCACGATCGTCCAAGTTGCGAAGCGCGTCATCACCGACGTTCGGAATATCACGTGTGATTTCCTCAGGTCCGAGTTTCGTGTCTCGTGACTCTGACTCATACTCCTCGATGTGAATCGAAGTGTAGACGTCATCTTTCACGAGGCGCTCACTCATGATGATCGCATCCTCATAGTTGTAACCGTCCCAAGTCATGAAGGCGACAACGACGTTACGACCGAGCGCGAGCTCACCCATATCCATCGATGGACCGTCAGCAAGGATTTCTCCTTTTTCGACTTGGTCACCAGCAGCGATGATCGGCTTTTGGTTATAGCACGTTCCTTGGTTCGAACGAACGTACTTTTGAAGTTTGTAGCGGTCAAGGTCACCTGAAACCGTTGTTCCGTTCACGTCAGACGTGCGGCGGACCAAAATTTCACGCGCTGTGACACGCTCGACGACACCTGGGTATTTCGCGATAATCGCGGCCCCAGAGTCTTTCGCTGACACGTACTCCATACCAGTACCGATAATCGGCGAGTCCGGTTGAAGGAGTGGTACAGCTTGACGTTGCATGTTCGCTCCCATGAGGGCACGGTTCGAGTCATCGTTCTCAAGGAACGGGATACATGCTGTTGCCGCAGAAACAACCTGTTTCGGCGAAACGTCCATGTAGTCGACTCGACTTGGCTCAACTGACAAGTTTTGTCCGCGGAAGCGGCAAAGGACTTGCTCGTTTGCAAAGTAACTGTCTTCAGTGAGCGGCATGTTCGCCTGGGCGACGACGTAGAGATCTTCTTCATCCGCCGTCATATATTGAATCTCGCTCGTGACGAGACCTGTTTCTGGGTCGACTCGGCGGTACGGTGTCTCAATGAAACCGTACTCGTTTACTTTCGCAAAAGATGAAAGCGAGTTGATGAGACCGATGTTCGGTCCTTCAGGTGTTTCGATTGGACACATCCGACCGTAGTGCGAATAGTGAACATCTCGAACTTCGAAGCCGGCACGCTCACGTGTCAAACCACCCGGTCCGAGTGCAGAGAGACGACGCTTGTGCGTGAGCTCTGCGAGCGGGTTTGTTTGGTCCATGAACTGTGACAACTGCGAGCTACCGAAGAACTCTTTCAGCGATGCGATTACCGGGCGGATGTTAATCAGCGCCTGTGGTGTGATCGCATTTTGATCTTGAATCGACATCCGTTCTTTTACGACACGTTCCATACGAGAAAGACCGATACGGAATTGGTTTTGGAGAAGTTCTCCGACTGAACGAAGACGACGGTTTCCTAAGTGGTCGATGTCATCTGTTGTTCCGACTTCGTGAAGTAAGTTGAAGAAGTAGTTGATCGATGCAATGATATCCGCTGGTGTGACGTGCTTGATGCTACGGTCGATGTTGCCATTACCGATAATGTTCAAGACACGCTCTCCATCCGGGTCATCCGGTGAGATGACTTTAATCGATTGGAGACCAAACGGCTCACCTTCAGCAACGCCGCCAGTTGGCTCAGCGTCCATGTAACCGAGACCGTTTTCCAAATGCGGAAGGACGCGGTCTAAGTTGCGACGGTCGAGGATTGTTCCAGCTTCGGCGATCACTTCGCCTGTCTCTGGGTCAACGAGCGTCTCGGCCAATTTCTGACCGAAGAGACGGTTTTTAAGATGAAGTTTTTTGTTCATCTTATAACGACCAACGTTTGCGAGGTCGTAGCGTTTCGGGTCAAAGAAACGTGAGACGAGAAGTGATTTCGCGTTTTCAACCGTTGGTGGTTCACCAGGGCGGAGACGCTCGTAAATCTCGATCAACGCTTTCTCTGTCGACTCGGTATTATCTTTTTCAAGGGTGTTCCGAAGATATTCATCATCCCCGAGAAGGTCGATAATTTCTTGGTCCGTACCAAATCCGAGAGCACGCAACAACACCGTTACCGGGATCTTACGGGTACGGTCGATACGAACATAAACGATATCCTTAGCATCTGTCTCAAGTTCGAGCCATGCTCCACGGTTCGGGATGACTGTTGCACCGAAACCACGTTTACCGTTTTTATCGAGTTTAGAATTGTAATAGACGCTCGGCGAACGAACAAGCTGGGAAACGATGACGCGTTCTGCGCCGTTAATAATAAACGTTCCCGACTCTGTCATAATCGGGAAATCACCCATGAATACTTCTTGTTCTTTAAGCTCACCTGTCTCTTTGTTTTGCAGACGTACTTTCACGCGCAATGGCGCAGAATAAGTGACGTCGCGCTCCTTCGAGTCATCAATCGAATATTTCGGCTCGCTAAGCGAGTAATCGATGAACTCAAGCACGAGGTTTCCAGTGAAGTCGGAGATTGGCGAAATGTCGGTAAACATCTCTTTCAATCCTTCACGTAAGAACCACTCATAAGAAGCAGTTTGAATTTCAATCAAATTCGGAAGCTCTAATACCTCACTGATACGGGCAAAGCTTCTTCTCTGACGGTGACGACCGTACTGAACAAGTTGACCAGTCAACTGATTCACCTCTCAGACCCCCAATTCTCTATCGAATTTTTCGGGCGTAATAATCGAACATTGTCATTGAATGTCGCCCTTTTTCCGCGTCTAAAAAGCGGCAAACGCGGCAATTCAAGGCGAATTCCATTCCAATGGCATTTTATAATGTTAGCATATACGTTATAGCGAGTCAACAAGACTCAACCGTTTGTCAAGAGCGAATTGCCCGGAAAATAAAATAGCCTTTGTCTTTGGCAACCGTCTCGACCTGACCGAACACATCTTCAAGCAACTTCTTAGCAGAAGGTGCTCCTTGTTTCTTTTGAATGACGACGTAGAGTGCCCCGCCCATGACGAGATGCGCGTGCGCATCTCTTAAAATCGTGTGAACCACTTGCTTCCCGGCCCGAATCGGCGGATTGGTCACGATAGCGGCAAATTGCTCGCCTCCGACTCCATCATATGCGTGGCTAAGCCGTGTTTCGATCGTCACCCCGTTTTGGGCGGCGTTTTGCTCTGACAAGGCAAGCGCTCGTTCGTTCACGTCGACGAGAAGCGCTTCACGCCCAGAGGCGTCGGCAAGCGAGATCCCCATCGGACCGTAGCCGCAGCCTACATCTAAAATGCGACCTTCAACTTCCGGCACTTCAAATGACTCGATTAAGAGACGTGACCCAAAATCGACCGATCCTTTCGAGAACACGCCGCGGTCCGAGGTGAAGCGATACATCTTCCCTCGCAACTCATACGTCCACGTCTCAGGGGCACTTTTCGAACTCGGATCGTTCGTATAGTAATGATCTCCCATGCATTGAACCTCCTAACCCACTCTTCAAGGAAATAAAAGAAGCTCGCCATAGCGAGCTTCTATACGTTGTGAAGTAAAAGTTAGATTACTTAACTTCGACAGATGCGCCAGCTTCTTCAAGCTTAGCTTTAACTGCGTCTGCATCTTCTTTAGAAACGCCTTCTTTGACTGGAGCCGGAGTTCCGTCAACGAGTGCTTTTGCTTCTTTAAGACCGAGGCCAGTAAGTTCACGTACTGCTTTGATTACGTTGATTTTACCAGAACCTGCGCTTGTGAGGATTACGTCGAATTCAGTTTGCTCTTCAGCTACTGCTGCGCCTGCACCTGCTGCTGCTACTGGAGCTGCTGCTGATACGCCGAATTCTTCTTCGATTGTTTTTACGAGTTCGTTAAGTTCGAGAACCGTCATTGATTTGAGGTCTTCGATGAATTGCTCTTTGTTGAAAGCCATTATGGTTTTCCTCCTTTGATGTTGTAAAAAGTTTTTTACGCTACGCGACAAAGATTAAGCAGACTGCTCTTCTTTTTGTTCTGCGATTGCGTTTGTTGCGATTGCGAGCCCGCGGATCGGAGCTTGAAGGACGCTGAGAAGCATCGAGAGAAGACCATCGCGTGATGGAAGTTCTGCAAGGGCTTTAACTTCTTCGAGTGAAGTTACTTTGCCTTCGATGATTCCGCCTTTAAGTTCGAGCGCTTTGTGCTCTTTTGAGAAGTCGTTCAAGATCTTCGCTGGAGCAATAACGTCTTCTTTCGAGAACGCGATTGCAGTAGGACCTGTGAAGACTTCATCGAGACCGTCATAACCAGACTGAGTCGCCGCGCGACGAAGGAGACCGTTTTTGTATACTTTGAACTCGATTCCAGCGTCACGAAGTGTTTTACGGAGTGTAGTCACTTCTTCAACTGTAAGTCCACGGTAGTCAACAACGATCGTTCCAACGCTTGCTTGCATTTTCTCAGCGATTTCATCAACGAGTACCGATTTCTGAGCTACGATTTTTTCGCTTGCCATGTTTGTGCACCTCCTAGTCAATTCTTATACCGGACGAGAGGCTGCTCTCCAAAAAGAAATCCCTCGTATGAAGACATACGAGGGCGTAATTGTTTGAAAGTAAACCTGTGACAACAGGCTCAAGTTCGAGCAAAGACACCTCGGAAGGGTTTACGGACCGATGTCCACCTTCTGTCTGCGGTAATCCAACATATTCGGTTGAACGTGTTTTACTTTAACAGCGGCATCACACGTTGTCAACAGTTTATTTCAAGTGAATTACTTGATGAAATCGGCAGTTGCGACACGGATACCAGGACCCATTGTCGAAGAAAGCGCGATGTTTTTGAGGTAAGTTCCTTTTGCAGTAGCAGGCTTAACTTTCATGAGTGTCTCGAGGATAGTCTCGATGTTCTCAGAGAGTTTTGTTGCTTCAAATGACTTCTTACCAACTGGTACGTGGATGTTACCGGCTTTATCAACACGGTACTCGACTTTACCAGCTTTGATGTCCGCGATTGCTTTCGCAACGTCGAACGTGACTGTGCCTGTTTTCGGGTTAGGCATGAGGCCTTTTGGTCCGAGAACGCGACCGAGTTTACCAACTTCACCCATCATGTCAGGTGTCGCAACGATAACATCGAAGTCGAACCATCCTTGTTGGATTTTAGTGATGTACTCAGCGTCGCCGACGAAGTCAGCGCCAGCCGCTTCAGCTTCTTTAACTTTTTCGCCTTTTGCAAAGACGAGAACTTTTTGTGTTTTACCAGTACCGTGTGGAAGTACAACGGCACCGCGGATTTGTTGGTCCGCTTTCTTCGGATCTACGCCGAGACGGACAGCAATTTCGATTGTTTCATCGAACTTAGCTGTTGCAGTTTTTTGAACGAGTTCAACCGCTTCTGCGAGGTCGTAAGACTTCGTGCGATCAACAAGCTTAGCTGCTTCTTGGTGTTTTTTACCCATGATTCTTTTCCTCCTTGTGGTTAGCGGAATTTCCTCCCACATAATGAAGGGATTGAAGGTGAGCAAAATATGCACCGACAATCCCAGAGACTAATAAATTAGTCTTCGATTACAATACCCATACTGCGCGCAGTACCTTCAACCATAAGCATCGCTGTTTCTACAGACGCTGCGTTAAGGTCAGGCATTTTAAGTTCAGCGATTTCGCGAACTTTATCACGCTTAACCGTTGCTACTTTCTTACGGTTCGGTTCTCCTGAACCGCTCTCGATACCAGCAGCTTTTTTCAAAAGAACTGCAGCTGGTGGAGTTTTCGTAATGAATGTAAACGAACGATCTTCGTATACCGTAATGACTACAGGAATAATCAATCCGGCTTGGTCTTGTGTACGAGCGTTGAACTCTTTACAGAATCCCATGATGTTAACACCTGCTTGACCAAGTGCTGGACCAACTGGTGGTGCTGGGTTAGCTTTACCAGCAGGGATTTGAAGTTTAACGAGTTTAGTAACTTTTTTCGCCACGAGACACACCTCCTTAAGTCTAAAATGTGGTTTCTTGGACGTTGTGCGCCCTCCCACTCAATCTATTAGGTCGAGTTTGTACTGAAATATAGCACAACATCAAACATTTCCGATTGTACCATCCGTTTCCGAGAATGGCAAGTGGGTTTTAGTTAATTTTCTGAACTTGTTCGAAATCAAGCTCAATTTTTGTTTCGCGGCCGAACATGTCGACGACGACTTTGAGCTTCTCTTTGTCAGTTTCGATCTCATCAATCGTACCTTCAAAGTTCTCGAACGCGCCTTCTTTGACACGTACGAGATCGCCAAGCTCATAGTTATAACGGTCTTTCTTCTCGATCAGACCCATCTGCGAAAGGACGTTCGTCACTTCGTCAGGCTGGAGCGGGATCGGCTTGGCGCCGCCCCCGGTTGATCCGAGGAAGCCCGTTACGTTTGGCGTGTTACGAACAACATACCATGAATCGTCTGTCATAATCATCTCGACGAAGACGTATCCAGGGAAGTTTTTCACTTCACGCTCTTTAATTTTCTTTTCGCCACTCTTCAACGTGACTTCTTCTTGCGTTGTTTCGGTCGGAACGAGGACGCGGAAAATTTTATCTTCCATGTTCATCGAACCGATTCGACGTTCTAGGTTTTCTTTGACATTGTTCTCAAAGCCAGAGTACGTCTGGACAACAAACCATTGTTTCTCCACGGCTTTCACCTCTTTCCTTAGTTAATCAATAGGTTGACGAGATAACTGACACCAGTATCTACGCCGAACACGAACAGGCCGATCACGACGACCGTCGCGATGACTGTGATGGTATATTTTGTGAGCTCTTTACGAGTCGGCCAACTCGTCTTCTTTAACTCTTTCCATACATCGCGCAAAAAGTTCATGGTAGCTTCCTCCTACGTTGAATGCCAATCTACGTTACTTTGATTCTCGATGTGTTGTGTGCGCATTGCAACGACGGCAGAACTTGTTCAGCTCGAGCCGCGTCTGCACATCATCTTTCTTGGTCGTCGAGTAAACTCTTGACCCGCAATCCGCGCACTCGAGACTTACTTTCTTTGCCATCCATAAGCGCCCCTTTCGACAGCTCCATATTAAAAAAGAGCGAAAAAAAAACGCCTCCTGTAAATGGCGTCTACGGACAAGGCGCTGCCTTAAAAGTATCACATAGGAGGCGTGCGGTCAATACGAGTTAACTCGTCAGCATTTTAACGTCAACATGCCGCTCGAATTTTTTCTTCACGCGCTGCAAGGCGTTATCGATCGACTTCACGTGACGGTCAAGGTCGTCAGAGATTTCTTGATACGAACGGCCATCCAAATAAAGACGAAGCACTTTTCGTTCCAAGTCACTGAGGAGCTCATCCATCTTCTCTTCCATGAACAGTTGTTCTTCCCGCGTGACGAGCAAGTCTTGCGGGTCGTTCGGATGCGGGGGCAAAATCACGTCGAGCAACGTCCGGTCAGACTCATCGTCAAAGATCGGCTTGTCGAGCGAGACGTATGAGTTGAGCGGAATATGCTTCTGACGCGTCGCCGTCTTAATCGCCGTGATCATCTGACGGGTGATACACATCTCGGCAAAACTCTTAAACGACGCGAGGCGTTCATCCCGATAGTCACGCACGCCTTTATACAGACCGATCATTCCCTCTTGGACGATATCCTCGTGGTCGGCGCCGATTAAAAAGTAAGACCGCGCCTTCGCCCGCACGAAGTAACGGTAACGTTCAATCAAAAACTCGAGCGCATCACTATCCCCTTCATTCCGCGCTAGAGAGACGAGCTCTTCGTCTGACATCGTTTCAAACTGCTCGTATGGCCATCCGTTCATGTTTCATACCCCCCGGCTATTGATAATGAACTATGTAAGTTAGTGCTCTTATTATAGGCGTCATACAAAACGACCGTCAAATAAATTTCAAAAAATTCCGTCAATTAGATATGGTGTAACTTATACAACTAATAGTATACAACATTTCTTTCCAAAAAAATGTCAAATTAAAAACAAAAAACGAGTCCATTGTATGAACTCGTCAGTGAGAATCCTCACCGTTCGACTTACGGCGCCGCATTTCTTCAAAACGGGCCATGACGTCAGGCGGGATATCGATTGTTTTTCGATTGGACCGGTCGCTCGCGAGCGTCTGACGCTCTTGCTCAATCGCCACTTTCGCTTGCTTCCAATCCTTTAATAGTTCGGTCGCCGGGACACGGAGGGCACCTTGACCGAAGATGACCCATTGCTCGGTAAAATCGTTTGTGGCGACGAATAACGTCACTAAACGATCGTCCACGAGTTCATGGGCCCGCCGTTCAATCCACTCATCCGCCGTTTCGTTCTCCTTCGTATAGACGACCTCGACCCGGCTCCGCTTCTGGATCGATTCGCGCCCATAGCGCATGTGGGCATCAAAGACGACCGTCACCATGCGGCCTGTGGCGGCCTGATACTCGGCCATCGCTTCAATCAAGTCATTTCGAGCTTGATCGAAGTCGATGTCCCGCAGTTTTCGAAGATGCGGCCACGCCCCAATGATGTTATAGCCATCGACGAGGAGTAATTCTCGCTTTTTCAGGCTCATGATAACGGATTACGAGAGCGATGCACCTCATACAGAAGAAGTGCGGCCGCGACCGAAGCGTTGAGCGACGTGACATGACCGACCATCGGCATATGGACGAGGAAGTCACACGCCTCGCGCACGAGACGGCCCATCCCTTTCCCTTCGCTGCCGATGACGACGACGAGTGGCATGTTCCCATCGAGCCGACGATAGTCTTGACTCTCACTCGCGTCAGTTCCGACGATCCACATCCCTTTTTCTTTCAATTCTTCGAGCGTCCGCGTCAAGTTCGTGACACGCGCGACCGGGATATATTCAATTGCTCCCGTCGAGGCTTTCGCGACGGTTTGCGTCAAGCCGACCGAGCGCCGTTTCGGAATGATGACTCCATGGGCGCCGACCGCGTCAGCTGTCCGTAAAATCGATCCCAAGTTGTGCGGGTCCTCTAGCTCATCGAGCAAAATAAAGAGCGGTGTCTCCCCTTTAGACTCGGCAAGCGCGAACATATCGTCAAGCGTCTTATACTCGTAAGCCGCAACGGCCGCGACGACGCCTTGATGGTGTTCACTGCCCGCCATCTTTTCAAGCTTCGTCTTCGGGACGAACGAGATCTGTACCGAGGCCTCATTGGCCATGCCGATAATTTGGGCGAGCGGCCCTTTGTGCTGCCCTTCCATGATAAAGACTTTATTCATATCCCGTCCGCTCCGAAGCGCCTCGATTACTGGATTACGTCCATATAAGAAATCGATGCCTTCTTCAAGGACGTCAACTTCTTGATAGTCCGGGCGTTCCGGCTTTTGACGGTGCGGACGGTCGCCCCGTTCGCCTCTTGGACGGTCGAACGAACGCTTGTCGTTCGCTCGTCCTCCGTCATGTCGTTTCGGGTTGCTCGGTTTCGAGCCATGTGAGTGCCTGTTCGATGAGTTCTTCAAGACGATCCCTTCTTTCTATTAGATATGTGTAGCCGATCAATGCCTCAAAAGCTGTCGAGTAGCGGTATGTGTGGACGTCGGTGCGTTTCGGGATCGACCCTGATTTCGCATTTTTACCGCGCCGGACGATCGCTGTCTCGTCCTCGCTCAAGATACCCGTCTCTAACCAGTGGGTGACGACGCTCGCTTGCGCGGTTGCGTTCACGTAACGGACGGCCCCGCGATGGAGGTCGTTCGGTCGCGTCAACCCTTTGCCGAGCAGTCGTTTTCGTACCGCCATCTCATACACTGCGTCGCCCATATAAGCGAGGGCGAGCGCGTTTAGTTGATTCGCGTTCGTCATGACCGTTTCCACCGTACGCCTTGCGCCGTATCTTCGAGCTGGATGTTCTGTTGTTTCAACAAGTCACGGATCTCGTCGGCACGGGCAAAGTTACGCTCTGCTCGGGCCGTATTCCGCTCGAGAATTAACTGATCGATCTCGGCGTCGAGTAGTTCTGTTTCCACTTCAATCGTCAACCCGAGCACGCCCGTCAATTCCTTGAACAAGTCGAGCACTTGCTCGAGCGTATCTTTCGAGACATGGTCTGCTTTGGCGTAGATGTTTGCCTCTTTTGCTAAATCAAACAAGACTGTCACGGCGTTCGCCGTGTTGATATCATCATCCATCGCTTCGATAAATGCTGCTTTCACCGTCGCAAGTTTTCGCTCCATCGCCTCGCTCGGTTCAACGAGACCGGCCGTGACCGACAGACGGTGTTCGACGTTATGGTACGCTTCCTTGATCCGGTCCCATCCGTTCGCGGCCTGATTGATCAGCTCGCGGCTATAGTTGATCGGATGACGGTAGTGGACCGATAACATGAAGAAACGGAGCACCATCGCGTCGACTTCTTTTAACGCCTCGTGGACGAGCAGGAAATTCCCGAGTGATTTCGACATCTTCTCGTTCTCGATGTTGATGAAGCCGTTGTGAAGCCAGTAGTTCGCAAACTTCGTATGGTTGCACGCCTCAGACTGCGCAATCTCATTCTCGTGGTGCGGGAATTTGAGGTCATGCCCGCCTGCGTGAATGTCGATCGTTTTGCCGAGGTGCTTCTTCGCCATCGCCGAGCATTCGATATGCCAGCCGGGGCGTCCTTGTCCCCAAGGGCTGTCCCAAGCCGGCTCATCTGGTTTAGCCGCTTTCCAGAGCACGAAGTCGAGCGGGTCTTCCTTCTTCTCCCCGACGTCGACACGTGACCCGGCCCGAAGGTCTTCGATCGACTGTTGGCTGAGCTTGCCATACTCTTCAAACTTACGCGTCCGGAAATAGACATCGCCTTCTGACGCGTAGGCGTAGCCTTCATCCTCTAAGTTACGGATAAAGTCGATGATTTCCTCCATCGTGTCGGTGACACGTGGATGCACGTCCGCTGGCAAGACGTTCAACGCACCCGTATCCGCCAAATAAGCGTCGATATAGCGGTTCGTCAGCGTTGCGACATCTTCACCGAGCTCATTCGCCGTACGGATGATCTTATCATCCACATCGGTAAAGTTGAGGACGTACTTCACGTCGTAGCCTCGGTATGTCAAATAGCGGCGTACCGTGTCGAATGCGATGGCCGGACGGGCGTTTCCGACGTGAATATAATTATAGACGGTCGGTCCGCATACGTACATGGACACTTTCCCAGGAACGATCGGGTTGAACGGTTCTTTCTTATTCGTGAGGCTGTTGTAAAACTGAATCATGTGACTTCTCCTCCATCTGTTTCTCGAGTGATGCTAACTGACGTTGCAGATCGGCTACAGCGTTCTCTAACCGCTCTTGGCATTCACGATCCGGGTCCGGTAAGCGATGGTCGAGGTCGTGCTGTTTGACCCGCTCCCCGTTGCGGATGACGACACGTCCAGGGATTCCGACGACGGTCGAGTCTGACGGGACATCTTTTAAGACGACCGAACTAGCCCCGATTTTGACGCAATCGCCTATCGTGATATTACCGAGCACTTTCGCGCCGGCCGAGATGAGCACATCGTTCCCGATGGTCGGATGCCGCTTCCCTTTTTCTTTGCCGGTTCCGCCGAGCGTCACGCCTTGATAGATGGTGACGTTATTGCCGATGATGGCCGTCTCCCCGATGACGATCCCGAATCCGTGGTCGATAAAGACACCTTCGCCGATGATGGCACCCGGATGAATCTCAATCCCGGTCACCCAGCGACTCGTCTGGGCAATCATTTTAGCCAATAGTTTAATATTGCGAGTCCACAACCCATGCGCGATCCGATGCGACCATAAGGCATGGAGGCCTGGATACGTCAATACGACTTCTGCTTTTGAGCGGGCAGCCGGATCGAGTTCGAGCACGTTCCGGATGTCGGCGCTCACACTTTTCCAAAATCCCATAATTGTTCTCCTTTTCCATATCAAAAACAAAGACGCCCCTGTGCCAAGGCACAGAGACGCCGTAAGCGCGGTTCCACTCTGTTTGGGAAAGTTCCCCTCTCAAGTCTCGTTAACGCCGAGTCGCGGTCCCGACTACATATCGCCGGAACGGCTCCGAGGTGCACTTCGACGGGGGACGCTTCTAGAACTTCCAGCCTAGGTTCTAGTCTCTGACAAGTGTCAACCCGCTTACTTTCCTCATCGTTGCCTTTAAGCTAATAATGTTGTGAGACGTGCCAACACACGCTCTTTGCCAATCAGCGCAATCGCGTTTGGAAGTTCTGGTCCATGTGTTTGTCCGGTCGTGGCGACACGGATTGGCATGAACAAGTTCTTTCCTTTTTGCCCAGTCGCTTTTTGAGTGGCCTTCGTAGCCGCTTTGACAGCTTCCGGTGTGAAGTCTTCGATCGCCTCGAGCTGCGTTTTGAACTCGGCGAGTACAGCCGGCACCGCTTCACCGGCAAGCACCGCGTTCGCCGCCTCGTCATACTCGACCTCGTCTTTAAAGAACAAGTCTGTCAACGGTACAATTTCGGCACCGTGTGTCATTTGTTCTTTATAAAGAGCGATGAGCGCTGTGGCCCAGTCCGCCTCTTCCATTGACAAGGCAACAGGCAATCGTCCTGCTTCTTGTAAGAATGGTAAACTGAGTGCCACCACTTCGTCAAGCGAAGCCTGCTTCATGTAGACACTGTTGATCCAAGCGAGCTTATGCTGGTCGAATACGGCCGGACTCTTCGATAGACGGCCCGCGTCGAACATGTCGATAAACGCTTCTTTCGTGAAGATTTCCTCTTCACCGACTGGAGACCAACCGAGAAGCGAGATGAAGTTGAAGAGCGCACCAGGGAGATATCCGAGGTCTGCATATTGTTCGATGAACTGGATGATCGACTCATCACGTTTCGAGAGCTTCTTATGGTTCTCGTTATAGATCAATGTCATGTGACCGAACGTCGGATACTCCCATCCGAGTGCATCGTATACCATCATCTGTTTCGGTGTGTTCGCGATATGGTCATCCCCGCGCAACACGTGGCTGATTTTCATCAAGTAGTCATCGACGACGACGGCAAAGTTGTACGTCGGGATCCCGTCTTGCTTGACGATGACCCAGTCTCCGAAGTCTTTCGACTCGAACGAAACGTCGCCTTTGACAACGTCTATCCATTTGTACGTAACCTGTTCTGGCACTCGAATCCGAATCGACGGCTTCCGTCCTTCGGCTTCGAACGCCGAGCGCTCAGCGTCGCTCAAGTCGCGATGTGCTCCCGAGTAGCGTGGTGCTTCACCGCGTGCGATCTGTGCCTCGCGCTCCGCTTCGAGTTCTTCTGACGTCATGTAGCATTTATAAGCGAGCCCTTTGTCCATCAACTCGTTCACGTATTTGTTGTAGATGTCGAGTCGTTCCATTTGGAAATATGGACCGTAATCGCCATCGCGACCCGGACCTTCATCCCACTCGATACCGAGCCATTCCAAGTACTTCATCTGACTTTCGACACCGTTCTCGACGTTTCGTTTTTGATCCGTGTCCTCGATCCGAAGAATCATTTTCCCGCCTGCGTGGCGAGCATATAAATAGTTAAATAGCGCGGTCCGGGCGTTCCCGATATGAAGGTGACCCGTCGGACTTGGCGCATAGCGTACACGCACTTCACTCATAATATTTCCACCTTTCTTCTCTTCTGCCCAAATAGTATACCACTTTTTTCAAGCACGGTTGAGCAAGATGACCGCCTGGGCGGCGATTCCTTCTTCACGTCCCGTGAAACCTAACCGTTCCGTCGTCGTCGCTTTCACGTTCACTTGGCTAATATCAGCTTCAAGCAGTTCGGCGATGACCGCGCGCATGTCATCGATATACGTCCGGAGCTTCGGCCGTTCCGCCATAACAGTCGCGTCTACGTTGCCGAGCACATACCCTTCTGCCTTGACGAGTTGCCATACGTGTTGGAGCAACACTTTCGAGTCTGCATCTTTAAACTCGGGATCCGTATCCGGGAAGTGTTTGCCGATATCCCCTGCCGCGATGGCACCGAGCGCCGCATCTGCGATGGTGTGAAGTAACACGTCGGCATCCGAGTGTCCAAGCAAACCGCGGTCGTGGGGAATCTCGATCCCTCCTAATATAAGCGGGCGCCCTTCTGCGAACGCATGTACATCAAAACCTTGTCCGATTCTCATCGATAGTCCTCCTTCGTCAAGATCGCTTCCCCGAACAACAAATCCTCAGGGGTCGTCATTTTTATGTTGTGATAGTCACCTGGAATGACGGTGACTTCTTTACCTGACCACTCGAACAAGCTCGCATCATCAGTCCCGATGAATTGGGATGATTCTGCCTGGTCATGAATCGCCCGGATGTCAGCCACAGGAAACGCTTGCGGTGTCTGAGCGAGCCAAAGCGTCTCACGGGGAACAGTTTGCGTAATCGTCCCCGCGGTCACTTGTTTCACCGTATCTTTCACAGGAACGGCTAAAATGGCCCCTTTCGTCTGAGCCGCTTCCGCTACTTGATGCAACTGACTGATTCGAACGAACGGCCGGGCCCCGTCATGGATCAACACAACTCCGTCCGTGTCGATTGTCTGTAAACCGGCTCGAACGCTCTGTTGCCGTTCTTCCCCGCCTGCCACGTACGTAATCGGCGTCGGGACGTGACGTAACTCATGCGCGAACCAGGCTTCTTCTTCCGGACGAATCGCCAGAACAATCTGTTCACACCATGTGTCTCTCGCAAACGCCTCGACGGTCCAGACGATGATCGGTTTTCCTTGGAGCGACAACATCAACTTATTCTCATCGGCTCCCATACGTTTGCCTTTCCCGGCAGCCGGGATGACGACCGTGTAACGTACCATCACGTTCACCTCTCTTCGTGAAAAAAGAGAGCGCTGATGCGTCTCTTTTTCCATACTTATTCAGGGCGAGCAAAAATCATTCGGCCCGCGGATGTTTGGAGTACGCTCGTCACGACGACAGGGAGCGTCTTCGAGATGAGCTTGCGTCCGCCTTCGACGACGACCATCGTCCCGTCTTCGAGGTAAGCGACCCCTTGGTTCTGTTCTTTCCCTTCTTTGATGACCGTCACGACCATCTCTTCTCCGGGAATGACGATCTGTTTGACCGAGTTGGCCAAATCATTAATGTTGAGCACCGGTACGTTTCGGACTTCACACACTTTATTCAAGTTGTAATCGTTCGTCACGACGATGCCTTTTTTTAACTCGGCGAGCTTGATCAATTTAATATCGACTTCGGCCACGTCTTCAAAGTCACCATCGTAAATCTCGACCTCGATTCGATCGTTGTTTTGGAGCTCTTTTAAAATATCCAGACCGCGTCGGCCTCGATTCCGTTTAAGCGTATCCGACGAGTCGGCGATGTACTGCAACTCTCCGATGACGAACTGAGGAACGATGAGTGTCCCTTCGATGAATCCGGTCTTCGAAATATCGGCGATCCGACCATCGATGATTACGCTTGTATCTAATATTTTATCGTTAGAGCGGCGTAATGGTTCCGCTTCCGGCTTGTCCCGTTCACTTTTCACGAACAACTTGATCCATTCGTTCCGCTTCCGGTAACCAACGGCAAATCCAAAGTAACCGAACAGGGCAGTCACAAAAATCGGTACAATCTTACTGAGTAAGAAGATGCCTGTGACCTCAAGCGATACACTGATCAAAAAGGCAATCAATAAACCGATGATCAATCCGATCGAGCCGAATAAAATATCGCCGACCGGTAAACGGACGAGCCGTTCTTCGACAAAACGGATAAATTTGACGATCACATCGGTCAAAAATAAACTGAGAATGAAGAAGATAAGTCCACCAATCAAACTAGCAACGTAAGGAATCGTCAACCATGCCGGCACGCTGACACCGAGGTCATCAAGAAGCACCATCGCTTCGATCATGCCAAACCATCCGACGACGAGTCCAATCAAAATAAATCCGAGTCGCACTGCAATCTTCACTCATTCCACCTCCTTCTATTGAATTAAAATTTCAAAAAAATAACACTTATATTGTAACACGGTTCTTTTAAATCCGTTCGTTACAAAGCGTTAAAAACTGCCGGAAGCGCCCCGTCAGAACGGGATGGCAAGTTGGAGCGCTTCATCGACAGTACTGACACCGACCACGTCGATACCAGGCGGGGCGGTCCAGCCCCCTAGGTTATTCTTCGGAATGATCGCACGCGTGAAACCGAGCTTGGCCGCTTCCGCGACACGTTGCTCAATCCGTGACACACGGCGCACTTCCCCGGTCAATCCGACCTCGCCGATGCAGACATCGGTCGGACGAGTCGGACGGTCCCGGAAACTCGAGGCGATGGAAATACAAATCGCCAAATCGATTGCCGGTTCATCGAGCTTGACTCCGCCCGCCGCCTTCAAATAAGCATCTTGCGTTTGAAGCAAGAGACCCGAACGCTTCTCCAGCACGGCCATGAGAAGGGCTACCCGGTTTTGGTCGATTCCCGTTGCCATCCGGCGCGGGTTCCCGAACGACGTTGGGGAAATGAGTGCTTGCAGCTCAACGAGTACCGTCCGTGTCCCTTCCATCGACGCGACGACCGTCGAGCCTGAGACGCCCGCCGTTCGTTCTTCGAGGAAAATCTCTGACGGGTTGAGCACTTCCTCAAGACCGCCTTCTTTCATCTCGAATATTCCAATCTCGTTCGTCGAACCGAACCGGTTTTTGACGGCCCGTAAAATCCGGAACGTGTGGTGACGTTCTCCTTCAAAATACAGAACAGCATCCACCATATGCTCGAGCAGACGCGGTCCGGCAATCGATCCTTGCTTCGTCACGTGGCCGACGATAAAGACGGCGACCCCTCGTGTCTTCGCAATTTTCATGAGCGCAGCCGTACATTCACGCACTTGGGCGACGCTGCCTGGCGCCGATTGGATTTCATCCATGTATACCGTCTGAATCGAGTCGATAATGACGAACCCAGGTTCCTCTTCATCGATGACCCGTTCGATCATGAGCATGTCCGTCTCGGCGAGAACGTATAAATCCTGCGTCGGTAACCCTAGTCGTTCTGCGCGCAGCTTTGTCTGCTTCAACGATTCTTCCCCAGAAATATATAGCACTTTCCGACCGCTATGGGCGAGATGTGCACTCACTTGCAGGAGAATTGTCGACTTCCCGATCCCCGGGTCCCCACCGACGAGGACAAGCGAGCCCGGGACAATTCCGCCCCCGAGCACCCGGTCGAACTCTTGACTGTTCGTATGCACACGTGTTTCTTCTTGGGAAACGACGTCTGAGAGACGCTCTGGCTTCAGTTGTCGCGACGAGCTATGGACGAACGCAGCTCCCCGTTTCGCTTTCTTTTCTTCAACAAATTCTTCGACGAGCGTGTTCCACTCGTTACATCCCGGACAACGACCCATCCATTTTGGGGATTCATATCCACAAGACTGACATACGTACTTCGTTTTAATTTTTGCCATGTTATTCCCTTCTGTCTAAAAAAGCCCCCTCACAAGAGAGAGGGAGCTCCGTATTTACTGGACGACACCTTCGTTGCGGACGATGAATTCACCGTCTTGAACATCGAGAGCCACTTTACTACCTTTCGTGATTTCCCCGCTGAGCATCGATTCTGAGAGTCGGTCTTCCACCTCGCGTTGGAGCGCACGGCGGAGCGGACGAGCCCCGTACTCAGGGTCATAGCCGACGACGGCAATCTTCTCAAGCGCCGATTCTGTCAAAGTGAAATCGATGCCTTGCTCGCCAAGTCGGTCTGTGAGCGTCTTCGCCATAAGTTTGACGATTTCTTGGATATGCTCTTTTTGAAGCGAATGGAAGACGGTGATCTCGTCGATCCGGTTCAAGAACTCAGGCCGGAACGCTTTCTTCAATTCTTCCATGACTTTATCTTTCATTTCCGTATATTCACGTTTCACGTCATCTTCGACGGTGAAGCCGACATATTTGTTTCGTTTAAGTGCGGCCGCACCGACGTTTGACGTCATGATGATGACCGTGTTGCGGAAGTCGACCGTACGACCTTTCGAGTCGGTCAGACGCCCGTCATCGAGCACTTGGAGCAAGATGTTGAACACTTCAGGGTGAGCTTTCTCAATCTCATCAAGCAAGATAACCGAGTATGGCTTACGACGGACTTTCTCCGTCAACTGACCGCCTTCTTCGTATCCGACATACCCTGGAGGTGATCCGACGAGACGGCTCGTCGCGTGTTTTTCCATATACTCTGACATGTCGATTCGGATGATCGCATCCTCGTCACCGAAGAGCGCCTCAGCGACAGCACGCGCTAGTTCCGTTTTCCCGACACCGGTCGGTCCGAGGAAAACGAATGAACCGATCGGACGTTTCGGATCTTTCAGTCCGGCCCGGGCCCGACGGATCGCCCGTGAGATTGATTTGACGGCTTCATCTTGACCGATGACCCGACCGTGTAAGATCGACTCGAGCTTGAGGAGACGGTCTGTCTCCTCTTCGGCAATTTTTGTCACCGGCACACCCGTCCAGCTTGCGACGACTTGAGCGATGTCTTCTTTCGTCACTTCAAGCTTTTCATTGCCTTGCTTGTTCTGCCATTCTGATTTGAGATGCTCGAGTTCATCGCGAAGCTTCTGTTCTGTATCACGAAGCGAAGCCGCTTTTTCAAACTCTTGGCTCTGGACGGCCGCATCTTTTTCTTTACGGATCGATTCGAGACGTGCTTCAAGCTCTTTTAAGTTCGGCGGCGCCGTGAATGAACGGAGGCGAACTTTCGAAGCCGCTTCGTCGACGAGGTCGATCGCTTTATCTGGAAGGAACCGGTCCGAAATATAGCGGTCAGATAAGACAACCGCTTCATGAATCGCCTCATCCGTAATTGTGACACGGTGGTGAGCCTCATAGCGGTCACGCAAACCGAACAAGATCTGTTCAGCCTGGTCCGTCGTCGGCTCATTCACTTGAATCGGTTGGAAGCGGCGTTCGAGTGCGGCATCCTTCTCAATGTATTTCCGGTACTCGTCAAGCGTTGTTGCACCGATACACTGGAGCTCTCCTCGCGCGAGCGACGGTTTCAAGATGTTCGAGGCATCGATCGCTCCTTCGGCTCCACCCGCCCCAATCAACGTGTGTAACTCGTCGATGAAGAGAATGACGTTGCCGGCCTGGCGAATCTCGTCCATGACTTTTTTCAATCGGTCTTCAAACTCACCGCGGTATTTCGTTCCCGCGACGAGCGTACCCATGTCAAGCACCATGACGCGTTTGTTGCGAAGCGTCTCCGGCACTTCATTGTTGATGATCTGTTGCGCGAGTCCTTCGACAACTGCCGTCTTACCGACACCTGGCTCTCCAATCAATACCGGGTTGTTCTTCGTCCGGCGAGACAACACTTCGATGACCCGTTGGATTTCACCGGCACGGCCGATAACAGGGTCGAGACGTGACTCACGCGCTTGTTGCGTCAAGTCACGGGCCAAGCCATCAAGTGTCGGTG
The DNA here is from genome assembly GCF_004337245.1 of Exiguobacterium sp. SH1S1. Classification (NCBI taxonomy): domain Bacteria; kingdom Bacillati; phylum Bacillota; class Bacilli; order Caryophanales; genus Exiguobacterium; species Exiguobacterium sp. SH1S1. Next base: position 50,912 of record NZ_SJUZ01000011.1, read on the forward strand.
TCGCTGCGCTCGTGCCTGGTTGTGATGCGTTTGACGACGATTCCGTGTTCCCGAGAAGTTGAAGCACTTGTTGCCGTGCTTTCGTCAAGCTGATACCGAGGTTGTTCAAGACGCGGGCAGCGACGCCTTCGCCTTCACGAATCAATCCGAGTAAAATATGCTCTGTCCCGACGTAAGAATGACCGAGTTTACGGGCTTCATCCATCGAGAGCTCGATTACTTTTTTCGCACGCGGCGTGTAGTGGATTGTCGAACCGTTCTCAGAACCACGGCCAATCAGCGCCTCGACTTCTTGTTGAATTTTCTCAGAAGTTAAACCGAGGGCGAACAACGCTTTGGCAGCAATCCCTTCACCTTCACGGACAAGTCCGAGCAAGATATGTTCCGTACCAATATTATGATGGCCAAGTCGTACCGCTTCCTCTTGTGCTAAAGCTAATACGCGCTGAGCTCGTTCTGTAAATCGACCAAACATCATTGACAAAACCTCCTTAAAGTTGGATCAAACTAAACCATGATCTAACGTTCGACGTACGAGAGTCGCTCGTTCGCGATCTCGTTCTTTCGTAGATAATGTTTTCCCGAAATGTTTTTGTAGGAAACCTGATTGTAGGCGGACGATCAAATCATGAAACTGCGGTGGACTCCAGTCGGACAAAATACCGAGGTCACTCGCTAAATGTAAATCGGATAACCGTTCAATCGCCTCTGTCGACGACAATAATTTGGAATACCGTAAAATCCCGTAAGAACGATAAAACTGATCTTCCAATTCATCTTGGTTACTGGCTAGGAGCTGTTCTCGGGCTTGACGTTCTGCGTGGACGATTTGTTCTGTAATTTCCATAAAATCAGATAACAGCTGCGATTCATCGCTGCCAAGCGTCCGTTGATTCGATAACTGGAACAAACGCCCGGCTGCGTCACTGCCTTCTCCGTAACGTCCTCGAATCGTGTATCCGAGTTTGCGAAGTTCTACTAATATAGGAGTTATTCGTCCCGTTAACGTCAGACCCGGCAGGTGAAGCATGACCGATGCGCGAAGTCCGGTACCGATATTGCTCGGACACGTCGTCAAATAACCAAGCTCTTCATCGAAAGCGTATGGGAGCGACTCACCACAGAGCGCGTCGACTCGTTTCGCAAGTTCGAACGCTTCTTGGACTTGATAGCCGGGAAGCAACGTTTGGATGCGCAAATGATCTTCTTCGTTAATCAACACGCTAATCGTCTCGTCTTCACTCAGGAAAACAGCACTCTCATCTTTTTCCGCAATCGTCGGGCTGATCAAATGCTTTTCGACGAGAGCTTGCCGCGTCACTTGATCATAGGCGCGCATATGCAGATATTCAAAGCCTTGTAAGCCGCCCAAGGCCGTCTCGATGCGTTCGCATAGCTGTCGCTGTCCTTCTTGAGACAATGTAGGAGAAAAGACGGTGTCTTTTAAATTGCGTGCCAAACGAATTCGTGTCGAGATGACAAGATCATCAAGCTTGGCCCGTTCTTTCATTTTTGGACCGAGTGGATGTTTGAGGAATGTCTCCATCACGCCTCACCTTGCCCTTTCAGTTGCGTCATTTCTTTTTTGATTCGTGCCGCTCGTTCATAATCTTCTTGTTCGACGGCCCGTTCTAACTCCCCTGCTAACTTTACAAGACGTTCGCCGATTCGCTCATCCGGTGTGCGTAACGCGTCAGGTACCGAACCGACATGATGGTCATGCCCTTGCTGGTACTGACGTGTCATTTTAATCAACTCTTCACGGAAAACTGTGTAGCATGAGGCGCAGCCCGCTTTTCTTAGGTGCGTCACCTCGTTCTGTGTCATCTGGCAAGTTGGACACCGCTTCACGACAGGAACGTAACCAGCCATCACTTCGACTGTACAGTTCCGACATAGTTTTCGTTCGACTGGGACCCCGTTTTCCAACATAACGACTTCATTGACGGCAGGACGCCGTTTACACCGTTCGCATAACATGTCTTAAGCCTCCGTCAGTGATAACTAAGTAACTTCATCAGGGCGAGTAGCTGCTGTCTTCGAATCAGATAGCGGTCGTCGGCGTTCAAGCCGAGCGTTTCGTCGGACAACAAGTGGTACAGTAAACGGACATCCCGCTCGCTCAACATACCTTCTTCAAATAAACGGATCAAAATGTTTTCAACAAGTTGTTCCGTCAGGCGAGGATGGTCTTGTAAAATATCCATTAAACTCGTCAGCAAGTCTTGTTTCTCATGAAGAATGACGCGACGAATTCGAATATAACCGCCCCCGCCTCGCTTACTTTCTACAAGGTAGCCTTTTTCGACCGTAAAACGTGTATTGATGACATAGTTGATTTGAGACGGAACACATTCAAAACGTTTCGCGATATCTTGTCGTTTGATTTCAATCGCTTCTGCCTGACTTTCCTTCAGCACTTGCTTCAAATACTGTTCGATTACATCAGATATGTTTCTCATCTCCACCACCCTCTGACCATCTTTGACTTTTGTTTTTATTCTATCACTGATTTAAAAAAAGGCAAACGAAAAGCGACGACGCAAATGCGTCGTCGCTCAAAAGAAAAGACGACCAAGCATGTGCTTGGTCGTCCTTCATATGGCCTGGCAACGTCCTATCCTCACAGGGGGAGACCCCCAACTACTTTCGGCGCTGAAGCGCTTAACTTCCGTGTTCGGCATGGGAACGGGTGTGGCCGCTTCGCTATCGCCACCAGACAAGGGATTGTTCCCTGAA
>NZ_SJUZ01000012.1:0-43819 GCF_004337245.1 Exiguobacterium sp. SH1S1
TTCAGGGAACAATTCCCTTGTCTGGTGGCGATAGCGAAGCGGCCACACCCGTTCCCATGCCGAACACGGAAGTTAAGCGCTTCAGCGCCGAAAGTAGTTGGGGGTCTCCCCCTGTGAGGATAGGACGTTGCCAGGCCATATGAAGGACGACCAAGCACATGCTTGGTCGTCTCTTTTTGTATAATTTATGCGTACGGTGTCGGATAAGGAGGATTTTCACATGACTCGAAAGCCTAAAAATAATCCATTCACGTTTATGGAAATGCTTGAACAGCACGTTCGGGAAGGACGTGTGTCGTTTCATGTGCCAGGTCATCATAACGGGACCGTGACAGATGATAGCCTCCCGACAGCATTTAATAAAATCATGCCGTATGATTTAACCGAACTTGCACATCTGGATGACCTTCATCATGCTGAAGGGATTATCCAGCAAGGTGAAGAGGCTCTTGGGACCCTGTATCAAAGTAAGAGTAAGTGGTTAGTCAACGGATCGACCGTTGGCAACTGGAGCATGTTAGCTGCGACAGTCAAACGAGGTGAGCGGGTATACGTCCAGCGAAACTCACATAAATCAGTTTGGAACGCAATTGAATGGTTGGGCTTAGAGCCGATTTTATTAACTCCTGAACTAGAACGGGGCAGCGGTCTGCCGACGGTCGTTTCCCTTCGTACTGTCGAAGCGGCAGTTACGCAATATCCCGGAGGAAAAGCGTTACTGCTTACGTCCCCGACTTACTATGGGGATATGGCAGATGTACGGGCAATCAGTCGTTTTCTGCAGACGTTAACGATTCCCTTACTTGTAGACGAGGCGCATGGGGCACACTTGATTCATCCGAATCTTCCAAACCGCTCAGCGATTTTTGAAGGTGCGAGCGCTGTCGTCCAGTCCGCCCATAAGACACTCCCAGCATTCACGATGGGGGCCTGGATTCACTATAAGGAAGATATTAATGAATCGCGTTTGTTTCATGCGCTTTCTTCCTTCCAAACGTCTAGCCCGTCTTACTTGATTATGGCATCTCTTGATCACGCTCGAGCTTATCTCGAAAATTTGAGTGACCGAGATTGGTCACTGATTCAAACGAGTCATTTAGCTTTTATTATGGAAATGAGACGTGCCGGTTTCACGATAAAAGTGGGCGACGATTTCACAAAAATGACGGTACTGACTTATCCGAAGAATGGTTTGATTTTTAGTAGACATCTATCTTCGATTGGAATTGATATTGAGCTTGCGGCCGAGGACCATGTGTTATTCTGTCTGCCGTTCCGGGAATTAAAAACGCAAGAGATCCATCATTGGGTGAAGCTGATTAAAAATGCTTCTCAGCATGTCCCGCTCATTGACGAGGATGAAACAATTTATCCGTTTCCGATGACGGAGCCTGTTTCGCGCCTTCATCTTATAAAAGAAGATACACACGTCGTGCGCCTTCCGTTCGATGAGGCGATCGGACGCGTTGCAGCTGAGGCGATTATCCCTTATCCGCCAGGGATCCCTTGGATTTTAAAAGGTGAGACCGTGACGGATGAGAAAATTCGTGTGTTAAAAGAGTGGATTTCGTTGGGACGGAACCTCCAGGCGAACAGACATGTTATGATAAAACAAATTGATGTTATCGTAGAGGAGTTTTAAACGTGAAAGGTATGTTCATCACTGTCGAAGGTCCAGACGGGTCTGGAAAGACGACGCAGTTGCAATTGCTGGCTAACGCCTTGACTAAAAAAGGGTATGAGGTTGTTATGACACGAGAGCCAGGAGGAACAAAAGTCGGGAATAGCATCCGGGAAGTGTTATTGTCTCCAGAGCATGACGAAATGACACCACGCACCGAAATGATGCTGTATGCAGCGTCTCGTGCACAAAACGTGGATCAGGTGATTCGTCCGGCCATCGACCGGGGTGCCATCGTTGTTTGTGACCGGTTTGTCGATGCATCCATCGCGTACCAAGGGTATGGTCTTCAGTATGACTTAGAGCAAGTTGTGTCGCTCAATAAGTGGGCGACAGCTGGAGTCACACCCGATTTGACTTTCTTATTCGACTTAAGTCCAGAGCAGTCGAGTCATCGCATGAAAGAACGCGGGCAGTTAGATCGAATCGAGAGTCGGAACGAGGCGTTTCATCAACGCGTCTATGAAGGTTTCTTGACGTTACTTCAACAAAATCCTGGCCGAATGGTCCGAATCGACGCAAGCCAGACGATTGAACTCATCCAAGATGAAGTGTTCGATATCACGATAGAACGACTACACGAAAGAGGAGTGAACGAATTATGAAAATGGTAATCGCAATCGTACACGATAAAGACAGCGCGCGTTTGTCAGACGCTTTAATTGAAGAGGATTTTCGAGCGACGAAATTGGCTACGACCGGAGGCTTTTTGAAGGAAGGTAATACGACGTTCATGATTGGTGTACCGAAAGAACGCCTTGACGATTTGCTAGGTTTGATCAAATCGAACTGCTCAAGCCGCGATCAAATGATTACGCCAATCTCGCCTATGGGTGGACATGCCGATTCATACATTCCGTATCCTGTTGAAGTCCAAGTTGGCGGAGCGACTATTTTCGTCTTGCCGATTGAAGGATTTCATCAGTTTTAATGGGAATGGTCACACATATGCGATTCCAAGAGTTGACTGAATCACAGAAAGTCGTAGCAAAAGTGATTGAGAATTCGATTGCCGCTCAAAAAATCGGGCACGCCTACATTTTTTCGGGTGACTATGAACCTTATCTGATTGAAACGGCCCAATTATTTGCCAAGGCACTTTTTTGTGAGATGCCTAGCGGGGCTGAACCTTGTGGCGTTTGCCGAAACTGTAAACGGATGGATTCTGGCAATATCGTCGACTACATGGAAGTTGAACCGGACGGGGCCAGTATCAAAAAAGAACAAATCCAGCAGCTATTGAGCGACCTGTCGTTACGGGGAGCCGAGGGCGATCGTCAAGTCTATGTGATCCACCAAGCGCATAAGATGACGACGCAAGCAGCGAACAGTTTATTAAAGTTTTTTGAGGAACCCGGTGTCGGCAAACTCGCCATTTTGGTGACGACGCAACCTCAACTGCTTCTCCCGACGATTCGTTCACGGGCTCAACACTTAGTATTTCGCCCCATTGACCGGGTCCGCCTTGCTGAAAAACTGGCAGAAGAGATGCAATGCACGAACGATTTGGCACGTCTTGCCCTGACCGTTTATCCGAAATGGGACGATGCGCGCGAGGCACTTCACAACGACTGGTTTGTACAGGCGTACGGGCTAGTGGTACAATTAGTTGAAGTATTGACAAAACGGCCGCAAGAGTTGCTTTTGTTCGCCCAAGAGAAGTGGCTCGGTCACTTCAAAGGGCGCAATGAACTCCGAGTCGGCCTCGAACTGTTCGAAAGTTGGTTGGAGGAAGCTCTCCACTTCAAAGTTCGAACCGATTATGTCCCGGAACTGTTCACGAAAGAGCAGTCGTTATATACGGCTTTCGTGAATGATCGTCCGGTACACAAAATCGTCCATGCCATCGAATTCGTTCATGAAGCGATTCGACGGCTCGAGGCAAACGTCAATCCTCAATTAACGTTCGAACGGTTAACGTTCGATTTGCAGAAGGGATAGGAGAGCGTGCTTGAAGTAGTTGGAGTCCGTTTTAAAGAAGCGGGAAAAATCTATTACTTTTCACCAGGCGAAGCAACGCTTGAACGTGGAGACCATGTCATCGTCGAGACGGTGCGAGGAATCGAATACGGTGAAATCGTCCAAGTTGGTAAACAACTAGGTGAAGACGAAGTCGTCTTGCCGTTGAAAACGATCCTTCGTGTCGCCGATCAAAAAGATGCCGAAATCGTTCAAGACAACCAATTGGCAGCTGTTGACGCTCACGCCGTCTGTGAAGAAAAAATTCGCGAACATCGACTTGAGATGAAATTAGTAGATGTTGAGTATACATTTGATCGTAATAAAGTTATTTTTTATTTCACGGCTGAGGGGCGCGTTGATTTTCGCGAGCTTGTTAAAGACTTAGCGAGCGTGTTCCGGACACGGATCGAACTCCGACAAATCGGGGTGCGGGATGAAGCGAAGCTACTCAGTGGAATCGGTCCTTGTGGTCGAGTGCTGTGTTGTTCCTCGTTCTTAGGCGAGTTCGAACCGGTGTCCATCAAGATGGCCAAGGATCAAAACCTTTCCTTGAACCCTAACAAGATCTCCGGTGTATGCGGTCGTCTCATGTGTTGTCTCAAATATGAGAACGATACGTATGAAGAATTGAAACGAGACTTGCCAGACGTCGGGAAGCGAATCAAAATTCCAGAAGGTGACGGACGTGTCGTCGGTCTCAACATCTTGGATCAGTTGATTCAAGTCGAATTGAATGACCGGACTCGTGTTGTGACGTATACGATCGATGAACTCGTCGAAGTCGGTGCGGTCAAACGAAAACCGTTGAAACAGTGATGGGGTGCTGAGCAGTGGAGAGAATGGATAAAAAAGAAGTTATGATGCGGGTCGATGCCATCGAGCAACAGATGTACGTGTTGACGGAGCATTTAAGCGTGCTCAAAGAACAACTCGCCTATTTGCTTGAAGAAAACCAACATATGTATCTCGAGAACCATCACCTGCGTGAAAAGGTTGAGCAGCTTGCAGAAGTCGAAACCCCTGATGGCGATCCGCAAATCGCTTTGTCCGGAAAAGGACAGAACAACTTGGCGGCGCTCTATCAGGAAGGGTTCCATATTTGCAACTTGCACTACGGACAAGTCAGAAAAGATGGCGATTGCCTCTTCTGTATGTCGATGTTAAATAAGCATTAATCGGGGGCGATAGACGGAGGAAATCTCTGTCCGTCGCCTCTGTTGTTATATAGGAGGGAAACAGCGTGACTGTAAAACAAGGGGAGCGCCTTGACGATTTGCTTGGACGCCCCGGTAAAATCATCCAAAGTGATGATGTCTTTTCATTCTCATTGGATGCGGTGCTACTCGCCGAATTCGTTTGGGTACCGATTCAACAAGGAAAGTTGGTCGATTTATGCGCTGGCACCGGCGCAATCCCGCTCTTTTTATCTTATCGGACGAAAGGGACGGTGACGGGCGTCGAGATTCAACCCCGGCTCGTCGACATGGCGAATCGCAGCATTGAGGTGAACGGTCTCGAAGAGCGGCTTCACATCATCGAAGGAGATGTGAAAACGGCCGCCTCCAGTCTCGGCCATGCCCGTTATGATGTTGTGACGTGTAATCCACCTTACTTCCTGGCCAATGAGACGTCGCTTCGCAATCAAAATGAGCACCATACGATTGCTCGTCACGAAGTACTCTGTACGCTTGAAGATTGCATTCGTTCGGCAAGTCAGCTTGTGAAGCCAGGCGGGAAAGTCGCGTTCGTCCATCGGCCCGAACGGCTGCTCGATATCGTCACGCTCATGCGGGCATACCGCATTGAGCCGAAGCGGATGCAGCTCGTCTACCCGAAGGCAGGACGAGATGCGAACACATTACTTATAGAGGGGTCTAAAGATGGAAAACCAGGACTCACGATCTTACCTCCGTTTATCGTTTATGAGGAAGATGATACGTATACGAAAACGATGCGAGACATCCTCGATGCGTAACTATTATGCGTATATTCTCGAATGCAGTGACCAAACCTACTACACCGGTTACACGACCGATATCGAAAAACGGGTCACTGTGCACAACGCCGGTAAAGGTGCGAAATATACGAGGGCGCGTCTCCCGGTCAGTCTTCGATACGTCAAGTCGTTCGAGACGAAACAGGAAGCGATGCGGTATGAATGGTCGATCAAACAATTGACCCGCGCTCAAAAACAGCAGCTGATGGAGGGGACGACCAATGAATTCACAGAAAAGTTATCAAACTGAGGGGCCGACGCTTTATGTCGTACCGACACCGATCGGCAACTTAGAGGACATGACGTACCGGGCCGTCCGCATCATGCGTGAAGTCGACTTGATTGCGGCCGAAGACACACGGCAAACGATGAAACTATGTCGTCATTTCGAGATCGAGACGAAATTGGTCAGCTATCATGAGCACAATAAGCAAGTTAGCGGACCACGTTTAATTGAAGACATTCAAAACGGTAAATCCGTCGCCGTCGTATCGGATGCGGGCATGCCTGGTATTTCAGATCCGGGGAGTGACCTCGTCCGACTCGCGATCGAGGCGAAGCTGCCAGTCGTCGTCTTGCCGGGTGCGAACGCGGCACTCACGGCACTCGTCGCATCTGGCCTCGCGACAGAACGGTTCTTATACTACGGGTTTTTACCTCGTAAAAAGAAAGAGCGGACCGAAGTGTTGGCTTCCCTTCAATATGAACCGGGTACACTCATCTTTTATGAGGCACCGCATCGGTTGAAAGAGATGTTGACCGGGGTGAAGGACGTACTCGGTAATCGCGAAATCGTGCTCGGTCGAGAGTTGACGAAAACGTTCGAAGAGTTTTTAAGAGGCACGGTTGAAGAGGCGCTTGCATGGTGCGAGGGCGAGGTGCGTGGCGAATTCGTCGTCATGGTGAGCGGCTCTACAGAGTCGGCACCGACGAGCGACTGGTGGGAAGCGCTGTCGCCTTTAGAGCATGTCGACCGGTACATCGAAGACGGACTCAAACCGAACGCGGCCATTAAGCAAGTCGCGAAAGAGCGTGGCTTGGCACGAAGCGAAGTCTACGATGCGTATCATCAAGTCGACAAAAAAGAGTAAGCAAGGATTCCCTTGCTTACTCTTCGCTGTAGTAGTTCTCGAGCATGTTTTTCAACTCGACGAGAACGCGCTGTGCGCCTTCAGGTGAAAGGATGAGTTTTCCGTCAGCCAACTTGAAGTTGTCGTCAGATACTTCGCCTGTCACTTGGCATGTCATGTTCGGTTTGTATTTTTTTAAGATGATTTGTTCGTTGTCGACGTAAATTTCGAGTGCGTCTTTTTCAGCGATACCGAGTGTCCGGCGCAATTCAATTGGAATAACGACGCGGCCGAGCTCGTCAACTTTCCGTACGATACCTGTAGATTTCATTTTGTGTTTCCTCCTCCAATGATGTCGAAATCTCATGGTGACATGAATCGTCAAAATTCGACAATGTGGCTTCAGCAAAAAGCATACTAAACTTTCCAATTGCAGTCAACTGCTTACTATTGGAAATGCGCATTTTTCGAAAAATGACGATAAGGGAATCATATATCCATAAAATTCCCCGAAAGTTTGCACCTGAAACAAAGAAAGGGTTTTTTTGGAACATATTTTATGAACTAGCATCAAATTAATTCCAAACAATTGGTTTGGAAATTCTTTTGTCGAACCGTGTATAATGGAAATTGCAAATGTCGAAAGGATGGAGAACATACTATGGCGAAGCCAACTTTTTATATCACGACTCCGATTTACTATCCGAGTGCGAAACTACACATTGGTCATGCCTATACGACGGTGGCCGGCGATGCGATTGCTCGCTATAAGCGTTTAAAAGGATTTGACGTCCGTTACTTGACTGGGACCGACGAGCATGGACAGAAGATTCAAGAAAAGGCCCAAGAAGCTGGCGTGACGCCACAAGCGTTTGTCGATGAAGTCGTCAAAGACATCCGTGTGCTTTGGGACAAGCTTGAGATCTCATATGACGATTACATCCGGACAACTGACGCCCGTCATAAAGCGGTCGTCGAGCACGTATTTGAGACGCTGCTTAAAAATGATGATATTTACCTCGGTGAGTACGAAGGGTGGTACTCAATCCCGGACGAGACGTACTATACAGAATCACAACTCGTTGATGGAAAAAGTCCTGACAGCGGTCATCCGGTGGAACTCGTGCGCGAAGAGTGCTATTTCTTCCGCCTCAGCAAGTATGCGGACCGGTTGATCGAGTACTTCGAGTCACATCCGGATTTCATTTTACCGGAATCGCGTAAAACTGAAATGGTCAACAACTTCTTGAAGCCGGGGCTGCAGGATTTGGCAGTCTCGCGGACGACGTTCGACTGGGGTGTACAAGTCCCGTCGAATCCGAAACACGTCGTATATGTCTGGGTCGACGCGCTCACGAACTATATCTCCGCGCTCGGCTACGGGACAGACAACGATGAATTGTTCAATCGTTACTGGCCGGCGGACGTACACTTGGTCGGGAAAGAAATCGTTCGTTTCCATACGATCATTTGGCCGGCGCTGCTCATGGCGCTTGACCTACCGCTACCGAAACAAGTGTTCGCGCACGGCTGGTTGCTCATGAAAGACGGTAAGATGTCGAAGTCAAAAGGGAACGTCGTCGATCCGATTCCACTCATCGACCGCTACGGTCTTGATTCGCTTCGCTACTACTTGCTCCGTGAAGTCCCATTCGGTGCAGACGGCACGTTCACACCGGAAGCGTTCGTCGATCGCTTGAACTTTGATCTCGCGAACGACCTCGGGAATCTTCTCAACCGGACCGTTGCCATGATCAAGAAGTATTTCGATGGCAACGTACCGGCTTATGCGGGGAATGTGACGGCGTTCGATGCGGAACTTCTCCGTATGGTAAACGAAACGACGAACAAGACAGAAGAAGCGATGGAGCATATGGAATTCTCGGTCGCCCTCGCAAGCATTTGGCAACTCGTCAGCCGAGCCAATAAATATATCGATGAGACACAACCATGGGTGCTCGTAAAAGATGAGTCGAAGCGTGATGAGCTTGCATCTGTGATGACGCACCTCGCCGGCGTACTCCGCCATGTCGCGATCATGATTCAACCGTTCATGACACGGGCGCCGAAAGAAATGTTCCGTCAGCTCGGACTCGTTGACGAAGACATGTCATGGGAAGCGCTCGATACGTTCGCTGCCTTTGATGGAGCGGTCGTGACGGACGGAACGCCGATTTTCCCACGTCGAGACGTGAAAGAAGAAGTCGATGCGATTCAAGAGATGATGCGTCAAGCTTCGCAAGCGCGCATCGAAGCGGAAGCAACGCCGACTGAAACTGAAGATGAGGACGTCCGTCCAGAAATCACGATCGATGTGTTCGACCAAGTTGAGTTTCGGGTCGGGCAAATCGTCGAAGCAGATAAGATCAAGAAAGCGAAAAAACTACTGAAGCTTCAAGTCGACCTTGGCGGCGAAACGCGACAAATCGTCTCGGGCATCGCCGAATGGTATGCGCCGGAAGACTTAGTCGGTAAAAAAGTGATCGTCGTCGCCAACTTGAAACCGGTCAAACTCCGCGGTGAACTGTCTCAAGGAATGATTTTAGCAGCCGATAAAGATGGTAAGCTAGAACTCGCCACCGTCTCAGAGAATATGCCGAACGGGGCCATCGTCAAATAATTTTGAGGGAGACTTCGGTCTCCCTCTCTTTGTCTAAATAAGGAGGATGCATCATGTTGATTGATACGCACACCCATATTAACGCTGAGCAGTTCAATGAAGATGTCGAGGCGACAATCGAGCGTGCTCGCACTGCCGGCGTCTCGCCGATGCTCGTCGTCGGATTCGATACACCTACGATTGACCGTGCCATTGAGTTGGCTGAGGCGTATGAGGACGTCTACGCCATCGTTGGCTGGCATCCGGTCGACGCGATTGACTGCACCGAAGCTGAACTCGCCCGAATTGAAGCGCTTATGGCACATCCTAAAGTGATGGCACTCGGGGAAATCGGCCTTGATTATCATTGGGACAAGTCACCGAAAGATGTACAGCAGCGTGTGTTCCGTCAGCAAATCGCAATCGCGAAGCGGACGAACATGCCGATCGTCATCCACAACCGCGAAGCGACGGCGGACGTGCTCGATCTGCTAGAAGAAGAGCACGCGGAAGTTGTCGGCGGCGTGTTTCATAGTTACAGCATGTCTGTCGAATTGCTCGAACGCTGTTTAAAGCTGAATTTTTATATCTCGCTCGGCGGACCGGTGACGTTCAAAAACGCCAAAGTGCCGAAGCAAGTGGCGCAGCAAGTACCGCTCGACCGTCTTCTTGTCGAGACGGATTGTCCCTATTTGACGCCGACACCGTTCCGCGGTAAACGAAATGAGCCGGCATACGTCACTTACGTCGCTGAAGAGATTGCAGCGCTCCGCGGCATGCCTTACGAAGCACTCGCCGAGGCTACGACCGCCAATGCGAAACGGCTGTTCCGACTTCCATGATGATTAGACGTTTTGTGTTGAGTGTAGGCGTCATTGTCGTTGCCGTCTTCGCCTACATGATGATGCAGCCGGAGAAGATTACGATTATCGATAACGGTGTCAAGATTGAGCACGATACACAGGCTGATTCGGTCATCGAAGTGCTCGCCGAGGCCGGGATCACGATCGATGAGGCTGACTATGTGACGCCGGCGCTCAGTGCGGACATCCCGCCGGAGCGTGTCATTCATATCGAACGGGCCCAAACGGTGTCGCTCCAGATCGGTTACGGTCAAATGGAGACGATCGATACCCGTGAGCGGACCGTTGGTGATGTCCTGCTCCGATACGGTGTGAGCGTGCGAGAAGGTGATGATGTCTATCCGTCGGTCAGAACACCGATCACGTCAGGCATGACGATTCGCTATCAGCCGGTCGTGGCGCTTGATTTGATCATAGGAGATGATGCGACAAAAGTTTATACGATGGCATCGACCGTGGAAGAGGCGTTACGAGAAGCCCGAATTGAGATTTCAGATAAAGATACGGTCGTTCCGGCGCTCACGGCCGAAGTGCGTGATGGGATGACGATCACCGTCAACATGAGCCGAGACGTCGTTCAATATGAGAACCGCTTAATCCCGTTCGAGATCATTGAAGAAGAGGATGCGACACTTGCAGCCGGGACGACCGAAGTGTCACAAGTCGGCGTCCCTGGTCTAGAGCGGACGCGGTATGCACTGACAGTTGAAAATGGTACAATTACAAATCGGACCGAGACAGACGTCGAAATGGTGCAGACAGTGCGACCGCAAATCATTAAGGTCGGTACGAAAGTCGCAACCGAGCGCGAAGCCGAGTTTGAAGCAGCCGAAGCGCCGACTGAGACCGTTGACTCGACAAGTCCATTCCGCGAGGAAGCGGAAATCAAAATCGAGGAAACGCCTCGGGCCGACGATGTCCTCGACTTCACATCAGCCAAACAACTCCTCGTCGAGGCCACCGCCTATACGAACAATGCAGAAGACACCGTGACGTATGACGGCAGAGTACTGACGCGCAGCGGCTATGACGTGACGGATACGATCCTTTATGAAGGAATGCGGATCATTGCGGTCGACCCGGCCGTCATCCCGCTCGGAACCCGCGTCTATATCGAAGGGTTTGGCATGGCGATCGCTCTCGATACAGGCAGCGCGATTAAAGGCAATATTATCGATATCATGATGGATACGAAAGAGGAAGCGGTCACGTTTGGTCGTAAGCCACTGACGATTTGGGTGATCCCGAAGCAAGAAGAGAAAGAAGGAACTGACAATGCGTGAGAAAATACAAGAAGTGATCGTCGTCGAAGGACGCGATGATACAACCCGGCTTCAAGAAGTGTACGACGTCGACACGATTGAAACGAACGGGTCGGCCGTGTCAAAACAGACGATCGAACGGATCAAACGTGCCCAGGAGACACGCGGTGTCATCATCTTGACCGATCCGGACTATCCGGGCGACCGGATCCGGGCCATCGTCGAAGAGCAAGTGAAGGGCTGTAAACACGCCTACCTCCCTCGGGCCGAGGCGAAAGACAAACGAGGAAAAATCGGCGTCGAACACGCGACACCTGCGACAATCCGTCGTGTGCTCGAGGCGGTTTATGAAACACGAGTTGAGACGGACGAGCCACTCGTCACGCGACAAATGGTGCTCGAGGCCGATTTGATCGGTGGAGCGGATGCCGCAACTCGTCGCAAGCGTCTTGGCGTCTTGCTCCGCATCGGGGAACCGAACGCCAAACAATTTGTGAAACGAGTCGAAGCGTTGCGCGTGACCATCGAGGAATGGGAGCGGGCACTCGCTCAGTTAGAGGAGGAAAATCATTGAAAGATATTGCAACGATTCATCGCACGAAAGCGATTTTACAACGTCACGGCTTCTCATTCAAAAAGTCGCTCGGACAAAACTTTTTAATCGACTTGAATATATTAAATAAAATCGTCGACGCCGCAGAACTAGGTGAAGCGAGCGGTGTGCTCGAGATCGGTCCGGGAATCGGCTCGTTGACGGAACAATCGGCCAAGCGGGCGCAAAAAGTGGTCGCGCTTGAAATCGATCAACGCCTTCTACCGATCCTTGAAGACACGATGGCGCCTTACCCGAACGTTCACGTCATTCATGGGGACGCGCTCGAGCTCGACATTCGCAGCATCGTGGAACGTGAGTTCTTGAGTGAAGGGATTGACGATATCGCGGTCGTCGCCAACTTGCCATATTATGTGACGACGCCGATTATCATGCGTTTGCTCGAGAGCCGGATCAAATTCCGTTCGCTCGTCATGATGATTCAAAAAGAAGTGGCTGAGCGCATCGGGGCGAAACCTGGCACGAAAGCGTACGGTTCGTTATCAATCGCGATCCAGTATTATGCGGAAGCGAGTGTAAGCTTTATCGTACCGAAAAGCGTGTTCATGCCGGCTCCAAACGTCGACTCGGCCGTGATCACGCTCAAGATGCGTCCGCGCCCGGCTGTCGATGTCGAAGACGAAGCCTTTTTCTTTGAAATCGCCCGCGCTAGTTTCGCGCAACGTCGAAAAACGATTTTGAACAACTTGACGAATCATCTCGGCAAAGATAAAAAAGTAGACCTTGAACGTCTCTTGAATGAAGCGGGAATCGACCCGAAACGGCGAGGCGAAACGCTTTCGCTTCAAGAGTTTGCACGCTTAGCAGACACAATTTTACCACTTAAAAATAGTTGACGACTGGATAGCGAGTCGCTATAATATTTACTCTTTATTTCCGTTTTAGAATATGCTATACTTGTAACAGTGAGGTGAAGCGTATGCCAAAGACGTTGCAAGAAATCAGACAAAAACTCGAATCACATGTTGGAGAACGATTGACGTTGAAAGCAAACGGCGGTCGTAAGAAAGTCGTTACTCGGTTTGGAACGCTCGTTGAGACGTATCCCGCGGTGTTCGTTGTCAAGTTGGATGAAGAGCATCACAACGTGGAACGTGTCTCTTATAGCTACGCTGATGTCCTAACGGATACAGTTAAAATTGAATTCAGTAATTGATCGATAAATGAGGGGCGGATGCATTGGCAGCTGCTTCTTTTTTTGTGCGTCCGTTTACGGTACAATGGCGAACAGGAGATACATTGGGAAGGGTGAACGATATGCGTACGATCAGTGTGAAAGCGCCGGCAAAAATCAATTTGACACTAGACGTCCTCGGGAAGCGGACGGACGGCTATCATGAAGTAGAAATGGTGATGACGACAGTGGACTTGTCCGACCGGCTCGAATTGACCGTACTCGATACGGATGAGATTCGAATCCAGTCTGAGCACGCCTATGTCCCGAGCGATCATCGGAACTTAGCTTACCGTGCGGCCGATTTGTTGCGGAAGCGGTTCGACATCACAGAAGGAGTCGAAATCGTCCTCGATAAACAAATCCCGGTCGCAGCAGGGCTCGCCGGAGGATCGAGTGATGCGGCGGCGACGCTTCGGGGAATGAACGAACTGTTCGAGCTCGGTTTAACGCTCGAGGAGTTAGCAGAGCTCGGAGCCGCGGTCGGTTCAGACGTCTCGTTTTGTGTGATGGGTGGAACCGCGATCGCCCGGGGCCGCGGTGAGATATTAGAGACGATTCCGTCACCGCCGCCGTGCTATGTCGTGTTGGCGAAGCCGAAGCTCGGTGTATCGACGGCTGACGTGTATCGAGCCGTTCAGATGGAGAAAATCGTCCATCCAGACACTGCGGCGATGGTTAAAGCGATTCGTGAACGGGACTTTGACGGAATTTGTGCGAATCTTGGCAACGCGCTTGAAGGTGTCACGCTCGAACTGCATCCCGAAGTCCGTCAAATCAAAGAGACGATGCTGCATTGTGGTGCTGATGGCGTGTTGATGAGCGGCAGCGGCCCGACCGTATTCGCGCTCATCGAGCACGAGCAAAAAGCGCACCGCGTCTATAACGGACTGAAAGGATTTTGTCCGGAAGTGTTCGTCGTTCGGATTCTCGGCAAAAAACATTGAACAAAGACGAATGAAAGTGATATATTCTGTTTAGAACATTCGTCTATTATTGACAAAGTGAAGGGGAATCCGTATGAAAATTCGTAGAAGTGGTCGTCTCGTCGATATGACCCGTTATATGCTTGACCATCCACATCAGCTCGTCTCGTTATCGATGTTTTCGAGCCGCTATCAGTCTGCTAAATCATCGATCAGTGAAGATTTAGTCATCGTCAGTGAAATGCTCGCCCACGACGGTACCGGAAAATTGATTACCGTCCCAGGTGCGGCCGGGGGAGTCATGTTCATTCCAGGGTGGAGCAAAGACAAGTCGCTATCGATGATCGATGGCTTGTGCGATCAACTGTCTAAACCGGAGCGTCTGCTTCCGGGAGGCTATTTATACTTAACCGACGTGCTTGGTAATCCACGTCAAGTGAAACCGATGGGACAAATCTTCGCCTCGGTGTTTGCGGACCGTAAAGTCGACGTCGTCATGACGATTGCGACAAAAGGGATCCCGCTCGCCTACGCGGTCGCTGAGCAATTAGGTGTTCCGTTCGTCATCGTCCGGTCCGACAGCCGTGTCACGGAAGGGTCGACCGTCAGTATCAATTACGTTTCCGGCTCGTCAAAAGCGATCCGTACGATGGCACTCGCCCGTCGAAGCTTGCCACGAGGCGCAAACGTCTTGCTCATCGATGACTTTATGAAAGCAGGAGGGACGATCCGTGGGATGATGAGCCTGTTGAATGAGTTCGAGGCAAACCTCGCGGGTGTCGGTGTCTTGATGGAAGCCGAAGGTGCCGAGAAGAAAATGGTGAGTGAGTATGTCAGCTTGATGAAGTTGACGAACGTTGATGCAGATGAAGGACTCGTCACAATTTCACGCGGTAACGTCGAACAGTTCTTAAAGTGATTGGCAAAAATTTGATTTCGTTTTATGATGAGAGGGTATATCAGTCATACGGAGTCAATCGGTTCGCTTGAATCACTTTAACCTTTTAGTGAAAGTACACCATGGCATAGACAACGAAGAAAAGGGGATGCGAAACATGCAGATCACAGACGTAAAAATTCGCAAAGTGACGACGGAAGGTAGGATGAAGGCGCTCGCTTCAATCACGCTCGACCAAGAGTTTGTCGTGCATGACCTTCGAATCATCGAAGGAAGCACCGGGCTCTTCGTCGCGATGCCGAGTAAACGAACGCCGGAAGGCATCTTCCGAGACATCGCTCACCCGATCAATGGAGATATGCGCCAAAAAGTCGAGGCGGCTGTGCTCGAAGCCTACGGCACGGTCGATGTTTCCACTTACGAAGCACAGGAATCATACAACGGTATAAACGAATAATGACTCGACAGCGGATGGGGACCCTTCCGCTGCCTTTTTGCGTTTGATTGGTTACGAATGGTTACAACGGTTGAAACCGCGTCACGGTTTCGATATAGTAGAAACGGTGTATTCAGGATTTAAATATAGAAAAAACCGAACGATTGAATAAAAACAGTCGATTAAGATAGGGGCGAATCAAGAATGGATCGTTTTGCAGTCATTTTGGCAGCAGGTAAAGGGACGCGTATGAAGTCTAAGCTCTATAAAGTGCTTCATCCGGTCCTTGGAAAACCGATGGTCGAACATGTCGTCGACCAACTCGACAAAATCGGGGTCAGTCGTCAAATCGTCATCGTCGGTCACGGGGCTGAAGCGGTACAAGAGACGCTAGGCTCGCGCGTCGAGTACGCGGTCCAAGAACAGCAACTTGGAACGGGCCATGCGGTTCAAATGGCAGAAGCTGAGCTCGCTGGTAAATCAGGTGCGACGCTTGTCGTCTGTGGTGACACACCACTTCTCACAGCGGAAACGTTGGAGGCGCTCCTTGCCCATCATGAGGCGCAGCAAGCGAAAGTAACGGTACTGACGGCGATCGCTGACGATGCGACCGGTTATGGTCGTGTCATCCGTGGAGAAGACGGTAACGTGACGAAAGTCGTCGAACATAAAGACGCCTCTGCTGCAGAGCAAGCGATTCTTGAAATCAATACGGGAACTTACGTGTTTGACAACGAATTATTGTTTGATGCCCTCAAACAAGTCGGTAACGATAACGTTCAAGGTGAGTATTACTTGCCAGACGTCATCGCGATTGCGAAAGAAGCAGGCGAAGTTGTCGCGGCCCATACCGCGCCGACGTTCGGTGAGACGATCGGTGTCAACGATCGCGTCGCTCTCGCGCAGGCTGAAACACTCATGCGCAAGCGGACGAACGAACGCCTTATGCGTGAAGGTGTGACCTTCATGGACCCGGCCTCGACATACATTTCGCCGGACGCCGTCATCGGATCAGATACGATCATCTACCCAGGGACAGTCATTCTTGGCAAGACGGTCATCGGTTCGGAGTGCGTGATCGGACCGAACTCGGACATCCGCAACAGTGTGATTGAAGACGGTGCGACCGTTCGTCAATCGGTACTCAGTGATAGCCGTGTCGGAAGTCATGCGCAAGTTGGGCCGTTCGCCCACCTTCGTCAACAAGCAGTCCTTGGCGCCAATACGCGCGTCGGCAATTTCGTGGAAATCAAAAAATCAACGTTCGGGGACGGTGCGAAAGCATCGCATCTCAGCTATATCGGAGATGCCTCGATCGGTGAACGTGTCAATCTCGGATGTGGATCGATCACGGTCAACTATGATGGTAAGAATAAGTTTGAGACGGTCGTTGAAGCAGACGCGTTTGTCGGATGTAACGTCAACTTGATTGCCCCGGTAACAGTCGGGAAAGGTGCGATCGTCGCTGCCGGTTCAACGATTACAAACGATGTCCCTGAAGAAGCTCTCGCGATTGCGCGCGAGCGTCAAACGAACAAAGAAGGTTACACGAAACGCTAAGTTGCTGCCTATTACTATGGAAAACGATGGAGGAGAATCCTAAACATGTCTACTGTATATGAACGTGAAATTCGCCTATTTAGCTTAAACTCGAACCGCCCGTTAGCTGAAGAAATTGCCAAAGAAATCGGTGTCCCACTCAGCGACTGCCAAGTGAAGCGGTTTAGCGACGGAGAACTTTACATCAATATCGAGGAGAGCGTCCGAGGCGACGATGTGTACATCATCCAATCGACGAGCTCACCAGTGAATGAAACGCTCATGGAATTGCTCGTGATGATCGATGCGCTGAAACGGGCCTCGGTTCGCACGATCAACGTCGTCATCCCATACTATGGTTACGCACGCCAAGACCGTAAAGCACGGTCGCGTGAGCCGATCACAGCGAAACTCGTTGCCGATCTGCTTACGGTAGCCGGAGCGACACGCGTCATCACAATGGACTTGCACGCCGCTCAAATCCAAGGTTTCTTCAATATTCCAGTAGACCAATTGTTAGGTGTCCCGCTCATCTCGACGTATTTCGAGACAGATGAGTTCAAAGCAAAAGATATCGTCGTCGTCTCACCAGATCACGGCGGTGTCACGCGCGCGCGGAAGCTCGCAGAACGTTTGAAAGCACCAATCGCCATCATCGACAAACGACGCCCGGAAGCGAACGTGGCCGAAGTCATGAACATCGTTGGCAGCGTTGAAGGCAAAACAGCCATCTTGATCGATGATATCATCGACACGGCCGGTACGATCACACTCGCAGCAGACGCAATTGTCCAAGCGGGAGCAAAAGAAGTATACGCTTCATGTACCCACCCGGTTCTGTCTGGCCCGGCAATGGAGCGAATCGACAACTCGTCAATCAAAGAACTCGTCGTCCTTAACACGATCGATTTGACTGGTCGCGAGTACTCGAGCAAAATCAAGCAGATGTCGGTTGCCCGTTTGCTTGGGGAAGCGATCATGCGTGTCCACGAGCACAAATCGGTGAGCACGCTGTTCGATTAAAAAAACGAGGCCCGAAGGCGTTCGCCTTTGGGCTTTTTTGTTCAGGAGGAACATGATGAAATGTATCGTCGGTCTCGGGAATCCGGGTAAGAAATATGGAATGACCCGTCATAATATCGGGTTTTTAGCAATTGATCGGTTAGCGGACAAGCACGGGATCACGCTTGACGAAGCCAAGTTTAAAGCAGTCATTGGAACGGGAAGAATCAATGGAGAGCGGGTCGTCCTCGTCAAACCGCTCACGTACATGAATCTATCAGGTGAAGCGGTCCGTCCGATTCTCGATTACTATAAAATCGATATCGACGATTTACTCGTCATCTATGATGATTTAGACATGGTCCCAGGCAAACTCCGCCTGCGTCCGAAAGGGAGTGCCGGTGGACATAATGGCATCAAGTCATTGATTCAGCACCTCGGGACGATGGATTTTAAACGGCTTAAGCTTGGCGTTGGACGTCCGCCGCACCCGATCAAAGTTGTTGATTGGGTACTGATGAGTTATCGAAAAGAAGATATGTCCGAATTGAACGATACGCTCGACCAAGCCGTGGCTGCCGCAACAGATTTTGTGGACACGGACTGGGTCGCGCTCATGAATCGATATAACTAAAGGGTCACAGCACCCTTTTTTGTCGTATAAGGTGGAGGAAAACAAATGAACGCTTTAGAGAGATTTATGGTGACACTGCCGGAGACGAACGTGATTCGAGACCGGTTGCCTAAAGTCGACCGTCAACTCGTCACGGGATTGACGACAAGTGCCAAAGCGCTCGTTTTGGCCGGTTTGGCGAAACAGTCGACACGCCGTCTCGTTGTCGTCACCCATAACATGTACCAAGCCCAAAAGATGTTCGACCAGCTTGAGCCGCTTGTCGGACCGAGCAAGACGTTGCTCTATCCGATTGACGAGACGCTCGCCGGTGAACTGTCGCTCACATCCAGTCCCGAGCTCCTCGCCGCGCGAATCGAAGCCAGAACACGTCTCCTGACCGAAGAGGGAGGCGTCCTTGTCGTCCCGCTCGGTGGCTTGCGTCGTTTCGTACCGAGTCCGACCGATTGGCTGTCGAGTCATCGGACGATCAAACCAGGGCAAGAACTTGATTTAAAGCCGTTTGCCTCAACACTGATTGAACTTGGTTACGAGCGGACGGCCACGGTGACGGCACCGGGTGAGTTTTCGGTCCGCGGCAGCATTCTTGACGTCTATCCGCTCACGGAAGCGAGACCGTATCGAATTGATTTGTTCGACACGGAAGTCGATTCCGTCTTCACGTTCGATGCGGAGACGCAACGGTCGTTAGGTGTCGTTTCGGAAGCGGTCATCACGCCGGCGACCGAGTTCGTCGCATCGGTCGAACAGTTGAAAAAAGCCGGGCAAGCGCTCGAACGGCAATACGACCGGACGCTCGAGCTGATTGAAACCGAGACGATTCGACAAGCGCTTGAATCAGGTATCGCCCGCGACATCGAGCAGTTCGGGCGCGGTGATGTACCGGAGAAGCTCGGGAAGTACACGCCGCTACTTTATACGTCGACGCTGCTTGACTATGTGGGTGCTGATTCGGTCCTCATGTTGGACGAAGTGGCCCGCATCGAGGACGCGGCGGACGTGCAAGACCGTGAAGAGGCCGAATGGTTCTCGTCACTGATCGAACGCGGGGAGTCGGTCAGCAACTATACGCTCGCCGTGCCGATGCACAAAGTGTTCCGAAGCTTGAAACAAGTCGCGTTCTCGCTGCTGCCATCACGGCGTTCGGGGATCCCGGAGACGAATACGGTCCATCTCAGTTGCCGCCCGCTCCCTGCCTTCCACGGACAGATGCACTTGTTGAAGCAAGAAGTCGAGCGGTGGCAACAAAGTGATCACCGGATCGTTTTCCTCGCCGGGGATCAAATGCGGGCAGACAAAGTCGTGGCGCTCCTTGAAGACTACGGGATCCCGTCTACGTTCACGAATGTTGACGGGGAGCTGTTGCCACGCCATGTCCACGTCATGATCGGACAGGTCGAAGGCGGATTCGAGTTATCGACGAGCCGCCTCGTCGTCGTCTCGGAAACGGAACTGTTCAAGCGGGTCACGAAACGGAAACGGCAGACGAAGAATTTGACGAACGCCGAACGGATCAAGAGTTATCAAGAGCTGAAGCCGAATGATCATGTCGTTCATATCCATCACGGGATCGGGAAATACTTAGGGATCAAAACGATCGAAGTCGGTGGGATCCATCAAGATTACCTCCATCTCGTGTACGCCGGGGATGACGCGCTTTACGTGCCGGTCGATCAAATCGACCTCGTCCAAAAGTACGTCGGGGCCGAAGGGAAAGAGCCGAAGATTTATAAACTCGGTGGGACGGAATGGAAGAAGGTCAAATCAAAAGTCGCCAAGTCGGTCGAAGACATTGCCGACGAGTTGATCAAACTTTATGCGGCCCGAGAGGCATCGGTCGGCTTCGCCTTCCCGGCGGACGATGACGAGATGAGCCAGTTCGAATCGACCTTCCCGTACGCCGAGACGGAAGACCAAGTTCGATCGATTGCCGAGATCAAGGCGGATATGGAACGGTCACGCCCGATGGATCGCCTGCTTTGCGGCGACGTCGGATATGGCAAGACCGAAGTCGCGATTCGGGCGGCGTTCAAGTCGGTGCTCGCGGGCAAACAAGTCGCGTTCCTCGTGCCGACAACGGTGCTCGCGCAGCAACATTATGAGACGATGCTCGAACGGTTCAGTGAATTCCCGATCAACGTCTCGGTCATGAGCCGTTTCCGCTCGAAGAGTGAGCTGGCGGCGACGAAAAAAGGACTGAAAGAGGGAACGATCGACGTCGTCGTCGGGACGCACCGCGTGCTGTCGAAAGACGTGACGTTCGCCGATCTCGGCCTCGTCATCATCGATGAAGAACAGCGGTTCGGGGTCAAGCATAAAGAGCGCCTGAAACAGCTGAAGACGAACATCGACGTCTTGACGCTGACGGCGACACCGATTCCGCGGACGCTTCATATGTCGATGATCGGAATCCGTGATTTATCTGTCCTCGAGACACCGCCGGAGAACCGTTATCCGGTTCAGACGTACGTCATGGAATACGACGGCATCGTGTTGCGAGAAGCGCTCGAGCGCGAGCTCGCCCGTGGCGGCCAAGCGTTCTTCTTATATAACCGAGTCGAAGGGATCGAGCGGAAAGCCGAAGAGATTCGGGCGCTGTTGCCGGATGCCCGTATTGCGACGGCACACGGCCGGATGACCGAGACCGAGCTTGAAAGTCAGCTCATCAGTTTTCTTGAAGGAGAAGCCGACGTCCTCGTCTCGACGACGATTATCGAGACCGGCATCGACATCCCGAACGTGAACACGCTCATCGTGCACGACGCCGATAAGATGGGGCTGTCGCAGCTGTATCAGCTTCGAGGACGTGTCGGCCGATCGAACCGGATCGCGTATGCGTACTTCACGTATCGGAAAGACAAGCGATTGACCGAAGTTGCGGAGAGCCGCCTCCAAGCGATCAAAGAGTTCACCGAGCTCGGCAGCGGGTTTAAGATCGCGATGCGTGACTTATCGATTCGCGGGGCCGGCAACCTGCTCGGTGCCCAACAATCCGGGTTCATCGACTCGGTCGGGTTCGATCTGTATTCACAGATGCTGTCAGAAGCAATCGAAGAGCGGAAAGACCGCATGCGCGGTCAAGCGAAACAAGTCGTCTTCAAACCGGAAGTCACGTTCCAAGCGGATGCCTACATTCCGGACGATTACTTGTCGGACAGTGAACTGAAGATCGAGATGTATAAGCGTTTCAAATATGTCGATACACCAGAAGCATTGTTCGCGCTTCAAGACGAGCTGATCGAACGGTTCGGAGAATTCCCGGAACCGGTCGCGTTGCTCATCCAACTGACGCGTCTGCGCATTTACGGGGAGCTGGCGAAAGTGACACGGATCAAACAGTCACCAGAGCGGATCGATATCGTGCTATCGATGGAATCGACGACGGCACTCGATGTACCGTCGTTCATGGAATGGACGATGCCGCTCGGACGAAAACTCGGAGTCGGGCAAGACAACGGGGCGCTCAAACTGTCACTCAGCGGACGTATGCCAGTTGTCGAGCTGTTGAATGATGCCGACACGGTCCTTGAGGAACTCGTGAAGCGGTTGGTGGTCCATGCGGACGCCAAGTAAGTTTGCGACAGGTGTCGTTTTATTTGCGCTCGCAGGATACATTTCAAAATTTATTAGTTTTGCCTATCGGGTCCCGTATCAGAACATTGCCGGTGATTTTGGGTTATACGCTTACCAGACGGTATATCCGTTTGCGGCGATCGTCGCCTCGCTCGGGATTTACGCGATGCCGGTCGTGATTGCCAAAATCGGGGTCGGGGCACAAGGTCCAAGACAGAAGTTAGAAGTCCTCTGGGGCAGTTTTTATGCGCTCCTCGGCCTCGCTGTCGGCCTCGTGGTCGCGATGTTCGCGCTTGCGCCTGTCATCGCGCGCTTGCTCGGTGACCCCGAACTGGCGACGACGCTCCGGGTCATCAGTCTCAGCTACTTGTTGATGCCTGCGCTTGCGGTGCTGCGCGGGTCGTTTCAGTCAATCGATGACTTGCGACCGAGCGCGCTGTCGCAGGTGCTTGAAAACTTGATTCGGGTCGCGGTGTTGCTCATCTCACTGCTCGTCGGTGTCCGCTTTGGACGTGACGCATATGAACTCAGTCGCTATGCTTATGCGGCGACGTTAGTCGGCGGGAGTGTTGCTGTCGTCGTCTTATCGATTTGGGCGAAAGGGTTCCGAATCGTCGCGGTCCGTGCCGCAACACTGCGCGCCGTACTGCGTGTTCTCTTGACGAGCGGGCTTGCGGTCGGATTTGCGTCGCTCGGTATTCTTTGGATGCAACTCGTCGATTCATTCACGATCGTCAATTTGATGGGCGGCGATTATTCGGCCAAAGTGAGTAAAGGCGTGTTCGACCGTGGCTATCCGCTCGTGCAGTTTGCGATTCTCTTCACGACGGCACTCGGGATGGCGAACGTGCCGAACTTAGTCCGCCATTACCGGGCCGGGCGACTCACGGCGACGGCAACGGGCCTCAGTTCGATGATTCGAGTGACGACCACGGTCGCTGCGGCTGCAACGATCGGGCTGATGGGCGTCATGTGGCCTTTGAACGTAGCGTTGTTTGAAAATGCTGACGGTACAAGAGCGCTTGTATTGTTATCGACGAGTACGTTCGCGGCCTCGCTCGCAGTCGCGAGTATGACGTGCCTTCAAGCGATCGACAAAGAGCGGACGGCCGCTTTTGGTATGCTGTTTGCCATGATTGTAAAGTTTGCGATCAATTTGCTGCTCGTTCCGCGTTATGGGATTGACGGGGCGGCAGTCGGTACATCGCTCGCATTTTTAGCGATGGCGGCCTTTAATTTTAATCGTCTCGACCAGAACATCCCGCTCGGTACGTTTCGGTTGCACCATTACGGACTGCTCTTAAAGACCGTCCTACCTATGGGCATCGTCTTGCTCGGTTTGAACGCGTTAGCGTCTGAGTCACTATATAACCGCGTCAACGCACTCGGTTGGCTCGGTTTGATGGTGGTGTGCGGCGGCGCTTTGTACGTCTGGCGAGCGGTCAGGGAACAGGTGCTGACGATCGAAGAATGGGAGATGATTCCGTTTGGAAATCGACTCATCAATTTGATTGATAAAAAGGAGACCTAATATGAGTTATGGAATTACCGTCGTCGGACTCGGCTCCGGCGAACTCGAGCAACTTCCGCTCGGGGTATATCGTCATTTGAAACAGCAACCGCTCGTCTGGTTGCGCACGAAAGAACATCCGGTCGTCAAAGAGCTCGAGGCGGAAGGGGTTCATTTTGAATCGTTTGACCACATTTACGAATCAAACGATACGTTTGAGGCCGTCTATAAACAAATCGTTGAGACGTTGCTCGACAAGAGCGACGAACTGGCGATCACATATGCGGTCCCGGGCCATCCGTTCGTCGCCGAGCGGACGGTCGAACTGCTCGTCGAACAAGGGGCGGACGTGACGTTCCTCGGCGGACAGAGCTTTTTGGACGCCATGTTTCAGGCGCTCCAGATTGATCCGATCAATGGGTTTCAACTGCTCGATGCGACCGCACTCGACGTTGAACGGCTCCAAGTCACGCAGCACGTGTTAATCGGTCAAGTGTACGACGGGTTTGTGGCCGGGGATGTGAAAGTACAATTGATGGAACGTTATCCGGACGAACATCTTGTCAAGCTCGTCACGGCGGCCGGAACAAAACGAGAGCGAATTTCCGAAGTTCCGCTCTACGAGATGGACCGGGTCGCTGAAGTCGACAATTTGACGACGCTCTATGTCCCGCCACTCACTGACGAGACGCACCTCGCGCGGGAGTTTGCGACGTTGACAGATATCATCGCGACACTCCGCGGTCCGAACGGCTGCCCATGGGACCGAAAACAGACGCACGCATCACTGCGGAAATATTTACTCGAAGAGGCGTATGAGTTGATCGAGGCGATCGACGAAGAGGACGATGATGCGATGATCGAAGAACTCGGAGACGTATTGCTCCAAGTCATGCTTCATGCGCAAATCGGGGCCGACGAAGGGTACTTTAACATTCGTGACGTGATCGGCGCGATCAGTACGAAAATGGTCCGTCGCCATCCGCACGTCTTCGGTGACGTGACGGTCGCAGACGCCGACGACGTGGTTTCGAACTGGAATGCGATTAAGCAAGACGAAAAAGGGGAAAATAAACATTCGCAGCTCGATGGTGTGCTCGTGACCCAACCGGGGTTAATGCGTGCCGAGCAACTCCAAAAGAAAGCGGCTCAAGTCGGGTTCGAGTGGGATGACGTAACCGGAGCGTTCGAGAAGCTCGAAGAAGAGTTACAAGAGTGGCGAGACCGTCCCGAAGACGAACAAGAACTAGGGGACGTACTGTTCTCAGTCGTCAACGTAGCCCGTTATTTCGGGTTGAACGCGGAACAAGCACTTGAACGGACCAATCAAAAATTCAAGAGACGATTTGAATATATCGAAGCGAACGGATCGCTCAGCGACATGACGCTCGAACAGATGGATCGGCTTTGGGATGAAGCGAAGGAGAAGGGATTATGAGACTAGATAAATTTTTGAAAGTGTCGCGCTTGATCAAACGACGGACGTTAGCGAAGGAAGTGGCCGATCAAGGCCGTATCCGCTTGAATGGCCAAGTCGCCAAGGCCAGTACGGACGTCAAGGCCGGTGATGAGCTCCAAATCCGATTCGGGAATAAGCTGGTGACGGTCATTATCGATTCGATTGCCGAGCATGCCCGGAAAGAGGATGCGAAAGAAATGTACCGGTTGATCAAAGAAGAAAAGGTGAACAGTGGTACGGAAGCATAAAAAAAAGGTATACTGAACATAATAGGTCAAGAGGAAGGTGATTCGATGAATGGACGTAACCCGATGGAACGCAAACAGCGGATTCGGGCTCTCGACGAACGGAGAGAACAGCTGGAAAAAGAACAGAGCCGGCGACGTATCCATCTTCGACGCCGCCTAGCCGTGGCCTCACTTGTCTTTTTGTTGTTGATTGTCTTCATCGGCCAGAGCTATTTCTCAAAGATCGGATATGTAGCGGATCAAGAGCTAAAGCAAGACGAGGCTCGTGTCGAGCTTCGTGAAACGAAGGAAGAACAAGCGGAGCTAAAAGAGCAGGTTGAACGTTTACAAGACGAAGAATACATCGCCAATCTTGCGCGCAACGAGCTGTTGTTCTCGAAAGATGGCGAGATTATTTTTTACTTCTCACCAGAGGAATAAGTAGGTTCGTTGACCGTTGACGAATCGACTCGTATAATTGTAGGGAATCATTCAAAAAAAGG
This sequence comes from Exiguobacterium sp. SH1S1, assembly GCF_004337245.1. Taxonomy (NCBI): domain Bacteria; kingdom Bacillati; phylum Bacillota; class Bacilli; order Caryophanales; genus Exiguobacterium; species Exiguobacterium sp. SH1S1. The sequence goes on from NZ_SJUZ01000012.1 coordinate 25,928, forward strand.
AGTACATTATTTTATGTCAATTGAAGTAGGAAGCAAGGTACAAGGTAAGGTTACAGGGATTACGCATTTCGGAGCGTTCGTAGAGCTCCCTAATGGAAAAACGGGTTTGGTGCACATCAGTGAAGTGGCAGATTCTTATGTCAAAGACATCAATGAAGTCCTAACGGTCGGTCAAGAAGTCACAGTCAAAATCTTGAACATCGAAAGTGATGGCAAAATCGGGTTGTCTATCAAAAAAACTGTCGATCGTCCTGTTAGCGAACGCCCAGAACGTCCAGCCGGCGAACGCTTCTCACGAGGCCCTAGTTCAGGCGGCCCTGGTCAAGGTGGCCCACGTCCGGGCGGTCCACGTCCAGGTGGTCCTGGTCAAGGTCCACGCGGCGGCGGTGGCCCACGCGGTGGCGGCGGTCCCCGTGGCGGTGGCGGCGCACGTCGTGAAGTACGTCGTGAGCCAGAAACGTTTGATACGTTGATGACCAAGTTCTTGAAAGATAGCGACGAACGCCTTACAACGTTGAAGCGTCAAACTGATTCAAAACGCGGTGGACGTGGAGCCAAGCGCGGGTAACCCTTCGTAAACCATCAGCTTCTACTCGTAACGATAACGCCACGGACACAGGTCCGTGGCTTTTTTTCATGGCGCGACAATTGTCGGCGCTTTTTTTGTTATAAAAAATAACTAAAAAAGGTTGCAATTTTTCGACGGAGCGAGCACAATAGGGAACATGAAAAATAGTTATGTTTTATAAGTAAAGGTGGAGAAACAAATGAACGGATGGAAGTTGTGGAAAGCAGAATGGCAGAGCATCGGTAAAAATCCGCGGGTATGGATTCCGATTCTCGCGGTCGCGCTCGTGCCGCTCATGTATGCGGGCATGTTCTTGTGGGCATTTTGGGACCCTTACGGCCAAATGAAAGATTTGCCCGTCGCGATCGTCAATGATGACCAAGGGGCCACGTTTGAAGGGGAGGAACTCGCTGTCGGTGACGAACTCGTCGATAAGTTGACGACCTCGGAAGCGTTCCAATTCGTCGAAGTGTCGAAAGCAGAAGCGGACGCCGGGTTACAAGATCACGCCTTTTACATGGCAATCGAAATCCCGGATGACTTTTCAGAGAAAGCGACGAGCGCGCTGTCCGCTGACCCTGAGCAATTGGAACTTCGATACATCGCGAACGAGTCGTATAACTTCCTCGCCGCTCAAATCGGAGGTTCGGCGATGGAACAAGTGAAAGGCGAACTGTCGACTGAAGTGACGAAACAGTATGTCAACGCCATGCGGGACGGATTGAAAACCGTCGCTGACGGATTAGATGAAGCCGCAACCGGTGCGACGGAGCTTGCTGACGGATCAACGACCGCTAAAGAAGGGGCCGTTAAGCTAGCGGACGGCTCGCGACTGCTAGCTTCAAAACAGCAGGAACTAGCGGACGGCGCAGCCAAGCTCGATGACGGACTCGGTGCGCTTGAGTCTGGGACGGCTGATCTCGTCGACGGGAGCCAGCGTATCCAAACTGGGAGTTCCACGCTGTCAGACGGTGTCCATCGTGTCGACGCCGGGGCCGCCGTGCTAAAAGACGGTACGACTCAGCTCGTCGACGGAACGAGCGCGTTCTCTTCGAAGTTAGGCGAGTTGCATAGCGGGACGCAACAGCTTGACGCTGGAATTCATGAACTCGCAGCCGGACTCGAGGACGCACAGGCCGGAAGCGGCCAACTCGTCAACGGCTCGAGCACACTCGCAGAAGCGCTTAGTGCGGCTAGTGCCGGAAACGAAGCACTTGTAGCGGGAACGGTAGGTGTCACCGCTGGCATTGACCAAATGAAAACGGAGTTGTTAGGCCAGCAAGAGCAACTGATCGCCAAGTTGTCTGCGCTCGCCGAATCCGGTACGCCCGCAACGCCAGACATGTTGCAAGCGCTCGTCGCCGAGCTGTCTACAGGCATGCAGGCAACGGAAGCAGGATTCACATCGCTTTCAGAGGGCGCGTCTCGTGTCACGGAAGGCCAAACGGCACTCGGGGAAGGGTTGGGACAAGCAGAAGCCGGTGCCACTGAACTCGCGGCCGGATTGGTTGCGTTGAATGACGGACAGACTCAGCTCGTCAACGGGGCCGCGGCGCTGAGCGAGGGGTCAAGCCAAATCGAGCAAGGTGCCAAAACCGCGATGGATCGTTCGGGTGAACTTGCATCGGCAAGCGTTCAATTGAACGACGGGGTGGCGACGCTTCATGACGGGACGACGGAACTGGCGTCGGGGAGTGATCAATTGGCTGACGCCACGCTCGCCTTGTCTGAAGGAAGTACGAAACTCGCCAACGGGGTCAAAACGGCCGGTCAAGGAACGGGTACCATCGCTGAAGGGGCATCGCGTCTGGCCGAAGGGGGTCAAGCGCTCGGTTCTGGAAGTTCGGACCTGGCGGAAGGTCTGACTGAACTAGAGTCGGGTAACGGAAAACTTCGTGACGCCTTACTCTCGGGTGCGGAAGCGGCTGACGTCGACATCCGCGATGAGAACGTTGAAATGATGGCGGGGCCGATTCAAATCGTGAACGACTCGATTCATCACGTACCGAACTACGGGACAGGATTTGCACCATACTTCATGTCGCTCGGTCTCTTTGTCGGGGCGCTCTTGTTGTCAATCGTCTATCCGCTCTATGATCCGGCTGGCAAACCGAAGCGGAGTTTATCTTGGTTGTTATCGAAATCGGGCGTATTAATCGTTATCGGTTTCGTTCAGGCGCTCGTCTTAAACGTGGCGATGATGGCGTTGCTCGGACTCGAGGTCGAGTCACCGCTTCGCTTCTTCGGTTTCAGCTGGCTCGTCAGTATTACGTTCTTATTGATTGTTCAGTTGCTCGTCACGACGCTCGGGAACCCGGGACGGTTCGTTGCCATCGTCTTATTGATTCTTCAATTGACGACGTCGGCCGGGACGTTCCCGCTTGAATTGATTCCACGTTCCTTGCAGCCGTTCAACGCGTTACTTCCAATGACGTATACGGTGGCCGGCTATAAAGAGATTTTGTCGGCGGACGGGCTCAGTTATTTACAAGGGGCGATTCTATACTTGGCGCTCGTGTCGGTCGGTTGCTTCTTCTTGCTCTGGGGATATTTCCGCATCGCTTGGAAGAAAAAATATCGACCGGCTCCGTCGGAAGCGTGATGCACAATCAACCGAAAATCGTGTATAGTGTATGAAATGGCACTATACACGTTTTTTTGTGAAAAAAGTTTTAAAAAAGAATTGACACGGACGTGGCTACTGGTTATTATAGAAAATGTGCTTAGGACACAACACAATAACATGGCGGTGTAGCTCAGCTGGCTAGAGCGTACGGTTCATACCCGTGAGGTCGTGGGTTCGACTCCCTCCGCCGCTACCATTTTATTTAGGCCCGTTGGTCAAGCGGTTAAGACACCGCCCTTTCACGGCGGTAACACGGGTTCGAATCCCGTACGGGTCACTTACCTAAGCGAAAAGAAGCCATCTCAACTTGAGATGGCTTCTTTTGTTATATCAAGGAGGAGCGACGATGACGAAAGTGCTGGTGGCCGTATCGGGTGGGATGGATTCGATCGTCTTGTTAGACCGCGTCGTGAGAAGCGGTGCTGACGTCGGGGTCGCCCACGTCCATCATGGACTTAGGCCTGAGTCCGATGAAGAGTTCGAGTTCGTGAGACAGTTGGCGAAAGCGTACGGTGTGCCGTTTCACGGGAAGCGTCTTGCGTTTCCGGACGGGGGATCGCAAGCCGTCTATCGGACGGCGCGGTATGCATTTTTTGAAACGGTCATGCGTGAAGACGGGTATACCGAACTGATGACGGCTCATCACGGCGATGACGAGCTCGAAACGGTACTCATCCAGCTTCATCGAAACGTCGTCGAAGTGACGGGGATCCCGGAACGTCGTCCGTTCGCCGGAGGGACAATCGTTCGTCCGTTGCTGACGGAAACAAAACGACAGCTCTTGGCGTACGCGTTAGCGAACGGACTCGTCTGGCGAGAAGACGCGACGAATGAGCAGACGAATTATTTGCGCAACAAGATCAGACACCACATCGTCCCGCAGCTCCTCGATGTTTGGCCGAACGTGGTTCAAGACGTCGGTAGCGCGGCCCGTCGGCAGCGTGAGCTCTGGCATAAGCGCTACGACGACGTCGGGAAGTGGATGGTGCGCCACGTCCGTTATAATATGAAAACGTTTCATGTGAAACTTGAAGACGTGGCCGGTTTGAACGAACCCGAACGATACGTACTCGGCCGACTCTTATCGGCTAGATATGGTGTCGAGATGGGCGAAGCCATCCGTCGTCTCCTCGGTAGTCCAAAAGGAACAGGACGATACGACCTTGAAGGCGGCGCGCGCCTGCAAAAGTATGATGGGGTGATCAGTCTCGTCCCCCATACCGATCTAGTGCTGACTGAAGCACCGGGTGACCGAGTGATCTCTAGCCTCCCGGTCCAGACGTCTTTTGGCGACCGCGAGCTCTCACTTGAAGTCATCACAGGCAAGGACGGGATCCCCCTCGAGGCGCTCACATTCCCGTTGACCGTCCGCTCCGTCCGGCCAGGGGATGTGATGAAACTCTCGATCGGGACGAAAAAAGTCGCCCGAATCTTGGTCGATGCGAAAATCCGGCGTGAAAATCGTCCGTTTGTCCCCTTAGTAGTTGACGCGACAGGGAGGATTGTCGCTATAGTAGGAGTAAGAGTTTCGGATTTTCCGGATAAGTCAGATGCGATTTGCCCACGATTAATGGTAAAATGATGATTGTGTCGGATTAGAAAGAGGAGGATTTCAAGATGTCATTAATGAACGATATGGAAAAGGTGCTTATTTCAAGTGAAGAGATTCAAGTAAAGGTGAAAGAACTCGCGACAACGCTCAGCGAAGAATATAAAGAAGAGTTTCCACTTCTCGTTTGCGTATTGAAAGGCGCGATGCCGTTCATGTCAGACCTTGTCAAAGAAATGGACATCCATCTAGAGATGGACTTCATGGACGTATCGACGTATCACGGTGGAACGTCATCGACAGGTGAAGTGAAAATCGAGAAAGATTTAAACACGTCTGTAGAAGGACGAGACATCTTGATTGTAGAAGATATCATTGATAGCGGGCTCACGCTCGGCTATCTCGTCGATCTCCTCAAATATCGGAAAGCCAAGTCGGTGAAGATCGTCACGTTGCTCGATAAACCGACGGGTCGCAAGAACGGTCTATCGGCAGACTATAGCGGTTTCGTGATTCCGCACGAGTTTGTCGTCGGCTACGGTCTCGATTACGAAGAGAAATATCGTAACCTTCCTTACGTCGGTGTGCTCAAGCCGAGTGTTTACGGGGGCTAACGTTTTTCTTTTGAAAATGTGACGTGTTAAGATAAAAGAAATATCCCAAAGTATACACATATACTGAATGGGCGAGAACATCGTTTCTCGGAATAGGAGGCAGAGAATGAATCGTGCAGTGAAAAACACCTTAGTGTTCGGTGTGATTTTCCTGGCCTTGATCTTGTTCCTTCAATATTTACAGAACCCGAGTAGCCAGAGCGAAACGCTCTCTTATTCGAAGTTCTTGGAATATGTGGAAGATGATCGGATCGAAACGGCAACCGTACAGGAAATCCCGGGAGCCATCTCAATTACAGGTGACCTTACAGGAGACGAAGACCAGCGTTACGAAACGAATATCCCGGCTAACGAGGCCGAATACGCCGAAGTGCTCTCGCAACTTCGTGCGAATACCGACATTCAAATCGAAGAGTCAGAGTCGAGTGGTAGCTGGTTTAGCATCGTATTCGCGATCTTACCGTTTATCATCATCTTCATCTTGTTCTTCTTCTTGCTCAACCAAGCCCAAGGAGGCGGTGGCGGCGGTCGTGTGATGAACTTCGGGAAATCGAAGGCGAAACTCTACGACCAAGAAAAACGTCGTGTAACGTTTGATGACGTTGCCGGGGCGGATGAGGAGAAACAAGAACTCATCGAAGTCGTCGAATTCTTGAAAGACCCTCGCAAGTTCTCGAGACTTGGAGCGCGCATTCCGAAAGGCGTCTTGCTCGTCGGTCCTCCGGGAACAGGTAAGACGTTACTCGCTCGTGCAGCTGCGGGAGAAGCCGGTGTACCGTTCTTCTCGATCTCAGGTTCTGACTTCGTCGAAATGTTCGTCGGTGTCGGGGCGTCGCGTGTCCGCGACTTGTTCGAGAACGCGAAAAAGAACGCACCGTGTATCATCTTCATCGATGAGATCGATGCGGTCGGACGCCAGCGTGGTGCCGGTCTTGGTGGCGGCCACGACGAGCGTGAGCAAACGCTCAACCAACTTCTCGTCGAGATGGATGGATTTAGTGACAACGAAGGAATCATCATGATTGCCGCGACGAACCGTCCGGACATTCTTGACCCGGCCCTTCTTCGTCCAGGTCGATTCGACCGTCAAATCACGGTTGACCGCCCGGATGTTAAAGGCCGTGAAGCAGTACTCAAAGTTCACGCCCGTAACAAACCGCTCGATTCGACAGTTGACTTGAAGTCGATCGCTCAGCGGACGCCTGGATTCTCAGGTGCTGACCTTGAAAACTTGTTGAACGAAGCAGCGCTCGTCGCAGCCCGGTCTGACCGTTCAGCGGTCTCGGTCGTGGATGTCGAGGAAGCGATTGACCGTGTCATCGCTGGTCCTTCTAAGAAGAGCCGCGTCATCTCGGAGAAAGAACGCCAAATCGTCGCCTATCATGAGGCGGGTCACACGATTATCGGGATTGAACTCGAGAACGCAGACGAAGTGCACAAAGTGACAATCGTTCCACGTGGAAACGCTGGCGGATACGTCGTCATGCTTCCGAAAGAAGATCGTTACTTCATGACGAAACCTGAACTCGAAGATAAAATCGTTGGTCTCCTCGGGGGCCGCGTGGCGGAAGACGTCATCTTCGGTGAAGTATCGACAGGAGCAAGCAATGACTTCCAACGCGCGACTGGTATCGCTCGGAAGATGGTCATGGATTACGGGATGAGCGACAAGCTCGGACCGCTCCAACTTGGATCGAACCATGGAGGACAAGTCTTCTTAGGTCGCGATTTCCAAACGGAACAAAACTACTCGGATGCGATTGCACAAGATATCGACCTCGAGATCCGGGACATCATCAACCGTTGTTACGCGAAAGCGAAACAGATTTTGACGGACCGTAAAGACGATCTCGAGCTCGTCGCGAAGACGTTGCTCGAAGTCGAGACGCTCGATTCGAAACAGATTCGTCACTTGATCAAGACGCGCGAATATCTTCCGCACGAACCAGAAGAGCCGTCTGAACCATCGAAAGATGATGCAAGCGATGAGGCGAAGAAAGATGAGGCGGCCGTCAAGCACGGACAAGTCATCGATCAGCCTGGAGTCGTTCAAGAAGCGAAGCCGGACGTTGTCCCTGAAGGCGATAAGCCGGAAGCGACACCGACGGAACGCCCGAACAACGAATCACGGTAAGTGTAAGAGACGAATGCCCTAAATAAGGCATTCGTCTTTTTTCGTGTTATAATTCGAGCGAACTGTAATTGACAACAAAGTGAGGAACCATATCATGATTTTAGTGATCGATGTTGGGAATACAAATATTGTCCTCGGGATGTACGATGGTGAGACGCTCGTCCATCATTGGCGCATCTCGACGGACCGCACGAAAACGACCGATGAGTACGGTATGCTCGTCAAGTCGCTGTTTGACCACTCGAACGTCTCGTTTGACCAAATCGACGGCGTCATTTTGTCTTCGGTTGTTCCACCAGTCATCTTCCCGCTCGAACAGATGTCACAGCGCTACTTCAACGTCCGGCCGATCGTCGTCGGTCCTGGCGTGAAAACAGGTCTCGACATCCACGTCGACAATCCGCGTGAAGTCGGGGCGGACCGCATCGTCAACGCGGTCGCAGGTATTGCCAAGTACGACGGTCCATTGATCATTGTCGACTTCGGTACGGCGACGACGTATTGCTACATCGATGACAAACGCCGTTATCACGGCGGGATCATCTCCCCGGGGATTATGATCTCGGTCGAGGCGCTCTATCAACGGGCCGCGAAATTACCGCGCATCGAGCTCGCGACCCCGCCGACCGTCGTCGGGAAAAATACGATCCAAGCGATGCAATCGGGCACGTATTACGGGTATGTCGCCCAAGTCGACGGTATCGTCAGTCGCGTCAAGCGTGAAGTCGGGGAAGCGACCGTCATCGCGACAGGTGGGCTGGCCCGTTTGATCAGTGAACATGCCGAAACGATTGACGTCGTCGACTCGTTCTTGACGCTCGATGGACTTCGTCTCATCTATGAGCGCAACCAGAAATAAACTTTAAAGGAGTTACTCAATATGATTCAACAAGAACAACAAGCGTTACTTGACCAAATGAAAGACGACTATCTCGTCCGTGCCCTCGGGTTCGGTGGAGAAGTCCGGGCGTTCGCCGTACGGACGACGAAAACGATTTTCGAAACGCAACTTCGCCATCAGACGACACCGGTCGCCTCAGCTGCACTCGGTCGGACGATGACGATCGGGACGATGATCGGTTCGATGCAAAAAGGAGCCGCGCGCGTCACCCTTAAAGTCGAAGGCGATGGACCGATCGGGAAAATCATCGTCGATGCGGACACGGCAGGAGACGTTCGCGGATACGTGTCACACCCGCGTGTCGAGGGCGGAACATTCGTCAACGACCACGGATTGACGAAGTTGAAAGTTGGCGAAGTCGTCGGCCGCGGCACGGTCTCGGTCATCAAAGACCTTGGTCTAAAAGACTTCGTTGGCGGTTCGTCCGAAATTCAAACAGGTGAGATCAGTGAAGACTTCACGTACTACTTTGCGACGTCGGAACAAGTGCCTTCAGTCGTCGGGGCAGGCGTGCTCGTGCTTCCGGAAGATGAATCGATTTTAGCTGCCGGCGGGATTATCGTCCAGTTGATGCCGGACGCTTCAGAGCAAACGATTCAAGCGTTAGAAAACGCATTGAAGACGTTCCCGCCAGTGTCGGTCCTCATCGGAGAAGAGAAGACGCCGGAAGAGATGCTGCATATGCTCCTCGGAGATAGCTTAGAAGTGCTCGATCACAAACCGGTACAATTCAACTGTACGTGCAGCCGCGATCGGATGGAGAGTGCGATCATCGGACTCGGTACCGAAGAGATCCGTCAAATGATTGAAGAAGATGGCGGCGCTGAAGCAGTTTGTCACTTCTGCGGCGAAAAGTATCACTTCTCGGCTGAACAGCTCGAAGTGATGAAACAGCAAGCACGCTGAGGCTGTCGTTCCAAATTGCATATTTTCAATCCGATAGGGTATTATTACAATATCGGAATAGTCGGAATTATGAAGGAGGAAATGAAATGCGTATCGTAGATTCAGTGACAGACTTAATTGGCAAGACTCCAATCGTGAAGTTAAACGGGCTGACTGGCCCGGATGACGCGACGGTTTACATGAAGTTGGAATATATGAACCCTGGTTCGAGTGTAAAAGACCGGATCGCCTTAGCGATGATCGAGGCCGCTGAGGAAGAAGGCGTCTTAAAGCCGGGTGACACAATCATCGAGCCGACGAGTGGGAACACGGGCATCGGACTCGCGATGGTCAGTTCTGCTAAAGGCTATAAGGCAATTCTCGTCATGCCGGAAACGATGAGTATGGAACGACGCAATCTGCTTCGCGGATATGGTGCCGAGCTGATTTTGACGCCTGGTCCTGAGGGGATGGGCGGAGCGATCCGTCGGGCGACAGAAGAAGCTGAGAAAAACGGCTACTTCCTCCCGCAACAATTCAATAATGCGGCCAACCCGAACGTCCATGAAATGACGACCGGCCCTGAGATCGTTGATGCGTTCGACGCGTCAGGTCTTCAAGTCGATGCTTTTATCGCTGGTGTCGGTACAGGCGGAACGATCACAGGAGCGGGTAAAGTATTGAAAGCCCACTATCCAGACGTGCAAATTTTAGCGGTCGAACCAGTCGACTCTCCAGTCTTATCTGGAGGGAAGCCAGGACCTCATAAAATTCAAGGCATCGGGGCCGGCTTTATCCCGTCGATTTTAGACACTGAGATTTACGAAGGTGTCCTTCAAATCACGACAGAGCAGGCGTTCGAGTACGCGCGTCTCGCGGCTCGGACGAACGGTGTGCTCGGTGGCATCTCGTCAGGTGCAGCCATTGCGGCCGCGGTCGATACGGCGAAGCGCCTTGGAAAAGGCAAAAACGTGCTCGCAATCATCCCGTCAAACGGAGAACGCTACCTTAGCACGCCGCTCTATCAGTTCGACGAAGAATCAGATAGCGTTCGCGCATAAACAAACGGCAGTTACCAGAAGACATCTTCTTTCGGTAACTGCCTTTTCTTGTGTACAATTAGAGGCATGAATGAGTGGAACGGGGGGATTTGGCGTGAGAACGACAGCGTTCAAAACGATGCGAACGACAAAAGAGAGAATGTATGAGACGTATATGACGTTGACGGAAGCGGGCGAGCGCTATGCGTGGCTCGAGAGCGGGAGGGCTGGACGTTACACGATGGCCGGGATCGAGCCGTTCGGTGCGCTTCACGTGAAAGATGGGACTGGAACGCTCGTCATTTCAGATAAGACCGAGACGTTTTATGGCCAACCGCTCGACATCGTCGAGCAAGTACGGGCCCGTTACGTTGCCGCAAGACCAGAAGGGGCACCGCCATTCTTCGGCGGGATGATCGGTTATGTCAGTTACGATGTCGCCCGGACACTCGAACGCTTGCCGCGTCAAGCGGAAGATGATCTAGGGACGCCCGACGTCTCGTTCTTGTTGTTTGACGAAGTGGCGGTATTCGACGAAGCGACGTCGCTCCTCTATTTGCTGGTCACCGCCGATGAAGAAGTAGAAGCGAAGCTCGAGCGCTGGGCTGCCTTATGGCAGACAGAGACGCATTACGCGTTCAGACCGGTCGCGCAAGCACCGCTCGAGCGAGCGCGGTCTCTATCGCAAGGTGAATTCGTCGAAGCTGTGCAGAAAATTCAAGACTACATCGTCGAAGGCGACGTGTTCCAAGTGAACCTGAGCGTCCGCCAATCGGAAGCGCTGCTCGCGGACCCGCGCCACGTCTATGACACGTTGCGCCAAATGAATCCTTCACCGTACATGGGGTACTTCGTCGACGATTTTTTGACGATGGTGTCGGCCTCGCCAGAACTGTTGATTGAGAAACACGGGACGTCGATCTCGACACGCCCGATCGCCGGGACACGGCCGCGCGGACGGGACGAGGCAGAAGATATGGAACTAGCGCGGACGTTGCTCGATAACGAGAAAGAGCGGGCCGAGCACGTCATGCTCGTTGATTTGGAGCGGAACGACCTCGGGAAAGTGGCCGCTTATGGGACGGTGCACGTCGACGAATTGATGGTCATCGAGAAGTACTCACACGTCCAGCACATCGTTTCGAACGTGCGCGGCACGATGCGAGACGGTGTGTCCGGGTCAGAGGCGCTCGGGGCGATGTTCCCGGGCGGAACGATTACCGGTGCCCCGAAAATTCGGACGATGGAAATCATCGAGGAACTTGAACCGGTTCGACGTGGGATTTACACGGGTTCGTTCGGCTGGATCAGTTGGGACGACGACCTCGTCTTTAACATCACGATCCGGACGATGGTCGTCAAAGACGGGATGGCCCATGTCCAGGCCGGGGCAGGGATTGTCATCGACTCCGACCCGGTCGCTGAATATGAAGAATCGTTGTCGAAAGCGAAGGCGCTATGGGCCGCGAAAGAAATGACGGAGGCGACGGTATGATTTTACTCATCGATAACTACGACTCATTCACATACAACTTGGTTCAATACTTTGGTGAGCTTGGAGAGGACTTGATTGTGCGTCGTAATGACGACGTTACGATCGAAGAGATTAAACAGATGGGTCCGAGTTATCTCGTCATCTCGCCAGGTCCGCGGACGCCGAACGAAGCGGGAATCAGCGTCGACGCGATTCGGACGTTTGCTGGGAAGATCCCGATTTTCGGGGTGTGTCTCGGTCACCAAGCGATCGGTCAGGCGTTCGGCGGGAAAGTCGTCCATGCGGACCGCCTCATGCACGGGAAGACGTCACCGATCGAACATGACGGCAAGACGTTATTTAAAGACATCCCACAGCAGACGATCGTGACGCGTTATCATTCGCTCGCCGTCGAGCGCGCTTCATTGCCGTCCTGTTTAGAAGTGACGGCTGAGACGAGCACGGGAGAAATCATGGCGCTACGCCATAAAGAATTGCCGATCGAGGGCGTCCAATTTCATCCTGAAGCCATCTTGACGGAACATGGGAAAGACATGATTAAAAATTTTATCGAGGCGTATCGTCATGTGGCTTTGGCATAACGGCGAACTGCGCGGCAGTTCAGAAGTGACGGTGCCGGTTCAGGACCACGGTTTTTTGTACGGGATGGGATTGTTCGAGACGTTCCGGACGTTTGACGGGGTCCCGTTCTTGTTCGACCTCCATTGGTGCAGGCTTGAGAAAAGCATGGACGCTCTTTGGATCGATCTACCTTATACGAAGCAGGAAATCAGACAGGCGATTCAAGACGTCGTGCGTCAAAACGAGGCGCCGAACGTATATATCCGACTGAACGTCTCCGCCGGTGTCGCTCCGCTCGGTCTGCACGACGGGCGTTACTCACGGCCGAACGTGACGTTGCTCGTCAAACCGTTACCGGACACGTTCGAACCGACCGAGAAACGGCTTGAGGCAATCCCGTTTCCGAGAAGTCGACCGGAAGCGGCGTTCCGTTTGAAGTCGCATCACTATATGAACAACATCCTTGGAAAACGGGCCTTGGTCGACCGGGAAGCGGAAGGTTTGTTCGCGGACGAGGCGGGACGTGTCGTCGAGGGACTCGTCTCAAACATCTTTTGGGTGGAACAGGATGGGCGGCTATGGACGACGCCGCTTGAGACCGGGGCGCTTGCCGGCGTGACCCGGCACTGGCTGATGGAGACGTTTGACGTGCTCGAGCGTGATGTGACGTTTAAAGAACTCGAGCAAGCGTCCGAAATTTGGCTCACGAACTCGGTGCAACAAATCGCACCGGTCACCGCTTATGCCGGCCGGACGTATCCAGGCAAGCAGGGTGCTCGATTTACAGCGTGTTGGTCCGAGTTACGACGAGCAATTGAAAGTGAGGGAACAGCATGACAAAAATTATGGGCATTTTAAACGTGACGCCAGATTCGTTTTCAGACGGTGGGCGTTATAACGCAGTCGAGCAAGCGCTCGAACACGCTAAACGGCTCGTTCAGGACGGGGCCGATGCGATCGACGTCGGAGGCGAGTCGACAAGGCCGGGCGCACAGTTCGTCACGGCGGATCAAGAGATCGCCCGCGTCGTCCCGGTCATTCGCCGCCTGAAAGAGGAGCTTGACGTCCTGATCTCGATCGATACGTACAAACCTATCGTTGCGCGAGCGGCACTTGAAGCAGGCGCTGACATCATCAATGACGTGTGGGGGTCGAAGTGGGACGATCAATCGATGGCGGAAGTGGCCAAAGAGTTTAACGTCCCGATCATTTTGATGCATAATCGAGACAATCGAAACTATGGACACTTCATCGAAGAAGTCGTCGGCGACATACAAGAATCAATCGCGATCGCTCGTGCCGCCGGTGTTCGTGATGACCAGATTTGGTTAGACCCCGGCATCGGCTTCGCCAAAGACTACAACCAAAACTTAGAGCTCATGAATCGGCTCGACGTCATCACGAATCTCGGGTTCCCCGTTCTGCTCGGGACGTCACGTAAGTCGTTCATCGGCCAGACACTTGATTTACCGACCGAGGAGCGGGTCGAAGGGACGGTCGCGACGACATGTCTCGGGATTGTGAAGGGGTGCGCCTGGGTACGGGTGCATGATGTGTTAGAGAACAAACGGGCGTCACGGATGATGGATGCGATGTTAGGAGGCGGACAAGTTGGATAAGATGTTTGTGAACGGGATGCGTTTTTACGGTTACCACGGTGTATTTGAAGAAGAGAACCGGCTCGGTCAGCGATTTAATATTGATTTGATGTGTGAGTTAGACCTGACCCCTGCCGGCCAGTCCGATAATTTGGAGGACGGCGTCAGCTATGCCGGACTCTATCAACTGACAGAAGACATCGTCACAGGCGAAGCGGTCAACTTACTCGAAGCACTCGGTGAACGGATCACGACGGCCGTGCTCGCCCACAGTGACAAGATTCAAAGTGTGACGGTCAAGGTCATCAAACCGGACCCGCCGATTCCGGGTCATTATGATTCAGTCGCGATTGAGATGACGCGGAGGCGTAACGGATGATGTATGTGGCGCTTGGTTCGAATATCGGTGAACGGGAGCGTTATTTGTTCGGTGCCCTTCAAGAGATGGAGGCGGCCGGTCTTCATGTGACGAAGCAATCGAATGTATACGAGACGGCACCGGTCGGCTATACAGATCAACCATCGTTTTATAACATGGTCGTCGAAGTCGAGACATCGCTAGGGGCGGACGATGCGCTCGTTCGTCTCCAACAGGTTGAGCGCGGTCTTGGGAGAGAGCGTCTGTTTAAGAACGGGCCGCGTACGATCGACCTTGACATCTTGCTCTATAACGGCGAATATATACAATCGAAGCACTTAACTGTTCCGCATCCGCGAATGCATGAACGTGCTTTTGTCCTTGCCCCGCTCGCGGAGATTGCTCCGACGCTCGAGGTTAATGGGAAGACGGTACGACAATTATGCGACGCCTTGCCGGAATCGGAGCGGCGCGACGTCGTACGTCTACAGTCGTTAACGTCATTAGTCGGTTCTGTTTAACGCTATTGAAGGAAGTGAAGCAATGTCAGGGTTCAAAATTGGTAACGTTGATATAAAAAATCGGGCGGTCCTCGCCCCGATGGCCGGAGTGACGAACCCGGCATTTCGTTTGATTGCGAAGGAATTCGGTGCCGGACTCGTTTGTGCGGAGATGGTCAGCGACAAAGGGATTTTATTTGAAAACGCGAGAACGCTGCGCATGTTATACGTCGATGAGCGCGAAAAGCCGCTCAGCCTGCAAATTTTTGGCGGTTCGAAAGACACGCTCGTGAAAGCGGCGCAATACGTGGATCAAAACACGAACGCCGATATCATCGACATCAACATGGGGTGTCCGGTCCCGAAAGTCACGAAATGTGAAGCGGGTGCCAAGTGGCTCCTCGATCCGGATAAGGTTTATGAGATGGTGAACGCTGTATCGAAGGCGGTGGACAAACCTGTGACCGTCAAGATGCGCACCGGCTGGGACAGTCAGCACATCTACCTCCTAGATAACGTCAGAGCGGCCGAATCCGGTGGCGCGGCGGCGATCGCGATTCACGGACGGACGCGGTCCCAATTGTATGAAGGAACAGCCAACTGGGAGCTTATTGGTGAGGCGAAGAAAATTGCGGGCATCCCGATTATCGGGAACGGTGATATTACGACGCCGCAACAAGCGAAGCATGCCCTCGACCATTACGGTGTCGATGCGGTCATGATCGGGCGGGCTGCCCTCGGAAATCCATGGATGCTCTATCAGACGGTGCAGTACCTCGAGACGGGTGAACTTCCGGCCGAGCCGGAGGCACGCGAGAAAATTGACATTTGCATGCTGCATCTCGATCGTTTGATCGACTTGAAAGGCGAGGTGGCGGCGGTTCGTGAAATGCGTCAACACGTGGCCTGGTACTTGAAAGGTCTCAAAGGGAACGGGCCGGTCCGTAAGCAAGTCTTCGAGTTGGAATCACGGGATGCCGTCGGGAGTGTGCTCTACGATTTCGTCGGACAGATCGAGAACGCGCCACAAGAAGTGTGAACTAGTGTAAAAAAGTGATTTATGGTAAGCTTGTTTGGCGAAAAAGTGATACGCAAAGAGCGAACAGCTTAGGCTGTGCTGTTGGCCGTGAGGTCGACAGCTTTTTGTTAGGACCAAACCCAATATGTATAGAGGAGTGAATGGAGTAGTGAGTCACGAGTTGGAAATGAACGACCAAATGCAGGTTCGATTTGAAAAGATGACTGAGATGCGTGCGCAAGGACTCGACCCGTTCGGACATCGGTTCGAACGCTCAGCCCATGCCGGTGAATTACATGAGCAATATGAAGCGATTGAGAAAGAGGCGCTCGCTGAGCAAGACGTAGAAGTCACGCTCGCGGGACGGATTATGACGAAACGTGGAAAAGGGAAGGTTTTCTTCGCCCACATCCAAGATGTCACGGGACAGGTTCAAATTTATGTCCGTAAAAATGACGTAGGGGATGAGGCGTTTGATTTGTTCAAATCGTCTGACCTCGGTGATATTGTCGGCGTGAAAGGTAAGCTGTTCAAAACGAATGTTGGCGAGTTATCGATTCACGTCGAGACGTTTGAACTTTTGACGAAAGCGCTCCGTCCGCTTCCAGACAAATATCATGGCTTAAAAGATGTCGAACAACGTTATCGTCAACGTTATCTCGATTTGATCACGAACAATGATTCGCGCCAAACATTCATTTTGCGTAGCCGAATCATTTCAGAGATCCGTAACTTCTTGAACCATCGCGGTTACTTAGAAGTTGAGACACCGATGCTCCATACGATTGCAGGTGGAGCAGCTGCCCGTCCGTTCTTGACGCACCATAACGCCCTCGATATGGAACTTTATATGCGCATCGCGATCGAGCTTCACTTGAAGCGCCTCATCGTCGGTGGCCTTGAACGTGTTTATGAGATTGGCCGTGTCTTCCGTAACGAAGGGATCTCGACACGACACAACCCAGAGTTCACAATGATCGAGCTCTATGAAGCTTACGCTGATTACAACGACATCATGGATTTGACAGAAGAACTCGTTGCGCACGTTGCTAAAGAAGTACTCGGTACGACAGACGTGAAGTATGGAGAAGATACGATCCATCTTGGTGTCGGTTGGAAGCGGGCCCATATGGTCGACTTGGTTAAAGAAGAGATGGGTGTCGACTTCTGGCAGCAGATGTCTGATGAACAGGCGCGTGAACTTGCGAAAGAGCACGGAGTAGAAGTCCAAGACCATATGACGTTCGGTCATATCGTCAACGAGTTCTTCGAACAAAAAATCGAAGAGACGTTGCTTCAACCTACGTTCGTCACGGGACATCCGGTCGAAGTGTCGCCGCTTGCGAAGAAGAACGATCAAGACCCGCGCTTCACAGATCGTTTCGAGCTGTTCATCGTTCGTCGTGAACACGCGAACGCGTTCACAGAGTTGAACGATCCAATCGATCAACGTGAGCGCTTCGAAGCCCAACTACTTGAAAAAGAAGCTGGGAACGATGAGGCCCATGAACTTGATAACGACTTCCTAGAAGCGCTCGAGTACGGGATGCCGCCAACAGGTGGTCTCGGAATCGGGATTGACCGTCTTGTCATGTTGCTCACAGACGCACCATCGATTCGCGACGTATTGCTCTTCCCGACAATGCGTCACCAACAGTAACAAGTTACGACCTCTCACCATTGCGGTGAGAGGTTTTTGGTTTCTACAGCCAAGCTATAACATGGCAGGAAACTTTTTCAGAAAAACTTTTACCGAAACTATTGCATTCTATTTGAGGATGGGTTAAAGTAATAAACGTTGCCGCTGATGGCAGCGGAAAAGAATTAAAAAAGTGGTTGACAACTGTGTCGATGACTTGTAATATTGTAAGAGTCGTTAAGAGCGACAGACGAACTTTGAAAACTGAACGATGAGGCAAAAAAAAGTTTTACAAGTTTTGATTGAAGCGCAAGCTTCGTCATTTTCAAGAGCTATATCAAATTCTTTGGAGAGTTTGATCCTGGCTCAGGACGAACGCTGGCGGCGTGCCTAATACATGCAAGTC
>NZ_SJUZ01000013.1:0-38820 GCF_004337245.1 Exiguobacterium sp. SH1S1
GACTTGCATGTATTAGGCACGCCGCCAGCGTTCGTCCTGAGCCAGGATCAAACTCTCCAAAGAATTTGATATAGCTCTTGAAAATGACGAAGCTTGCGCTTCAATCAAAACTTGTAAAACTTTTTTTGCCTCATCGTTCAGTTTTCAAAGTTCGTCTGTCGCTCTTAACGACTCATTAATAATATCATCTGTAATTATATTCGTCAACTATAAAAATAAAATATTTTAAAAGAATAATATCTAGCGTATTCTTTCAACGGCACTATATAGAAGGAACACGCTAGACGGTCATTGAAAAGCGACGATTCGAACCTCATCAAGTTGAGACAAATCGTACGTTTCTTGCGTTGGTTCAGCGATCACGACCGGTTGTTCCACGCTCGGCGTGTAACCTTGAATCGTTCCTCGCACACCGCTGCTCAGTAAGACAGTCCGTCCTACATCGTAAAAACCGAGCAGTGTAGCTAAAAGCGTCAACGCTTCCCCATCATATGCCTCATTTTGCCACATATAAAAATAAGCCTCTTCTGCTGTCAACGCTGACCTGAACGTACGTGGGGCTGTCAATTGGCAGAACCGATCAGCGACGATAAACAACGGTGATGCAGGATGGAGGGCTCGTTCTTCTAGCCGATTCGGAAAACCTGACCCGTCTAAGCGTTCATGATGTTCGGCAATCAATTTACCGACCCTGGCTCTAAGTGTCTGATCTTGCGGTAACATCGCAAACGAGACGACCGGGTGCTGATACAACAGCTCTCGTTCCATTTTTGTGAAATAGCGCATGTGGGACCATTTTCGTATTTTAGCGTAGCTCGCATCTGCGAAATAAGAAGCCACGCCATAATCGAATTGAATGCGGTGTTCATCTCCTCGGTATTTCGATAGCGTCTTGGCTACTAAGGCTCGATAAATCGCATGATGAATCACATGATTTTTTCGAAGTGGTTGATTCGTAAAGAACGTGACGATGGCCGATAGCGGATATTCACGTTTAAACAGTTGATGGACGAATTCAAGCGCTTCGTAAGGGTTGGGGGCAATCCGTTCTTCCCATTGATTGTAATGCCGTTCATATTGGAGCACTTTTGCACATAGTTCGATTTCCTCGTCGCGGGTAAGATGGCGACATTCGACCGGAGCGACATCAATCGCTCCCACCTTTAAAAAACGGAGCAAGCGTAAATGTTCGTTTGTCAGTTTCGTTCCTGCCTCTAACGAAGAAACTGACGTCAAAAGCGTCATCCCAACGTGAACGTTTGAAATGGCAAGTCGCATGCTCATCCCTCCTGATTGTATGAAAAAAGGTCGAACGGAAGCACCGTTCAACCTTTTCGCCTTACTCAGTCTCTTCAGACGATGGGCCAACTTCGGGTGCTTCATCAACAAACCCATTCTCCACATCAACTGTCGATTCCTCTTCTAATTCATCTTCTAATTCATCTTTTTTCAGTTTAGCAATTGTCGCCAAGCGGTCGCCATCTTCGATATTCATGACTTTGACACCGCGCGTGCTACGACCCATTTGCGAAATTGTTTGGGCATCGATTCGAATCGCGACACCGAGCTCGGTCATGAGCATGATGTCATCATCTTCATCGACTACGCGCATCCCGACGACAGTTCCGCGGTCTGTCTTGATTCCGATAATTCCAGAACCGCCTCGACCTTGCGTACGGAATTGTTCCATCGCCGTGCGTTTGCCATATCCTTTTTCCGTGATGATGAGCACGTCTTGCGTCGGGCGTACGATTTCCATCGAAACGACTCGATCATCATCTTTCTTCAGTCGAATCGCACGTACACCGCGAGCGGTACGGCCCATCGAACGGACCTCACCTTCGAGCGGGAAGCGAATCGACATCCCTGCGTGTGTCACGATCAACATCTCGTCATCGCTCTTCGCGAGACGTACGGTAACGAGCTCATCGCTATCATTTAAGCTGATGGCACGCAACCCGTTTTTGTTGATGCGAGCATAGGCAGAAAGCGGTGACCGTTTGACAAGTCCGTGCTTCGTGATAAACACGAGTGACAATTGCTCATCAGCCACTTCTTCTTCTTCTGAACCTTCACCAACGTCCTCAACGATGGCTTTGTCCGCCAAATAGCTATTAAAGTCGACCGGGATCATCGTTTCGACCTTCTCACCCTTATCGACTTGGAGCAAGTTGATAATCGGCATCCCTTTCGCGGTTCGGCTCATCTCAGGAATCTCATATCCTTTCAAGCGGAACACGCGACCGAAGTTCGTGAAGAAC
Source organism: Exiguobacterium sp. SH1S1 (assembly GCF_004337245.1). Lineage (NCBI taxonomy): Bacteria > Bacillati > Bacillota > Bacilli > Caryophanales > Exiguobacterium > Exiguobacterium sp. SH1S1. Next base: position 2,262 of record NZ_SJUZ01000013.1, read on the forward strand.
AAGATCGTATCGTGCGTTGAAGCAGATAAGAGGCGCAATACGAAGTCTTCGTCATTCGTACCCATTCCTTGTTTCCCTCGACCGCCGCGACGTTGTGTGCGATACGAGTCACTCGGAATCGATTTGATGTAGCCTTCGCTCGTCAGTGCGATCATCATGTCCCGAACTGGGATCAAATCCTCATCCTCAAGCTCGATGATGTCGGTACGAATCACGGTACGACGTGCATCGCCGTAACGCTCTTTGATTTCAGTCAACTCATTGCGAATGATTTCGAGAAGGAGTTCCTCGTCCCCCAAAATCGCACGCAATTCTTCGATCAACGTACGGATCTCGCGATACTCGCCTTCGATTTTCTCGCGTTCAAGACCGGTCAACCGTTGGAGACGCATATCGAGAATGGCTTGTGTCTGCTCTGTTGATAGCCCGAAGCGGGTAATCAACTTTTCACGGGCCTCGTCACCGGTCCGCGTGCTGCGGATGATGGCGATGACTTCATCGAGGTGGTCGAGTGCGACACGGAGACCTTCGAGAATATGCGCACGCGCTTCTGCCTTATCGAGGTCGAACTGCGTCCGACGACGAACGACTTCTTTTTGGTGCTCGATGTAATAATAGATCGCTTGTTTCAAGTTGAGCGTTTTCGGACGTCCTCCGACGAGCGCGAGCATGTTCACCCCGAACGTCGTTTGCATCGGCGTCTGTTTATACAAGTTGTTCAAAATGACGCTTGCGTTCGCATCGCGGCGTACCTCGATGACGACGCGCATTCCGTTTCGGTCCGACTCGTCGCGAAGGTCTGTGATGCCCTCGATTTTCTTATCGCGAACTAGGTCAGCAATCTTTTCAACGAGACGTGCCTTGTTCACTTGATACGGAATTTCATGGATGAGGATGCGTTCACGGCCGTTCTTCAACACTTGGATCTCGGCTTTCGCGCGCATCGTGATCGATCCACGACCGGTCTCGTATGCCCGGCGAATACCGCTGCGTCCTAAAATCTCACCAGACGTCGGAAAGTCCGGACCCGGAATGTACTGCATGAGCTCTGAAATCGTGATGTCCGGATTGTGCGTGAGCGCAAGTACGCCATCGATTACTTCGTTCAAGTTATGTGGTGGTACGTTCGTCGCCATCCCGACCGCGATCCCGCTCGTACCATTGACGAGGAAGTTCGGGAAACGGGCCGGCATAACGACTGGTTCTTTCTCTTCACCATCAAAGTTTGCTTGATAGTCAATCGTGTTTTTACCGATATCGCGCACGAGTTCCATCGCGATTTTCGACATCCGGGCTTCCGTGTAACGCATTGCCGCTGCCGAGTCTCCATCGACGGACCCGAAGTTTCCGTGGCCATCGACGAGTTCGTAGCGATAACTAAAATCTTGGGCCATCCGGACCATCGTCTCGTAAACGGCTGAATCACCGTGTGGGTGATATTTACCGATGACGTCCCCGACGACACGGGCAGACTTCTTATGGGGCTTGTCGGCACGAATCCCGAGCTCGTTCATCGCATAAAGGATACGGCGGTGAACCGGCTTGAGACCGTCTCGCACGTCCGGGAGGGCACGCGACACGATGACGCTCATCGCATAGTCCATGAACGACGTCCGCATCTCTTGGCTAATATTTATATCCTTGATATTTTCTTGTTCTGCCATTCGTTATTGCCTACCCTTCTTTTTAAATATCGAGGTTTTTCACGTAGTGTGCGTGTGACTGGATAAAGTCACGGCGCGGCTCGACATTGTCGCCCATGAGCGTCTCAAAGACCTCATCTGCCTCGATGGCGTCTTGAAGGTCGACACGAAGCATCGAGCGAGACTCTGGATTCATCGTCGTGCTCCAGAGTTGTTCCGGGTCCATCTCACCGAGACCCTTGTAGCGCTGTACACTATAGCGCGCGTTCTCAGGAAGTCGTTTGATTGCTTCTTGGAGTTCGCGGTCGTTTTGGACGTAAACAATCTCTTTACCATGTTTTACACCGTAGAGTGGCGGCTGGGCGATGTAGACGTAGCCGCTCTCAATAAGTGGCCGCATGTAACGATAGAAGAACGTCAGCAACAGTGTCCGGATGTGGGCACCATCGACGTCGGCATCGGTCATGATGATCAACTTATGGTAACGCGCCTTGCCGAGATCGAATTCGTCGGCGATCCCGGTCCCAAGTGCCGTGATGATTGTCCGGACTTCTTGGTTGGCTAAGATTTTATCGAGTCTTGCTTTCTCGACGTTGATGATCTTACCTCGGATTGGCAAAATCGCTTGGAAATGACGGTCGCGTCCTGACTTGGCTGATCCACCGGCCGAGTCACCCTCGACGATGTACAGTTCAGATTTCGATGCGTCCTTCGATGAACAGTCGGCCAGCTTACCTGGCAACGAGCTGACTTCAAGGATGCCTTTACGGCGTGTCATTTCACGGGCGCGTTTGGCCGCGAGGCGGGCACGGGCTGCCATGAGCCCTTTATCAACGATGAGTCGGCCAACCGACGGGTTCTCAAGCAAGAACTGTTCGAACGTCTCGCTAAAGAGTGAATCTGTCACCGTACGGGCGTCAGCGTTACCGAGCTTCGTCTTCGTCTGTCCCTCGAACTGCGGTGACGGGTGTTTGACCGAGACGATCGCGGTCATCCCTTCACGCACGTCGTCGCCAGAAAGACTACCATCAGCCTCTTTCATCAATCCAAAGCGTTTGGCGTAATCGTTGATCGCCCGTGTCAGTGCCGTTTTGAACCCGGTCTCGTGCGTTCCGCCTTCGTGTGTCGGAATGTTGTTTGTGAACGAGTAAATATTGCTAGAGAACCCTTCGTTGTACTGCAGCGCGATCTCTACTTCGATCCCGTCTTTCGTGCCGTGTACATAAACCGGCTCCTCGTGGATCGAAGACTTCGAACGGTTCAAATGCTCGACGTAAGACTTGATCCCGCCTTCGTAATAATAGTTTCGCTCAATCGTTTCGTCGCCCCGCTCGTCTTTTGCGATGATACGGAGTCCTTTGTTCAAGAAAGCAAGTTCACGCAAGCGAGTTGCGAGAAGATCAAAATCGTATTCGAGTGTTTCGTCGAAGATGTCTCCATCTGGGAAGAAACGAACCGTCGTACCGGTCGTGTCTGTCGTGCCGACAATCTCGAGCTCACCTTGAGGTGCGCCGCGTTTGAACGATTGATAGTAAACGTTACCGTTTCGGCGTACGAACACTTCGAGTTTCTTCGACAAGGCGTTAACGACGGACGCCCCGACTCCGTGCAAACCACCCGACACTTTATATCCACCGCCGCCAAATTTACCTCCGGCGTGGAGAACGGTGAAGATGACTTCGACGGCAGGACGTCCTGTCTTTTTCTGAATGTCGACCGGAATCCCCCGGCCATCATCTTCGACAACGACAGAGTTGCCTGGTTCGACCGTCACGGTAATCGTTTCACAATGACCGGCTAGCGCTTCATCAATCGAGTTGTCGACGACTTCCCACACTAAGTGGTGGAGCCCGCGTGAACTCGTCGAACCGATATACATCCCTGGGCGTTTACGAACGGCTTCTAACCCTTCAAGCACTTGAATCTGATCGGCACCGTAATCTTGCATTTGTTTTTCGTTTTCGTTACTCATCGGTTTCATTCACCTACTATACATGAATTGGTGTTCATAAGGATTGGTCGTACGTTAGACAGATTCCGTCTCAACTTTACCTTGTTTCACGTGAAACAACTTGGCTTGTTGAATCGTTTCGTGAGCAATTCCATCGATATTGGTCGTCGTAATAATCGTTTGGACTTTCTGCCCCATCGTATCAAGCAGATGGGTTTGGCGATGATCATCTAATTCAGATAAGACGTCGTCTAACAACAGCAGCGGATACTCCCCGACCTCTTCGTGGATCAGTTCAATCTCCGCTAGTTTTAACGACAAGGCCGCCGTGCGTTGCTGGCCCTGTGAACCGAACGTTTGGACGTTCCGATCATTGACGTACAATTCGAAGTCGTCGCGATGGGGACCGAACAGGGTCACACCTCTTCTTCGTTCGTTCTCTCTTATTTTATCAAACTTTTGCCGATACGTTTCAAACATCTGTTCTTTCGTGTGACGTTCTTTTTGAAACGTGTCCGAGACGTATTGAATCGTCAACGTTTCTAAGTTCCGAGTGATTCCTGCATGGATCGGTCCGGCCCATTTCTCGAGTTGATCGATAAAATGGTGGCGCCTGGAGACGATTTTGACGGCAAGCTCAATCAGTTGGTCGGTGAGCACTTCGAGCAATGTCTCGTCCCCACCTTTGATCGACAGTTGTTTTAAAAATGCATTCCGTTGCTTCAGTGTTTTCAAATACTGATTCAAGTCATGTAAGTAAATCGGACTGACTTGTCCGATTTCCATATCTAAAAAACGTCTTCTTCCTTGAGGGCTGCCTTTGACGATCGCAAGATCTTCTGGCGCGAACAAGACGACGTTGAACGCTCCGACGTAGTCACTGAGCCGTCGTTGCTCGAGGTGGTTCAGTTTCGCTTTTTTCCCTTTCGGAGAAAAGCTCAGCGACTGTACCGTTTCACCGGTACGTTTATGGATCCGACCCTCGACGATGGCCGTTTCCGCTTCCCATCCGATCAGTTCACGGTCTTGCGTCGTCCGATGCGACTTTGCGAGCGCAAGTACGTAAATCGATTCGAGCAGATTCGTTTTGCCTTGGGCGTTCTCACCGATGAGAACATTCGTCTGTTCTGAAAAATTTAGCTCAAGGGCTTCGTAGTTGCGGTAGTTTTGCAGTCGAATCGACAATAAGTGCACGTTAGTTCCCCTCGATTTGGAAGTCCCCGTAGCCCTCGACTTCAATCTTGTCTCCGTCGCGGAGTTTACGGCCGCGGCGTTGATCGACCTCGCCGTTCACTTTGATCTCAACGTCTTCCAAAAAGAATTTCGCTTGGCCTCCGCTTGAAATAATATCAGCTAATTTTAAAAATTGTCCGAGTGTTACATACTCGGTCGTAATCGACACTTTTTCCATGTCGTCACTTCCTTTCCTTCATACTTTTCACAAAAAATCGCCATACATATTAGTTTATCGAAAAACGTCGAATAAGGCAAAAATAGGGATGATAAGGTGAAACACCTCATCATCCCCGATTCGCTCCATCTTGATTACGATGTGCGGACTGGCAAAATCAACTGAAGGACACTATCTTGTTCGACCGGACGCAAAATGAACGGGCGCATCGAACCTGTGAATTGAACCTCGATTTCCGTCGCATCGAGCGCACGAAGCGCATCCATGACAAATTTCGAGTTGAACGAAATTTTGAGTTCTTCACCTTCGAGCGATAAGATGCTGACCCGCTCGGACACTTTCCCGACTTCAGGCGAGTGTGAAGAGACTTCGACCGTGTTCGCTTCTTCAGCCACGAACTTGATGACATTGTTGCGATCCGAACGTGCCAACAGCGATGCACGATCAATCGCCTGTAAGAAATCTTTCGCATTCAAACGAACTGCAGTCCGATATTCTTCTGGGATCAAGCGAGACGTATCTGGGTACGCTCCATCAAGAAGACGTGAAAAGAACGAAATGTTTTTCAGACGGAATAGAATCTGTTGGTCCGTCAAGACGATTTCAATCGGCAACTCTTCACGGTCAAGTAATTTTGCGAGCTCATTGAGCGAACGACCCGGCACGACGACGTTTTGGAACGTCAAATCGTCATCTGTTTCAAAACGGGCCCGGCGCAGTGCCAACCGATGGCTATCCGTCGCGACGCATGTCAAAAATCCTTTTTCAGCTGAGAAATTCACACCTGTCAGGACTGGACGTGTCTCTTGCGACGAGACGGCAAAGCTTGTTTGGCGAATGATCGTCTTCAACAAATCGGCCGGAAGATAGAACCGGCGGTCGCTCGCTAGTTCAGGGAGACGTGGATACTCGTCTGGGTCGAGTCCGTTCAGATGGAACTCCGCTTGACCTGATTCGATACGCGTCATGAAGTTTGGTGAGACTTCGAGTGTGACTTCGTTCGTCGGGAGCTTCTTGACGATTTCACCAAGGAAACGGGCGTTCAAGACGACGCTACCGGCACGTTGGATTTGGATGAGTTCGATTCCACCCTCTTCGACCGGGATCAATCGTTCGATCGAAATTTCCGTATCACTTCCTGTGAGCGTCAATCCATCCGCATGGGCTTCAAGTTTTAATCCTGTCAAAATTGGGATCGTCGTTCTAGAAGCAACAGCTTTTGATACATCTTGTACGGCTTGCATGAATACATCGCGCTGAATCGTTAAGTGCATGTGGATAATTCCTCCTAAGTGAAATGAGTCATATAGTTTAATAATAATAGTATTATTTAAGTCATAATAGTAATAAGGGCTGTGGATAGTGGGGATAACTCACTTGAACAACTGGTGTTGAGCCAATCTGCCTGTGAATAACATGTGGATAACTCGGCTTGTTTATCCACAGGATATCCACAGGAGGAATGAGACGGTTACGACAACGCCTTCTTCAATGTTTTAATCGTCTCTTGCATCTCCGGATCATGCTTGAGTAACGTGCTAATCTTCTCATGCGCGTGGATAACTGTCGTGTGATCCCGCCCACCGAACTCTTCTCCGATTTTAGGGAGTGAGCTCTCGGTCATCTCGCGTGATAAATACATCGCGATCTGTCTCGGGAAAGCGAGCGTCTTCGTCCGTTTTTTCGCTTTGAGCTCATCGACCTCGATATTAAAGTGATGACCGACGATCTCTTGGATGTCACGGATGACAATCTTCTTCGCCTCTTGCACCGGCATGATGTTGTGGAGCGCTTCGGCAGCGACATCAGGGTCAATCGGCCGGGCGACGAGCTTCGCATAGGCGACGACGCGGGTAAGTGCGCCTTCAAGCTCACGAATGTTCGTGTCGATTTGATTCGCGATGTAGAGCATGACATCATTGGCGATATCAAGCCCTTCAGCTGTCGCTTTCTTCCGTAAAATCGCGATCCGCGTCTCGAGGTCAGGCGGCGTGATATCCGTGATCAGTCCCCATTCGAACCGAGACCGGAGACGATCTTCTAACGTCGGAATCTCTTTAGGCGGCCGATCGCTCGAGATGACGATTTGTTTTTGATCGTTATGGAGCGCATTGAACGTGTGAAAGAACTCTTCTTGCGTCTGTTCTTTCCCGGCCAAGAACTGAATGTCATCTATTAATAGAACATCGATGTTCCGGTAACGGTTACGGAACTCCTCTGTCTTATTGTCGCGGATTGAGTTAATGAACTCGTTTGTAAACTTTTCCGACGAAACGTAGGCGATTCGTGCGCCTGGCTTCTGCCCTTTCACGTAATGACCGATCGCATGCATCAAGTGTGTCTTTCCAAGTCCGACTCCCCCATAGATGAAGAGCGGGTTGTAAGCTCTCGCAGGCGCTTCGGCCACAGCCAGTGAGGCAGCGTGGGCAAACCGGTTGCCCGAACCGATGACGAACGTTTCAAAGATATACTTATCGTTTAATTGACCGAGGTTCCCTTCCTCTTTTGATCGTACTGGAACCGGCTGCTCTCTCGTTTCTGTAGCGGCAATCGCTTCTTTTGATCCCTCTGCAGGAGCATACTTGTGCGCTTGCGACTCCTCGATAAAATGAATCTCAAGTCGATTGTTCGTCACTTCCTCAACCGTATCTTGCAGTAATGACAAGTACTGACGTTCGAGCCAAGTGACAATGAAACTAGCGGGGGCGGATACGACGAGTGTCGTTCCCATCAATGAAATTCCTTCCGTTGACTTCAACCACATGTCAAAGCTAGCTTTTGGTGTTCGTTCTTCTTCGTCGATTAGAGATAAAACATTTCTCCAAATCTCGCGAGCATTTTTCAATGAAAGACCTCCTTTACTCACATATTGGCGAAACTTATTCACATGATATACACATTCACTATTCTTATAGTAGAAACTAGGCTTATCCCCAGGAAACAAAAACTGTGGATAACGTTATCCACAAGGTGTTAACTATGGGGATAACAGTTATCCACAGGCTGTGTATATCTCGGAATTGATGAAATATCATCCACGAGTTGTGCACATTTAGTTTAGCAAAATAAAATAGACGTGGCAACGGTTTTTGACATTTATCCACAGATTTAAAAAACAATCCACAGGCACTTATCCACATGCTGTGGACAGTGTGGATAAGCTGTGGATATGTTGTGGATAAACTTAAAGTGAACGAGCCGTCATGAAAAAGTTATGCACAAAAGAGGGAGAAGGAAAATATCGTATTGTTTTTGTAAGAGAAGAAAGTGGAATTTTAAGAAACCGCACGTTACAATTGTTGAAAAAGATGGAGTTATACACATATAAGTGTGGATAACTAGGTGGATATGTGGATAAAACGGCTTTATTAAGCTATTTGTAAAAGAATGACGGTTCAAATGTAAAGGTTGCGTCTCGTTTAGTCCCCTATTTTATCGATGTCTAGCCTGATCCGTCTAGCTGGGAAGATCAAGTCCATCGCTGCCAACTATTCGTGCCCGATTCGAAAACCTCTTGAAATGCCATTGACAATCGGTAGAACAGTTTATATAATCTTAAAGACTGCCTTAAATGAAACTATAACTTGCTAATAGAGCGTTAACCTTGAGGAGGTGCTTTAACCATGAAACCAACTTTTAATCCTAACAACCGTAAGCGTAAAAAAGTTCACGGATTCCGTTCGCGTATGGCGACTAAAAACGGCCGCAACATTCTTGCAGCTCGTCGTCGTAAAGGCCGCAAAGCCTTGACTGTCTAATAAAGATCAAAAGATTGCCCGGGGAACTGATCCTCGGGCAATCTTTTTTTATCGTCACAGAATCGAACGGAAAAAATCGATTCTCACTCGTTGAAATGAATGGGATATGATATGATGTTAGGTGACGATTTTTGAAGCGAAGGATGGAGTGAGAATTTTGAAAAAAGAATACCGCCTCCAAAAGAATGAAGAGTTCCAAGCGGTGTTTCGCGAAGGACGCTCCGTGGCTAATCGTCAGTTTGTCGTCTACACGCAAAAGGCGGATCAAGCGCATTTCCGGGTTGGACTTTCTGTCAGCAAAAAGTTAGGGAACGCAGTGGAACGAAACCGAATGAAACGATTGATGCGTGAATCGCTTCGCTTGCTCGAACCGAACGTAGCTCCGCATAATTATGTCATCATCGCTCGTAAACCGGCGACGTCGCTCTCGCAAGATGAAGTGACGGAGAGTTTGAAACATGTGTTCAAACGAGCTAAAGTTTGGCAACAGAGACAAGTCGATCGATCATAACAATCCGAGCTCGTTCTTTCATATATAACGCGAACTAATTAGGATTGACCGATAGACGTGTGACGCAACTAAAAGAATCGATACAGAAAGCGTAGGAGGAATTATGAGCAAAAACCTGAAATTAGGATTATTGGCCGTCATGACTGGTGTCATCTTGTTGATGGCCGGATGTGTCGATCCATCGACAATCCAAGGAGAGCCGATCACGGCTGAAACGGAAGGCTTCTGGTCTCAATACTTTGTATGGCCACTAGCATGGTTGTTAAAAGAAGCGGCTTATTTAATCGGCGGCACTTGGCAGTACGGGTATTCGATCATCGTTGCGACGATCATCGTCCGCCTCTTGATCTTACCGCTCATGATCAAGCAGACGAAGAGTATGGGTGCGATGCAAGTGTTGCAACCGGAAATGCTCAAACTTCGTGAGAAGTATAGCTCGAAAGACCAAGAGACACAGCGTAAACTGCAAGAAGAAATGATGAAGATGTATCAAGACTACCAAATCAACCCGCTCGCAGGGTGTTTGCCAATCTTGATTCAAATGCCGATCTTATTCGCATTCTATGATGCGATTCGTCGGACACCTGAAATCTTTGAAGCAAGTTTCCTTTGGTTCGACCTTGGTGCGCCGGATCCGACGTTCATCTTGCCGATCCTTGCTGCGATCTTGACGTATGCCCAACAAAAAATCTCAATGGCGGGGCAAGAACAAAACCCGCAGTTGAAGATGATGCTTTATATCTTCCCGGTAATGATCTTCGTCATGTCGATCACCCTCCCGGCAGCCCTCTCGATGTACTGGGTCGTCGGTTACATCATCTCAATCATCGTGACGATGGCGATCATGTTGCCGATGCGTGAGAAGATGAAAGTTCAAGCTGAAGCGAAAATCGCTGCGAAAGAAGCAGAGCGCGCGGTACTCGCAGAAGAAGAAAAACAGAACAAAAAGAAAAAACGTAAATAAACGTTGAGGCTGTGGATAAATAATCCACAGTCTTTTTTTATGACAAGAGAAGTATTGTGGATAAAATGCGGGAATAGGATTAAGGACCAATCATCTGAATCAAGAAGGGAGCTTTCCGTATGGAGACGCTGATCAAACGGCTTGAACGTTCGACATTAGTCCAAGCCGGTATTTATTTGGTGATCGGGTTACTGATTTTATTCAATCCGCGCTTTTTCTTTGACGTCATCGTTTATCTCGTCGCCGGTTATTTTGCTGTACTCGGTCTTTGGGTGTTGTTCCAAGGTCTTCGCCAACGAAAAGATGGGTTGCCGCCATCCTTCTTTATGGGGATCGTCTATATCTTGATTGCCTTGATCGTCTTTTTCTTCGCTGAAACGTTAGCCAGCCTCTTGCCGCTCTTCATCGGTTTCTTGTTCTTGTTTGGCGGGCTCATCCGGCTTATTCAAGCCGTTGGTTTTCGCAAGACGATTGCGAGTCGGTGGATGTTCTTTCTATTGAGCAGCTTGTTGTGGATCGGGATCGGGCTACTCATGCTGGCGAACCCGTTCGACAGCTTACTCGTCTTGTTTCAATTGTTCGGCGGCTTTTTAATTGCCGTCGGTCTCATCGAATTAGTACTCTATTTCACGCTTCGGTCTGCAAGACGCCAGCATGGATGAACGAAGAGCCGCCTGATTTCACAGGCGGCTCTTTTCGCGTTGCAGCAAATTTATGAGAAACGGTCGGATTGTTGCGAACCCTTCGATCGTCTCCAAAAATCGACGTTCCTCCTCTAGGCGAGCGACGTACAGTCGCGCTGCCGTGGCATGTTTTGTCGGGGTCAACGACTCATACCACGCACGCAAATCAATGTGGGCGCGTGCAGCCACGTCTTTCAACCCGAGGACGCTACGATGCGGCTCGTAATGGGCTGCAAGGACGTAGGCGAAATGGTTCATCCCTTGGCGCAACATCTCGATGGCCCAAATGTCGTTTCCGCGGTCGCGTGCTTTCGTATATTGAAAGAAAAACCAAATCGCATCGAAGGCGTGCCCGTATAAGTCATCTGTAGCCAAGGTGAGCGAACGGGGATGATGTTCAAGCCGGTTGCCGGGGTCGAACAGCACCATAATTTCGTCGTGCCCGTTCAACGTCTCCGACGTGACGGTGAACAAGTCGACGTGTAAGAAGTCATCGTAGACGACAATCAGTTGCGGGGCGACGATGTCGATGTCGTCCTCGAGCAAGATTGGACGGTACGCCGACAAGTGCTGGCGCCGTCGGCTTAAAAAGTCAGCGACCTTCTCCGGGGCGACCATGACATAAAGGTCGACGTCCGAATGCTCATCGCCTTCCCCGCGTCCAAACGATCCTTTAAGAAAAATCGCTTGAACGGCTTCGTCTTGCTGTAACACGTCCGTCAGTTTAGAAATGGCCTCACATTGTCTCATTCCGTCGTGCCTCCTTTGGAAATATATTCCGCTATTGTACAAAAGTAAAAGCTGAAAAAGCAACTCGTGATGGAAAGGTCGGACCCTTTCGTTCGAGCTAAATATCGTGTATAGTAGGTGCGTTATGCATATGATAGATAAAGATGTTTGAAGTATGGGAGGGGAAGATTATGCTAGAGTTTGACACGATTACAGCCATTTCGACGCCGATGGGTGAAGGGGCAATCGGAATCGTCCGTTTGTCCGGTGATAAGGCTGTCGAGACGACGGCGAACGTGTTCGCGGGCAAAGACTTGACGGAAGTGGACTCGCACACGATTCATTACGGAAAACTGAAACGGCCTGGCACAGACGAGGTCATCGATGAAGTGATGGTCAGCGTCATGCGGGCGCCGAAGACGTTCACGCGAGAAGACGTCGTCGAAATCAACTGTCACGGAGGAATCGTCGCGGTCAATCGTGTCCTCGAGCTGATCCTCGAACAACCGAACATTCGATTGGCAGAACCAGGCGAGTTCACGAAGCGCGCCTTTTTGAATGGCCGCATCGACTTGTCACAAGCGGAAGCGGTCATGGATTTGATTCGGGCGAAGACCGACCGCGCCATGACCGTGGCGATGTCACAGATGGAAGGTCGTTTGTCGCGGCTCGTCCGCGATTTGCGTCAACTGTTGCTTGAAACGATCGCAGCCGTCGAGGTCAATATCGATTACCCAGAGTACGATGCTGAAGAGATGACGCAAGCGATCGTTGAAGAGAAGGCGGGCGAAGTGAAACGTGTGCTCGAACAACTGCTCGAAACGGCTCGCCAAGGAAAGATTTTGCGCGAAGGTCTCGCGACAGCGATCATCGGACGGCCGAACGTCGGCAAGTCCTCGCTGTTGAACACGCTCGTCCAGGAAACGAAGGCGATCGTCACGGAAATCGCGGGAACGACGCGCGACACGATCGAAGAGTACGTGAACGTCAAAGGCGTTCCGCTCAAGCTGATCGATACGGCCGGGATTCGCGAGACGGAAGACATCGTCGAACGGATCGGTGTTGAAAAATCGCGGAAGGCGCTTGCGGGCGCCGATCTCATCTTGCTCGTCTTGAACGGTCATGAGGGCTTGACGGTCGAAGATGAGGCGCTATTCGAGGCGATTGCCGGCATGAATGCGATCATCATCATCAACAAGACGGACTTGCCACAAAACATGGATTCTTCTAAGCTAGAGAAATTAGCGGCAGGGCGCCCGATTGTGGCTACATCGCTATTATTGGAAGAAGGGATCGATGCGCTTGAAAAGGCGATTTCGAACTTGTTCTTCGCCAAAGGCGTCGAGTCGCAAGATATGACATATATCTCGAACGCACGACACATTCAACTCATTAAACGGACGATCGAGCAAATCGATGAGGCGCTCGGTAGCGCCGGCATGAACATGCCGATTGACATGGTCCAAATTGATTTACGTCGGGCGTGGGATACGCTCGGGGAAATCAATGGGGACACGGTCCAGGAAAGTTTGATCGATCAACTGTTTTCACAGTTTTGTCTTGGGAAATAAGAAGGAGGAAACACTATGGCTTACACGGCAGGCGAGTTTGACGTCATCGTCATCGGAGCCGGTCACGCGGGGATCGAAGCGGCACTTGCGTCGGCGCGCATGGGCGCGAAGACAGCGATGCTCACGATGAACCCGGACATGGTCGGGTTTATGTATTGCAATCCGTCGATCGGAGGTCCCGCTAAAGGGATCGTCGTTCGTGAAATCGATGCCCTCGGAGGCGAGATGGCGAAAGCGATTGACGCGACATATATTCAAATGAAAATGCTCAACACATCAAAAGGTCCAGCGGTGCGTGCGTTACGGGCGCAAGCGGACAAATTCCAATATCAAAATCACATGAAGAAAGTACTTGAAGACGAGCCGAACCTGTTGCTTCGTCAAGCACTCGTCGAGCGACTCATCGTCGAAGACGGGCAAGTACGTGGCGTCATCACGAACACAGGCTCGGAGTATCGGGCGAACGCGGTCATCGTCACGACCGGTACGTTCATGCGCGGACAAATCATCATCGGAGAACTGTCTTATGAGAGCGGTCCGAACAACCAAATGCCTTCTGTCGAGCTGTCGAAGCATCTCGAAGAACTCGGGCTTGAACTTGTTCGTTTCAAGACGGGTACGCCGCCGCGAATCGACGGGAAGACGATCGATTATTCAAAAACGGAGATTCAGCCGGGGGACGAGAACCCGTCGCTCTTCTCTTACACGTCGACCGACCTCAATCCGATCGAACAGATCCCGTGCTGGCTCACGTATACGAGCGAGCGGACGCACCAGTTGATCGACGAGAACTTACATCGTTCGCCGATGTATTCGGGCGCGATCAAAGGGACAGGGCCACGCTACTGTCCGTCGATCGAAGATAAAGTCGTTCGTTTCAACGACAAGCCGCGTCATCAAATCTTCCTCGAGCCAGAAGGCCGCGACACGGAAGAAATCTACGTCCAAGGCTTCTCGACGAGCATGCCGGAAGACGTCCAGCACCAGATGCTCCGGACGATCCCGGGTCTTGAGAACTCAGAGATGATGCGCCCCGGTTACGCGATCGAATACGACGCGGTCGTACCGACGCAACTTTGGCCGACACTCGAAACGAAGACGGTCATCGGTCTATTCACGGCTGGGCAGATCAACGGGACGAGCGGATACGAGGAGGCAGCCGGGCAAGGTATCATGGCCGGTATGAACGCCGCCTGCAAAGTGCTCGGGAAAGACCCGGTCATCTTGGACCGGTCGCAAGCGTATATCGGTGTCTTGATCGACGACCTAGTGACGAAAGGGACGAACGAACCTTACCGTCTGCTGACGTCACGTGCCGAATATCGCTTGCTCCTTCGCCACGATAACGCCGATCTTCGCCTCAGCGACATCGGACACGAAGTCGGTTTGTTGTCGGCTGAGCGCCATGCAAATCTTGAAGACAAACGTACAGCCATCGCTGCGGAAGTGAAGCGGCTCCAGTCGCTCGTGATCAAACCGTCTGCTGAAGTGAATGCGATTTTGGAAGAAGTCGGGGCGAACCCGCTCAAAGAAGCAGCACATGCCAACATCTTGTTGAAGCGGCCCGAAGTGACGTACGCGACGCTGACGCGGTTTGCACCGGCTCCGGTCGAAGTGCCGTTCGAAGTAGCTGAACAAGTCGAGATTCAAGTGAAATATGAAGGCTACATCTCGAAACAGCTCGAGCAAGTCGAAAAAATGCGTCGTATGGAAGAGAAGCGCATCCCTGAGAAGCTCGACTATGACGCGATCAGTGGTCTTGCGACGGAAGCGCAACAAAAATTGAAACAAGTTCGTCCGCTCTCGATTGGACAAGCGTCACGTATTTCCGGGGTGAACCCGGCCGACGTATCGATTCTTCTTGTCTATATCGAGCAGGGACAATACGCAACGGTGGAGTGAAACGATGAATCAATCCCAATTTATTGAAGCCTTACAGGCAGAAGGGTTCGAACTGAGCGAGAAACAACTCGCCCAGTTCGAACGGTATTTCGAGATGCTCGTCGAATGGAACGAGAAGATGAATTTGACGGCAATCACGGATAAAGAAGAAGTCTATTTGAAGCATTTCTACGATTCGCTGAGCGCTGCGTTTCATTTCGACTTCACGACCGTCGAGACGGTATGTGACGTCGGCGCCGGGGCAGGATTCCCGAGCTTACCGCTCAAAATCTTGTTCCCGCACTTACATGTGACGATTGTCGATTCGCTCAACAAGCGCATCACGTTCTTGAACGAACTCGCCCTCGCTCTCGAGCTAGATGGCGTCGCGTTCCACCATGGACGCGCCGAAGAGTTCGGGAAAAATAAAAAATTCCGTGAGCAATTTGATGTCGTGACGGCCCGTGCCGTCGCGCGGATGACGGTGCTCGCCGAGTACTGTCTACCGCTCGCAAAAGTCGGCGGAACGTTCGTGGCGCTCAAGGCCGCGAAAGTTTCCGACGAACTTGTGGACGCGAAGAATGCCTTGGCGGTGCTCGGTGGGAAAGTAAAAGCGACACACCAGTTCCTATTGCCAGGAGAGATGAGTGAGCGTAATATCGTAATTGTAGATAAATTACGTAAAACGCCCGGGAAATATCCGCGTAAAGCGGGAACGCCGGCGAAAGAGCCGCTAATCTGAGTATTCTTGTTTCACGTGAAACTAAAAGCAGATTCCAGTGGTGGAATCTGCTTATTTTTTACATAAAGGGGTGCCGACGTTGAAGAAAACATTTGCTAAACTGTTCGGAAGTCGTCAAGAAGTGGCCGTCACGGAAATGACGCAAGTTAAACCGAACGACACGGTCCAAGAAATCGCTTTAGCATTACTTCTTCCAAACCGTTATCAACCGCGTAAAGTATTTGAACCGGCTAAGATTGAAGAGTTGGCCGTCACGATCGAAGAGCACGGATTGCTTCAGCCGATCGTTGTTCGTAAGGCGGAAGGGGACCGCTATGAGATCATCGCTGGGGAGCGTCGTTTTCGTGCGGTCAAATCGTTAGGATGGTCCGTCATTCCGGCTATCGTCCGTGACATGGATGACGATACAACGGCCGCCTTGGCGCTCATCGAAAACTTACAACGCGAACAGCTTAGCCCGATTGAAGAAGCGGAAGCGTATGACCGGTTGTTGTCGATGAAACAGTTGACGCAAGACGCGCTCGCGAAGAGCCTTGGTAAGAGCCAGTCGACAATCGCGAACAAGTTACGCCTCTTGAAGCTGCCGAACGACGTCAAACAATGTTTACGTGACCGTCAAATCAACGAACGACATGCCCGGGCGCTCTTGCCGCTCAAAGAAGAGTTGCTGCAAATTCAAGTACTCACGGAGATCCTTGAAGAAGACTATAACGTCAAAGAGACGGAACAGCGTGTCGCGTTCTTGACGACACCGATCGAAGAAGAAAAACGGAAACCGAAGAAGCAACGCCGGCGGACGAAAAGTTTTGCCCGAGACACTCGAATCGCGATCAACACGATCCGTGACTCGATTGATTTGATCGGGAAAACCGGTATCGAAGTTCAAACCGAAGAAGTCGATGAAGAAGAGTTTGTTGAAATTCGAATCCGAATCCCAAAAGCGCGGCCACAAAAGTGAGCTCGTGCTTTTTTTATAAATCATGAACAAGGAGGCGTCACGATGGAAAAGTTAGCGCTCAAATTTATCCGTCCCAACCCGAACCAACCAAGGAAGCAATTCGAAGCCGAGAAGCTAGAAGAGTTGCGACAATCGATTGAACGGTACGGTGTCTTACAGCCCATCGTCGTCCGTAAGGCGAGCGGCTATTATGAGATCATCGCTGGGGAGCGGCGCTATCAGGCGGCGCGGCTTGCCGGGAAGGAAGACATTCCGGCGCTCGTCGTTACGGCCGACTCGGATCGGGTCATGGAGCTCGCGCTAATCGAGAACATCCAACGGGCTGATTTGAACGCGATCGAAGAAGCGCTCGCCTATGAGCAACTCATGCAGACATTAGGGCTGACGCAACAACAGCTCGCCGCACGTGTCGGGAAGAGCCGGAGCCATGTGACGAACAGCCTCCGGCTCCTGAGACTGCCGAGCGCGGTCCAACACGCGGTCATGGTCGGAGAACTGACGATGGGTCATGCCCGTGCCATCACCGGCATGAAGTCGGAGGCGGCGATGGAACAAATCGCGCGACGTGTCATTGCTGAGCAGTGGACGGTCCGCCGGCTCGAGCGCCATTTGCAAAAAGAGCGCACAGAAAAAAAGACGCTCAAACGCTCAGACGCCGACGTCGAAGCCGTCGAGGCCGTGCTTGCGGAACGTCTTCAAATGGATGTCTCGATTCGGTCACGTCGAAAAGGCGGCGTCCTCGAGTTGAAATATTTTTCGCAGGAAGACTTGGAACATTTGTTGACGCTGTTGTCACCTCAAGATTTTGATTCGTCACGTGATTGACGAAGTCTTGTGAACGCAGCCTCTTCATGGTGGATGTTTCCGATTCGCGAATCGAATTCGACGAATCCGGCGGTGACGAAGCGCGCCAGTTCGTAAACGAGGTGGAGACGCGTGTTTTGTAGAATCATCATCTCCATGAAGCCGCTCACGTTGACGACCGCCTTGATGTTGTATTCGCCGACCGAGGGGAGTTCTTTTTGAACGCCAGCGCCCGGTGCGAGCGGGCCTTCCGAGAAGAAGACGTAACCTACGCTCGATAAGCGGCCGAGGCAGGCATCGATGGCGATGATGAGCGGACGGTGAAAGCGTGTCTGAATCTCATGGAGTGTTTCTACTAGGTTTAATGCGTGGACCGGTTTCGTGAGTGTCCCGTAGACGTGCAAGTTCCGAACCATTTTTTCCTCGAGAAACGTACCGACGAGGGGACCGAGCGAATCTCCGGTCGAACGGTCGGATCCGATGCAGACGAGAACGATCGGACGGTGTGTCTCGCTCGCCAACTGTTCGTGAAGCTGGTCAGCAAAAAGTTTGGATCCACTCCGTTCAGTATGTTCGATGAAGAAAGAGTATGGTTTATGAGGTTTTAGGCGAAACGGCATGAATCTCATCCTCTCTTCTAAGCTGTTTGTGATCTAGTTGCATTTGCGGAAGGATATCGTATTAACCCATTCCCGGAACAAGGAAACTTATAACGTCCGGATGTAGGGTTTGAGAAAAGTCATCAATTGTGGTTTGATGGGTTAGAATATATGACTTTAGAGGTGACAACATGGCTTCACAGAATACAGAAACAGATTTAAGTACGGTGGCCGACGAGACGATTAATAACGTCAACCGCTTCGTCGCGTATTTTCAAGATACAGAGATGTGGATCGCCCTTGGGATTAAGCTGACCGGGGTCGTGCTCATCATCGTGGCGTTGTATGCGGCGACAAGAATATTGACGTCGATGGTCCAGCGCGTTTTCACGTTACGTAAAATCCATGAAGATAACATCGTGGCGCAACGACAAAATGAAACGCTTTTGAAACTGGCGCAAAACACGATCCGTTATGTGATCGGGCTCATTATGATTTTGACCGTACTCGGTCAATTCGGGGTCAATATCGCTGGTTTGATCGCATCGGCCGGGGTCGCGGGTCTCGCCATCTCGTTCGGTGCCCAAAACTTGGTCAAAGACGTCATCACAGGCGCGTTCATTATTTTTGAGAACCAGTACAAGAACGGGGACTATGTGAACTTGAACCAACAAGTCGACGGGACCGTCATTGAAGTCGGCATCCGGACGACGAAACTTAGAGGATTGAACGGACAAGTGACGATCATTCCGAACGGTCAAATCATGCAAGTGACGAACTACTCGCTTGAGAACAGCGTCGCTGTCGTCGATATCGGGGTCGCTTATGAGGAAGAGGTAGAAGGGGTCGAAAAAGCGCTGAAAGAAATCGCGAAAGCGGTCGAGGAAAAGTATTACGATCTGTTCATCGAACCGATCACACTCGCAGGCGTGCAGTCGCTCGGACCGTCGGAAGTCGTGTACCGTCTCATGGCCGAAGTGCCGCCGACGCAACATTTCGCGGCAGGCCGGATTTTGCATAAAGAGTTGAAGGCCGGACTTGATGAGCGCGGGATTGAAATTCCATATCCACGCACGGTCATGATGCCTCCAACCACTTCGACTAAAGGAGCGCCCGAAAATGCAGGCTAAATCGTATGAGTTAAACGATTTTGTAGAGATGAAGAAACCACACGCTTGTCAGACGAACCGTTGGCAAGTCACACGGGTCGGGATGGACATCAGAATCAAATGTCAAGGCTGCGGAGCGAGCGTCTTAATGCCGCGACGTGACTTTGACAAACGTTTGAAAAAAGTGCTTAAACAAGAGAACGCCGCTGAATAAGTGGCGTTCTTCTCTATGTTGCAACCGTGAGTTGCGGTTTAATCGAGGACTATCTATAATTGTGAAGGATGTGACGGTGTGGTGTACTGAACGTACCCACTCCACAGACGGATCAACATTTCCCGGGAAACGCCGGATGAGGAGGAAATATAAGTGGGATTAACAGCAGGAATCGTCGGGTTACCGAACGTCGGGAAATCGACATTATTTAACGCTATCACGCAAGCAGGTGTAGAAGCGGCCAACTATCCGTTTGCTACAATCGACCCGAACGTCGGAGTCGTCGAAGTACCGGACACACGTCTGGACCGGTTGACGGAACTCGTCAAACCGAAGAAGACGGTACCGACAGCGTTCGAATTTACAGATATCGCTGGAATCGTCAAAGGAGCATCAAAAGGAGAAGGGCTCGGGAACAAGTTCCTAGCCAACATCCGTGAAGTGGACGCGATTTGCCAAGTCGTCCGTTGTTTTGAAGATGACAACATCACCCACGTCGCCGGTAAAGTATCGCCGATCGATGACATCACGACAATCAACCTCGAGCTCATCTTGGCGGACCTCGAACTTGTCGACAAGCGCATCACGCGCGTTCAAAAAATGGTGAAGTCAAAAGATAAAGGGGCCGCCCAAGAACTTGAAGCACTCGAGATTGTCCAAGCGGTCCTCGAATCAGAGCGCCCGGCCCGTGTAGCCGAATTGACGGAAGACCAACTCGCGATCGTCAAACACTTCCAACTGTTGACGATGAAACCGATGCTTTACGTCGCGAACGTGAGCGAAGACGAAGTCGCAGACTCGGACAACAACAAGTACGTGCAAGCCGTACGTGAACACGCCGCGACGGAAGATGCGAAAGTGATCGTCATCTGCGCGCGCATCGAGGAAGAAATTTCTGAGCTTGAGCCAGAAGAGCGCCTTGAGTTCTTACAAGACCTCGGGATTGAAGAGTCTGGCCTCGATCAGCTGATCCATGCCGCGTACTCGACGCTAGGTCTCGCCACATACTTCACGGCAGGTGAGAAAGAAGTCCGTGCTTGGACGTTCAAACAAGGGATGAAGGCTCCTCAGTGTGCCGGCGTCATCCATTCGGATTTTGAGCGCGGATTCATCCGGGCAGAAGTCGTCTCGTACGAAGACTTGTCGGCTGCCGGCAACATGGCACTCGTCAAAGAGCAAGGCAAGTTGCGTTCAGAAGGTAAAGAATATGTGTTCGAAGATGGCGACGTAGTCACGTTCCGCTTCAATGTTTAAGACATTTCCTTGAAACGTATTGTAAAATGCAAATAAGTTTGATAGTATATTATGACGTGAGTAAAACAATTGTTTGCTCCTTGCTCCTGCAACCGGTAGGAGCCGCTAGTCCAAGAGGAGGTGAAAGATAATGCGTAAATATGAACTACTTTACATTATCCGTCCATCAGTTGATGAGGAAGCTAAAAAAGCGTTGGTTGAACGTTTTAACAACGTCATCACTGAAAACGGAGGTACTGTTGAAAAAACAACAGATATGGGTAAACGTCGTTTCGCTTACGAGATCAACAAAATGCGCGAAGGATACTATGTTCTT
Organism: Exiguobacterium sp. SH1S1; assembly: GCF_004337245.1. NCBI lineage: Bacteria > Bacillati > Bacillota > Bacilli > Caryophanales > Exiguobacterium > Exiguobacterium sp. SH1S1. Next base: position 23,360 of record NZ_SJUZ01000013.1, read on the forward strand.
CTTAGCATCACTGCTGAACCTAAAGCGATCCAAGAAACAGAGCGTCTCATGAAGATCTCTGATGACGTTGTCCGTCAAATGACAACTAAAGATGAGCGTTGATTCTTGACGCTTCATATTGTGAAAGGGGAGCTTTGAGATGATTAACCGAGTTGTGTTAGTTGGTCGATTGACACGCGATCCAGAAATGCGTTATACGCAGAGCGGAATCGCCGTAACTCGCTTCACTCTCGCTTGCGATCGTCCATTTACTGGACAAGATGGGAAGCGTGAGGCGGACTTTATTGATTGTGTCGTTTGGCGCAAACAAGCAGAGAACGTGGCGCAATATTTGAAAAAAGGCAGCATGGCCGGCGTAGACGGTCGCCTTCAAATCAGTAGTTACGAGGGTCAAGATGGCCAACGTCGTTACCGGGCAGAAGTCGTAGCAGATAGCGTACGCTTCCTTGAACCACGCGGTGCCTCAGCGCAACGTGATACAGCACCAGCGGGAGATGTTTTCGGTGGTGGTGAGTCAAGTGGATCAGGATGGGGCGCAGCCGCTTCTTCGACTTCATCTCAGTCCTCAAACCAATCTTCAAACAAAGGTTTTGAAGCAGATCCGTTCTCGGGTGGCGGCAAAATCGACTTATCGGATGACGATCTACCATTTTGATCGCGTCGATTCGAAACTAAACTAATAAAGGAGGTCTTCACATGGCACGTCGTCCAGGAGGTCGTCGTCGTCGTAAAGTATGTTTCTTTACGTCGAACAACATCACTCATATCGATTATAAAGACGTAGAATTGCTCAAGCGCTTCGTTTCAGAGCGTGGGAAAATTCTTCCACGTCGTGTGACTGGTACTTCAGCGAAATACCAACGTCCACTTACTGTCGCTATCAAGCGTTCACGTCAAATGGCTTTGCTTCCATACGTTGCAGAGTAATGTTTGACACACGGCTTATCCTTTGGGGTAAGTCGTTTTTTTGTTTTCTGTCTCCACGTAGGAGTGTAAGTGAAACCGGCAGATATGGTATGATAGAGCAGAAACCATTTAGACATCATGAGTGCTCGGCACTCATTTTAGGAGGCACACATGCACAGTGGTGAAGCAATAACATCAGTGAAGAACCAATACGCACGTTACGCGATTCCGTATGTGATTGGAATGCTCGTTTCGTTAGGATTGGCGTTCTACAGCATTGTGGCGGCAATCACCCTGTTCGTGGGCACGCTGATCTTCTTCACGTATCAGCAAGTGACGATCCGGCGAGAACGCAAAGCGTGGGAACGTTATGTCCACTCGCTCTCACATCGGATTGAGGATGTCGGCAAAGAAGCGCTCACGAGTATGCCGATCGGGATTCTAATATTCGATGAGACCCGGCGCATCAGTTGGTTCAATGAACAGTCCCGACTCATCTTTGAACTTGAGATGGAACTGGGCATCTCGATCGACTCGATTCATTCGGCCTTTACGGAGTTGATCGAGGAGGAAGAGGACGAGGCGACGATTGAAGTCGGGGACCGTGTATACCGTGTCTTGTACAATAAGGAATATCAAACGCTGTACTTGTTCGATATGACGGACGAGGCGGAGATTGAACAGAAGTACTCTGAAACGCAGACAGTGATCGGCGTCCTCTACTTAGACAACTACGATGAGATGTCGACTGCTGTCGATGAACAGGTCCGCAGCGAAATCAACCGCCGTGTGACCGTTCTCTTGAACCAGTGGGCGCAAAAATATCACATTTATATGCGGCGGACGGCTGCCGACCGGTTTTTCCTCGTCATGAACGAACGAACGCTCTCGGAACTCGAGAACAATCGCTTCTCGATTCTTGATGAGGTACGGGAAGCGACGAAGGAACATAAAATTCCGCTCACGCTCTCGATCGGTATCGGCTGCGGCGAGACGACGCTGACCGAACTCGGCAACTTGTCCCAATCGAGCCTCGATTTAGGGCTCGGACGCGGTGGTGACCAAGTCGTCGTCAAACGTCATAACGGAAAAGTCCGCTTCTTCGGCGGCAAGACGAATCCGACCGAGAAACGGACGCGGGTACGTGCCCGCGTCATCTCGAACTCGATGCGTGATTTGATTCGAGAGTCGAGCCGTGTCCTCATCATGGGACATAAAAACCCGGACATGGATTCGCTCGGCGCATCGATTGGAATCATGAAGCTCGCTGAGTTTGTCGGTCGTGAGGCGTACGTCGTCATCCCGGCCGGCGAGACGAGTGTCGGGATTCAACGGCTCGTCCATGAAGTCGAGAATGATGAAGACTTGTACAGCCGCTTTTTGACGGAGTTTGAGGCGCAACCGCTCATCGATGACCAAACACTTCTCGTCATCGTTGACACGCATCGTCCCTCACTCGTCATCTCACGGGATCTTTTAGACCGGGCCGAACGAGTCGTCGTCATCGACCATCATCGTCGCGGCGAAGAGTTTATCGAGGACCCGGTGCTCGTCTACATGGAACCTTACGCGTCGTCGACGTGTGAACTCGTGACAGAGTTGATTGAATATCAAGCGGGTACCCGCAAACTGTCGATTTTAGAGGCGACGTCGCTCCTTGCCGGAATCATGGTCGATACGAAAGGGTTCACGCTCCGGACCGGGTCGCGGACGTTTGATGCCGCTTCATTCCTCCGGATTCAAGGAGCGGACACCGTGCTCGTCCAACATTTCATGCGGCAAGACCTCGATTCTTATATCGAACAGTCGCATATTCTAGAGAATACCGACATTTATGCAGGCGGTATGGCAATCGCGGTCGCTTCAGACGACGAGGCCCATCATCAAGTGTTGATCGCCCAATCGGCGGACCAACTCCTGAACATGGAAGGCGTCAAGGCGTCGTTCGTCATCGCCATCTTGCCAGACGGTCGGACCGGAATCAGTGCCCGTTCGCTCGGTGACGTCAACGTTCAAGTCATCATGGAGATGCTCGACGGAGGCGGCCACTTGACGAACGCGGCCACGCAGTTGAACGTGGGTCGCGACGAGGCGAAGCAGCTTTTAAAAGAAGCGATCGATCATTACACGACAGATGAAAACGAGGGAGAGGAATCGGAATGAAAGTCATTTTAAAAGTAGATGTTAAAGGTCAAGGACAGGCAGGGGACGTGAAAAACGTCGCCGATGCTTACGCAAAAAACGTACTCTTCAAGCAAAACTTGGCAGTCGAAGCGACACCAGGCAACTTGAAGGCGTTTCAAGCGAAAGAACGCCGTGCCGAGGAAGCAGCCGAAGAAGAGCTGAAAGCCGCGCAACAGTTGAAAGACAAGCTTGAAAAAGAGACAATCGTCGTCAAGACGAAATCAGGCGAAGGCGGCCGTGTCTTCGGCTCGGTAACGAGCAAACAGATCGGTGAAGCGCTCAAAGGGATGGGCTACAAGATCGATAAGCGTAAAATCGAACTTGAACATCCGATCAAAGCGCTCGGTTTCACAAAAGTGCCCGTGAAGTTGCACCATGACGTCACGGCACTGTTAAACGTACATGTTCAAGAAGCTTGAAGGCGAGGTAGAAACGAATGAGTGATGCGATTCAAGTCAATACTCCGCCACATAGCGTTGAGGCGGAACAAGCCGTCCTTGGGGCAGTTATTCTCGATTCTGACCGGCTGATCACGGCCTCGGAACGAGTCGACCCGGACGACTTTTATCGTGTCAGCCATCAACGGATCTTCGAAGCGATGCTGAAGATCAACGACCGCGGGGAACTCGTCGACTTGGTCACGCTCAGTTCGGAGCTCCAATCACAAGGAATCCTCGATGAGATCGGTGGATTGAACTACTTGGCCGAAATCGCCGAGGCGGTTCCTGCCATCGGGAACATCGGGTACTATTTGAACGTCGTCGATCAAAAGGCGGCGCTCCGGCGTCTCATCCGGACGGCGACGAATATCGTCTCGGACGGATACGAGCGTCAAGACGAAGTCGATGCGGTCCTATCTGATGCCGAGCGAAACATTTTAAAAGTTTCGCAACGGAAAGGCCAATCGAGTTTCCATTCGATCGGTTCGGTTTTGTCGGATGCCTATTCGACGATTGAGAAGCTGCATCAATCGAGCGGTGAGATCACGGGGATCGCGACCGGCTTTAGTGACCTCGACAAGATGACGGCCGGGTTCCAGCGTAACGACCTCATCATCGTGGCCGCCCGTCCTTCTGTCGGGAAGACGGCCTTCGCCCTCAACATCTCGCAAAACGTCGCGGTTCGTACGGGCGAGAACGTCGCCATCTTTAGTCTTGAGATGGGTGCTGAACAACTCGTCATGCGGATGCTCTGTGCGGAAGGCAATATCGACGCGCAGCGTCTGCGGACCGGGCGACTCGAGTCTGAGGACTGGGGACGGCTATCGCTCGCGATGTCGTCGTTATCACAGGCCGGTATCTTTATCGACGATACACCAGGTCTTCGCGTCAACGAGATTCGGGCCAAATGCCGCCGCTTGAAGCAAGAGTACGGTCTCGGCATGATCATGATCGACTACTTGCAGCTCATTGTCGGGACCGGCAAGCCGGGCGAGAACCGGCAACAAGAAGTCTCTGAGATCTCGCGTACGCTCAAAGCGATCGCCCGGGAACTCCAAGTACCGGTCATCGCCTTGTCGCAGCTCTCGCGTGGCGTAGAGAGCCGTCAAGACAAACGGCCGATGATGTCGGATATCCGGGAATCCGGAGCGATCGAGCAAGATGCCGATATCGTCGCCTTCTTGTACCGGGACGACTATTACGATAAAGAGAGTGAAGATGCCAACACGATCGAGATCATCATCGCCAAACAGCGTAACGGTCCGACCGGGACGGTCAAACTCTCGTTCCGGAAAGAGTACAACAAGTTCGTCAACATGGAGACGCAAGCTTTCGCACCACCGATGTGAGATCGGTGGTGTTTTTTTGTAGAATCGGGGAAATAGTAATTGAATGCGAGTCAATAACGAACGAAAGGGTAATACATAAAATTATCGTTCGGTATTAGGTTGACTTTCTGAAGTGGCAAGTGTACACTTACCAATGGTTTGAACAGAACGTTTATCTACAAGGAGGATTCATTATGTCATCAGTAGTCGTAGTGGGAACGCAGTGGGGCGATGAAGGAAAAGGGAAGATCACCGATTTCTTGTCTAAACAAGCCGACGTCGTCGCGCGTTATCAAGGGGGAGACAACGCTGGTCATACGATCGTCTTCAATGATACGAAGTATAAACTTCACTTGATTCCATCGGGGATCTTCTATTCGGACAAGACATGTGTCATCGGGAACGGAATGGTCGTCAACCCGAAGTCACTCATTACAGAGCTTGCATACTTACATGAGCGCGGCGTGAGCACGGACAACCTCCGCATCTCAAACCGGGCCCACGTCATCTTGCCGTATCACCAGCTTCAAGACAAGCTTGAAGAAGATGCGAAAGGTGACGCGAAAGTCGGGACGACACTCAAAGGGATCGGCCCTTGTTACATGGACAAAGCGGCACGGATCGGGATCCGGATCGCTGACCTGCTCGACAAGGAAGTGTTCGCCGAGAAACTGAAGACGGTCCTCGCAATTAAAAACCGGATGTTCGTCAAGATGTATGAAGTCGACGCGGTCGAGTTCGATGATATCTTTGAAGAATACTATGCGTATGGCCAACAGTTTGCCAAGTACGTGTGTGATACATCGGTCGTGTTGAACGATGCGCTCGACGAAGAACAGAAAATCCTATTCGAAGGCGCACAAGGTGTGCTGTTAGACATCGATCACGGGACGTACCCGTTCGTCACATCGTCGAACGCGGCGTCAGGCGGGGTATCGAGCGGTGCCGGAATCGGACCTTCGAAGATCGACCACGTCGTCGGCGTCTGTAAAGCGTACACGTCGCGCGTCGGAGACGGCCCGTTCCCGACCCAGCTCGATGACGAGATCGGTCACATGATCCGTGAAGTCGGTAAGGAGTACGGTACGACGACAGGACGTCCGCGCCGTGTCGGTTGGTTCGACTCGGTCGTCGTCCGCCACTCGCGTCGTGTCAGCGGCATCACTGACCTATGCCTCAACTCGATCGACGTGTTGACAGGTCTTGAGACGCTTAAAATTTGTACGGCGTACGAGTACGAAGGCAAGCTCCTCGATGAGTACCCGCCTAACTTCCGCGTCCTCGAGAAGTGTGAGCCGGTGTTTGAAGAGCTCCCGGGCTGGACGGAAGACATCACAGGGGTCCGCAAGTTCGAAGACTTGCCGGTGAACGCACAGCGCTATGTCAAGCGCATCGAAGCGTTGACGGGCATCGAACTGTTGACGTTCTCGGTCGGACCAGCGCGTGAACAGACAGTCATCTTGCGTGACATCTACGAAGCATAAGACTAAGAGCCCTCGCGGCTCTTTTTTCATTTCCGTGGAAATGGACCACGCTTTCTAACCCATTGAAAAAGAGTTACAATAGGACGTGTACGTTTAACGATAGAGGAGGACTCACTGAATGGATCGTACGATTTTAGTGGTAGATGACGAACAACCAATCGCTGATATATTGAAGTTTAAACTTGAAAAAGAGGGCTATGTCGTCCACGTCGCTTATGACGGGGAAGAGGCACTCGTGAAAGTCGAGGAGGTCAAACCTGATTTGATCTTGCTCGACATCATGCTCCCGCTCAAAGACGGCATGGAAGTGTGTCGTGAAGTGCGTAAGAAGTATGATATGCCGATCATCATGTTGACGGCGAAAGACTCGGAGATCGACAAAGTACTCGGCCTCGAACTCGGCGCCGACGACTACGTCACGAAGCCGTTCAGCTCACGCGAGCTCTTAGCCCGCGTCAAAGCGAACATGCGTCGTCACGCGACGGCACCGGCTGTCGAAGCGAAAGGCGCCAACGCGAACGATATCGTGATCGGTGACTTGACGATTCATCCGGATTCATACATGGTCACGAAACGCGAAGAGAAGATCGAACTGACGCACCGTGAATTCGAGCTCATCCATTACCTGGCCCAAAACATCGGCCAAGTGATGACGCGCGAGCATTTGCTTCAGACGGTGTGGGGTTACGACTACTTCGGAGACGTGCGTACGGTCGACGTTACGGTCCGCCGTTTGCGGGAGAAGGTCGAAGACAGCCCGAGCACGCCGACGTATATTATTACGCGCCGCGGTGTCGGGTACTATTTAAAAGCGGGAGAAGAAGACTAAACGATGAAACGGACGAACTTCTTTAAATCTATCCAGTGGAAGCTCGTCGTCATCTATGCGCTGCTCATCCTTGTTGCGATGCAAGTCATCGGAGTGTACTTCGTACGCTCCCTCGAACGACAATACATCAACAACTTCTCGCAGTCGCTCGTCGATCGGGCCAACCTTCTGAGCTACAACGTCAGTGAAGGGATCGCATCGAACGGCGGTGACTCGACTACTGATCAGCAGTTGAACCAGGTACTGGATCAACTGCTGTCTGAGTTTACGGAGAGCACGACGCTAGCTGACGATATTCGCGAAGTCCAAATTATCGACACGAACAGTGTCGTCCGGGCGACTTCGAACCAAAACAACCAAAGCCTCGTCGGACAACGGACGGCGAGTTCGTTCATTCAAAAATCGTTCGCGACAAGCGGTGCGCAAGAGACGCTCGTCTATGAGGACTCGAACGAGCGGATGCGCGTCGTCGCCGTCCCGATCAAATCCGAGGTCGATGGGACGACGACCGGGATGATCTATATCGAGGCGTCGATGCAATCGATTTACAACCAGATGGAGCAAGTGACGAGGATCCTTGCGACCGGTACACTCATCGCCTTGATCATCACGTCCATCCTCGGAATTTTGCTGTCACGGACAATCACGCGGCCGATTGCGGACATGCGTCGTCAAGCCGTCGAGATGCGAAAAGGAAACTTCTCGCGGAAAGTTAAAGTCTATTCCGACGATGAGGTCGGGCAACTCGCCTACGCCTTTAACGAACTGACCGACGAACTGATGGAGGCGAACGCGACGACCGAGGCCGAACGACGCCGCTTGACGAGTGTGTTAGAGAACATGTCGGACGGTGTCGTCGCGACCGACCGTTCGCTCCGCGTCATCCTCATGAACGACCAGGCCCGCGATATGATCGGTGTCGCCGAAGAAGAGGCGATGGGGTCGAACCTGCAGAGCCTGCTCGAGTTTGATGATGAGATCGTCATCCCGGAAGACGGGACGATGCCGGCGAAATTGATCGATCTCAGTACGGACGAAGAATTGTTCCTCGTCCGCGCCTACTTCTCACCAATTCAAAAACATAGCGGTCCGATCACTGGTCTCATCGTCGTCTTGCACGACGTGACCGAGCAAGAGCAAGTCGAACAAGACCGCCGTGAGTTCGTCGCCAACGTCAGCCACGAGCTGCGGACGCCGCTCACGACGATGCGGAGCTATCTCGAAGTGCTCGCCGAAGGCGCGTACAAAGATGATGAGCTCGCACCGCGGTTCCTTGAGACGACTCAAAACGAGACCGAACGGATGATTCGTCTCGTCAACGACTTACTCCAGCTCTCGAAGATGGACAGTAAAGAGTATACGATGCAAAAAGTGAAGTTTGACTTCATCCAATTCTTCAACGATATCATCGAGCGCCATGAGATGACGAAAGGCGAAACGATCCAGTTCCGCCGGAAGCTCATGAAGCGTCGCGTCTACGTGCACGCCGATCAAGATAAGATGACCCAAGTAATCGACAACATCATCACGAACGCGGTCAAGTTCTCGCCAGAAGGCGGGACGATCACGTTCCGGACGATGCTGCGGGCGAAACGTCTCGTCATCGGTATCAAAGATGAAGGTGTCGGAATTCCGAAGTCGAACTTGAAGAAAATCTTTGAACGGTTCTATCGGGTCGACAAGGCCCGAGCGCGAAATATCGGCGGGACCGGACTCGGTCTGTCGATTGCCAAGGAAGTCGTTTCAGCCCACGGTGGCGACATTTGGGCGGAGAGCGAGTTTGGACGTGGGACGACGATTTACTTCACCATCCCGTTCGATACGATCGTGGAGGTGAATGACTGATGGGACGAAAACGTTTCTGGGCGAAGCCAGAGCTGGTGAAATCGCTCGTCTTGCTTACCTTGATCGTCACGTCCATCGTCCAAACGGTCATCCTTTGGGATTACCATCCGAAGTATCAATCGGTCCAATCCGAGACCCAAGTGGCGACGGTGGACGAGTCGCTGCAACGTCAGGCGAGGCAAATTATTGTGCCAACCCAGACGGTCGTCCACGAGAACAACGCTGTCTTTGCGACGAAGAACACGCCGAAGCAAATCGCTCGGGTCATTCGCGACGCATTCGAGGCGAACGAGTTTAAACCGCTCGCCGCCAAAAACGTACCGAGCTTGTATGCCGGTGTCAACGAGGCAGTTGAACTGATTTTACCGGAACCATACTATGCGGACACGCTCAGTTACATTCTGCCCGGGTCTTACAGCCTGTCAGGGAAAGTACCGCAACGGGCGCTCATCTTCATGGACGACAACGTCTGGAAAGTCCGGGCGATCATGAGCGATCAGTCGCTGTGGGAAGGTCGGCTCTCTAAAGCCGGACAAGGGGACGTCAACAGTTTGTTCTTAAAAGATTCGAACCGTGCGATGCAACGGGTCACGTACACGGACGAGCGGGTCAACTATATCCCGGTCGTCGGGCCTGAGATGAACGAGCTGTTCGCGTATGACGTCTCACAAATCCAAATCTCGGCACGCCTTGATTGGATGCGCGATACGTTCTTCCCTGGTGACCCGAACGTTCAAGAAGTCGATCCAGCGAGTTCGATCGGCGCACTCACGAACGGGATCAGCGTCGCCGAGTATGACGCGACGTTGAACGCGAGCCGCTATCGCAACTTGTCACGCAATAGCACCGAGCGCGAGTCGGCGATCGGGCTTGATACGATCGTCGACTTCGTCAACTTTCATGGCGGCTGGGTCGATGAGACGTCAGAGAGTCAAGGTCTGTCCCTTCGTTTCGATGCGATCACACCAGCGAACAAAGGCTTTGAGACGACCGTGTTTCGGTTTCACGTGAAAGGGCACCCTGTCTTTAGCCAACGTGATGCGTTTATCAACAACGATGCGATCGACTTATCCACACTGCGCGTTGAAAACGACGGGGCACAAGTCCGGTCCATCACGCGTCATCATCTCGAAATCGACCGGTTGATCTCGGTCGGGACGACACAGCTTGCAGACGGGCAAGACGTCATCGATACGCTCGTCAACGCAGACCGGTTCGAAAACGTGACTGAGATTCGTCTCGGTTATGAGATCGAATACAATGAAGACGCGAGTCGTTACGTCACGTTCTCCCCGAACTGGTTCGTCCGTGAAGCCGGGAGATGGATCCCTTACGACAAGCCGGAAGATTGGACAGAGAGGATGATGTACCGTGGATTGGAGTAAAGCGAAAACGATTTTAATCTTCGCCTTCCTCGCGCTGAACATCTACTTGTTGTTCCAGCTCTTGACGGAAACGTGGGCGACCGAGGTTGTGACGAGCGATAACACGTCAATCGCCCAAATCTTGGACCAACGTGACGTCGACGCATCGAAATTGCCACGGATGGGACGGGATATTGGTTATTTGACCGGCTCGTCTGAGCAGATGTCGGCGTCGATGATCACGAAAAATCGTGAAGTACAATTAGCGACGACGCTCGACAACATGCAGCTTGAAGTCGAGCTCAAACAAGCCGTCCCACTCGACGAGAACGACTTGCGGACGACGGCGTCGACATTCGTCACCGATTACGTGCCGTTCGGGTCAGAGTACGCCTACTGGCGGTTTGACCAAGAGACGCGCCAACTCGCGTTCGTTCAGACGTATGAAAACAATAAGATTTTCTCGAACCCGGAAATCGAGGCGGACACGGAGACATATATCGGTCCGTCCCTGTTATTGCTTCAATTGAATGAAAACTACGAAGTGACGGACTACAAGCAGCGCCATTTGACGAACTTGTCGTCGAAATCGCAAGACGACCTCGTCTTGACGGCGAGCGAGGCGATCTCACAACTCGCGGCCCGGAAGTACTTCCAGCCGAACCAAGAGATGCGCGCCATCAACACCGGGTTTTATAGCTTACCGCTCGATAGTTCCGGCAGTTTGATCATCATGCCGCCGCTCTGGTCGATCGCTATCGACGACAACGTATATTTCGTCAATGCCATCGATGGGACGGTCGAACGGGTTGAATTTAATTTAGAAGACTGAAAGGAGTGATCGAGTGACTTTACGCTACAGTGTGCTCGCGAGCGGTTCGACCGGTAACGCGCTCTATATTGAGACGGACCGGGCGAAATTGCTCGTCGACGCCGGATTGACCGGCAAGGCGATGCAGCAACGCATCACAGACATCGGCCAGTCGTTCGAGGGTATCGACGCACTGCTCGTCACACATGAGCACTCCGACCATATTAAAGGAGTCGGGATCCTCGCCCGAAAGTACAACTTGCCGATCTACGCGAACACGAAGACGTGGGCAGCGATGGAAGACAAAATCGGGAAGATCGATCCGGCCTTGAAGTTTCATTTCGAGGTCGGTGACGTCAAACAGTTCGGGGACATCGAGATCGAGTCGTTCAACGTCAGCCACGATGCGGCCGACCCGATGTTTTATCAGTTCGCCCATGACGGCAAGCGGCTGGCCCACATCACCGACACCGGGTACGTCTCGGACCGGATGAAAGGGCTCATCCGCGGCGCGGACGACTTCATCTTTGAGTCGAACCATGATGTCTCGATGCTACAGATGGGTCGGTACCCGTGGAGCGTCAAACGGCGCATCCTCGGGGACTATGGCCACGTCTCGAACGAAGACGCCGCCATCGCGATGAGCGAGGTCATCGGTGAGCGGACGAAACGGATCTTTTTGGCCCACCTCAGTAAAGACAACAATATGAAAGAACTCGCGCAGATGAGCGTCGCACAGACGCTCGGCATGCGTGACGTCGATCTTGGACGCATCAAATTGCATGACACCGACCCATTAATCCCATGTCCGCTCGTTTCTTTATAAGCGAACTTGGGAAAAGACAGGTAACACTGTCCTGAAGGGGGGGCGCGTCGTGAACGAAGAGAGACACCATGAGTATGAACCTCAAGACGTCGAACCTTTAGAGCACGAAGCAGCATCAATGAACGATTCACCATCGACTTATCCATCCCGAAGCGAGTGGCGTCCAAAGCAAGAGGAACACGTGCGCCATAAGCCACGGCTGAATGTAAAACCGTTATTACTCGGAGGGGTTGGCGGATTCTTAGGAGCGGCGTTATTCTTTTTCGCGATGATGCTCTGGGATTCGCCGACCTCTCGTTTTGTTACAAACGAGCTGGTCCGTACCGAGCAAGCCGTCACCGTCACGGAGTCGGACATCACGGCCGCCGTCACGGGCGCGAAGACGTCCGTCGTCAGCATCACGAACATCCAGCGTGCCTTCACCTCGGACTCGCAATGGGAGGCCGGTGCGGGCTCTGGTGTCGTTTATAAAGTCGACGGGGACACGGCGTACATCGTCACGAACTTCCACGTCATCGAGGAAGCGGACGAGATCAACGTCGCCTTCGCGGACGGGCAAGTCGCACCGGCCACGATTTTAGGAGAAGACCCGCTCAACGACTTGGCGGTCGCCTCCGTGAAACTTCCGGAGAATATCGACGTCAATCCGATCGTGCTCGGCGATTCGACGGTGCTACAGGCCGGCGAGACCGTGATGGCGATCGGCAACCCGCTCGGCGTCTTTTCAAACTCGGTCACGCGTGGTATCGTCAGTGGTGTCGAACGGACCGTGCCGGTTGATACGAACGCGGACGGTCTCATGGACTATAACGCCGAAGTCATCCAGACCGACGCCGCCATCAATCCCGGCAACTCAGGCGGGGCACTCATCAACATCCGCGGTGAGCTCGTCGGCATCAACTCGATGAAGATCGCCGAAGCGAGCGTCGAAGGGGTCGGCTTCTCGATCCCGGTCAACGTGGCGCTACCGGTCATCGACATGCTCGAGCGTGACGGACGGGTGACACGGGCTCAGCTCGGCGTCACGATCCAAGAAGTCATCGCCGTCCCGGGCAATGTCCGGGAAGAATACGGCATCAGTTTTGACAAAGAGGACGGGGTGTTCGTCGAAGCGATCACACCCGGTAGTCCGGCCGAACAAGCGGGGCTTCGCGTCGGGGACGTCATCACGAAGATCGGCGACCGTGAGATTAAACGTTACGTCGATTTACGTGACGCTTTGTACCGAGACGCCGCGGTCGGGGATAACATCGTCATCGAATATACACGGCGAGGCAAGGCAGAAACGACCGAGGCCACATTAACAGAAGCAACGTAAAGGAGCGGCGACGCTTCTTTTTTAAGGAGGAAAATTTGTGGAAAAAAAAGTATGCAAGGAACATGTTGAAATCGCTTTAGACATCATTGTCGATGAGACGGGGGAGTACCCGTTACTCGAAGAACTATCCACAAGTGGACAAGTCAAATGTGAGTTCTGCGAAGCCGACGCAACATATGTTGTGTCAAGCAAAAAATGATTGTCAACATGTGGATTTGTGGATAACTCTGTGGATAACCCTATGGATAACTCCGAAAAAACTGTGGAAAAAGGAAGAATTGGATGAATATTTCAATTATCACGGTCGGCAAATTAAAAGAAAAATATTTGAAACTAGGAATTGCGGAGTACACGAAGCGTCTGTCGGCATACGCGAAAGTGCATGAAATCGAGGTTGCGGACGAGAAAGCGCCCGAACATTTGAGTGAAGCCGACATGTTTCTAGTAAAACAAAAAGAAGGCGAGCGGATTTTGGCGAAAATCAGTCCGGACACGCACGTCATCGCTCTCGCCATCGATGCCAAGCAGCGGACGAGTGAAGAATTCGCCCGTGAGCTCGACAAGTTGGCAACGTACGGCAAGAGCAAAATCGCCTTCGTCATCGGTGGGTCGCTTGGCTTATCCGACGACGTCATGAAACGGTCGGACGATACGATCTCGTTCTCGAAGATGACGTTCCCGCATCAATTGATGAAGCTCGTCTTGTGTGAGCAGATTTACCGGGCGTATCGGATCAATCGGAATGAACCGTACCATAAATAAATGAGAATTTAGTCGTAAACTGCACCAAAATCAAGTTATAAATTTTTGATTAAAAGGTATAGTTACCTCCACATAGATTAAATGAGGAATGTGGAGGTAATAATATGCTTAATAAGGGCCTGTTGTTAGTGGCTTTATCGGCAATTTTATGGGGTATCTCCGGTGGACTTGGCAGTTTTTTAATGGATAAAGGTTGGGACCCTTTGGTCGTTTCTTTTTACAGAGGAACTGTAGGGTTAATATGTCTTCTAATTTGGTTTGCATTTCGACCAGTCCGGTTAAACAAGCGTTTATGCCTTTGGGCCGTCGTAGCAGGCATTGGGATAGTAGGAAACTTTGTTTTTTACTTTGTTAGCATCTCAGAATCAAGCGTCGCCGTAGCGGCGGCCTTGATGTACACGGCACCTATCTTTGTTCTCCTTATCTCGTTTATATTTCATCTGGAAAAACCGTCTCTCTTCAAATTCATAGCAATCGCTTTCGTGATGGTTGGTGTCGTCTTGCTGACGGAAGTTTACAATGTCGGCTCTGATCAGGTTACAACGATTGGACTTCTAGCGGGCCTAGGCGCTGGACTATCATATGCGTTGTTTATTTTTGGTTTTAAATATGCTTCAAAGCATGGAGAACCACAAGGGATTTTGGCAATCGCTTTTCTTACGTTTACGTTCATCATGTTGTTCTTCACAGATTTGAATGAAGCAGTATCCGTCATTTACTCACCAGACTGGTTCTGGATGATTCTATTAGGGATCTTTGGTGCGGGTTTATCCTTCTTTTTATACGTAGTAGGTTTGGAGAAAACGTCGCCAACTTCAGCTTCTGTTATTGCCATGGTCGAGCCAGTCACTGCGTCCTCTTTTGGATTTTTTCTCCTCAGTGAAACACTCAACGTTGTTCAACTATGTGGAATGGCGATCATATTGATAACTGTGACCGTCTTAAGCGTGAAGAAAGGCTAGAGTGAATTCATAGACATCGTAGCCGTCGCTAGGAGTTATCTGAAGTAATTATGTGTATTGAAACACCAAAAATCAGTCACTATAATAAATTGAAAACCCACATTTGATGATAACTCTTTCTAGACAGAAAGGTTGGAAGGGTGAACTACTCACCACTTATTTGCTTCGCAACTTGAAGTGGGAGCTTCTTGGGAAGACCGTGCTTTGACCAGCCACGGTTGTGGACCAAGCTCGTCGGGCAGTCCCTACCCTGGAGTGTTTCAGTCGGCGAGGCGCAACAGGTTGAGGCTCGCGTTGACGTCGCGGTCATGGTGCGTGCCGCATACGGCGCATGTCCACTCGCGGACGTGCAGGTCCTTCTTGCCGCCGTTCTCGCCACAGGCCGAACAAACCTGGGTCGAG
>NZ_SJUZ01000014.1:0-19460 GCF_004337245.1 Exiguobacterium sp. SH1S1
GACTTGCATGTATTAGGCACGCCGCCAGCGTTCGTCCTGAGCCAGGATCAAACTCTCCAAAGAATTTGATATAGCTCTTGAAAATGACGAAGCTTGCGCTTCAATCAAAACTTGTAAAACTTTTTTTGCCTCATCGTTCAGTTTTCAAAGTTCGTCTGTCACACTTTGGCGACTTAGATATCTTAACAAGTTTCAACCAAATGGTCAATAACTTTTTTAAGATTATTTTTTCATTCGCTCTCGGCGACGTCTATTAATATATCAATAAAACTTTAACTACGCAATAGCTTTATTAAAAAAACTTTAAAAACTAGAAACATTCTTTGTTTTTTTATAGTCTGCGACGTTTCCCTCCCCAGTTCCTTCATTATATAGAGAAAAAAAGACGAGACTTTCGCCTCGTCTCAAGTTCGTAAATTAGAAAGGGACACTTGTCGTCGCTTTGCTTCTTTTAGATAAAAAAAGTATAGTGCTTCAGCCTGCTTCACTTGGGCAGCCAGTTCACCAGTGTCTTCAACACTCACTTCAAGCATGTGGCGCTTCGTTTCGTACTTCGCCTTCGCATCTAACAGTTCTCTTAGGAACCGTTGATCATAACTATCCCGCAAAGGTTTGCGAAACCACCTCATAGTTCTCGGCGACCTTCCATCGCCCGGGAGAGGGTTACTTCATCCGCATACTCTAAATCGCCCCCGACAGGAAGTCCGTGCGCCAGACGCGTCACTTTAATCCCGGTCGGTTTGAGCAATCTCGATAGATACATCGACGTAGCTTCCCCTTCAATGTTCGGGTTGGTCGCCAAAATCACTTCACTGACCGCTTCGTTCTCTTGCAGACGCGTCAGCAAACTCGATACGTTAATATCTTCAGGTCCAATCCCTTCCATCGGGCTAATCGCCCCATGTAACACATGATACTTCCCTCGATATTCCCGCATCTTCTCCATTGCAATAACGTCTCGTGAATCTTGCACGACACAGATGATCGTTTCATCTCGGTGCGAATCTTTACAGATCGCACACGGATCGACGTCCGTAATATGTCCGCACACTGTACAGTATTTAATATCACGCTTCGCACTGACAAGCGCCTTGGCGAACGTCAATACATCGTCCTCTTCCATATCTAATACATGGAACGCTAGCCGGATGGCAGTTTTCGGACCAATTCCTGGCAACTTTGTAAAGCTTTCAATCAAGCGTCCGATTGCTTCAGGGTATTGCAACTCGCATCTTTCCTTTCTTCACTTAAAAACCTGGAAGGTTCATCCCTTGCGTAAAACGTCCCATCTTATCGTTGACGAGTTGGTCGGCTTGTTTCATGGCGTCATTGACAGCCGCTAAAACAAGGTCTTGCAACATATCGACGTCATCTGGGTCGACCGCTTCTTCCGCGATGATGATATCCATTACTTCTTTATGGCCACTGACGATCACTTTGACCATCCCGCCTCCGGCTGTGCCTTCAACCGTCAAGTCCTTTAATTCTTCTTGCGCTTTCGCCATATCTTTTTGCATTTTCTGCATCTGTTTCATCATGTTGTTCATGTTTCCCATTCCACGCATATCGAGCGCCTCCTTTTAAACTTCTTCGATTTCAACGACATCTCCAAATCGTTCGACAGCTTGAACAATGAGCGGGTCTTCTTCGACCTTCTCTTCTTCTTTATGGTCTGAACGTTCGGATTGTTTACGAAGGATGAATTCGTTTTTTAACTCGACCCAATCGCTCTCGAGCACGGCCATGATTTCTCGACGAATCCCCGTCACTTCGAACAACGCTTGCTCGATCACATCGCGGGTCCGGCCGTTTGAACTGACCTGCTCGTAGTGCCATGTCATCCCATCTT
Source organism: Exiguobacterium sp. SH1S1 (assembly GCF_004337245.1). Lineage (NCBI taxonomy): Bacteria > Bacillati > Bacillota > Bacilli > Caryophanales > Exiguobacterium > Exiguobacterium sp. SH1S1. Next base: position 1,850 of record NZ_SJUZ01000014.1, read on the forward strand.
TAAATTGTACCAGTAAGGTGTCACTTGCACAAAGAACAGCTTCACTCTCATAGAACAGCGCGAAAATCGGGCCGTCCACCGTGCGGATGTTGACCATAATGTCTTCCCAACTATCACGGATTGCATTCAAATGCTGCCGCTCAGCCCGTTGCAACAACTGGCGGATCCGCTCTTTCGGAACACGAACTTGCGTCCGCTTCATCACTTTCGGCTTCTCGGCAGCGGCCTCTGTGACCGCTACCCCATTTTTCTTCACTTCATTCAACTCACGACTCAATTCACGTACTTGGTCTTGAAGTTGCTTCATTTGCTCGGTCATCGTTCGTCCTTGTTCAGCGATGCGAATGAACGTCAGCTCGACCAACACTTTCGGATGGTTGGATAAGCGCATTTGTTGCTGACACTCATTCAATTCTTCGATCACTTGAAACAGCTCGTCCGTCGAGGTCGTTTCCACGAATTGGCGGAACGTCTCGTTCGGACGGGCTCGCTCTAGTAAGTCTATCGCTTGTGGAGATGCTTTTAATAGAAGGGCATCACGGTGCACGAACACGAGATCTTCGATAAACCGTTTCAAGTCCTTCCCTTCACGCAACATCGTCTCAAGCGTCTTCAGAATTTGATCGAGTTGTCTCTGTTGCAATCCATAGGCCATATCAAGGAGAGCGTCATCCGTAACCGCACCCGTCACTTCGAGCACTGCCTCTTCCGTCAAACGGCCGTCACTGAACGCAAGCGCTTGGTCAAGCAGGCTCAATGCATCACGCATCCCACCGTCAGCGGCACGGGCAATCAGTTTAAGCGCTTCTGGATCATAGTCATAATCTTGGTCGTTCAAAATGTAAGCCATTCGTGTCTGGAGTTGACCGACTTCATGCCGCTTCACATCGAAACGTTGGCAACGTGAGATGATGGTCGCCGGAATCTTATGGGGCTCCGTCGTCGCTAAAATGAAGATCGCATGGGGTGGGGGTTCTTCCAACGTTTTCAATAGTGCATTGAACGCCCCTGTCGAAAGCATATGCACTTCATCGATAATGTACACTTTATAACGCGCTTGCGAAGGCGGATACTTGACCTTGTCTCGAATTTCGCGGATCTCATCGACCCCGTTGTTTGAAGCGGCATCGATTTCGAATACATCCGGGCTCGTCCCTTCCGTAATCGCCACACAGGTCGGGCACGTATTACACGGTTCCCTCGTCGGCGCCGTTTCGCAGTTAATTGCCTTCGCGATAATCTTCGCGAGGCTCGTCTTCCCCGTACCTCGCGGACCAGAGAATAAATAAGCGTGTGACATCCGTTCTTCGAGTAACGCATTTTGAATCGTGCGTGTGATGTGTATTTGACCGACTACCTCTTGGAATGACTGCGGACGATAGACCCGATACAATGCTTGATACGCCATGTCCCCGCCTCCTTTCATCGTTTCATCTTTTATTTCATCATACAAAAAAATCTACAACCCTGGGGCCGTAGATTAAAGTTATTAAATAAATCTGCCGCGCACCGATTTCTGAAAGCACGTCAATGTGCGTTACTCATGCAGTTTGCTCGGCCCAAGCACCCCTGCGGCACACGGTACGTCACCACTTAAGGCTGCTTCCTTCCGGACCTGACCTGGTTCATGGGTGACCGTTGCGCAGGACTCAGACGTCAACGCCACTTACACGAGGACGGGCCACACCAATGCACTCCCTCGAATCGGAATTCAGTCTCGCTATAGCGGATTGCGAGTTACAGGGCACCGCTACCTCCCCGCCTAGCACGGCAAATGGGTAAATGAAGTTAAGCACTTCTTCGAGTGCTATTACATTATACTGTTTAATCAGATGCGTTGCAACCTCTCTGTTCAAGCCGAGCCTGCTTCTTCCGTTCTCGAAGGCCGCGAAAGAAGGTTGTTAGTAGCTCTCCACATTCTTCTGCTAAAACGTTTTCGGTCACTTCAGCTTGATGATTGAACCGATCGTCTTGAAGAAGGTTCATGAGTGTCCCGCAACATCCGCCTTTGGGATCGCGGGCACCAAACACGACACGCTTCACGCGCGAGAGGATGATCGCACCCGCGCACATCGGACAAGGCTCTAACGTCACGAACAGTTCACAGTCTTCAAGCCGCCAGTTACCGAGTACCGTATTCGCTGATTCAATCGCAATCATCTCGGCATGCGCCGCCGCCAATAAATCCGTTTCACGCCGGTTATAGCCGGTCGCGATCACGTCTTCTCCTTTAACGATGACACAACCGATCGGGACTTCCCCGATTGCTTCCGCCTTCTTTGCTTCGGCGATGGCGAGCCTCATAAATCGTTCATCTCGTTCCATATTAACACCCCGTTTCTTGTCACATAGTATGAAAAAAAATGAAAATCATTTCGCTCGCCCTATCTTCTTCATTGTGTGCTAGAATGGAACTTGCACTTTGGATAATGGAGGATGACATCATATGTTTATAACGGTAGAGGGACCGATTGGTGTCGGGAAAACGTCACTGGCCCATATCATCAGTCAGCACTTTTCAATGCAGATGCTGAATGAAATTGTAGAAGAAAACCCATTTCTCGGCAAGTTTTATGAAGATATCGAAGAATGGAGTTTCCAAACGGAAATGTTCTTCTTATGCAATCGATTCAAGCAATTAGACGATATCCACAAACACCACTTGAGCCAACAGCAATCCGTCGTTTCAGACTATCATATTTTCAAGAACTTGATTTTTGCCCACCGTTCGCTGAGACCAGCCCACTTGAACAAGTATGAGCAAATCTATAAGATTTTGACACATGATATGCCGAAACCCGATGTCGTCATCTACTTGCACGCCAGTATCGAGACGCTTATGAAACGCGTAGCGTTGCGTGGACGTGAAGTAGAAGAGAACATGTCTCGCGACTACCTCGAACAACTCGCCCGGGATTACGAAACGTTTGTCGAATCGTACCGTGCGACTCACCCCGAAGTGACGATTCTTTCGTTCAGCGGAGACGAACTTGATTTTGTCCAAAACCCGGACGATTTGACGCACGTTCTCACGACGATTGAACGCGAACTAGAATTGACTAAAGGAGCCCAACTAAAATGACCCTGAATGAAAAATATAACATTCCGAATGACACGATCATTACGATCGGTGGAATGGTCGGAATCGGTAAATCGACAATCACGAACTCGCTTGCCGACGCCCTCAATTTCCGCACTTCTCTCGAGAAAGTGGACACGAACCCATACCTCGATAAATTCTATCATGATTTTGAGCGTTGGAGCTTCCATCTTCAAATCTACTTCTTGGCAGAGCGGTTCAAAGAACAGAAGAAAATCTTCCAATACGGCGGCGGCTTCATTCAAGACCGTTCGATTTATGAAGATACAGGCATCTTCGCGAAGATGCACTATGAAAAAGGCACGATGTCGCCGACAGATTACGAGACGTACTCAAGCCTGTTCGAAGCAATGGTGCTCACGCCGTTCTTCCCACACCCTGATCTACTGATCTATCTCGAAGGCTCATTCGACCAAGTGCTCGACCGCATTCAACTGCGTGGCCGTGAGATGGAACAACAAACACCGATCGCGTATTGGGAAGAAATGTACGCCCGCTACACGGAATGGATCAACAACTTCAACTTGTGCCCGGTACTTCGTCTATCAATTGAAGAATATGACTTGATTAACGATCCGGATTCAGTTGAACTCATTCTTGAAAAAATCGGGAAACAATTGACAGTCGCTCGTGAAGCAAAAGTAAGATAAAAAGATGATGCCCCGCTCAAAAGCGAGGCATCATCTTTTTTTACGGCTGGGCAATCGGGCGTTTTCGATGTGTCGGTGTTTTCCAAGCCTTCCGGTACCCGTCAATCGTATCAAACACAGCCGCCAGAATCGTGATGGCCACGACCAATCCGAACACCCACCCGAACGAGAACACGTCGTTCGGGACATTTAGTTCGACCCAGTCGATAAAGCGCGGGTCGAACAAGCGCGACGAACCCGCCATCCAAATGATAAAGGCGGCTGAGGCCACGTTATAGATCAAATTGAACGAGGCGAGTGCATACGTCCAACGTCCTTTCACCCATTTCCAAACACCGAGGACAACTTGAAGCAAAATGACGGCTAAGAACAACCAGACCACTTCAAACAAGAACGATTGATTAAAAATCGGAACAATCATCGAAAAACCTTCCCCTGTCGACTCATAAATCCCGAGAAACCGCTCGGCGTTCAAATACACCCCGAACCAAACCGCCGTAAAGAACAATCCGAATCCGGCATCCAATTTACTAATCCGTCCTCCGCGGTCCCGATCACGCAATGTGGACACATTCCAACTCATGTCAGGGGCGATCGCATCGCTCGGCGCGTAACGCTCAATCAAAAAGAAGACGAGCGTGATCCAAAAAACGAGTTGAATCCCAACGTCCCATAACGTGTCGAACAAATTCGTGAGAAAGATTCCGATTGTCGGCATGGCCGGTCCCGAGAATGTCGGGATGCTCGCCATGAGCAAACCGAAGAAGACTACAGCCATCACGATCGGGACGACGAGCTTGACCACATTGACATACATCGGGAAAAACTTAGGTCCAATCAAATACTGGCCGTCTTTATAACGCGCAGCAACGATGGCCGGATGTCCCATCTGTTCGAGCACGCGCTTCACTTCCGTCTCGGTCGGCTGATCCGGCAGCTTCGCTTCGATATCCTCCCTAATAGCAACGGCAGCTTCGTCTCTCCGCTTCGGCGGGACATGCCTGACCACTTCATCGACATACGCTTCAATCCAGTCCATGACGCTCCTCTCCTTCCTAACGCGCCACCAGTCTCTACCTTATTAAGATTCCCGATTCAAGCCGAGATTAGCCGCTTTTCGCTGTTTCGCCACAAACAAAAAAAGCCGCAGACCGTAGTCTACGACAAAAAAAAAAAAAAAACGCATCTGCCTGTGCAGACGCCTAAAAAGCGGAGTTGGTGGGATTCGAACCCACGCGAGCCTTACGACTCCTAACGGATTTCGAGTCCGTCCCCTTCAGCCGGGCTTGGGTACAACTCCAAGCTGAAAAAAGTGTAAAAAAAAAGAAAGTGGAAGAGGTGGTGGGATTCGAACCCACGCGGGCTGTTACACCCCTGACGGTTTTCAAGACCGTTCCCTTAAACCACTTGGGTACACCTCCACGATGTATGCAATTGTTGAGCCTCTAAATAAAAATGGAAGAGGTGGTGGGATTCGAACCCACGCGGGCTGTTACACCCCTGACGGTTTTCAAGACCGTTCCCTTAAACCACTTGGGTACACCTCCACGGCTCGTATGCAGTTGACGAACAAACATCTCGCTCGACATGATTTATAGTACCAACTCAGCAAGCAGATGTCAAACCCTTTTGTAAAAAAACATTTAAAAAAAAGCCTATCCGGAATGATACGTTCGGATAGGCCATTCCTCGTTTAACGGGGAAGTTCAATTTTTTCAATTCCGCCCATGTATGGACGCAGCGCTTCTGGGATGACGACCGATCCATCGGCTTGTTGGAAGTTCTCTAAAATGGCGGCGACGGTCCGACCGACGGCAAGCCCTGAACCGTTGAGTGTATGCACGAACTCCGGTTTGGCATTCACATCACGACGGAAGCGGATCCCGGCACGACGCGCTTGGAAGTCCTCGAAGTTTGAGCAAGATGAGATCTCGCGGTATACACCTTGAGCCGGCATCCATACTTCAATATCGTACTTCTTCGCTGCCGTGAACCCGAGGTCGGCTGTACACATGCTGAGTACTTGATATGGAAGACCGAGGCGTTTCAACACTTCTTCCGCGTGCCCTGTCAACAACTCGAGTTGTTCATAAGACTCTTCCGGTTTGACGAAGCGGACGAGCTCGACTTTGTTGAACTGGTGCTGACGGATGAGACCACGTGTGTCACGACCGGCAGATCCCGCTTCTGAACGGAAGCAAGCGCTGTAAGCTGTATACGTGATCGGCAAATTCGCCTCAGCAATAATCTCATCGCGGTGCATGTTCGTCACCGGTACTTCCGCTGTCGGGACGAGGAAGTAATTCGTATCGGCCACTTTGAACGCATCTTCTTCAAATTTAGGTAACTGACCCGTCCCTGTCATCGCGTCACGGTTCACCATGTACGGCGGGAGCACTTCAGAATAGCCATGCTCATCGGCATGCATATCCATCATGAAGTTGATCAACGCCCGTTCTAAACGAGCACCTAACCCTTTATAGAAGACGAAACGGCTTCCTGTCACTTTACCGGCACGTTCGACGTCGACAATTTTCAAATCTTCCATCACGTCCCAATGCTGTTTTATGTCAAAATCGAACTCGGGCTTCGTTCCGACTTCGCGGATCGTGACGTTGTCGTCTTCTGTTTCACCAATCGGCGTTGATTCATGCGGGATGTTCGGGATACTGAGGAGAATCATGTTCAACTCGGCTTCCACTTCGCGTAATTCCTCGTCGAGCAACTTGATCTCATCACCAAGTCGGCGTGTTTCAAGGATCGGTGCTTCCGCGTCTTGCTTGTTGCGCTTGAGCTCAGCGATTTGTTTCGTCGCTTCATTTCGTTTTGCTTTCTTCACATCGACCTCGTTGATGAGGTCCCGGCGTTTCTCTTCTAACTCCGGGAAACGGTCGAGCGCACTCAAGTCTTCACCGCGTTGGGCGAGCTTGGTTTTAATCCCTTCAAAATCTTGACGTAATCGTTTGATGTCTAACATAACTAGTTCCTCCTTTTTTGCATAAAAAAGGTGGCACGCCCCTTTCCCGTAGGAAAGGGACGAACCACCTTGGATCCGCGTTGCCACCCTCGTTGCCTAAAACTAGGCCACTCGATGCACGTAACGTGTGCGTGACGTGACTTGTTTCCAAGTCAATGCTCCGAGGCCGATTCAGTTACGTCGTCCCACTAGTTTGCACCAACCACTAGCTCTCTGTAAGTAGATGACTGTAACATACTTTTCCTCATCGTTGCATCTGTCATTGAATTAATCTTACTTTACAACATCTCGACTCTATCGACAAGACTCAGTTTTCCTAGGACGAGTCGAACCTCCTCTAAAAAGTCTGCGAAGGCCCGGCTCATCCGAGTCAAAAATGAAGCGGTCTCGACTGATTCGGCAGTCACAAGTGTTCCTGTCGGCGGACTCTCGCCGTCAAGATAGCGGACGCTCTCTGAAGGTTCAATCGTGACCGTCCCGACTTGTTGATCGACTGCGACCGGTGCTTTCGTGTCCGGAAGGTCATAGACTGGTTCAGGGACGGCTTGTCCTTTCTCGACGAGCACTTCGAACGCCGCTGTCGTCCGCGCAGCTACCGTTTCAACTTCTCCCTCGGCGACGAATACATTCTCCGGCACGATTTCTCCGGTCCGTAAAATCGGTGTCATGACAAAGTCGCGATAAGCGAACTCATGAAGTGCTTTCGTCGCCTCATAGCGCCCGTTGTCCGTCTCGGCCCCAAGGACGACGGAGAGCACGGTCCGACCATCTCGTGTCGATACGCCGATGAAGCAATAACCGGCGTCATCCGTCGTGCCCGTCTTAAAACCGAGCATCCCTGGATACGCCAAATCGCGGCCTGAAAGCATCCGATTCGTCGCTTCGAATCTGACGCCGTCAATGTCGACATACGCTCGCTTCGTCACGTCGAGCACATCCGGAAATTTCGTCAAGTAGGCGAGCGCGAGCCTCATCAAATCATTCGCCGACGTCAAGTTTTCTCCTGGACGACCTGCTGATACAGAATCTAGTCCCGAGACGTTCGCGAACGTCGTCTGGGTCATGCCGAGCTCGGTTGCCCGCTCGTTCATCTGTTGAACGAACGCTTCTTCCGACCCCGCCACCGCCTCGGACAGTGTCACCGCGGCCTCGTTCGCCGAGCGGATGAGCGCCACGTCATATAGTTCCTTGACTGTATACGGTTTATTGACGAGCGGGATGCGGGCGAGCCCTGGTTTACGCGTCAAGGCCAATGCCGCTTCACTCGGCGTCACTTCTTCGTTCCAACTCAGTTCTCCTGACTCGACTGCCTCCCGAACGAGAAAAGTGGTCATCAGCTTTGTGATCGACGCCGGTGGGAGCATCGCATCTTCATCTTTCGAAAAAAGAACCTGCCCGGTCGTCATATCGACGAGCATCGCACCGCTCGCTTCGACTTTAGGCGCTGCTGAAGCGTTCATCGGAAAAACAATAGTTATAAGGACAGCGCATATGAGCACCGATACAATCCATTTATCTTTCACAGTCTTGCCCCTTTCTGTACGTGTCTCGTTACAGTGTAGCAGAAAAAGACCCCCTAGTTACAGGGAGTCTTCGACTCATGCGAGTTGATGCTTCGTCGCCTTGACGATTTCTAAGAAGTAGCGGTGCATCGACAAGTCATCCGTCAGTTCTGGATGGAACGAACAGGCAACGTATTTGTCGTAGCGTACTGCAACGATCGCTTCTTCGACCTCGGCGAGGACTTCGACGTTAGCGTCAACCGCTGCTACTTGCGGGGCCCGGATGAAGACTGCTTCAACCGCGTCATCGATTCCTTTGACCGGTAAATCGACCTCGAAACTGTCGACTTGACGTCCGAACGCGTTGCGCTTGACGGTCATCGGGATTTTGCGAAGGTGGGCATCATACCCTTCCACTTCGGTCGCGAGTAAAATCAGTCCGGCACATGTGCCGAACATCGGCAACGATGTGTTCGCACGAAGCGGTTCGAGCAGGTCATAGCGGTCGAGCAGACGACGCATCGCCGTGCTCTCTCCGCCTGGCAAGACGAGTCCGTCGATGCGGTCCAAGTCATCGACCGAACGGACGACGAGCGTATCTGCACCGAGCGCCTCGAGCATGCGGACGTGTTCACGAATCGCACCTTGCATTCCGAGTACACCGATCGTCGTCATCTTACCAACCTCGCGGCGCCATGAGCTCTTCTGGTTTGAGCGTGCGGACGTCGAGTCCTTTCATCGCTTCGCCAAGACCTTTTGACAAGTGAGCGATTCGCTCGTAGTCGTCATGGTATGTCGTCGCTTCAACGATGGCACGGGCAAATTTCTCTGGGTTCTCTGCTTTAAAGATACCTGATCCGACGAAGACGCCGTCCGCACCGAGGTGCATCATGAGTGCCGCGTCTGCCGGCGTCGCGATACCACCTGCTGCGAAGTTGACGACCGGAAGACGGCCCGCTTCACGAATTTGCATGAGCACTTCGAACGGGGCACCAAGGTCGCGCGCTTCTGTCATCACTTCATCGATGCTCATTGAAAGCAAGCGTTTCACTTGTGCTTGGACGGTACGCATGTGACGAACCGCTTCGACGATGTTTCCTGTCCCTGGCTCACCTTTTGTCCGGATCATCGCTGCACCTTCACCGATGCGGCGTGAAGCTTCTCCGAGGTCACGCGCTCCGCAGACGAACGGCGCATTGTAATCACGCTTGTAAAGATGGAACTCTTCATCGGCCGGTGTCAACACTTCGCTCTCATCGATGAAATCGACCCCCATCGATTCAAGGACACGGGCTTCGGCGATATGTCCGATGCGGCATTTCGCCATGACCGGTACAGATACCGCTCCCATGACATCTTCGATGATTGTCGGGTCTGCCATCCGGGCGACGCCACCCATTTTACGAATGTCTGATGGTACGCGCTCGAGCGCCATGACTGCCACGGCTCCTGCTGCTTCAGCAATCTTCGCCTGTTCAGCGTTGATGACGTCCATGATGACGCCACCTTTTTGCATTTCGGCCATTCCACGTTTGACTTTATCTGTCCCTACTTGTCTCTTTTCCATATAAATCGCCTCCATTAAGCTAGTCTACTTGCAAGTATAGATTGATTTGACTATATTGAAAGTGCCAGTTTTATATTTTTTAAAGTGGTCAGTTCTAGGAGAAGGGTTCATGCTCGTTTCCTCGAATCTTATTACGTATAAGGGAGGAATGTTTTATGGACCAATGGAACCCGCGAGATCAAGCGGAAAACCGTTCCTTTTACGGGAAGCCTGGACTGATTTCGTTCATTCTCGTCATCGGATTCGTGCTCTATGTTTTCTTCGGCTGACAGAAGAAAGGACAACTTATGGATATGCTCACATTCTCGCTCGAGCCCGAATCGAGCACCCCGCTTTATGAACAGCTCTATTTACACATCCGGCAAGCGATCGTCGACGATACGCTCATGACCGGGACGAAACTGCCGTCAAAACGGAAGCTCGGCCAATTTTTGGACGTCTCGCAAACGACGGTCGAGCTCGCTTACGCCCAGCTGCTTGCTGAAGGATATATCGAGTCGCTGCCACGGAAAGGGTTTTACGTCTTGCCGCAAGAAGAGCTGTACGTCAGGCGTGGCACCAGCACGATCGAACCGCTTCCGACGAAAAAAACATACACGTTCGACTTATACCCGAGTCAGATCGATACGACCGCATTCCCGTTCGAACGTTGGCGCCGTCACTTGAAACAAGTCGTCGCCGAGGAGAATCATGAACTGCTCGCACTCGGGTCGGTGCAAGGCGATCTCGTGCTCCGCCAAGAAATCGCCACGTACTTGTATCACTCCCGTGGCGTTCATTGTTCGCCCGAGCAGATCATCGTCGGTTCTGGGACCGAGCAATTGTTGCCTCAACTGCTCGACTTGCTCACCGACGCGACGACGTTCGGGATTGAAGACCCGGGCTATCCGCTCACGCGACAGCTGTTCGAACACCAAAATCGAAGCTACGTCCCGCTCCCGGTCGACGACAGCGGGGTCCTTGTCGACCGACTCGAGGCAGAGGCAATCGATGCGGTTTATGTGACCCCGGCCCATCAGTTCCCGACCGGTACGATCCTGTCCGTCAGCCGTCGCCAGCGCCTCCTCAACTGGGCGTCCGAGCGGCAAACGTACATCATTGAAGATGATTACGATAGCGAGTTTCGTTACAGCGGCAAACCGATTCCTTCGTTGCAAAGCATGGATCAAAACGAACGTGTCGTTTATTTGAGCACGTTTTCGAAGTCGCTCATGCCTTCGCTCCGCATCGGTTACATGGTGCTTCCGCCCCCACTGTTAAACCGCTATCGGGAACGGTATCGCCATTTCACCTGCAGTGTGCCGCGTTTCGAGCAACATACGCTAACCGAGTTTATGGCGAGCGGCGATTTCGAGAAACATTTGAACCGGATGCGTAAAACGTACCGCCGCAAACTTGAGACCGTGATCACGGCGTTCAAACCATACGAGCCGCTCGTCACAATCACTGGCGCCAGCGCTGGTCTCCACATCGTCCTCTCGGTCGATACAGCACAAACTAGCGAGCAATTGAAGCAACTCGCTGAACAGTCAGGCATTCGTATCAAGGCGATGGCCGACTATCGTATCAATTCACGCGACACGAGACCGCAACTGCTATTTGGTTTCGCCGCCCTGCCTGAAGCGACGTTACACGCGGCGATTGACCAGTTGATGACCTGTTGGAATATCGGGAAGGGAGGGCCATATGGGAAAACCTCGCGATGAAACAATGATCAGACGCTCACGCTACGTCATCGGCATCGTCTGTTTGTTGATCGGTAGCCTCTTTTTGACCGAGTCATGGTGGAAAGACCGTGTCGCCACCTCGAACAGCAAACGTGTGACTGAAGCGATTCAACTCCAACAGCCGGATCGGGGCGAATTCGACTTCGAAACGGTCGAACCGTTATCGTGGGACGACTTGTTAAACGTGCGCAATCGATTTCATGATTTGCCGACAATCGGCATGATCACGATTCCAGATATCGATTTGGAATTACCAATTTTGTACGGTCTCGACAATGAGAATTTGGCAGTCGGGGCTGGTACGATGCGCGCTTCCCAACAGATGGGGCGTGGGAATTACGCACTAGCCGGTCATTACACCCAAAGTCCGACAGCCTTGTTCGGACCGCTCCATACGATCAAGACGGGAACGATGATTTACGTGACCGATTTGACGAACACGTATCAATACCGGACGGAGGCACTCGAGATCGTTCCCCCGACACGGGTCGACGTGCTTGACGAGACGACAGATGCGACCATTACCTTGATCACGTGCACGTTCGATGCGACGGAACGATTAATCGTCAAGGGAGAGCTCGTGCAGACAACACCTTATATCTCTAACTGACCGTCCTTCCACACGAAGGACGTTTTATTGTTTTTCAAAAAACATATTGTGAGCGCTTACATAATCGGCTAAACTATTTTTGGAACCGTTTGCACAAAATTGACAATCCGTTGCCCTGTAGACGACCTATTTTACGAAAGAGGTGCTCTCATGAAGAAGAACAATACGGCACGACGTACGACGACATTACTCTTATCTTCTGTCCTGCTCATTCAAGCTGGTGTCCCGGTGAACGTCTTGGCCGAACCGACGACGGTGGCAGTCGATGGGAATAAAACCGATTGGACAGACGTCTCGGCGCTGGCGTCATCGGCAGATGTTGGTTGGCAAGGCTTCGATCTCGGCAATCTTTATCTTCAAAATGACAAAACGAACCTGTACTTCTATGTCGATGCGTTCAACGTCCCGAACTGGGGCGACAACGGCCAATACATAAACATCGCCCTCCAAGTGAACGATGAAGATTCTGGCGTCGCCACGAACCCACTCGGTTATCCGTTCAACTTTAATCAAACAGACAAAAAACCACAGTATCACATTTTACTTCGTGTCGATGGGGACAAGTCTGTCAAAGAAGCCGCGCTCTATGAAGCTGGGAAGACGACCCCGCTCGCGAACTTGGCAAACTTGAACGGTGCTTCGTTCGCCCTCGACCGGACGACAGGATTCGAAGGGAAAATCCCGTTGTCGCTGCTCGGTTTAAAAAATGACGACACGGTCCGTGCTCTCACCGTCCTCAGCGGAAATAATGCCGGTGAACACGGTGCGTTCGATACGATTCCGAGCAACGGATCTAACAAACTAGCTGACAGCTGGAACGTCTCGGCCAACCCGTCGACTCAATCTGTGTACAGCCCGGCCTATACGCTCAGCGGCGTCGAGACAGTAACGCAGCTTGAAGTAACGAACGTCGACCCGGCGAATCAGTCTGAAGCTGCCGACGTATCTGCTCCCATCACCTGGACGTTCAATGAACCGGTGACGTTAGACGCCTCAAATGTCAGCTTGATGAGCGGAGAAACGGCCATCCCGTTCACTGCCGAAGCAAACGGTTCGACCGTGACCGTCACGCCGACGAGCAAACTCGGACTCGGTCAGACGTACACGGCCACATTGCCAGCCGGGGCCGTCAAAGGTAATCTATCGACCACGACGCTACCCGCGCTGACGACTTCGTTCAAGACCGTCACGGAGCTGGCCGATCCATGGAAGACGCAGCGGTACATCGAAATGCTGTACGTCCGCGCTGATCAAGACTATACCGATTGGAACTTGTGGACGTGGAGCACCGGTGTCAAAGATGGACAAGTGGATCCCTACAAAATTACGGAAGACGGCGCCATTTTCCGAATTCCAGTCGGGAAAGATGCGACGAACGTCGGATTTGTCATCCGTAAAGGAACCGATTGGGCGGTCAAGGACGCTTACGGTGAAGACCGTTACGTGAAACTCGGAAATGATCGTGTCACGAAAGTCGTCGTCGCGAGCGGCCAAGGCGCCTTCCATCAAGTACCAACCATTCAAGGACCGGTGTTCGAGGACGGGACCGTCACGTTCTTCTATCGGGACAAAGACTTGTACGAGGCAGGACAGCTCGATCAACTCGACCGTGTCGCCTTAAACGTGAATGGCGTGACCTATCCGATGGCGTATGAGGATAAGAACGAATGGTACCGTCATACCGTCCGTCTTCCGGAAGGGACGCATGACTATACGTTCCTCGTCACAAAAGACGGCGTCACGACCGAAGTGACGGATCCCTATTTTGAAGCGTCAACCGTCGAATACCGTCGTCCGGCCGTCAAACTCACGTCTTCGATCGCACCGAAAGCGATCAGTTCGCGGGAGAATGCCGTCGTTCACGTCAAACCGACGCTACCAGAAGGCGTGACGCTTCGTGAACTCTATATCGATGCCCGCCCGCTTGGTGGACCGGCTAAACTTTCAATCGATCCGGCACTCAATAAACAGACGATCGCAGTCAAAGATACGGTCATGCCAGGCAACAAAACGTTGACGATCACGGCCGTGGATCAATATGGCAACGTCCATAAAACGACGGCTTCCGTAAACGTCCGACCGGTCACGATGAAAGACAAGCAAGCGTTTGACTGGGACGAAGCCCGGATCTACTTCATGTTGACGGATCGTTTCCACGATGGCGACAAGACGAACAATAATCCGAACGGTGAATATTATGACCAAGATCATCTCGAGTCGTATCACGGCGGCGATTTCGCCGGGATCACGAAAAAACTCGACTATCTCGACAAGCTCGGGATCAACACGATTTGGATTACCCCGATCGTCGATAATATCGATTGGGATCTCCGCTACGGTAAAGATGGCTCTCAATACGGCTATCACGGTTACTGGGCCAAAAACTTCGAGAAACTTGATGAACATCTCGGAGACATGCAGGCGTTCCATCGCCTGATCGATGCGGCCCACGCACGCGGCATCAAGATCATGGTCGACGTCGTCTTGAACCACCCAGGCTACGGAATGGAACCAGGCGCCGACAGCACAGGGGCGACGAATTTCCCTACGAACAAGGAACGTGATGCCTTTAAAGGCATGATTCGTGACACGCCTGTCGACGGGGACGATTTGAAAATGTCGCTCTCCGGCCTTCCTGACTTTAAGACAGAGGAAGCTGCCGTCCGTGAACAACTCGTCAAATGGCAGACTGACTGGATCAAGCGTTCGAAGACGAAACAAGGGAATACGATCGATTACTTCCGTGTCGATACGGTCAAGCATGTGGATGCGACGACATGGAAATCGTTTAAGAATGAACTGACAGCGCTCAAGCCAGACTTTAAAATGATTGGTGAGCATTACGGGGCGAGTGTGAACAACACAGGCGGCTATCTCCGGAGCGGCCAGATGGATTCGTTGCTTGATTTCGACTTCAAGTACCAAGCGGAAAATTTCATCAACGGGAACATTGATGGGGTCGAGAGCGCTCTTCAATACCGGAACACCCAACTCTCAAACGAAGCGACACTCGGCCAGTTCCTCAGCAGCCACGATGAAGATGGCTTCCTCATCTCTCGTGCTGGCGGCGATGAAGGTAAGCATATGGTCGCAGCCTCGCTCCAAATGACGGCGAAAGGGCAACCGGTCATCTACTATGGAGAAGAGATCGGTCAATCTGGGAAACATGCCTTAGACATGGACAAAGGCGAGTTTAACGAAAACCGTTACGACTTTGACTGGAAACGGGTGAACGGTGAAGGCAAAGACATGCACGCCCACTATCAAAAGTTGCTCAACATTCGGGCGGACTATTCAAAAGTGTTCAGCAAAGGAACACGTTCGGTCGTTGCCGGCGGTTCGAACACCGGTTATTCGATTTTTGAACGGGCTTACGGCAAAGAGTCTATTCTTATTGGATTGAACACGAAAGAGTCGGCTCAAACGGCGACGTTCGAAACAAAGCACAAACAGAACACAGTGCTCGTCGACCGCTATAGCGGACGGACATACGTCGTCAAGCGCGACGGCAAGGTGACCGTGAACCTACCAGCGCAAGATCAAGGCGGTACGGTAATCCTCGTCACGAAGTCTAAAAAATAATCAGCAAAAAGCCGTTGTCCCTTTTCAGGAGACAACGGCTTATTTGTTAACGTGAATAGTTTGGTGCTTCTTTTGTAATGTGCACATCGTGTGGGTGGCTTTCTTGCAGGCCGGCTCCAGTCATTCGAATGAACTGCGTATCTTCTCGCAATGCTCGAATGTCGGCAGCGCCGCAATAGCCCATTCCCGAACGGAGGCCACCAATGAGTTGATACACCGTGTCGGCCAGCTCGCCTCGGTAAGCGACGCGTCCTTCAATGCCTTCTGGGACGAATTTTTTATCCGCTTCTTGGAAGTAACGGTCTTGACTGCCTCGCTTCATCGAAGCTTCCGATCCCATACCACGATACGTCTTAAACTGACGACCTTGATAGATCTCCATCTCGCCTGGGCTCTCTTTTACACCGGCGAGCAGGCTGCCAAGCATAACAGCGCTTGCGCCAGCAGCGATTGCCTTGACGATGTCGCCCGAGTACTTGATTCCACCGTCAGCGATGACCGTGACACCGTGCTCCCGCGCTTCTGTCACGCAGTCATAGACTGCCGTGATTTGAGGGACACCGACTCCGGCAACAACCCGTGTCGTACAAATCGAACCCGGACCGATTCCGACTTTAATGACTGAAGCGCCGGCCTCGATCAAAGCACGTGTCGCTTCTGCCGTCGCCACGTTACCAGCGATGATTGGAAGTGTCGGGAACAAATCACGCAGTTCTTTCACTTTCTCGATGACACCAGCCGAGTGGCCGTGTGCTGTATCGACAACGAGCGCATCCACGCCTGCATCGACAAGGATTTGAGCACGCGAAGCAGCGTCTTTTGTTACCCCGACAGCTGCCGCCACAAGAAGACGCCCTTGTTTGTCTTTCGCAGCGTGAGGGAATTGCTCAACCTTCTCGATATCTTTCGTCGTGATCAAGCCCTTTAAAACGCCGGCATCGTCGACGAGTGGTAACTTCTCGATGCGGTGTTGGTGCAGAATTCGCTCTGCTTCTTCAAGAGAAGTTCCGACTTTTGCAGTGACAAGATTTTCTGTCGTCATGACGTCTTCGATCACAGTCGAGTAGTCTCTGATGAAGCGAAGGTCACGGTTAGTCAAAATACCGATCAATTTCCGTTCTTGTTCAGAATTGACGATGGGGACACCGGAAATGCGGTATTTACTCATTAAATACTCGGCATCGTAAATTTGGCGCTCTGGCGTCAAATAAAATGGATTCGTAATGACTCCGTTCTCCGAACGTTTCACACGGTCGACATGCTCTGCTTGCATTTCCATCGACATGTTTTTGTGGATAACGCCAAGACCACCTTGACGCGCCATGGCGATTGCCATCGGTGCTTCCGTCACTGTGTCCATACCAGCGCTGATGACTGGAATGTTTAACTCAAGCCCTTCACATAGCTTCGTGCTCAGACTTACATCTCTTGGCAAGACATTTGAAAACCGCGGTACGAGTAAGACGTCATCAAACGTTAATCCTTCTTTTGCAAACTTGTTTTCCCACATAAAAATCGATTGCCCCTTTCTCTATCGGACCCGAATCTTTGTTTCGAAATATTTCTGTAATGGTAACAGGTATGGCTCGAAAGTGCAATTCAATTCACGATGTTCAGAAAGTTCAGAATTGTGTTCATTCCTGTTGAATCCTTCTCAAATCATTCGGAAAATGTCCACGTTATCGGAAGGCCAAGTCAATAATAATCGGTTTTAGAAATAGAAAAAGACGACCAAGCATGTGCTTGGTCGTCCTTCATATGGCCTGGCAACGTCCTATCCTCACAGGGGGAGACCCCCAACTACTTTCGGCGCTGAAGCGCTTAACTTCCGTGTTCGGCATGGGAACGGGTGTGGCCGCTTCGCTATCGCCACCAGACAAGGGATTGTTCCCTGAA
>NZ_SJUZ01000015.1:0-18264 GCF_004337245.1 Exiguobacterium sp. SH1S1
GGGACGCCGGATGGGGCGAGTTCGTCCGCCAGCTGGAATATAAGGCGAGATTCTATGGACGGACGTTCATCAAGGCCGACCCGTGGTTCGCCTCGACCCAGGTCTGTTCGGCCTGCGGCGAGAACGGCGGCAAGAAGGACCTGCACGTCCGCGAGTGGACATGCGCCGCATGCGGCGCGCACCACGACCGCGACGTCAACGCGAGCCTCAACCTGTTGGGTCTCGCCGACTGAAACACCCCAGGGCAGGGACTGCCCGACGAGCTTGGTCCACAACCGTGGCTGGTCAAAGCATGGTCTTCCCAAGAAGCTCCCACTTCAAGTTGCGAAGCAAACAAGTGGTGAGTAGTTCACTACACATATGGTAAAATTTACATATCAAATTCGAGATGGGAGTCTACTTTATGCAACGTGCTCTTCGAAAATCCGCGACCGACCGTTCTCTCGCCGGTGTCTGCGGCGGCATCGCCGAGTACTTCGGCATGTCCTCGCTCGGCGTCCGGTTACTCTTTCTTATCATGCCCGGAAACATCCTCGTCTACATCATCCTCGCCAACTCGATGCAGGACGCGCCACGTTACCTATAAAAAAAAGATTCGAAAGCGGCTGCTTTCGAATCTTTTGCGTTATGCGTTGACTTTGTCTTTCATCGCCGCGAGCGCTCCACTGTTGATGAAGTGCCACGGCTTGTTGTAGTGCGGCTGGAAGAAGAAGTCGACGTAGGCGAGCTCTTCGACCGTCATCTCGTTTTGGATCGCGAGCGACAACGTGTTGACCGCTTGCGTCATATCCGCTTTCGAGAGCACTTGTCCCCCGACGACACGATGTGTGCCGACTTCATAGACGAGTTTGAACTGGACCGGCTCCGACGTCGGCATGAACTCAGGACGGTACGCGTCCTCGATCACGACGCTCTCGACGTCGAGGCCGAACAATCCGGCCGCTTCTTCCGTGAGGCCTGACGAGGCGATGTTCCAGTCATAGAGACGGAGTCCCGACGTCCCTTGTGTCCCTTGGTAACGGACACGTGGTGTGACGAGGTTCTCGGCGACGAGCGTACCCATGCGGACGGCGTTCGTCGCGAGCGGGATGTAAGCATGTGTGCGCGCCGGGTTGTAGTAGACGGCACAGCTGTCACCGGCTGCGAAGACGTCCGGGTTGCTCGTGCGCATATATTCGTCGACGATGATGGCGCCGTTGCCGAGCATGTCGACTTGTCCTGCGAGCAGTCCCGTGTTCGGGCGGAAACCGACACATAGAATGACGAGGTCGGCTTCGAACTCACCTTTGTCGGTGACGACGTGCGTGACGTTTCCGTCTGTGCCGCGGAACGCTTCGACCGTTTGGCTGAGCTCAAGGTCGATACCGCGTGACGTCATGTCCGCTTCGAGTTGATCCGTGAACGACTTGTCGAGGTACTTGTTCAAGATGCGGTCAGCACTGTCGATGAACGTGACGTGCTTGCCGTACACTTCGAACGCCTCGACGAGCTCGACGCCGATATAGCCGGCACCGATGACGGCGATATTTGTCGCACCCTTCGCCCGCTCGATGATGCGCTGAGCGTGACCATAGTTTTTGCAAAGTTCGATCCCAGTCATCTCGATGCCAGGCAGCGTCGGGACGATCGGCCAAGATCCTGTCGTCACGATCAAACGGTCGAACGTGTCATATACGTCTGCACCCGTCTCGAGGTTTTTGGCGTGGACCGTCTTCGCTTCCGCATCGATGTTCAACACGTCATGCTTCATGCGCATCGTCGCGCCGAGTTCTTCGAGCTCGGTCGGTGATGAGTAGAACAATTCTTCAGCGCGTTTGACGACGCCGCCGACGTGGAGGGCGATCCCACACGAGAGGAAACTGACGTTGTCGTTCCGCTCATACACGGTGATGTCGAGATTGTCGTGCTTGGCGAGTAAGCCTTTGACTGCTGCTGTTCCTGCGTGTGTACATCCGATGACTGCGATTTTCATATGGTAGTCTCTCCTTTGAGTTGTAGGCAAGTTAGTGTTTGTGACAAATATCACATTCACTTTCTGAACTTAGTGTACTATTTCACAAGAAGGTTTGACAATCCCTTTGCTCAGTTTTTCACGTAATTATGTCTAAAGTTTGACGACGGTTGTGACGACAAAAAAACCGCTCCGCGACCGGAACGGTTTTGATCATGAATTGGACGTGCGTCTCGCTTTCACCCAGTGATAGATGACGACACCGATATAGGTGACGAGCCCGATCACGTACAAACTGAAACCGATCAAACTCCAGCCCATCCCGTCCCAGCCCCGGACGAAGACGAGCCCGACCATGAACAGGACATAGCCCATCACCACGAGCGTCAACGGAAAGACGAGTCTCCGCCTGTATAGTAACTTCAAAAAAGATAGCACGACGAGTAAGAGCACCGTCGTCAACATCCCTGTGACGATGAGCGCGTCCCCGTAATATTCCCAAGCCATCGCTTCTCCCCCTGACGTGTGTTTGATTGGTTTCATCGTATCACTTTCTTGTCACATTCCCCATCTCAGAAAAAAGCCATCCGCTTCAGCGAATGGCTCCTCTATTACCGTACATAAATTGTTTTCGTCACACTCCGACCTTGCGGCGTCACGAGACGGAGCGTCAATTTCGTCCCTTTCTTTTGTGAGGCGAAACTGAGCGTCGTCGACGTAGCCGTCACCGTCTTCTTGGTGAGGACGGTCGAGCCACGTGTGAGCGTCAACGTGCCATACGCGACGTTCGAAGTCGCCTTGAGTGTCTTCGACGCACTCGACGGAATCGTTGTCATGAGTGTAGGCGTCGGACCAACAGTCACTTTCGACGTCTGCACATGGCGGAACAGTCCTCCTTGACTCGTCAAGGACAGCGTCCCGTTAATCGGCTGACGGGTGAAGCGGAGCGTCACTCGCCCGGTACTGCTTGCCTTGGCCGTAGCAAGTACTTTCGAACCGTTCTTCAACGTGACGGTACTGTTCGGAATCACGTATCCGACCCAAAGCGACTTCTCATCGTTGATTGAGAGCGTCGACAGCGATGTCTTCGGCAAATTGACCGAGACGTCACGCGACTTCGATCCGACCGCCGCTCGGACACGAATCACATCTCCCGGTTTGGCCGGGACCGTGTATCGCGTCGTCGACAGACGTTTCGCCGTGACGAGCTTATCATTCACGTAAAATCGAACAGTCGCCGTACTCGTCTTCTTGATCGTGAGCGTCGCCTCTGTCTTCGTCATCAGCGTGTCCGTCACACTGAGCGTCGGTGTGAACGCTTGGACCTTTTTCGTGAGTTGGTACGTCGCATCGCCGCTCGAGCGTGTGACGAGAATGACCTCCCCTTCTTTCAGTGGGGTGTCGAACGTGTACGGCATCGCGCGTGTTGTCGCCACATGCGTACCATTTCGATAAATGCGATAGGCCTGATCGGTACTCGATGTGACATTGATGGATTTGTCATACATCAACGGTGTCCGAGTCCACGAAAACACAGGCGGTTCCACTCTTGTCTCAACGGTTGTGAGCCGGAACGCTGAAGCGGGTGCCTCTTTTAATTTGTAGTAGACTTTTGTTCCGATGTCTACAGGCATCGTATTGAACTCTTTAATCGAAACGAGCCCGTCCTCATCTGCCTGCTCATTCAAAACTTCGTAGTATTTCCCACTGCGAATCAACACATCCACCGAGGCGTTCGGCGTCGTTTTCAACGTGACACCTGAAGTGACCGTTTTCGTCAGAACCGAGATGCCGTTCGGTGACGTGTCCTCACTCTCCTTGACCGTCTGAAGTTCGATTGGTTCGGCGTACACGCCCGACTTACTACCGATTTTCACAGTCACGCGAGATCCCGGTGTGAACCAACGCGCAGGTTGCCACGTATAGCGCCCTGATTCATCCGATTGGACCGTCGTCGATTGATAGTTCAACAATGAATCCGATGAATTCGATTGATACAAGTTTTTCGTCACGCTGACAAACACCGGCGTGTTCGGCGCCGTCTTCCCACTGATCGGACCTAATACGCCCGACGGTGGATCGAGTGTGAGGGGTACGTAATTCGACGCCCATAAATCTAAGCGTCGGTCCAAATCATTCCACTCGAAAATCATGTCATAAGAACCATTCGTCTGCAGCGTCAGTTTGTTTTGCTCCCAGACGAATGGATCGTCTTGGTAGACTAAACGGGCCTTCAACTCGGTACCCGAGACAGGTAAAACCGTCCCATCAACAAGTGTCACGTTTCCGTTCACTTCATAGGGACGACCTACTTCATAACGTGCCGTCGTTTTCGGCACGTTGACAAGCAGTTTCCATGGTGCTTTCCATAACGACTCCGGCGTATAACCTACCGTGCGGTTTTCAGAAAAGACATACCACGGTCCGTGCTGTCGGACGTCCGCGTCATCGATCGGCGCTTCTCGCCACTCATTCGTCGCCACGTTATAACTGACATAAAACGTCGTGTACATCTTTCGAATCGTGAAGTAGTATACGCCGTCTTTCCAACTTAGATTCCTTACGTCTGGCGCATATTTCTCAATCCATCGTTTCGTCGCTATATCGAATATATTGAGATGTTCCCAGTCACCGGATTTTGTGACGACCCACTGGTTCGCTCCCTTGATCAACGACGCTCCCCTCACCTGGCCCGTATATGAACCAAGCGTCTCGAGCACTTCACCCGTCACTGTCCGTTTCGTGATTTGGCCATCCACGAATGCGAGGACATTTCCGTCGTCGAGCAGTCCGTATGCTTCATACATACTCTCTTTAGTGATCGACCCGAGGATGTCCCCTGCCATCGACGTGGTGACATATTTTTTGTCGTCGGTCCATAAAACTGTTTCCGCCGACTGATTGATCGCAACGACTGCATCCAGACCGCTTCCCGGCTCAATCGGAAAGCTTGAACCTGAATCGGTATGGATATCCCATACCATCCATTGTTGCCACCCTTCCAAAATAAATCGACCGTCCCCGACTGCGTGAATGTTGTGCAAGACGGACACTCGAATCGGTAATGTATAGACTTCACCGGTCTTCACATGGACGAGCGTCTCAGGATCTCCTGAGCGCCACACATATTCACTATTTCCTACCACTTCTCCTGCCGGAATGACTTCAGGCTTGGCATAACCCTCTGCCCGAACGTCTAATCCGGGCGCTGCCACCATGACGAGCACAACGAGTATGCTCCATAACCATTTGTTCATCGTTCTCCTCATTTCTGTTTATGAATACATAACTTTCAAAAATAATCCATTTTTAATTCAACCTTCCTAATTTTAAGTTGTTTTTTCAAAATTTAATAGCCCTAAAATTAAAAAAACACCACGTCTCATGACGTAGTGTTCACTTCTCATTCATTTGCTTCATCAAATCCATCTGTTCTTTCACCATCGCCTCTTTCTCACGTCGGAGCACACCACGGTACGTCACGCGCGAGATCGATAAGCTGATCTCGTATAGGAAGAAGAGCGGCAGCGACACCATGAGGTGCGACGTCAAATCCGGCGGCGTGATGAATGCCGCGATGACGAACAAGGCGAAGTAGGCGTACTTCCGAATTTTTGAGAGGAAGTACGGCGTCACGACACCGATGCGCGTCAAGAACATCGTCACGACCGGAAGTTGGAACAACAGTCCAAACGGGATCGTCAGTTGCAACAGGAACGTGAAATAGTTCGTCGCCCCGATGATTTGCGTCAGACCGAGGTCTTGCCCGAGGTCCGTCGAGATATCGAGGACGAGCGGGAACAACCAATAATAGGCGAATGCGAGACCGATGAGGAACAAGATAAAGATGACCGGGATATAGGCGAGCGTCCATTTTCGTTCATTCGGATGCAGACCAGGTGCGACGAACGCCCACAGTTGATACAGTAGAAATGGACCCGACGCGACGAGCCCGATGACGAGCGCCAAGTTCAAGTAAATCATGAGCGGGTCCGCGACCCCAAAGGCGTTCAGCTCGAGCCCTCGTTCGACGAGGTCCGCCTGCAGATAGGCGAGCACGTATTTGACACTCGGCAAAGCGATCAGGAAGAAGGCAAAGACGACAAATGCCGACAGCATCAGTCGTCTCCGCAGCTCTGTCAAGTGATCGGACATTGCCCGTTCTTGATCAGGTTGATGGCTCATGGCTTACTGCTCTTTCTTCTCAATTTCTTTCTTGTCGGTCTCGTCGTGCTCTTTCATCATACCGTTCGTGGCATTTTTGAACTCACGGAGCGTCTGCCCCGCTGCCCGGCCGAACTCTGGCAATTTCTTCGGCCCGAAGAGGATGAGCGCGATGATGGCGATGACGAAAATACTGACGCCACCTGGGATGCCGACGACGAGTGATGATTGTAGAAATTCCATTATTGATGGACCCCCTCAGTGGATGGATAGTGTTGCATAAAGTAAATGAGCGACTGGAGTTCGATCGACAAGTCGATATGATGGACGCGGACCGTGTCCGGTACAGTCAATCGCGCCGGCGTGAAGTTCAAGATCCCTCGAACGCCGAAGCGGATTAAGTCATCGGCGACCGGCTGCGCGTAAGCAGACGGGACCGTGAGGATGGCGACATCGATCTTGTTTTGCTTCATGATCTGTTCCATCTCATCGACGTGATGAATCGGTACACCTGACATCGTCGTGCCGACTTTTGTCTCGTCCGCGTCGAACCCGACGACGATATGTGTGTTATTGTTTTTAAGGAAGTTATAGTTAACGAACGCTGTCCCGAGATGACCGACCCCGACCAAGGCGACGTTCGTAATCTCGTCTTGATTCAGCGTCTTACGGAAAAAGTCTAACAGATACTGTACGTTATAGCCATATCCCTTTTTACCGAGCGCACCGAAGTATGAGAAGTCACGGCGAATCGTTGCTGAATCGACCTTGACTGCCTCGCTCAGTTCAGCAGAAGACACACGCTGTTTCCCTGACGAATGTAGGCTTTGGATAAACCGATAGTATAGTGGCAACCGTTTGGCTGTCGCTTGCGGAATCTTTGGTTCGTTTTGACTCAACGGAAAGAGCCTCCTTTTTACGACGCGTTTCAAACGAATCTGATTTCATACACCTTGATTGTAAACGAATTCACATAAGCACTCAATGAATATACCTGAAAAGGGGAAGAAATAAAGTATACTAAACAGAGAGAAAGGGGTTTTTTCACTTGATCCTACTGCAAGTCAACAACCTATCCAAATCGTTCGGCGTCGAGCCGATTTTAGAGAATGTCAAACTAGAAATCCAAGAAGGCGAACGCGTCGCCCTCGTCGGCCGCAACGGCGCCGGCAAGTCGACGCTGTTAAAAGTCATCGCCGGCGAGTACAACTATGACTCGGGCGACATCATGAAGCCAAAAGACGTGACGATCGGCTATCTCGCCCAAGACTCGGGGTTAGAATCGAACGAGACGATGTGGAACGAGATGCTCACCGTCTTCACCGACTTGATCGAACAAGAGAAGACGCTCCGCCAGATGGAGCAAGACATGGGCTCGGAGCGCATCTTGAACGACCCGGCCGCCTACGAGCGTCTGCTCGCGGCGTATGACGAGGAGCAACACACGTTCAAAGACCGCGGCGGCTATCAGTACGAAGCGACGATCCGCTCGATCTTGCACGGGATGCGGTTTTATCCGGACGACTTCGAACGTCGGATCGATACGCTCTCAGGCGGACAGCGGACACGTCTTGCCTTAGCGAAGATGCTCCTGCAAAGCCCGGACCTGCTCATCTTGGATGAGCCGACGAACCATTTGGACATCGAGACGCTCAGCTGGCTCGAGAAATATTTGAGCGGCTATAAAGGTGCCGTCCTCATCGTCTCCCACGACCGTTACTTCCTCGACCGCGTCGTCTCTGTCGTCTACGAGCTGTCACGCAACCGCAGCCGCCGCTTCGTCGGGAACTATACGAAATTCCTCGAGCAGAAGGCCGCGCTCTACGAGCAAGAGAAGAAACAGTTCGATTCGCAACAAGAAGAGATCGCCAAGATGCAAGACTTCATCCAACGGAACATTGCCCGGGCGACGACGACGAAACGCGCCCAAAGCGTCCGCAAGCGGCTCGAGAAGATAGACCGCATGGACGTGCCGGACGGTGACGAACGAAGCGCGGTGTTGTCGTTCTCGATCAAACGTCAAAGCGGGAACGATGTGTTGAGCGGCAGCGACCTCGCCATCGGCTATGAGGAACCGATCGCACAGAACTTGCGTTTCCAACTGCAGCGCGGCGAGTCGGTCGCCCTCGTCGGCCCGAACGGGGTCGGCAAATCGACGCTCCTCAAAGTGTTGACGAAACAACAACCACCGCTCACCGGTGACATCCGTTACGGGACCGGCGTCGAGATCGGCTACTACGACCAAGAACAACAGAACTTGTCGGACGCCAACCGCGTCATCGATGAGATCTGGAACGATTGGCCGCTCATGCGCGAGCAAGAAGTCCGCAGTCTGCTCGGCCAGTTCTTGTTTAGCGGCGACGACGTCATGAAACGCGTCCAAGAACTATCCGGCGGCGAACGGGCCCGGCTGACGCTCGCCAAGCTCAAGCTCGAGCAGCCGAACTTGCTCGTCTTGGATGAGCCGACGAACCACTTGGACCTCGACTCGAAGATGATCCTCGAGAACGCGCTCGTCGACTATCCCGGGACGATCCTGTTCGTCTCCCACGACCGTTACTTCATCGACCGGCTCGCCACGCGTGTCTTAGAGATCACGCCGAACGGCATCGATGAGTACCTCGGCGACTACTCGTATTACGTCGAGAAGAAAGAAGAGCTCGAGGACCTTGCCCGGCTCGCCCGCGAGGAGACGAAACAAGTCGTCGTCAAGAAGCAGCGCGCCGACAAGGAACAGCAGCGCGAAGAACGCCGGTTGAAACAGCGGGTCGAAGAGATCGAACTGACGATCGAGCGCCACGAAGCGCGGCTTGAAGAAATCGAGCAGCTGTTGTGCGAACCGGACGTGTTCAACGACTTCGCTCGCGCCCAAGAACTGTCGACTGAGTCCGATGCGACGAAAGAGTCGATCACGGAACTGTTCGCAGAATGGGAGGAACTCCATTCATGATGCGTTCCCGTGCCATGCGGATCGATTGGATGCATGCGTTCCTGACCGGGTTCGTCTACATCGTGCCGAGCGGGACCGAGTATATCTCGGAACTCATCCGTGGCGAGGCGACGAACGTCCCAATCATTTTATTTTACTTCCTGCCGATTGTCGTCGGGTTTATCATCCAAACATGGTCCGGTATCATCATCAGCCTCTTCAGCGGCTTGCTTATGAGCACGTTGTTCATCCGGCTTGTCATTTGGCCGATCGATGTCACGGTGCATAGCTTTTATGCGCCTGGCTCGGTCTGGGGCCACTTTTATCGAGAGACGCTGTTCATGTGGGTGCTCGCGTTTATCGTCTACGTCGTGAGCCGGGTGAATATGTGGTATCGAAATAATTATCGACAACCGAAAAACTGACGAAAGAGCGCCAATCCGCGTATAGCGGAAGGCGCTCTTTTATTATGATCGAGTATGCTGTTTGAACGTAAAACCCATCGTTAAAAAGATGTAGGGGAATGCCAACAAAATTAAATGGAAATATCCTATACTACCAAAGATGACTTCATCTTGTGCCGGATCAGACATCTCGTCTAAGTAAATGCCTAGGCTGTAGCTATACCAAATCACGTAAGCATAAAAGAATGCTGAAATACCGTAAATAATCTTTCCAATAAGATTTGTTTTACTCGTAGTCACCCCTACTAAAAGAAGGATTGGATAGAGGATTAGCAACGCGATTACAATGAAAAATAACGAATCTGGTTCAAAGTATTGAATGTTCATAGTTTACCTCGCCTTTAATAGTCTGGATTACAAAGTGCTTTATACGTATCCAACAATGAAACATCCGGTCGATTCGTATCTAGATTCCAAGATGATTTCCAAATCGTAGTCGGGTTAACTGCATGACAGATAAATTGATCTTTGAGCTTCGGGCGGTTTGCCGTACTTGTCGCTTGATACGAAGCGTCTGCTACAACTTCAGACCACATCTGTTTTCCGATGGCAGTTGACCCAAAAACGCCTAATAATGCGCCACCCAAAGTATAGCTAGCTGTAATATACGTTCGTGCACATGTCCGTGGATATACAGAAAAAGTATTAGAGTCCGTATACTTCGACGCTGTATTATCGATTGTATCCGAGCAGAACAATGGATCAGCGACT
Organism: Exiguobacterium sp. SH1S1; assembly: GCF_004337245.1. NCBI lineage: Bacteria > Bacillati > Bacillota > Bacilli > Caryophanales > Exiguobacterium > Exiguobacterium sp. SH1S1. The sequence goes on from NZ_SJUZ01000015.1 coordinate 10,220, forward strand.
AAAGGATAATCCGTTCCTTCATAATCAATATGTTGGATCAACTGTTGGTCTTTAATCTCATAATATGTTTCGACTTCGTTTCCATTACTGTCTTTCGCCCAAGGGGAGCCAATGAAGACCTCTACCTCACCTTTTTCATTCACAATTTTGTACTCTCCATCTTCGTGAATAATTCGACTACCTTCAGTAATGTCTAAATCTAAGACATATTCTTTTGGCGACTCAGTTGATTCAATGTTGTAGAGGATTTGGACACCTCCTACTAAAGCCACATTTTCAATAGAATACTGTTCTTCTTTGTTTCTGAAAATCACTTTCCCTTCTTCTGTTTTATCGAATTCTAAATTTGAGTCTTCATGTATAATACTAAACTCATCACTTTCTTTCGTCATCGTAACTGATGGATTAGTGAAAAATACTTCAATTTCATTAAGCTGATCCGTATCGTTTACTAAACGATCCTCTTCAATCGAATCTACTTCTGCGTCTGGACGCAATTTCGATTCGCTCCCCCTTGTAGATGCGTAAGCTGGATGTGCTGTCCCCAGTATTGTAAATAAAGCCAAACTACTCATACATGCTTTCATTATAAAACCTTTACTCAACGTTGTGTCCCCTACTATATAAGCTTTATATTTTGGGAAAAGACAAATATCGGCAGTTCAATCATCTGTTTTCTCTATTCTGCCCATGTCTTTCCCACCACTCTAATAGTATTCAAGATTGCTAATCAATTTTCTAGATGTCTTTTTTATCAAAACAAAAAGGACAATAGTACAACAATTTTCTTAGGTCATGAAAAATATACTAGGCTTATGGCCCTCAAAGTAACCATTTCCCATTTTTGTGATTATAATTTCATCCAGAGTCCACTATTAAAAAGATCACCATAAAGTGACGAGCCCGGTTCATCCGACTGTCAGATAGACTATGTAAACGAACAACAGAAAGTAGGTGAAATCAATGGAGTAGACTAAAAATATCCGCTTGATGGATTATGAATTGCGTCCCATCCATGCGCACATATTATTGGCCGGCTGACTATCGATACTCACTTGGCGCATTTTCTATAAAGTCTACCGTAGTTGCAGTTCTTTTCTCGTCGTCACGTTCTTCATCGAAGACAAATGAAAAAGGCTCAAAGAGACGGACAATATCCGTTTCTGTGAGCCTTTTTTAGAAGTAGCGCAACGGTTGGAACCCGCGCGTGTGGAAGTCGAGCTTGATGCCGTCTTCCGTGATAAAGAACACGTACTCGTTCGTATCGACGTCGCGGACGAACACTTTATAAAACGTCAGCGTCTCTTCGCGGTTCGTCACATAACGGGCCTCATGGGCCGAGATGACTTGCGCGAACAGTTGTTGTTCGTCGAACTCTTTGACGAGCGCATCGAACTTGGCCGCTTCTTCCTCTGTCGCCTCACGGCCCGGGAAGAGCTCGTAATAGGCGTCGCTCGCTTTCGGCTGCACGCCGAGGTTACGGTCGACGACGATGACGCTCTTGATGTCTTGGTCTTCTAGATTCTTATAACCATACAGTGTCTCGATGAGTGTGTTCTCACCGGTCACACGGGTGATGCCTTCGAGCGTATCAGCGCCCGTCAGCGAACGGACCCGCGTCTCTTCTGGGACGATTTCTTCTACATAAGCGATATTATAAGCGCGGATGATCTCACGTACTTGCAAAAACGTCGCAACGACGAGCAATACGATGAGCCCTCCAATGATGATACGTTTCGTCATCTCTCTGTTCCCCCTAGACTGTCATGCTCTCTTCTAAGGATAACCCAGGAACCGCATTCATCGCCAGTGTATCGCGCTTGCCGCGCACATACGCGTGATGCGCCGCCACACCGATCATGCCGGCGTTGTCCCCGCACAGATTGAGCGGCGGGATGACGAGGCGGATGCCTTCCCGTTCCGTCGCTTCCTTGAGGGCGGCCCGGAGCCCACGGTTCGCCGCGACCCCACCGGCGACGAGCAGTTGCTTCGCGCCTTTTTCTTTCACGGCCCGGATCGCTTTCTCCACTAGCACCTCGACGACGCTCGCTTGGAAGCTCGCCGCCAAGTTTTCTGGTACGACCGTCTCACCGCGTTGTTCGGCGTTATGGACGGCGTTGATGACGGACGACTTGAGTCCGCTGAAGCTGAAGTCAAAACTGCCGGCCTCGAGCCGGACGCGTGGGAACTTATACGTGTCTTCCCCGCTAGCTGCCAACTGGTCGATGGCCGGGCCACCTGGATATGGGAGACTGAGCGTGCGGGCGACTTTGTCGTACGCCTCACCAGCCGCATCGTCACGTGTCTCACCGATGACTTCGAACACACCGTGCTCCGGCATGTAGACGAGCTCGGTGTGGCCACCTGAGACGACGAGACAGACGAGCGGGAACTGCATCTCTTCGACGAGTTCATTCGCATAGATGTGTCCGGCGATGTGATGGACACCGATGAGCGGTTTACTGTGGGCGAACGCGAGCGCTTTGGCCGCGCTGATCCCGACGAGAAGGGCACCGACGAGTCCTGGTCCTTGCGTGACCGCGACCGCGTCGACGTCATCCATCGTCACACCGGCTTCGCTAAGCGCGTCATCGATGACGTACGTGATCCGCTCGACGTGGTGACGCGAGGCGACCTCGGGTACGACACCGCCGAACCGTTTATGACTTTCAATCTGCGACGAGACGACGTTCGATAAGAGCGTCTTGCCGTCACGAATGAGGGCGACTGACGTCTCATCACAGCTTGACTCGATCGCGAGAATGAGCGATGTGTTCATTGTGATTCACTTCCTAACTTCGCCCAATAAATATAGGCGTCTTCATTATTGTCTTGATAGTATCGTTTCCGGCGACCTGCGTTCTCGAAGCCGAACTGTTCATATAATTTTTGGGCGCCGATGTTTGAGACGCGCACCTCGAGCGTGAGCGCGGCGAGTGACTTCGAACGGGCGAACTCGACGAGCTGCGTGAGGAGCATATTGCCGACACCTTGACCCCGGTATTCCGGTAAGACAGCGATGTTCGTGATATGCCCTTCGTCGACGATTTGCCAGACGCCAACGAACCCGATGACGCGGCGTTCATGGACTGCGACGAAATAAATCGCCTGCTCGTTCTTGAGCATCTCGTTCATGAACGCTTCTTTCGTCCACGGGATGGCGAATGACGCCTCTTCAACTTTCGTGACTTCTTCGACATCGAGCCAGTTCATCCGACGGATTTTGATATCAGCCATTGTTTTGTCCCTCGAGCCATTTTGCCTCGGCCTCAGCGAGACGAAGGTATTCCGGTTCGAACGCGTGCACGTCCGCCGTCTCTTCACCTAAAGCGACGAGATCACCGGCCCGGCCATAACTGTGGGCGGCCGGCGCTTCTGTATAGTCATATGCCGCAAGCACGTCACGGAACGGCTCGACGTCACCAACGACGACGAACGGTCCCGTCATGTTCGCTTGTAGCCAATCAGCGACCGAGGCGTGACTGTCCGGCGTGACTTGTGCGTTTTGTTGATAGTGCCCGATATAGGCGTTGCCGCGCCGTGCGTCAATGAGTGACACGACCGGAAGTTCGGTGTTCGGGGCCGCCGCCATGAGGCGGAGCGCCGATACGCCGACGAGCGGGAGTTTCAATGTATAAGCGAGTGTCTTTGCCGTCGTCACGCCGATGCGGATGCCGGTGTAAGACCCAGGTCCCGTCGTGACGATGATGCGTTCGAGCTCGGTCGGTGTCCATTTGACGGCCGCCATGAGCTGTTCGATCATCGGCATGAGCGTGACGGCGTGGTTTTTCGAGACCATGACCGTCGCTTCTGCCTGGATGCTTCCGTTCTCACTGAGGGCGACGGACAGACGTGTCGTCGCCGTGTCGATCATCAGTTGCTTCATGCGAGCACCTCCTTGACGAGCGTGTCATACGCTTCACCAGTCGGTATGAACGTGATTGAACGTTCCTCGTCGCCTGTCCGTTCGATCGTGATCGCGAGGCGCTCGGTCGGTAGCGACGACTCGATCAAGTTCGACCATTCGACGATGGCGACGCCGTCACCATTGATGTATTCTTCGAGACCGATATCGTCCCCGGTGTCCTCGAGACGATAGACGTCCATATGGTAGAGCGGCAAGCGCCCTTGGTATTGTTTCATGATGGTGAACGTCGGGCTGTTGACATTACGCGTCACGCCGAGTCCTTTGGCGAACCCTTGGGTGAACGTCGTCTTGCCGGCACCGAGGTCCCCGTTAAGCGTTATGACCGTTCCCGCTTTGACGAGCGCGGCGAGCTTTTCCGCTACGGCCTGCGTCTCTGGCGCGGAATGGGTAATCAATGTATACATGATGTTTCTCCTTTAGTCGATTCTAGCGATACGTACTCATTGTACACTCAATTTTAGGCAAAAAAAAAACACGAAACGTCATCGTTTCGCTATCTCATTTAAAAATTGGTTGCGGGGGCTGGATTTGAACCAACGACCTTTGGGTTATGAGCCCAACGAGCTACCAGACTGCTCCACCCCGCGACGACATATGAAATTAAATAAAAATTGGTTGCGGGGGCTGGATTTGAACCAACGACCTTTGGGTTATGAGCCCAACGAGCTACCAGACTGCTCCACCCCGCGACGATTTGAATTGTTTCGACATCCTCTATAATAAGCGAGACGGTTATAAAATGCAACCTTTTTCTTAATGTTTTTTGGAAATTAGAATCGGGAACACTTAAAGGAGTGTAACTTTATTAACAGAAAAGGAGCGCGACCGACATGTCGAAATGGGGCAACCGCTTTAAAAAATGGTTCTTTTCCGAGTTAGATGCGTCCGTTTATTTCCATACGATCCCGTTCGTGCCGAAGCAAACTGTTCACGGGACGCTTCGCGTCTTGAACCCGACGTCAAAAGTGATCCGTCTGCATGAACTGACGCTCAACTTCCTGACGACGTTCAAAGACATCACGCTTGAAGGTAACGAATTCAACCGCGAGGCCGACATTCAGGAAGTCCCGATTCGCCTCACGGCCGTGCTTGAGCCCGGGGCAGAAGAACACATCCCGTTCACGTTCGACTTGACGATGTATGCCCCATCGACATCGGGCGCCCCTTATAGTGTCGAAGCGACTGTTTGGGACACCGATGGTAAACGCGTATGGTTCGATGTCGTCGAAAACATCGAGATCGAACCACTCCCTGAGTTGAAACGATTGCTCGAGGCGACCGAGCATGCCGGACTCGAGCTAATGTTCGTCCGCAACGTCATCGACCCGCTCGGTGAAGAACGACCTTATCCGTTCGTCGAGAAGTATGGGTTCAAGCCCGTCGGCGACTGGGCCGATGAGTTCGAGGTCGTGAAATCATTCTGGCGCATGGATGAAAATGGGGTCGACGTCTATTACTGGCTCGACAATATCGAACGACAGCGCACGCTCGACTCGATGGCGACCGACGTCGAACTCCGGCACCGATCCCTCACCTGGGAACAACTCGAGCACGAACAAGACCGACTCGGACTCGGGATCCAAGATACGCTACGCAGCCACCGCTCTTCATGAGCGGTTTTTGTATGGACTTTTCTCAATCGTCAACCTGTCACCCTGAATCGAGACGATCGTTTGAAAGTTGTCGCGATACGGATGCATGAACAACTCGTATTGCAGACGCCGTTCTTCATGAGATGCTTTCAAGTATTCCATCTCCATCCCTCGCTCCGTTATGTCACGAGCAGCGCGTCGGGCGAACTCCGTATCCCCATCTGTATATAGATAGACCGATAAATCCATATACCTTGGATCGAGAAAGGCGACGCTCATCCCCTCGACGATGGTGACCTGCTTCTCGGGATCGATCCACATCCGTTCGAGATACGGGACATCCATCGTATAAAACCCGACCCCTTCCCGTACCATACGGACGTCCCGCTCGAGCGACAACAAGTGATGCGCCGCCGGATGACAGGCCGTCATCTTATAGTGATGCACCTTCCCATCGACCGTATAGTCGATTATCGCACTCTTCCGAAGCGTCGAGTCCGTGATATACGGGTCGGTGTTAATGTAGTTGACCTCCCCGAGACGTGTTTGTAACTGTTTGGCGAACGTCGTCTTCCCGGCACCCCCGTGACCCGAAATCCCGATGAGCGTCCGTTCGTTCAGATCAATTTGATCGATGATTTGATTAATGAATCGCTCCATAGTAAATCCCCCTTTGATACACTATACACAGAAAGGAAGTGTACCAATACAATGTCGAACTGTCCATTTTGTCATCCACATCTCGATCCGTCCCAACGCATCATCGCTGAGAACGACACGTGCTACTTTCTGATGCATGACCGCGAACAAGACGTCCTTGTCGGTTCCGGTGTCATCGTCCCGAAACAGCACCGGGCGACAACGTTTGAGTTAACACCGACGGAATGGAGCGATACATACACCTTGCTTCATGACGCCAAGTCTTTCCTAGAGGAGACGTACGGTCCTGACGGCTATACGCTCGGCTGGAACGTCGGTACAGCGTCCAATCAGACAGTTCCCCATGCCCACTTGCACATCATCCCGCGCTACGCAGACGGACCACATGCCGGCAAAGGGTTACGACACTGGCTGAAGCGGCCGGAATGATCAAACAGCTCATCGTGTGACGATGAGCTGTTTCCATTTTTCTTCCGTATCTTCGAGTTGTCGTTCCAGCCGCTCGACATCTCGCGTCATTTTTTCAATGAGTTTAGCAATCTCGCGATCGAGCCCGTTCACTTTGTCGAGCGAATCATTGATTCGTCCATGCATCGTCCATTCGGAAAAAATATCATCGAGGAAGTAATCCGCGAACTGGACGAGCGAACCACGCTCGATGTGTAAGCCACTGACAATCCCTTTCACATCAGCCAATTCACGCGAGAAACGCTCAAGTGCGGATTGGAGTTCATGCATCTTCCGTTCAGAAGCATCGATCGCGTCATGTTTCATCGCTGTCGCAATCAATCCACCTCCGAAGAACGTGTCATATGTCGACCAACTCTTCGCACTGTCGAGGTGTTTGAGCGTCTTTGAGATGGCAGCTCGTGCTGCGTTACCTGCTGCGATCGCTTCTTTATACTCGACGACCACTTCTTTCGTTTCCGCCTGTTGATTCGTGAGACGGTACAACTCTTCTCTCACCTTAGGATCCTGCTTCAGGTGACCTTCTTTCTCTTTCATAAACGCTGCCCATTTCGCATCGATCCCGTTATATGCCTCAAAGGTTTCATACAAATCTCGACGCTCAAGCACTAACTCATCAATCATCGCCTCGTGTTCTCGCAGCTTGAATTCTGCCCGGGCCGCTTCTTCTAATTCAATCGTGCGCTGCTCGCTAAACGTTCCACGCAGCTTACGCCATGCATTGACGAGCGAAAATGTCTCTAAGTCATAGACATCACGCTGTTCTTTCGTGAATGTATTGAGCAACTGTTTTCGAACAGTCTCATGTTCAGTAATTTGTTTGTCTAGAGTTTTCAGTTTACGAGCTAATCGGTCTCGTTCAGCGAGGCTTTGTTGAAGTGTCAACTGGTGTTCATATAATTCATTCATTGCGGTATACTCCCTTTCTTCTGTAACCCTTGTCTCGTTGTACGATAAAATACGATAAAAAGTTTCAAATGAACGACAAAAAAGGACGACCAAGCATGTGCTTGATCGTCCTTCATATGGCCCGGCAACGTCCTATCCTCACAGGGGGAGACCCCCAACTACTTTCGGCGCTGAAGCGCTTAACTTCCGTGTTCGGCATGGGAACGGGTGTGACCGCTTCGCTATCGCCACCAGACAAGTATTATAATACCGCTGTTCAATTAAAAAGTCAACGCTTTTTCTAAAAATAGTTTGTTTTGTTATACATCAAACAAAAGAACGACCAAGCGTGTGCTTGGTCGTCCTTCATATGGCCTGGCAACGTCCTATCCTCACAGGGGGAGACCCCCAACTACTTTCGGCGCTGAAGCGCTTAACTTCCGTGTTCGGCATGGGAACGGGTGTGGCCGCTTCGCTATCGCCACCAGACAAGGGAATTGTTCCCTGAA
>NZ_SJUZ01000016.1:0-16470 GCF_004337245.1 Exiguobacterium sp. SH1S1
TCTTCCAGCATACGTAGTGCACTCAGTTTTTGTTCAATCGAATGCCGACTTCTCGCCATAAAAAAACACTCCCCAATAGATAAACAGATTTGTTATTTCATCTGTCTACCTATTGGGGAGCATATCACATTCAGCCGGGTCTCTTTGAATTAGTTCGATGAACGCATGAATTGATGAATGCCGGAAGCAGTCGCATCAGCCATCCGTTGACGATATGTCGTACTCGTCAGATGAGCGCGATCGTTCGCATTGCCAATAAATCCGTATTCGACGAGCGTCGACGGGACGGTATTCTTTCCGATGACATACACGTTTTGATACTTCACGCCACGGTTACGAATCGTTGGGATGCGTACGCCGAGTTCACGGTTGATGGCCGCTCCTAAGTTACGACTCGCGGAGACGTAAGGGTTTGTCGTGTAGCTCTCCGTCGTTGGGACGAGAACTTCATGGCCGTGGTAGGCCGTACTCGGTGCCGAGTTGGCATGGACGCTTACAAAAGCGCTCCCTTTATATGACTTTGTCAACGAGACGCGCTGGGCGAGGGATAAGTAGCCATCGTTTGCACGAGTCATTTTGACGTTATAGTTGTACGTGCTCGATAGTGTGTTCGCCAAGCGCTTAGCGATGTCGAGTGCAATGATTTTCTCTTGGACAGATCCGTAAACCGCACCCGGATCGTTCCCGCCATGACCGGCATCGATGACGACGGTGCGTCCTGATCCGGTTGAAGTAGTGGGTGTCGTCGTTGTGCCCGCTTTCAAATAGCGCGCTGCGACGTAGCCGGTCTTCCCACCGTAAGAAACTTTATACCACGAGCCATACGTCCCCCGGTAAGTCACATTGCGGCCAGACGGGATGGTAAGCAATACCGTTCCGGTCGTCGAGGCACTCTTCCGCAAGTTCAAGTTGACAGTCGTCGTATAAGCTTTTGTCGAGCTTGTCGTTGTCGATGGACTTGAAGCTTTTAAATATTGTGAGGAGACGTAACCGGTCTGTCCGCCATACGTCACTTTGTACCATGAACCGTATGTGCTGACATAAGTCACTCGTTTCCCTGTTGGAATCGTCAATAGAATCGTACCTTTCGTCGAGGCGCTTTTCCGTAAATTTAAGTTGACGGTTGTCGTATAGGCTTTCGTTGAACTAGTCGTCATCGTCGAAGCGGTTGTCTGCTTCACATACTGTGAAGCGACGTACCCCGTCTTGCCACCGTAAGAGACTTTATACCACGAGCCGTACTTGCTTATGTATTTGATCGTCGCGCCTGCTGGGATTGTCAGAAGGACTTTGCTCCAAGTCGCTGCACTAAGGCGAAGATTTAAATTAGCTGTTGTTTTATATGTAGTGGCCGCTTCGACACGAGTTGATTCAAATCCGGTCTGTGAAAGCTCGAGCGGTACGACTGCTGCGCCAGTGAAGACGAGGGATGTGCTAAGTAAGAGTTTTAAATGCCAAGGCGTTTTTTCTATGTTCAATCGTGATTCGCTCCTTTTTCTTGAATCTTTGAAATAACGATGAAATGAAATCGTCTTCATGTCTTCGCTATTATATAAGTAAACAAGAAAAAAATGGAGATTAATATGTAAATTATTTATCTTTTTTAAAAAATAGAACGATAGTCGCATTTGGAATAAAAAAAGAGACGCACAGAGGCGTCTCTCAAGAAAGTGATAGGAGTTCAATAAATCTATACTCGATTTTTATTTTCAACCTAGACGTGGGAAGTCTTCGGCCATTGGTTTGAGAACAGGTTCATTAATTTTTCCTAGACGTGGGAAGTCTTCGGCCATTGGTTTAATGATAGGTTCAATTTTACCGAGACGAGGAAAGTCTTCAGCCATTGGTTTAAATGAGCTTCCTAAAAGGAGAATTGCTGCTGCGATAAAGAAGATACCAGTTACTTTTTTCATGATTGAATTCCTCCGATGTGTTGGTTTATGTGGATAAGCTATGATCCCTAGTGTGATGTTGCTCAGTAGTCAGAGAATGGCGATTCTAGCAATGTGTAGATTGCTTCAGATTGTTGTTCAATCCGTGATTTAAAATCTCCGATGAATTGTTGTGGCATGTTCGGTTCATAGAGCGTAACTTTGTCAGACTCTTCTGTCGTAGCAGATGACAAAATTGGAACATGGGCTTCTTGACTGAGCAGTGTGCTGCAAAGAGGAGGAAATTGATTTTCAAACTGTTGGAGTGGTTCTGGTCTCCAACAGATTGATGCTTCTGGGAGAATATATAAGATGTGTCCTTCTTTCAATAAAGACAGACACTGGCTAACAACACTTTGTTGATCCTGTTCAATGTTGATATAGCCGAACTCGTGAAAATGTTTCTCATAGACTGTTTTTGAACTGCGCTTTAGAATAGAGAGAGACAGTTCAGGCCCAAGAATGTATAGCTTTTTATGAGAACGATTTTCTTGAAGCGTTCTAGCAATCAGTTTTGGTAAAGCCTGATAGTAATCAATTTGAAACGCGTTGAGGATGAAGCCTTTAGATGAACGTAACAATTGGGTCAAATGCTCTAATCCCTCAAACTGATTAGTGTCAGCATAGGAATAAGATACCTTAAAAGAAGACGTTTGCTTCGGATGGAAGTAAATTCTAGGTTTAATATAATCTTCTGCGAGTAGAAAGTTTAATTTACCCATTCGTTCTATTCACCTCCGAATTTTGAATTACCTTTTATTATTTTTAATTTGAATCGATTTACCTAATAAAGAAATCGTTACTTCTTTTGCATAGTTAAATTTTATCACGGATAATTAGACTATTGGACTGTTACTGGTTGGGAAAATGGAAGTGATAAAAGGTGTATTTTATCGTTTTTTTGAATGCATTTTCCTGATTATCGTTAAAATAACCTGAATAATCATAAATAGTCGTTAAATTTGGGACGAAGGGGCTACTACTTGAAATGGAATATAACTACGGGAACCTAATTAAAGTAGAGCGAATGCGCAATAATATGAAACAGTCCGTGCTTGCGAGGGGAATCTGCTCCATTTCATATTTAAGTAAAATTGAGAATAATCAAACTACGCCTAGTGAAGAAGTACTAGAACTTATTTTTAAAAGGCTTGGATTAGATGTCCCTCTGTATTTTGACTTTAGCGAACAGGTTCAAGGGATTAAACACGAAATTCGTGAGACGTTAAAAGATGCAATTTTAACTAGAAATGATAAAGATAAACAAATAAAAGTGGAAAAGTACATTACAAGTCCTGTCGTCTCTCAATCAAAGGAATTGTATACGACTTTGTTAATGACTTTAGCTCGATTCGAACTAATGCCTGGTCGAGATGGAAAGTACTTTATAGAACTTGGATGGATTGAAGATCAACTAGACCGTGATGATAAATTAAGATACGCATTAATGAAAGCTTTAACATTATTTCAACTAGGCGACAAAGAAGGTTCTCTTGAATTGTTAGAACAGCTAAATGACGGATTGTCTAGTTCGCACATACCCGACTGGGAACTAGCCGATATGAGATATATTATGGGAGGTATATATTATAAATCCACGGATTTTTTACAAGCGATAGAGAATGTAAGAAGTGCTTTATCTTACTTCAAAGACAATTTTTATGTGGAAAGGATTATTGAATGTCACTTAATTATCGGTTTAGCTTATAAAAGAAGAAAACGCTATATGGAATCATTATCGCATTATGATCTTGCGATTAAAGTTACTAGCGCAACCGATTTAAAGCATTATTATGGAATGATATACAACAACATGGGAGAAATTTATTCTCTTCTTGGTGAAAAAGAAAAAGCATTAGATTATTTTATTAATAGCTTAGAGTATAAAACAGAAATTAAGAGCCGGCTGTATAGTGTGTTGTCATTAATCGAAGTATACGCAGCACTAGAAAATCCTAAAGGGATTATTAAGTGGCTAGAAGAAGGATTTGCACTTATGGGAAATCAAAAGGATTTAGATGAATTTATCTACCACTTCGAAATCTACAAAAACTGTTATCAAGAACAAGACAAACTTAGTTTGATGAACAGCCTAAAGAAAGCGGTTCAATACTTTGAGTCGTTTGACGAATATCTATATACAAACAAATACGCACTCTGGCTTGCGCGTGAGCTTCGTGAAAACGGAAAGTACAAACTAGCTACCGAGTACTATGAAAAATCTATCGCGATCATGTCGAGATGGGATTAACGCTTCCCTCGGGAGGCGTTTTTTCACGCACAAAAAAAGAGACGCCCGAATCGTCTCTTTCATGGTGTAGTAAAATAGTGGACCGTCCAAAACGATTCATGGAGAAGTGACTCTTGTTCCGCATGCCCTGCCTGTACTTGTTGGATCAAGTGGATGATGTGCTTTTGCAAGTTTGAATCGTGGGAACCGCTATGGAGGATATGATCCTCGTTCGCGATGATGTAGAAACCACCTAAGCGAAGCGGGATGTGGTTTCTCACGATTGATACGGCAATCTGGAGTTCGGTTTGTCCACCTTGAAGTGGAACGTTTAAATCAAAACGTCCCCATTGTTTAAAGTCGCCTAATTCTGAAAACGCGGGTGGGTCCTGGTGATCCAACTTCATGACCTCCAATCGTGTGTCTCTCTTCTTCCTTAGTATAACTTCTTTTCTATAAAAGACGTGTAAGAATATTGGCGTAGGTATAACCGAGTGAACTTGTTCTGTTCCGTTGCTATTGTTTTTCTATATTATGCCAAAAGATTCCTTTATTAAAAAGCAAAAAGCGGTGAAAAAACACGATCGGCTGAAATGCCAATCGTGTTCATTGATGAATCGCTTCTTTTAAAGTCGGTAATTCACAGATGAACGTGCTGCCTTCACCGTAAACTGATTCGACATGAAGGTGGCCTTCGTGTGCTTTAGTGATTTCTTTACAGATGGCAAGGCCAAGCCCGGTGCCGCCGATTTTACGACGATCCGAATTGTCGACACGATAAAATTTTCCGAATAAGTTCGGCAGAGCGGACGAAGGGATGCCGATTCCGTTATCGCGTACTTTTATGACGACTTGATCGTCGATCCGTTCGAGCGAGACGAGGACGTTGCCGCCTTCTGGTGAGTATTTGATGGCGTTGCTGAGCAAGTTGCCGAGTAGTTGTTGCATCCCGGCGAGATCTGCCTCGATATGAAAATCTTGGGCCGAGTCGGCGTCGAGGTGAATGTGGTGCAGGTCGGTCGTCTCTTGATAGAATGTGATGCTGTCGCGTGCTAGTGTATACAAATCGACATGTTCCCACTCGAACGTCTGTTTTCCGGCCTCCATCTTTTGAAGGTCGAGGAAGTCGCTGACCAAGTAGGAGAGGCGTTTCGCCTCGTCATGAATCGTCTTCAAATACAATTCACGGCGGCTGTCTTTCAAATTACGTTCGAGCATCAATTCTGTGAACCCGTAAATCGATGACAGCGGCGTCCGTAATTCATGAGACACGGTCGAAACGAGCTCGGACTTCATTCGGTCGATTTCTGTTTCGGCCGTCACATCACGTAAGACGAGCATCGTTCCGTGAAGCGTCTCGTCCCGGTAAATACTTTCCGCGTAAACTTGAAGGTAGCAATCCCCCTGGTCAAGCGAAATCGAAAGTCCGTCTACCGGAGGGTCTTGGTTGAAGACGCGTTCAACATAGTCGATGAACAACTCACGTTGGTCGACGCGTTCGGCCAACTGTTCGATATCGATCGAGACGGTGGCCAATTCCTCATAGCCTTTGTATTCGAACTGAAGCTCATCGAACATGCGCACGAAAGCCCGGTTACCGACGACGGTCTGTTCTTCGTAGTTCAAGTAGAGGATCGCTTCGCGCACCGAGTTGATCAATTGGGCCGTCTCTTTCCGGTCTTGTTGCATCTGACTGTAAAGGCGTGTCCGTAGCAAGGAAATCGCCAATTGATTCGCGAACGCGTTCAATTCCGACTTTTCACTCGCATCGAACTGTTCGTCATAACAAGCGAGGTAGAGGCACCCAATCATCTTGCCATCAGACGGATCCTTTACCGGGATGGCCGTCTCGTGGATATAGTAAGGATAGTTGTGAACATCGTCGGCAATTTTTTTCGACGTCGCCTCGAGTGCTTGTGAGGTCATGGTACGTTGTAATAGATATGATTTTTCGATTAAGCTCTCTTGTTGTTCCTCGGTCATTCCATTTGGGACGACCGAATGGATTTCTCCGTCCTTGACGAGCATCAACGCGCCGAATTCTGCTTCGGTCAACAAGACGATTTTTTCGATGACCGAAGAATAGTCGAATAACGATTCCTTCGAGGCGAGCACTTCAATCAATTCGTTTCGGGATTGTAGTTTGGTCTCATTTTGTTTTGATTCCTCGAGCACTTGTTGCGTCTCTTGTTGCTTCGCGTGCATGTTTTCGTTTTGAGCAGCCATCCGTTTGATGAGCGGTCGCCCGATTAACAAAATAGCTCCGATAAACATGACTAACCCGACTACCCAGATCCAGCGTAGCGACATCAGTTCGCTTGACGAGACTGTCCCGTCTCGAACGACCCAAGCTCCGATCCCGGTCAAGACGAGGCTAGCGATACATACTCCGTATAAGATGCGGAGTATTTGGCGACTGTCCAATTGTTCAATCCACTTGCCCATAATACGCTCTACTTCCTTCCTTGTCTGAAAACCACTCCACTTCATTCATCAAATAATCGAAATATACATAAAGAGAAATCGTCTGAAAACCAAACTGCTCATGTACTGTGAAATCGGCTGATTTTCTTTTTCTCTAATTAACACATCTAAACGGATATACCCCGAATTTAATAACCCTACACATTCCGATGCGTTTACGTTTGACATCGTCCATTCGAAACAGCTAGCTTGAAAGTAACAATATGATGAAAGAAGAGGTGGCTTATGTTATCAATCGATCCGACTGCATTGACTGAACGAGATACGTATAAGTTTTTAATCGGGAGCATCGTCCCGCGGCCGATTGCTTTTGTGACGACGCGCAACGGTGATGTCGTCAATGCTGCCCCGTTCAGTTACTTTAATATCATCGCGTCAAACCCTCCGCTCGTCTCGGTGTCCATCCAACGAAAAGATGGCGTCATGAAAGATACGGCTCGGAATGCAGTTGCGACTGAGGAACTCGTGATTCATATCGTCGATGAGACGAACGTCGCACTCGTAAACGAGACGGCGGCGAACCTAGGGCCAGAGGAAAGTGAGCTCGACCGGACGACGTTCACGCTCGAACCGAGTGACGTCATTGAAACGCCGGGTGTCAAAGAAGCGAAGATCCGGATGGAGTGTAAACTTCATCATCACGTTCCCATCGAACATGACGGAAAAGTGACGGCCGATGTTTTAATCGCCCGTGTCGTCCGTTTTCATGTCGATCCCGAATTGTATCAAGCCGGGCGCGTCGACGCAGCGCAATTGGCACCGGTCAGCCGTCTGGCTGGTGATTTTTATGCCAAACTCGGTGAACAGTTCGAGATTGAACGACCTAAATAAATATCGAAGGCGCCCGCTCGTTTTGGAGAGAGGGCGCCTGTTTTCGGGTAAAGAACGGAAAGCCGATTCGTACGATGTATTTCTTTCATTCAAGCGGCTCAATATGTCACAATAAAATCAGAACATTCGAATTTCGGAAGAGACAGGAACAAGAGAAAAAGGGGAGTCGGCCATGTCTTATCGTCCAGCCATTCAATCGATCATCACCGCCATTGAGACGGTGATCGTCGGAAAAGAAGATGTCATCGCGAAAAGTTTGACTGCTTTGCTTGCCGGAGGTCACGTGCTGTTAGAAGATGTCCCGGGTGTCGGGAAGACGATGCTCGTTCGTGCCTTCAGCCGTGCCATCGACCTTAACTTTAAACGCGTTCAATTCACTCCAGACATGCTCCCGTCCGATTTGACGGGCATCTCGATGTATAACCAAAAGACGAAAGAGTTTGAATATCGTCCTGGCCCGCTCATGGGCAACATCGTCCTAGCCGACGAAATCAACCGGACGTCACCAAAGACGCAGTCGGCGCTCTTAGAGGCGATGGCGGAGCGCAGTGTGACCGTTGACGGCGAAGTGAAGATTCTTCCGTCGCCGTTCTTCGTCATGGCGACCCAAAACCCGATCGAGCATGAAGGGACGTACCCGTTACCGGAAGCCCAACTCGACCGTTTTCTTCTCAAAATCGAGATGGGCTATCCGTCATTTAATGAGGAGATTGCCTTGTTGACCCGCTTCGAGAAGGCAGAACCGCTAGAAGCGTTGCAAAGTGTCATCTCGAAAGAAGAAGTGGAACAGATGCAGCGTGAAGTACGCGACGTTCACGTCTCGAGCGCGGTCAAGCAGTATATCGTCCGCTTGATTCATGAGACGCGGAACGACCCGTTCACATACCTCGGCGGAAGTCCGCGGGCGACGCTCGCTCTAATGAAAACGGCTCAGGCGTGGGCATACATCCATAACCGTGATTTCGTCTTACCGGATGACGTCAAGGCGCTCGCAGGAAGCGTGCTCGGGCACCGGGTATTGTTGACGGCGGAAGCGCGCTATAAAGGGAAGACGTCAGAGCAACTCGTCAAAGGGTGGCTCGACACACTTCCCGTCCCGATGGATCGCGAGGTCAAGGAAGTATGAAAAATTGGATGAAGCTGTTCCTCGTCTGGGCGGCGGCATTCGGACTTTATGCGTTCGCTCGCATCGAAGGGAGTATCGTCGCGTCGACGCTATGGTGGTCATTTTTCGTCTTGACCGTGTACTGGACGCTGTTCATGGTGTATCCTGTCACGGCGGCGAACGTGTCTCGTCGCGTCACGACAAAACGACTCGTCTCTGGGCAGACGATGGACGTGGCACTTCGAATCGAACGAAAGTACCCGTTCCTCATCGGTGTCGTTACGCTTGAAGAGACACCGCCATCGCGCTTGGCCGAGGTGACGAATCCGATCGTGACCCCGGTCGATCGTTTCTTTCGACGCAGTGAGACGGTCCATTATGAGGTTGAACACATTAAGCGAGGCATTCATGTGTTTGACCGGACACTCCTTCACGTCCGTGACGTCTTTGGGTTATTCGACCGTAAACGGACGCTTCGGATTGAGACGGTCGTCGAAGTCTCCCCGGCTGAACTTCCTTTCGATTTGCCGCGCGATGAACACGTCGGCGGACGGGGCGAGCAATATCGGCGCACCCGGACATATACCGAAGTCGCCAATACGACGAGCGGTGTCCGTGAGTATGCGGCCGGTGACCGTATCGGCCGGATCGATTGGAAAGCGTCGGCCCGTCGAGACAACTTGATGACGAAGACGTTCGACCAAGAACAAGAAAAGAAACTATCGCTCGTATTCGTGCCGTCGGCTTCGGCCGGGCATGAGGAAGCGTTCGAACGTTCGCTGTCACTGCTCGTCGGGGCGATTCGGCAACTCGAGCGCAAAAACTTGCCGTTTGAACTGTACGTCATTGAAGAGCAAGTCCGCTTGTTCCACTTGCCGGACCAAAGTGCCGAGCTTGGGCATTATCTGTTGACGGCGACGCCGGAACCGGAAGCCCGTCTCGTCGAGCGGGTCAAGCGCAACATGCCGCAGGAGACGGGCAACTTGATTTTGATTAGCCCGTTCGAGACGAAATGGGTGCGCGAACTCATGCATGAGACCCAAGGCAGCTATCATCTCTATACGGCGAATGAGGTGACGACATGACCGAGTGGGTGAAGCGAATCGTTTATACGGCCCTGGCCGCTTACTTGTTGTCATTTTGGGTTGAACCGATTGTCGGAAGCACGACGTTTGATGTGAACTGGCCGTTTTTATTTTTGTTGCTCGTGCCGATGTTTGCGAGCCTGCTCCCTTGGTACGGCTTTATCACTGTCGTCGTCCTCAACTTTTTTACGGTCCTCTACATCTATCACGGCAGTTTGCTCGACTGGTTCGGACTATGGCTCGACGACTTGACGGGCGTATTGAGCGGGGCGCTGCCTGAAGAAGCCATTTTCTTCTCGGCGATGGCGCTCATCGGTGTCTTGTTTGCCATTTTGGTCGGCCGGACGTATCCGAGCTACGGCTTCGTTCTCGGAATGATTGTCTCGACGCTTGGGTTGATGGCGTATTTTGACACGTGGACGCTCTATGATGGTGAAAGTAATATCCTATTCGCCATCTTGGCATCGCTCTTCCTCTTGTTCGTGACCGATGTGGCGAAGCGTCCGAGCAAATCGCTCGTCCGTTACGTCAGCATCAGCCTGCTCGCTGCGGTCGTCATCGTACTTGGCAGTGTGTCTCCGACAATCGAAGGGGACTGGTCTGATCGGTTGACGACGAGTTTCCAAAACGCGGTGAACGAGGGCGGTTCGGGGAGTGGTCGCGTCGGTTATGGCGTGAACGACGAACAGCTCGGCGGTCCGTTCGAACAAGATGACGGCATCGTCTTCATCGCACGGGGTGTGCCGGCCCGCTATTGGCGCATCGAGGCAAAAGAGATTTACACGGGTAAAGGATGGGTTGAATCCCCTGTCCTCGATTCTGACTATAACCGGGGGCAGCTCGTCGACGATGAGGTCGATACGACCCCGGAACAGGCGTTGCTCCGATTTGACCGCCGCCAGTCGTTCGTCCCCTATGGCGGGGAATACCCGCAGGCAGCGGAGACGGAGAGTGGGACGGAGTTCCTTGTCGGAGACATCGAAGAGGCGTTCCCGAATGAGACGATCCACATTCGCCCTTCCGGAAAAATCGTATTCGATAATGACGGACAAGTGACGCCGGAGACGATTCAGTTGCGATACAGCGTCCCTGCATTTACAGAACAACAACTCGAGCTGAACGAACCGGTGACGACGTTGACGGACGAGGAGCAACAAGCTTATTTGCAGTTGCCGGATACGCTACCGGACCGGGTCCGTGATTTAGCGGTCGAGATTATGGCCGACAGTGAGAACCCGTACGAACAAGCGCAAGCGATCCAAGCCTTCTTCCAGTCAGGCGAGTTCCAATATGACACGGAAGATGTGGCAACCCCTGAAGGCGAGACCGACTATGTCGACCAGTTCTTGTTCGATACGCTCGTCGGGTACTGTGATAACTTCTCAACGTCAGCTGCCGTGCTCCTGCGGGCGAACGGCGTGCCAACGCGTTGGGTGAAAGGCTTTACGATGGGGGATACACGCGGAGTCATCCAAGGTGAGGAAGAATATACGGTCCGAAACCGCCACGCCCACTCGTGGGTCGAGTATTTCGTGGAAGGGGCTGGTTGGGTGCCGCTCGAGGCGACGATCAGTTTCTCTGACTCTAGCTTGTTGCAAGTCGAAACGGAATCGGACATCCGAGCAGATGATCCGGTGGCGAACGACCCTCAGGCGAACCAAAACGATCAACAGACGAACCGTCCGCAAGAAGACTTGGCGCTCGACGACGTCGCGACAGGCGAGACGGCGGCCGAGTCGTGGAATATACCGGTTTGGGCTTGGGTGCTCATCGTGTTCGCAGTTGCCTTGCTCGTCTGGAACCGTAAGTCACTCGAACGGTTGATCATGGTCCTCTGGTGGACGAGACGTCCGCTCAATGAACCACGGCTCGTGGCGATGCATCGTTATCTCGTGAAACGGCTTCGCGGCGCCGGATTTAAAGTTGAGGGCCGGACGCCGTCCGAGCTCGCGGCCGAAGTCGATGCGTACTACGAATCGGACGAAATGACGCGCTTGACGCGCTTGTTCGAACAGAGCCTTTACGCCGATCAAACTCCGAATTCAAAATATAAAGAATATTGGAAAATCATGATTCGCCGAATTATGAGTTGAAGTGAACGGGTTCATACAGTAAGATAGACGCATTAGTTAGACAATTGAACAAAGCATTCCTTCGTATATACTCGCGAATTGGCGCGAGAGTCTCTACCGGACCACCGTAAATGGACCGACTATGAAGGAGCACGTTTCGTATACAGAAAAAAGGGCGTGCTTCTTCTTCGGTTTGGTGAATCCGGGGGAGAGGCTCGCTCTTTTTTTGAGATGAAGGCAGAAAGGTGGAGGTTTTGTGAAGATAGAACAAGAAATGATTTTGGTGCTCGACTTTGGAGGACAATACAATCAGTTGATCACACGCCGAGTGCGTGACCTTGGGGTGTACAGTGAGCTTCATTCCCATAAGATGACCGCTGCCGAGATTCGTGAACTTGCCCCGGCCGGTATTATTTTCTCGGGCGGACCGAACAGCGTTTACGCGGAAGGTGCGTACCGCTGCGATCCGGAAATCTTTGAACTCGGTATCCCGATCTTTGGGATCTGTTACGGCATGCAGCTCATGACGCATCACTTCGGTGGACGCGTCGAACGTGCGGCCCATCGCGAGTATGGGAAAGCGACGCTGTTCTCGACACCTGAAGCATCTGCCCTTTACACAGGCTTGCCAGTTGAGCATACGGTGTGGATGAGCCACGGTGACCTCGTCATGGAAGCACCGGAAGGGTTCATCGTCGATGGGACGAACCCGTCTTGCCCGGTCGCCTCGATCAAAAACGACGACCTCAAAATGTATGGTGTCCAGTACCATCCGGAAGTACGTCACTCGGAGTACGGCAACGACATCTTGAAAAACTTCATCTATGAAGTGTGTGGTGCCAAAGGCGAGTGGTCGATGGAGAACTTTATCGACATCGAAGTCGAAAAGATCCGTGAGATCGTCGGCGATAAACAAGTCCTCTGCGCCTTGTCTGGCGGTGTCGACTCATCTGTCGTCGCAGCACTCGTCCATCGTGCGATTGGGGACCAGTTGACGTGTATGTTCGTCGACCATGGTTTGCTCCGTAAAAACGAGGCGGATAGCGTCATGAAGACGTTCGCAGACGGATTCAACATGAAAGTCATCAAAATCGATGCGCAAGAACGTTTCATGGCGAAGTTGGCCGGCGTCTCGGATCCGGAACAGAAGCGGAAAATTATCGGCAATGAGTTCATTTACGTGTTTGACGAAGAAGCGTCTCAACTCGTCGATATGGACTTCCTTGCCCAAGGGACGCTTTACACGGATATCATCGAGAGCGGTACTGACACGGCGCAGACGATCAAGTCGCACCATAACGTCGGTGGCCTGCCTGAAGATATGAACTTCACGTTGATCGAGCCGCTCAACACGCTATTTAAAGATGAAGTACGGGAACTCGGGACCGAACTCGGCCTTCCTGAATACATCGTTTGGCGTCAGCCGTTCCCGGGACCGGGTCTTGGCATTCGCGTCCTCGGTGAGATCACAGAAGAGAAGCTTGAAATCGTCCGCGAGTCGGATGCGATCCTTCGCGAAGAAGTGAAGAAGGCTGGACTCGAACGCGATATCTGGCAGTACTTCACCGTCCTCACACCGATCCGTTCGGTCGGGGTCATGGGCGACGAGCGGACTTACGACTATGCGGTCGGCGTTCGTGCCGTCACGTCGATTGATGGGATGACGTCGGACTGGGCACGTATCCCGTGGGACGTGCTTGAAAAGATTTCAGTTCGAATCGTCAATGAAGTCAGTCACGTCAACCGTGTCCTGTACGACATCACATCGAAGCCACCAGCGACAATCGAGTGGGAATAAACTTGAGCAGAGGGGAATCCCTCTGCTTTTGTCTAATTCCGAACATTTAACGAAAAAATATTAATAAAATCCGTTATTTTGTTGACATTCAATTTTAACGCTGATAAGATAAAAACGTTCTTATTCATATCCGAACAATCAAATTAAATTTTGCCGTATAATATCGGGAATATGGCCCGAGAGTCTCTACGAAATCACCTTAAATGATTTCACTACGGCGAGACATATATAAGGGGACGTCTGTCCCTGTATGTTTCGCGTGGGGTCCTCGGTCATTGATCGGGGACCTTTCTCGTTTTACGGCGAGCCAAGGAGGAAAACCAATGAGCACACAGCTCAAGCAAGAACCGAAACATCAACCGTCAGAAAGCCGGATCGAACGTCACTTCCAGTTGAATGAACTTGGAACGAACGTAAAAACCGAACTCGTCGCAGGATTCACTACATTCCTCGCGATGGCGTACATCTTGTTCGTCAACCCGAACGTGCTCGGGGCTGCTGGGATGGACATGGGTGCCGTCTTCGTGGCAACTGGTCTCGTCGCACTTATCGGATCGGTCACGATGGGGCTATTCGCCAACTACCCGATCGCCATCGCGCCTGGTATGGGGCTTAACGCCTTCTTCGCCTACAGTGTCGTCATCGGGATGGGCATCCCGTGGCAGACGGCGCTCTCGGGTGTTCTCGTCTCAGGATTGTTCTTTATCGCTTTGACGCTCTCAGGTATTCGTGAGACGGTCGTTAACGCGATTCCGGCTCCGCTTAAAATGGCGGTGGCGGCAGGGATTGGTTTCTTCATCGCCTTCATCGGCTTGAAAAATGCAGGGATTGTTGTTGCGAACGAAGCGACACTTGTCGGCCTTGGATCGCTCAGGACAGGAACTACGCTTCTCGCGGTATTCGGTCTCGTCGTCAGTGCATTGTTGATGGCTCGAGACATCAAGGGTGGAATTTTCATTGGGATGTTGTTGACAGCCATCGCAGGAATGATTTTTGGTCTCGTGCCGACACCGACTGCAATCTCAGATGTTGTATCGATGCCGCCAAGCATGTCTTCGACGTTCGGCCAAGCATTCATCAACTTCGGTGATGTTTTCACGCTTCAAATGCTCATCGTCATCTTGACGTTCTTCTTCATCGACTTCTTTGATACGGCAGGAACGCTCGTTGCTGTTGCGCGTCAAGCTGGAATCATGAAAGAAAACAAAGTGCCGCGTGCGAGTAAGGCGCTCATGGCGGATTCGACTGCGACGGTTGCAGGTGCGATCTTCGGTACGTCGACAGCGACGTCTTACGTCGAATCGTCAGCGGGTGTAGCGGCGGGTGGTCGTACAGGGTTGACTGCTGTGTTCGCAGGTCTCTTCTTCGGGTTAGCGTTGTTCTTCTCACCACTCTTAGCAGTCGTCACGGCACCGGTTACGGCACCGGCACTCATCATCGTTGGTGTGTTGATGGCCTCAGCTCTCCTCGATATCGATTGGAAAAAAATAGAAATCGCAGTTCCGGCATTCTTGACGATTATCATGATGCCGCTCACTTCATCGATTGCTACTGGGATTGGACTTGGGTTTATCCTTTATCCGCTCATGATGATCGCGAAAGGGAAGACGAAAGAAATTCATCCAATCATGTACGGGATGCTCGTCATCTTCCTTGCTTACTTCATGTTCTTACCGCACGCATAACGTGACTAAGGCCGACTCGATCAAGAGTCGGCCTTTTTGTATACGGTATTCTCTGGCAGGAACGGGTCATACATCGTCAAGGCGTGGTTTTCGGTGATGAACTCGTTACGCAGCAGTGTCCCGTCCTGTGAAATGACTTCTTGGAAAATTTGATTGTGCCGGATTGTACCGCCCCACCATTCCTTTGTGAAATGGTGGTTTTGTTCGTATATTCTATAACTGACGGCCGGCGGGATGTCGGACCGCCATTCGCCGACAAGTTCATCTCCTTCTATATATAGAAGCAATTGATACGTTTGGGTTGTCTGATTCGTAATTTGCAGATCGAGATAATTGTATGAACATGTCGCCCCGCTGCCGAACGGTTGGTCGCGTCTAGAGTCCGGGAATACATCGTAACTGTGCCGATAACGTTCGGTGACGGTGAGTGGGCTGTGCAGTGTGATCCAGTAAATCAAATTCGAAAGTTGACATAGGCCGCCCCCGACACCGGTAGTGACTTTGCCGTAGTGAAGGATCATGCCGTCGACATATCCTTTCCGTTTCGTCGGCCGCCCGATTGATTTCCAGTAAGATAATACTTCACCAGGGTGGACGATCAAGTTGTTAAGTTGCTTGATTGCGATGTGCAGGTTGATCACTTTGTTTCGTTGCATTTCCATATCGACATCACGGAGTCTTCTATATAAAGGTGTGCGATGGGTGTGGATCAAATGAGGCAACGGCGCTTTACTTTTAGTGGACGCATAGTGCTTCTCGTCTGTCATCCATTCAAGACTTCGCTTGAGCGTATATACTTGTGTCCCTGCCCAGATACGTAGGGCAGACCTATGTTTTGGTTGGAGTTGCTGCATGCCGTGGCCACCTTCTGTGAATGAGTATAGGGGACGTATTCGATTAGCGGAGAGTGATTCCTTCTTTAGAGAAAATAAGAAAGGAAATTTTCTAAAGTTTTTTTAGAATAATGCTTGCCAGGCAGTTTGGAGGATGATATAGTTATCTCTGTTGCCAACAACGCTTTCGGAAACAAGAAAAAAGTTGTTGACATGATTTAAAAAGAAATGTTATTATCATTTAGTCGCTAAGCGCGGCAGACGAACTTTGAAAACTGAACGATGAGGCAAAAAAAGTTTTACAAGTTTTGATTGAAGCGCAAGCTTCGTCATTTTCAAGAGCTATATCAAATTCTTTGGAGAGTTTGATCCTGGCTCAGGACGAACGCTGGCGGCGTGCCTAATACATGCAAGTC
>NZ_SJUZ01000017.1:0-8305 GCF_004337245.1 Exiguobacterium sp. SH1S1
GGGACGCCGGATGGGGCGAGTTCGTCCGCCAGCTGGAATATAAGGCGAGATTCTATGGACGGACGTTCATCAAGGCCGACCCGTGGTTCGCCTCGACCCAGGTCTGTTCGGCCTGCGGCGAGAACGGTGGCAAGAAGGACCTGCACGTCCGCGAGTGGACATGCGCCGCTTGCGGCACACACCACGACCGCGACGTCAACGCGAGCCTCAACCTGTTGCGCCTCGCGGACTGAAACACCCCAGGGCAGGGACTGCCCGACGAGCTTGGTCCACAACCGTGGCTGGTCAAAGCACGGTCTTCCCAAGAAGCTCCCACTTCAAGTTGCGAAGCAAACAAGTGGTGAGTAGTTCACTGCGCTTTATTTAACTAGGTGCAGTGATCGAACACAAAAAGCACCGACTGTGGATCAGTCGGTGCTTTGGTTATGACTTGATTCCAAATTTCTCTTCGAGGTAGATGGCAATCCCGTCATCCATGTTCGAAGCGGTCACTTCGTTGGCGACGACTTTGAGCTGGCTGATGGCGTTGCCCATCGCGACGCCCGTGCCGACGTAGTCGAGCATTTCGAGGTCGTTCTCTTCATCGCCGAAAGCGATGATGTTCTCACGGCTAATGTTCAAGTGCTTCGATACTTCGCGAAGGCCGAGCGCCTTCGATGTATTTTGGCTCATGACTTCGATCATATGCTCGGGCATGCGCCATTGACGGTTCAAGACGGCTTCAGCGTGCACTTTGTTCAAGCTGGCCCGGACGTTGTCGACGTGTTCTTTCGTCGCGTGGATCAAAAGCGACGTCGGCTCGTCTTGCAAGTGCTTGAGCAAGTCACCCGACGTGACGCTGAGTGCCCGTTCGGCGTAAGGACCGTAAAATTCTTGCGGATCTTTATGGAAATAGACGTGGTCGGTCACTTCGACGACGATGTTGTGTGCTTTCGTCTCCGATACTTCTTCGATGATGTCGTGTGCTGTTTTAAGTGGGATCGGACGGTGTGTGACCGCGTAGGACGTATCTTTCGGGTGATGGACGAGCGCTCCGTTGAAATTGATCAAAGGCGTCGTCAAGCCGAGTTGTTCATAATACATGATCGAGTGGCGATGGGGCCGTCCTGTTGCGATCATGACTTCATGGCCGGCATCACGAGCCGCTTGAAGAGCGCGGATGTTCCGTTCGCTGATCGTCTTGTCATCTCGTAACAACGTACCGTCTAAATCGACTGCGATTAAATAACGTGACATAAGTCATCCTCTTTTCTACATTGTGTACTATTTCTCTGACCGTACCATATTTCACGTTTCGACGGAAAGAATATACAATCGAGGTCGCATATTGTGCAGCAACAATGATATACTATTGCCGTATGGAATTTTATGAATCATCTGTGAGATGGAGGGGACTTTCGATGCGTTACTTAGTCACATTGTTCTGGGCGATCTTGCTTTCGAATACAGCAGTCTTTATCATTTCAGCTGTCGATGGCGTGACGTTCAATGCGGTGCTCGCAACAGCCTTTGGCGTGGTCATCACAATCTTTATCGCGCTCTTGGATACACTTAACCAAGACATGGGAATCAACGACGTCGCCCAAGAAAAGTAAGACGTCCACAACCAAACTGGCTCATATCCGAGTCAGTTCTTTTTATACACATTTAGGAGGGATCGACCATGAAAAACAGTGCCAAACGCGCCAACTTCATTACGTTCGCCATCATCGGTGCCATCATCGTGATCGGGATCGCGCTCTTATTCTTCTTGAATAATGCGAATGAAGAGACCGGCGTCAACGCCGTGTCAGCGAACGAGCTCGAACAGAAAATTGACGAAGAAGAAGAGGTCGTCGTCTATTTCTGGCAGACGGGTTGCGAATATTGTGAGCAAGTCAAACCGTATGTCGAACCACTCATCGAGGAGTATGACGCGGTCTCGATCAACTTGGCCGATCATGACGTCTGGACGACTTATGGCATTAACGGAACACCAACGATGATTCGTTTTAAAGACGGTCAAGAAACGGGTCGTGTCGAAGGGGCCGTCTCGGAACAACAATACGAAACGTTCTTTAAAAACGAGGAGGCCGCACAGTGATCAAAAGCCGCTTGTATCAGACGTTGTTTGAATTGAATGCGACACCGTTCATCGCCAAGCGGCTCCGTCAGTTCGCCGAGTCGAAAGCGAGCCGCGCGTTCATCCCGTCGTTCGCGAAAACGTATCAAATCGATATCGCTGAAGCGGCAGAGCCGATCGACGCCTATCCGAGTCTGCACGCCTTTTTCACGCGCCACTTGAAAGACGGGGCGCGCCCGATCGATGCAAACACGGACACGGTCGTATCACCGTGCGACGGACAACTGTCGATCGTGTCCGCCATAACAGACGAGAGTCGGTTTGAAGTGAAGGGGCAGTCGTATACGCTCGCCGAGATGCTCGGTTCACAGTCAGAGGCGAGACGGTATGCCGGCGGGACGGTTTGCGTGCTCTACTTGAGCCCGCGTGACTACCACCGTGTCCATGTCCCGCTCGCAGGCCGAGTGCTCAGCCATTACGAGCTCGGCGACCGTTCGGCGCCGGTGAATGAACTCGGTTTGACGGAGACGGTCCGCCCGTTGTCACGTAACTATCGCCGTGTCACACGCTTTGAGAGCGTGGCCGGACGTTACGAGCACATCATGGTCGGCGCTTTGAACGTCAATACAATCGAATGGACCCATGACGGCGAACGTGTCGATAAAGGGGCCGAGGTCGGTTACTTCTCGTTCGGCTCGACCGTCATCCTCTGTTTTGAGAAAGATCGTGTCGTCATCGACCCGGCGAAAATTGGTCCGGTCCGGCTCGGTGAAGTCATCGGTTCGATTCAATCGAACGCTTGACTGGTAAGTGAATAGACAACAATTTTCTGGCCGGTCAAACGAGACACTAGTCGTTTGGCCGGTTTTCGTATAACATAGAAGGGATATCAATACTTGTATAAGCTGTTGAATCGCTTTAGCTAATTGGAGGAATACAAACGTGTTTAATCGACTTTATCCGAAACAGTTCGTCGCGTCAGTATTTGACATCGACCTTGAAGACTTGAAAGACCGTGGTGTCCGCGTCATTTTGACGGACCTTGATAATACACTCGTGGCCTGGGACGTCCCGCACGCACCTGAGCTTCTTTTGCTATGGCTCGAGAAAGTGAAATCACATGGACTCGATGTCATCGTCGTCTCGAATAATAACGAGAACCGCGTGCGCACGTTTACGGAACCGCTCGGTCTTCATTATGTGGCGCGTGCGAAAAAACCGTTGCCGTCTGGGTTCAAGCAAGCACTTGCCAAGTACGGCTATTCAACCAAAGAAGCGATTTTCTTAGGCGATCAAATCTTCACCGACGTGCTCGGCGCCAATATGGCAGGCATTCACGTCGTTCACGTGCAGCCTGTCGTCAAGACGGACGGTCTCGTCACGAAGTTCAATCGCATGCTGGAGAAAGTCGTATTCGCGCATATGAAGCGTCGCGGGAAGTACGTGTTGATCACGAAAAAAGTGGAGGAAATCGCAGTCGATGCGAAGCGGGCCAAAGTGGCCGTCGCTGAAAAGATCGGCGAGGCGATGCACTCACGTTCAGAAGATTCACATAAAAAAGATAAATAAGGGCCTCGAACGCATAGGAAGAAGGAGGCTGTCTTGTACGGCGCGTAAGACGTCGGAATTAACGCTTCAGGAGTAGCGGCGAGGCGCTACGAAGAATGAAGAAGAGGAAACTTAAAGGACAGCACATACGAATATGGAAGAAACGAAACGTTATTGCGCCGGTTGCGGCGTTCTCATTCAAACAGAAGACCCGACAGCAGTCGGTTATGCACCAAAATCGGCACTGGATCGCGAGATCGTCATTTGCCAACGCTGCTTCAAATTGAAGCATTACAACCAGATCCAAGACGTCGAATTGACGGACGATGACTTCTTGCGCATCTTGAACGGGATCAGCGCCAAAGAAGCGCTCGTCATCAAAATCGTCGATATTTTTGATTTCAACGGAAGCTGGCTCCCGGGACTTCAACGTTCGGTCGGATCGAACGATGTCTTGTTAGTCGGGAACAAAGTCGATCTACTGCCGAAGTCGGTCAACCCGAACCGTATGGCGAACTGGATGAAGACCGAGGCGAAAGAACTTGGCTTGACGCCGGTCGATGTCCATTTGATCAGCGCTAAAAAAGGTCACGGCATCGACGAACTAGCAGAGAAGATCGAGTACTATCGCAAAGGGAAAGACGTCTACGTCGTCGGTTGTACGAATGTCGGGAAATCGACACTCATCAACCAAATCATCAAGCGCTTCGGTGCTGAAGATGAAGCGATTATCACCGTCAGTCATTTCCCGGGAACGACGCTCGACTTGATCGACGTCCCGCTCGACGATGATGCGAACCTGTACGATACGCCAGGAATCATCAACCGCCATCAAATGGCGCATTACGTCGACGCGCGCGATTTGAAGACGATCACACCTAAAAAAGAGATCAAGCCGCACGTGTTCCAATTGAACCCGCAGCAAACACTCTTCTTTGGTGGTCTGGCTCGTCTCGATTATCTGGAAGGCAATAAACGTTCATTCGTCGTCTACATGTCGAACGAGTTGAAGACACACCGGACGAAGCTCGACAAAGCAGATGAGCTTTATGAAAACCATATCGGCAAAATGCTTAACCCGCCGAACGAGAAGACGTTGCAATTGTTGCCGCCGCTCGTGCGTCATGAATTTAGTCTCCGTGACGGCGTCAAGACGGATATCGTCTTTAGCGGACTCGGTTGGGTCGCCATCCACGGAAAAGGTGGACGGATTGCCGCTTGGGCACCAAAAGGAGTCGTCGTCACATTACGCGAGGCGCTCGTATGAGACTGGCCGTCATCGGTCACCCAATCGCTCATTCGCTCTCTCCCTCCCTGCACGAGCAGTGGCTGAGAGCGTCTGGGCTTTTCGGGCGGTATGACGCGCTCGACGTCACAGCGGACGAGCTCGCCCCGTTGTTTCAGGCGATGCGGGACGGGGACTATGACGGGTTCAACGTCACGATCCCGTACAAGGAAGCGGTCATCCCGTTGTTAGACGACTTGGAGGATTCAGCCAAGTCGGCCGGTGCCGTCAACACCGTCTATAAGCGGGACGGCCGTTTGATCGGCGCGAACACGGACGGCGTCGGTCTTGTGACCGCACTCGACCCGTACACCGACTGGTCTGGTCGTGTGCTCGTCATCGGGGCGGGTGGAGCGGCCCGCGGGATCATCAGCGCGTTGCCGACCCGAAACGTCACGGTCACGAACCGGACGATCGACCGGGCCGAGCGTCTCGCGAAGACGTTCGGCATCGAGTCACAACCGCTCGGTGATGTCGACGTCGCCCGCTACGACGTCATCATCCAAACGACATCGGTCGGCATGGATGGAGTACAATCCCCGCTTCCGTTAAATGGATTACGACAAAACACCGTCATTTGTGATATCATATATCGTCCACTCGTCACACCGTTTTTAAGCGATGCCACAATCCGAGGCGGTAAAACCGTGAACGGGACTGCCATGTTCGTCGGGCAGGGAGCGTTGGCGTTCGAACGCTGGACAGGTGTGAAACCGGATCAAATTGTCGGAATGAAGTTAATTGAAAGCTTATTGGAGGAATAAAAATAATGTTATCAGGTAAACAAAAGCGATTTTTACGCGCCGAGGCACACAACCTCTCGGCCATCTACCAAGTCGGAAAAAACGGCGTCAGTGAAGCGATGTGCAAAGACATCGGCGATGCGCTCGAAAAGCGTGAACTGTTAAAAGTCCAAGTTCTTCAAAACTGTCTCGACACGCCGAAAGACGTGGCTGGAGAGTTGGCTGAAGGAACGAAGGCAGAAGTCGTTCAAGTCATTGGAAAAGTCATCGTCTTGTACAAACAGGCGAAAGAGAAAGAGAATCGCCAAATCAAGCTTCCATGAGTCGCATCGGGCTGATGGGGGGCACGTTCGACCCACCGCATCTCGGTCATCTGTTGATCGCCGAGCAGGCGAGAGAACAACTCGAGCTCGACGAGGTCTGGTTCTTACCGGCAGCGATCCCGCCCCATAAGGCCGGGTTCAGCCGGGCGGACGACCGGATCGAGATGACGCGGCGGGCCATCTCCGGTCACCCGGATTTTAAGCTCAACTTGATCGAGTTCGAACGAGCTGAACCGTCATACACGGTCGAGACGATGAAACGGTTGCGGGAACAGTATCCGGCTGACACGTTCTTCTTCTTGATCGGGGCCGATTCACTCGACGCGCTCGAGAAGTGGCACGACTATGAGACGCTGACTACGCTCGTCACGTTCGGTGCGGTCGCCCGGCCCGGGAGCCGCTACCGAATCCCGAGCCGAGCTGACGTCCGTACGATCGACATGCCGCAGCTTGAGATCTCGTCGACCGACATTCGGGAACGTGCGAAACGGAACAAGTCGATCACGTATCTCGTCCCATGTGAAGTCGAAACTTATATCAAGGAGCACGATTTGTATGACGTATGAACAGGCACAGGCATTGATTGAACGAACGTTGCCTGAGAAACGGTACATCCATACGCTCGGTGTCGTCGAGACGGCAGAACGTCTCGCCCGAACGTACGGAGAGGACGTAGACCAGGCCCGGCTCGCGGCAATGTTGCACGATTATGCGAAGTACCATGACCGTGACGAGATGCGTCAAATCGTCTTAGACGAGCATCTCGACCCGTTGTTGCTCGAGTTTGATGACGAACTGCTTCATGCGCCGGTCGGAGCGGTCTTGTTAGACCGCGCCTACGACCTCGACGCTGAAGTCATATCGGCCATCAAAAACCACACTACCGGCGAACCCGGCATGTCGCGCCTCGATCAAATTTTATTTGTCGCGGATGCGATTGAACCGAATCGTCGGTATCCCGGTGTCGACGTGTTGCGCGATTTGGCAGACGTTTCACTTGAAGCGGCCGTCGTCGCGACACTGCGCCATACGATTAACTATTTATTGAAGAAGTCGGTGCGGATTTTCCCGCAGACGATTACGACATATAACTATTATTTGAACACACCTTAGGAGGGTCTATATGACTGTAAAAGAAGAACTTGAATTGATTGTAAAAGCTGTTGACGATAAACGTGGGGAAGACATCGTCGTCCTCGACATGGAAGGTATCTCACCGATCGCCGATTATTTCGTCATCTGCCACGGTAACTCTGAGAAGCAAGTCGAAGCGATCGCACGTGAAATCAAAGACGTGGCGGGCGAGAACGATTTGCCGCTTAAAAAATTCGAAGGTATGGACTCGGCACGTTGGGTGCTCGCTGACCTCGAAAACGTCGTCGTCCACATCTTCCACCGTGACGACCGTGACTACTACAACCTTGAAAAATTATGGGCTGACGCGCCGCACGTCGACGTGGAAGTCGGCTAATGACGTACGAAGGGTTCGCCTACGTATACGATGAGTTGATGAAAGATGCCCCGTACGCGGATTGGGTCGCGTTCGTGCGGCGCCACGTCGCGGACGGTGCATCGCTTGCCGACGTCGGATGCGGGACGGGCTCAGCGACGATTCGGCTGGCCGAGCATTACGACACGATCGGTCTCGACTTATCTGAGTCAATGCTCGAAGTCGCCCAAGAGAAAGCGCTTGAAGCGGGCGTCACGCTGCCGCTCTGGCAACAAGACATGCGTGAGCTCGAACTGCCGGCTCCGGTCGATGCCGTGACGATCCTTTGTGACTCGCTTTGCTACCTTGCAGACGAGGCCGACGTCGTCGACACGTTCGAGGCGGTATATGAGCAACTGAAGCCGGGCGGGACGTTCATCTTTGACGTCCATTCATCGAACAAGATGGAGACGCTCTTCAACCAGAAGACGTACGCGTCGAACGGGGAAGACTGTTCTTACATCTGGTTCGCTGACCCGGGCGAGAAGCCGCTCTCGGTCATCCACGATTTGACGTTTTTCGTCGCGCTCGAGGATGGCACGTACGAACGCGTCGAAGAGACGCACGAGCAGCGGACGTATGAGCCAGGGCAGTATATGCAATGGCTCATCGGTGCCGGCTTCCACGTGAAATCGGTCACGGCCGACTTCACGGATCAAGCTCCGGGCCGAAACGCCGAACGAATTTTCTTCGTCGCCCAGAAATAAACGAGACCCCACCGCGAGAAGTGATATGCTCCCCAATAGGTAGACAGATGAAATAACAAATCTGTTTATCTATTGGGGAGTGTTTTTTTATGGCGAGAAGTCGGCATTCGATTGAACAAAAACTGAGTGCACTACGTATGCTGGAAGA
>NZ_SJUZ01000018.1:0-2998 GCF_004337245.1 Exiguobacterium sp. SH1S1
TTCTAGATCAAAGCCTCGACCGATTAGTATCATTCAGCTCCACACGTCGCCGTGCTTCCACCCATGACCTATCTACCTCATCGTCTCTGAGGGGTCTTTCTTGATTGCTCAAAGGGAAATCTCATCTCGGAGGGGGCTTCATGCTTAGATGCTTTCAGCACTTATCCCGTCCGCACGTAGCTACCCAGCGATGCTCCTGGCGGAACAACTGGTACACCAGCGGTGCGTCCATCCCGGTCCTCTCGTACTAAGGACAGCTCTCCTCAAATTTCCTGCGCCCACGACGGATAGGGACCGAACTGTCTCACGACGTTCTGAACCCAGCTCGCGTACCGCTTTAATGGGCGAACAGCCCAACCCTTGGGACCTACTCCAGCCCCAGGATGCGATGAGCCGACATCGAGGTGCCAAACCTCCCCGTCGATGTGGACTCTTGGGGGAGATCAGCCTGTTATCCCCAGGGTAGCTTTTATCCGTTGAGCGATGGCCCTTCCATGCGGAACCACCGGATCACTAAGCCCGACTTTCGTCCCTGCTCGACTTGTAGGTCTCGCAGTCAAGCTCCCTTCTGCCTTTGCACTCTACGAATGATTTCCAACCATTCTGAGGGAACCTTTGGGCGCCTCCGTTACTGTTTAGGAGGCGACCGCCCCAGTCAAACTACCCGCCTGACACGGTCCTCCAGCCGGATCACGGCTGCGAGTTAGAGACTCTATACGCAAAGGGTGGTATCCCAAGGATGTCTCCACCGAAGCTGGCGCTCCGGCTTCACAAACTCCCACCTATCCTGTACATCGCGTACAAAGCCTCAATATCAGGCTGTAGTAAAGCTCCATGGGGTCTTTCCGTCCTGTCGCGGGTAACCTGCATCTTCACAGGTACTATGATTTCACCGGGTCTCTCGTTGAGACAGTGCCCAAATCGTTACGCCTTTCGTGCGGGTCGGAACTTACCCGACAAGGAATTTCGCTACCTTAGGACCGTTATAGTTACGGCCGCCGTTTACTGGGGCTTCGGTTCAGTGCTTCTCTTGCGATGACACATCCCCTTAACCTTCCAGCACCGGGCAGGCGTCAGCCCCTATACTTCATCTTGCGATTTAGCAGAGACCTGTGTTTTTGCTAAACAGTCGTTTGGGCCTATTCACTGCGGCTTATGTTGCCATAAGCGTCCCTTCTCCCGAAGTTACGGGACCATTTTGCCGAGTTCCTTAACGAGAGTTATCCCGCGCGTCTTAGAATTCTCATCTCGCCTACCTGTGTCGGTTTACGGTACTGGCGCCGACCTCCTTACTAGAGGCTTTTCTTGGCAGCGTGAAATCCGGTACTTCGCCCTACGGGCTCCACATCACAGCTCAACCTTGTATGCCGGGCGGATTTGCCAACCCGACGGCCTCGCTGCTTGTCCGTGCACTTCCAGTCGCACGGTTACCTTATCCTTCTGCGTCCCCCCATCGTTCAAACGGTGGTACGGCGGTACAGGAATATCAACCTGTTGTCCATCGCCTACGCCTTTCGGCCTCGGCTTAGGTCCAGACTAACCCTGAGCGGACGAGCCTTCCTCAGGAAACCTTGGGCTTTCGACGGAGGGGATTCTCACCCCTCTTTTCGCTACTCACACCGGCATTCTCACTTCCAAGCGCTCCACGGCTCCTCACGATACCGCTTCACTGCTGCTTGGAACGCTCCCCTACCATTCCTTACGGAATCCATAGCTTCGGTGGTATGTTTAGCCCCGTTAAATTTTCGGCGCGGCGTCACTCGACTAGTGAGCTATTACGCACTCTTTGAATGGTGGCTGCTTCTAAGCCAACATCCTAGTTGTCTGTGCAACGCCACATCCTTTTCCACTTAACATACACTTTGGGACCTTAGCTGATGGTCTGGGCTGTTTCCCTTTCGACTACGGATCTTATCACTCGCAGTCTGACTCCCGAGTACAAGTTGCCGGCATTCGGAGTTTGACTGAATTCGGTAACCCTGTGGGGGCCCCTAGTCCAATCAGTGCTCTACCTCCGGAACTCTTCACCTCGAGGCTAGCCCTAAAGCTATTTCGGGGAGAACCAGCTATCTCCAGGTTCGATTGGCATTTCACCGCTACCCACACCTCATCCCCGCACTTTTCAACGTGCGTGGGTTCGGACCTCCAGTCAGTGTTACCTGACCTTCATCCTGGACATGGGTAGATCACCTGGTTTCGGGTCTACGACGACGGACTGATGCGCCCTATTCAGACTCGCTTTCGCTGCGGCTCCGCCTTATCAGCTTAACCTTGCCCGCCATCGTAACTCGCCGGTTCATTCTACAAAAGGCACGCCATCACCCGTTAACGGGCTCTGACTACTTGTAGGCATACGGTTTCAGGATCTATTTCACTCCCCTTCCGGGGTGCTTTTCACCTTTCCCTCACGGTACTGGTTCACTATCGGTCACTAGGAAGTATTTAGCCTTGGGAGATGGTCCTCCCGGATTCCGACGGGGTTTCACGTGTCCCGCCGTACTCAGGATCCACTCTGGAGGGGATAAGATTTCAGCTACAGGGCCGTCACCTTCTCTGGCCGACCTTTCCAGGTCGTTCACCTATCCTATCCCTTTGTAACTCCGTATAGAGTGTCCTACAACCCCAGGAAGCATGCTTCCTGGTTTGGGCTGTTCCCGTTTCGCTCGCCGCTACTCAGGGAATCGAATTTTCTTTCTCTTCCTCCGGGTACTTAGATGTTTCAGTTCCCCGGGTTTGCCTCACACCGTGCTATGTATTCACACGGGTGTCCCGCCAGTCTCCCGGCGGTGGGTTCCCCCATTCGGATACCTCTGGATCAAAGTGCACTTACCACTCCCCAGAGCATTTCGCTGTTCGTCGCGTCCTTCATCGGCTCCTAGTGCCAAGGCATCCACCGTACGCCCTTTCTACCTTGATCTAGCGTTTCTAAGACACACGGTCCGAACGGACCATGCATATTTTTCTTGGTTTGATGTCTTGATGAATCTTCAGTTTTCAA
>NZ_SJUZ01000019.1:0-1685 GCF_004337245.1 Exiguobacterium sp. SH1S1
TGAACTGCTCCCCGTCAAGTAGACAGGGTAAATAATGAAAACCAGCCTAGGCGGCTTGAGCCCTGTATTCGACAGGGCTCAAGCCGTTTAGTCGTTTCTGGAGACGATCATGGTTGTAGAACGATATGTAGGCCTCGATGGCCGACGTGAGTTCGCTATAGGCCTGGAACTCACGCAGGTAGTACATCTCGACTTTCAGGGTACCCCAAAAACCCTCGATCGGGGCGTTGTCGAGACAACGTCCGACGCGAGACATGCTGTGGGTCAGTTTTGCGTCTTCCACCATGCGTTTGAACCCTCTCGATGTATATTGAAACCCTCGGTCGCTATGGATCATCGGACCCGCTCCTGTACGGAGCCCCGCGATCGCTGGGATCATCGTCTGGAAGACGAGCCCATTGTTGTTGGATTTCCCGATGCGATAGGCGACGATCGAGCCGTCATAGAGGTCGATGATCGCGCTCAGATACGCCCTCCTCCCGGCGCCATATTTGAACTCGGTGACGTCGGTGCACCATTTCTCGTCCGGTCGGGACGCGCTGAATTCTCGGTTCATCAGGTTCTCGGCCACATGCTGCGGTGAAGACTTTTTGTACCGTTTTCGCTTCTGGCGGATGACCGAACGGATCTCGTGGATGCGCATGAGACGATAGACCCGCTTCTCGTTGTATGCCGGTAGGCCATGCTGGCGTCGTCTCCGATTGACCGTCATGGTGATCCGTCGATACCCGTAGGTCCCGTTCACCTGATCGTAGAGGAGACGGATGTCCTCCAGTAGACTCAAGTTCTCTTCCTCGCGTACCGAGACGGTACGTTTTAACCATTTATAATAGGCGGCCCGTGAGACCTGCGCGATCTCGCATAAGAGCACGACCGGGAACGTGTCGCTTATCGACATTTCCTTGATGGCCGTGTAACGCAATTGTAGCCGGATCTGGCTGATCAACCTCTCCTCTCGATCTCCTCTAACTTTTTTAGGAACAGGTTCTCGGCCCGAAGGCGCTCGTTCTCCCGCTCGATCTGTTGGATGCGACGTTCAAGCTTCTCCTCGTTGGTCAGTTCCTCTTCTTGCTTTGTCCGTCCGCGCCGGTCCTCGAGCCCGTGCACGCCGTCGGCGTCATATTTTTTCGTCCAGCCATAGACCTGCTGGTACGACACGGCGAATATCTCGGCCGTCCGTTGATAGTTCCGTCCGTTGTCCAGGCAATACCTGACGATCTCCATGCGTTCCTCGAATGTTGTCTTTCTCCCTTTGGCCATAGCTCGATCCATCCCTTTTCTCGAATCTGTTAACTCGCTATGACCAGTATACTTCTTGATCCACCGATATAGAACCGACCAACTACTAATATGATATTTGGAGAGAACCTCCATTTTGGTGAACCCATCGAGATAGTCACGTACGGCCGCGATCTTCTGTTCCTTGGTGTAATGTTTCCATGTCTTCGACTCCTTCAACGCATCGATCCCACCGGTATCGAATTTCACTTTCCACAACTGAAGGGTATCCATAGAGACGTCATGAGCCTCCTCGATTTCCTTCCAGGTGCATGTTCCTTCTTCCAGCATACGTAGTGCACTCAGTTTTTGTTCAATCGAATGCCGACTTCTCGCCATAAAAAAACACTCCCCAATAGATAAACAGATTTGTTATTTCATCTGTCTACCTATTGGGGAGCATATCA
>NZ_SJUZ01000001.1:0-1252149 GCF_004337245.1 Exiguobacterium sp. SH1S1
ATATCGTTCTACAACCATGATCGTCTCCAGAAACGACTAAACGGCTTGAGCCCTGTCGAATACAGGGCTCAAGCCGCCTAGGCTGGTTTTCATTATTTACCCTGTCTACTTGACGGGGAGCAGTTCAGGAGTCCCATTCGACCTTTTCGTGAAAATGACGGTGCTGATCTTGTAAAAAGATTTGCTTCTACATAGTTGTCGATTCTTCGGTCAGTTGCGTGCGACTGTCGGATTCATCGACACCGCCAATCGTCGCTGCAGCCGAAGTCTCATCAAACCAAACGCTCTGCTTACTCCACTGCACTGGGGAAAATTTCATGGAATATTTTCGCACCTTCACTCGACAACTTGAACTGTTCGTCCGTGTTCATATCTTTCACGAAGACATCAACTTTCTGCGAACGTTTGTGGTAACTCAACTCGAACTGTTGACCACGATTTCCTTTCAGCAGCGTCAAATACATGTACTCTCCCGCTTCCCCATTCTTGGTCGAAGGTGTCCCCGTCTCGAGCGCCTCGGTCAATCGTTCATAGCCTTGCCCCTCGGTGCTGACTGCGTCCGGATAGTAAAACGGGACACTGGGATGGTACGGGTATTTATGGACATAACCGATCGAGACGGCATCGGTATCGGTCGGCTCCGTGATGAATGGATTCGGTTTGAATCGAATCGAGATCGTCTTCGTCATCTTTTGACCGTTTGACTCGTAGGTTAATTCGTATAACGGAAACGGTTCGAGCGGTTCGAGCGTACCGCCTTCAAGAAGCGTCCGGACACTTAAGTTGTCGACTCCGTCCAGTAATTCGCCATCGTTCAACGAATGCTGTCCATAGTGAATCCCGTCACTCGACATTAACATGTATGGCGTCTTCGTCTTCGTGCCATATCCTAACGCAACATGAGTGTCCTCCCTGACCACGTAAGGAGCAAAATCTAAATACGGTGTGAAGACCCCGTCGTCCCCGATTCCAAACTCGATGGACCCGTTGAAACCGGGCGAGATCGTATAAAGACTGTTCATGAACGGTCGAATGGTGAGGTCTTGCCTGTAAGAATGGATCGCTTCTTCCCGTGATAACCTTTCCCGAATTTCTTCTGTCCCGCTTACTACGCTAGGTAGCAACGAGATCTCGCGTGCGGTCTCGTCTTTCAAAAACTCCGGTCTTTCCTCCAGCTTGACCGCCCGATATCCCTCGACATGGTCCGACTTACACAGCGCGTAAACGGCATCACCTTCGACGAACGATGCCTCATTGAAGGCGTATGTTTCAGTATCGGGCTCAGTGAACGGCATTCGGCTTGCAAACGTCACGCCAAGCAAGGATAGATGGTCCTCCTCGATGTCGTTGAGTAACTCGCCTTGTTCACAATAGGTCAACACGTCCTTTGCCTTGATTGCCTGCACTTCAAGGTCGAGTGTGATGTGCTCTGCCGTCCAATGGGCCTCGACAATATCATATCGGACTACTTCTTGGTCCCGGACGCATCCTGCGGCCAAAACGATTAGCGATAGACCGATTCCTAATCCGAACTTTTTCATCAGTTCACCTCAATTCTTCGGTTTCTTCTTCAAGTCGGGGAAGTAGGACAAGAACGTCTCCGCCCCTTCGCTCGTCAGTTTATACGTTTCCTCAGTAGATTGGTCCGTCACGTAGATATCCAGTTTCTTCGATCGCTGTTTATAAGTCACCTTGAATTCCTGACCTTTGAGCCCGTCGACGATCGTTAGAAGCGGATAGTCGCCCTGATCGCCTACACGTTTCGTCGGCTCGGCGGAATCGATTGCTTGAATCAGATCATCCATCTCGTTGCCGGCCGCACGCAACACAGCGGGATAGGATACTGTCGATTCGTTGTCAAACGGTTCCTGATGGAGATACACGAGCGGCCCGGTCACAATCGGCATATACTCCTCGTCAGGGTGTGTCTCGAGCGTCTTTCGTTCATCAGTGGACAACAGCTTTGCGGCACGATATGTGATGCTTGCTGTCTCGGTCACCCCTTCTCCGTCGCGGGTGTAACTGAACTCATATAACGGATAGGTCTTATTCGGCACGAGTTCCGTGTCAAGCGGGAGTCTCTTGACGACGAGGTCGTCATACGTCGGTTCTTCTTTCGTTGGATCATTGATTGTATGTAACGGACTGACCGAAACGTAAAGGTCAGCAAGTAGTAATAACACGTATGGTTTGGCGTCACGCGAATCATAGCCAATGGCTAATTTGACATCTTCCACATCCGCCATCATCGGTTCGAACGCGAACAAAGGGAATTGGCTCGGCCGATCCCCGACGGTCAATTCGATCTCTCCGTGGATCGCAGGAGAAAACGCCATGACCGTATCGGGAAACGGCTCGATTTCATTCCCGGCCTCTGTCAATTCATCAGCATTTTGCACGGCGAGGCGAGCGGCTTCGTCTGCTGGACGGACAGACGGATAGTGCCGAATCGAATGACCCGCAGTCAAATCGACGAACTCCGGGAATGCATCGACCATTTCCACTGAATAATGTGGTGAGGCCATATCCCGACACATCGCATAATTTTCGTCCCCTTGTATGTATGTCACGGCTTTAAATCCATATTCCCAACCCGTGTCCGTCATCGGATGGCGGCTCGCCACGACCGTATCGAACACAGTCAGGTCACCCTTCAACTCGGTCGTCAAGTCCCCAGTGCAGGCCGCGAGCGTCTCACCGGCCGATTCGAGCACCACTGGTTGTTCTAGTGAGTATTTGCTGACGGTCCAATGGGCGTCGACATACGACAATTTCACGACGTCTTGTTTCTCTTCACCACACCCGGCCAACAAGCTCGTGGATATTACAAGTAAACCGACTAACTTTTTCAAATTATCCGCCCCTTGAATTTTATTATCTCCAATTTTACCATTATATTACTTTGGAGAGGGTATGAAAAACCCGCCCATGAAATTGGACGGGTGCGATGAATCGATTAGATGCTGTTATCGATGGCGCGTGTCAGTCTCGTCTCGACATCCAGTGCGATGGACTGGAGCGACTCGTCCTCGATCAATTCGATCAGTTTCGTCGGTTTCGGCATGCCGACGTGGGTCGCCCCGTCTTTCGTGAAGACGGCGAGCTTGCACGGCAGGAAGTAGCCGCCCTCACGGTGCGCCGTGATGACTTTCTTGGCCTCTTTCGGGTTGCACACTTCGAGGATACGATAGTCCCCGTCGATGGCTTCACCTTTCTCTTTGAGCGTATCACTCAAGTCGAAATCCCACAGCACGCCGAACGATTCGTCCTTGAGCGTCGCTTTCAACTTCTCGACCACTGCTTCGACCGACTGATCCGTCTTCACCGTATAATCAAACATGTAAGCCCCTCCTTGTTTGTTGTCTCTCTCGTCATGTACCCGAACTCGCTTGAAACGAATCGTTCCGTCGATTTCAAAAAAAGTATATGTGATTTGAAACATATTCTGCGTTCAAAACGTATGGATGAGAGAAAATAAAGAAGTCCATACCTAGGAAAAGGAGAAGTGGTTGTCGTGACGGTCACCGTATTCACGCATACAAGCTGCAGTTCTTCCCGCAAGACGCTCGATTGGTTACGCGAACAGAATATCCCGTTCATCGAGAAGAAATTGACCGACCAAGGAATGTCGTTCACCGAGTTCAAGGAGATGCTCCGGCTCACCGAAAACGGGACGACCGATCTCTTGTCTGTCCAAAAAAGTGTCTACAAACAAGCGGCCGACCAGCTCGACGAGATGTCGCTCCGCGAACTGTACAGTTTTGTCGCGACGCATCCGCAGATCTTGAAGAGTCCGATCGTCGTCGATGACAACCGGATCCAGATCGGGTTCAGCGAGAAAGAGATCCGGACGTTCATCCCGCGGCATAACCGGATCGCCGACTTGAAACGACTATTAGACAAACAGTAAGAGCGCCGCAAATTTTGCGACGCTCTTTTGTCAGGCTTTCTTTAGCCGGGCCGCCAAGCGGTTGCCGAATGATTGGATCGACTGCACGAGCAGGATCAAGACGAAGATCGTCACGTACATGACTTCCGGCTCGAACCGGAGATGCCCGTACTGATAGGCGATATCGCCGAGTCCACCCGCACCGACGAGACCCGCCATCGCCGTCGCACCGATCAGACCGATCGTCGCGATCGTCAGACCGAGCACGATCGACGACCGCGCCTCACGGATCAATACGTACCAGATGATCTTACGCGTCGAGATGCCCATCGCCTCGTACGCCTCGACGACGCCGCGATCGACTTCGAGCAGTGCCGACTCCATCAAACGGGCGATGTATGGCGCCGTGAAGACGATGAGCGGCAACAGCACGCCTTGGACGCCGATCGTCGTCCCCATGATGAAACGGGTGAACGGCAAGATGAAGAATAGCAGAATGATGAACGGGATCGAGCGGACGACGTTGATCACGCTCGACAATGCCCCGTAAAAGTAACGGTTCGCGAGCCGTCCATTCGGCCGCGTCAAGACGAGGAGCGTCCCGAGCGGCAAGCCGATCAGTGTCGAGATGACGAGCGCGATGCCGGTCATAGTCAGCGTCTGGATCGTGCCCGTCCAAATCAAGTCACCCCAATTTTCCCAAAACTGTAGCATGGTTCGTCACCTCCTTCACTTTGACGCCGCTCGCTTCAAGGTAGCGGACGGCTTGGTCGGTCTGTGCCTGGTCCCCGTCGAGATGGACGAGCAAGTTGCCGACGAGACCGCCTTTCAGCTTTTTGATCCCGCCCCCGATGATGTTCGGCAGCAGGCCGAACCGTTTCGTCAACTCGGCGAGGACGGCCTGTTCGGTCTGGTGACCGATGAACGACAAGTTGACGAGCGTCCCGTGCGAGCTCAACACGTCGACGACTTCTTTCGGGACGTCGAGGTTCGCTTTCAAGAAGCGGCGCGTCGTCGGATGTTGCGGGTCCGAGAAGACGTCGAGGACGTCCCCTTCCTCGACGATCTTGCCGGCGTCGATGACGGCGACCCGGTCACAGATGCGCTCGATGACTTCCATCTCATGGGTGATCAAGAAGATCGTCAGCCCGAGCTCGCGGTTGATCTCGAGCAACAGATCGAGGATCGACTCGGTCGTCTCCGGGTCGAGCGCGCTCGTCGCCTCGTCACTGAGCAGGATGTCCGGCTCGTGGGCCAAGGCCCGAGCGATGGCGACGCGCTGTTTCTGGCCGCCGGAGAGTTGCTCCGGGTAATGTTTACGGTGATCGGTCAGTCCGACGATATCGAGATACTTGTCGACCCGCTCGCTGATCGAGCGTTTATCGAGTCCTTCTAGGCGGAGCGGGATGGCGACGTTGTCTTCGACGGTCGCCGTCTTCAGCAGGTTATAGTGCTGGAAGATCATCCCGATGCGGTGACGGAGCTTTGATAACCCTTTTTTGTCGAGCGTCGTGATGTCTTGTCCCTCGATCTCGACTTGACCTGACGTCGGCCGTTCGAGCAGATTGATCATGCGGATGAGCGTGCTCTTGCCAGCGCCGCTCCGACCGATGATGCCGAAGATTTCGCCCTTTTCAATCGTCAGCGAGACATCGTCGAGTGCCGTGACGGTCCCTTTGTTTACCGTGAACGTTTTTGAGATCTGTTTGAGTGCGATCATAGTGCCTCCTTAAAACGCCGGGACGATCGAGCCGTCGAACGTCTCTTCGATGAACGTCCGGACCTCGTCCGAGTGGTAGTAAGATTTGAGTGTCTCGACGACTTCATCGTCTTTGTTGTCGGTACGGACGACGACGTAGTTCGGGTACGGGTTGTCGACCGTGTCTTCATGGAACAAGGCGTCCTCATTGATCGATAGGCCGGCACCCATCGCGAAGTTCGTGTTGATGGCCGCGAGCGCGACTTCCGGGAGCTGGGTCGGGAGTTGTGACGCCTCGAGCTCGATGAATTCGAGGTTGAGCGGGTTCTCGGCGATGTCACGTTTCGTCGCCTTGTCCGTCAATCCTTCTTTCAAGGTGATGAGTCCGGCCGTCTCATACAGGCGCAGCGCCCGAAGTTCGTTCGCCGGGTCGTTCGGGACGGCGACTTTATCGCCCTCCTTCAACTCCTTGATGTCCGTCAGCTTGTCCGAATAGAGCCCCATCGGGAAAGCGACCGTCTTGAACACGTCGTCGATCTTATAGCCTTTGTCCGCCTTCTGTAGCTCGAGGAACGACAGCGTCTGGTAACTGTTCACGTCGAGACTGCCTTCGTCGAGTGCGGTGTTCGGCGTGTTGTAGTCGTTGAACACTTTGATGTCGAGCTCGAGGCCATCCTCGGCCGCGAGTTCTTTTACTTTCTCGGCGATCTGCTGGTGCGGTCCGCCTGTCACGCCGATCGTGAGGGCTTCTGTGCTGAGCGCTTCGCTCGCGTCCGATTGGCCGCACGCCGACAAGGCGATGGCCGCGAGTAGAGATGTTCCTGCGAGTACTGTTTTCTGTTTGATGTTCATGAATGATTCCTCCTCCAAAATAAAAGCCCGCTACTCATAAAGAGTGGCGGGCACGACAAGTCAAAGACAGTCGGACACGCTCATCTCCCAGACGTTTCGTCTGTTGGAATTAGCACCATGATCGTTACGATCTGGTTGCCGGGTTTCATAGGGCCAGTCCCTCCACCACTCTTGATAAGCTATCGGTCTTATTTAATTGTTATCATCTTACTTTTAATTCTTTTATTTGTAAACAGAAAATACTAAATTTTCAAAAATTATTTTCAAATAGTCAATATTGAGCGGGACGGGTGAACGTTGCAACTCGGTCTCGACCCGGACCGCCTCGACCAGTTGCGGGATGTCGGCCGGCACGAGTCCGAGCGTCTCAAGTGACGTCGGCGCGCCGATCCTGGCGAGCCACGCCTCTAAATATGGGGCGTCAGACGAGCCACGCAACCGTTCTTGGACAAGGAGGCCGAAGCCGACCTTGTCGCCATGTAAGAACGGATGGGTCGACTCAAAGCGGCTGAGCGCGTTGTGGACGGCGTGGGCGACGGCAACGCGTGTCCCGGCGTCCCCGAAACCACCGACGGCACCGCCGACGGCAAGGATGTGATCGACCGCGAACCGGGTCTCTGGCCCATACGCGGTGAAACTGGACTCACTCAAGTCGAGTTCGACGAGCCGGCCGCATTGCTCGGCCAAGGCGAGACCGGTATTGACGCCGGCGTCAGGTGAACTGTCGCCGCTCAAATAGCGGGCCTCGTAAAACTTGGCGACCGTGTCGATGACGCCGGCCCGGAAGTAGTCGTACGGCGAGTCGGTCACGACCCTTGCGTCGACGATGACCCGCTCGATGACGACGCGAAACACGTCGTAGCGGTCATAGGTGCCGTGCTCGTCATAGATGACGCTGAGCGGTGTGAAGGCGGCACAGTTCGAGGCGAGCGTCGGGATGACGATCAGCGGGACACCTTGCCGGTAAGCGACGAGTTTC
This sequence comes from Exiguobacterium sp. SH1S1, assembly GCF_004337245.1. NCBI lineage: Bacteria > Bacillati > Bacillota > Bacilli > Caryophanales > Exiguobacterium > Exiguobacterium sp. SH1S1. The sequence continues at coordinate 7,420 of NZ_SJUZ01000001.1, forward strand.
GCCGTGTCGACGAGCTTGCCCCCACCGACGGCAAGGAGGACGTCCGCATCCTTCAAACGGAGCCGTTCGACCTCGGCGTCCGTGCATTCGCCACGGAACAGCGATGTCGGATAGGCAGTGATCGCTGGCAGGACACGCTTGACGACGTCAAAACCGTTCTGCCCGCGCAGCACGTGAGCACGACGGCCAGCGATTAATTCATCGAGCCGCTCGAGCCCGTCATCCGCATGGTCGTACTCGAGCACGGCTTGGCGGATCATGCCCGGACCTCTTCATACGTCGCGAACAGTTTCTCGATCCGCTCGACGGCCTCGTCGATCTTCGGCTCGGCGGAGACGAGCCCGAACCGGACGTACCGCTCGCCTTCTGAGCCGAAGAAATAGCCCGGCGTCACGGCGACCCCTGCCTCGTGGAGCAGCTTATGCGAGAACGATTTTGCGTCCCCGTCCGGCACTTTCGCCCAGACGAAGAACGAGCCACTCGGGGCCGTGATGTCCCATCCGGCCTGACGTAACCCGTCGACGAGCCGGTCGCGGCGGGCCTCATACAACCGTGACAAGTCGTCCCGGAGCGAACGTGGCGACTCGAGCGCGGCGATGGCCGCCTCTTGGATGGCCGAGAACACACTCACATGGACGTGGTCTTGATACGTGTTGATCGCCTCGATGATGTCGCGGTTGCCGACGGCGAAAGCGACCCGCCAGCCGGACATGTTGAACGCCTTCGACATCGTATACACCTCGATGCCGATGTCTTTCGCACCCGGCGTCTGCAGGAAGCTCGGCGGGACGTGCCCGTCGAAACCGATGCTGCCGTACGCGAAGTCGTGGACGACCATGAGGTCATGCTTATTCGCGAACCGGACCGTGTCGTCAAAGAACGCGGGCGACGCGACGGCGCCGGTCGGATTGCTCGGGTAGTTCAAATACATGAGTCGCGCTCCCTGCGGATCGAGCGTCTCGTAATCAGGAAGATAGCCGTTCTCTTCCCGGAGGACGAGGTCGTGGACGACCGCACCGGCGAGACGCGCCCCCGAGATGTAGTCCGGGTAGCCCGGGTTCGGGAGCAACATGCCGTCACCTGGCTCGAGCACACATTGCGGGAGCGTGATGAGTCCCGACTTGCTGCCGATCAAGATGGCCACTTCGGTCTCGGCATCGAGCGCGACGCCGTATTCGGTCTGGTAGAACGTCGCGACCGCTTGCTTCAGGCGCGTCTGTCCCCGGAACGGTCCGTATTGGTGTGTCGCCGGGTCGAGCAGGGCCGTCTGCAACGCCTCGCAGATCGGGGCCGGTGTCGGCAAGTCGGGCGTTCCTTGGCCGAGCCGGATGACGTCGCGGCCTGAACGCTCGAGTGCGGCGACTTCAGCGGCGAGTCCGACGAAATGCTGGGGTGGTAACGTTTTAAGTAACTTCGAGCGTCTGTCTGTCATGAATAGTCCTCCTATGCAAAAACACCCCTTTCCGCGGAAAGGGGTGTCGAGATACGGACGTATTCAAACAACCACCTTTCCATCTCTCAAGGTCACCTTGCTGGAATTAGCACAGTATTGAAACAATCTGTTGCTGAAGCTTCATCGGGCCAGTCCCTCCGCTTCTCTTGATAGAAAGTGTTTTTATATGCAATTGATAATTTCTGTAATATGTCATTTAGTAAACCAAACGTTACCAACCTTGTCAATCCTTATTTCAAAAATTCCTTACCGCTATTGAATCCCGGTAAAAAAACGTTCATAGTAAAAGGTGAACGTTATTCTGCAAAATTTACAGCATGAGGGGATAGACCATTGGAACTAAACCGTCAATTGATATGGAAGTTAAGCGTGATCGGACTGATTCTGCTCGTCCTATGGAAAGTCATCAGCGAGCCGGACACGATCTCTCGGGTCATGCAGTATGCGTTTCAGCTGTTGACGCCGATCATCATGGGGATCGCCATCGCGCTGCTCCTCAACACCGTCCTGTCCTATATAGAAGAGCGGTTCCACTTGAAGCGCTACCAAGGCTTGTTGATCGTCTACGTCACGTTCATCGGGATCCTTGTCGTGTCAGCGGTGACGCTGTTCCCTCGCATCTATTCGAGCGTCGCGTCTCTCATCGAGGAGCTCCCGTTTTATATTCGCCAAATCGATGGCTTTCTCGGGCAGCTGAAAACGTATGTCGAGGAGTATAATGCGACGATCGCCCAAGCGATCGATTTTAACCGGTTCGAGGAACGGTATTCCGGATGGGTCGAGACGGCCGTCGTGTCTTCGGTCGGTTACGTGTCGAGCTTCACGATGACGTTGATCAACTTGTTGATCGGGATCGTCATCTCGATCTACTTGTTGAAAGACAAGGAAGTGTTCGCCCGGATGTTCAAGCGTCTACTGTACGCGATGTTCCCGGTCGCCTCGGCGAAGACGACGATCGACATCTTCCAAGAGATGGACTATATCTTTAAACGCTACATCATCGGAAAGTCGCTCGACTGTCTCATCATCGGCGTGATGGCCGTCATCGGGCTCTTGATCATCGGCGCGCCGTACGCGCTCTTGCTCGGTGTCATCATCGGGGTGCTGAACTTCATCCCATACGTCGGGCCGCTCTTAGGGATGATCCCGGCGTTCATCATCACCTACTTCTACGACCCGTTCACGGCCCTGCTCGTCTTGTTGTTCATCTTCTTGCTGCAACAGTTCGACGGACTTTGGCTCGGCCCGAAAATTCTCGGCGACAGCGTCGGGATCACCCCGTTCTGGGTCATCACATCGATCATCATCGGGGGGAGCCTGTTCGGCCTCGTCGGGATGTTCATCAGCGTACCCGTGACCGCGATGATTCAAGTCGTCTTGTCCCGGTTGATCGATTATCGGCTCACCCGCAAGAATTTAAATGAACTGTTATGACGCAAGTCAAAATATGTTGACACATTTCAAGAATCTGTCATACAGTTGAAACGAAGAGTAAACTTTCAGAAAGGAGGACCCGCCATGTCAGTCATGACGCAGCCACATCGTATCCAATTTCATACTGACAGGTCGGGGTCTTCCGTTTCATGAACTGAAGTCACCCGCCTGTCTTCCGAGGCGTGCATAAGCAAGTAGGGACGAGTATGCCTCCGTGCATCCTTCGTCCCTTTTATTTTGTAGAAGCAGGTGAAACGCATGATTCAATCACTCAAACGGCTCGACCGTAACATTTGGATTCGCTTCCTCGGCGAGACGATCACCGGTGTCATGATGTTCATGATCGCCCCGTTCCTCGTCCTCTATTACAGCGACAAGCTCGACAGCTACGTCCAAGTCGGCGTCATCTTAGCGACCGGACCGATCATGGCGCTCATCGGCTCGGTCGTCGGCGGACGTCTCGCCGACTTATATGGTCGAAAACCGGTCATGATGACCGCCATCCTCGGTGATGCGGTCGCGCTCATCGGTTTCGCTTTCGCGGAAACGTTTTGGCCGCTGCTCCTTTTGAACGCCATGCTCGGTTTGACGAACTCGCTGTTCCACCCGGCAGCGAGCGCGATGGTCGCCGACGTGACCGAGCCGGAACAGATGAACGAGGCGTTCGGTCTCTTACGGATGGGGCATAATATCGGGGCGGCGTTCGGTCCCCTGCTCGGCAGTGCCGTCTTGTTCATCGACCGACAGTACATCTTCTTCACGGCAGCGTTCGTCTTCGCCTTGTACGCGCTCGTTCTCGGACGTTTCATCCGCGAGTCGCTCCCAGAGACGACCGAAGCGGAGACACCGTCGAACCGTGACGTCTTACGCGTCTTTTACAACGACAAAGTCTTTCTCGTCTTCATCTTCGCCGGCGTCTTCATCTCGATGGGCTTCTCGCTGATCGAGAGCATGTTGCCGCTGTTCTTGAAAGAGTCGATGCCGTCGTTCACCGACCGCGAGAACCCGTTCGCCTATCTGCTCGCCTTGAACGGCATCATGGTCGTCTTGTTCCAATTCCCGATCGCCTCAAAACTCGGGCGCAAACCGTTCGGCAACGTCATGCTGGTCGGGGCGACGATTTTCGGGATCGGGATGATGTTGATTGCGGTCGTGCCGCGGCTCCTCTATACGCTCGGTACCCCGTACCTCGTCCTCGTCGGTATCCTGCTCGCCGTATACGCGTTCTATACGCTCGGCGAGATGATCATGTCGCCCGTCCAACAGACGTTCATCGCCATGATCGCCCCCGAGAACATGCGCGGTGCCTATAACGGGGCCGCCAGCATCCAATGGTTGATCGGCGGCGTGACCGCACCGCTCATGGCCAGCCTGTTCCTCGACCAACGCGCCGGGCACATCGCCCTCATCCTTGTCGGGGCGGCAAGTTGTTTGTCGGGTCTCATCTATTGGCGTCTCGGAAAATATGTTAGCTCTGAAGAAGCCAGGCAAAAGACCGCTTAATTGTTCAATCCACCTAAAACAACTTGGTTTAGGTGGATTTTTGTTTCGTTTCAAATCTGTTAAAGTTTGAATTTTACATTCAGTTTTCCTTTACAAACATAATGATTCTTCTTATGATAATACGGTTAAGGAGGGATCTTTCATGGAAAGGATCGATAAACAGAAAATTGTGGACAGCGTTCCACAAAAAGGATTTTTCGGACAGCCGAAAGGCTTGTTCACGTTGTTCTTCACTGAATTTTGGGAGCGTTTCTCGTACTACGGCATGCGGGCCATCCTCGTCTTCTACATGTATTACGAGGTATCGGAAGGCGGTCTCGGTCTCGACCAGAACGTCGCCCTGTCGATCATGTCCGTGTACGGCGCACTCGTCTACATGTCAGGAGTCATCGGGGGATGGCTCGCCGACCGCGTCTTCGGGACGTCTCGGGCCGTATTTTTCGGTGGTGTGTTCATCATGCTCGGCCATATCGTCTTGTCAATCCCGGGCAGCCTCACGTTCTTGTTCATCTCGATGGGGCTCATCGTCATCGGGACCGGACTATTGAAGCCGAACGTGTCGAGTATCGTCGGTGACCTGTACCACGAGACGGACCGTCGCCGTGACGCCGGGTTCAGTATCTTCTACATGGGGATCAACCTTGGTGCCTTCATCTCGCCGTTGATCGTCGGTGGCGTTCAAAAGAGCTACGGCTTCCATTGGGGCTTCGCTCTCGCCGCGGTCGGGATGTTCATCGGTCTCGTCGTCTTCGTCCTCACGAAAAAAGGCAACCTCGGCCTCGCCGGGTCTTACGTGCCGAACCCGTTGACGGCGTCTGAAAAGAAGAATGCGATCAAGTACACGACATTGGCCGTCATCCTCATCGGAGGATTACTGGCCATCCTGATCCCACAAGGCTTGTTCACGATCAACACGTTCATCGGTCTCGTCGGTGTGTTCGGGATCGTCATCCCGACGATCTACTTCATCGTCATGTACCGGAGCCCGAAAACGACAGAAGTCGAGCGGTCACGCATCATCGCCTACATCCCGCTCTTCATCGCCTCGGTCATGTTCTGGGCGATTCAAGAACAGGGCGCGACGATTTTGGCAAGCTATGCCGATAAGCGGACCGATCTTGAATTTTTAGGGTTCACGCTGTCGCCGGCCTGGTTCCAATCACTGAATCCGTTGTTCATCATCCTGCTCGCCCCTGTGTTCGCCTGGTTATGGGTGCGGCTCGGTGATCGTGAGCCGAGCATCCCGACGAAGTTCGCTTTCGGGATCTTGTTCGCCGGTTTGAGCTTCCTCGTGATCTTGCTGCCGGCCTACTTCGGTGGACCGGACACGCTCGTCAATCCGCTCTGGCTCGTCCTCAGTTACTTCATCATCGTCCTCGGTGAGCTCAGTCTGTCTCCGGTCGGTCTGTCGGCGACGACGAAACTCGCCCCGGCCGCCTTCTCGGCCCAGACGATGTCGCTTTGGTTCTTGTCGAACGCGGCGGCACAAGGGATCAACGCCCAGCTCGTCCGGTTCTACTCGCCAGAGAACGAGATGCTCTACTTCGGGATCATCGGCGGAGTAGCGATCGTGCTCAGCATGATCTTGTTCGCGCTGGCCCCGGTCATTAAAAAGTATATGCGCGGTATCCATTAAGTCAAAAAAACGCCATTCCTCGCGCGAGGAATGGCGTTTTTTATTTATCGGATTACTTACGGACTTGGATGAGCGACAAGTAACGATCGATCATGTCGTGGTTGAAGTAGTCGTGGAAACGGTCTTGCTTCAATGCTTGGATCGACTCATGGAACGTCGCCGGGAGCGACGAGATGCCTTGGCTCTCGATCTGTTTCGCCGAGTACTCGAACAAGTCGTCCTCGTTCGGTGCCGACGGCTCGATCTTATGCTCGATCCCTTCAAGACCGGCGTAGATGAGCGCCGCAAGTGCCAAGTACGGGTTCGCGCTCGGGTCTGGGTTACGGACCTCGACGCGTGTCGCGCTGCCGCGTGAAGCCGGGATGCGGATCATCGAGCTACGGTTCGACGGGCTCCAACAAATGTTGACCGGTGCCTCGAACCCTGGGACGAGGCGCTCGTATGATTCTGGGAGCGGGTTCGTGAAGATGGCCGTCGCCCGGGCATGCTTCAAGATCCCTTCGATGAAGTGGCGGGCCGTGTGCGAGAGACCGTAGTCAGACTCCGGCTCTTCAAAGGCGTTATCGACCGGGTTGCCGTCTTTGTCGTTGTTCCAGACCGAGATGTTCAAGTGCATCCCTGAACCGTTGACGTCACGGAGCGGTTTTGGCAAGAACGATACTTTAGCCCCTTTTTCCTGTGCCGCGAGCTGGACGACTTCCTTGAAGAACTGGATGTTGTCCGCCGTGTGCAAGGCGGTGTCGTACTTGATGCCGATCTCGTGTTGGGCCGGTGCGACCTCGTGGTGGACCGCTTCGATGTTGAATCCGACCTCGCTCAAGCGGTTGGCGATATGTTGACGTACTTCGTAGCCTTTATCTTCTGAACGTGTCGAGAAGTAACCGGCCTCGTCATAAAACTCGCCGTTTTCGTCAAAGATGAAGAATTCTGGTTCGGCCCCTACGAAGATGGAGTAACCGTCACGGGCAGCGCGCTCTAACGCGTCTTTCAACACGTTGCGCGGGTCGAACTCGTAACGTTCGCCGTCTGGTGTACAGACGTCACAGAAGAAAGCGAGGATGCTCTCGTCACCGTCTTGTTCGTAGCGTGGTCGATCTAAATCCGGTCTCAAGAATAGGTCTGAGTTTTTGATAGAAGAAAAACCGGCGATTGACGAGCCGTCGAACATCGTCTTCCCTTCAAAAACTTCCGGCAACAACTTTGCAGAAAGAGTCAACAGCTTCAAGTCTCCGATCACGTCAGAGAAATACATGTGGATTTGTGTAATCCCTTTCTCTTGGACCGTTTTTTCAATCTCTTCTTGCTTCTTCCTATTGCCGTCCTTATCAGTTCCGAATAGATTTGCCATGATTCTTAAAAACCTCACTTAATTTATTTGACAGGTCATCACTGTCATGACGTACCATACGTACGCTTCTCCTTAAGTCATAACCTACTTTTTAAAAAGTTAAACCCCTATTCTTTCGATTTTGGCGTCTCGGCATCGATGAGCATGCTGATTGGGAAGGAAGTTCGCGGTCCCGCTCGCGCGTTTGTTTTACTCGCGGCGGATCGCGTAGACCGTTGATGCTGCTATAAAAATCTGAGTTCGAAGTGGCTCATTCTCGTGACGCTTGGTATGATGGGTAGAGACTGAACAGAGAGGAAGAACGCTGTGAATATATTTATGACCGGTGCGACCGGATTTTTAGGAGGGCGGCTCGCCCGCGAACTGATTGCCCGAGGACATCGACTTTGCGTCTTGGCCCGAACGCCACAGAAAGTGACGGCGATGTTTACGAAGAGTGAACTTCGTTCGATTGACGTGCTCGCCGGTGATTTGACGGCTCCGCTCCTTGGAGCGGACGAGGCGTTTATCCAATCAAACGTTGATCAATTCGATTTGGTGCTCCACATGGCGGCGCTCGTCAAATTCGACGAAGAATTGCGCGAGGAGCTGTTCGATACGAACTTGACGGGGACGAGACAGGCCCTCGCTTTAACGAAGGCGTTGCACTGCCCCCGCTTCTTCCATGTCAGCACGGCCTACACGCTCGGGGCTCGTGAAGCAGGGGATGAGACGCTATATGCGACGGACCAGCCGTTCCATAATCCGTATGAGGAGAGCAAGGCCCATGCCGAACGCGAAGTCTGGGCGGCCCGACACGACCTCGCCGTCTCCATTTTCCGGCCGGCCATCATCGTCGGCGACTCGAAAACCGGGGAAGCCGACTCGAAGTTCACGATGTACGGTTACATGCGCGCCCTCGAGGTGTTCAAGCGCCGCCTCGAGCGTCGAGGTGCCCCGGCCGAACCGATCCGTCTGCTCGGCTCGGAGACCGGTACGTCTAACCTCGTCCCGGTCGATTACGTGGCCGACGTGTTGCTCGCCGCCATCGAGCACGCCCGCCCGAACACGATTTACAACGTGACGAACGATGCCCCGCCTCGGAACGAGACGATGCTCGAGTATATGAAGCAGGCACTCGCGTTCCCGCATCTCAAGATCACCGAGACTCAATCCTCAAAGCTCAGCAACGTTGAGCACACGTTCAACGAGATGGTGAAAGTGTTCAATCCTTATTTGAATCGTAATATCGTCTTCAACGATCAAAATACGAAGCAACTTTTAGCCGATGCCGGCTATAAGCCGCTTGATTTGGATGAACGGTCGCTCCGCCGGATCGTCGATGCCTACTACGATACGAAGTGACATCAAAAAACGGACCTGACAAATTTGTCAGGTCCGTTTTAAAATGATTACTCAACTCTTGTCGCAAACGAGAACGATTTTACCGTCCTGAATCTCACTTTCAAGTGATTCGACCATCTGCTTCGTCAGCCCGAGGCTCTCGAGCTGGTCAAGACGGTCATCCGAGTTTTTCGTGAATTTTGACACGAGTGATTCCCACATGCCTTTCTCGGTGATGCGGTAAGGCTGCACACCCGCTTCGGCAGCGAGTCGAATCGTCAATTCTTCATCTTTGGCAAATAAGTAAATGCTCTCATTGACGCATCCGCCCGACACCATTCCGTTCACTTCATGGTCGACCGAAGTCATATCTGGCACAATTCTCGTTTCTAACATCTTTCATCCTCCTAAACGTTCGCTTTCTAAAATCGAATAATATACTATTCCCGAAAAGTGAGTCATAAAACCCGATTGGACGAATCGTTTTATTAACAAGAGGTCAATGTATCGTGTAAGACCAATACTCGATCTCGAAGTGGTCGACGAGCCCTTGGATGCGCTGCCGCTCCTCGGCTTCGGTCTCCACCCCTTCCCGTCCGACTTTCATCCGGAACAGTTCGGGTTGCGAACTGAGCTTCGAGACTTTGTGACCGGCCTGTTGCAACAGGCCCGAAACGATTTCAAGTTTCTCGCGCTCAGGCGATTTGAACGTATGCGACACTTTCATAACATTCTCCCTTCCCCTTTTTCTCTGACGTATTGTATCATATCAACCGGGAAGTACCGCCGTGCTATCAAGTTTTCATTGATGATATAATAAGAACAATGAGACAAGGAGTGATTGAGATGCCGAGACAGGATATGAACACAATCATGCTCGACTATATGAATGAGAAAGAGGACTATGAGGCGTTCGCCGCCAAGCTGAAGTCGCTGCTGAGCGAACTGTTGGACGATGCCGGGATCCAGTTCCACTCGATCGTCGCCCGAGCGAAAGAAGCCGAGAGCCTATATGCGAAACTGTCCCGCAAGCCGTACCAGTACCGGTCGCTGCGTGACGTCCAAGATTTGGCCGGGATCCGGATCGTCACTTATTTTCATGATGACGTCCGCGCCGTCGCCCATATTCTTGAAGAAGAATTTCGAATCGACCGCGAGCAGTCGATCGACAAGTCGACGTTGCTCGACCCGAACGAGTTCGGATACCTGTCCGTCCATTACGTCGTCGGATTGAGCGATAAACGGCTCGCCCTCGGTGAATATCGCCGTTTTGAGGAGAAAGAGGCCGAGATCCAAGTCCGCTCGATCCTCCAGCACGCCTGGGCCGAGATCGAGCACGATTTAGGTTATAAGAATCCGAACGCGGTCCCACCGGAGATCAAGCGCAGCTTCAGCCGTGTCGCCGGACTGCTCGAGATCGCGGACTCGGAGTTCGTCAATATTCGCAAACAGTTGCGCACGTTCGAACAAGAGACGGTCGAACGGATCGTCGAGTCACCGGAGAAAGTCACGATCACCCGCGATAACTTGAACTACTATATCGCCAACGACGTCACCGTCGAGAAGCTTGATAACGCCATCTTCCAAAGCGACTGGTTGCTCGAGACCGACTTGTCGACCATCGTCGAGCTGACGCGCATGTTCCATTATGCCGAGATCCGAACGTTTCAAGATTTGAGGGATACGCTCGATCGTTACTTCAATCGAGCCGTTCAATGTGCGACGCTACTGCCGTCCTCGTTACTGCCGCGTCAAGGGATGGGTGTCGTCTATGCCGTTCTCGCCAAACTGCTCGCGGAAGGCGATGATCAACAGATCGAATTCTTCTTCCGTCGGTTTTATCCGGACTTGAAGCATTACGACGAAATCATTCAAGAATTGCGTATCCACGAAGAGCCATCATAACTTTACAGACTTCATGTTTTTGTTGTAGAATGTTTTTATGTACTGAAATATATGCAAATAATGATTTTTTATAGAAGGGACTTTCGAGGATGACAACACCTGTACACACGGCATCCCGTCGCCAGCTCGTCGCAGACGCTGAGCGTGGGATTCGCATGAACTACCGCGGAGTGAAAAAGAACCTCCGCTCGATGTTTTCGCAATACTTGACGCGTAACGAATTCTTCATCCTCCGATCGCTCTGTCAAAATAGTCCACAAATCGCCTCGGCTTTGTCGAATGAGTTTCAATTCTCGGCCTCGATGATCACGGCCCTTGCTGATGAGTTGACGAAAAAAGGCTTGATCTCGCGCGAACGCAGCGATCGCGACCGTCGTGTCGTCGAACTTCAAGCGACAGAGGAAGGCCGTGTCTTGTTCGAAACGCTCGAACACATGAAAATCGAGTACTTGATGGACGTGTTCGGCGATTTTTCAGACGAAGAATTGGTCCTTCTCTCGAAGTTGCTCGACCGCATGGACGCCTAAGGCGAACCAGACTTTATAGTGAATACGACTTAAAACAAGCAACAGGTCCCGATGATTCGGGACCTGTTGCTTGTTTTAGATATCAGATTCATTCACCTAGCCGCGTCTGATCGGCTGCCTGTTCACGCGCCCTCATCTTTTCATTCCATCTTCGGTGCTCTTCAAAAAACAAGTCTTGCTCATTATGGAGACGCATTTCTCTCATTTTCTTACTCAGTTCCCGTTTCTCTTTCACTGAGTCACGACCTAACACGAACTGCCAAGTCAAATATATGCCGATCGCAAGTAGGAAACTGCCGCTGCCAGTCCCAACTCTCTCATAACTGATTAACCAAAAAATAATGAACAGTCCTACATTTGCGATGTGTTTTCTTTTTAGCACGCTCTATTAAATCCCCCGTCAATTTATTCAATCAATTTTCCGACAGTTTATAATATATCAAAAAACTCGGGATGATTTTCATCCCGAGTTGAAAAATTGTGCTATTGCTTAACAATCGCCGTGACGACAATCCGGTCTCGATACCCATGTTCTGGGTCATAAGGACCCGCACACGTGATGAGTTGAAGACGAACCGATTGTGTCGCCGCGAAAATCGAGGCGAGCGGAACATCTTCGACCCGGTACCGTTCGACTGACACGACCTCATATTCGATCACTTGCTTGTTACGTTGGAGCGTCACCTGCTCTCCAAGTCGTATCTGATCAAGATTAGCGAAAATGGCCGGGCCTTGTAAATCGTCTAAATGTCCGGATAAGACGACGTTGCCTTTCGCTCCTGCTTTCGCCCCGTAACGATACCAGCCGACCTCGTCTGCTTCAGCCGGTGTGTCCATCCGGTCGTATCGGTCTTTACCGACCGGTTGGATGACAGTATCGACTTCAATAGACGGGATCTTCAGTCGTTTTGGAACGAACGTCTCGGTGTGAAAGGACTGACGATCGATTTCAGTAGCGGCCAACACGAGCGGTTCTGCGAATCCGACAGTTGAAAGTTTCGCATCCACGTCCGGGGCATCCGCTACTGGTGCTACCATGAGGAACGAGAACGTTCCGATCAAAAGTAGCTTAAGCGTCTTGTTTCTGACGACGAAAGACGTAGAAGCCAGCTGCTGCTGCGCCAAGTACTGCTGCTGCGAGCAACCAGTTCATTGAAGCTGTCTGAGCGAGACCGCCTTGACCTGTCTCAGGAGCTTCGGCCATTTCTCCACCATCAGCTGCGAGGAGTACTTCGAAAGCAGGTTCCCCTTCAAGAAGGCCGATTGCGAATGCCGTATAGTTTTTACCGCCTTCGAGGGCGACGCCGTCAAGCGCTTTTACGACGTCAGTCGCGCCAGCTGGGCGAACTTCAAGATCGTACGTTCCAGCATCGAGTGTACCGTAGTCACTGACTGCTTTGAACTCGAGGTTTGAGAAGAGTGGGTCTCCACCTTTTGGAGCTACATCGACTGCAGGTGCGTCAGGTGCGAAGTGAGCGACGCGGACTTTCGATTTGCCATCTTCAAAGTTGGCGTCATCTTCCATCGCTGCGATCTCGATGTTTGCAAGTTGACCGATCGCTGCCGCTGTGTAGAATTTACCAGCTTCGATTGAAAGATCGGCTGCGACGACGACTGTCTCAGTGTCGCCTGCTGGTTTGATTTCGACGTTGTAGTCACCAGCCGGTAGTGTCAAGTAATCCGTAAGCGCTTTGAACTCCGCGCCTTCGACTGCGACTTCACCGTTGACATAGACGTCCACCGCAGGGGCGTCAGGCGAAGCGTGGAGCACACGGACCATCGCGTTCTCGTGTCCATCTGCACTGACTGGCAGGATGAACGCGAACGCTAGAGCAAGTGTACCAAGTAAAGACATCAATTTCTTCATGTGAAATTTCCTCCTTTTTTTCCTTGGGTTGACCGATCGACTGCATACGACAAGTTTGATGCGATGCTGCATAGTGTGCTACATCTGATTGCTATGTAGCTGGTGACATCTTAAACTTAAGACAACAGGACGACGGCGTAAAGATGACGGTGTGCTTTGAATATGCCGGTCGGCACATTTGGTTGTTACCGTTTTCTTTACATAGTATTCCTTCCCGTTTCCATAAATTTAAAAACCCCGTAACGACCTGTTACGGGGTTGAATGTGCTCGAGCCCACTCGATATCGTTGACGAAAATCGCATCGACACCGAGCCGTTGGAACCGTTTCAGCTGTTCGATCGTCTTGACCGTGTACGGACGGACCTTGACACCGTTCTGTTGAATGAGCTTGATCTCGTCATCGGTCATCGTTCGGACACTTGGATGCACGCCTGTCGCCCCGAGCTCGTTCAAGTAACCGGCCAAGTCGAACAGCGGTTGGGAGATGAGCGCGGCAGACTCGTACTCGGGTGCTAACCGCTTCAACCGGTAGAGCGTCTCATGATTGAAGGAAGAGAACAGGACGCGGTCGGCCGGGAACTGATGGGCTCGCAGCGTCTCGACGAGCCGGTCTTCGATCCCCTCGTACCGGTCGATGTCGGTCTTCACTTCAAGGTTGACACAGACGCCCGTTCCTTTTACCAAGTTTAACAGGTCGTCTAGTGACGGGATGCGCTCCTCGAGGTCGAATAAGACACCGGCGTTGTATCGTCCGAGCTCGGACAACGTCATCTCGGCAATACGGCCCGACCCGTCTGTCGTCCGGTCGATCGTCTCGTCGTGAATCAAGACGAGGCGACCGTCTTTCGTCAAATGGACGTCCGTTTCAATCCCGTCGGCATGGGCGGCGAGCGCTGCGCGAAACGCCGCCATCGTGTTCTCTGGGAACTGGTTCATCACCCCGCGGTGCGCGAATAGCTTCATCGGAAGACTCCTTACTCGGTGACGTATTTTTTCGTCAAATAGCGGACGAGCGGACGGACCGAGATATCGCCTCCGGTCACTTGCTTGATCAGCTCGTTCGGGGTGAGCGACTTACCGTGGCGATGGACGTTCGTCTCGAGCCACTGTTTGATCGGACCGAACTCGCCTTCATGCACTAACGTCTCAAAGTCGGACCGTTCCGATTTGAGCGTCTCGGTCAACTGCGCCGCATAAATCAATCCGAGCGCATAGCTTGGGAAGTAGCCGAATGAACCGCCGGCCCAATGGACGTCTTGCAATACGCCTTTCGCATCATTCGGCACCTCGACGCCTAAGTACTCTCGATATTTCTCGTTCCAAGCGTTCGGCAGCTCGGCGACGGTCAAATCACCTTGGATGAGTGCCTTCTCAAGCTCGTAGCGAATGATGATATGGAGGCTATACGTCAGTTCATCCGCCTCGATCCGGATGAGCGATGGCTTCGCCTCGTTCACGCCTGCGTAGAACGTATCGAAGTCGATATCTTGAAACGCCGGATGCCGTTCTTGTAGCCGTGGATAGACGCTGCGTAAAAATGCTTCGCTGCGCCCGACGAAGTTTTCAAAGAAGAGCGACTGTGACTCGTGGATACCCATCGATGCGCCTCCTCCGAGTCCGACCTCATCGAGCGCCTCGTCGATCTGTTGCTCGTACGTCGCGTGGCCCGCCTCGTGCATCGTCCCGAACAGGGCGTTGCGGAAGTCCGACTCATCATACTTTGTCGTGATCCGCACGTCGCGGCGGTTGATCGTGATCTCGAACGGATGCACGGTCGCGTCGAGACGACCGCGGGACAAGTCATAATCGACGACCCGCATCCAATCGTGACAGATCTGTTCTTGCACCGCCGCCTCCATCGACCAGTCGAGTTCATGCTTGCTCGACTTCAACTGACGGATCAACGGGACGAGCTCGTCCCGTAGCGTCTGGAACAATTCGTCGAGTTGTTCGACGGTCATACCCGGTTCGTAATCATAGAGCAACGCATCGTACGGATGCGTCTCATATCCGAAATAATCCGCGAACTTACGCTGGAACGCGACGATTTTTTCTAAATACGGGGCGAATGTGCCCCAATCGTTCTTGTCTTTCGCTTTTTCCCATGCCGTCTCGGCTTCAGAGACAAGTGTGACGTAGGCCTGATACTCCGCCGGAGGAATTTTGGCGTTCCGTTCATATTGCGTCTTCGCCACGGCGACCGAGCGGACCTCGGTCGGTGTCAACTCTTCGGTCGCCGTCATCTCGGCGAGCAGTTCCGCGAACGAATCGCTCGTCTGACGTTTGAACGCCTCTGTCGACAAGTAACCGATCGTCTCGGCACGAAGCGGGGCCGACTGTTCCGGCATCTGTGTCCGCATGTCCCAATATAGTAGCGAGATCGCCTCATCGAACGCACGTAACTGTTTGAAATGTTCACGCCATTGCTTTGTAATTTCCATCTGATTCCCACCCCTATGACAGTTGTTTCCTTACCTCTCTACTTTAATCGATGTGACGAAAAATGCCTATTCTTTCGACACATCCGCTTTTTTCTCATAGTGGAGCGGCTTCGTCGCCGGACCTTCAAGGACGTTCCCTTGCGTGTCAAAGCGCGATCCATGACATGGACAGTCCCAAGACCGCTCTGCGTTGTTCCAATTGACGCCGCAACCCATGTGCGTGCAACGGGTCGATACGAGATGACAGTTGTTATCGAGATCCCGATAAGCGCCGACTTTCTTGCCATCGACGTGAACGACCCCACCTTCGTCGAGTTGGAGGTCGTCGAGCGAGCCCGGCTTCTCGAGCGTTCCTTTGACGAATTGGGCAGCCGTGTCCATATTCGTCTTCAAGAACTGACCGACATCCGCCGGTTTGAACTTCGAACGGAGCGGATCCAACAGTTCGGTAAACCGGTTCTCGTGACCGGTCAGTAGGTCGGCGAGCAACAGTCCGGATGCGATCCCGTTCGTCATCCCCCATTTAGCGAATCCGGTAGCGACGAAGATGTCCGGTTCACGACTGAACATTTGACCGACATAAGGAAGATGGTCCAACGTGATCAAGTCTTGGGACGACCAACGGAAACTTGATTTTTTAGCGCGGAACGCCTCATTCGCGAACTGCTCCAACCGGTCGTAGCGCGTCCGCGTCTCCGTCACGTGACCGCTCAGATGCCCCTCCCCTCCGACGAGGACGTACGAGCGATCGCCGTCATTGAACGTCCGGAACGAGCGGCTCGGCGAATCGACGCTCAAATACATGCCGTCCGGCACGGGACCGTTCGTCTCGCAAGCGACGATGTAGGACCGTTCGACCTCAAATTTCGAGAAGTATAGTCCACGGATGTCGTTGAACGGATAATGCGTCGCGACCACGACTTGATCGGCTTGGACACGGCGCCCGGTCGATGTCGTGACGATCGGACGCGGGCTTTGGCTGATCTCCGTCGCCCGTGTTTTCTCATAAAGCTTCCCGCCCGCTTCGACAAAACGACGTGCCAGTTCGTTCAAATATTTCACCGGATGAATCTGGGCTTGGTCGCGGATGACGGCTGCTTGTTGTACCGGGAATGGAAAGACGGCGTTGACCTCGTTCGTCGCATCCCCACCATTCAACCCGATTTTTTGATACGCCTCGATCTCGGAGGCGAGCTGACTCGAGCTGTCGATCGTATAAAGATATGAATCTTTCACTTCGTAATCGATGTCAAACCCGGTTTCGACTTGACGTCTCAAATAGTCGAGCGCCTCATCGTTGAACTCATAGTAAAGACGTGCCATCTCTTCATTGAACGTCTGCATCAATTTCGAATAGATGGCGCCATGCTGGACGGAACATTTGGCCGTCGTGTGCCCGGTCGTGCCGCGGCCGACTTCCATCGCTTCGAGCAGGACGACCTGCTTGCCCCGGTTTTGAAGCTCATAGGCGGTGACGAGTCCGGCGATCCCCGCCCCGATGACGACGATGTCACAAGAAACGGAACTCTCGAGTCGTGGATACTGTAGGGTGCGATCGTGTTGTCTCCACAATGAATTCGTGAATGGATAGCGATGCATGATGATACCTCCTTTAGGAATGAACGTGTCTGCTTATGTGTATACCCATTCCCTTCTGTTTCATCACTCGATAAATATTGACCTGTTTCTCGATTTTGAAGACGATTTCATTGCCCGACATCCATTATGGTAGAAAAGTAAACTATGAAGGAGCGATTGCAAAGTGAAACGTACCCGTAGACATCGTAGACACACCTATATAATGAGACGCTTGACCGTCGGCTTGATGCTCGTCGGAATGATCGCGATCATTCCGGCACTCATCGGCTTCAAGCAAGAAACACCGGTGAAACCTGATCCGAAGGCGCCGGTGGCCGAACCGGTCAAACAAGGACCGTCTTTCCCGGATATCCCAATCCAAGAATGGGTAGAAGATTCCACTCTGACCGCCGACCCGGAACAGGTTCTTGTCGGGGCGATGACGTTCGTTGATTTGACGGACGGTGTCGTCTTGTTGGACAAACACGGGGAGGAGCGTGTATACCCGGCCAGTACGACCAAGCTGATGACGGCATTGCTCGCCTATGAGAAAGCGGCGGTCTCCGGCGAACTGGACCGCCCCGTCGTCGAAGTGCACGCGACGACGCTCGACATCCCCTGGGACAGTCACATCGTCCATCTCGCTGTCGGCGACCGCCTAACCGTCCGGCAAGCGCTCTACGCGACACTGCTCGAATCGGGCAACGATGCCGCCAATAGCTTGGCGGAGTATGTGAGCGGCTCGACGGCGGAATTCGTTGAACTGATGAATGAACGGGCCAGCGTCCTAGGCTTGACTGGAACAAACTTCAAAAATGCCCACGGCTATTCGGACCCGGACCACTATACGACGGCACGCGACATGGCTAAAATCACTTACGCGTTCGGGACGTATCCCGAACTCGTCGAAATCGCCGGAACGTATGAGTACGAGGCGAAGTTCGAAGACAAAGATGGATTGATGAAGCGACGGTGGTGGTATCACCTCGGGTCGGCGATCAACAGCCGCAGCATCCACTACTCGGACCTCGTCAAGGCGACGAAGACCGGCTATACCGACGAATCGGGCTACACGATGGTGTTCTTGATGGAGCATCAAGGCAAGCAGTACGCGCTCGTGACGATGCAAGCGCGTTCCGGACAGACGTTCCCGACGATGCGGCTCGTCGAACAACTCGCATTTGGACGTCAGGCTGAATGAACGTTACATATGACGAAGACCTGAACTGATCGGTTCAGGTCTTTTTTTGTGGCGTGTTCGTCTTCAAAACAGCCGCTTATGTTACAGGGAGATTACAGAGGCATTGCCTCAATATTTCTAATTGTCAGAATGTTTAAACTTTTTGAATGAAAAATAGCTTGCTTATCCGTTGGTATAATAGGCTTTAGAGCCGTTTTTATGAAAAGATGACAGTTTGCAATCACTCTGAAGGTCCGTTAAGGTTAGTGACAAGTTCGGAATATCAGTTGGGTTCGTCATCTTTATGGGAGACTTCCCACATTTCAAACCAAAACTGTTGAACAACATTGAAAGCGTACAGGAGGTAATCAAATGTTATGGCAAGAATGGGTATCCATCGCGCTTTACCTCGTGATGATGCTAACTATCGGTTACGTCGCTTATAAGCGAACGACCGACTCATCAGATTATATGTTAGGCGGCCGCAAAATGGGGCCGGGTGTTACCGCCATGTCAGCCGGAGCTTCGGATATGAGTGGTTGGATGTTAATGGGTCTTCCGGGGGCAATGTATGCCACAGGATTATCAGCGATTTGGTTAGCCGTTGGATTGGTCATCGGAGCTTACTTGAACTACTTGTTAGTCGCTCCCCGTCTACGTGTCTTCACGGAGATGGCAAATGACTCGATCACGATTCCTGACTTTTTAGAGAATCGGTTCCGAGATCACTCGAACTGGCTACGGATCCTATCAGCTTCCGTTATCATCATCTTCTTCACGTTCTATACGTCAGCTGGACTTGTGTCTGGCGGGAAGTTGTTCGAAAGCTCGTTCGGGATCAACTATCAGACCGGTGTCATCGCCACGATCAGCGTCGTCATTCTTTACACGCTCTTCGGTGGGTTCACTGCTGTTAGTTGGACAGACTTTGCACAAGGAATTATCATGTTCATCGCACTCGTACTCGTACCGGTCGTCGCTTTGACAGACGTCGGTGGGATGACGAACGCCGTCAACACGGCGACAGCGATCAACACCGATCTTTTCGACTTGTTTAAAGGGACGACAACGCTAGGGATCATCGGTCTCCTCGCTTGGGGACTCGGTTACTTTGGCCAACCGCACATCATCGTTCGCTTTATGGCGATCAGAGATGTGAAATCATTGAAGGCGGCACGCCGGATCGGTATGGGCTGGATGACCGTCTCGATCATCGGTGCGGTCAT
This sequence comes from Exiguobacterium sp. SH1S1, assembly GCF_004337245.1. Classification (NCBI taxonomy): domain Bacteria; kingdom Bacillati; phylum Bacillota; class Bacilli; order Caryophanales; genus Exiguobacterium; species Exiguobacterium sp. SH1S1. The sequence continues at coordinate 26,842 of NZ_SJUZ01000001.1, forward strand.
GACCGGCCTCGTCGGTATCGCCTACTTCCGTGGTCAAGGCAATCCGCTAGCAGACCCGGAGACGGTGTTCATCCGTTTCTCTGACGTCTTGTTCCACCCGTTCATCACCGGATTCTTGCTCGCAGCGATCCTCGCAGCCGTCATGTCGACTGTATCGTCGCAATTGCTCGTCACGTCGTCGGCGTTGACTGAAGACTTCTATCGTAAGTTCTTCAACAAAGATGCAAGCGATAAAACGATGGTACTCGCCGGTCGAATCGGCGTATTGACGGTCGGTGTCGTGGCGACACTCATTTCGCTCAGCCCATCGAACACGATCTTGACGCTCGTCGGCTATGCTTGGGCCGGATTCGGCTCGGCCTTCGGTCCAACGATCCTCTTGTCGCTCTATTGGACGAAGATGACGCGCCAAGGCGCACTCGCCGGTATTCTCGTCGGTGCCATCACGGTCATCCTTTGGATCATCACGGGACTCTCGAGCGTCATCTATGAGATGGTGCCAGGCTTCTTCTTGAGTATGCTTGCCATCGTTCTCGTCAGCACGTTCACGAGCCAACGCGAACAAAAACGGATCAGCCGTGAGTTCAGTGAAATGGAAACAGAACTTGCTGCCGCTAGAAAAGATTAAGTCATACAAAACGCTCGACCCAATTCACGGGTCGAGCGTTTTTTGTCGGTTGTACTTCTTTAGTACATCGTCCCCGCCATCACCCAAAGTTGGAGGAAGAACGTGGCGAGCACGAGTGCGAGCATGGCATTTCTCATCCATCGATTTCGGTTCCAATAATACGCCATTAAGACGAACGGATGAAGCGCGGTCAATTCGTAGGGATTGAACCAAAACCAAGTGAGGATCAAGACGAGCAGGAAGTAGAGCACCGATTTCTGTTTCGTGGCACGATACTCCCGCCACATGTCGTAAGCCCCTTTAAAAAAAGCGACGAACGTGACAACCCAAAACACGATAACAATTATATTATTCAATCACCTTACCACCTTCATGAGACGTTTTCGAAATAGAAGCCACCCCAGTAAATATGTCGATACGTGAACTCCTTGCCGCTCTCGGCCGTGATCACGATCTCATCTTCGGTCAAGACGAGCACGTGCACGGGGACCTCCCCTTCCCGTAGCATCGGGCTGAACAGCTGGAACTGCTTGTTCAACCACTTCCGTTCCGTGAAGTCACGATAGTGGTGCAGTGCCAACGACGGGTGGACCAAGAACACTCCGACGATCAAAGCGATGGCACCAGGAGAAGCGGAGAGCTCGATCAGTAAAAACAGGACGAGCACGAGCGACAAGACCGCATAGCCGAATTCTAACAGCTCCATCAAGGAAGCCCGGCTGGCGACCACGTATTGGATGACACGAAACGTGACGTACAGCAGGAGGCTGACCATCAAGTATTGCGAAAATGGAGCGGTGCTCATTGAGATATCCAAATAAAAGAGTACCGGTAATAACATGACCCACTTCCATAATTGTAAGGCGAGGTAAAACAATGTTTGATCGATGAAACGACGATTGTGTACGAGCCGTTGCATATCCATGTTTCCCACCTCCGATTAAAAGATGTGTCTTAACGGTATCATTCCCTCAATCGTTGAATGATAACAAGCATTTGCAGGTCAATCGGAAATTTCTTTTCGTTCAATGAGCGTCGCGTTCAATAGCCCTCCAAGGAGGATGACGGAAGCCGCCAAATAAAACCAAACCAACAAGATAATAAACGCACCGAGCTGACCGTAAAACTGTTCGTAGTTGGCATATTGAGAATAGTAGCTGAAGACGTTGGAAACTGTCAATATGCCGATAGTAGCGAGTGTTGCCCCGGCCCAACTGTCACGGAACGTCCCGCGATGGCTCGGCAGCCATTTGTAGACGAGCAGGAAGACACCAAACATGACGAGCGTCCCGACGACCCAGCGGAAGTAAAACCATATTTGTGCATATCCCGCGACGATGTCGTCGACAAAAATGATCCGCGTCGACAGTTCGCGCAGCGCGGTCTCGGCCACAGGGATGACCAATGAGAACGGCAGAACGAACATGAGTGCCAGCGTGACGGCGATGTCCTGGAGAGCCCCTCTTAAGAACGACTTGTTCCGGATGAGCCGATACGCATCATTCAATGACCGGACGAGCGACTGGACCGCCATTGACGAAATCCATAGCGCCGGCAAAATGCTGAGCGACGCCAGACGCAGCCTCGAGTCATCAAATATCGCCTCGATGTTCCCTTCTAGCAGTCGGTAGCTCGCTTCCGGCATGACGAGAGACAGCGCCGAGATGACGTCCCCGCTCGTGAACGGGAGCCATCCAACAATGCCGAGGACGAACAATAAGAACGGAAACGTCGACAAGATGAAATAATAAGCCAACATCGCGGCTTGATCGAAAAAACGTTCGGCAAAAAAGCGCTTGAATAAAACTTTAAACGTCTGTATCATGCTGTCTACTCTTTTCTTAATTTATTTAATATAGATGCGGTATTTGAAATAATAATAATGTTGCTTGAAAGGCAAGAATACGACAGTCGTTGCCTATTCTTGCCTCGTCCTTAACTGATGTGTTCTCGTTTCGATTCCCACGCCTCGAGATGTTCCTTGCCCGGCAGATCGACGTCATCGCGCGAGAACACCGGATCCCGTCCGGACCGTTTTTGGGCGACGTAATCGTCGAGCAACAGTTTGGCGACTTTGCTGAGACGGAAGATGGCGTACATGTTGACGAGCGCCATCAATCCCATGAAGATGTCGGCGATCGACCAGACGAGTCCGGCCGAGCGGACCGAGCCGAACATGATCATCCCTAGCACGGCGATACGATAGATGACAACATACACTTTCCGTTCCGAGATGAACTCGATGTTCGTCTCTCCATAGTAATAGTTCGCTAAAATCGAGCTGAAGGCGAACAGCAGGATGGCGATCGTCATGAGCGTCGTCGCGACCGGTCCGATCTCCGTCAACAGCGCCTCTTGCGCGAGCTCGATACCTTGGAAGTCTTCAGAACCAGGAACACCGGAGATCAAGACGATCATCGCGGTCGCCGTACAGATGAACAGCGTATCGACGAAGACACTGAGCGATTGGATCAACCCTTGCTTCACCGGGTGGCTGACCTCAGCGGTCGCGGCGGCGTTCGGCGCCGACCCCATCCCCGCCTCGTTCGAGAACAAGCCGCGCCGTATACCTTGAAGCACCATCGCTCCGACGGCCCCGCCGAACAATTCTTGGAAGCCTAGCACACCTTCTGAGAAGATGGCCGAGAACACGGCCGGAACGACGTCGAGATTCGTCAGCACGACCCAGAGCGCGAGCAAGATATACCCACCTGCCATGATCGGGACGATGATCCCGGACAACGTCGAGATCGACCGGATCCCGCCGAAGATGACGATCCCCGTCGCAACGGCCAAAATAACACCAACCCAGACCGTATCGATGGCGAAGACGTTATTGACAGAAAGCGCAATCGTGTTCGCTTGCACGGAGTTAAAGGCAAAGCCAAACGCGAACGTGATGAGGATCGCAAAGACGATCCCGAGCCAACGTTGACCGAGCGCCCGCTCGATGTAATAGGCCGGTCCGCCGCGCCACGCCTTGCCGTCATGCACTTTGTACACTTGGGCGAGCGTGCTCTCGACGAAAGCCGAGGCCGAGCCGATCAAGGCGATGAGCCACATCCAAAACACGGCCCCAGGTCCCCCGAGCGCGATCGCGGTCGAGACACCGGCGATATTCCCGGTGCCGACCCGTGCCGCCGTCCCGATGGCGAACGCCTGGAACGAAGACACTTGCCCTTTCTCGTGTTTGATTCCTTTGACGAACAATAACTTGAACATTTCCGGCAACATTCTAAACTGCACGAATCCCATCCGGATCGTGAAGTAGATCCCACCGGCAATCAATACGAAAATAAGAACGTACGTCCATAACAGGTCGTTTGCTTGCATGACCAATTCGCGGACATCCACTGCGCATCCCCTCCTTTTATGGAGTTCTTACCCGGTCTAGCCCCGCCAGAAACGATTCCGTCACCGCGTTGCCGCGTCTAGTATTTGTTCACAAAGGGCATGGGTCGTCAAGCTGTCCTCGGCGCGAACACAACCGTTCGGCTCCCCGTTCAACAGTTTGAGAAACGCGTCGATCATCGTCGTAAAGCCGCGCCGTGTCAAATTCGACTCCCACGGGCTCAAGGCGCGCTCGAGCATGCCGTCGGGCGTATAGTCGTAGACGCGCTCGACGTCTCGAGAGACGCGTTTTAGACCCGGTGACATCACTTCCATCACTTCTTCGGTGCAGCCGTTGTCCCGGTTCATGATGCCGACCGCCTCGACGCCGCCGGCCGTGAAATTGATCTGGAGCTGTTTGAGCGTATCCCCTTCATAACGCGTCCGAACAGACAAGTCCTCGACGGGATTGAGACCGGTCAAGTAACGGAGCGTATCGACGACGTGGACGAAGTCCTCGATGATGAACTCACGCAGCGTCGCCGGCTGATATGTACGATTCTTTTGGATCAAGACGAGGTTCGGGCTCTCGACTTCTTTGAGCGCCGCCGTCGCCGTCGCAAAACGACGGTTGAAGCCAGTGACGAGTTCGACCTCGTGCTCGTCTGCGAGCCGGACGAGACGTTCGGTCTCCTCGAGCGTGAACGTGACCGGTTTATCAATGAAGACGTGGACGCCTTGCCGAAGGGCGTACTCGGCTTGTCCGGCATGCGCTGACGTCGTCGAATGGATCAACACCGCATCCATCTCACCGAGCGGGACGTCCTCAAGCGCTCTGAAGTGACCGCTGAATCGATATTGACGGACGAGTTGTTCCGCTTTCCCCTGATCCCGCGAGACAAGATAAACGTCTATCCCGTCTAGCCCGGCATAGACCGGTAAGTACGCTTTCTTGGCAACATCACCTAAACCAACAACGACTAATTTCATTTCAACATCACTCCTCTTTCGATTGACTGAACAAAACCCCAAAGCGTCGGCCCGGGGTCGATGGTTCATTTAATGGACCGCTAAAATTTCAAAACTTGTGATCGGCTTACGAATGGCGTCCGATACGATTTGATAAAGATCAGCGAGTTGCTCGTTATCGTTCAAGTCCGGCGTTCGATCAAGCTCGACTTCACACGTTCGTGTCGTCTGCTCCTTGTCTTGAAACGCATATTCAATCGTGTATAGTTGCATGAGACGTCTCCTCTCCACTATGTATACGTATGTATTACCTGTAACTGAACGATTGAAACGCTTCAAGTACACCTAGTCAAATCGTTCATGTTATATATATTCAGAAATCCTACAATTTCCAATCATAAGCCTTGTATAATCATTCAAAGATTCCTAGAATGAACAAGTATGTACCAAGTGATTAAAGGAGTTTTTTAATGAAAGCACGATTTACTTATTTAGCCTTACCGCTTGCGATGTTTCTACTGGCCGGATGTAGCACCGAAGAAGAGACGTCTCCTATCGATGATACGATTGAAGTGACCGATTCGCAAGAAGAATCGTCCGATGTGGCTGAGTCTCAAGCGGAATCCGTTGAAGTGACCGATTCACAAGAAGAACCCGCTGTCGAGACGGAAGCGGAGGAACAACAACCGACTAGCGATCGCTTCTCTGGTTATGAACGTGTCGAAGTCGACGGTGGTGATTTATCCGGACATCGCGAGGCGAATGTTGTCGTCGACGTCGGTTTCGGAGACCGTGAATATTGGGCGTTCACGAACGATCATGGGCAACTCGTGAAAGTAACAGCTGACGAGATCATCCTACAAGATGATGAGAGCGAGGACGTCACCTCGTCAGGACGCTACTACTGGGACGAGGCGAAAGTCCCCGGCGTTGAACATCAATCTTTAGATGAAGGACATGTCATCGCCGATTCACTTGGGGGCGTCTCTAACGCCTTCAATATCACCCCGCAAGACAGCACGCTCAATCGTCACGGGGACCAGGCTTATATGGAAAGTGTGATCCGTAGTGCGGGCGGGGCGACCGATTTCGAGGCCATCATCACGTATCCGGATACCGAGACGCAAATCCCGTCGAGCTATCAATACACATACACGTTGAAAGGTAATGTCATCGTCGACAAGTTTGATAATGTGAACCCGGACGAGGTCAATGCCGGCCTCGGTCTGACCGAGAGTGAACCAGAACCGGAGGCTACTCCCGCTCCCGCTGCAGAGCCGGTTGGCGACGTATCAAGCGTCGATGCGAACGGGAACGGGCAAGTGACGATCCAGGAAGCGAAAGACGCCGGCTTCAGCATGCCGATCACGAGCGACCACTGGCTCTACCCGCATATGCGGGATAATGACGGGGATGGAATGGTCGGCGAATAACACGTAACCTCCCCGCGTGAGTCAACTTTTTTAACGCCGATTTCACACTATACGTGACGACGCTCTTTCTAGTTAAAGGAAGAGCGTTTCTTTTTGTTGAATAAGATATGCAGTCGAATGTTTCACGTTTCTCTTGAATGATGGTGAATCGGGATGGAACACAAATTTTCAAATTTTTAACCCCGCCTTATTAGGAGTTATTGCTGTCAGTACGGTATACATATAGTTTAGGAGGTTCAAATATGAAACGCTTGGTGGGTTTGCTGATCATTACGCAAACAATTTTGTTTGGCATGTTAATCTTTCAATTGAATGAATTAGCTGATTCTGTCTTACAGGCTGCATCTTACGTAGCAACACAAGAAGGATCGCTTGCATGGGGTGGAAACATCTCGCCTTGGTTTTTGTTTTTACTTCTCGGATTGACATTGCTAGGCGCCTATTTAACGTTTTCTAAAGAATAAGAAGCATTTTTGTCGTCCGAACAGAAAAAAGACCATAGACATGTGTCTACGGTCTGAAGTCGCTCTAGAAGCGTTTCTTTGTATCTACGAGCAATGACGACTTACTTACCTTCTGAAGTCGTCTCGACTGAACGTCTCGGCGGACGTTTGCCGAAGAACTGGTAGTACTGCGTCTCGATATTCCCGTTATACAGCTTGCGGCGCTTCGTCGCCGGGCGGCCGTAGGCTTTCTCGAAGTCTTCGTAACTCGTCAACATATAGACGCTATAACCCGGATATTTGGCATATTGCTGCCCGATCCGCTCGTACAGCTCGATAATCTCGTCTTCCGTCTGCAACCGCTCACCGTAAGGCGGGTTTCCGATGATGATCCCGTAATCCTCGGTCGGCTTGAGCGCCGCCGCATCGGTGTGGACGAACGTGATCGCGTCACGGACGTCGGCGAGGTCGGCGTTGTCTTTGGCGAGTTTGACCATGCGCGGGTCGAGGTCGATGCCGTAAATCTTGAGCGGCTTGTCCCACTCGGCTTTTTCGTTCGCTTCATTGATTGCCTCGTACCAAGCTTTCTTCGGTACACATGGCCAATCTTGCGAACAGAATTCACGGTTTAATCCCGGTGCGATATTGCGACCGATGAGTGCGGCCTCGATCGCGAGCGTACCAGAGCCTGTGAACACATCATAGAACGGCATGTCCGGCTTCCAGTTCGTCAGTTTGATCATCGCTGCGGCCATCGTCTCTTTGAGCGGTGCCTGCGAATGGAGCTCGCGGTAGCCGCGACGATGGAGCGCGTCACCCGACGTGTCGATCGTGATCGTCGCCACGTCTTTCAAGAGTGCGACTTCAATTGGATAGATCGCACCCGTCTTCGGAAGCCATTCATCCGGTTTGTTGTAGCCGCGTTGCATCGCATCGACAATCGCTTTCTCGGTGATTTTTTGGCAGTCGCGGATCGAGAACAGTTGCGACTTGACCGAACGTCCGTCGACGGTGAAATGGGCGTCCCACGGCATCAGCTCCGTCCAAGGCAAGTCGACGACACCGTCGAATAGTTCCGTGAACGTCGTCGCCTTGAACTCGGCGACGACGAGTTTGACGCGGTCGGCCGTTCTGAGCCAAATGTTCAAACGGGGAATATCCTCCATCTCGGCGTCGATGTAGACGCGTCCATTCTCGATTTCACACGTGTAACCGAGGTCACGTACTTCTTTAGCGACGAGCGCTTCGATGCCCATCGCTGCAGTTGCGATCAGTTTTCGTTTTGCCATATGATCCCTACTTTCCTAATTCGTAATTGTTAAGCGTAAAATGGTCAAGTAAAAAGGAGCTCAAGTAAGATTGCTTGAACTCCTTGTCAATGTAAGTTGAGACTATGCTGCCCTGTAAGCCATGTTCTGTACTCCGGTGCTCATAGCGGTTTCCCTGGCACGATGGAGTGACAATCATCTATCTGCGCCGCTTGGCGCCTTCCGTCCCGTTCGATTCCAGTCAGGAAGTTCCCCTACCATAGTTTGGGTTTCTCGCTCGTGGGGTTTACCTCGTTCCACTCTGAACGTTTCCGAACAGACTCCGTCACTGTGGCACTTTCAAGAAGCTTGCACCGTATCCGAGGACTTAGGTGCTTCTTCTGCCGTCAACTTGCGTTGCCTACACTTATCTTTTCGTGTAGCACGATCACTACAGCCATCACAGGCTGTGCGAGCATGGACTTTCCTCAAGACTTGCGTCCCGCGATTGTCCAGACTTCATAGTCACTTAACCATTGTAGCGGATATTGCCAAAGATGACAACTAAGAAGCCGAACTTGATTTTCATTGGCGTCAGCGCTAAAATAAGGCGTGTTCCATTGAACAAGGAGGGATTTTGATGCGTCAAGATGCAAAGAAAGGTTGGATCCAACGACTGACCTATGTGATCGAGATCGATGACATTAAAGCGCTCCACCCGAACAACGGCGTATTCGCCTTCTACCGTAAAAATCGACTCGTCCGAGGATTTGAGCCGTTTGACATTAAAGGACCGAATGAATTGTCTAAACGCGCTTATCACTTCGATCACCATAACTTGGCCCATTTACAGGAACGTTTTCCTGAATCGATTCCTTTATTCGACGCGTCGAAACAGACGCGACGCGTTTGGAGCGACGCCGTTCGCGTCGGTCTATGTGAAATCATCATCGACGGGAAGCTAAGTTTTGAACACATCGACGACAACGGCAACGTCTTAGAAGCGAATATCCGCTGGAGCGGTGAAGCTATCACAATCGATTAACAAATTAAAAACGCCCGCATCTCTCGACTCGTCTGTCGGAGATGCGGGCGTTTTTTATATTGCTTCAGTCGTGTCCGTCGTTTCTTCGACGACAGGTAATGCCGGGGCATACTTCGTCGAGACGACTTTTTCGGAGATGTCGGTCGGTTTCAAGAGGACGGTAAGGCCTTCGGCGGTACTTTTACGGACCGGAAACGTTCCCGGTATATGCAGTGCCTCATAGACGACTTGATTGTCTTTATCGAGCACGGTGACGGTCCCTTTGCGCGTCGTCGTCAGTTCGAACGTCTGCGCATCGGCCACTTTGATCGCCACGGACGGTTTGACCGGGTTCACGTACGTGAACGAACGACTGGCTGAACGTTTAAATTTCCCGTCCGTCACGACCGCGGTTAGACGGTACTGCCCGCTCGGGAGCCAGTCCCCACCGGCGAACATGGTAAAAGCCGGATTGTTTGCGGTCAACGTCTTCACTTTGCGCGTTCCCTGATAGAGGTAATAAGACGTCTTCAAGTTCGGTTTGTTCGAAAGAGCCAGCTTCGCCTCCGTCACATAACGGTTCCGTAGCGTCGCTGGTGACGTGATCGTGACCGGACGCGGCGTCGCGTCAAGCAACCGCTTCGTGTTCAGTTCGGTGTACGTCTTCCCGCTGACGCGAGGCATTTTTTGAAGCAGTCCTTCGATCTCAGCCGGTGTCAAATACGGATTGACCGACTTGACGAGCGCAAGCCCAGACGAGACCATCGGCGCCGCCATCGATGTCCCATCCATGTAGATAAAACTGTTCTTGACGCCGAGCGATAAAATGTTCACGCCCGGTGCGACGATTTTCACTTGGCTATCCATGTTGCTAAACGAGGCGACACGGCGATTCGCATCGACCGCTCCGACGGCGATGACTTCTTTCATATTGGCGGGGAAAGAAGTCTTCGCGCCGTCATTTCCAGACGAGGCGACGATGACGACACCTTTCGCCCGGGCCCGGCGGATCGAGTCGGCGAGCACTTTATCGTAATCCTGTCCCCCGAGTGACAAATTGATGATGTTCGCACCTTTGGCAACGGCCGTGTCGACGGCTTTGGCGACCGTCCACGAATCCGTGAACTCTGAGTTCTTCCCGTAGAAGACGTTATAGAAATGATAGCGGACGTTCGGTGCGAGACCGGCCATCCCAAATTTATTGTGCAGTCCCGACATGATTCCGGCCGTGTGCGTGCCGTGATAGTCGACACTGTATGGCCCTTTAATCGAATTGACGACTCGTGGTACGTTATAGAGCTCTTTATGGCTCCGGTCTGCAGATGAATCGATCAAGGCGACGACAATGTCTGACGCCCCACGGGTCGTGTTCCACGCTAAATCGGTACCGGTCTGCTTGATGTAATATTGGTTACCGACCCGCGGCTCTGTCACAACGTACCCATGCTTCTCTAACAACACCGGCTTAGACGCCCCGGCAGTCGAAGGCACGAGTAACGTCAAAGCCGTCAGTAGAAGAATTTTTTTCATCGCCTTACGCTCCATTCCAAACTTCCTAAGATTTACCCATTATCTCAAATTTCACGACGGATTTCCCTTTTTTCTTAAAAAAAGGTTGTGACATTTTTCTGACGGTTTACCAGTAGTCCGGCTCATCAGGATGTTCCATCTCAAAATCGATAATTTTACCGATCGTCAAGTACGTATAATACCGGGCCAACTCCGTCCGGTAAGGGTCCGGTGTAAAACCTTCTAAATCTTCACCGAGCGGCGAACCGTCAATCGTTTCGAACTGTTGACAGAAGAATGACTCCGTCTCTTTATTCCAGACGATATTGTCACCGATATAGCCACTTCCAAAGCGGATATAGTCGATGATCGAAGGGACGATCACTTCAGCCGGGAGCCGTTCACTCATCCGTCCGACCAATTCATAGCGATCCCGGTCCGCATAATCAGCTTGTTCAAGCGACGTACATTTCAACACTTCTTTATTGATCTCGATCAACACGACATAATCCCCAGACTCAATCGATAGCTTCATCTCTTCACCTCATCTCAATCTCCACTGATCCGTCTATGTTAACAACTATTCGGAATAAAATGCCGAAATCCTGTATACCTGTACAAATTTTCCAACGGCTCGATTCGCACAACATGATGAAATCTGTTTTTGTTATACTAAGGATATGAATCAAGAGAGGAAGTGCACTATGGCCAAACGCCCTTTGACCCCTCGTGAAAGCGAATTGATCGCCACCGCCCTGTTTGTCGCCGGGAGCGTCCCTTACGCCGGACATATCGACCGGCTCGAATCGCTGACACTTCGCGACATCGCAGACGACTACTTGTCCGGAAAACTTCCTGCCGCGGACGCCGTCGAGGCGCTCGACCAGTACATTTTCGTACGCCGCCATCGCTTTAAAAATGTTACGCCTCATAACCTATGGACGCTCGACGACCGGACCGAGCAGGAAGCGCTCCGTTATATCGTCAGACGTCCGGAATTGAAGAAAGGTGAGACGTTAAACAAGCAAAACTCGCCGTTCACGATCGGACAAGATGTCGAATTCAAAGTCGACAAACAACTCGACCGCGGGCAATTCCGCATCTATATCGGGAAATTGAACGGGTACACGATCAAAGCCCAGTCGAAAGAAAAAGACAAGCTTAAATCCGTCAAAGGCTGGATCACCCATCTCGACCGCAAAGACCGGCTCGTTTTCGTCAATATTTCCGAGTTCGGGCGCGAACCGATTGACGCCGACATGTTGGTCCAGTTCGAGGCGATGAGCGCGGGACTGCTCGGCTGGTTCGATACGGCCACCCTGCCGACCGAAGACGAAGCGAAGACGGCCAAACAAATGATCGCCACGCTACAACGACGCGACCAGCCGTATTGGTTCACACTGACCCAAGCGTTGAACCATCCTCGACCTGAACATGTGAAACGCTGGAATACGGTCGTCAACTTGCTCGTCAAAGCAAGCGCCGGTGACGCGGCCGCCGTCGAGACGCTAGAAGTCAAAGAAGACAAATACTTTAAAGACGCCTTTTTACGGGCGCTGCGATCACTTCACGCCGAGTTGACGAAACCGACGTGACCGTGTCTTGACAGGTGGCTTCGGATTACCCGAGGTCACCTGTTTTCACCGTGGTCGCCATATGGAAAGGAAGAGGGATATGCACGTATTGATCGTAGAAGACGACCCGGCCATCTTGCGCCTCATTGAAGGGACGCTGCGGCAGGCCGGACATCACGTGTCGGTCGCCATGGACGGACACGCGGCCGAGCAATTGTTTTTATCGAACCCGGCCGACGCCGCCGTCATCGACATCATGTTGCCCGGGATGGACGGGCGACAGTTGTGTCATCGCTTGAAGGAGCTCGTGGACATCCCCGTCATCTTGCTGACGGCGCTCGGGGAATGGGAAGACAAACGGAGCGGGTTCGAGCATGGCGCCGATGACTACATGACAAAACCGTTCATTCCGGAAGAACTATTATTCCGGCTTCAAGCCGTGGCCAAACGGTATGAAAAAGTCGCCGCCTCATTGATCAAGGCCGGGCCGCTCACGTTAAATCTCCGGGAATGTCGCCTCACCTTCAATCAAGAGACGATTCACCTGCCAAAACGCGAATTTGAGCTGTTGTACCAGCTCGCTGCCTTTCCGGGACGCGTGTTCAGTCGCGACGAGCTGATCGAGAACGTGTGGGGGTTAGAGTTTGACGGCGACGACCGGACGATCGACGTCCACATCAAACGGCTCCGTAGCCGCCTACCTGATGAGACCGTCATGATCCGAACCGTCCGGGGCATCGGCTACACGCTCGAGGTGAAGCCATGAGATCGCTCTATTCGCGAATCGTCGTGACCGTGTTCATGATTTTACTCTTGTCGGGTGCCATCGCCCTGCTCGTCAGTAACGTCGCCTATTACACGTGGTGGCAGCCATCGTACAGCGCGAAGACTGAACAGATGGCAAGTTCCGCGCGCGGCTACTTTGACAATCATACCGATCAGGACGAGACCGCATTTTATTCGTTGCTCGCTCAAAGCGGCTACCAACTGTTCGTCGTCAAACCTGACGATCGCATCATGCGTTACGGTGGAACGTTCCGAGACGAGACGATCGATGACGAAACGATCGATGCGGTCCGCTCGGGCATCGCCTATGAAGGGATGCGCGATTACCCGTTCCACTTGTTTTTGCTCGGTCTGTTCGATAACGAGGTCATCAATACGTACGGCTTCAACGTCGCAGGGGCTGACGGGGATGATGCCGTCTTCCTACGTCCGGACTTGAGTGCCCAAATTCGTGAGCTTCATCTGTTCGTCGGACTATTTTTCGCCGTTCTGACCGCTTCGGCTTTCATCTTGATCGCCTTGGCGACCACGCTGCTCGTCCGGCCGCTTAAGATCCTCACGGCTGCGACGAGCTCTGTCGCCTCCGGAGAGCGCCCGAGCTCGCTCCCGCTCAATCGTCATGATGAGATCGGTACGCTCGCACGTCGTTTCGCCCTCATGGTCGATTCACTCGAAAAGTCAGAAGGTGAACGGCGACGGTTCGTCTCGAACGTATCGCACGAATTCCAATCACCGCTCACTTCGCTCACAGGCTACGCGAGTATTCTGGCCGATCAGTCGACAGGCGAGGCGAAAGAATATGCGACGATCATCCGGAATGAGACGGAACGTCTGTCAGGGTTGACCAAACAGCTGTTGATGCTCGCCCGTCTAGATGAGGCCAACGTGTCTCTCCAGACCGAGGTCGCGATTGGCCGCTCCATCGAAGACGTGATTCGCATGCACGCGTTCGAACTCGATCAAAAAGGAGTCGCTGTCACGACGGATCTCGATGCGTCGCTCGTCGTCACGGGCGACCCCGTCTTGTTGTCGCAAGTTTGGTCCAACTTGTTGTCCAATGCGATTCATGCCTCACATGAGGGCGGGATGATCACGATCCGGGCCTACGAGGAGACACGTCCGACCGTCTCGATCCAAGACGAAGGTGTCGGTATGGACGATGCGACAAAGGTTCGCTTGTTCGAACGCTTCTATAAAGCCGATCTGTCCCGGACGAGTCGCGGCACCGGACTCGGGCTCGCGATCGCGAATGACATCGTCCGCTTGCACGGCGGGGAGCTCCTCGTCACTTCAGAGCTCGGGCGTGGCAGCGTCTTTATCGTTCGCTTGTAGGTTTGTTCATATTCCGTTCATGTTCGTCAGCTATGCTTCCTTCATCGACATGAAGGAGGTTTTTTTATGGAGTTAGGACTGAAAGAAATGTGGCGTCAAAAACGGAGGTTCTCGCTCATTTTTGTGATCACGCTGCTCATCGTCTTGTTGACGACGCTGATCACCGGACTCGCCGATGGGCTCGCTTACGATAACGGTGCGACCGTACGTGAACTTGATACAGACACGTTTCACTTGTCCGCTGACGCGGAAGGTCAATTGACGCGATCGTTCATCGAACAAGCGCCAACGGACGGTTTGACACCCCTTGCAGTCAAACCGCTCACGTTCGTGAACGAGACGAAAGTCGATGCGACCGTTTTCGCCTTGCCGGCCGATTCGTCGATTGGACCGTCACTCGACCTCGAAGTCGGGGAAGTGCTCGTCGACCCGAGTTTTCTTGAGACATTTGTCGTTGGAGATACGGTCGAAGATTTCACGAGTGGGTATCGCTTCACCATCGCCGGCGTGACGGATGGACGGTTCAGCCACGCCCCGGTCGTCTGGACGACGATGGAGACATGGGCCGCCTATCAACAGGCGGCCGGTGGTCCGACTTACGTGTCTGCTTTACTTGGAGAAGGCGACACGTCCCTCTCCGCGTACACGAAACAAGAAATCATCGAGTCCGTTCCTGGCTATTCGGCCGAACAAGGCACGTTCGATATGATGCGCGGTTTTCTATTAGTAATCGGCGCATTCATCTTGACAGCATTCTTCTATATGGTGACGCTACAAAAGTTGCCAGAGCTCGGGATTTTAAAAGCAATCGGCATTCGGACACGTTCGATCGGCACAGCGCTCGTCAGCCAAGTGTTCGTCACCGTCGTCTTCGCGAGCGGCGTCGCGTCACTGATCACATGGCTGTCGACACGTATCGTCCCAGAAGCGATTCCATTTCAATTTGAGCTTGCGAACGTGATGCTCTTTAGCGCACTCTTCGTCCTCATCTCGCTCCTTGGGACGATCTTGCCACTACAAACACTACGCCGGCTCGACGCAGCTGACGCCTTAGGAGGTCGAATGACATGAAACTGACTGGCATTTATCACGCATATGAACAACCGATTTTGTCTGGGATCGACTTGACCGTCTCTCCTGGTGAGTGCATCGGGATCGTCGGACCGAGCGGTAGCGGGAAGAGTACGCTCCTGCAAATTCTCGGGTTATTGAAACAGCCGGATGCCGGGACACTCTATCTCGATACGGTCGATGTATTTACACTAGACGAAGAAGCGAGACGGAAGTTACGCCTCAATGAGATCGGGTTCGTCTTTCAAGACGCCCACCTCGTCCCGTATTTGACGGTCATTGAACAACTTGCACTCATTCAGGCGGAAAGTGACACAGACGGCGACGCGAAACAGCTGTTGACAGATTTCGGACTCGGCCATCGATTGAACGAGTTGCCGAATCGCCTCTCCGGCGGCGAACGGCAACGGGTCGCTGTGGCCCGCGCGCTCATCAATGACCCAAAACTCCTGTTGGCTGATGAACCAACAGCAAGTCTCGATTATACGAATGGCCGCCTCGTTATGGAGCGTCTCGCCGCAGCGGCGCATGAACGGAACAAACGAGTGATCGTCATCACCCACGATGAGCGCATGCTTGATGTGTGCGACCGAGTTCTCCGTTTACGAGACGGTCAGCTCGAAACGCTGTAACATGTATGTCGCATGCTTGCACACTACTCGCTTAATCGGGGGCGCTAGCATCGGGACACCCCGCTTCTGATTGAGGAGACTATAGAACTTTAACTGATTATGAGAAGAGGAGCGCCGACCCGGAGGGGATGACGCTCCTCTTCTTTCAGTATCTATGGCAGCGTGTTGAAGTTTTCATCAACCGACCCGATGCCTTTCCGGATGACGGATGAGGTCGAGATGATAGGACAACCAGGCGCTGAACGTGATATGAACGGATAACGTCCGCATCACATCGATGTCAATCTGTTGAATCTTCAGAAGCCTCTCTTCGATATGGTGTGAGACGAGGAAGACGTCGGATAACGCCAGGAGCGCCCGCATCGCCTCATCTGGTTTGACGCCCGCGGTTATCGCGAGCGTATGTAGCGACAGATGAATGCTGCGAGTTGTCCCGGTCAAGTAACATTCGATCAACGCATCGAGTACAGGCGACAAATGTGTGGTCTCGTGCGTCCCCCGCTGATAGATGCTGATCCCCTCTTCGGTCACGTAATCCGTCCGCCCCATTAAACAAGCTTGAATCATCCGATACATCGCTTCACGCGTCACGTTCATCCGCCTCCTTCTTTTCTGCCGTTTCAGCATAATGTCAAACGACTCACGGGGCAAATATCCTTGTTCACACTTCCATAGACAATTCGGTCACATATGCTCGGACATTAGTAACTCGAACGTGAACGAAACGATTCGTTTCGGGTACAATAATGGAGAAGGGAGCGGTTTTATATGCAGAAAAAATGGAAGTACGGTCTCGCGACTTTGTTCACAGGCTATTACGCCGTCAGTTATTACGCGTTCAAGCGGATGACTCGCGGAAAACGTAAGACGCCCGAGATGCTCTTAGCACCCTATACGAAAGAAGATCAATCCTTTTATCACGACGTGCCGTTCGAGCACGTCTCCCTCCGTTCCCGTGACGGCTACCGTCTGTATGGCCGGGTCTATCGGAACAATAATCATAAAAAGTGGATTGTTTTTGTCCACGGTTACACGGCCTCCCACAGCTTTATGGCACCGCACTTGGCGATGTTCCACCGGCTCGGCTATAACTTGCTTGCGGTCGACTTGCGCTCACACGGAGAGTCGGAAGGGGTGTACGCCTCGTACGGATACCACGAGAAACATGACATCGTCGACTGGGTCGAGTGGTTACGCGACCATGAGACGGTCGATCAAGTCGGGCTCCACGGCGTATCGATGGGCGCCGCGACGATTCTTCAGGCCGGCCCGCTCACTGATGTGGATTTTTTGATCGCCGAGTGCCCGTTCGATGACATGAGGCAACTCATGCGTCACCAATTGAACGTGCTACATCGCTTACCGGGTGACTTGTTGTTGCCCGGCATCAATTACTTCTTGTGGAGTCGGGCCCGGTTCACGATGCGGCAAGTCCGACCGAAAGTAGCGCTCGCATCAATCACTGCACCGGTGCTGTTCATCCATGGCACGAAAGACGACTTTGTCCCGACCTGGATGTCCGTCGAGATGAACGCACTCAACCGCCAGAACGCGCTCGCACTCATTCACGGCGCCGAGCATACGAATTGTATCTTAAAAGACCAACCTGCCTACGAGAACGCTGTCAGTCAGTTTTTGCGTCGGTGACGTGAATCGGCCCGGCGATCAAGTCGAGCAACGTATGGATGAGGATCAACGGCCACAGCATTCCCATCGCCAAATATAAATAGCCGAACAGGAAACCGACAAGGCCCGTCGTGACAACCCCTTTCGGACCCTGGTACGCATGGGCCAGACCGAACAGCCCGCCCCCGATGATGGCGAGCGTCGCATCCGGGACGTCCGTGTATAAAGAAATCGTATACAAGAGGACGCCGCGGAATATGAACTCTTCGGTCGCCCCGGCCGTGAACGATACTGCGCCCCACGCCCTCGCTTCGTCGGTCGTGCGCGGAAGGAGCAATCGTTCAATCTCAAGCCCGTAAAACGGCCGAAGCTTTGTCCGTAACGCGGCCGACGTCTTGACGAGCAAATAGAACGCGATGAGACCTGAGATGACTATGGTCGAAAAGAAGAAATACTGCCAGGCGCGCCCGTCCCCATCCGGCGGCGCGAACCCGAGACCGACCGCTTCCGGCGGGACTTGGAACAAGAAGACGAGCGCTAGTAAGAGCAGGCTCAGCCCCCATGCCGACTTGATCGTCTCTTCATAGACACGGGTTCTCCCGAGCGCCTCGATCATCGGCTTCACGAGCCGGGCGTTGAATAGTTGTACGATCAATAAATACGCAAGAATAATCGTAAAGACGACCTGTTCAAGCATCTATATCCTCTCCTGTCCTTCCTGTTAGCTATATGCTACACTATTCGGGTATTGTCTAGAAAGCTAGGAGGCGGAATCTTGAAACGAATGATGCTGCGACTGACCGGCGTAATGCTTGTGATCGTGCTGTGCCTCGGCGCAATCGGCTGGTTTGGTCAACATGATAAAGTGAACAACGCCCTCTACCGGGCCTATTACGGTGACCACGGTATCCCGGCGGTCCACCAAAACGTCTACAAGGAAGCCGCGGCCACCTATGACGTCGATTGGCGGCTACTCGCCGCCGTCCACCGTGTCGAGACGATCTTCTCGCACAGTTCATCGATGCGCTCTTCGGTCGGCGCGATCGGACCGTTCCAATTTATGCCGCGGACGTGGCTCGGTTGGCAGTACGATACGGATGACCAAAAAGGTGATGTCCCGGAAGACGAAGTCGATTTGACCGACTTGACGCTGATTGAGCAGTACGGCGGCTTAGGCCGAGACGGGGATGATGACGGCAAGGCCGACCCTCATAGTTTGGTCGACTCGGCCCATGCCGCCGCTTACTATTTGAGCGAGCACGGCGGGCAGACGACTGATTCAGTCGACTCGATTCAAAACGCCATCTTTGAATACAACCGGAGTGACCAGTACGTGTCAGACGTCATGTCCTTTTATGAGCAGTATCAGGACGAGCTGTCTTTACTGCCTGGTGACGCGACGACGACGACGCAGCAGGTCGCCCGGTATACGATCCGGTATCTCGATTGGTTCGCAGGCTGGGCATGACCCGGCACTACTTGGTTAAAGTGAGGAAACAACATGAACACGCATATCGAGGAAGTGACGATTCGAGTCAAATCGATATTTAACGAAGACAAGACAAAGCGTTACATGCGAACGTATGAATTCACCGACGTCGTCGATGGGGTGATTTGTGCCGTCATCATCTATTCTCCACGGATGAGCGATGCATTTTTATCTGGTACGACGACTCAACGCGCCTACATGCTCATGCGGAACCATTTGGACAAACCGATCCGCGAGATGCGCGTCATCAGTCTCGTCCCGACGCTCGCCATCAATGACAACCTACCCTACGTCGAGTCTCAACTCGACGAAGTGAACTTTCATTACGTGGAAGAGACGCTCGACGAGGTCGAGACGAGCGGCGGCATGATCATCGTCGGTTGGGGTTCGCCTGGGCGCCTCATGCACCATTCCACACTGTACAAGACGTTATTCGCCGAGCACGAGGCGAGCATGTATTGTATCGGTACGACGTCAAAAGGCGAACCGCAACAAATTCGCATGGCCAATGAAAATACGGTACTCGAAGCGTTCAATAACGAATCGATCAAACCGAAATTTAAGATCTTGAAAGAGACAAAACAGGACGACTCGAAATGAGTCGTCCTGTTTTTTATCGCACGCCGATCCATACACTTACTCCGAACAGCGTGAACAAGAGTGACGCCAACAGAAAATCGTTTCGCGTGACCGGAATCACCTCGTACGTGGAACGATGTTCACCCGTAAATCCCCGAGCCTCCATCGAGAACGCGATCCGCTCGGCTTGACGGATAGCGCCGGCAAGAAGCGGGATTAGGAGTTTCGGGATGTGCCGCACGTGATCGATCCGGGTGTCGAGGCGCACGCCACGTAAGGCATGCGTTTCATAGAGCTGCATCAGTTCGATCTTTAAAATCGGGAAAAAGCGAAAGCCGACGAAGACGCTATAGGCGATGTTCGGAGACAATCTCGCCTGCTGCATCAGACTGTAGACGAACCGCTTCGGGTCCGTCGTCAGCGTGAACAGAAGCGACAGGACCGTAAAGGCGAGGACCCGAAGCGAAAGTGTCGCCGCCAACAACACGTTCTCCTCGGTGACATCATTGCCGAAGAGCGAGAACATGACTTGCCCGCTCGCCTCTCTGCCGAAGACGAGCGTCGTCCAAAGCGTCCCGAGCGCGGTCAGTAAAAATGGGATCATGAACAGTCCCCATCGCTTCCAGCTCACGTCGGAAAAGATGAATTGGAGGGCGATTGTGCCGAAGAAGACGACGAGCGGAGTCCACGGGTTGTACACGAAGGCGAGACCGAACATGAGACACGTCACGGTCAAGAACTTGATTGTCGGGTTCATCTCGTGAAACGTCATCAAAACGCCTCCGTCAACAGTCCGTGGGCCCGCAATAAGTCCGAGTCGTCCCAAATCGACGCATCGTACGGCCCACTCAAGTTCCCGTCACTCATCAAATAATACGTGCTCGCGGCACGGGCGAAACTGAGATCGTGCGTTACGAACAAGACCGTCTGCCCCGCACGGACTCGTTCAGCCATCAATGCATGGAGCGCTCGAAGTGATGCCTCGTCTTGACCGGCCGTCGGTTCATCAAACGCGAGCAGTTGTTTACCCGACAGAAGCATCACCCCGATGGCGAGTCTCCGTTTTTGACCGTGACTGAGTGAGAGTGGATGGGCGTCACGCAGACGTTCAAGCCCGAGGCGTGCCAACATGTCCTCGATTGAACGGTTATGTCCATACGCTAGTTCCCGCGACACGTCACTCGTCACAAACAAATGCGCCGGGGATTGCGGGACGAGCCCGACTTCACGGTGATGCCGCGCCAGGCTTTTTAGCCACGTCGATTTGCCGCTGCCGTTCCGACCGAGGATGGCGATCACATCCCCGGGGGCCACTGCGATTTTGCTCGCTGCAAGTTGAAACTTTTTGTGATTCACTTTCGGTATCTGAAATAATGTGTTTGTGCCCCGTGTCGTTTCAATCGGCGTAAATGTATAATCCGGTTGAACGACGAACGATCCATCGCCTGCGATCCTTCCGTTCACGAGTTCCAGGTGCCGGTCAAAGAAGTCGCCCCACATGTACGGACGATGCTCGATGACGACGATATTGACGTTCCGTGCGGACTTGTCGAGCCAGCGAACGAACCGACGTGCCGTCGCCGGGTCGAGGTGTGAGAGCGGCTCGTCGAGTAAGAGCCATTCCGGACATCCGATCAAGGCACAGGCGACGGCGATTTGCTGCTTCTCGCCCCCTGATAAATCATGGATGGTGCGGTGGCGATAATCGGACAAATGTAACTCGTGCAAAATCGCTGAGACACGGTCCATCATCTCGCTTCGGGCGACCGAAAAGTTTTCGAGCGTGAAAATCAGCTCTTCCTCTACCGTCTGCATGACGAACTGGCTGTCCGGGTCTTGAAACACCGTCCCGACGCGGCGATTCACCTCGCCAGGCCGATACGTGGCATAGGACCGACCGAATAGATGCAATCGCCCCGTCACAATCCCATCACAGTTGTCCGGGTAGAGCCGATTGAACAAGGCGAACAAAGTCGACTTCCCCGACCCGCTCGCCCCGGTGATGAGCGTCCTGCCGTCCTTAAGACGAAGTGTGATATCTGTCAATACGTCGCGTTCTTCTCCCGGGAAACGAAACGCCAGACGCTCGGTCTCAACCATGTGCCTTCCTCTGCCGGGTGACGGCATACCCTTCTAGCGCACCCGTTCGAAGCAACAAGTCGCTCAAAATCTTCCCGCCGATCCCTGCGATGAGCATCCCGCTCGTCGCCCGTAGTGCGAACATCAAAGCCACGTACGTCGGACTGAGCGCGCTGAGACCTCCCATGACGTACGTATATGCGAAACTCGTCACTGCCGCACCGAATCCGGCGAGCATGAGCACCCACAAGTCATACCGCTTATACCCGGTTAGTGCGAACGCCGCTTCGGCGCCGAGTCCTTGAATGATGCCGACGAGGATGATGCGCGGACCGATCGCATTGCCGATCATCATCTCGATCGACGCTGCGAGCACTTCCGACAAAAAGGCGGCGCCTGGCTTTCGAATGATGTAGGCGGTAATAATCGAGACGATGAACCAAATCCCAA
The DNA here is from genome assembly GCF_004337245.1 of Exiguobacterium sp. SH1S1. Lineage (NCBI taxonomy): Bacteria > Bacillati > Bacillota > Bacilli > Caryophanales > Exiguobacterium > Exiguobacterium sp. SH1S1. The sequence continues at coordinate 49,043 of NZ_SJUZ01000001.1, forward strand.
AAATCCATTCATAGGCGATCGGCCCGATCAAGCCGGCCCACAAGTTCCCCACATGGACGAACGCCAAATAGACGACGGCAAAGACGACCGATAAAATCGACAACAAGACGATTTCTTTCAACTTCCATGAGTTAAGCATCGATGCGTCCCTCGTGTGACGGACTGTTCACACTGAACGTGACCGACATGACGACGTGGCTCGACTTCTCGCGAACACGGTTGAACGTCGCCTCATAAAACGCGAACACCGGCTCGATGTCTCCGTGAATTCCTGAGGCATAATGCATCGCGTCATTGAACACACCCCGTTCTTTCGCGAAATCGATCTCTTCATAGATGATGTCCATGTAATCATCATCACCGAGCGGGTAGAGCGCGAACTGTGAAGAGACGTATTGCGCACCTACCCGCCCGTTCACAGGTTCACTCGATACGTCGAGCAGATTGTCCCCGGCTGTGTCACCCGGACATCCGGCCGAGAACGTTCCACTCATCGAGACGTGGGTCCCTGTCTTCGTTGCGTGTGACAAGACTGCTTTCGCGACGTCAAACACGTGCTCGGCCCGACCGCGAATCACGGTCGACACATCGTCCGTGTGCCTCCAGACGTTGCTTAAATCAGTTTCTTTGAGTGCTCCTTTGATGACCGGTATGAACTCTGACGTCATCGGGCTTAGCGTAAAGCGGAACCCGACGATCGGGCTCGTTCCACATTGTTGATTCATGATGATTCCCCCTTTATTTGGTTACACAAAAAAGCCGCATCCATGAGAATGCGGCCACTTATCCAATCATCAATCCATCAGAAAAAGTGCCACACTTCCTCACGCCAGTATTACCTGGATCGAGTTATAAGGGATTGGAGCCATGCTCACATCTCAGCCGAAGCACCCCTAGTGTAGTCCAATGTATGCGGTTGTTCATGCAAGCAAAAGTATAGCCGTTCGATTCTGAATTGTAAACGGTTAAATCATGAAAACGTCGCGATTCCGTTTCCTGGAAGCGTATCCCGTAACGTTGTCCAGTCTGACGCCATCTCTTCGTCTGACAGTAGACAGGCGTCAAGTTCAAGCTCGACGCGCACGCGGTCCATTCGGTGACCGATCAAGACGAGCTCCGTCTGGCGGTCGCCGTACGGCTCGATGTAATCGGCCTCAAGCTCTGGTTCGGCGGCGAACATCTGCTTTCGTTCCGCGTCAGGAAGCGTCGCGAGCCAACGGCCGGCATGTTCGAGCGTCGACGCGTACCCCGCTTGGGAGAACAGGCAAGCGATGTCGTTCCGTGAGGCGATCCATAAAAAACCTTTCGCCCGGACGACTTCTTCCGGGAACTGTTCGATCCACGCATGTAAACGCTCCGGGTGGAACGGACGGCGGCGGCGATAGACGAACGAACTGATGCCGTACTCTTCGGTTTCAGGGGTATGGTCGTCTGTCTCGAGCTCTTGGATCCATCCGGCGGCATGCATCGCCTGGTCGAAGTCGAACAAGTTCACGTCTAACAGGTCGGACAACAATACGTTCCCGTACGTACTTGTCAAAAGTCGCGCCGCCGGGTTTAACGCGCGCAACAGACTTTCGATCTCGTGCAGTTCCGGTTCCGTGACCCGGTCCGCCTTGTTGAGGACGATGATGTCGGCAAACTCGACTTGATCGACGAGCAAGTCGACGACTTCCCGGACGTCACCCGTGTCGACAGCCTGTTTCCGTTCATGCAGCGATTCGCCTGAGTTGAAGTCTTTTAAAAATCGATATGCGTCGACGACCGTCACCATCGCGTCAACATACACACGGCTCGTCAAGTCGATACCCAAGGCGTCATCCGCATATGTAAACGTCTGCGCGACCGGGATCGGTTCCGAGATACCTGACGACTCGATGATGATGCCGTCGAGCTGTCGGTCGTTCGCAATCTCGCTGACCGCCTCGAGTAAATCTTCTCGCAACGTGCAGCAGATGCAGCCGTTAGACAGCTCCACCAACTTCTCGTCCGTCCGTGAAAAACCTGCTCCGTCAATCAATCGCTCATCGATGTTCAGCTCGCTCATATCGTTGACGATGACGGCATATTTTTTACCATCCCGATTGTTCAACATATGATTGAGCAACGTCGTCTTGCCACTTCCTAAATATCCGGACAAGACTGTGATCGGAATTCGTTTCATGATGTATACCACCTTTAAATCGTAATCATTACTTTTTAGATAATGAACGGGATCACGTCCGTTGTCAACAAAAAAACACGCTCAAAAGGAGCGTGTTTTCTTGTTGACTAACATGATTGTTATCGCTCGTCCTTCCAGCGCCCACGCTTTCCGCAGGCAATCCCGGAGCCGCATCGCGACTCACGTCGCTGCTGGGTCTCCGTTGGTTTGCTTTCCTGCAGGAGTCGGGGCGCCATCGAACGAGCAACGCAAACGGTCGCCATCTAGCGGCCATTTGTCTTTTTCTGAGGCCCCGACGGCCGAAGAAAAAGCTCTGGATATGTTCTTCGTACCAGTTATTCTTCTAACGCTTTCCGTTCCGCCTCGGAGCGAGGATACGTGTTCGCCTGCCACTCGGCCCGGTAAATCGAATCGAGTTGCGTCAATCCGACCTCGTCATCATCCTTATCGGCATCCACACTCGGCGTCTCGTCCCACTTTGGTTCAAGATACGTATGGTCTTCTTTCCGGGCCCGGTCGTCCAATAACTTTTGAATCCCGACCCGAGCCACCGCCGCTAGTGCCAATCCGATTCCCGCTCGCACGAGCAATCGCTTCACCATAGCCGTCCCTCCTTAACGTCCAAACCGATAAAGTGGCATCCCTTTCACGTCCGTATCGATCTTGAAGACCGAACCCGCATCCGGATGAGCGGCGAGCGCCTCGTCGTCCATGCCTTCCCGTGCTGTCGTGATCGCCAATTGTTTTAAGTCATCCCCGATAAAACTACACGACGTGACGTTCGGCGCCGGGACGATGACTTCAAGCACTTTTTCACCCGTCTCCGGATTCCACCGCGTGACGCGCCCGCCTGCAAAGTGGGCAATCCATAAAAAGCCGTCTTCATCCGACGTCATGCCGTCCGGGAACCCGTCCTCATTCTTGAAATCAATGACGACCTCACCTTCCCCGAGCGTGCCCGTTTTCAAATCGAACGGGAACTTGCGAACCGTCTCGGTCGGCGTATCGATATGGTAAAACGACGTATGGTCAGGTGACCACGTCAACCCGTTCGATAACGTCAATCCGCTCAACATGACCTCGGTCGTGCCGTCGCGGTTCAAGCGGAACAACGTCGCCTGCTCAGACTCGTCTTTTAAGTGGAGCGTCCCGGCGAAGACACGACCGTACGGGTCGGCTTTCCCATCGTTGAAGCGAAGGACACCTTCCGGGTCATCAAGTTCGACGAGTTTATCGAGTTGTTTCGACGTTTCATCCCACTCATAGATACCATCCTTCAATCCGACGATCACGCCGTCGGTCACTTTAGGGACGACAAACCCGACCTGCTGTCCCATATCAAACGAAGATAATTCATCTTCTTTCTCATCGTACCACCAGAGCGCGTGCCCTTCGATATCGACCCAGTAGAACCGCTTCAGTTCAGCGTCCCAGCAAGGCCCTTCCCCGAGCGTGTTTCTGACTCGAATCCATAACGTAGCGTTTACTGTCTCCATTGAATTGCCTCCACTCTCTGCTTTGATATCAAAAGACTATTCCCTGAGGGGGTAAGGACTATTCATCATTCACAAAAATGTTTAAAGATATTTCTCGTCTGACGCATTATACGCCCGGGCACGATAAAAACGCTCCGAATCGGTTTCGATTCGGAGCGTTCGTTTATTTGGCGCCTTCGACGTTCATTTGTTTACTGCGTAATTGGCCGCACGCCGCATCGATATCGGTCCCGTGCTCGAGACGCACGCCCGTATTGATGCCCCGTTTTTTCAAAACGTCGTAAAACGCCATGATGTCCTCGGTCGTACTCCGTTCGTACTGGATGTGCTCGTTGACCGGGTTGTATGGGATCAAGTTGACGTAAGACTTGTCTTTGATGTCATCGATCAACGCCGCGAGTTCTTCGGCATGTTCCGGCAAATCGTTCACTTTCGAGAGCAAGATGTACTCGAACGTGATCCGTTTATTCGTCTTCTCGACGTAGTAGCGGATCGCCGGCATCAGTTTATCGAGCGGGAACGCCCGGTTGATCTTCATGATTCTCGTCCGCAGCGCATCGTTCGGCGCGTGCAGCGAGAGGGCCAAGTTGATGCGCAGGTCAAGGTCGGCGAACTTGTAGATCTTGTCGGCGAGCCCACTCGTCGAGACGTTGATTTTACGAGGAGCGATCGCGAGACCGCGCTCGTCTTTGACGACACGGAGGAAGTCGACCAAGTTATCAAAGTTATCGAATGGCTCCCCGATTCCCATGACGACGATGTGGCTGACGCGGTCATCTTCACCGACCTCGTCTAAATAGTGTTGAACGGTCATGATTTGTTCGACGACCTCACCCGCCGTCAAGTCGCGTGTTTTTTTCAAGAGGCCGCTCGCACAGAAACTACAGCCGATGTTGCACCCGACTTGTGTCGTCACACAGACGGAACGTCCATACTTATGGCGCATGAGCACCGTTTCGATATAATGCCCGTCGTGCAGTTTAAGTAAGAATTTGACCGTGCCGTCACCCGCTTCTTGTTTGACGAACAGTTCTTGTGTCGTCAGCGCATAGTTCGCCTCAAGCTGTTCGCGAACTTCGGGACGAACCGCGATCTCGTCGAGCCGTCTGACACGGTCGATGTAAAGCGAGTCCCATATTTGTCTGGCGTGGTAGGCACTGTATCCCCAAGATACGCAAGCGTCCGACAGCTGATCAAATGTCAGCCCATATATAGATGATTTCATTGTAATCTGTCCTTTCTTCAATCCGCATACGTACCATTGTAGCGGACGTGAGCGACAGGTGCAACGTTCTTACATAGGCGGGATCGGACGCGTCACGTGGCGTTCGAACGCGTAGGCGATACGGATGAGGTCTCGTTCCGCATAGCTCGTACCCGTGAATGACAGCCCGAAAGGTGCCCCGCTCTGTTTGAGCTTGTATGGGATCGTGACCGTCGGGTGCCCTGCCTTCGCCGCCATATCGTAATTCAAGTCGTGTGGCAACGCCAGGGCGTGAAGCGTTTGTTCCATCAATAAACGATCGAGGCCGTCAGTTTTCGCGTGCCGGACGTCGGCTAAGCGTCGCTCGAGGTAGCTCGACTCGGTCAAACGCCCTGATAACTGATTCGCTTTCTCGAACGTAACTTGTCCGTGCGGGATCGTTTCCGGGTGAAGCTTGTTCCAGTCCATCAAGTCCTTGAGCGTTTCATACGGGAGCGCTGTCGTCGCCAAATACGCCTCGATCCCGAGCTTGAACTCATGGTAGAGGACGTCGCCTTGGTCAAGTCCGTCGTTTGACGGCAGGTCGACTTCGACGAGCTCGACCCCGCTCGCTTTGAGTAACGCCAGCGCCGCTTGATAGAGCGTCTGTTCTTCATCCGACAGTTCCGCCTTCACGAAACCGACGCGCATGCCGACGGCTTGACGTTCGTCGAGACACGTCCGGTACGGTGGACCGGCCGGTAGATGTGTCGTCGCCGGGTCCGAGTCGTCTTCCCCGCACATCGCTTCTAGTGCGAGCACCGCGTCGCGGAGCGTCCGCGCCATCGGACCGGCCGTATCTTGCGACCGCGAAATCGGGATGATCCCACTCCGGCTGATGAGCCCGACCGTCGGTTTGATGCCGACGATGCCGTTATGGACGCTCGGGTGGATGATCGACCCGCTCGTCTCGCTGCCGACAGCGAGCATCGTCAAGTTCGCAGCGACCGCTGACGCCGAACCAGAACTCGAACCGCCGACGTCGAGATTGTCACCATACGGATTGAGCGTCTGGCCACCGACCCCGCTCCATCCGTTCGGCATGTCCTCAGTCAAAAAATTGGCCCATTCCGATAAATTGGCTTTGCCGAGAATGACCGCCCCGTGCTCACGGAGGCGACGGACGAGTTCAGCGTCACGACCCGCAAAGTGATGCTCGAGCGCCACGGCGCCGGCAGTAGTCCTCATGAGTCCCGCCGTCTCGATGTTGTCCTTGAGTAAAACGGGAATACCGAGGAGTGGCAGCCGGTCTCCGCGTCGGTAGGCACGGTCAGCCGCCTCAGCCTCGAACAACGCGTCCGGGTTCACTTGGATGACCGCTTTCAGTTTATCGTTCAAGCTAGCGATCCGTGTCAAATAGTAGGCCGTCACGTCCCGGGCCGTGAACGTCCCTTCTTTATATCCGCGCTGTGCGGTCTCGATGTCTAGTTCAAATAAGTCTTGCATCCAATTCCCTCCTTATAGGCAATGTTATTCGGTATTCGCTGAATGCATCGAATCTCCTTGTTTTTATCGCCATTGGATGTGCAACTTGTTACACTAGAAGAAACGTTATTGGAGGTAGCCATGTCCCGCTCTTACATCCTTGTTTTACTGTCCGTGTTCGCCCTGTTCTTTCTACAATTGTTCGGGGATGATTTGCCGTGGGCATTCCCTGCGTCCATCGCCCTCATTATCTTGATTGTTGGTGCCACGCTATTTCAACTTCGGCGCACACCAAATCGTTGACGTTTAAACGAGACAGATGATATGATGCTGTCACCAACTACATATCGATATCTTGAGTGAACGAGAGACCTGGCTCTACGACTTCACAGCAACCTACTTCGGCAAGGTGCTACTTCCAGCAAGGCATCGCCTTGGACGATATGACAAAACGCTCATGTCGATGACATGGGCGTTTTTTTGGAATGAACATGAGGGGGATTTTATTTTGGAAAAAGCTACATTCGCAGGTGGTTGTTTTTGGTGCATGGTGACACCGTTCGAGGAACAGCCAGGAATCGAAGGAATCGTATCCGGTTATACAGGCGGACACGTTAACAATCCGACGTATAAAGACGTCAAGACAGGCACGAGTGGTCACTACGAGGTCGTCGAGATCACGTTCGATCCTTCTCAATTCTCATATGAGCGCCTGCTCGAATTGTATTGGATTCAGACTGATCCGACCGACGACGGCGGCCAGTTCCAAGACCGCGGGCAACAATACGCGCCCGCCATCTTCTATCATACGGAAGAGCAACGCGTGGCGGCAGAACAGAGTCGCGACGCGCTCGCCGCGAGCGGAAAGTTCAAACAACCGATCGTGACGAAAATCTTACCGGCTGACGTCTTTTACCCGGCCGAAGACTATCATCAAGATTATCATAAAAAAAATCCGGCCCACTATAAAGCGGACCGGAAACAATCTGGCCGTGACGAGTTCATCGACCAGACGTGGACAAGCTGACAACGACGGGCCCCATGCCCGTCGTTTTTTTAGCTCTTGGCGAGCCCGAGCATGAATCCAGCGACCACGATCAGACCGATCCCCATAAAGACGAAGACACGTTCTTTCGACGTCTTTTCTTCTTTTAACAAGTAAATGCCACCGAGTGTCGCGACGACGACGTTCAGTTGAGACAAGGCGAACGACGTGGCGATGCCGACTTCTCCGCTCGAGACGAACAACCCGAAATTCCCGATGCCCCAGGCAAGCCCGGCGAAGATGTTCTTGAACGTCTTCGGATCAAATTTTTTCACATCTTTTTCACGAAGACTGAACAAGAGCGCGGCGATGAACATCCCGAGCGACTGCGGTAGGATGGCGGTGATGCCGTCGACTTCAAAGTAGTTGGTGAGGACGGCATACGTCACGTAACCGATGCTCGAAACGAGGAGCACGAGGAGCCCTTTTTTCAAAGCACTACTGCTGTCAGATTCTTTATTTTGTTGATATGACGTCATGACGGCCCCGATGATGATCAAAACGAGGGCCGAGAAGCCGAGCCATAGCTCGGTCGATGTCTTCCAGTCACCGAGAACGATGACTCCGAACAGTGATGTCCCGACAAGCTGCATCCCTGTACTGATCGGCATCGCTTTCGAGACGCTTAAAATTTGGAACGACTGGAACTGAAGGTACTGTCCGAGCGCCCAGAACACACCCGAAATGAAACCAGTCACGATCGCGAGCGTCGTGAACTCTGGTTTGAAGACGAGCGCGATGACAACCGCCATCACCATCGCGCCGATCGTCGTGCCGATCAATTGTTGAATCGGCTTGCCGCCGACAATAGATACGATAAGCGGGATACTCCCCCACATGAGTGCGGGCAGTAGCGCTAGCAAAATCATCTCCATACGTTGCACCTGCTTTCTTAATATAACATTCTGTCTATTCTTCCCGGCTCTAGCGCTCATTAAACTTCAAAAAAATGATTTTCAAACTTCTTTCGTTTTTCTTGTTGCCAAATCATTTATTAGAATGATATAATAATTTCCAACGGGGCATTAGCTCAGCTGGGAGAGCGCCACGCTGGCAGCGTGGAGGTCAGCGGTTCGAGCCCGCTATGCTCCATTCCTTAAGTCGGTCCACTGATGTGGGCCGGCTTTTTTGTGTCCCCGCCTCGGTTTAAGTCGACACGAACCGGGTAATGATTGTAAGACATCATTTATCTTAAGGGGGACTTCCAATGAACCGAGCCTCTGTCGAAGAGACGATTTTGGCCGTGATCGATTGTATCCGGGCGAGCAACCATTGCTTCTCGAAATGTTTACAAGAAGAAGACCTGCTGATGGTCTCGGAATGTATCCGGTTGACGAAAGAATGTGCCGAAGTCGCCACACTCACCTTGAACGCGCTCGAAACCGACTCTGCGTTCACAAGACCGATCGCGGCGCTCTGCGCGCAAGTGTGTGATACGTGTGCCGTCGAATGCGGGCGTCACTTATACGACCATTGCCAACGTTGCTCTGAGGCGTGCTTGCGCTGCGCCGAGGCGTGTCGGCACCTCTCGGCCGCATGATCGCTTTCCAGTCTAACCTTGTGTTAGACTTTTTTTGTACAGATTTTTAACGAAGAGAGGAACTTTTATGCCACATTCTATTCTAGCAATCGACGTCGAGACGGCCAATCGCGACAGTCGGAGCATCTGCTCTGTCGGTTGGAGTTTACTTACAGACGGTGAAGTCGTCGAGACGAACCAATTGCTCGTCAATCCTGAGGAAGACTTTGACCAAGGTAACATTCGCGTCCACGGGATTCGCCCGAGCGACGTCTGGGACGCCCCGGCATTGCCCGAAGTGCTCGAACAGCTCTATCCGACACTGAACGCCGTCGACGTCGTCATAGCCCATAACGCCGCGTTTGACATGGGTGCGCTCCGTAAAGCGATCGCCAAGTACGACTTGTTCACTTTCCCGACGATTGAATACGGCTGCACCGTTAAGTTGTCCCGCAAGCTATACCCGGGGCTACCGAACCATAAGTTGAACACGATGGCCGAGCATTTGAACGTCCCGTTCATCCACCACGATGCCGCCGAGGACGCCCGCGTCTGCGCCCTGCTCATGCGCGACATGATGATCAAGACCGGGATCACCGACGTGCGCGAGTTGCACCGCTACACGTCGGTCAAACTCGGAACGCTCGCTTATTGACGAAAGGCCCGACAGCTGTCGGGCCTTTTAGCGTTTGAAGATCCATCTCTTTTGGACGTAGTAACTCAATACGAACAACACACTGTCGACGGCGACCTTGAGGATGACCTCGCCGTCCCGGAACAGCAGGAACAACACGTAGACGAGACTCGCCGACAGCGCCATCTGCACAGCGACCAGCCCAAAGTATTTCAACATCGAGCGCTTCGCTTTCGATTTGAAGACGACTTTCCGGTTGACGTAATAATTGAATAACGAAGACACGATTCGCGCCAAAACCGTCGCCACGATGACATGGACTGATTCGAACCATGGATTCAATAAGAAAATCAACAACGCGTAAACGCCGATGTCCATTAAGAATGAAGCGACTGATGATAAAGAATAGGCCAAAAACATTCGATAAATGAGAATCGAATCGATGACTGGACGAAAATGTGAAGACGCGTTCTCGTCAACGTATACCGTTTCGATCGGTGTTTGATGAATCGGTACTTGCAATCGTTTCGTGAACGTCAACATGTTCATCTCGAACTCATAGCGGTTGCCCGGAATATCGATCAGTTGCTTGGCATAGCGGAGCGGAATCGCCCGCAGTCCGGTCTGTGTGTCGTTCAGACGGAGACCGCTGCCGAGCAACATGACAAATCTCGTCATTTGATTGCCGAACCGGCTCCGGAACGGAATCGCAGGCGACGAGAAATCACGACAACCCATGATCAGATGATGCGGCCACTTCACCCCTTCATCGTACAGGTTACGGACGTCCGCCGGCAGATGTTGTCCGTCCGCATCGACGGTGATCACGCCGGTCGTCTCCGGGTACGCATCGACGATGTGGCGGAGCCCGGTCTTTAGCGCTGCGCCTTTGCCGGCATTTTGTTCATGCTCGAGCACAGCGGAGACGTCCGCCTTTACGTCATCAAACACGGCACGGCACGTATCGGCACTGCCGTCGTTCACGACGATGACATGGACGAACCCTTTGTCCTTCAACTCCTGGACCAGTGTGACGAGCGCTTGATCAGGGTTATAGGCCGGTATTAATACGACATAGTCGTCTAAACGTTCCACGGCATGCATTTGCATCGCCACCCCTCCTTCTTTCCTCTTATACCCCAGTCAGACGAAAGTGATACCGAGACAAGAAAAAAACGTGATGGCTTTGCGCCATCACGTCAAACAGACGAGCTGATGATTCATCCGGTAAAGATGAGATATGAAGAAACGGCGTAGACGAAGACGACGAGAATCGAAGGAAGGGCGTATCTGACTTTCGATGTCACGTCTTTGCGAAGGACGCTGTACATGACCAAGATCGACAGAATCGTGATCCCGATCGCCGTGACCAAGTGTGATGCCGACACATCCGCTAAAATCGACCCGTTCTGATAAAATACGTCCGACATGGCGATGATGAGCATGTTGAAGATGTTGCTCCCTAAGATCGAGCCGAACGCCAAGTTGACGTTACCGAGTTTCAAGGCGACGAATACCGCGACCGCTTCAGGCAGCGACGTCGACGCCGCAATCAAGAAACTACCGACGAAGCTTGAACCGAGCCCTGTGACGACAGCAATCTGGTCACCCGTGATCGACAGCGCCGTCCCGGCCGCCATGATGACGAGTGCCGCGATAACAAACCCGACGCCGGCTTGTTTCACTGAAATCGTATCAGTCACGCTCGCACCGACTTCTTGCTCGACTTCTCGTTCGGCCGTCGGTTCTTGAGGCCGCTTCCCGATATAGTAAATCCCAATCGCATACAAGACGGCAATTAATATCGCGTCAATGCCAATGCCTAGTACCGTATAATCAATCCGGACGATGAGCGCGATCATCGTGACGAGCGTCAACATCAATCCGAGACTGGCCGTATACAGGTGGTCTCGACTTGCGTCATTGAACAGTCGCTTTTGACGATAAAATAGATCGAACATCGCCAAAATGAAGATGTTGAACAAGTTCGAACCGAGCATGTTCCCGATCGCGATATCCGGGTTGTTGATCAAGACGGCGGATACGCTCGTCGTCACTTCCGGAAGTGACGTCGCACCTGCAAGCAAGACCGTCCCGACGAGCATCCCGCTCATCGTCGACTTCTCACTGATGACATCAGCGTACGTCGATAATTTTATGGCAGCATACACTGTAATCGCAGCGGCCAAAATAAAGTAAATAAATACCATGTAAATTTTTCTCCCCTTTTCATGAATTCAAAAAGACCTTTTTATGGACGCCGAAAACGCATCCATAAAAAGGTCTTGCGGACTTGGTAAGAAGCTCGATGGACCGAGTGCATACGCACCGTAATGACGACCCATCGACCACGTTCGTGGTCGCTACTCCCCTTCTCATGTTCATGACGAATATAACACGTTCAAGGTCACTTGACAATCATTTCACTTCAACAACGTGATGACGTCCTCAGACCGGAGCGCGGCCCGGTAAGATAATTCGTTGATTGCTTGCAAGACGGGAATTGACAAGTCTTGTCTAAGACCGCTGTCTTGCAGTTGGTCTTTCAGCGTTTCGAGTTCAAGCCTTTCCGCTTCAGAGCCGTGACGATAGCCTTCCCGCATCGACTCGTTCAACTCGTAAGCAGTTTGACAAAGCGTCGACGACTCTTGGAGCCAATCGTCTTCGTGGAACCCATGCCCGATCACATCGAACAGTTTGTTCAACTTCTCGTCACGGTCTTCTTCGACACCGTAGAACAGCAAATTCAACTCGATCTCAAATTCATCGATCAAACTCGTCGTCTGACTGAAAGGCTGAAGCGCGTGGAGCAGCTCATGATAGTACCAAGACTGATCACGAAGTGGCCGCTTGAATCGTCCCCACACCTGCTTTCCTTCACGCTCAATGTCGAGTCGGATCGAGCGCAGATTATGTAACTTGTCTGCCGCTAGAAGCGCGACTTCATCATACTGGAGAGTGTGCACTTTCTGAATCGTCATCCGCTTACGTTCTTCCCACGAGTGATGCTTCCCCGGTTCCGAAACGGCTTGGACTAACCGGGCGACTTCTCGTCCGAACTCCTGTTCAATCTCCTCGGCCGTCGTCAGCGTGTCTTCTAGTAAGTCATGGAGCAGTCCGGCCGCTACGACCGGAATCGGCTGCCGGTCTTCGACGAGCAACATCGAGACGGCGACCGGGTGGGTCACATACGGAATGTTCGTCCCTTTGCGAAACTGTCCGTCATGACGGACGGCCGCAAAGCGTAAAGCCTCTTCGATCAGCTGGTGCACGACGCTTCCCCCTTCAAATTTGTTTACTCACTCCTTCCTGTTATACCCATGACTAGGACTTATCACTCACATCCGCATTTAAAATATAGGGTAATGGTCCTACCGGCAGACTTCATCAAGACTCGTAAATCATTTTCTTTGTCATTCCACCATCGACGACGAGGTTATGTCCGTTCACGAAATCGTTCATCGGATCGATCAAGTACGTAACGGCACGGACGATATCTGTCGTCGTACCGACCCGGCCCGACGGATGTTGACGATGGTCGACGTCTCGCAACGGTTCGTCGGACGTATGGATCCAACCTGGGCTGATCGCGTTCACCGTAACCGGTCGAGACGCGAGCGAGACGGCCATCGAATTGGTCAATGCGACAATCCCGCCTTTTGACGCTCCGTACGCTTCCCAGTCCGGCTCGTTTTGGTGCGCGCGCGTCGAGGCGAGATTGATGATGCGTCCATACTCCGCCCCTTCATTTAGCGTCAAAAATGCTTTTGAACAAGCAAACGTCCCGACAAGGTTGACATCGATGACATGTTTAAACGTCTCGACGTCCAACTCTTCAATCGGGGTCTCAAGTGACGACACGCCCCCATTATTGATTAGAATATGTACGACACCGAAGTCTTGTCCAATCTTCTTGAAAGTGTTGGACACGTCCTCATGGTTGCCTAAATCCATCTGTATGAACGTCACATCACGAAGCAACGGGTCCTCTCCAATGTCGAGTCCGATGACGTGATAAGACTCCGCAAAATGATGCGCGAGCGCGTAACCGATCCCTTGACTGACTCCTGTAATGATCATTGTCTGTTTCATCGTCTATCCCTCCTCGAAATCATTTACCCGGAATGTGCTTACTTAAGTCCTGCCGTACGCCAAAGCGTTTGATCGGACGTCGTCACGACCGTCGCTCCGGCCGCGAGTGCTTGCTCAACTTCGTCTAGCGACGTAATCAATCCGCCCGCGAACACGGGGATACCCGTCTGTTCTTTGACGAGCCGGATGTATTTAGGGACGAGCCCCGGCAAGACCTCGATGTAATCAGGTTGCGTCCGATTGATTAACCGATAGCTTTTTTCGAGCGAGCTCGAATCGATCAAAAATAGGCGTTGCACGGTCTTGACTTGTTTTTGTTTCGCCTTTAGGATCACATTCCCTTTCGTCGAGATGATGCCGTACGGTTTATACGACTGACAAATATATTCGGTCGCGAACTCGTCGGCCTTCAATCCTTGGATCAAATCGAGATGGACGAAGACCTGCTTACCGTGCGTCTCAAGCAACCGAAAGACCGCATCGAGACGCGATATGTGGATCTCAAGCAAGACGCCGATGGCGAATTCACTTTCCAGAAAAATTTCTACATCCCGCATATCACGAAGCGCGGGCAAAATCGATTGGTTCTCAAACATTTGGCCGCCACACCCTTTCCATTTTCTTTCATTATTCGGACAAAGGCTTTATGAAATCAAGGTTTATGAATTCAATATAGCGGGAAAACGATTACAACTTGTGTGGAGGGGGACTCATCTTATGGTAAATGAAGTCGAGGTACGGATTGAAACACCGACACCGGAGCAACATCAACAGCTCAGGGTCAAGGCCGGAATGCCAAAGCGTTCAGACAAAGGAACGATTAAAGGACTGGCCAACACGCTATTCGGTGTGTGCCTATATAGAAACGATGAGATGGTCGGCATGGGTCGCGTCGTCGGGGACGGGGGGATGGTATTCCATCTGGCCGATATCGTCGTCGACCCGGATTGCCAAGGCCTTGGGCTCGGGAAGCTGATCATGGAACATTTGATGGACTGGATCTTGAAAGAAGCGGACGAGACGGCCATCATCAGCTTGATTGCCGACATCCCGGCCGACGGGCTGTACAAGCATTTCGGTTTTGACTATTCGCGGCCAGAATCGGTCGGCATGGAGTACCAGTGGAATCAAGACTAGTCGCTGTGGACGGCGACTCGTCACAAAGGGGTGACGTATGGAACTATTGAATATTATCGTTTTACTCGGTTTAGGACTGACCGTCATCTCCGTTCTTAGCCTCATCATCGAGCGACTCTTCTTCCCGAGTATATTGGCATTTATCGCGATTGGGGTCGCCGTCGGCTTCTTCTGGGATGGGAACGAAGTGTTCAAGGTCGCCGGTGAGATTGGGATCATCTTATTGTTTTTCTTGCTCGGACTGAAGTTCCCGTTAACAGAGCTCGTCAAGCGAATGAAACAAGTTTGGAAAGCAGGCGTTTTAGACATCGTGCTCGCGTTTGGTGTCACGATCGGCATCGCTTTGCTGTTCGGGCTCGATTTTCCGCAAGCTTTCTTGATCGGGGCCGTCCTTTATGCGACGAGCTCGTCCATCTCGGCCCGGTTGCTCGAACGGAACCCGGACAAGCACGAAGATATTAAAGAATTCGTGCTCGCCTTGCTCATCTTTGAAGACATCTTCGCACCACTCATTTTGACCGTCGCTCCGTTCATCATTCAAGACGAACCGATTGCTTTCTCTGACATCGGCAAAGTGTTCGTCGGTTTCCTCGTGTTCGGGGTATTATTGTTTGTCGGATCACGCTTCGTCACGAAACAACCGAAGATCGCGAAGCACCTGCTACGTCAGGACGATGCGAGCATCGGCTTGATCGGCTTGATCTTATTCTTCGCGGGCATCGGCATGATATTCGGGTTATCGGAGATACTCGGAGCGTTCATCGCGGGGATCATGTTGGCCGGCATTCACGACGTCAGACCGTTGAAACGTCTGACCGTACCGGTCCGTGATTTGTTCTTACCGATTTTTTTCATCTCATTCGGAATCTCGATCAACCTCGAGCAAGGAGTGATCATCAACACGCTCTTCTTCGTCTTGATCGTCTGGGGCGTGCTGTCGAAGTGGATCGTCGGCCGTGTCGGCGGCAGGCTGTACGGGTTGACGCGGGTTCAAGCGAACGAAGCCGGTTTCTCGCTCGCACCTCGAGGCGAGTTCTCGATTCTTTTCACCGCGCTCTCGAACGGTGCCATCAACTTGTTCGTCGGATTATACATTTTCGTTTCCGCCATCATTGGCATCGTCTTGTTCCGCTTCTCTGAAAGTTTAGCGGCGAAGACGGAGCAGACGCTCAAAAGAGTCTTGCCCGAGGAAACTGATAGAAAACCTGACCAAACCGATAAAGGAGACTGAAAACTCATGGTTGAAGTTGCCTTCGTATGTATTCATAACTCATGCCGCTCTCAAATGGCAGAGGCGATCGGACGCGATGTGCTCGGAGATATCGCCCGCGTCCACTCAGCCGGCACGGAAGATTATCCGGAAGTAAAGCCGCTCGCGCTCGAGGCCGTCCGGGAGATCGGTCTTGATCCGTCGGGTCAACACCCGAAACGGCTTGACGAGATTCCGGACCGGCTCGACTATTTGATTACGATGGGTTGCGGGGTCGAGTGTCCGTACGTACCGACGACATATCGGGACGACTGGGGGCTCGACGACCCTTCCGGTCAGCCGCTCGAAGCGTTCCGGGAGACGCGTTCGCAAATCATCACGAAGATGAAGCAGTTGCGCGAACAGATTTTGAACGACTATCCTGAACTCCAAAAATAACGGGCCCTCTTAGGAGGACCCGTTTTTTAGTCGCCATCAAACCGACGACGCTTTGTTCGACTGTTTCCGTTTCCGCCGCTTCCGCCACAAGACGAAAGCGATGATCGCGATGACGAGAAGCGCGTACATCACGTATGAATACACGTCGAGATAGCCTAAGATCGATTCCCAGTTCTCCCCGACCCGAATTCCAATATAAATCAGAATCGAATTCCAAATCACCGTTCCGGCTGTGCTCAACAGCAAAAATTTAAGGAACGGCATGTTCGACATACCGGCCGGCAGCGAGATCAAACTCCGAACGACCGGCATGAGCCGACCAAAAAAGACCATCCAGCCGCCATAGCGGTCAAACCACGCGTCCGCTTTTCGGACGTCATCGATATCGAGTCGAATCCACTTCCCGTGTCGTTTCGTCCACCGCTCGATTTGTTCGACGTCTAAATATAATCCGATGCCATACAACAAGACCGCTCCTAAAATGGCACCCGCTGTCGCCGCCAAGACGACGACCCAGACAATCAAGTTTGTTTTGACCGCAAAGAACCCACCGAACAGCAAGACGACTTCTGACGGGATCGGCGGGAACACGTTCTCGATAAAGATCATGAACGCGATGCCGAAATAACCGTACTGTTCAATGATACTGATCATCCAATCTCGCATAAATCCATCAACCTCCAATATGACGTATTATACCCGTCCATGAACGTCGGCAATCGTTCCGACGTGCTAAAATGAATCGACAACGAAAAGGAGATGAAAGCAACATGGAAGAGACGTCACGCTGCCCTTGGTGCGGCACAGACCCGGACTACGTTCGGTATCATGACGAGGAATGGGGCAAGCCGGTCCACGATGACAAGAAACATTTCGAATGTTTGACGCTCGAGAGCGCGCAGGCAGGGCTCAGCTGGATCACCATCTTACGGAAGCGTGAGAACTATCGGCGCGCGTATGCCGATTTCGATGTCACGCGCGTCGCCGACTATACCGATGTCGACATCGAACGGCTGCTGTCAAACGATGGCATCGTCCGTAATCGCCGCAAGATTGAAGCGTCGATCAACAACGCCAAACGGTTTCTCGAGATCCAGCACGAGTTCGGTACATTCGATGCGTACATCTGGTCGTTCGTCGACGGAAGGGTCATCAACAACGACTGGACGTCGGTCGAAGAGGTTCCGGTGACGACGGAGCTATCGCATCGCTTGAGCACAGACTTGAAACGACGCGGCTTTAAATTTCTCGGTCCGACGACCGTTTACGCCCATCTGCAAGCGACCGGTCTAGTCAACGACCATCTGATCAACTGCCCCGCCAAATGATTTTTTGTTATTTTAGTCAATGATGAAAAATAAACGTGCAGCCGATTCAATTTTGTGACAAAATCTTGTCAAGGTATAAGATATAGATTTTGAAAACGTTTTCACAACTGAATGAGGGGGCTGTTACATGAACGGAATTTTAGTTTCCATCACGATTTACATGGTGCTCATGGTCGTACTTGGCGTCGTCGCCTATCGCCGTACAGAGAGCATCGGCGACTATATGCTCGGAGGAAGAGGGCTCGGTCCAGGCGTAGCCGCCTTGTCGGCCGGGGCATCTGACATGAGCGGTTGGCTACTGATGGGCTTGCCGGGCGCCATGTTCGCGACCGGTCTCTCGAGTGGGTGGATCGTCATCGGGTTGACGATCGGCGCCTACTTGAACTGGCTCCTCGTCGCCCCGCGTTTACGCACGTATTCGTATTTGTCAGAAGATGCGATCACGATTCCAGACTTCTTCGAAAAGCGGTTCAAAGATTCTCGGGGCACGCTGCGGACGTTCTCAGCCGCCGTCACCTTGATTTTCTTCACACTGTACGCGACGAGCGGATTCGTGGCCGGCGGCCGGTTGTTCAACGCCGTCTTCGGCATCGAATTTGTGACGGGCGTCTTGATTTTAGCGTCGATCATCATCCTGTATACGTTCATCGGCGGGTTCCTCGCTGTCAGTTGGACGGACTTCGTCCAAGGACTGATCATGTTGTTCGCGCTCATTTTCGTTCCGGCGATTGCGATCACGGCGACTGATGGCGTCTCGAACGCGCTCCAAACGATTGGTGATATCGATTCGGCGCTGCTCGATCCGTGGACGGGCCAATCGTTCATCGGGATTGTGTCTCTATTCGCCTGGGGGCTCGGTTACTTCGGACAACCACATATCATCGTCCGCTTTATGGCCATCGAAAAATTACAAGATATTAAGACCGCCCGCCGGATCGGTATCTCGTGGATGCTCTTCACCGTCGTCGGGGCGATGGCGACCGGATTGATCGGTCTCGCCTACTACACGCAGCAAGGACTTGAGATCGACAATCCAGAAAATATTTTCATCAATCTATCAGACCTATTATTCATCGACTTGATCACGGGCGTGTTACTCGCGGCACTGCTTGCCGCCATCATGTCGACCATCTCGTCGCAGTTGCTCGTCTCGTCTAGTGCGGCGACGACCGATTTCTATCAGAAGTTTTTCCGCAAACAGGCAGGTGACCGTGAACTCGTCATGGTCGGCCGGATCACCGTCATTCTCGTCTCGGTCATCTCGATTTGGCTCGCCTTCGGTGCTGATGATACGATCTTGAACCTCGTCGGCTACGCTTGGGCCGGTTTTGGTTCCTCGTTCGGCCCGCTCATCTTGTTCAGCTTGTTTTGGAAGCGGACGACGCGCCAAGGCGCACTCGCGGGCATGTTGACGGGTGCATTTATCGTCATCGTCTGGAAGAACTTCGCCAGCGACTGGTTCGGGACCGTCGGTGAACTGTATGAGATGATTCCAGCGTTCTTCTTGTCGGCGCTTGCCATCTATGTCGTCAGTTTGATGACACCGCCACCAAGCACGACAATCACGAACGAGTTTGAACAGATGGAGCACATATTGAAAAAAGAAGGCATCTGAACCGCATAAAGTACCGGGATCCACTACCCCGGTACTTTTTTGTCTGTCGTGACAAAAGGAGATTTAGCGCTTTTGCCGAACTCCTCTATATACACGTTCGATTTCAAACGAAAGGAAGTGACCACTCACTTGAAACGAGTGATCTTGCTAAAACAACCTGCCCTGCTTTTGTCCCTCCTTTTCCTGTTCGGCTGCACCTCAGCCGATGTCGAAACTACGCAACCCGAGCAAACTGAGAATCCGCCGGTCGAGACGGAACAACCGGTTGATACCGTGCCCGAAGAACCGGAACCGGTCGTGACGACGACGTCCATTTACGCGATCGGCGATATTTTATTGCACGACTCCGTCTACAACGCCGCCAAGAGCGGTGACGGCTATGACTTCACCCCCGCGTTTGAAAAAGTTGCGCCCGCTTTGGCCGAAGCCGACATTACCGTTGCCAACCAAGAGAGCATGATTGGCGGCAGTGACATCGGGTTGTCGAGTTACCCTGCCTTCAATAGCCCCTACGAGATCGGTGATGCGTTGCAAGAAGCAGGCATCGACCTCGTGACGACAGCGAACAATCACACGCTCGACCGCGGCGTGAAAGCGATTGAGAATTCAATCGCCTACTGGAACTCGATCGATATGCCGTATACCGGTTCGTTCTTATCCGAAGCAGATAAAGCCAACGTCCGGACGCTGACCGCGAACGACATCTCGTTTGCGTTCCTCGCCTACACGTATGGGACGAACGGTGTCGTGCCGAAGCAGCCGTATCACGTCAATTACATTGACGTCGAAGCGATGAAACGAGATATCGAGGCGGCCGAGCAAACCGCCGAGCTGACCGTCGTCGCACTCCACTTCGGGAATGAGTATGAGCCGCTCCCGAACGAAACGCAAGAAACACTCGTCCAACAACTGTCCGATCTTGGTGTCGATATCATCATCGGCCATCATCCGCACGTCCTGCAGCCGACGGCCTGGGTCGACGGCGCTGCAGGCAATCGAACGTTCGTCGCCTACTCACTCGGGAACTTCTTGTCTGGCCAGCAAGGCGATGAGCGGAATACGGGCGGCATCGTCGGTATCGACATCGTCAAGACAACCATCGACGGCGAATCGACGTTTGAGCTCACGAACCCGATGTTCTATCCGACGTTCACACGGCAATCGAGCGCGGGCCATTTCGAGGTCGTCCCTCTCCAGTCCGCCAAACCTGAGCTATTCAACGAGACGAGCGAGCATATGAAACAATGGATGCCAGAACTCGAGATCATTCAGTGACGAACCACTTTTCATAAGTGGTTCTTTTTTTTTTAGGAAAACCATTGCTTTCCACCCCATCATCCTTTAATGTAAGTTGTATATTTATAAAAACAGATGAATAATTATGTATAAGGGGTGCAACGAAATGAAACAAAAACTCGTATTAGCTTATTCAGGTGGATTGGATACTTCGGTCGCCATCAAATGGTTGAACGAACAAGGGTATGACGTCATCGCTTGTTGTTTGAACGTCGGGGAAGGCAAAAATTTGGAGCATATCCAACAGAAAGCGCTCAAGGTCGGCGCCGTCAAATCAGTCGTCATCGATGCCGTTGATGAGTTCGTCAATGACTTCGCTCGTTACTCGATGCAGGCTCACACGATGTACGAAGGTGTCTATCCGCTCGTCTCCGCCTTATCACGGCCGCTCATCTCGAAAAAGCTAGTCGAGGTCGCACAAGCCGAAGGAGCCGTCGCTGTCGCTCACGGCTGTACCGGCAAAGGCAACGATCAAGTCCGGTTCGAAGTATCGATCCACGCGCTCGACCCGTCGCTCGAAATCATCGCACCGGTCCGGGAATGGAAATGGTCGCGGGAGGAAGAAATCGCCTACGCCGCCAAACACGATATCCCGATTCCGATCGTGCAAGCAGAACCGTTCTCGATCGACCAAAATATTTGGGGTCGTGCCGTCGAGTGTGGCATCCTCGAAGACCCGTGGGCCGCTCCGCCAGCAAGCGCCTATGAATTGACGGCGCCGCTCGAGGATACGCCGCATGAACCAACGTACGTCGAGATTGAATTCAAACAAGGCGTCCCGGTCGCCCTCGATGGGAAACCAGCGACGTTCACGTCGATCCTTGAACAATTAAACATCGCCGCCGGCGCCCACGGGATCGGCAAGATCGATCATATCGAGAACCGGGTCGTCGGTATCAAGTCGCGTGAAGTGTATGAGGCACCTGGGGCGATGACGTTGATCACGGCACACCACGCGCTCGAGGCGTTGACGCTCGTTCGTGAAGTCGCCCATTTCAAGCCGATCGTCGAACAAAAATTGACCGAGACGATCTATAATGGCCTGTGGTATTCACCGCTCACGAAAGCACTCCTCGCCTTCATCGATGAGACACAACAGACGGTGACCGGAACGGTGCGGATGAAACTGTTCAAAGGTCAAGCCATCGTCGACGGACGGAAGTCGCCGATCTCGCTCTATGATGAACAACTTGCCACGTACACGTCAGCCGATACGTTCGACCAACAGGCTGCCGTCGGCTTCATCAAACTTTGGGGCCTACCGACAAAAGTCCAGGCCGAAGTGTTAGCCGAGAAAGGATTGATGCCCCATGAGTAAACTATGGGGGGGACGGTTCGAGCAGACAGCGAGCGAATGGGTCGATGAGTTTGGTGCCTCGATCCATTTCGACGCCCAGCTCGTGCTAGAAGATATCGAAGGGAGCATCGCCCATGTGACGATGCTCGGGGACCAGCACATTTTAACCGCTGACGAGTCCGAACAGATCATCGGCGGTCTGAACACCCTCGCTGAGAAAGCACAAGCCGGCGAGCTGTCGTTCAGCGTGTTCCATGAAGACATCCACATGAACCTCGAGTCGTTACTTCGCGAGGAAATCGGTCCGGTCGCCGGGAAGATGCATACGGCACGCAGTCGAAACGACCAAGTTGCGACCGACATGCACCTGTATTTGAAGCGTCGCGTCGGTGAGACGATCGAAGGCATTGAAGCACTACAGACGGCGCTCTATAACCATGCGGCAAACAACGTCGAGACAATCATGCCAGGCTACACGCACTTGCAACGGGCACAACCGGTCTCGCTCGCCCACCATTTGCTCGCATATTTTTGGATGCTCGACCGTGACAAGGAACGCTTCAGTGACAGTTTGAAACGGATCGATATGAGTCCGCTCGGTGCCGGTGCGCTCGCCGGGACGACGTTCCCGATCGACCGTCATCGGTCGGCCGAGCTGCTCGGTTTCAGTCGGGTCTATCCGAACAGCCTCGACGCGGTCAGCGACCGTGATTTCATCTTAGAATATTTATCAAACGCATCACTCCTGATGATGCACTTGTCACGGTTTTGCGAGGAACTTATTTTGTGGAGCAGCGAAGAATTTAAATTCATCACGATCTCAGACGTGTTCTCGACCGGTTCGAGCATGATGCCGCAAAAGAAAAACCCCGACATGGCCGAGCTCGTCCGCGGCAAATCGGGTCGTGTCATCGGTAACCTGATGGGTCTACTCACGATCATGAAAGGTCTACCGCTCGCTTACAACAAGGACTTGCAAGAAGATAAGGAAGGTATGTTCGACACGGTCAAGACACTTCAAGGTAGTTTGAGCATCATGACCGGCATGATTCAAGACATGACGTTCCACGCCGACACGATGAAACAAGCGACCGAGCGCGATTTTTCGAACGCGACCGAGCTCGCCGACTACTTGACCGCGAAAGGACTGCCGTTCCGCGAGGCCCACGAAGTGACGGGTACGCTCGTCCGCTACTGTATCGAGCAGCGCCTCTACTTGTCAGAGCTTCCTTTAGAGACGTATCAAACTCACTCCACTTTGATCGGGACTGACGTCTACGAGGCACTCTCACCGGTCACGGCCGTCAAACGCCGGAATAGCTACGGCGGGACCGGCTTCGATGCGGTACGGACGCAACTTACGGAAGCGGCCACCAAACTTCATCAACCAACGAGTTGACACGAAAGCACCTGGCCAATCATGACCAGGTGCTCATTTTATGCTTGCCAACGTAAATCACTAGATGTTAACCTATATGTAGTCAACGTTAACAGAAATGAGGTTTACATATGAAAATTCATGATTTGACACAAGTGGCCATCGGTGCCGCATTGCTAGCTAGTATCGGTTCTGTCGCCATCCCGATCGGACCCGTCCCGATCACGCTACAAATGCTCGGCATCATGACGATCGGCGCCATTCTCGGTGCCAAAAAAGGCGGACTCGCCGTCGTCGTCTATCTACTTCTCGGAATGATCGGTCTCCCGGTGCTCAGCGGTTCCGGCGGCTTGGCTCCGTTCGTCGGCCCGACGGTCGGTTATTTGATCGCGTTCCCAATTGCTGCTTACTTGATCGGGTGGTTGTCGGAGCGATATCGCTCTTTCCCCGCCCTCGTTGCCTACAACTTGTTGATTGGTCTCGGTTTCGTCTATCTCGTCGGCAGCCTTGGCCTCCAAGCCGTATTCGGTCTATCGTTTATCGATGCGCTTAAAGTGAACATCCCGTTCATCTTCGGCGACGTCATTAAAGCGGTGCTCGCCGCAGCCATCGCCGTCAAAGTCTCGGCAAATTCGCAAGTCCGACGTTTACTTGCTTCGTGAGTGTTCAAACGTTTCGCCTTCTTCCTTATGTGGAACTTATATAGTATGGAAGGGGGGTGTCCTTATGAGCGATTCAACGTTTAAAAAACGCTTGATGAAAGCGACCCATCTCCATCGCTCCACAAAAGGACCAAAGCGCGGCAAAGATGAATCGCGTGATGAGAAACGCGACACAGAGGCGTTCGAACGACGACTCCGTGAAGCGAAGAGCAAAGTCGGCGAAATCCAAGAAAACATTGATCATATTTCTAGACGCTAAAAACCCCGTCCACGGACGGGGTTTTGTTGTCATTTCTTTCGTCGCGGCCGGATGAACAGTGCGACGATGAACGAAAGCGCCAGGACGACGAGCAGTCCGAGCGAGATGTCATTGAAGCCGAGCAGGTTAAGGGTGACGCTGATGGCGACGGCGACGTAAAATCCGCCGAGCGCTTTCTTGACGAGCTGCGAACTGAACCGTTGTAACTGCTTCGCCCCGATCGGCGAACCGATCATCGCACCGGCAATAAGCGCCAAACCGTGCCAATAGTTCGTATCAGCACCGGCGACCGCGTAATTGATCACGCCCGAGACGACGATGAGGAACGCCGCGGCGATACTCGTCCCGACAGCCCGTTTCATCTCGGTGTTGAGCAGTTTGACTTGGAGCGGGGTCAATACGAACCCGCCGCTGACGCCCATGAGTGACGAGATGAATCCGCCGAACAGACCGATAAAACCGAGTCGTGGCACCGATTCCGATCCGATACTTCCCTCCTCATGTTGCTTCGAACGGAAAAACGAGACGGCGAAGTATGTGAGTAGCGCGATGTAGGCGAGCGAGATAACGGGCTTCGCACCGTCGAGCGTCTCTAAGTAAAAGACGAGCGGCGTCGCCACCCACGTCCCGACGACCCCGAACGCCCCGATCAAGAGGGCGTGTTTTGGATTGACGTTTTTCAGTTTGAGATGTGAAATCGTCCCGGCCGTCGTCGACCCGAGCGTCAGCATCAAGCTGAGCGCGATGGCCGCACTCGCCTCATATCCGAAGACGAGTAAGAGCGGCGTGAGTAAGATACCGCCCCCGATGCCGAAGAATCCGCTCAAAATCCCGATGAGCGTTCCGAGCAGTAAAAATGATAGTAACGCAGTGACATCCATATAGAACCCTTCTTTCATTCATTCTCGTTAGCAATCATATCAAAAAGGAGCGCAAGATGCGCCCCCACTCATAACGACCGCTCTAAAAAGTCGAACAGTTTTTGACGGTACTCCGTCTGGAATGATTCGTGTGACGCCACGTGTCCGTCATTGTCGGTCACCCAGAGCTCGATCCCGTCATTTTTCTCCACCAACTGCTCACTTTCAGACACTGGGATGGCGTCGTCGCCTTTCCCGTGAATGAGCAGGATCGGGGCCTCAATTTGAGCGACATCGTCAATCGGCTTCACGATATCCGCGTCAAGGCCAGTGAACCACGGCGTCACGGTCATGATGACCGGTGTGAACGGGAAGTTCGGCAAATCGCTCCATATCGGCAGATTCGTCTCGAGATAACCGCGAAGATCGCTAAACGGACTGTCGGCGATGACGGCCGCGACATCCATCTCATCGGCTGTCGCGAGTGCCGTCGCCGCTCCCATCGATACGCCGTATAAGACGATCGGTCCATCCGTCCGCTCATTCGCAAAATCGATGGCCGCCATCAGGTCCGTCTGTTCTTTCGCCCCGACCGTCACGCGATCGCCTTCCGAGATGCCCGAGCCACGAAAATCAAACGTCAAAAACTGGTAGCCTTGCTCATGGAACTCAGGGATGAGTTCTTTCAGCGGCAAGTCGGACTGCTCGCGGTTTTTTCCATAACCATGGGCGAAGACGATCGTCGCCCGTGGCGTCGGATGAGGGATCCACCAGCCGTACAGGTCGCTGTCGTCCTCTGCCTGGATCGTCACGTTCTCATATTTGATGCCGAGCGCCTTTGGCGTGAACGTCAACGTCTCCCGCACCGGTGACGTCAATTGGTCGCCGATATGGGCCGAGATGCCGACGACGGCCAACATGGCGACGATCACCACGACACTTACCGCAATTCCTATATATTTTCCCCATCGACTCATCGCCCGACTCTCCTTCATCTTCAAAATATTGCCCGATCGTTTCATCGGAGCCAGCTCCGTAACGCGATCAAGGCGTGTTGCACCGGCTCCCATGTCGACGCCGGGATCAAGTAACACGTTGCTTCATGGATCACGAACGTCTTGACGTCCGCCCGCTTGACGATGTTCTCCCCGATGGCACCGAACGGGTCGCTGTTGACGTCCGTATGTTCGAACGTCTTCCACACCCGCTCGCCATTCTCGTATAAGGCGCAACCGAACTGCTTCACCGGTCCGTCGATCCCATATTCGGCATAATGCCATAACGTCGTCGCATCGAGCGGCGACCCGAGATGGAGGATACGAGCGTCTCGTTCAATCATTTTTTCGATCGGTGACCCTGGTCCGAATCCGATATCGGTCGTGTGATTCGCGACCAGTTGCTCGGCGTCACGACCCCAGGCCGCGACCGACCACATCGGATGCTCGCTCCGGTGTACGTCCGGATACGTCCGGAACAGCTCGGGGACGCGGCCCATGCCGCGAGTCGCCGTTTTCCGTTGATCAAAAGCAGGCATCTCGGCTCGGATTTCGTCCCACCACTCGCTTGGGACGGGCGGCGCCTCCCATTCGGCCGGGTCGGAGTTGTCCCCACTTTGAGTCGCCATCATGATGAGCCCGGTCGGCCCGACGACGTCTTGTAACGCTTCGATCACCGCCTCCGGTCCGCCGCAAACCCACCCGAGCTTGGATAACGAGCTGTGCACGAATAATGATTCCCCCGACTTGATGCCGCTCTCGCGCAACCGGGCGACCAAACTTGATCTTGTTTCCATATGTTTCATCGGTTTCACTCCACAACGAGCTGGATCGTCGACCCGCTTCTTGATTTTTTCACTTCGATCCGCGCATCGACGCGGTCTTTCAACTCTTGGACGTGGCTGATGACACCGACGAGACGTCCGCTCGACTGCAGCGACATCAACAGTTCGATCGCCTGGTCGAGCGATTCGGCGTCGAGCGTCCCGAATCCTTCGTCGATGAGCATCGTCTCGAGACTGACACCACCGCTCAGTTGCTGGACGACCTCGGCCAACCCGAGCGCGAGGGCGAGCGAGGCTTTGAACCCTTCTCCACCCGACAAGTTTTGGACGCGCCGGGATTGTCCCGTATAGGCGTCAAAGACCAATAATTCGAGTCCAGATTTTGCGTTCCCTTTCGCCGTCTCGACTTTTCGCTCGAGTTGGAACTGCCCACTCGTCATCAGATCAAGATGAATGTTGGCCGCATGTAAAATCTGATCGAAGAACGCCGTCTGCACATACGTCTCGAACGTCAGTTTCTGTGGGTTCAAACCACGACCCGTGTCGGCGATCAGTTTGACCGTCTCGAGATTACGTTGCTCGTCTGCGGTCTGGTCTCGAAGCCGGTCCCATTCCGAAATGACATGGCGATGGCGCTTCAATTGGCTGTCCGCATTGACGAGTTGTTCCGCCAATGCGTCGAGACTTGCCTGCGCTGTCGTCAATCGGTCGTTTAACAGAACGAGATCCGGTTTGACCGCATCACCGATCTTGTCGGTCAATGCGTTGAAGCCATGTTCGAGGCGGATCCCGTCTGCCTGTTCTTCCGCGAGTTGTTCTTGCAGCGACGACAACGTGTCGATCTGTTCGACGTGTGTCAAAAAGACGTCACGGCTCAATTCGTTTTTCGCTAGCGACTCCTCGAGCTCGGTCTCGGTCTGGTCAAAACGTTTCTGCTCGAGGTCGAGCCGTTCGTTCAGAAGCCGCAAACGTTCTGCTTCGGTCCACTTCAAGCGTGTCACGTCTTCGAGTTCGCGTTCATACTGCGCGATAACTTGCTGCAGTCGTTCGAGCCGCGTCGATTGCGCGTCACGTTCGGCTTGCAGGTGTTGCAGCGAGGCCGCGTCCGGTTGCCGCATCGCTTGCAGCCGTTCTTGGACGGCTTGCAACCGCTCGAGCAATTGCTGCCGTCGCTCCGTCAGTTCGCGTTTCTCTTTCTCTAATCGTTTTAGTTCTGTCATGACCGTGCGGTACGTGCGTTCCGCTTGAGCACGCGCCCGCTCTTCATCTCGAAGCGAACGGATGAGTCGCTCTTGCAGAGCGGTCGCCTCTTGAACCGACCCGGGCAAGTCGAGTGCCTGTCGTGACGATTCGAGTTCGTCTCGGACTTCTTCGGCCTGTTGCTTCAACGCCCGGTAGTCCGCTCTCGCCTCGTGCAAGGCCGCCTCATATTGTTTCAGCGTCTCTGTCGCGGCGACGAGCTCGCCTTGGTCACTCGTCACCTCGTGCGACGCGACCGTCCCATGGGTCCGCGATCCACATACGGGACAAGGCTCACCGTCGACGAGCGTCGCACTGAGCTTCTGTGCCCATAACGCCTGCTCTTCATGCATGAACTGCTCGACGATATCCGACTGGGCCTTGTGACGCCGTTGTGCTTCCTTGCCGTTGCGCTCGCACGATGCGAGCCGCTCCGTTACAGCTTGAAATCTTGCCTCGAGTTGCGCGTGTGCCGTGAGCCGGTCATACTTCCGTTCAGCTTCGACGAGACGGTTCGGTGTCGTTTCCTGTGCGAGCTCTGCTGACAACACCTCTTCCTGCCGTCTCAGTTCGGTTAAACGAGAATCGTCCTTGAAGACGGCGAGTTGGTCGGTCAAGCGTTTCAACTCGTCTCGCTCTGTCACGGCGGTCTGCCATTCGTCCACGAACGGAAGCATGTCATCGATGGCTTTCAGACGGGCGGTGATCGTCTCGACTTCTTGCTTCGAAGTCGCGATGCGCTCCGTCTTGGCGTGGAGCTCGTCTAGTTTGCTCGCGTATTGTGTCAACCGTGTTTGAACACCGTCGATGTCATGATTTAGCCGTTCAATATCTTGTCGATTCGCCAAGTAGCGATCGTATAACGGTCGGACACGGCTTGATGCCTCCAACCGTTCAATCAATCGGCGGCGCTCCACCCGGTCAGCTTCACCCGATTTGTAGCGTTCAAGGGCGCGTGCCTGCTCGTCACGTTCGACGAACAAACGGACGAGCGCGTTCGCCTGTTCGAGTTCGCTCCGTATCGCATCGACCCGTTTCGATTGTACGTCCCGTTCGCCTCGTAACGACTCGGTCGCCGTCAGCAGACGCTCTTCTCTGGCCTCGAGCCAGTCCTGAATCTCCGGCAAGTTACGCCCGGCGACGGTTTCGATGTCATCGTCTTCAAGTTCGAGCAGCTTCAAGCGTGTCGTCTCGGTCGCCCACTCGACTTGTTTCCGGTACTTGCCATACCGCTCGACCCAATTCTCTTGAAACGCTCGATACGCCTCGGTCTTAAAGATCGACTGGAGGATCTGTTGTTTCTTCATCGAGTCCGAGTCGAGTAGTTGGCGGAACTGGTTTTGCGGGAGCAGCAGGATTTGGCTGAACTGCTCATAATCAAGTTGCAGCAACGATTCGATCTGCTGCTCGACATCCCCGACTTTCGTCGCTAGCGGTTTCCAGCTGTCCGCCCATTCATAGAGGACGGCCTC
This sequence comes from Exiguobacterium sp. SH1S1, assembly GCF_004337245.1. Lineage (NCBI taxonomy): Bacteria > Bacillati > Bacillota > Bacilli > Caryophanales > Exiguobacterium > Exiguobacterium sp. SH1S1. Next base: position 78,632 of record NZ_SJUZ01000001.1, read on the forward strand.
ATGCGGGATCGGTGTCTTATTTTTCGGGTGCGGTTGTTGGGGCTGGCGGACGATCCGGTACCGCTCCTCACGAATCGTGAATGAGAAATCGATCTCCGTCTTTCGTTCCGGTTCGGCGTATTGGCTTCTAAAATCGCTGGCGTTCCGGAGGGCACCGCTCGCCCGTCCATACAAGGCGAACGTCATCGCGTCAAAAATCGTCGTCTTGCCGGCGCCGGTTCGTCCACTGATGACGAACATCGAGCGCCCTTCAAGCTGTGTGAAGTCGATCTGTTCCGTCTCGGCATAAGGACCGAATGCGGTGATCGTCAATCGTTCAGGTCTCATATCGGTCCATCTCCTTCCACGAATCGTCGTACCGTCTCATCGGCGTCTCGGCCATGGACAGCTTTAAAAAACTCCATATAGACGTCCTCGATTGACTGCCGTTCGAGCGTCTCACGCTCGAAGCGGGACGTCTCGTCTTGGCGGCGCAACAGTTCAAGCTCGAGATGCAAAATGTTCGGATAGACGGTCCGCAGTTTCGCCATCGGGTCGAATAACGCAGACTCGTCGGTCAAGACGATTTTCAAGTAATCATCCGTTTTCTCGTCTTGATAGAACACCGGATCGAGTAGTTCATTCAACGTGCCCGTCAAGATGCGCAAGTCGCGTCTTGCTTGAAGCGGACGACGGCGGCGCGTCCATCCTCCGTCCCATTCGATGACGTCGACCGATTTCACGTGGTTCGCCTCAGAGAATGAATATTTCATGAGCGAACCGCTATAGGCGATCTTATCATTGCGGAGCGCGTCGCGGTTATGGAGATGGCCGAGCGCCGTATAACCGAACGGTTCGTATAGTCCTTTGGCGACTTGTCCGGCCGTGCCGACCGACAGTTGCCGCTCAGAGTCGGTCTCGAGACCGCCGGCGACGAAGCTGTGGCCGATCCCGACCGCTCGGGCATCGATGGAACCGAACGATTCGACGACGGCCGTGAGCGCGTCGTGATGGGTCCGGATCGTCTCGTCTTGCAGCGTGTAGCGGATCCGGGCCGGTTCTAAAAACGGCATCAAGTAAAACGGGATGCCCGCGACGATGATCGGTCCCGCACCCGGCTCATACTTCCCGACGATATGGAGCCCGACTTTCGTCAACAGTTTCGAACTATATTGGAGCCGTTCGGCCGAATCGTGGTTGCCGGCGATTGCGAGCACGGGGATGTTCCGCTCGAGCACGAGCGCTTTCCACATCTCATCGAGCAAATCGACTGCTTCAACCGGGGGAACGGACCGGTCATACAAGTCCCCGGCGACGATGATCGCGTCCGGTTGTTCCTCGTCGACAATCTGTAGAAACGATTCAAATAAAATGATGCGTTGATCTTCTGTCATGTGGCGGCCGTGGACGATTTTTCCTAAATGCCAATCGGCCGTATGTATCCATTTCATTCGTCCTCACCTCTATTTCTATTCTAGCATTTTTCACCGTAACGGTTCGACGTCTTGACACTTGTTTTCGAAACAGCGACAGTTAATAGGAAAGGGGGACGTTCGATGGAGTCCACAACTACTTGGCAAGCTTTCCTTCGCTTGTTCCGAGTCGCCAAACCGCCGAAACAATTGTTTATCGGTGCCGTATTGATTTCTTTAGTCCAAGCGATGGCGGCCCTCGCCATCCCGCTCATTTTGCAACGTGTCGTCGACAATTGGAGCGAGGCCGTGCTCGACGCCCGGCTCGTCGCCATTTTTGTCGTCGCTTTTCTCGTCCAAGTCGTCTCGAGCGCCATTTCCATCTATTGGCTACATATCGTCGGACAACGCGTCGTCGCCAATCTCCGGACGACGTTATGGGAGCACCTCGTCGCGTTGCCGATCCCGTTCTATGACGGTGTCAAATCGGGGGACCTCGTCTCACGCCTGAACAACGATACGACGACGCTGCAACAGCTGTTGTCGGAACAGAGCGTCCGCCTGCTCACTTCGTTCGTGTCGGTCATCGGGGCCGTCGGTATCTTGTTCACGCTCGACTGGCAGATGACGCTCGTCATCTTGTTCTCGGTCCCGACGACGCTCGTGATCGTCATCCCGCTCGGCCGCAAACTTCGAACGATCGCCAAGAAGACGCAACACGAACTTGGCGGGTTGTCTGGATTTTTCGCCGAGCTGCTCGGTGAGATCCGGCTCGTCAAATCACAGGCGACCGAACGTGAGGAAGTCGCCGAAGGGAGCCGGCGGATTGAACGCTTGTTCGATTACGGTGTGAAAGAAGGACGGATCCAAGCGATCTTGATCCCGCTCTTGAACGTCACACTGACGGCGATGCTGATCGCCATCCTCGGTTTCGGGGCGTACCGTGTCTCGACCGGGGCGTTATCGACCGGGGCGCTGCTCGCTTTCATGCTCTACTTGTTCCAAATCATCACCCCGCTCATCACGATGACAGAATTTATCACGCGCCTGCAAAAGGCTCGCGGCGCGACCGAGCGCATCTCTGAACTGCTCGCGGTCGAACCGGAACGTTACGCCGCTGCCACGGAACACATCCAACAGTCGACACTGACGTTCGAGGACGTCACGTTCCGCTATGATGAGCAACCAGTCATCGACGCCATCTCGATGACCGTGCCGTTCGGGGCGACGACCGCGATCGTCGGACGGAGCGGCGCCGGCAAGACGACGCTGTTCGCGCTCGTCGAACAGTTTTACGTTCCATCGTCGGGGCGCATCCTTTATGGCGACCGCGACATCGATTCGTACGGTCGCGACAATTGGCGGCAAGTCATCGGCTACGTCGCCCAAGACTCGCCCGTCCTCTCGGGAACGGTCCGCCAGAACATCTTGTACGGCCTGAAGCGTGACGCGACCGAGACCGAGATTAAAAACGCCTGTGAGATGGCGAACGCTTGGTCGTTCATCGAGGTGATGCCGAACGGGCTCGAGACCGAGATCGGTGAACGCGGTGTCCGTTTATCGGGTGGCCAACGGCAACGGCTCGCCATCGCCCGGGCGCTGCTCCGCGACCCCCAAATCTTGTTGCTCGATGAAGCGACGTCGAGCCTTGATTCAGAGTCCGAGCGTGTCGTCCAAGAGGCGCTCGACCGGCTCATGCGAGGACGGACGACGCTCGTCATCGCCCACCGCCTCTCGACCGTCCAACACGCCGATCAAATTATCGTCCTCGAGAACGGAGGAATCAGCGGACTCGGTACGCACAAGACGCTGCTTCAAGACAACGAATTATATGAACGGCTCGTTAAACAGCAACTACTAGGAGGAAATCAACCATGAAGACAATCGGATTTATCGGACTCGGCGTCATGGGTCAATCGATGGTCAGAAACTTAATGAAGGCAGGCTATACCGTCCAAGCGTACACGCGGACGAAAGACAAGGCCGCCGACCTGCTCGCGGAAGGTGTGACGTGGTGTGACTCCATCGAAGCGGCGTGTCAAAACGCCGATGCGGTCATCACGATCGTCGGCTATCCGTCAGACGTCGAAAGCATCTATTTCGGTAAAGGGATGATTCTCGACTCCGCCGAACCCGGCACACTCGTCATCGACATGACGACGTCGTCACCGAAGCTCGCCGAACGAATCGCTGAGGCCGCGATCGACCGCAGCCTACTCCCGCTCGACGCCCCGGTCACGGGCGGCGATGTCGGCGCCAAGGACGGGACGCTATCGATTCTCGTCGGCGGTGGCGAATTCGCGTTCACGAAAGCAATGCCGCTGTTTGAAGCGATGGGGCAAGCGATCGAACGGATGGGATACGCCGGGAGCGGCCAGTACGCCAAACTCGCCAACCAGATCGCGATCGCCGGCATCATGATGGGCAACGCCGAACTGCTCGCCTTCACGAAGCGTGCCGGGCTCGACCCCGATCAATTGCGCCAGACGATCCGTGGCGGCGCGGCCGGCAGTTGGACGCTCGAAAACCTGGTACCTCGCATGATCGTCGCAGATTATTCCCCAGGCTTCTTCATCAAACACTTCATCAAGGACATGGCGCTCGCCCTCGAGAGCGCGCAAGAGTTAGGTGTCAAACTGCCGAGCCTCGAGCTCGCATACCGACTCTATTCGATTTTAGAAGAGAACGGATATGGTGAGAACGGGACGCAGGCGCTCATCGAATACTACATGCACCAGGACGTTTGAATCGACGTTGTTGTGGAATTAGTAGTACAGAAGGGAGTGATCATGATGCCTTGGAATATGAAAGATTATCCAGAGTCACTGAAAAACTTCGACCCGCTCGTCAAAAAGAAAGCGATCGATATCGCCAATGCCCTCATAGCTCAAGGGTATTCCGATCAAAAAGCGATACCGATCGCGACAGAACAGGCTAAAAAGTGGCATGAACATGCGACGAATGAAGAGAGACAAGACTTTAAGGATGCGCCCGATCCACAGAAGACGGATCGGCACGGATCATAAAAAAACCACGGTCGGCTGAGATTCAGCCGGCCGTGGTTTCGTTTGCTTGTCTTTCTGCTTTGATTTCAAGGTAGAGCCCGCCGAGCGCCGTATGAAGATACGGCTGGACGAAGATATAGGCGATCCCGCCTGTCATGAGGACAAGCACGTACCAACCGATAAAGCTTGCATACAGCCTGAGCATGATCTGTTTTTTCCCGCGCATGAGGCGTCGGCTCTCACGCATCGCCGTGAACGCCGTCAGTTCGGGCTGATCGCGCAGGATGAACGGGACCATTCGATACGTCAAGTAAAACCAAACGCCCGGGACGATCAAAAAGAGCATGAGCACGTTCAGTCCAAGATAGAACACGGCGTAATACGTGACGGCACGGACGTAGTCTTTAACGGACCCGAACGACTCGAGCAAAAGACCGAACCTTGGTTTTTCCGCTTTGGCGATGTCGAGGAAAATCCAGTTTCGTCCCATTTCGAGCGGGGCGAGCAAGACGGTCGCACCGTACAAGAGACCGATCGAGACGAGCATGACGGACGGGTCCGTCGATGACAAATCGAGTTGCGTCGTGATCATCGCTTGAACGAGCATCGTCGAGAGCACGGCAAGGAGTGAGATCCCCCAGTTTCCGGACAACATCCGGAGCGCAAATTGTTTATAGACTGCTGATTGCATGACGTCACCTTCATTATCGTTTTTTTCATTATAGCAAAAAAACAGTCATCCGACTGTTTTTAGCGTGTCATTTGCTCGAGCAGGTTTTGAAATTTCGCCTCGTCGAGTCTCCCGTCCGTCCGAACGCCGTTGCCGACATGGACGAAAGGAACATCGAGTCGGGCGACGAGTTGAGCGACGTTGTCCGCCGTGATCCCGGCTCCAGGCAGTATCGTCATCGTCGCCGTGTCCCGCATCGCTTCGAGACGTTCGATCCCTTCAACGGCCGTCACCGCTCCCCCGGACGTCAAAATTTGATCAACTTCCGGAAATCCGTTCAACACGTCCAGCGCTTGAATGAGATCAGCCGCCTCGTCGATCGCCCGGTGGAACGTGAGCGCCATGTTACCTTTATGCTTGATGACCTCGCCGAGCAGCCGTTCATCGATTCGTCCGTCTTCCGTCAATGCGCCGAAGACGATCCCGTCGGCCTCGAGCTCACGGCATAGCCCGACATCCGCCAAAATCGTCTCACTATCATCTTCGCTGTAGACGAACGAGTCGGTATGCGGCCGGATCATGACGTGGACAGGGATCGTGACGTTCTCCAATACGTTACGGATCGTCCCGAAGCTCGGGGTCGTCCCACCGGCACGCATATCGGCAATCAGTTCGAGCCGATTCGCTCCGTATCGTGCCGCTGCTTTCGCTTCGTTTAACGTCGTGACGATGACTTCGATCATAAATGACTCCTCCTTTAGTTATGGAGCGAAACGCCATTCGACCTCGTGTTCGGCCAACGTCCGCTTCCAATCGGTCGGTTCTGGAAAATCTGAGATAATCGTCGTCACCGTCGAGAAGTCGGAGACACGATATCGTTTCTGTTGATTGAACTGGGTGTGGTCGGCGAGCAGATAACACATGCGGCTCTGCGTCATGACGGCTTGCGTCACAGTCGACAGCCCATGGGCGTCACACGTCAGCCCGAGCGTCGCGTCGACCCCTTCGACAGACAAGATCGCCATATCGAACACGTACGCTTTCAGTTGTTGAAGCACTTGTTCGCCGACGGTAACGAGATGTTTCGGGTCAATCGTACCTCCGAGCAATTGAATATCGCCCGTGAACACACCTTTGGCCCGCTGCTCGAATAGCGCTTTCGCGACCATGAGTGAAGGCGTGACGACCGTCAAGTTTCGCCCACGGAGCCTTGACGCGACTTGCTCGGGGGCGACACCATGCCCGATGTAGAGCAGCATGTCGTCTTCGACAAGTTGAAACGCCGTATAGGCGATGCGACGAATCCCGTCCATGTTCGAAATCGTCATCGGCTGGAACGAGACGCTTTGATGCAAGACGGCTCCCCCGTATACCCGTTTGATGCGATGTTCTTTCTCAAGCTCTTCTAAGTAGCGGCGAATCGACTCCCCAGAGACGTTCAACCGTTCGATCAGTTCACTCGTCTTCACTTTACCTTCCCGCTCGATCCACTCGACAATCTTTTGTTTACGTTCTTCTCCAATTAACGACACAAGCCTGCCTCCTCCGCAAAAATCACTTCCTCTCTCATTTTAGCGAACGGATGTAAATTTAACGTAAACTGAAAGTAAAGAACGGGCAAATCCAACACTTTTTTCATTCTTTATAGCAAAAATCCACGGAAATCCACAACAATTGGTCGGTCGTTCGAAATCGTTTCGTCGCAAACGACAAAAACCGAACAGAACCTGATAGACAGGTCCCGTTCGGCAACATCTTTATTTTTTCTTTTGGAACAGCGGCACTTTCGGTTCGGTGCCCGCGCGGATCCGTTGCCAGTTCGTACGGTGCTTGATGATGATGAACAAGGCGAGCGGCACGATGACGATGAGCGGCAACCAATCTTTCGTGATGACGCTATACGTCACGACCGTCACGAGTCCGACGGCTGACGCCGCCATCGACGAGAGCGACACCATCTTCGAGATGAGGAGCGCCACGATAAACGTCCCGACGACGACGAAGAAGAACCATGGGAACGCCGCGAGTAAGATCCCGGCGCTCGTCGCGACCGATTTTCCGCCTTTGAACTTGGCGAAGATCGGGTACGAGTGGCCGATGATGGCTGGAATCCCTGCGAGCAAGAGACTCATGTCGCTCCCGAACAGGAGCGGCAACAGCGCCGCGACCAACCCTTTTCCCATATCTCCTAACAATACGAGCGTCCCCGCTTTTTTTCCGAGCACGCGGAACGTGTTTGTCGTCCCTAAGTTCCCGCTCCCATGCTCCCGCACATCGACTCGATAACCGAGCTTTCCGACGATGAGCGCAAATGGGATCGAGCCGAGCAAATAGCTGACGATGATGATCATCACTTCTGTCATGTAAGGCATCGCAATTCCCCTTAGTCCATTAATTGCTCGAGGTAGCGCTCGAACGGAACGTTCGCTTTATGAACGTTCGTCGCATGGTCTACCCCGATATATCGTAAGTGCCACGGTTCATACATATAACCGGTTTCCGCTTCGTAAGCACGTTGGTAACGGACGATAAACCCGTACTTGTGTGCATTGTCGGCAAGCCACTTGCCCTCTGTCGTCTGTTCAAGCTCTTGCGTCAGTTGATAACCGACCGATGCGCTCGAGACGTCGATCGCGAGCCCTGTCTGATGCTCAGAGTGTCCCGGAGGCGCCGAGTACTTCATGGCCTGCTCCTTGCCGTCACGCGCGACGTAGGCGTTGAACAACTGCACTTGATACGCATACGTCCGGAACGCGCTCGTCCCTTTCAAGTCAATCCCGGTCGCTTTCGCGTCCTTCATGAGTGACTCGATGGCACGGGCCGCTTCTTTACGCAACATTCTACGCTCACCGGTCGCCGAATCGACGAAATCGATGTTCGCCGGCACCAAATCGGCCGGTTGATAATCACTCGGCAAGGCAATCTGTTTATTGACGAGGACAAGTGCGTCCAACTCAAGGTTTGCTTGCCCGTTCAATTCGATCGGTTGACTCGGGTCGTCTGGTTCGGCCACTGGTTCTTCCTCGACCGGCGGCTCTGGTTCGGTCGCCGGTTGTTCGTCCTTATCCGTTTCGGCCGGCTCTTCTGCTTCCGGAGCTGGCTCTGCCGGTGCCGTCTCGTTATCAGTCGGCGTTTCCGCCGGCTTCTCCGTGTCAGACACGGTCGGTTGCTCTATCGGTTCGTTCGGATCAGCTTGTTCGCTTGTCGTACATCCCACTAACGTGAGCGTCAAGGCGCAGCACACCATCAACATAGATGGTTTTCGCATGCGATCTTCCCCTTTCTTCATACAAAAAAATACCGTCAAGATATGATACCACACTGACGGTACAAAGGAACGACTGTTATTGAACCGGGCTCAAGACTTTCAAATACATATTGTGCCATGCCGGGAATTCCCGATCGAGCCGGATCGGCTTGAAATCGCCGCGCTTCACGACGACATGCGTCGTCTTCGCGGTCCCGACCAAATCGTTGTTTTGGTCGGTCAACTCATATCCGTAGACGGTACGGATCTTCGAATAACTGTCGACCCAGACGCGCACGTTGACCGTGTCTCCGAACGTGACGCTCTTCTTATAGTCGACCGTCACGTTCGTCACCGGCGACACGAATCCGGCCTGTTCCATGTCTTTATATTCCACTCCGAGTTGTCGTAACAACTCGGTTCTCGCGATCTCAAGGTAGACTAAATAATTCGCATGATAGACGATCCCCATCATGTCCGTCTCTTGGTATCGTACAGGAATCTGAATCGTATGCATCAAATCGCCCTCTTTTCAGTATACAGTATATTATAACTTACTATTAATATCTACTACTAAAATCTGATTTAACTCGCTATCTTCGGCGTTCTCGGCGATGAGCCGGTACGATTGCCGGGCGATCGCCTCATCGACGAGCGACAGCGCTGTCCGTGCGTTCGGTTTATCTGCATGCTTCAGTCGTTCGGCCAGTGCGGCTTCGACACCGTCCCCGAACGCATAACCGAACTTCTCGGCATAGCTGTTCGCGATTTGGGAAAGTTGGGCGAGTGAATAGTCGTCGAACTGAATCGTTCGTTTGATCCTACTGCTCAGTCCTGGGTTCGAATCGATCAACCGGCGCATCGGCGCCTCATAGCCCGCCAAAATGACGACGAGGTTCTCCCCGTGCTTCGGCATCTCGTCGACGAGCGTATCGATCGCTTCGCGTCCGTAGTCGTTCGGACCGCCGTTCAAACTGTACGCCTCATCGATCAGCAATACCCCGCCGAGCGCGTCGCGGATGGCTGCTTTCGTCTTTTGAGCCGTCTGTCCGACGTAGCCGCTGACGAGGTCGGCACGGCTGACGACTTTCAAATGTCCCCGTTTCAAGTAGCCAGTCTTCTTCAACAACTGAGCGTACACGTGCGCAAACGTCGTCTTGCCGGTACCGCTGTTGCCGACAAGCGCGGCGTGAAGTTGGACCGGAGCCGTCTTCAGCCCGAGCTCGCGCCGCCGTCTTTGAATCGTGATCAACGCCTCGATCTCCTGAAGCTGTCGTTTCGCTTCTTCCATCCCGATCATGTCATCAAGCGTCGGAGCCGTGCCATCTTCGCTCGTTGCCTCTTCAAAGTCGAGCTCTGTCAACAAAGCCATCTCATCGAGCGGGGCGTCGGCACCGAAACGAGATCCTTTTTTGAACATCGCATCGAGCAAGATGTTATGGACGGTCCGGGCGTTCCCGAACGTCGCATCGACTCGTTCCCGGTCAATCCGGGCGATGAGGGCGCGCTTGGCATCGGTCGTCAGCACATAGTTGTTCTCCTCGGCCACTTTCTCACCGATCGCGACGAGCTCTTCGTCGCTGTAGTTCGGCAGCTCGTAATGGTTCGATTCAGGGAACCGCGACCTGAGTCCTGGATTCGCGAGTAAGAAGTGGCGCATCTCTTCCGGATAACCGGCCAGGATGACGACGAACTTTCCGGCATATTCCCCGCTCGTCATAGCGGCGACGAGTGTGTCGATTGCCGATTGTCCATAATCGCTCCCGCTCGCATCTTGCCGTTTGAGCGCGTATGCCTCATCGATGAACAAGACGCCCCCTTCGGCTTCCTTGACTTTATTCATGACTTGTTCTTCCGTCTGGCCGACGAAAGCACCGACAAGGCTCGAACGGTCTGCCTCGATAACATCAGGCCGTCCGAGAAGACCGAGCTCGAAATAGATCTCGGCCATGAGCCGGGCGAGCGTCGTTTTGCCGGTACCGGGGTTCCCTGTGAAGACGAGATGGAGCGATGGTTGATGTTTCGACGAGAAGCCGGCCTTGTCCCGTTCTTTTTGGAACAACAAGAACCGATACCACGCTTTTACCCGCTGCTTCACTTCCGTTAGACCGATCATCGACTCGAGCGACTCGATCGCACTCGAACGGACCTCCCGTGGGCGTTCCGGCAACAGCTCGCAAATCGCATCGATCCGTTGTTTGACGAGACCGACCCGCTCACCGAAACGACGGAACGCCTCCCGGCTGAAGTAGTTGCCTTGCATCGACGCGAGCAGTGACGCGGTGTCATCTTCGAGTGACGCGACTTCTTGCATCGCTTCGATGACGACCTCGAACAAACGCTCCAATTGATCTTTGAACTCGGAGTCCCGCAGATCTGACTTGGCCCGTTCGATTTCGTCGTGTAACCGATCGAGCTGATCGAGCAGTTCGGACGTCTTCGCTTCGTATTCGGTCAAAATTTGGACTTTCATCGAGGCGTAGTCGGCTTCGCGAAGAGTCGGCCAGTCGACATGGAGCGATTGTCTGAAGCGGCGCAACTTCTCATTCAGTTGGCTGACTCTCAGTTCGGCCGGTAAGGCGCCGAGCGACTCGAGTTCCTTCACCCAGCGATTGAGGAGCGGATCGATCGTTTGGTTGTGCTGCAACCGTCTCGTCGAAAGCAGTGTCAACGTCCGGATCAACTCGTCGTTATGCTCTGTCGCACGCGACCAGTGGGCATAGGACAAGAGCGCCGCTTCATCGACCTTGTCGCCTTGTTCCCACCGTTCCAAGTCATGTTGAACTTGTTCCAAATGGATTTGTTTCATAAAGTTCTCCCTTTCAGACGACAAAGGAGCCGACGTCTCAGTCTGCTCCTCGTCGGGTTATAGTGCTTCAAAAGAAGTCATGCGAATCGAGTGGAACAAGTTCCCGTTGTTGCGTGACTCGGCAGCGAGCAGGATCCGTTCGTTCACATCGACGTAATACGTCACCGCTTCCTCATTTTCGTCTTCGTCGAAGATCGATGGGTATTTCTCGACCCACTCCGCAGGTACCGCCTCGGCGGATTCCGTTTTGACGAACGCCTGAGCTGTCCGACCGATGATATTGACGTCACCTTCACCCGTGCCTAACGTCCCGTCATCAAGCCACTTGCGAATCTGTTCGTTCGTCGCCCGCGACAAGAACGGATGGGGTGCGACTGCACCCGAACTCGTCTCTTGACTGTTCGTTTCGTCGCCTTCCGGATTGAACTCACGGTACATCGTGCCATCCCATTCGGCCCGGGCACCGGCGTTCGGTCCCGATACGACCTCGGATACGAAATGTCCGTTCTCATCGTACGTGACGAGGTAGTTGCGAACTTCGAGCGTCTCCCCGTTTTCCGGCAACTTCTTCTCTTCATAGCCGATTTCGACGGACGTGTAGAACGGTTCGGTCCGATTCTCACGACCATTGTCATCATCATCATTCAAGTTGGTGACCAAATAAAAATTATAAGCGAGCAGAGCCCCGACGATGAGGATGCCGGCAAAAATGATCCAACTGAGCCGCTTTTTCACTTCTCGTTTCATAACATGCCCTCCCAATATTCTTCACTTACTATCCTACACTAGCGAGGGTGCCATGCAAAACATTTACAACTAAAAAAAGGGCCTCGACTGAGACCCCTTACTTTTATCCAAGTTTATCTTCATCACGCTTATAGATTTCAATCCATTTATCCCGTTCGTCCGGTTCATCGGCCAAGTCCTTGAACAAGGCGACGATCATCAGAATCAGCACGAAGATGAACGGGAAGGCGACAAGGATCGCGACGGCTTGAAGCGCGCCGAGACCACCCGCATACAAGAGCACGGCTGCGATCGATGATTGGATGAAGCCCCAAATCAACTTGATCCGCATCGGTGGGATGAGTTTCCCTCCTGTCGTCAGCATTCCGAGCACATATGTCGCCGAGTCGGCTGATGTGATGAAGAACGTCGAGATCAAGAAGATGGCAATGATGCTTAGTACCGTCCCGAATCCGCCGAACGTCTCGAACAAGGCGAACAGCCCGACTTCCGTTCCGATCTCGTTGACCGCGTCGATCAAGTTCGCTCCACCGAACAAATCAGCCCAAATGGCCGATCCGCCGAAGACAGAGAACCAAAGCAGTCCGAACGATGTCGGTACGAGCAAGATTCCGATGATGAACTCACGGATCGTCCGACCTTTTGAGACACGGGCGATAAACGTCCCGACGAACGGTGACCATGAGATCCACCACGCCCAGTAGAAGATCGTCCAGCCGTTGATCCACTCGCGCTCGACCGGTTCAAAAGCACCCGTTCGGAAGCTCGTCGTCGGCAATTGTTGCAAGTACGTCCCGATTGTCTGCGTGAACAAGTCGAGAATGAACGCGCTCGGTCCGGCGATGAGCGTCGCGACGAGCAAGACAATGGCTAGGAAGATGTTCGTGTTACTGAGAATACGAATCCCTTTATCTAATCCGGTCGAGGCACTGAACATATACAGCACCGTCACGACGGCGATGATGATCAACTGCGTCGAGAACGCGTTCGGTACGCCTGGAATTAAGTAGTGAAGCCCACCGGCAATCTGCTGGGCACCGAATCCAAGTGACGTCGCGACCCCAAACGCTGTTGCGACGACGGCCAAAATGTCGACCGTCTGTTTGACCGGACGTTCATAGCGGTCATTGACGAGTGAACCGATCGTCTCCCCGATCGTCGCCGGACGCCCTTTGCGGAACGTCGAGTAGGCGATGGCGAGAGCGATCATCGCATAAATCGCCCATGGGTGGAAGCCCCAATGGAAGAAGGCGTAACGCATCGCCGTGCGCGCATCACCTTCCGGCGTCGGCGACTCGAATGGTGGCGCATGGAAGTGAAGCAACGGTTCCGCCGCTCCCCAGAAGATGAGACCAATTCCCATCCCGGCACTGAACAGCATGGCGAACCATGTCAAATATCCAAAATCTGGTCGGTCTGTATCTTTTCCGAGCCGAATCGACCCGAAGCGCGAAAAGATTAAAAAAATCGCGACGAGTAAAATCCCGGTCGCGCTGAGCAGGTAGAACCAGCCCATCCCGTTCGAGAGCAAACCTTGCAGTTTCGTCGTCACGTTGATCAAGCTTGCGTTTCCGAGCAAGCTTTCAGGGAAGATTCCCCAAATCGTAAAGAGGACCGTAATGATGGCTGATACGATAAATACGGTCGTCACTCGACTTTCTCTTTCCATAATCTCACTCCTATTCAATTTTCTTATTTTCATATACGTTTTCCACCCTAACACAGTTTACAATCTCGGCACAACCCGAAAACGTGTTCGCTCGTGTCACGATGAAAAAAGTGACGATGGAATCTCGTCACTCGGTCGACTTCGGTTCTAACGATACGATCAACGTCTCATCGACGACGTAATAGGGCCGTTTTGGCAACACTTTCAAATAGCCGCCTTCACGCAGACGCGTCAAATCAAGTTGCGCCGTCTGTTGGAATTTACGTAGCGGTAATTTTTTTTCTTGCTCGAAATATAAGTCGAGCGCCCGCTGCACCTGGTCCATCTCATAGACGACGTCACGCTCGTCCTCTGGGGCGATGTGGAACGTCTCTTTTGACATGTAAAACCGCTGTCTTGGCTTGCCTGGCAAGTGACGTTTCAAACGTCCGAGATCGATCTCTTGGGACTCGTCCAACAGCACCGTCCGGTTGACCCCTTTCGGTAACGTCTGTTCATACTCATGGATGGCTTCTCGTAGCTGCGGCAACGTGATATCGACTTCTTGCTCGACCACGTCTTCTTTTTGCGTCAGACGCTGCCACCAATTTTTACCTGACCGTGTTTGTCGCTCCATACACTCCCCCCTCTCCCCGTTCCTTTCCCGTTATCTTTGACCATCTCACCTTATATTCGCATATTCACGAAAAAAACCTTCCTTTTTTCAAAGGAAGGTCTGACGCTTATTTCAATTTGTTACGGAGGACCATCTGGAGGATCCCGCCGTGACGGTAGTAGTCAATCTCAATTTCCGAGTCGAAGCGGGCGACGACTTTGAACGATGTCACCGTGCCGTTTTCATGCGTGGCCGTGACGTTCAAGATGTCGCGCGGACGTACCGACTCATCGACTTGGATATCGAGTGCCTCTTTGCCTGTCAGTCCGAGTGATTCCGCAGACTCACCGTCCATGAACTGGAGCGGTAACACACCCATCATGACGAGGTTTGAACGGTGAATCCGTTCGAAACTTTGGGCGATGACGGCACGAATACCGAGCAGGTTTGTACCTTTGGCTGCCCAGTCACGCGACGAGCCCATGCCATAGTCGTTTCCGGCGAGCACGATCAAGCCTGTGCCCTGCTCTTTATATTTCATAGCCGCATCATACATCGGCATGATCTCACCTGTCGGCCAGTACGTCGTGTATCCGCCTTCTGTGCCAGGCGCGACTTGGTTACGGATACGGATGTTCGCGAACGTACCGCGCATCATCACTTCGTGGTTACCACGACGCGACCCGTATGAGTTGAAGTCGAGCGGCGCGACGCCTTTCGACTGCAGGTATTGCCCAGCTGGTGTCGTCTTCGAGAACGCTCCTGCCGGCGAGATGTGGTCAGTCGTAACCGAATCGGCGAACTTACCGATGACACGAAGACCATTAAGTGGGAGCACAACGCCCGCTTCCGGTTCGAGGTTTTCGAAGAACGGCGGGTTTTGGATGTACGTCGAGTCGTCCGAGAAGTCGTACAAGTTACCTTCTGGGACGGCGAGCGCGTTCCAACGTTCGTTGCCTGTGAACACCGTGTCGTACTCTTTACGGAACGCTTCCGGCGAGACGACGTCTTGGACGACCATCTTGATCTCATCGTTTGACGGCCAGATGTCTTTGAAGAAGACTTCGTTGCCGTCTTTATCCGTCCCGAATGATTCGTTCATGATGTCGAAGTTGACCGACCCTGCGAGCGCGTAAGCGACGACGAGTGGCGGTGACGCCAAGAAGTTCGCTTTGACGAGCGGATGGACGCGGCCTTCGAAGTTACGGTTACCCGAGAGCACGGACGACACGAGAAGATCGTTCGACGTGATCGTCTCTTCGACTTCGCGGTCGAGCGGCCCAGAGTTCCCGATACATGTCGTACAGCCGTAACCGACCGTGTTGAACCCGAGCTGGTCGAGGTACGTCGTGAGTCCGGCTTTATCGAGGTAGTCAGTAACGACTTTCGAGCCCGGGGCGAGCGACGTCTTCACGTATTTCGGTACCGTGAGTCCACGTTCGACGGCTTTCTTGGCCACGAGGCCAGCGCCGACCATGACGTAAGGGTTCGACGTGTTCGTACAGCTCGTGATCGCCGCGATCGCGACGTCACCCGTCTGCATGTCGACCGATCCATCCTCATAATGGATGGCAGCTTTCTTGTCGAGCTCGGCACGGTCGAGACCGAAGCCGCTGTGTCCGGCCGGTGCGCTCAAGCTGTCAATGAACGCCGTATGCAAGTCAGACAAGTTGATGCGGTCTTGCGGACGTTTCGGGCCTGCGAGTGAAGGTTCTACTTTAGACAAGTCGAGTGTGAGCGTCTTTGTGAACGCCGGATCGGCTTGATCAGGTGTGTAGAACATGTCGTTCGCTTTCGAGTAGGCCTCGACGAGGTCGATCAACTCTTCTGAGCGACCTGTCGTACGCATGTAGTTCAACGTTTCCGTATCGACCGGGAAGAAGCCGCAAGTCGCCCCGTACTCAGGCGCCATGTTGGCGATCGTCGCCCGGTCAGAGAGCGGCATCGTGTGGAGTGACGGTCCGAAGAACTCGACGAACTTGCCGACGACTTTCTCGTTACGAAGCATCTCGGTCACGACGAGCGCGACGTCTGTCGCTGTGACACCTGGGTTGACCTCACCGATGATCTTGACGCCGACGACGTCTGGTACCGGGAAGTATGACGGTTGGCCGAGCATGCTCGCTTCGGCTTCGATTCCGCCGACGCCCCAGCCGAGGACACCGAGTCCGTTGATCATGGTTGTGTGCGAATCCGTTCCGACGAGTGAATCTGGATACGCGACATTACCTGTTCCATCATTCTTTTCAAGCACGACCGACGCCAAGTACTCGAGGTTGACTTGGTGAACGATTCCCGTCGCCGGTGGTACGGCACGGTAGTTGTCAAACGCAGTCTGAGCCCAACGCAAGAATTTGTAACGCTCTTCGTTCCGCTCGAACTCGATGTCCATGTTTTTCATGAGCGCGCCGGCGAATCCGTAGGCATCGACTTGGACCGAGTGGTCGACGACGAGATCGACCGGGATTTCCGGGTTGATCTTGTTCGGGTCGCCACCAAGGTCAGCCATCGCTTTACGAAGTGAAGCGAGGTCGACGACAGTCGGGACACCCGTAAAGTCTTGCAAGACGACGCGAGCCGGTTTGAACGGTACGTCAATGTCTTTCGAGACTCCGGCAGTACCCCATTTTGCCAAGTTCTCGACGTGTTCTTTCGTGATGGCACGACCGTCTTGTTGACGCAAAACTGATTCGAGCAAGACGCG
Organism: Exiguobacterium sp. SH1S1; assembly: GCF_004337245.1. NCBI lineage: Bacteria > Bacillati > Bacillota > Bacilli > Caryophanales > Exiguobacterium > Exiguobacterium sp. SH1S1. Next base: position 95,469 of record NZ_SJUZ01000001.1, read on the forward strand.
AATCGAATACGGGAGGCGGCTGAGTTCCGTCACCCCATCTTCCTCTAACTTTTTAAGCCGGTAATAATCGTAAGCTTGTCCGTTGACCTCGAACTGTGTCCGAGATGAAAAAGCGTCTACTACGTTCGTCTGTTCCATACAATTTCCCCCTTTTTGAAAGCGACGACCACAGCAGTTGCCGTAATCGCTTACTTATCACATGTTTATCATAATACAACTATAGCGTGACGTAAAATACATTCCGTCACAAATTAGTCATAAGTAAAACTTATCAATTGCTCCGATCGTCTCAAAACACGAAAAAAAGACGGCCATCTAAGGCCGTCTTTACAATCTAGCTTATTCGGCACCGATCTCGACATTGACATCGAGTGCGTCGACGAGCGTCAACTCATCTTCATAGCGTTCTTTGAAACGGTCAAACGTGAACTCGTTGGCGAACAAGAACACAGGGCGTTCCCAACGGTCGGTCACGAGCATGTTCCGTGAGTCTTGGAACGGCTTGAGCGCCTTCAATTCTTTGTCTTTCACCCAGCGAGCGACACTGTACGATACCGGCTCCATCCGGATGTCGACCCCGTACTCGTTATTGAGACGATATTCGAACACCTCGAACTGGAGTTGACCGACCGCGCCGAGATAAATCTCGTTATACTCGTTGCGGTACACTTGGATCGCTCCTTCTTGGGCGAGTTGCTCGACACCTTTGTGGAAGTGTTTCGACTTGAGCGAGTTGATCGGCGAGACGCGCATGAACAATTCCGGCGGGAACGTCGGCAACGCCTCGAACGCGATCTTTTGCTTCGACGTCGTGATCGTGTCACCGATTTGGTACGTCCCAGAATCGTAGATCCCGATGACGTCACCGGCAAACGCCTTATCGACAGTCTCCCGGTCGTTGGCCATCAACTGCGTCGATTGACTCAGTTTGATTTTCTTGCCGGTCCGCGTCAACGTGACGTCCATTCCCCGTTCGAACACACCCGAACAGATGCGGACGAAGGCGATGCGGTCACGGTGGGCCGGGTTCATGTTCGCTTGAATCTTGAAGACGAAACCACTGAAGTCTTCAGACGTCGGGTCGATCGGACCGACGTTCGATTTACGGGCCTCTGGGGCCGGCGACATATCGAGGTAGTGGTCTAAGAAAGACGTCACCCCGAAGTCGACGAGCGCCGTACCGAAGAAGACAGGTGTCAGCTTACCTGATTGGATCGCCTCGACGTCGATGTCGTTGCCGGCACCGTCTAACAGGTCGATCTCGTCGCGCAAGTTCGTCAAGTTTTCTTCTGTCAAGTAGTCGGCGAGCACAGGATCGTTGACCCCGTCCTCGTTCAACGTGAGCTTGCCTTTCTCGCCACGGAACAAGTGGATCTCGTTCTTGATACGATCGAACACACCTTCGAACTGCATCCCGCTGCCGATTGGCCATGTGACGGCGACCGAAGGCATACCGAGCACTTCTTCAAGTTCTTCCATGAGCTCGAGCGGATCTTTCGCCTGACGGTCCAACTTGTTCATGAACGTGAAGATCGGGATACCACGCATACGACAGACTTGGAATAATTTCTTCGTCTGTGTCTCGATCCCTTTGGCGGCATCGATGACCATGACCGCGCTGTCGACAGACGTCAAGACGCGGTACGTGTCTTCTCCGAAGTCGTTGTGACCCGGCGTGTCCATGATCGAGACGACCTTGTCGCGATAGACGAACTGCATGACAGACGACGTGACAGAGATGCCCCGTTGTTTCTCGATCTCCATCCAATCGGACTTGGCGTGTTTTGAGTTTTTGCGGGCTTTGACCGTCCCCGCCTCGCGGATCGCTCCCCCGTGTAAGAGCAATTTCTCCGTGAGTGTCGTCTTACCGGCATCCGGGTGGGAGATGATGCCGAAAATGCGGCGTTTCTCTACTTCTTGTTTTAATTGGTTCATATATTGTCCTTTCCCTTCCAGACTTTCAACTTCATTCTCATTTCTGACTGCAACGCTCTCTATTCTAACGAAATGGTGTCGTTTCGTCCATCATTATAGGATGCTCATGCTTTTGTATTCGCGGTCTTTTTTGTATACTAAGCTTGAATGATTGTGAAATGAAAGAACGGGGGAAAGACGATGCCAGAAAACTTGATGATGTATTTCATTGTCTTCTGGGGATTTGTGATGATCGGGTTGATGACGATCGGCGGATACTTCATGTTCCGTAAGTTTTTAAAACGGATGCCAAAAGAAGACGGCCGCTCTCTCCTAGATATCGAGGACGATTACATCGCGAAGACACGCCACCTGTGGACGCCCGAGACACGGACGCTACTCGATCGGCTCGTCACACCAGTGCCTGAGCTGTTCCGCGATGTCGCCATTCGCAAGATCGCCGGCAAGATCGGACAGTTCGCGCTCGAATCGAGAGCGAAAGTGATGACGACGGAACTCGTCGTCAAAGGATATATCGCCGCCACACCGAAGCGGGACCACAAGTTTTTGAAGAAAGCGCTCGAAGAAGAGCAAATCGATTGGATGACTTATAAACGTTATTTCCAACAGTGAAGATTCGAAAAACAACGGCATACCTCGCTCGAGGTATGCCGTTGTTTATGTCGTCGCGATGCGCTTATATTTTTGATACATGGCGATCCGCCACGGCACGATCATGCCCCAGGCGATCAAATAGAACAAGCCGCCCGTCGCGAAAATGTTGACCTCATCGCCGAGGAACGCTTTCATGACCGTCCTGATCGCGAGTAAGGCGAAGACGACGATGAAAAACGCTTTCGAGCGGGATAAATAAACCTCACCATCACGTTTTTCAAAATTGGACGTCTTGATCAAAAAGATACTAAAAATCAAGCCTACGACAAGCGCCTCACCGACTTCGAGCCATGTCAGACGAAAAGCCGGCACTAAAAATTGAAGCATGCCCGTCGACATCGCGAGCGGTGGAATCAAGATTTTTTTCGCATTCGTCGGTCGGGCCGATGCCTTCACGCGAACGAAACTCGCGATGACCCCCATCAGCAGTGCGACGAGAGTCGATCCCCAAAATATCGACATATGGTCAGCCCCTTTAGAATCCGGTGAATCCCACTAGTTCGCTCATCCAGGCAGCGAAGCGGTTCATTCCATCAAAATATAATACGACTCCGAAAGCCATCATCAAATAGCCTCCGAACTTTGTTACTTTCGCGCTGTTGCGCGCCAAATATTTGATTTTGCCGACGAAACCGGCCATGACGAGAAACGGGATCGAGAACCCGATGACGTAAGCGAGCATATACCCCATGCCTTGGCTCGGGTTAGACGCAGCCAGTGCGATCACCCCGGCGAGAATCGGTCCTGTGCACGGCGTCCATCCGGCTGCGAACCCGATTCCGATCAACACGGTCCCAAAATACCCGCTCTTCCGTTCTCCAAGTGCGAGTTTCTTTTCGCGCATCATGAAGCGCGGTTGCCATAGCCCCGCTAAAAAGACCCCGAACACAAAAATAAGGATTGCCCCGAACATGCGTAGACTATCTTTAAATTGAATGAAGAAGTCGGCGATCAACGAAGTTGATAAACCGAGGACGAGAAAGACGATTGAGAATCCGAATAAGAATGAGAACGTATGAAACCAAGCCGTCCGTTGCCGGAGCCCTTCGCTTTTCAAGTCAGAGACAGATACCCCTGTGATATACGACAAAAAGACCGGATAGAGCGGCAGCGTACACGGTGATAAAAAAGACAAGACGCCCGCCCCAAAAGCGAGCCATAAAGTGACTTCCATGCGTTTTTCCACCTTTCAGCCCCATTATAGCGAAAACCATTTCAAAATGCTCGCATCTTTTCTCCGTCCACTTCGTCCGATTTTGTAATCATTGAAATGGAAATGTAACTTGTGATGTGTAGTGTTGAATGCTAAGATTTGGATATTCTACTTCACCAGGTTCTATTTTAATATGATGGGGGAAATACCGTGGCGGTCATCACAGCTGAAACCTTACACTATGCCATTGAACAAAAACGCGATGAACTGTATGAAATCGCCTCGCAGTACAGTTGGACGTCTCCAGAAGTGATTCATGTCAGCCAAGAGCTAGACACGTTAATCACGTCTCACGTCCTCTCGAAACACCTAGCAGACAACTTAAATTGATCATCAACTCCAGCTCGTCACTTTCTAGTGGCGAGCTTTTTCCATGGAAAAAGGACACCCCTACGGGTGTCCTTTGCAAATTATGACATCAGACGTTGTCCTGATTGTAACTCGTACATTTTTTTGTACAATCCATCATGCTTCAATAAGGCCTGATGATTGCCCCGTTCGACGATCTCGCCGCGATGTAAGACAAGAATCAAGTCGGCATCCTGTATCGTCGACAAGCGGTGGGCGATTGCGATCGTCGTTCGTCCACGACGCATCCGGTCGAGGGCGAACTGTACCCGCTCCTCCGTCTCCGTGTCGATCGAGCTCGTCGCCTCGTCCAAGATCAGGATTTTCGGATCACGGGCGACCGTTCGGGCGAAGGCGAGCAACTGCCGTTCCCCGCTCGAGAACGTCGCTCCCCGTTCGCCGACTGTGTGACCATACCCCGTCTCGAGTTTTTCGATGAACGTATTGGCTTGGACAAACTCCGCCGACTGGCGTACTTTATCGGAATCAACTGTCGGGTTGAACAATTTTAAATTATCTTCGATCGTGCCGCTGAACAGGAACGGGTCTTGTAAGACGAGACCGATCTTATCGCGAAGTTCCACTTCTTCGAACTGCTCGAGTGGGTGTCCGTCGATGGTGATCCGTCCCCCTTCATACGGATAAAACCGAGTGAGCAAGTTGATGATCGAGCTTTTCCCGCTCCCCGTGTGACCGACGAGCGCGACCGTCTCACCAGGCTTGGCAACGAACGAGATGTTCTTCAAAACATCGACTTCCCCGTCATAACTGAACGTGACATCGTCAAACCGAACTTCTCCTGCCTCGATCGCTGCCTCGCCAGAGAGACTTTTTCCTGGCGCCGGTTCATCGGTGTCGAGCACTTTGAAGACGCGGTCTGCCGAGACGACCGCTTGTTGGAACTCACTCAGCCGTTGCATGATATCGAGCACGGGGCGGAAAATGCGCTCGATGTAACTGATGAACGCATAGACGACCCCGACTTGAACTTGTTCCGTCATCGACAGGAAGCCATAGTAGCCGAGCAAACCGATGATCGAGAACGCAAGCAACAGCTCGATGATCGGGCGGAGCAACATACTATCGAGCTTCAAGTTCTTGAAGCGCGCTTCTTGATGCGCCTCGTTCGTCGCTTCGAACTGACGGACGAGACGCTCTTCTTGACGGAATTGTTGAACGATACCCATACCGTTGATCGACTCGCTCAACTGCGCGTTCAGTTGCGATAACAAATCACGGACTTGGGCAAAGTATTTAGTCGAGTACCGGCGATACGCCCAAATGATGAGCCAAAACAACGGGAGGAGGACGAGCCCGATCGTGGCGAGCGTCGGCTCTAAAATGTACAGGAAGATGTACGTCCCGAGCAATTGAACGCCCGACTGGACGAACGTGCTCATCACGCCGACGTACAACTCTTTCACCGCTTCCGTGTCGTTCGTGATCCGGGAGACGAGCACACCCGCCGGCGTCCGGTCGAAATAGGCGAGACGCAGCCCCATCACATGGCGGAAGATGTCCATTCGAATATTTTGGACGATTTTAAGGGCGATCTTCTGAAACGCAATCGATTGTAAATAGTCGAAGATGACGGCTGAGATGTGTAACACCATATAGACGACGAGCAGCGTGACGACCCAATTCGTCGGATAGACGCCCGGTGTCACGAACTCATCGATGAACACTTTGATTAAAAACGGTCCGGCAAGCTTCGCTCCCGTCGCAAGAAGCAAAAAGACGAAGGCGAGGCTGAGCGGCCGGCCGTATCGTTTCGTATAGGCCAATAACCGCTTGATGACCGCCCATTCTTGAATATCATGCTTCATGGTGGCCCCCTCCTTCCACGATCGCCTCAAGTTGTTGGCGGTCGTACGTTTCTTTGTACCAGCCCGGTTCTCGGATGAGATCGTTGTGTCGGCCTCGCTGAATGACTTGGCCATCAGCGAGTACGAGAATCTCATCGGCATGCTCCACTGCCGACAGACGGTGGGCGACGATCAATCGAGATTGCTCCGGATTGCCGACACGGAAATGTTCGATGATGGCTTCTTCCGTCTTCGCATCGACGGCGGACAACGCGTCATCAAGGATTAATAGATCGGCCTCGATCATAAGCGCCCGGGCAATCGAGATACGTTGCTTCTGTCCCCCCGAGAGCGTTACGCCGCGTTCCCCGACGAGCGTAGCATACCCTTCCGGCAACCGTAAGATGTCGTCATGCACTTCGGCGATTTTGGCAGCCTCCATGATCTCATCCATTTTTGCTTCCGGTTTTCCGAAGGCGATATTGCTCGCAATCGAATCCGAGAACAGGAAGTGGTCTTGCGGGACGAGGGCGACTTTATCTAGTAGAAGTGATTTTTTGACTTGACGAACATTGACGCCGCCGATTTTGATTTTACCGTCGGTCACGTCATATTCACGGGTCAACAATCGAACGATCGTCGTCTTACCAGAACCGGTCCGACCGACAATCCCGAGTGTTTTGCCACGCTCGATCCGGAACGTGACATCACGCAGCACGGTCGTATCGTCATAACGGAACGAACCGATATCCGCCTCGAGCTCGGAATGATCCAGTTTCGTCGCCGCCATCGGATCGTCTTGGATCTCCGGCTTGATGGCGAGCATGCGCTCGATCCGGTCGTACGAAGCCCGACCACGTTCGACGATATTGAACAACCAACCGAAGGCGAGCATCGGCCAAGTGAGCAGACTAAGATAAGCGGTAAAACTGACGATTTGACCGATCGTGAGCTCGCCTTGTTCAATCAAGTAGGCCCCGTAGCCGATCGACAATATGTAAGATAATCCGACGATCCCGAAGATTGTCGGGTCGTACAAGGCGTCAATTTTAGCGACACGGACGTTTTTTGCCATGACTTCATCTGACAACTTCTCGAACGATTCGACGTCGTGGTCGACTTCCCCGGTCGATTTCAAGACGCGAACCCCACTCACACTCTCCTGAACCTTGTCATTCAATTCGGAAAATGCCGCTTGGGCGACACCGAACCGGCTATGGAGCATCTTTCCATATCGCGTCGTCAAAATGACCATGATCGGCAGCGGTAGTAAAGCGACGACCGTCAGCTTCCAGCTGATCGTCGTCACCATCGTGATGATGACGAACGTACCCATCGTCACACTGTCGACGAGCGTCAAAATACCCGCCCCCGCCGTCGTCGAGACAGCCTGGACATCGTTCGTCGCGTGCGCCATCAAATCGCCGACACGCGACTTTTTATAAAACCGTTGATCCAAATCCGTGAAGTGACGATACAGTTGGCTCCGGAGCAAGCGTCCGAGCCGGATCGAGGCCCCGAAAATGAAATAGCGCCAAAAAAAGCGCGCCACATAGTTTCCGATCCCGACAGCCGCAAGGCCTCCTAACAGCATCCACAGCAAGTCCGCTTCGAGCGAACCTTGGTTCATCCCATCGATGACTCGGCCGATGATGCGCGGCGGTATGAGCTCGAGTGCGGCGACAAACATGAGCAAGACGATACCGACTGCATACGTCCGCCATTCGAGCCTGAAGAACCAAGCTAATTGTTTAAATACACGAATCTGAAACGCCCCCTATATCTTGAAATAAGACTATTCATTTATGGTAGCGAAAGTTTGTTCGATTGTCGAACAAAAGATGAATAAAAAAAGCACTTCGCGGGTGCGAAGTGCTTCGGTGACTCATTATGATTTTTTTTCGTTCTTCGCTTGAACGTTCATGGCACGCATCACTTGGTTGACTTTTTTCTGTGACGGCTTTTGACCCATCTGCATCATTAACGTACGAATCATGTCTTCGTTGATTGGTGGGTTCTGTTCAAGGTAGTTCATCATGTATTTACGAGCGATGAAGAACCCGATCGCGATACCCCCGATAAGTGCTGCCACGACAAGAAGAATCCAAATAAATGTACTCAAGGTTTTACCTCCTCTACCATATGAAACATCGTTTTTTACTATACACTATATTGCGCTAATTCGCTAGTCGTCAGAAAAAAAAGTGATGACCTAGACATCGTCTAGGCCATCACACGTTTTTAATGATAATTATAGTGATTTGACAGCGTCGACGACGTTCTCGACCGACATGCCGTATTCTTTCATGAGGAGGTCTCCAGGAGCCGAGGCACCGAACTTGTCGATTCCAAGCACTTTACCGCCGAATCCGACGTATTTGTACCATCCGAGCGTCGAACCTGCTTCAAGCGAGACGCGTTTCGTGATCGACGAAGGAAGAACTGATTCCTTGTACTCTGCCGATTGGGCTTCGAACAGTTCCCATGACGGCATTGAGACGACAGCAGCGTTCACGCCTTCAGCAGCGAGTTGCTCGCGTGCTTCGACGAGGACATGGACTTCTGAGCCTGTACCGAGAAGAAGGACGTCCGCTTCGCTAGACTTACCTGCGACGACGTAGGCACCTTTCGCCGCGTCTTCGACAGATGTTCCTACGAGTTCTGGCAACGCTTGACGTGTCAAGACGAGAAGTGACGGAGCTGACGTCGTCGTGATCGCTTGTTTCCAAGCGGCGATCGTCTCTTTACCGTCTGCCGGACGGAGAACTGACAAGTTCGGCATCGCCCGGAAGCTCATCAAGTGCTCGACCGGTTCGTGCGTCGGACCGTCTTCACCGACTGCGATCGAGTCATGCGTCAAAACGAATGTCGCCGGAATTCCCATGAGTGCAGCGAGACGGACCGCTGGACGGAGGTAATCCGAGAAGACGAAGAACGTTGCGCCGTAAGGAAGTACGCCACCGTGAAGTGCCATCCCGTTGACAGCTGCCGCCATTGCGAATTCACGGACACCGAACCAGATGTTACGGCCAGCCGGATCTTCGTCGAAGTCAGCCGCTCCTTTAATCATCGTGTTGTTCGAGCCGGCGAGGTCAGCCGATCCACCGAACAATGTCGGTACCGCTTTCGCAATCGCGTTCAAGACTTCTCCGCTCGTTTGGCGCGTCGCTTTTTTCGAACCGACTTCAAACGTTGGCAACTCGCTATCCCAACCTTCAGGAAGTTCGTTGTTCATCGCACGTTCGAACTGAGCACCGAGTTCAGGATGAGCCGATTTGTAGGCTGCGACGAGCTCGTTCCAATCCGACTCAGCTTTAGCGCCAGGCTCAACGACTTTATCGTTGAACAAGTCGTACACTTCGTTCGGGACGTAGAAGTTCTCGCCTTCCCATTTATAGAACTGTTTCGTGAGCTCGATTTCTGCTTCTCCAAGTGGAGCGCCGTGTGATGCCGATTTACCTGATTTATTCGGTGAACCGAAACCAATGACCGTCTTCACTTCAATCATCGTCGGTTTAGACGTCTCAGCTTTCGCCTCGTCGATCGCTTTGGCGATCGTATCGATGTCCGTTCCATCCTCGACGCGAATGACTTGCCATCCGTAAGCGTTGAATCGATCTTCTACGCTTTCCGAGAACGACTTATGGAGATCCCCGTCAAGCGAGATGTCGTTTGAATCATACAAGACGACGAGTTTACCGAGTTTCAAGTGACCGGCGAGTGAGGCAGCCTCAGCCGACACACCTTCCATCAAGTCACCGTCTCCACAAATTCCGAACGTATAGTGGTCAACCACGTTGAACTCGTCGCGGTTGTATGTTGCTTCCAAATGCTTCTCAGCCATTGCCATACCTACAGCCATCGCAATCCCTTGACCGAGTGGTCCCGTCGTCGCGTCTACACCAGCCGTGTGACGATACTCAGGGTGTCCTGGCGTCTTCGAGTCTTTTTGACGGAACGACTTGAGGTCGTCGAGTGAAAGGTCGTAACCAGACAAGTGAAGCAGCGAGTACAACAGCATCGAACCGTGTCCCGCTGAAAGGACGAACCGATCGCGGTTGAACCAGTTCGGGTTTTTCGGGTTGTGACGCATTTTGTCTGTCCAAAGCGTGAACGCCATCGGGGCCGCACCCATCGGCATACCTGGGTGACCTGAGTTCGCTTGTTGGACAGCATCAATCGAGAGCGTCCGAATCGAGTTAATCGCTAATAATTCTTTAGTAGTTGTTTCCACTAATTTCATCCTCTCTGTTGTTAAGAAAGTTTCTACCCGTCATATTTTAGCACACTCAATCGTGTGTCACAACTAATTAAATAGTATGTCACATTGATTGGAATCGTTTACTTCCATACGTCTGTTTTCGAGGGAATGGTCGAACCTTATCGAGCTTCGTGTATAACAAACATGCACATCCTATACGAAATAGGATGTGCATTCGAGTTCATTCAGAACGGTGTCGGTTCTGTTCGTCTTTTAGTTTTTCTGGTGTCACGTCGTTGCCTTCCGGATCGACGACTTTCATGCCCATCATCTGGGATTTGAACGATTGACGGAACGCTTTTAAATATTGTTGACGCAACGCTTGTTGCTCGTCCATCTCTTGTTGTGACAAGCCGTCTGTCTTTGCCTTGTTGGCGAGGAAGTTAATCCGCTCCAATTGTTCGGGTGCTAACATGAGGTTCGCCCCCTCTCTACTGAATTTGTAGTTCTACTGTACAAAATCAGGGCGCAGGAATCAAGTTTCTGGCACTGCCACATGTTCCAAATAGCGACGGTTCACAGTCGCTTTCGAGACTTCGTAGCCGAATCCGCGGAGCGTGGCCGCGATCTCAGCGAAGGTGAGCCCCCGCTCCCGAAGTTGGACGATCTCCTCGATCGGCACTTCGATCCGGCTCCTCCCACCTTGGTCATGGTGCTGAATATTGCGTTGCGGGTTGAAGCCGTTCGCGACCGCCCGGCGCATGCCGCGCGATATCTTGGCGTTATGAATCTTCCGTTGATACTCCTCGACGACGCTGACAATCTCAAGCACCATCTTCTCGGCGTCGGAGACGACATATTCGTCGGACGACTGCATCGTCAACAGCCGGACGTTATGCTTCATGAGCGTATGCAAGATGGCGATTTTTGCATTCCCTCGGCCAAGGCGACTGTCATCGCTCACGAGCACGGCATCGAGCTTTGACGCCGACACATGCTCTAACAGATCGAGCAGACCCGTCCGATTGACCTCGAAACCGCTCTCTTGTTCGGTGATCACATCGATCACTTCCGCATCGAGACGTTTGGCCATCTGTAACAATTCCGCTTCTTGCCTCATGAGCGAGGTTTCCTGAGTTGACTTGTTCGTCGATACGCGACAATAAATGACGACTCGCATCTCGTCACTCCCTTTCTTTCCAGTCATCCTTTTACGATACACAGGATGAGCGGGTGTTCGCAATCCAAATCGATCATTCAGCGGCGAACCACGTCGTTTTCCGTTCTTCTTTTTCCGCACGTTCCGCTAACAGCTGGGCTTCGAGCGTTTCCGCTTCGTTGAACGCAACTTCTTGTTCGATACTTCTTTCGACCGTCATCACTGTCGGCTCGACAACTTCGCCTTGGCGAAACTCGCCGACTAAGTAAAAGGCGAACATCCCAAGCACTACCATTCCGACCAATATGAATCCGTTGATTGTATCTTTCATTTGAACCGCCTCCAAATATGAGAATATGCGTTCTTAGGAACGTCTGTTCGTTTATCTGTTCTCATCATAAAACAAGAACTTCTGTTCGGTCAAGAAAAAACGAACGAATGTTTGTACGCTCATATGTTCTTGTGTTAAAATAAATCCATAAAGAATAGGATGCGTTCGCAGGTTATTCGACATAAACGAGGTGAAATCCATTGAAAAAAATGTCAGCAAGACAGCAACAGATTCTTGATTTTATAAAAGCTGAAGTTCGGACGAAGGGTTATCCGCCGTCAGTCCGAGAAATTGGTGAAGCCGTCGGTCTCGCATCGAGCTCGACCGTGCACGGTCACTTGGACCGTCTTGAAAAACGTGGATTGATTCGGCGCGATAAGACAAAACCGCGCGCGCTCGAAGTGTTGAGCGAGGACGCCCCGTCAATCGAGGAGCGTGAGACGGTCATGTACGTCCCGGTCATCGGGAAAGTTACGGCCGGAACACCGATCACGGCGATCGAGAACGTGGAAGAACACTTCCCGCTCCCGGCCCATATCGTCGGTTCGGATAACGTGTATATGCTCTCCGTCTCTGGCGATTCGATGATCAACGCCGGAATCCTCGACGGGGACCGCGTACTCGTGAGACAACAGAACACGGCAGACAATGGAGAGATTGTCGTCGCGATGACGGACGAGGGTGAGGCGACCGTCAAACGGATCTACAAAGAGGCGTCGAAAGTCCGACTCCAGCCGGAGAACGATGAACTTGAGGCGATGTATTTCGATAACGTATCCATTTTAGGGAAGGTCATCGGTGTATACCGGACGATCCATTAATGGCTAGCGGCAAGACACATACGCGTACGAACCTCGTGGCAATCGGTGCTTTAGCGATTGCCACGCCTTTTATTGATGTCGATATCCCGACTACCCTTTTCCTCGGTGCGCTTATCGGGACGTTCTGGCTCTCCCCGGACCTCGATTTAAAATCGGATGCATACTATCGGTGGGGACCGCTGCGTGGCTTTTGGCTCCCTTACGTGAAGCTGATGCCGCACCGGTCTCCGCTGTCGCACTTGCCGGTGTTGAGCGATCTCATTCGTGTCATCTACCTTGGCTTCCCGCTCGCGCTCATCCTTACGTTCACTCCGTATGAAGCGGTTGTGAAGACGTGGCTCGACTTGAACGGCATCCCGTTCTTCCTCGGTCTCGTGTTCGCGACGACGCTCCATACGGCACTCGACTATGCGTCCACATTTTTCAAACGTGCGTTCTAATCGCAAAACAAGCGACCACTCAATTTCGAGTGGTCGCTTGTTTTGACTAAAAAAACGCCCGATCCAAGAAACTGGATCGAGCGTTTTTTCAAGTTCATTTGACTTAGTAGAGCGTCATGTACTGATCGCGTTCCCACTCTGTTACTTGCGTGCGGAACATGTCCCACTCGATCTCTTTCAACTCGAGGAAGTGTTCGCCGATATGGTCACCGAGCGAATCCATGACGATTTTGTCGGCGCGGAGTACTTCGAGCGCGTCGAAGAGTGTCGCCGGAAGATCGTCGATCCCGTTCGCAACACGCTCTGGCTTGTCCATCACGTAGATGTTGCTGTCGATCGGTTTCGGTGCTTTCAAATCTTTCTCGATGCCGTCAAGACCAGAAGCCAAGAGGGCCGAGAGCGCGAGGTACGGGTTCGCCGCCGGGTCGACCGAACGTACTTCGATACGTGTCGAGAGGCCGCGGGCAGCCGGTACACGAACGAGCGGTGAACGGTTACGAGCGCTCCATGCGACGTAGCATGGTGCTTCGTATCCAGGCACGAGACGCTTGTACGAGTTGACCGTTGGGTTACAGATCGCCGTGAACGCACGTGCGTGCTCAAGGATACCAGCTGTGAAGGCGCGTGCCGTATCCGAGAGCTCCATGTCACCGTTCGGGTCGTAGAACACGTTCGTGTCGCCTTTAAAGAGTGACATGTTCGCATGCATCCCTGAACCGTTGACACCATAGAGTGGTTTCGGCATGAACGTCGCGTGAAGGCCATACTTCGCCGCGATCGTCTTGACGACGAGTTTGAACGTTTGGATGTTGTCGGCAGTCGTTACCGCATCCGCGTATTTGAAGTCGATTTCATGCTGTCCTGGTGCGACTTCGTGGTGTGACGCTTCGATCTCGAAGCCCATGTTTTCGAGCTCGATAACGATTTCTTTACGGCAGTTCTCGCCTGAATCGACCGGTGCCAAGTCGAAGTAACCGCCTTGGTCGTTCAATTCGAGTGTCGGCTGTCCGTTCAAGTCTTTCTTGAAGAGGAAGAATTCTGGCTCTGGTCCGACGTTGAACGCTGTGAAGCCGAGCTTTTGCATGTGCTCGAGGTTGCGTTTCAAAATGCCGCGCGGGTCACCGCTGAACGGTGTGCCGTCCGGATTATAAATATCACAAATTAAGCGAGCGACTTTACCGCTGCCGTCTGTCCATGGGAAGACAACCCACGTGTTAAGGTCTGGATAGAGGTACATGTCTGATTCCTCGATGCGTACGAACCCTTCGATTGAAGAGCCATCGAACATCATCTTGTTATCAAGTGCTTTGTCCAATTGGCTGATTGGCACCTCGACGTTTTTAATCGTACCGAGGATATCCGTGAATTGAAGACGAATAAAGCGTACGTCCTCTTCTTGTGCGATCCGTTTGATGTCTTCTTTTGTGAACGTTTTTCTGGCCATGGTAAAAGTCCCCTCTCACATTGTGTAATGGTTTGTGTACTGGCGTCATCGATAAAAACGTGACAACTCTCCTTGGATGAGCGACGTTTTATTGAAACGACCAGCTTCTTGAAGCTGCGTTTTCAATAATTGATGTAACTCTTTCTCGGAAATCTTTGGCGGTTCGCTTGGCGGGGCCGTAGAAGCAGATTGTTCTGTCTCTTTGGCACCGTCGTTGTCGAGCATATGGCGAATCGCCGCCAAGTTGAAGCCTTGGTCAATGAAATCTTTGATTGCGAGTAAACGTTCGACATCATTAAAGGAATAAAGTCGTCGTTTCGATTCCGTCCGACTAGGCGAAACCAGACCCTGTTCTTCGTAATATCGAATCTGCCTGCCTGTCAGTTGCGTCAGATCTTGGACGATCCCAATCGGAAACAACGGGTTGGAGCGACGAAATTGATCGGCCATCCCTTACCCCTCCTTTTCTGTCTCACAATGTGAGAATAATACATGACAACTTTCCTGTCAATAGATGTTAAGAAAGTTAACATGACATTTCGGTTACAACGTTTGAGTTGAATTTTCACGGTCAAATGTGACGAGCCCTTTCGTCCGCAATTGGCTCAAGGCGAGCATTAACGCGACTTTAACGTGCGCATAGGTCAAGCCGCCTTGGACGTATGCCGTGTACGGTGCCCGGAGCGGTCCGTCCGCTGATAGTTCGATCGACGAACCTTGGATGAACGTCCCGGCTGCCATGATGACGTCATCCTCATATCCTGGCATATAGGCCGGTACCGGCAGTGCGTGGGCGTTGACCGGGGACGCCATCTGAATGCTCTGACAGAACGCGATCATCTTGTCGCGGTCGCGGAACGTGACCGATTGAATCAAATCGGTCCGCCGTGACGTATAATGCGGATCGGTTTCAAAACCGAGCAGGCCGAGCAGGCTCGCCGTCAAATGGGCCCCTTTCAACGCTTGGGCGACCGTGTGCGGCGCCATATAAAAGCCTTGATACATCTCCTGCAGCGAATAGAGCGACGGACCGGCCTCGCTGCCGATGCCTGGCGTCGTCATCCGGAACGAGCATCGTTCGATCAATGCTTTCGTCCCGGCGATATAGCCACCCGTCTTCGCCAAGCCACCGCCCGGGTTTTTAATGAGCGAACCGGCCATGAGGTCGGCCCCGACATGTGTCGGCTCAATCGTCTCGACAAATTCGCCGTAGCAGTTGTCGACGAAGACGAACACGTGCGGGTGCGCTGCTTTGATCGCCGCGATCGCCTCGCCGATTTCACGCACCGGGATGCTGCGTCGATTGGCGTACCCTTTCGAACGTTGGATGCCGACGAGCTTCGTCTCGGGGCGGATCCGTTCGATCGCAGCCGCGACATCGATTTGATCGTCTTTCAACTCGACCGTATCGTAGCCGACACCGAGTTCTTTCAATGAACCGCGGCCGTCGCCGCGGATGCCGACGATCTCTTCAAGCGTATCGTACGGTTTACCCGTGATATACAAGAGTTCATCTCCCGGTAACAACACACCGAACAAGGCGATCCCGATCGCGTGTGTCCCCGAGATGATTTGCGGACGACAGAGGGCGAGTTCGGCCCCGAACACGTCCGCATAGATCGACTCGAGCGTGTCGCGCCCGATATCGTCATAGCCGTACCCGGTCGTCGGATTGAAATGAAAGTCTGACACTTTATGCTTCTTGAACGATTCGAGGACACGGTATTGGTTGAACTCCGCCGTTTCCTCGATCGCTTCAAAATAAGGTTTCACCCGTTGTTCCGCTTGCTTGACGAACGGGGCCAATTCATCGTAATGCTCAATCTTTTCTTGCCACATCATTCACACCTCAAATGGTTTCAGCGTCGCATATAGACGCGTGTCTTCTCTCATATAACCGACAAGTTCGACCGAGCCGTCGTCAAGGAAGTTCTCCTCGAGCCGGTACATCGAATCTTTGGCCGGATGGTAATGTTCGAACGAGCTGACCGGCAAGACGACGTGCACTTTCGTCAACACGTCCGAAATCTTGTCCTCAATCGCGCCGATGAGCGTCTCGATATCGGCCGAGTCGAGCGCCGAGATGACGAGCGGTCCACCGACGAAGTCAGCCGTCAAGCGATCTTTCTTGTTGTACACTTCGAGCTGCGGCAACTCACTCGCGCCGAGATCGGACAAGACCGAATTGGTCGTATCGATCTGGTTCATGTAGTGCGGGTTCGACGCGTCGATGACATGAAGCACGAGGTCGGCCCCGAGCACTTCTTCAAGCGTCGAGCGGAACGCGGCGACGAGTTTCGTTGGCAAGTCGCGGATGAACCCGACCGTGTCGGTGATCAGCACTTTCCCGCCGCGCGGCAGTTCGAGCTCACGCGTGAGCGGGTCGAGCGTCGCGAACAGTTCGTCCTGTTCGTACGTGTCGGCATCGGTCAGACGGTTGAAGATCGTCGACTTGCCGGCGTTCGTGTAACCGACGAGCGCGACTTGGAACACACGGTTCTCTTTCCGGCGCACACGGTAGCGGTCACGGTGCGCGACCGTGCCTTCGAGTTGTTTCTTGATCTCATCGATGCGGCGCTTGATGTGACGGCGGTCACTTTCAAGTTTCGTCTCACCCGGGCCACGTGTCCCAATCCCGCCTCCGAGTCGTGACAACTGTGTGCCTTGCCCGATCAGGCGTGGGAGCAAGTAGTTCATCTGGGCGAGCTCGACTTGGAGCTTCCCTTCCTTCGACTGGGCCCGTCCGGCGAAGATGTCCAAGATGAGTTGCGTCCGGTCGATCAATTTCATCTCGTCCGGGTCGTTCAACGAGATCCGAATGTTTTTCGATTGGGCCGGTGACAGCTCAGCGTTGAAGATGACAATATCCGGCTCGAACTGTTCGATGAGTACGGCGAGCTCCTCGACTTTCCCTTTCCCGATAAACGTCCGGCGGTCGACTTGTTGCCGTTTCTGGTCGAGTCTTGCGACGACCTCACCTTTTGCTGTATCGACCAATTCGACGAGTTCACCCATCGATTGTTCATATGTCCAATCGTCGACGGTCGGTAGCTGACACCCGACGATGATCACTTTCTCTCGTTCCATATACATCCCTCATTCCTAATAAGTCTCATCCTCCATCTTACCACGAATCCATGAATGGAGAACGTCCGTTTGTGGTACGATATGAAGAGAAGGAGGGACGTCCCATGACGAAACGCAGAAAAGAGTACTCGCTCCCCGAGTATATCGAAACGTATTTATATCATCTCGGTGCGAGCGGCCGCCAGCCATCGACGCTGAAACGCTATCGCTACGACTTGATCGACGTGCACAAATACTTCAGCGACCATAACGTCGAACTCGTCACCCCCGAGGAATGGCTCGCCGTCCCGCTCGAGTCATGGAAGACGTTCATCAACGATTTTTTGATCGAAGAGAAACAGTACCAACAGGCGACGGTCGCCCGCATCGTCACCGTCATCAACAGCTTGACCCAGTTTTTGAACCCGCTCCGCAAAAAGATGCTCGCCTATTCGCAACCGGCGCACACGCTCACCATCGACCAGATCGCGTTACAGTCCGAGTTCGACAAGCTCGTCCGGACGATCCGGTCGCCGCGGGGATTGAGCGAGAACCAGCTTCAGGCCCATCCGTACCTCGTCAACCGCAACGCGCTCATCGTCACACTGTTCTACAAATACGGTTTGCGCGTCCATCATATCATCCGTCTGAAAATGAACGACCTACACTTGGCGAGCTACGAGTTCGATGTCTATGACCGGCTCGGTAACAAGTTCACGCTGAAGCTGACGCCTGAGGACCAATCGCTCCTCATGAACTATCTCGCCGACATCCCGACGCCGGTGCGCCCGCGCTGGTACTCGGAAGATCCCGTCTTCGTCTCGTTCGACTTTGCCCGGATGACGTTCCGCTGGGTGTACGCCAAAAACCAGCCGAAACAGCTGACGATCGTCATGATTACGAAGATGATGCGGCAGTTGAACGAGCGCAGCGGCGTCACCCGCTCGGTCACCCCGTCGATGCTCCGGAACGCCCATGTCTTGAAGACGTATGCGACCGACATGACCTCTCTCGAGCGGATGAACGTGACGTGCATGCATAAAGAGTCGTCGCTCCGCCGTTATGAGCAGGCGTATGCCGAGTTCGGTGCCGAGCTGTTCGGTGAAAATGTGACGAACTAAAACCCGCCCTTTTCCGAGGACGGGTTTTGCTTTGTCGATCAATGGGCCCATTCATCTTCTAGTAACCCGTAGACGACATGGTCGACGTACCGGTCGTACAGCCATTCGGCGTCTCGAAGCACGCCTTCTTGTTTGAAGCCGAGCCGTTCCGGCAGCGCCCGGCTCTTCACGTTCCCGGTCGCGACACGGATCTCAATCTTATGTAAGCGGAGTTCCTTAAATCCGTACTCGATGATCGTTTCAAGTGCTTGGCTCATGATGCCATGCCCTTGAAAGTCTTGGCCGAGCCAATAGCCGACCGTCCCGCACTTGATGCCACGATCAAGATCGTTGAAGCCGATCGTCCCGGCTAGCTCGCCTTGATACAGAATCGCGAACGATTTTGGATAGCCACCCGTCTCGATCAATCCTTTGATTCGTCCTTCGATGTTCTGCCGCGAATCCTCAACCGTCTCCGTGTAATCGAGCCACCCGAGCCACTCGCGAAGATATGGCTTCGATGCCATCGTCAGTTCGAACAACGCCTCCGCGTCGTCGACGGTGAACATCCGTAGCTGTAATTTTTCATCGATATTATAAGCCAACATGTTACCGTCCCCCCATCCATCTCCCATTTATTGTGTTCACTGATGATTTATTGTAAGCTATCTGTAAATAATTTGAAAGCGGTGAAAATATGTAATCTGGCTTCATCCATCCCATCCAAAATTGAATAGTCCTGGGGGAGATTTGTGATGAAGTCATTTTACACGCTCTTGGTCAGTCAATGGCTGGCCAACATCGGTGACGTGCTCTATATCGTCGCCTTGATCGCCTTATTGTATCAACAGAGCGGTTCCGCCCTCGCAGCGGCTAGTTTCCCGATTGCCGTCACGATCGGCATGACCGTGAGCGGTCTGTTCTTTGCCCGCGTCCTATCTCGGTTCACGCTCGGTCAGACGCTACTCGTCACGCAATTACTGAAAACAATCCTACTTCTTGCGGTGATTCAGACGGAATCGGTCTACGTCCTCGGTCTTGTCGTACTAATCGCTTTCTTAGACGGGTTCGCCCGTCCGGTCCAGGCGTCGTTCATTCCCCGGCTGACGACAAATCGCCAACAAGCAAACAGTCTCGTCCAAGGGTCGAACCAGTTCATCCAGCTGGCGATGTGGCCGCTTGGGACGATTCTTGTCGCTTCGTTTTCAAGCGAGGTGGCTCTAACCGTCGCTTTGATTTTGTTCACGCTGTCAACGCTCGTCACGTTTCAATTCGTCCATTCGCTCGACCACGATGTGACGGAAACAGAGCTTGAATCGGACATTTCCCTAAAGGACAGCCTCGCCTTCGTGCGAACAGCACCTTATGCTCGACTGATCACGGTGTTCGTCACGTTCGAATCGTTCGTCAGCACACTTTGGATTTCAGCGCTCCTACTCGTCTATTTGGAGCGCCATCTCCACATCGATACGAGCTGGTGGGGAACGATGAACGCGAGCTTCTTGGTCAGTATGATCATAGCGAGCGCTTACCTGTACCGTGCAAAGCGCAACAGTTCGCTCGCCATCAGCTCCGTCTTGTCTGTAGGGGCCGCCCTGTTGTTCGGGCTGACGTCTCACATCGTGTTCGCACTCATCGCGCTCGCGATTCAAGGATACGCCACCCAGCTCCTCATCATCCAGACGAACACAGCGCTCCAAGAGACGACACCGGCCGCACAACTCCCGTACGTCTACAGCGTCCAACAGACGACCTACACGTTCGCCTTCAGCATCGGCAGCCTGACGTTCGGTATGCTCGCGGACGGATTGCCGATTGCGGTCGTCTACTTGATTGGCGCAGGTTTGACCATCCCACTCGTCTGGCTCGGCCGACAAATCGACCAGATGGACGACTTGGTCCAATCCGTGTAATAGTAAGGCGCCTTCTCAGTAGGAGATGGCGCCTATTTGTATTTTCGAATGTTCTACATATCGCTTACGACTTCTCGTAGTAATGCTCCCCGCCAAAATAGATGGTCGGGCTGCCGCGACGGATACAATTCAACCCAATCGCCGTCTCGACAGTCGGGTCCGACATCGTGATGATTTCGAGGACCGTATCCAATCCGCAAATCCGATAGTGACAAAATGTAGCAACATCCGATTTGATGCACTCCCACAATTGGAAATGCGTTTCTTGTAGCTGCTCGAGATAGCCTGATCTTGAATAGCGAACGATTTGATGCCCTTCACATTTGTCGTGAGGCGTCATCACCACCCCATCGGCATACGATTCATCGATGATTTCCATGTAGATGATGTCTTCAAAGCAGAGCTTCACGTTCACCACCTCGCTTTGCGGAGAAATTTCATTCGCCTCGAGCCGCTCACGGAAGGAGGCGTTCCGCTTCCTAGTATGGTCGTACAGCTGTAGATTGAACGTCAGGCTTTTGGGGCCGATGTCATAATTGAAAGCGAACACCTCAATCGTCCCGTTATACAGGAACAAATCTTCAAATCTCATTTGAAACCACCTCTCCAGGATGTTCATACTGAAACACACCGTAGCCATATCCTTGCGTCAAATCGCCTCCGATGAACAATGAGACGGTTTCTGTCTCGGTTGGGATTAGGAATCGAACACCTTCCCACTCTTCATAGTGATCCAGAATTGACACAAGTTGATGGATAGCTTGTTCCGATTGTTGAGAGATATCACAGCTCACCTTATACGTTTTCGGCCACACCCATTTTCTACTAGATTCAACTGTATAATTGCTTCCCGTCCGCTTCGCCCATGACTCAATATCTGATAATAATTTATTTTTGTATAAGACGACTTGGAATGAGATAACACCGAATGTGGTTAATAAGTTCGCAATGAATGCCGCAGGGGCCTTCACTTTCGGTAAACCGAACTGTCTCCAATGGCTATCCGGTGACAAACCATAAGCATCCTCCATTTTCAAAGAATATGTATCCGGATCATGAAACGTTTGCCCGTGCGCGATTAAAAAATCGACAATCGATACGTTAGGGTGGTTTTGCTCGAGTATACCCCCTTCTTCCGTATGTAGCTCGCGAGCGTACGGATCATACAAAAAAACTAGTTTTTCATTTGAATAGATGCCGAACGGTAACGTCAAATCGATCCATCGAAGCTGAATCAATTGTGGCTTCGTCACATGTAAGTTCAGCTCTGAAAAGTCTGTCACCCGGTAAGACGCATGCGGCAGACAACCTGACCAAATCGTTTTGAGTTGAAACAAATCAATTTTCTGGAACGTCTTTGCGTGTAGTTGCTGAACATTTATGTTATCGAAGTTCATCGTGCGTTCTCCTTTCGCTCAATGAATTATAAATGATGACGAAAAATATCTTATACTAAGAGAAACTGCTGAAATGGAGTGAGAAACATGCCCAACCTCTCAAACGAAGAAACAATCGACTTGTTAAACACGCTCAAATCGCGCTTTCAAACCCACATGGAGCGGCATCCCGATGTCGTCTGGTCAGACGTGTTGACGAAGCTTGAGACGAATCCGGACCAGCTCCTTACACTCTCTGAAATGGAACGGACCGGCGGCGAACCTGACGTGATTCGACTTCCGAAAGGTGATCTCGCTTTTTGTGACTGCTCACCGGAAAGCCCGAGCGGACGCCGGAGCCTCTGCTACGATGAGCAGGCGTTAGCGGCGCGGAAGAAGAACAAACCAGAGGGGAGCGCCGTCGCGTTGGCCGAAGAGATGGGGATTGAACTATTGGATGAGGTCACGTATCGTCATCTGCAGACGCTCGGCGCGTTTGACTTGAAGACATCGAGCTGGATTGCCACCCCGGGAGCGATTCGTCAAAAGGGCGGCACCTTGTTCTGTGACCGCCGCTATGACCACATCTTCGTCTACCACAATGGTGCGGATTCCTATTACGCGGCCCGCGGGTTCCGAGGGATGTTCATTATTTGAGCAAGGCCAAGTGCCTTGCTCTTTTTATGTGAATAGCCACTTGAAGACGAGCGGAATGTATTTGACGAAAAAGAGACTCACGAAGAAGAGCGACGGTGCTTTCAACAACCAGATGTACCAGGCATTCTCTTTACGCATCATAATCAACACGATGCCATTAATCAAAGCGTTCTGTGTAACATGAGGTTCGTGCATTCATTTACTTACTAACGTCCCCCATCCTGGAAAGGAATCCAGACCAAACGTTGCCGAAAAATCCGGCGACGTATCGTACTTAATTCGGACGTACCATGCCATCGCATAAACCGAAACGAAAACCGAGGCCCAAATCGTCATCCCTAAAAACAAGAAAAAGTCTTTCCATGACTCCACGTCGATAGAGAACACGACGACCAAAATCCCGATCCCAATCACAACGTTAATAATGAACAGCGGTGAAATCGTCAGAATAGAGAATTCTTCCGCTGTCATAAACGACCCTAAAACTAAACTTGAATGTTGGTCCATCAACGCATCCTCATCGCTTTCACGTGCGGTAACAATGCGTCATACAGTTCGACGTATAGTCCCATCCCCAAGCCGATGCCGATAAGTAACAAGATTGCCCCCAAATGTTTTGTCGTCATAAATATAAGGACAACGTGAATCACAATCGTAGCGATGATGCCATCCACGCTCCCTGAACTATCCGTGATCGCTTTTCCCGGTTTAATCAATAGATAAATGCCCGCTGTCGAAAAAAGTACACTCATACAGGCGATTCCGATAACATCAATCCATAATGACATTCTTTGAACTTTTTAATTCTAAATTCGGTATTTGAAATAAAATTAAATTCTAAATTATTCTTTTTCAAATTTTAGAGTCTGCACCCTCGAATGTCTACCAAAATTTTCAAGACGAACCAGTATAACTTGTTCAAATAGGTCATCTCTTACTCCACGGTTGATTAAGTTGACACGATATATTCATAGATTGAAGAGGATAGTATAGACGTTTTTGACACATAAAAAACTGCAGACAAATCGTCTGCAGTCCAATCTTACGCGTGAAGCGTGACGTTCAACTCTTCGGCGACCGCCTTGAAAGCGGCGAGCGCGCGTTCGAGGTCGTCACGGGTATGTTCCGCCGTCACGATCGTCCGGATACGGGCCTTGCCTTTCTCGACCGTCGGGAAGGCGATGCTCTGTGCGAACACGCCGTGGTCTTTCAGCTTGTCCGAGAACGTGTGCGCGAGCGTCTCCTCACCGAGCATGACCGGGGTGATCGGCGTCGTCGCGTGGCCGATGTCGAAGCCGAGGTCACGGAGACCCGATTTGAAGAACTCGGTGTTCGCCCATAGCTTGTCGAACAGTTCCTCTTCTTCTTTCATGACCCGGATCGCCTCACGGTTCGCCGCGACGACCGCTGGCGGGTGTGACGTCGAGAACAAGAACGGACGCCCTTTTTGGATCAAGAAGTCACGGACGTCGTTCGAACAGGCGACGTAGCCGCCGAGGACCCCGATCGCTTTCGACAACGTCCCGACTTGGAGGGCGACGCGGCCGTCGAGACCGAAGTGGTTGACCGTCCCGCGTCCATTCTGACCGAGGACGCCCGACGCGTGCGCGTCGTCGACCATGACCGCAGCATCATACTTCTCGGCGAGCTCGACGATCTCCGGGAGCGGTGCGATGTTGCCGTCCATCGAGAAGACGCCGTCCGTTACGACGAGCCGCGTCCGGTAGTCTTGCGTCTCTTTCAAGGCCGCCTCTAAGTCTTCAAGGTCGGTATGCTTGTAGATGCGACGGGCCGCTTTCGTCAGACGGATTCCGTCGATGATCGAGGCGTGGTTGAGCGCGTCACTGATGACGACGTCTTCCGGTCCGAGCAGCGCTGATAAGACGCCGAGGTTCGTCGCGAATCCCGATTGGAACACGAGTGCCGCTTCCGTATGCTTGAACTCGGCGAGCTCGCGCTCGAACGCTTCATGCATCTCGAACGTTCCGGCGATCGTCCGGACCGATCCCGTCCCGGCCCCGAACGCTTCGACCGCTTCAATCGCGGCTTGTTTTAAGCGTGGGTGGTTGGCGAGTCCGAGGTAGTTGTTCGACGATAATTGGACGAGCGACTTACCGTTGATCATGACTTCGTTCCCTTGCGCCGATTCGAGCGGCACGAGCGAGCGGAACGTGCCCGCTTGCTTCATTTCATTGACTGCTTCTGTAATATGTTCAAATGCCATATCGATTCCCCCTGTTTATGGTAGTAAGACGACTTTCCCGCATTTCCCGGCCCGCATGAGCTCGAAACCTTGCTCGAACTCCTCGAGCTTGAAGACGTGGGTGATGATCGGTTCGACGTTCAATTGGCCGGACGCGAGCATTGTCGACACTTGGCCCCACGTCTCGTACATTTTACGACCGGTTATGCCTTGGACCCGGATTCCTTTGAAGACGACGTCACGCGTCAAATCGAGCGCGACCGGTCGTGCCGGAAGTGACAAGACGTTGACGTCACCGCCCGCCGTCACCATCTTGAACGCCTGGTCGATCGCGACCGGATGCCCGCTCATCTCACAGACGACGTCGATCCCGTCCCCGTCCGTCTCAGCCATGATCAAGTCGAGCGGATTTTGGTCCATGCTGTTGATGACGACGTCCGCTCCCATCTGTTCTGCAAGCTTCAACCGGTACGGATTGATGTCAATCGCATACACGCGGCTCGCACCGGCCGCCTTGGCGACGCCGACGGCCATGAGACCGATCGGGCCGCAGCCGACGATGGCGACAGATTGTGCCGTTACGTCACTTGCGAGCACTGTATGGACCGCGTTCCCGAGCGGTTCTTGAATCGACGCTAGCTTCGACGGCATCGTCTCCGGGTTGACCCATAAGTTCTCTTCCGGCATGACGACATACTCGGCGAAACAGCCTTGTGTGTCGACCCCGATGATTTTCGTATTTTTACAGATATGATACTGGCCACGCAAACATTGTTTACACTGATGGCAGACGATGTGCGTCTCAGCCGACACGGTCTGACCGACTTTGATGCGCTTCGCGCCTTCCCCGAGCGCCACGACTTCCCCTGAAAACTCATGCCCGAACACGTAAGGCGGTTTGACCCGGCTCTTCGCCCAGTCGTCCCATTCATAAATATGGACGTCGGTCCCGCAAATCGATGTCGCTTTCACTTTGATCAATACTTCACCGGCACCCGGTGTCGGAATCGGCACCTCGACCAGCTTTGCCCCAAATCCGGCCGTGTGTTTTTGAATCGCTTTCATAACAGGTGTCGTTGCTTCCTTCTCTGTCGTTGACACGAGCTGTTCCATCGAAAACGTCCCCCTCTTGTCTGTTTGTCGAACTTCACGTTCTCTTTCATCTTGTCATAAAATGACGAAACTGAGAAGATAGAACCTCATTTTTCAACAAAAAAGAGAAGCCATCCGCTCCGATGGCTTCTCTTCACAAGAATAGGACCTATGTCCCGACCGCACAAGCTCATCTAGGTTCGATGATGAGCTTGATGGCAGTTCGTTCTTCCCCGTCAATTAGAATATCCGTGAACGCTGGAATACAGATCAAATCAAGACCGCTCGGCGCGACGAAACCGCGGGCGATGGCGACAGCTTTGATGGATTGATTGAGCGCACCGGCGCCGATCGCTTGAATCTCACACGTTCCTTTTTCACGAAGAACGCCAGCTAATGCACCCGCAACGGAGTTGGGATTCGATTTTGCTGAAACTCTGAGTACGTCCATTCTTGTTTCCCCCTCGGGTAGGTTGTTCAATCAAACCAGACGGTCTGATCATCTAGGTGTATGCGTTCGATCTTGGTCGCTCGTTTCGACTGGTCGTCGATCGTGATTAAAACTCCATTAAGTTGTTCCCGTCCCTCGGCAACTTCAAACCGGACCGGGAGTTGTGTCACAAATTTTTTCAACACGACAGACGCGTCCATGCCGAGGACACCGTCGAGCGGACCGGTCATCCCGACATCAGTGATATACGCCGTCCCGTTTTTGAGCACGCGCTCATCAGCGGTTTGGACATGGGTGTGCGTCCCGACGACGGCTTGGACACGGCCGTCTAGGTGATACCCCATCGCGATCTTCTCACTCGTCGCCTCGGCGTGCATGTCGACGAAGATGGCATCGACATCGTCCCGAACCTCATCGACGAGGGCGTCGACTTTGCGGAACGGACAATCGAGCGACGGCAAGAACACCGTCCCCATGACGTTGATGACGGCAAGCTTCTTCCCGTTCTGCTTGAGCACCATCATGCCGACACCGGGCGTGCCGTCCGGATAGTTGGCCGGACGGACGATGCGCTCGGCGTCGTCGATCCAATCAAAGATTTCACGGTTGTCCCATGTATGGTTCCCCATCGTCACGCCGTGGAATCCAAGTTCGAGAAATTGTTGGTATATTTTTTTTGTGATACCGCGCCCGTTGGCTGCGTTCTCACCGTTGACGAGCATGAACGTCGGACTGTATTTGCTTTTCAAGCGCCCGATTTGTGCTGCCAAGATGTCACGACCCGGTTTCCCGACGACGTCACCGATAAATAAAATCTTCATAAATATTTCCTCCTTCAAAACAGAAAAAGCGGAGAATGTCTCCGCTTTTTACTTCGCATAATCGACGGCACGCGTTTCACGAATGACCGTCACTTTAATTTGTCCTGGATAATCCAGTTCATCTTCGATCCGTTTGCAAATATCGCGCGCCATCTTGTTCGCCACGACGTCGTCGACGACGTCTGGGCGGACGATGATGCGGACTTCGCGTCCTGCTTGGATCGCATATGATTTCTCGACACCTTCGAACGACTCACAAATTGACTCGAGGCGTTCTAAGCGGCGAATGTAACTCTCGAGCGTCTCTTGACGAGCGCCCGGCCGTGCCGCAGACAGCGCGTCTGCCGCTGCGACGAGAACAGCGATCGTCGATGTCGCTTCGACGTCTCCATGGTGCGAGGCGATCGAGTTGATGACGACCGGATGTTCTTTATACTTCGTGGCCAGCTCAACGCCAATTTCGACGTGGCTGCCCTCGACTTCATGGTCGATCGCTTTCCCGATATCGTGGAGGAGTCCCGCTCGCTTGGCGAGCGTCACGTCTTCCCCGAGCTCGGCGGCCATCATGCCGGCGAGGTGGGCCACTTCGACCGAATGGGCGAGTACGTTTTGACCGTAACTCGTCCGGTAACGCATGCGTCCGAGTGTTTTGATAAGGTCAGGATGTACCCCGTGGATACCAGCCTCGAACGTCGCTTCCTCACCGTATTCACGGATGCGCTCATCGACTTCGCGGCGTGACTTCTCGACCATCTCTTCGATCCGGGCCGGATGGATCCGTCCGTCTTGCACGAGTTTTTCTAGCGTCATCTTGGCGATCTCACGACGGACCGGGTCAAATCCGGACAAGATGACCGCCTCAGGCGTGTCATCGATGATGAGATCGATCCCAGTGAGCGTCTCGAGCGTGCGGATGTTACGTCCTTCACGACCGATGATGCGCCCTTTCATCTCGTCACTCGGCAAGTTGACGACGGATACCGTCGTCTCAGCGACATGTTCAGCCGCATAACGTTGCATCGTGAGAGACAACAAGTGTTTCGCTTTTTTATCAGCTTCAAGTTTTGCTTTTTGCTCGATGTCTTTTTGAAGGAGAGCAGCATCGTGAAGCGCTTCCTGCTTCGCTTCGTCCATGATGATGGTTCGTGCTTCTTCTTTCGACAAGGCCGCCACGCGTACAAGTTCTTGACGGGCTTCCTCGTATAATTCCTCCACTTTGCTTTCGAGCGTCTCTGCTTCACGTTTCCGTTTCGCAATGCCCGCCTCGCGTTCATCCAAAGCATCTTCTTTCCGTTCGAGCATGTCTGCTTTCCGGTCAAGAAGCTCTTCTTTTTGAACGAAGCGATTCTCTTTCACTTTCTGCTCTTCGCGACGTTCACGTAACTCTTGTTCCGTCTCATTGCGAAGTTGAATCATCTCTTCTTTTACTTCAAGCCGTGCCTCTTTTTGCATCGCTTCCGATTGTTGTTTCGCTTGCTCCACAATCTTGGTCGCTTCCGTCTCAGCACCTTGAATCTTCGCTTCGGCGATCGATTTACGCACAAAAAAACCTGCAACAAAAGCTATCGGCAAAAGGAGGATCAGAATAAGCCAATTTAGCCATTCCATCATGTTCACCTCCCTTTCGCAAGGTTATTTTATTTTTTTAAGATTGAATGACACGGGGGGACCCGCGCATAGCTTTATTGTACTTATTTACTTGTTAGAATGCAATGCAAGGACAGGATAGAACTCCCAATTCCTTAAAAAATATTGTGATATACAAAAACCCCGCTCGGACGCATCCGGCGGGTCGCTTGCTTAATCTTCTTCGATGAGTGAGAGCACTTCATCACTGTCGGCTTCGACCGTGACCGTCTTCTCACCGTTGAGACCGTAGTGATCGCGAATTTGTTGTTCGATCGCTGCGGCGATTTGTGGATTTTCTTTCATGAACTGCTTCGCATTTTCACGACCTTGTCCAACGCGTTCTTCGTTGTACGAATACCAAGCACCGCTTTTTTGAACGATATCAAGATCGGCACCGATATCGATGAGTTCACCTTCACGTGAAATCCCTAGACCGTACATGATGTCGACTTCAGCTGTTTTAAATGGTGGGGCGACCTTGTTCTTGACGACTTTGATCTTCGTCCGGTTACCGACCATTTCTTGGCCTTGCTTCAACGTCTCTGCACGACGGACTTCTAAACGAACCGACGAATAGAATTTCAAGGCACGTCCACCTGGAGTTGTTTCCGGGTTCCCGAACATGACACCGATTTTTTCACGAATCTGGTTGATGAAGATGACGATCGTCTTCGATTTGTTCGTCGCACCCGACAACTTACGGAGCGCTTGGCTCATGAGACGAGCTTGAAGTCCCATGTGTGAGTCACCCATCTCACCTTCGATTTCAGCTTTTGGTACGAGTGCCGCTACCGAGTCGACGACGAGGATGTCGACGGCACCAGAACGAACGAGCGCTTCTGCGATTTCGAGCGCTTGCTCCCCTGTGTCCGGCTGTGACAAGAGCAGTTCATCGATGTTGACACCGAGGTTGTGCGCGTACTTCGGATCGAGCGCGTGCTCCGCATCGACGAACGCTGCTTGGCCACCGCGTTTTTGGACTTCAGCGATCGCATGGAGCGCCACTGTCGTCTTACCTGAAGATTCCGGTCCGTACACTTCGATGACACGGCCACGTGGATAGCCGCCTGCGCCGAGCGCGATGTCGAGGGCGATCGATCCTGACGGAGTGACGGATACTTGTTGATCTGTATTTTCACCGAGGCGCATGATTGAGCCTTTACCGAATTGTTTCTCAATTTGGCGTAATGCCATTTCTAACGCTTGTTTACGATCACTCATAGATTAATGAGCCTCCTTTGATTTGTATCTTCATTATAAACGAACCCAACCTTTTACACAAGGTTTTTACGAACGTTTATTCGCCTTTTTTCATTCGTTGCCACAATGCCCATAACCCATCTTTGGCCGCGCGCGCCTGGATGACGTTCCGCTGTTGGTGTGGATAGACGCGTTCGATCACTTCCATACCTGACGGCGTCTTCACCCCGATGAACACGGTGCCGACCGGTCGACCCGAATTTGAGACGGGTCCGGCCTCACCGGTGAAGGACAATCCGTAATCCGAATTCGTCTGATCAGCGAGCCCTTGGATCATTTCTAAAGCAACTTGTTTTGAGACGACCGACTGTGACTCAATTGTAGCAAGGGATACCCCTAAAAACCTATTTTTTAGCTTGTCCGAGTATGTGACGACGCCTCCTAGAAAGACTTCTGACGCCCCTGGGACCGCCGTCAGCATCGCTTGGACTTGTCCCCCGGTCAACGATTCGGCGATCGATAGCGTCGCGTGGCGCCGTCTTAGCTCGCGAATCAAATGCGCAGCCAGCGTATCCTCGTCCGAACCGAAATAATAGGCGCCGACACGAGACAGAATGTCTCGTTTGACGCGGTCGATCATCTCCCGGGCCGCGTCCTCGGTCTCCGCTTTCGCGCTGACACGCAGTCGCGCTTCCCCTGATTCCGCGTACGGGGCGACTGTCGGGTTCACCCCGTCCATTAGATCGGATACCGCCTCGTCAAGCGCCGACTCACCGATTTCATAAAAACGTAGTGATTCAGAAACGATCGTCGCACCCGAAAACTTGCTCGGAAACGTCGCTTCGACAATCGCTGTCATCTCGCGTGGCACCCCGGGCAAGAGCAGCCACGTCGTCTCGTCCTCGACCCACATGCCGGGAGCGAGACCGGCCGGATTGTGGAGCACTTCAGCTCCTGATAAAACATCTGCTTGTCTGGCGTCCCCGTCGTTCATGGCTCGTCCCCGCGAGGCGACAAAGCGTCGGATCGTGTCTAAAGACGCTTCGTCCCGAACGAGCGGACGGTCGAGCAAGTCAGCGAGCACTTGTTTCGTGATGTCATCATTCGTCGGACCAAGTCCACCGGTGACGATTACGAGTTCGCTCCGCCGCTTCGCTTGCTCGAACGTTTCTCTCAGGCGATCGAAGTTATCCCCGACCACTACATGATACAGCACGGACAGTCCATATTTCGACAACTGCTCTGATAAGTAACGGGCGTTCGTGTTCGAGATTTCCCCTAAGAGTAGTTCAGAACCTACCGCAATGATTTCGGTCCGTTTCATCGAAGTTCCTCCTTTGATTCAAAAAAAAGACGAGTTGCTCCCACAACTCGCCTGTCGTCGATTTACATCGATTTTACAATGATCTTATAGTTTTGTGCGAAATACTCGGCCCCAGAATAAATCGTCAAGACGAGTGCGAGCCACATCGCCCACTCCCCGAACGGGATGCCGATATAGTTGAAAATCGGGTTGCCGAACAATAAGAAGATGATGGCAAAGAGCTGGACCCATGTCTTCGCTTTACCCGACTTACCGGCTGCCACGACAATTCCTTCATCAGCCGCGACGAGACGAAGCCCCGTCACCGCGAACTCACGTGACAAGATGACGACGACGACCCATGCCGCGACGAGGTCCATCTCGACGAGCAAGACGAGCGCCGCCGTGACGAGTAACTTGTCAGCGAGCGGATCCATGAACTTGCCGAAGTTCGTGACCAAGTTGTGCTTACGGGCCAAGTGCCCGTCAAGCCAATCCGTAATCGCTGCGATCGTAAACACGACCGCGGCGATGAATTGATGGAGCGGTACTTCCGCCCCGAGGAAAGCGATGTCTCCCCAGTTAAAATCTACAGCGAGCAAGACGACGAATACGGGGATGAGCAAAACCCGCAACATCGTCAGGCGGTTAGGTAGGTTCATCGAGAACTCCTCCTCTAGAAGACGTCGACTTATTCAGCGTCGACTCTCTTCACAAATATATTTTGTGTGACCGGAGAATCAGCAAGCTCAAGCTCACGGCCGTTGACGACAATCTTCTCGACGCCACCGATCAAACCGATCCGAATCCGAAGCGTATCTGTTTCGGCACCTTCGATGACGATCGGGTTTTGTTTCGATTGGTTCGGATATTCCGGTGCAAGGAACGCTCCTTCAAGCGATGTATCGCGAACGCCGACATAAGTCGCCGGTGATTCTTTGACGTGAATCTCGGTCGTCAGCTTGTCAGCTGTTGCGATCTCATACGTGAGGTCGGCCCCGTTCGTTTCCGTCACCGCGATCGGTCCGGTTTCTTCTGGCGGCTCTTCCTCGGCCGGTGTTTCTTCGACCGGCGCTTCTTCCGTCGGCTCTTCTTCAGGGACGTCTTCATTTTGATTGATCGTCACGCCTGAAGCCGGTGGTTCAGCCGGTGTCGCGTCCTGTCCGCCTCCAAAATCGAGATTTCTAACGACGTAGTAGACCGCTGTCACAAGCAAGAAGGCGACAAGCACGAGCATGATTTTCGGCACCCATCTCGAGACGCGGCTCGATGTCTCGGAAGCTTTTGAATAAGTTTGCTTACGTGATAATTGAGCGGTCGGTTGCGGTTCGATTTTCGGTAAATCTTTTGCATATGTCTCGTAAAGCTCATCGACATCAAGACCGAGCGATTCCGCATACGTTTTGATGAACGCCCGTGCATAAAACGAACCAGGGAGATTTTTATAATCACCTTCCTCGATCGCGATGATATAGCGTTTTTGAATCTTCGTCGTCTGCTGAATTTGGTCAAGCGTCAGACCGCTCGCCTCACGCCTTTGTTTCAAAAAAGTCCCTAGTTCTGTCAAAGGGGTCCACACCTTCCATTCAATTAATTATTCAAACCATTCTGCTTCACGATTCGTTTCTTGCGGAATGATGATGATTTCATCTTGGTTGTTTCGCAGTTCGATAATATAGTCAAAGTCCTCAAACACGCAATCGGTATTGCGGACGTAAAGATCGGGATGCTCGATCACTTTGACGGCAGGCAGACGCATGACTTCCCGGATCAACTGACGATGACGTTCGTCCATCGTCCGCGTCGAAACGGCGCCGTCGATTATGTAGACGTGATCGCCTTCTCGTTCTTCTTCAAACAGTGACGTCCGGACCGTCTGTTTCATGAGCGTCGACGAGAGAAACAGCCAACGCTTGTTTGCGCAGACGCTCGCCGCGACGATCGACTCTGTCTTGCCGACGCGCGGGTTGCCCCGGACACCGATCAACAGATGTCGTTCTTCTTTCATCAGTTCAGCGACAAAATCGACGAGTACCCCTAAATCTCCACGCACGAAGCGAAACGTCTTTTTGTCGTCGTTGTCGTGTTCGATATAGCGGCCGTGACGGATCGCAATCCGGTCCCTCAGTTTCGGGCGGCGGAGTTTGATGACGACGATTGCTTCCATCTTCCGCAAAATATGCTCGAGCCGATGGACGTGATCGGCGGCCGGTGCCTTGAGCAACATCCCACGACGTTGCAGATCGACCCCGTTGATGGTCACGATCGAGATTTGGAGCATCCCCATCAGCGAGGCGATATCGCCGAGGATACCGGGGCGATTTTGGCAAAGTTCATATTCGAGATACCATTCTTCGAACTTATGATCCATCTCGTCCACCCTTTCCGAATGTAGGCTCGCTACCTTGTTCATTCTAAATTATTTTAGAAGAATTGAAAAGAACTCGTTTCAACCGAGACGACAAAGTTTTTACTGCCAACCGCCATCGACCCGTAACACCGTGCCGGTCACGTAGGACGCGGACGGTGAACAGAGGAAACGGATCGTCTCGGCAACTTCTGAGACATGACCGAGACGGCCGAGCGGAATCTCATCTCTAACGTCTTGTTTCGTCTCTTCTACCGTATCATTCATCGGCGTCTCAATCCACCCCGGCGTGATGGCATTGATGCGAACATTGAACGGGCCGGCCTCGCGCGCGAACGCTTTGACGAAGCCGAGCTGTGCCGCTTTGACGGTCGAGTACATCACTTCTCCGGCCGCTCCGACTTCCCCCCAGACGCTCGAGACGATGACGATGTCGAGCGGGCGATCGTAAGCTTTTTGCCCGACGACGTGTTGAACGAGTCGAACCATCGCGCGCACATGAACGCGATAGAGACGATCGAGTTCAGTGATGTCCGCGTCGACGAGCAGCCCGTAGGCGTGGTTACCGGCGACGTGAATAATCCGATCGACCGCGCCGACCGTAGCGAGCCAGGCGTCTAGCTCCTGGTCGTCGCCGAGGTCGCACGTGACGACTTGTCCTGACAAACCCTCTGTCTTCACGAACGCTTCGAGCGCTTCCGTGTTCGCGTACGCATGTAAGATGAGCTCATCATCGCGAAAGGAAAGGGCGACGGCACGACCGATCGCCCCACTCGCCCCGGTGATGAGTGTCGTCATGGTTTTTTGACGACACAGACGGTCCGTTGATCCGGTTTGAACAATCGGTCATACGTGTCGTATAGGTCTTCAAGCGTGACCGCGTCTAGCAGCTCAGGCAAATCGAACATGTTCCCGCCCGTTAGCGCGTAGCGTGAAAATTGGTTGGCGATGAACTCGGGTGAGTTGAGCGCCTTCAAAAACTGCCCTTTCATCATCCGTTTCTTACGGTCGAGTGTCTCATTTCCAATGTCGAGCGGACGCTCGAGCACCTCGGTGATGCGGGCGACGAACGCATCGACATGCGGTGTCTCCATCGACAGCACGGCGAAGGCGAACGATTCTTCCGACGTATAGTCGAACGAGAAGGCATCATCGATCAACCCTTCGGCGTAAAGCTCTGCATAGAGCGGCGCCGTCGTGTCAAACAAGGCGTGCATGAGCAGTTCGACGGCCAGTTCTTGTTTCATCCCGTCTTCCCCGGCGCGTGGCGTGTCCTTGTAGCCGATCATGACTTTCGGGACTGATACGTCCATCTCGATGACACGCGTGGCTAAGCGGACCGTTCTCGGCTCTTGCACGTGTTCGCGTTCAGTGAGTACAGGCGGTTCGAACGTTTTCGCGGCCTGATTCGAACGGATCTGTTCGAGCACGATGTCAGGGTCGATGTTGCCGACGACGAACAGCGTCATGTTACTCGGATGATAGAACGCTTGATGACACGCATAAAGGTCAGCGGCCGTGATCGCGCTGATCGACTCGATTGTTCCGGCGATATCGATTTTGACCGGATGCGCTTCATACATCGCCTCGATCAAACCGAAATAAAGACGCCACCCTGCGTTGTCTTGATACATTTGAATCTCCTGGCCGATGATGCCTTTCTCTTTCTCGACCGAAGCCTCCGTAAAGTACGGATCTTGGACGAAATCAATCAACGTCTTTAAGTTTGCCTCGACGTTTGACGTGGCACCGAACAAATAAGCGGTCCGGGTGAATGATGTGAAAGCGTTCGCCGACGCCCCGAGCTGTCCGAACTTCTGGAACACATCACCGTCCTCTTTTTCGAACATTTTATGTTCAAGGAAATGGGCGATGCCGTCGGGTACTTCGATCCAGTCGTCCGTTTTGAAGCGGCGGTCGATCGAACCGTATTTTGTCGTGAATGTGGCGTACGTCTTTTCATATCCAGCTTTCTTCAGCAAGTAGACCGTCAGCCCGTTATCGAGAACGACGTGATGAATCGTCTCACCGACGTTTGGAAAATCTAGTTTCATGCTGTCCCCCCCTTTAAACAATAAATCGCCTTCAGTTTGATTTGACTAGAGAGCGCGGCCACGTCTTCTCGCGTGGTCCGGGCAAGGATGGCCATCTCTTCTTCGAGTGAGAACGGACGGATGTCCGAGCCACTCATCCAGGCGATCAGTTGACGCGGACTGTCACCGAGTTGGCGCCGTTGATGGAACAACATCTCTTTCGTCTGCTCAAGCGTCATGTCATCGAACTCTCCTGCTTGCAGGTCGGCAAGTTGGTCGGCAATGATTTGTTCTGTTTTTACTTGGTTCAAGGCATCGATCCCGGCGTAGACGAACAACATCCGGCTAAGCGAACTGTATTGCGACGCCGCATAGTACGCCAAGCTCTCCTTTTCACGGACGTTCATGAACAGTTTCGAGTGTGGGAACCCACCGAACAAGCCGTTGACGACTTGCATCTTGATCGCGTCCTCGCTGCGCGGGTCAACGTTGGCCTCATAGGCGAGGTGAAGTTTACTCTGCTTCACGTCCTGCTGTTCCTCAAGTCGCTGAAACTCTCGGTCGACCGGTTCAGGATACTCTCGGACGAGCGGCGAGCCGAGCGTCTCGAGTGGCAAAAACGCCTCGGTCACTTGGTCACGCGTGACGTCCCCGACGACGTAGACGTCGATGCGGTCGTGCTTGATCATGGACGTGTACGCCTCATAGAGCGATCGCGGCGTCACCTGGTCAAGTTGTTCGAGTGTCCCGAGCGACGGGATCGCGAGTTCTCCGCCGAGCAGTTCTTGCAATCGCTGCTGGGCGAAGCGCATTTTATCATCGTATACCGACTCGATACGTTGACGCTGTAGACGGGATTCTTGTTCGACGATGAGCGGTTGGAACGCGTCGTCGTAAACGTTCGGGCGGAGCAATACTTCTTCTAATAGCTTGATCGCCTGAGACAGGACCGGTTCCCCGACGAGCCGGTCGTTCACGACTTCTAGTTGGAACTGGATGACATGCTCTTTCCCGACTTTTGACGCACCGGCGAATAGGCTAGCATCATATAATTGTTCGAGCGGTGTATGAAACAGTTCAATCGACGGATACGCCGCCGTCGCTTTTTCCATGACGTACGGCAGTAGCGCCCGGTCGGCAATCGTCTCTGCAGACAACGGCGCCGCGAACGAGACGAGGCACGTCGTCGTTTTGAATTTATCGGTCGGATAGACCG
Source organism: Exiguobacterium sp. SH1S1 (assembly GCF_004337245.1). Lineage (NCBI taxonomy): Bacteria > Bacillati > Bacillota > Bacilli > Caryophanales > Exiguobacterium > Exiguobacterium sp. SH1S1. The sequence continues at coordinate 132,248 of NZ_SJUZ01000001.1, forward strand.
AGTAGTGGAGCTGGTTACGGAATTGTTCGATCCCTTTCATGAATCATCTACTCCTTTTTCGTTTTCGGTTGGAACACGGACGCACCGCGCGCATACTCTTGATCGGGTACGCCCGCCACCACGTTGGCATAACGGGCGGCCGTGAACAAGTAATCGCTTAAGCGGTTATAGTAAGACAATTGACGAACGGCCGCATCGATGTTGACGAGCTCGCGTTCGACGCGGCGACAGACCGTCCGGGCGACGTGCAGACTCGCCGAGGCCACGCTGCCCCCCGGCAGAATGAAGCGGACGAGTTCCGGACACTTCGTCTCTAGTTCATCGATCCACGTCTCGAGCTCGGTGACGATCGCTAAGTCGACTTGCTGCGGCGGATCTTGTTTGTACATCAGTTCTGAACCGAGGTCGAACAGATCGTGCTGGATTTTCGTCAGTTGATCCCGTAACGTCGCGTCCGTCTGGTGCGCGAGCGCGAGACCGATGTGACTGTTCAATTCATCTAACAATCCCATCGCCTCGATTTGCGGGTGTACTTTCAAGACGCGTCCGCCGATCAATGACGTTTCACCCTTGTCGCCTCCACGTGTATATCGCTTCATGTCATTTCCTCCTCTATGCCACAAATGGTGACCCATAGGAGTCACCATTGTCGTTATGATTGCGGTTGGTCGTAAGGGAGCCGAATTGTGAACGTCGTCCCTTCGCCGTACACGCTCGTGACGTCGACCGTGCCATGATGGGCGTCGATGACATTCTTGACGATGGCGAGTCCGATGCCTGTTCCGGTCTTCCCGCCGCTCGTCCGGGCCTTGTCCGCTTTATAGAACCGCTCGAACACAAACGGCAAGTCCTCTTTCGGGATCCCGCTGCCGGTATCGGTCAAACAGATCAAGAAGCCGTCTGCTTCTTCGGTCGCCTCGAGCCGAATCGCTCCGCTCTCGGTGTGGGCGATGGCGTTGCCGATCAAGTTCGTGAACACTTGTTCTAACCGGTCCCCATCCGCTTCAATCATCCGCTTCGGAGCCACGGTCGACAACGTGATCCCTTTCTCGTTCGCCATCTGGTTAAACTTGCGCATCACCCGAGGTAAAAATTCGCCGAAATCGAACGCCGCGAACTGCATCGTCTCTTTCCCTGATTCGATTCTCGCCAAATCGAGTAAATCGTTGACGAGCCGGGCAAGCCGTAACGACTCGTCGTAAATGATCGAAGCGAATTCTTTCGTCGCCTCGTCACTTTCGGTCATACCGTCGATGATCGCCTCGGAATAGCCTTGGAGCGTCACGAGCGGTGTTCGCAGCTCGTGGCTGATGTTGGCGACGAAGTCGGTCCGCATCTTGTCGAGGCGGTGACTTTCGGTCGTATCACGGATGACGACGACCGCTCCCTCGAAATCTTCCTCCCCGAGGAGCGGTGTGACCGTCAACGTGTAGTAGTGATCGTCTTGCTTCACTTCAATCGTCTTCTCAGGCGCACCGCCGACGACGTCTTCGTAGAGCGCGAGCACGACTTCGTGCGGTTGATCGTCGTGCAATAACGGCTGTGCCTGCGGGTTCGTCACGATCACGTTCGCATGGCGATCGAGCGTGATGACACCGTCTGCCATCGAACGTAGAATCGAAGCGAGCTGCAGCCGTTCGCGGTCGAGCGCGTTCACGTATGTCGACAGCTGGCTGCTCATCGCATTGAATGAGCCGGCAAGTTCACCGATTTCGTCATTCGTCTTCTGGACGAGCCGCAGATCGAACTGTCCTTCACCCGTCTTATTGACGGCATCCCTCATCTCACGCAGCGGGGCCGTGATCCGGGTCGATAAGAAGAAAGCGAACACGGTCGTGACGATGATCGCCGAGGCGACCGTCCAAAAGATGATTGTCCGCGCCCCTTCATTCGCGCTTGAGATCGCATTGAGCGGCTCAATCAAATAGAGTGTATACTCGCCCGTCTCAAGAGAGAACGTCGTCCGATACGCCAAGGCAGCCTGGTCATCGAACGACGAGAAGTTCCCGATCGCCGTCTCCCCTACAGCTTGATAAGGACCCCATGACTGACGTCCGAGTTCGGTCATCAAGCCATCGACTTCCGTGCCGAAGTTCGAACGGACCGACCCGTTCTCTAAAATATAGTTCGCTCCGTACACTTCGATGATTTGGTCGACCGTCCGTGACGAATCGCCTTCCTCTAGCAAGACTGACTGGACTTGCCCACCGAGTTTCGCTAAATGCCCACGTTCCTGATCAATATGGAACGAGTTGAAGAACTCGAGCATTAGGACGGATACGATGAACAAAATCAGGCTGACCAACACGAGGATCGTCAGCCACAGCTTCGTGACAATACTATTGCGGCGGATCATCACTCACTGACGACTTCAAACTTGTATCCGACACCCCATACCGTCGTGATCATTTGGGCCGCGGATGGAGAGACACGGTTCAATTTCTCACGAAGCCGTTTCACGTGCGTGTCGACCGTTCGAAGGTCTCCGAAAAATTCATAGTTCCATACTTCTTTTAACAGTTGCTCCCGCGAGAACACTTTATCGACTTGTTTGGCCAGGAAGAATAATAGCTCATACTCTTTCGGCGTGAGGGCGATTTCTTCTCCGTCGACCGTGACGCGGTGTGCGTCATTGTCGATCGTCAAATGCGGGAACACGATCAAGTCTTTCGACTTTTCGGCCGTTTGCAAAAACTTTGTCGAACCTGAGCGACGGAGTAGCGCTTTGACGCGTAAGACGACTTCACGAGGACTGAACGGTTTGACGATGTAGTCGTCCGCGCCGACCTCGAACCCTTGAACCCGGTCAATCTCCTCACCTTTCGCCGTCAGCATGATGACAGGTGTCGCTTTCGTTTTACGGAGTTCGGTACACACCTCGACCCCGTCCATCTTCGGCATCATCAAGTCGAGCAAGATGACGTCAAAGTCGCCTTCAAGTGCGAGTTGAAGCGCTTCTTCACCATTCGTCGCTTCTTCGATCACGTATTGCTCCCGTTCTAGATACATTTTTAACAGTCGGCGAATTCTTTCTTCGTCGTCGACTACTAGAATTTTTGTTTTATCAGCCATCAACTAAACCTCCCAGAGAACCATTACAAGATGTAGCGAATGTTGCACAATTGTGAACATTTCGCTCTCTTTCATAACTATACCACTCTATTATTTCGCTTAACAACGGTGAGTTGTATGCCCTTACGAAAAAGAAGCCACCGAAGTGACTTCTTTTTCATCAAGCGTATGAATGTAATCCGGCGATGACGAGGTTGACGAACACTAAGTTGAACATGATGACGGCGAATCCGCCGACACAGAGCCATGCTGCTTTCGTCCCCGTCCAGCCCCGCTGGATGCGCATATGCAAGTAATAAATATAGATGAGCATCGTGATGAGCGCCCATACTTCTTTCGGGTCCCAGCCCCAGAAACGGTTCCAGGCAATCTGCGCCCAAATCATGGCGAAGATGAGCCCACCAAGGATGAAGACCGGCAACCCGATCGCGATCGAACGGTAGCTGATCTCGTCCGCGAGGTCAAGATCGACTTTCTTCGCGAGCGGTTGCAACGCTTCCGCAATACGTTTGCGTAAGACGACGAACCGGAGCACGAGGTAAATGACGGCGCCAGCGATAACCGACCAGAGCAACGTGTTCAACTTCAACGTGTTGATGAACGTCGGCAATTCGAGCGATAGTCCACTCGCACCTGATAACAGTTGTGCGCCTTCCGGTACGAACAAGATAGGCATGAAGTATTCGTACGACTCTTGCGTACCGCGGTCATTCGTAAATTCGACGACTCCGCCGGCACCGATTGCTTTAAACAGCATCGATACGAGGATGAAGCCGAGCGTGCACATGAGGACGAACATCGTCACTTCTAGCCATGTGCGCGATTTCGATTGTTCGCGCATCGACGTTTCGTTGAGCAAGAAGATCAAGCCCGAGGCGAAACTGATGGCGAGAATCCCTTGACCGAGCGCGGCCGTCGTGACGTGAATTTTCAACCAGACACTGTTCAGTGCCGGAATGAGCGGTGCCACTTCGCTTGAGAACATCGATGCGAACGCGATGACAAGAAGCGCCACCGGCATGGCGAACAAGCCGAGCACATCGTTTTTATAGATCCCGTAGACGACGAGAAAACCGAGCACCATCATCATTCCGAAGAATGTCGTATACTCGTAAAGGTTAGAGACCGGCGCGTAGCCGACCCCGATCCAACGCATGATAAAATATCCCATTTGGGCGACAAAGCCGATGACGGCTAGCGTGAACGCATACTTACCGTAAGCGATCCGGTTGACGTTTCGGTCTTTGCGCATGCCGCTGACCGCGATTGTGAACAACACGGTCGCCACGGCGTAAAGAATGAACGCGATCAAGAGCAGGCGGCTGCTCCACTGAATCCACTCCATTATGATTCCCCTCTTTCTTTAGTTGAGTCGATGTCTGCCTTTTTTTCGAACCGAGCCTGGTCTTCCCAAATCGGCAGCCCATTTTTTTCTAGGAGCGGTGTGATCTCGCGGTGAAGCGACGACGGGTTCTTGTTCGTGAATCCAGCCACGAGCACGTCCGTCTCGTTATGACGTCGGATCCAGACCCGGCGGTGCGGCCAATACATCCCCATGACGATCCCGATCATGAAGATCGTCCCACCGACAATTAAAATCGGATACGTCGAGTCGCTCTTGACCCGAAGTCCGCTCGTACTCGCCATTTCCGTTCCTGCGAACTGGATCGCGTAACGATTGTCTTCATCGGCAACGTTCAATCGAATCCCGATCAAGTTCGATTCGGTCGTCCCATCCGGGTTCTCGACCGCTAAGAAGAAAGCAGGGTTCAACGCCCGTGGTGACTTCGTATCCGGCTGTCCGTTTCGAACTTCAAAGTCCGGATACAAGTCGTTGAGCGTCACCGTGACCTCGCCGAGATCGTATGTCGTCTCAGGGTCCGTCAAGTCAACCGTGAACGGTCCGTATATGTCACCTGTCTGTTTGTCACCGACGTTAAACGACATCGACAAAAACTCCGGTCGGCTTGAATACTGTTCCTGATACACTTCGTACTTATCAAATTTGAACGGATGGTTCACTTTCGTCGAACCGGTTTCGACTTCCTCGAGTTGCGGCGATCCGTCCTCGTTCGTTCCGGTCTTCTTGAACAGTGTCAGTTCCGTCTCATAGTTTTTCGGGACAGCACCGGCTTTTTCAATCGCTTCGGCGAACTTGGCGTCCTCCGCATTATTTTCTGGATCATACATCTCGAGGATGAACTGATCGTTACGAATGTAATACGTGTCATCGGTCGCCTCGAGCGCGACCGTGTCCCCTTCTCTCACCCATTCGAGCGTATCGGTGTGAAATGCCGGGAAGACGCGGAGCATCGCCCCCATAAAGAAGATGACAAGCCCGATGTGGTTGATGTATGGACCCCAACGACCAAACCGATACTTCTCGGCGAGTAGCGCATCGCCGTCGCGTTTTACATGATAACGCTTAGACTTTAATGCCTCACCGAGCGCGTCGATCTGTTCGTCCGTCCCTTTACCTTCACCGATCAGGCGTTGCCCGCGCATGAAGCGGTCGGTGCGTCGGACCGGTTGATATTTCAACGCTTTATACAACGGAAAGAATCGATCGATCGAGACGACGATCAGTGACAACGTCAGCATCACGATCAACGTGATGTACCACCACGACGTATATAAGTTATGGAATCCTAACGTGTAATAAATCGTTCCTGGCGTGCCATATTCTTCGGTATAGTATTGACTAGCCGGCAATTGTTGCGGAATATACATCTCTTGCGGAAATGTCGTCCCGACCGCAGAGCCGACGATAATGAGTCCAATCAACCAAAGACCGACTTTGACCGATGCAAAGAAACTCCAGACACGGTCAATCCAAGATCTCGGACGACGCTTCGACCGTAAATCGGCGCCGTCGTATTTCATATCTAGCATGTGTGCGCCCCCCGTTCGCTTACAATGACTTCTCGGCTAACTCTAACAGTTTCTCTTTCGTGAGTTCGCCTTCATACTTTTCAATGACTTTTCCGTCGGCATCGATGACGAACGTCACCGGTAAGTTATAAATGCCGTACGCCTTCTCGACTTCGCTACGTGTATCCATCAAGATCGGATAGTCGAGTTCGACGCCGAGATCATTGATAAAGTTGTCGACCCGCAGCGGCGTCTCACCGACGTTCACGGCCCAAAAATCCACGCCCATATTTTGAAGCGTGGCATAGTTGTCTTGTACGACCGGCATCTCTTTCTCGCACGGTTCACAGAACGTACCCCAGAAATTTAACAGCATCCCTTTCCCATCATACGTTTCGCGCTCGACCATCGTCGCACCGTCAAGACTGACGAGTTTAAAGTTCGGCGCGTCGTCTCCGGCCTCGACCCGGCCATCGTTCCCGGCCTGCTCGATCAATTGCATGATGACGACCGCACCGGCAAACAGCACCATCGTCATAATCATGAGGCGCCAAAATGACCGCTTTTTCTTATGGGCCATCGCTTGATTCATCCGATCGCCTTGTTTCGTCTCTTTCGTCATGATTTCACACCATCCTTCAGTTGCTATTGTACTGAAAAAACAACGATAACGCACATTAACAGACTTTTTTCATCTTTTTGTCACAGAATCTCCACAAAAGAAAAAATCATCCTGTGTAAGGACGATTTTTAACTTGTTATTTTTTCTTTTTCTTGCCTCGTGGTTCATTTGGCACGACCGGGTTCGCGAGCTCACGGAGCTTGCTCACTTCCTTGCGTGACAACTCGCGCCAGTCGCCTGTCGTGAGTCCGTCGAGCGTCAAGAAACCGAACTGTTCGCGCTTCAGTTTGATGACTTCCGAACCGACTGCTTCGAGCATGCGTCGAATCTGACGGTTGTGCCCTTCCGAAATGACGATTTCGAGAATCGCCGAGTTCTTCTTATGGTCGACTGTCTTCATTCTGACTTTCGCGCTGCCCGTCTTATAACCGTCATCGAGCTCTAAGCCTGACTCGAGCTGCTTGATAGCGATATACGAAGGGATGTTTTTCACTTTCGCGACGTAACGTTTCGGGATTTTGAACTTCGGATGAGTCATCATGTTCGAGAATTCTCCGTCGTTCGTCAAGATGATGAGTCCCGTCGTATTGTAATCGAGACGACCGACCGGGAAGACACGCGACCCTGGTGGGACGAGATCGGTAACGACTTTGCGTCCTTTATCATCGTCGACCGTCGACACGTAGCCGCTCGGTTTGTAGAGCACGTAGTAGACGTGTTCTTCCTGTTCGATTTTGACGCCGTCGACTTCAATCTCCGACTTCGGTCCGACTTTCGTCCCGAGTTCACGAACGACTTTGCCGTTAATGCGAACCCGTCCGTCTAAAATCATTTCTTCGGCTTTACGCCGTGAGGCGATACCCGCTTGGGCAATCACTTTTTGTAAACGTTCCATTTAATCATTCTCCAATCTATCTTCCGTAATCGAAGTTGGCTGGCCGAAGAACAGATCGCCTTCGTCTGCCAACTCGTCAACAAACGTTAATGGTGGCAACTCCTCGAGTGAATTGAATCCGAAATGGTCAAGGAAATGCTCGGTCGTCCGGTACAGTTTCGCGCGCCCGATCGTCTTCGCCCGGCCGGCTGATTCAATCAGCCCTTTTGACAACAACGTATGAATGACGCGTTCGACTTTGACACCGCGGACTTCCTCGATATCGGCCCGTGTGACCGGCTGCTTGTAGGCGATGATGACGAGCGTCTCCATGGCCGCACGAGACAGCGCCTGTTCGGCCATCGTCCCGACATACCGCTGAATGTACTCGGACACGTCCGGGATCGTCACAAGCTTGTACACGCCGCCCGATTCGATCAATTGAAACGGACGCCCCGAATCCGTGAACGACGCCCCTAGCTTATTCAATTGTTCGCGGGCAGCGGCCTCAGAAATATCGAGCGTATCTGCTAGCGCCCGGACTTCCATGCCCTCTTCTCCGACGACAAACAATAGGCTTTCAATGATCGTTTCATAAGACAACAACGGCTTCATCCCTTTCCTTTGACGCTTCGACAAACGAAATGTGAATATCTCGGTCGACTTGCTTTGTCGTGACGACTCGTAACTTAATCAACTCAAGCAGCGCCATGAACGTGACGACGAGGTCGGACACGTCCGGCCGTTCTTCGAAGAATGCAAAGAACGACGTGTTCCGGTTCGCCGACACATGTTCATGCAAACGGGTCATCTGCTGTTCGAGCGTCCGCTCTTCCCGCTTGATCGTCTTTTTACGCCGTTCTTTCCAACGCTTCCGCTCGACCATCTTTGAATAGGCGTGCAACAAATCTGAAAAGTTGAGCGGTCCATCGTAAGGTTGGACCAGTTCAGACATGTACCGTGTCAAATCTTCGCCGGGACGGCTATATAGTTCGAGCCGTTGCTCTTCTTGCTCGCGCATGAAGACGACCGCTTCTTTATAAGCTTTGTATTCAATCAACTGTCGAATCAACCCTTCCCGAGTCGGCTCTTCGCCGAAATCCGGAATCTCATCGTCCTCGATCGGGACCGGTGGCAACAGTTGTTTGCTCTTTAATTGGAGCAACGTCGCCGCCATGACCAAATATTCACTGGCCACATCGAGCTCAAACTTTTGCATCGTCCGGATAAAGGCGACATACTGGTCCGTGACTTCCGAAACAGAGATGTCGGCGATATCGAGCTCCATCTTGCCGATCAAGTGGAGCAACAAGTCGAGCGGGCCTTCGAACGTATCGATTTTGACGTTATACGCTTCCATAGAGACACCTGCCATTTAACATTTTTGCGCTTTAGTATAACATGTTTTGTAGTACAGTGACCACGAAAGGAGAAAATTGATGCTTACCCCTTTTTATCAGTATACATTGCTGTTTGAATGTCATGCCGATTATTTCGAGTGCCACGAGGTGCTCGAAGAGGCGTGGCAGGATGGGAACCGTGAACATCTCGGCTATGCCGTCTTGATCCAGTACGCCGTCGCCCACTACCACTTCCGCCGGGGCAATACGGCCGGGGCCGTCAAGAGCGTCGCTGCATTGAAGCAAAAGCTTCCTTTGGCCAAAAGCGCTCTTGAACCGCTCGGCATCGACATGGAGGCGTTCACAAGCGACTTGGAACGTTGGCCGCTCTCGGACACACTCCCGCTAGACGAGGCGACACGCCGACAAATCGACCGGTTGAAACCCACGTTCGAACCGACCTCCCTGACTTTCGACGAGCTCGTCCATAAACATATCCACCGTGACCGGACGCCCGTCGTTGAAGAGCGTCTGCTCGCGCTAGAACAACGACAAAAAGCTAGGCGCTGAGCCTAGCTTTTTATATCGAGACTTGATTCCATTTATCGAGCAAGTCACTCGTCTTCCCGTGACCGACAAGCGTCAAATCGAGCGGTAACAAGTTCCGCGTCTCATCGAGCAGTTCATATGAACGTTTTTCGCCACGGAACGAAGGCGACAAGGCGATATGATGGATGCACATCGTCGTCTCAAGCTGTTCCATCCCGATGATCCCGACGAAGTCTTCTTCGACTTTCCACAAGTAGAGGAACTTCGAAGCATCTTCCTCGTAAGACCGTACGAGTTCGAGAAGGGCGAGCGGAGACTTGTCGCTACATGAAAATGCGAGCAGCCCCATCGCCGTCTTCTCGTGCGATTGTTTATACTTCACCAGCATGGCTGGTCTCACCACCTTTAGTCAGACATGTTTCACGAAGTGAACACGTGAGAGACATGGCTCATTGTGCCATAACGTTTAGGCAGAAATCAATTCTCATCCCAAACTTTGACTTCAGCCATCTTCGTGCCTTGGCGAAGTTTGACCGCGTGTTCAAGGCCTGACGTCACTTTACCGAACACAGTATGAACCCCATCAAGGTGCGGTTGTGGCGCATGGACGATGAAGAACTGTGATGAGCCCGTGTTGCGCCCAGCGTGTGCCATCGAAAGCGAGCCGGCTTCATGTTTGTACGGGAACGAAGTCGACGTCTCACAAGGGATCGTTTTACCTGAACCGCCCATACCTGTTCCGTCCGGGCATCCGCCTTGACTGACGAAGCCTGGGATGACACGGTGGAACGTCAATCCGTCGTAGAAGCCGCGGTTCGCGAGCTCTTCGAAGTTGTCGACCGTGATCGGTGCTGCGTCATGGAATAAATCAAATTCAATCATTTCACCGTTCTCTAATTTCATTGATCCTTTTTTCATATGGAAATACCCCTTTATGTTCATATAGTCAATAATCACTCACATTACCCATCTTATCAAAAAAAGACGTCTGCCTCCACTGTTTTGTGGAAACAGACGTTCTGACTTACTGGATGACCGCGTGGACGAGCGGACGTGCCTCTGGTTGAGTGGCGCCAATCGTGTAAGCATGATCCATGCGTTCAAGTGCCGAAGACATGTCTTCGATGTTTGAACGAAGGACCGCGATGACGTCACCCGCCTCGACTTTGTCGCCGACTTTCTTCTCGAGCGTGATACCGGCCGCGAAGTCGATCAAGTCGTCCTTCGTTGCCCGTCCCGCTCCGAGGAGCATCGCTGCGACACCGACCTCGTCCGCGATAATCGATTCGACGTAACCGGCTGTCTTCGCGACGAACGTCGTCTCAAATTTCGCTTGCGGGAATTTAGTCACATCATCGACGAGTGAGGCGTCCCCACCTTGTGCCGCGACGAACTGACGGAATACTTCAAGCGCGTGACCGTCGGCCATCCGGCGTTCAAGATCGGCGTATGCTTCGTCAAACGTCTTATAAAATTCACCGAGGACGGCCATATGACCGGCAATCGTGAGCGCGATCGTTTTCAAGTCTTTGACGTCTTTCCCAGACAATACTTCAATCGCCTCTTTCACTTCGTTCGCGTTCCCGATCTCAAAGCCGAGCGGTTGGTCCATATCGGTGATGACGGCGATCGTCTTGCGACCGACGTTCTTCCCGATGGCGACCATCTCTTCAGCGAGTGCTTTCGCGTCGTCGAACGACTTCATGAACGCACCAGACCCTGTCTTGACGTCAAGGACGATGCTGTCGGCACCGGCCGCGATCTTCTTCGACATGATCGAGCTCGCGATGAGCGGGATCGACTCAACCGTCGCCGTCACGTCGCGGAGCGCGTAAAGACGTTTGTCGGCCGGCGTCAAGTTGCCCGTCTGCCCGATGATCGACATCTTGATGTCGTTCACTTGCTTCGTGAACTGCGCTTCTGTCAACTCGACGTTGAACCCTGGGAATGATTCGAGCTTGTCGATCGTCCCACCTGTATGACCGAGCCCGCGCCCGCTCATTTTAGCGACCGGGATACCGATCGAGGCGACGAGTGGGGCGACGATCAAACTGATCTTGTCACCGACGCCACCAGTTGAGTGCTTATCGACTTTTTTCCCTTTAATTTTAGAAAGGTCGATGACGTCACCTGACTTGACCATTTCCATCGTCAACGCCGCCGTCTCTTTCTCGGTCATGCCATTGAAATAAATCGCCATCGACAAAGCAGACATTTGATAGTCTGGAATCGTCTCATTCGTGAAGCCTTCCACGACGTAGCGGATCTCCTGTTCGTTTAATTCTCCACCGTTACGTTTTTTCAAAATCAAATCGACCATACGCATAAGTTTCGTCCTCCTAGAATTGTTTTAGTCACATGCTTTTAATCGTGCCACGTACGAGTGAAAGGAAGTCTTGACGGACGCGCTCTGTCGTCTCGATGACTTCTTCGTGGTTGAGCGGTTGGTCAAGGATACCTGCGGCCATGTTCGAGACGCACGAAATTCCGAGGACACGCATGTCTGAGTGACGAGCCACGATGACTTCTGGTACGGTCGACATGCCGACGACGTCGCCGCCGAGCAGACGGGCCATCTTGACTTCGGCCGGTGTCTCGTATGTCGGACCGGTGTTCCCGAAGTAGACGCCTTTTTGAATCTTGAGACCGAGGTCTGACGCGACCCGCTCTGTCAACGCGACGAGTTGTTTGTCGTACGCCTCTGACATATCCGGGAAGCGTGTCCCGAAGTCGCTCGCGTTCTTGCCGATGAGCGGGCTCGTGCCGAAGAAATTGATATGGTCCGTGATGACCATCAAGTCGCCCGGGTTGAACGCCTCGTTGCAAGCACCAGCGGCGTTCGTGACGATGAGCGTCTCGACACCGATCAATTTGAGGACACGGACTGGGAACGTGACTTGTTCCATCGAATATCCTTCATAGAAATGGAACCGTCCTTGCATCGCAACGACACGTTTCCCTTCAAGGTCACCAAAGACGAGCTGTCCGGCATGACCTTCGACTGTCGAGACCGGGAAGTGCGGAATATCTTCGTAAGGAATCGCGACCGGATTCTCAATCTCGTCGGCGAGCACGCCAAGACCCGATCCGAGAATGAGTCCGATTTCTGGCGTTCCGTTCATGCGTTCCTGTAAAAATGCTTTTGTTTCGTTCCAATTTACCATGTGTAGTGCCTCCTCAAATTTCGTTTAAGAAACTGTTTCCGATTGCTGGTGCGTCGACGTCAAAGTTATCCGCCACCGTGGCGCCGATATCTGCGAACGTAGCGCGAACGCCGAGGTCGACCGCAGTCGAACCGTGGTGATGGACGATGAGCGGGACATATTCCCGCGTATGGTCCGTCCCTGGTGCCGTCGGATCGTTACCGTGGTCGGCCGTGATGATCAGCAAGTCGTCTTCACGCAAGCGAGCAAACACTTCAGGAAGACGGGCGTCATACTCTTCGAGCGCGACCGCATATCCTTCCGGATCCCGGCGATGGCCGAACAATGCGTCAAAGTCGACGAGGTTCAAGAAGCAGAGCCCTTCGAACTCCTCATCAAGCGAAGCGACGAGTTTGTCCATCCCGTCCATGTTCGACTTCGTACGGACCGCTTTCGTCACGCCTTCTCCGTCATAGATATCACTGATCTTCCCGAGGGCAATCACGTCTTTGCCAGCTGTTTCGAGCGTGTTCATGACCGTCTTGCCGAACGGTTTGAGCGCATAGTCGTGACGGTTTGACGTCCGGACCCAAGCACCAGGCGTTCCGAGGAACGGCCGGGCGATGATCCGGCCGAGCATGTACGGATCTTCGCGCGTGATGTCGCGCGCGTATTCGCAGATGCGGTACAGTTCTTCGAGCGGGACGACTTCTTCGTGGGCCGCGATTTGAAGCACCGAGTCGGCCGACGTATAGACGATCAACGCACCTGTCGCGACATGCTCTTCACCGAGCTCGTCTAAAATTTCCGTTCCTGATGCCGGCTTGTTGCCGATGATGTCGCGTCCACTGAACTCTTTAAGCCGGTTGATCAAATCGTCCGGGAATTCCTCGAACACACGGAACGGCGTATCGATGTGGAGACCCATGATTTCCCAATGACCAGTCATCGTATCTTTCCCGGCCGAAATTTCTTCCATCCGCCCGAACGCGCTCGGCGCGCTTGACGGTTCGATGCCTTCGATCGGTTTAATGTTCGCCAATCCGAGCTTGCCCATGTTCAGCATGTTCAGGCCGCCATGCTCACGAGCGATGTGACCTAACGTGTCTGAACCGACGTCTCCGAACTGGTCGGCATCTGGAGCTTCCCCGATCCCGACTGAGTCCATGACGACTAAGAATATACGTTTAAATTTCTTCACAAAAGTTCCTCCTTTAAGTGTCTAGGCCCGCGGGTGATGCTTACGGTACACATCGTGGAGCCGCGCCTTGTTGACATGTGTGTAGATTTGAGTGGTGGAGAGATCGGCATGGCCGAGCATTTGCTGGATGGCGCGCAGATCGGCACCATTCTCGAGCAAGTGCGTCGCGAACGAGTGACGCAACACGTGCGGTGTGATCTCTTTCGGGATACCGGCGTCTTTCGCCCGTCGCTTGATGATCTTCCAAAACCCTTGGCGGCTAAGCCGACCGCCACGTCCGTTCAAGAACAACGCCTCGGTCTCCCGACCACCGAGGCCGTTTCGCGCTTGCTGGATGTAACGTTCGACAAAATTTTGGGCGACCGACGACACCGGAATGATCCGGGCGCTCTCGCCTTTGCCTTCACACTGTAAATACCCCAGTTCAAACTGTAAATCATCCAAATCAAGACCGAGAAGTTCGCTGACGCGCATGCCTGTCCCGTAGAGCAGTTCGAGCATGGCACGATCCCGAAGCGCGAGCGGATCGTTCGTCGGGACGCTATCGAGCAAGCGCTCGACTTCGTCTTGCGACCACGTGTCCGGCAGATGTCGTTCCGCTTTCGGCGTCTCTAAGTAAAGTGCCGGATCAGTCGAGGCGCCGCCGCTCATCTTCAGATGGTGATGAAACGTGCGAATCGAACTGACGGCTCGCCGCAGTGACGAGGCGGCCCGACCCGCTTGCGACAGTTCCTCTAAATGCTTGACGATATGTGAGCGCGTGACTTCATTCCACTCGGTCACCCCAAGTTGGGTTAGTGTCGATAAGTACTGGGTCAAATCGCTCGCATAGGCTTGTCTCGTGTTGGTGGACATTCTTTTCTCAACCGTCATATATTGTAAAAACGACTCGACTTGCGAACGCATGACATCCCCCTCCTTCCTCGCTACACCTGAATACGCTTACATCATATCACTTATGTAAACCGTTGTGAAGACGTCTGACCTCATTTTTTTGTAAGTTTTTTTGACAGTTTTTTGTCATCGATTTCACGCCCGTTTTCTCCAGGAAATCGACTGACAATCCCGCTGCATCACTGGTAAGATGAACGTAGTTGAAAAGGAGGGATGACGATGAACATCGAACACGTTGCCGTATGGGTCCACGACCTCGAACGGATGCGCCGCTTTTACGAGACATACTTTGGTGCCAGCGCCAACGACAAATATACGAACCGGCACAAACAGTTCACATCGTATTTTTTAACGTTTCCGGAATCAGCGTGCCGACTCGAGCTGATGTCGCGGTCGGACATCCAAGGCGAAGCGATGCCGACACTCGGCTGGGCGCATGTGGCGTTCGCGCTAGGCAGCGCCGAGGCCGTCGACGAATTGACGGCGCGCTTGCAGGCTGATGGCTATGAACTCGTCGATGGACCGCGTCTGACCGGGGACGGCTATTATGAGAGCGTCGTCCACGATCCAGAACGAAACAAAATTGAACTGACGATTTGATCTGATGATCAACATAAGGGAGGACAAGCCGCTCGGCTTGTCCTCCCTTGTTTCGTCAACCGTTAATGACGGCTTTATGCCCTTCGAGCGTGACGCCTTTCGCTTGGCACACTTTACAGATGCCATGGAACGTCAAACGATGGTCTTTGATTAAAAATTCATACTTGCTCTCGACTTTCTTCTCGACGTCGACGAGCAGGTCTTCCATGATCTCTTCGACTGATCCGCACTCGACACAGACGAGGTGATGGTGCGAATGGTTCGCCCCTTCTGGTCTGAGATCGAACCGGGCGACACCGTCACCGAAGTTGACTTTGTCGACGACGCCGAGCTCGGTCAACAGTTCGAGTGTCCGGTACACGGTCGCGAGACCGATTTCGGGTGCGATACTCTTGACGAGCATGAACACGTTCTCTGCACTTAGATGGTCTGTCTCATTCTCAAGCAAGATACGGACCGTTGATTCTCGTTGCGGTGTCAATTTATATCCTTTGGCGCTCAATTGCTGTTTGATCCGTTCAATTCGCGTTTCCATAAGGCGCCCCCTCTTTACATAATTCACTATTCAAAGCATACCGAAGTTCCGTCGATTTTTCAAATTAAAATCATTACTATGTAAGTCTATCACAACCTACTACAGATTAGAATTATTTCAATTTAGATAATTGCCACCATTGAATCGCCATAATCGTCTTGGCATCGGTGATCCGGCCACTCGCTAAAAGTTCGCCCGCTTCTTCGAACGTATAACGTTCGACTTGTAAAAATTCGTCCTCGTCTAGGTTCATCGCTCCCGCCGTCAAACCTTTGGCGACGAACACGTCAACGCGCTCACTACAAAATCCAGGTGCCCCGTAAAACGAGAACATCTTTTCAAGCGACTCGGCTTTATAACCGGTCTCTTCCTCGAGTTCACGCTTCGCACTCGCGAGCGGCTCTTCTCCGATTTCAAGTTTCCCGGCCGGAATCTCGAGTGACATCGATTCGAACGCTTTCCGGTATTGCTCGACGAGAACGATCTTGTCGTCCTCATCGATCAACAATATCGCGACGGCCCCATTATGATACACAAGCTCTCGGACCGACGTTCCTCCGTTCGGGAGCGCGACGACATGCTTCTCGACATCGAAAATCTTCCCTTGATAGATGACTTCCCGTTCAATCGTTTTCTCTTCCATTGTTATGTACTCCTCACGTTTTCTTATATACTGTAATTATGAGTCAAATCAATGGACGGAACAAGGAGGAATTATCGATGGCAGAACTTGGACTAGGAACGATGTCGATTTTAAAACAAGGTGACGATGAGGGCCGACGGATTCTCGAGGCGGCTTACGCGTCAGGGATCCGTCATTTTGACACGGCTGACGTCTATGACCGTCACGACGTCGAACGGCTCGTCGGTGAGACGTTTGCCGGTCGGCGCGACGATTTGTTTTTGACGAGCAAAGGCGGAAATGAATGGACCGAGGACGGAATGCGCTGGAACCCAACCCCTTCTTATTTAGAACAGGCGCTTCACGGTTCTCTCGAACGACTACAGACGGATTACTTAGACTTATATTACGTACATGGTGGAACGATGGAAGACGACCTTGACGCGACGATCGATTTCATGCGCCGACAAAAGCAGGCCGGGGTCATCCGTCAAATCGGGCTCTCCTCGATTCGTCCGAACGTGATCCGCTACTGGCTTGAGCACGGGGAGCTCGATGTCTTGATGACACCGTACTCACTGCTCGACCGCCGCATCGAATCGCTCGGGCAAGACGTTCCGCTCGTCGGTCGAGGACCGCTCGCTAAAGGGCTGTTGACCGATGAATGGTCCGAGCGCTTGAGCGCTAAGGGCTTCGAGTCGTGGAGCGAACCCGAGTTACGCAACCTCCTGTCGACGTTACCACACCCGATTCAAGCGTATGCGCTCGCTGCCGCGAAACGGACGTGTGCCGTCGTCTTGCCTGGCGCTTCTTCTGTTGAGCAGTTGCAGCAGACGATTGACGCGTATCATGACGACATCAATGAGCGTGCACTCGATAAACTACTGGCTCGTCTACCGATTCATCCGTATACAAAACATACGACCTGAACGTCAGGTCGTATGTTTATCGCGCTGTTTCATTTGTTCGATCGCCCAATCGGCCCAATCGGCATAGTTTTCCATCATGCGGATCGCATATTCACTCGTCAATAAGTACCCGAGCGTGTCCGCTTCCGATTGATGGGCTGCTTGGAACGCACGAATTTGATGTGCGACTTGTTCATGATGCGTTTTCGTCTCCTCGACGTAACGGATCGCCTCGTCAAGCGGAAGCAGTTGCAGCAGGCTGACGCGCAGCAGGTTCTCATCTTTCATCTTCGGCTGAAACGACGTCGGTTGTCTGAGCCAGTCAATCAACTCTTGACGTCCCGGCGCTGTGATCGAATAGATCTTCTTATCGGGAAGATCATGTTGGGTCACATGCTCTGACGAAACGAGGTGCTCGTCTTCCATCTTTAACAGCTCCCGATAAATCTGTGTATGATGGGCGTGCCAAAAGTGGATCATTTGCGCTTTGAACGTCGCGTTCAAGGCGTAGCCGGTCGCAGGCTGATGGGTCAACAACCCGAGTAGTGCATGACGTAACGCCATAACCATCACCATTCCCTTGCAGTTCAGTTTTTTTAAGTGTAGCACAATCTCTTGTAAGTCCGAGAATGTCAATCGGTTGACGGGCGCACCGAAGACACAGACAATGAGAGAAAGGAGTGATCAATCATGAAACCAATACAATCTGAACAACAATTCCAAACTGCCATTCAAGATAAAGGAATGGTCATCTTCACGACGTCTTGGTGCCCGGACTGCCGCCGCCTCGACATGTACGTCGACGAACTCGTCAAAGACTACCCGCAATTCAACTGGTACGTCGTCGATCGCGACGAACTGCCTGAACTGTCTGACACGCAGGAAGTCCGTGGCATCCCGTCACTGCTCTTCTATAAAGAAGGCGTCAAACAAGAACACCTTCATTCGGCGCATGCGAAGACGGAAATGCAAATTCGATCGTTCCTCGACACGTTGAACGCCTAATCAAAAGACGACCGCGGTCGTCTTTTTTAGTGCGTGAATTTCTGCATGTAGCGCCTGTCGATTTGACGCTTGATCCAATACGAACACCGGCCGTGCCACGTCAAGCGCCCAAACGTGAGTAAGGCGTGTCCCGGGGTCGTCAATAAAATATTGAGCGACGTCCGCTGTTTGTATGGCTTTTGGTCACCGAGGAGCGCCGACGCGACGTGACGGCCCGATCGGACCGCGTCGACGCCTCCGTTCAAGCCCATTGCCATATCCCCGGTGATGTAAATATCTTGATACGTCGCGTGACGCAAATAAGCGTCGGTCGGAATAAACGACCCCTCCTCGGCAAGGCCTGAGCGGTGCCACCACTCGACCGGCACGACTCCAGTCGCGTCAAGGACAAGACCGTCTGGCGCGTCCCCACCCTCATACTGTTGCGCGATCAGCGTCACCCCGCTTGCAACGAGACGACGGGCAATATGACGGCCGACCCGGTTCGGCAAGTCGGGCAAAATCTGCTTCGCATAGAGCGTGACGTGTTGCTTCGACCTCACGCAAGCGAAAGCGAGCTCGACGCCAGCTTTGCCCCCTCCGACGATCGTGACCGCACGGCTCGCTTGAATGTGTTCGATTGCTACGTCCGTCATCGGTTTCAAGCCCGTTCCGATCCCTCGGCTCTTCGCACCTGTCGCGAGCACGAGATGATCGTAAGCGATCATACCTTGATCGGTCTCGATGATTCGTTTGACCGGGTCGAGCGAGATGAGTCTGCTCGCGACCGGTGTGACGTCCGGTCGCAAGTTGACGACTGCCGAAGCCATCTCATTTGCGATCACTTGGGGGAACGCCCCGGTATAAATCGTTTCCTCAAGTCCGACATAACTGACCTCGTACCGTTCACGCAACTGTTCGATCCGCGCTAAAATTTCGAGTTGCCCGTGACCGAGCCCGACTAGGACGAGCCGCGGCTTCATCGTAAAATCCGCCGTGCTTCCAACAGGCGCTGGCTGATCGTGAACACTTCAAGGATGAGGAACAGCGTCGCGACGACCCCGATCCACGACGGGAACAAAATCATGAGCGTGAACAAGATGAAGCACTCCGTCCGTTCAAGGAGACCCGGTTGATAATAAAATGATTTCTCAGAACGTTTTGAACTGCTGGCTCCGACGGCGAGAAACAGCGTCATCGCAACGACGAAGGATCCGAGCAAGAAGAGAAAGACCGGCATGTGCTCAGGGTAACGAAGCGCCAGCGCAACGACGACCGAGATCTCGACGATGCGATCGAAGACGAGGTCGAGCACTGTGCCAAACCCCGTCTTCCGAGAGCGGCGCGCCATCGTCCCGTCAATGACATCGAGAAGACCCGACAACCAAAGCAGGGCGACCGCTGTCCAAAGCATGTCATTATAAATAAAGAACCCGACCGAGATTCCGATGACGCCTCCAAGGATTGTCACTTCGTTCGGTGTGAAATTCCATTTTAGAAGCCGATCGGCCCCTCTTTCAACGATGGGACGAACCCAGCGGCTTCCGTACGTGTCTAGCATCAAACCACTCCTTTTTTCTTCCGCAAATAGTAGGTCTCCCCGACCTGAAACGCTTCATCCCGGGGGAGAATGATGTACGTACCGGTCGCGAGGCGATACTCGCCTAGGCGATTGCCGAAGCGATTCAACTGTCGGACGAGTACGACCGGTTCGCCTGCTTCTTCCGTCACTTCCATCATCGTCGCCGGATAAGACGAACCCGAAAGCTCGATAAAGTCTCCAAACGCCGGCTCAGTCTCGTATAGTTCGCCTGGCGTCCCCGTCGCCAGGACTTCTCCGTCCTCGAGCAACGTCACCCGATCGGCGACGAGCATCGCTTCTTCCCGGTCGTGGGTCACGAGCAACGCCGTCAACTCGAGTTGTTGGACGAGGTCCCGGATCAGCCGCTGCAACTCGTACTTCAAATCCGGATCGAGATTCGTGAACGGCTCATCTAATAAAATGAGCCGCGGCTCGGCCGCAAGGGCACGGGCAAAACTGACACGCTGTTGCTCGCCTCCGGAAAGTTCGTGGATGTCATCGTCATATCGGCCCGGAAGGCGGACACGGGCAAGCCACGCCTCTGCCTGCTCCCGGGACCGGTTTTGAGTCGCGAGCGTCACGTTCTCCCCGACCGACAGATGCGGGAACAGAAGCGGTGATTGTGACAGCATCGTGATGCGCCGCTTGTGAGGAGGCGTCCCGAGGAGCGGCTCTCCGTCCCACGTCACCGTCCCCGTGTCTGCCGTCTCAAGTCCGGCGATAATCCGTAGCAACGTCGACTTCCCGGACCCGCTCACCCCGACAAGCGCATGGATCTCTTTCTTGTCAACGATCAGGTCGACCCCGTTCAACACGTCGCGTTGTTTAAAGTTTTTTTGTATTCCCGTAACGACTAAACTCATCTTAACCGCTCCTTCATAATTCGTACCGATACGCGAAACAATCCTCCGAGACCGATATACAACAAGACCGGCAACAAGATGAGGACCCACGTGTTTTGTAGTGCCAATGAAACGTCATTTCCTGCATACGATTGATACAGTTGTGTCGTGACGGTCGGGATGAGCCCTGCACCGATCAATTGCACGAGCACGAACTGACCAAGAACGATGACCGTCGAGAACAAGACGATCGTCCGCATCGTCGCCGCCAACAAAGGAAACAGCACCATGCTAAATCGAGGCAGCGGCGGCAGTGTCATCGTCTGCTCAAGGAGCGGGCGTCCGATCACATACATCGCATTGTAGGCGAGCCGGATCGAGTACGGGAGCGTCGAGACGAGCAAGACGAGCAAGACACCGGCATAAGTCCCGACGAGCCCGACGTTCGCGAGCACGATGTACATACCGAACATACTCGCCATGACCGGAATGAACAACGGGATAAAGACGAGCCATTCGACGAGTGTCCGCCACCTCGACTCTGTAAAAATCAGCCACCACGCTGTCCCGAGACCGAGCCAGACATTGATGACGGCCAAACTGATGACGTAGAACACCGTGTTCATGAGCACTTCATCCAATCGGATCGGAGAAGGCAAACCGAAGAGTAAGCCGAGAAACGGGAACAAGATGAAACTGATGATCAGGACCCGACTCATCGCCTCACCCCTTTTTCAATCCGGCGTCTTCGTTTGGCCGTAACGAGATACGATACAAAAGCCCCGACTGAGATCAATAGTGTCCAAACGAGTGCGACCGCGTAGGATTCATTCGCGTTTAAAAACAACCCTGTCGTCAGCCGTTCGTATGCGAGCACCCCGAGCAGCTCCGGGAATGTGACCCCGAGCAGGGCCGGTACCTCGTAAGCGAACGAGATGAACGCCACTAAAATCCAAAACGAGTCCAAGAGTGGCTTCAGTAAAAACGGCCACTCCGCGACTTTGAACTGCTCGAACCGTGTGAGTTGGAGCGTCTTCGCCATATCGAGATAGCCGCGATTCAGTTGCCCGTATGTGCCGAGCATCATCAAAAAGACGAACGGCACTTCTTTCCACACATACGTCAATATGACGACAAAGTGATGGCGCTCGTTCGCTTCCACAAGCCCGTAAAACGGAAAACCGCCCGAGAACAACAACAAAAATAAATACGCACCTGCGACATGCGGCACGAACATCGGCAATTTGAGCAGCGCTGAAAGCCAAACGGCCTCTCGAATCCGGACCGTTCGTGCCAACCACGTCCCGATGAGTAGCGAAATCGTCGTCGAGACGAGCGTCACGTAAAGCGTGACGGCTAAACTCGCCCGCCACGCCGCATCGCGCCAAAGTGACGTCCATTCGAATGAAGCGGTCTCACCGGCTAGAAACGCCAGACCGGCGAGCGGTAGCAATAAGACGATGACGCTCAAGCCGACGCTACCTCGCGACACGGGACCATCCTTCACGAACTTGATCGATCACGCTCGGCCCGAAGTCGGCAATCGAACGTTCGGCAAGTTGTTCAGGGTCTGGATACGTGACGCCCGTGTCCAGTTTGAGGAAGGCTTCCCGGTCCGCTCGTTCAAGCTTCATCAAATCGAGCGACGTCCCGTCCCCCCAATACGTCGCATCTTGTTTGGCGAGTTGGGCTTCCGGTGACAACAATTCATTGATCACGACGAGGGCACCGTTCGGATTGCTTGCGTTGAACGGGACCGCGAGAAAATGCGTCGAGGCGATTGAATGGTCGAGGACGAGTGCACGCGTCCCGTCTGGAAACACGCCGTCGTTTCGCTCGGCCTCAGCACGACGCTCATTGAATCCCATCGTCATCCACACGTCACCTTTCGCATAAAGTTGGTCGAGTTGGGCGAGTGACTTCGGATACGTCGCTCCTTGTTTCCACAGATTCGGTGACCACGTCGCGAGTTCATCCCAAAATGCATCCGGGATCGTTTGATCGCTTCGGATCGTTTCCCCGTAATCGGCATAGAGCAGATGGCGGACGAACGCGTTACCGGTGAAGTCTGTCACTTCAGGATACGTGAAACGGCCCGGATTTGCTTCGGTCCAACGATGTAGTTCTTCGAACGTCGCCGGAGGATTCGTCACTTTGTCGGCATCATAGTGCAGCACGAACTGAACGTTGCCCCACGCCACCTCGAGTCCGTCGGTCGGCGTCCCGGCGTCGGTCGCTTGCGCGGTCTCGTTCAAAAGTGCTGCGTTCGGGATTTTATCGAGCAGGTCGCCTTGTAGAAGCTCCGCCTCGGCCGCGTTTCTAAAATTATCACCATTGATCCACATGAGGTCGATCGTGCCCGCCTCTCGGTTCGAACGTTTATCGAGTGACAGTTGGCGAATGAATTCGGCCGTGTCCATCGGGACGCGATTCAACTCGATATCGTATGTTTCTTTCAGGCGCGGTGCGACGTAGTCATCGATGTAACGGTTGATGCCGTCGTCCCCACCCCACAAGTAAAAGTTGACCGTCGTTTGCTCAGCCTCTTGAACCGCCTCGTCAAACGTCGGGGCCAAGTCTGCTCCCGTCGTCCCGCAGGCGCTGAGGAAAACAAGCGCAAACAGCAGCCCAAATTGTCGTATTCGTCGCATCGTACTTCCCCTCTCTCTACTACTTTTTGTCAAATCCCCGTTTTGCCAACCGTTCGAACCAAATCGGGCACATTGCGTACAGTTTTCCGCCTAAGTCCATCCACCACGGGGCGTTGACTTCACGTTTCGACTGTTCAAACGCTGAGACGACCCCCTGTGCCAACTGATCTGGGTCGAGCATGATACGACGCACACTCTGTCCATAGCGCCCCGTCTTATCAGCACGATCAAAGAACGGCGTGTTGATCGGACCAGGATTGACCGTCAGTACATGGACACCTGCCGGCTTCAGCTCGAGCCGGAGCGCGTTTGAAAACTGGAGCAACGCCGCTTTCGATCCGGCGTACACGGCCGACTTCGGGGTCGGCACTTTGGCAGCTTGCGAGCAGACGTTTATGATCGTCCCGCCTCGCTTCATCCGGCGCCCACAGTCACGCGACATCACCATCGGCGCGATCGCGTTCAAGCACATCGTCTCTTCGATGACGTCCGTCGTTTGATCAACGACCCGGTCAAACTCACCGACGCCGGCGTTGTTGACCCAACCGTCGATTGGTCCATATTTCTGTACGACATCGTCGACGAGCGTCTCATAACTTGTCAAAACATCCGCGACCATCCAGTCTGCAGCTAGTTTCGTCCCGAGCTCTCGAAGGCGCGTCTCGTTTCTGGCAATTAACGTCAGCTTATAGCCCGCTGCCGAAAAAGAATGCGCCAAAGCGGCACCAAAGCCGCTCGACGCACCCGTGATCACAATATGTCTCATTCCATTGCTTCCTCCACTCTCACATAAATCCATTTGCCATCGGTTAACTGCTTGACGACATGACCGCGCTCCTCGAGCAATGTCAACCGCGCGAACACTTCGCTGAAGACAAGCGGCATCGCCCGGCGCATCTTCCGCCCGTACAGCCGCATCGACCAATCGAACACACTCAAGCCGTCGGCCCAGTCGTTCAGCAGCTGTTCGCTCCGTTCATAGCGTTGACTGATCCTTGATTCGATGAGCACCCGCGGATGCTCAATCGGATTACCGTGTCCGCTCACGACGAGCTTAATATCAAGCTCCTGTAACTTTCTAAGCGAGTCGAGATACAGTAAGACCGGTGACGCAAACCCCTCGTCCTCATACGGTTGTTCGATCAACGGGTTCGGTTCGACCGCATCGATCAAATGATCACCGGCGATCAAGACGCCGCCCGGTCCGAGCAGTCCGAGTTGATCGCTCGCGTGTCCCGGCAGATGAATCGTCTTCCATGCCCCGTCGCTCGTCACGTCTTGTCCTTCTTCGAACGTCATCGTGACGGTCGTCGGACCGATCCAACGTAGCGCCTCCCGGTAGTCCGGCAACTTGGTGATGATCGACTCCGGTGCCCCGAACCAATGAGCCAGTTCATATAAGAAGTGATTGCCTTTTTTAATAAAGTTCGGTGTCTGTTCCAAATAACGAACGAGCTTCTCGTGACCGTAGACTGGAATCGAGGCGTCCCGCAGCCGCCAAGCTTGACCGGCATGGTCGGCATGATGGTGCGTTAAAAATAGAAAATCGATATCCGCTAGCGTCAGTTCGAGTTCAGCCAATTCGCCGTTCAAGGATGCCCATGCCTCTTCCGTATCCGGGCCACAGTCGACCATGAAAAACCGGCCCCCATGCTCTACGATGTATACGTTCACGTTACCGACCTCAAACGGTGTCGGAATATCGAGTCTTGCCAGTTGGCTTGAAATCCAGTTCGCCACGTCCACACAACCCCTTCCACCTATCTTCATTCATTATACCTGTCAGAAAGAAGGGATTTCAATGGCACAAAAAAAGGAGGGGATTTCTCCCCTCCAATCGTTTATAAGTTAATGACTGTCACTTTATCGCGTGTCATCGTTTCAAGACTGCGTCCGATGCCTTGGACACCGAGACCTGATTGTTTCACACCGATGAACGGGAAGTGGTCAGGACCGCGTTCCGTTCGACCGTTGACTTGGACCGTACCGACTTCGAGCTTGTCGGCGACCGTGAACGCACTGTTCACGTTTTGCGTGAACACGCTCGCTTGAAGACCGAACTCTGACTCGTTCGTCAGTTCGATCATCTCGTCGAGCGAGCTGACACGGATGATCGGAAGAACAGGTCCGAACGGCTCTTCCCAAGCGACACGCATCTCACGCGTGACGTGATCGAGCAGCGTCGGGTGGAGCAGGTTGCCGTCACGTTCGTTACCGTGGACGACCGTCGCACGCTTGTTGACGGCGTCGTCAATCAAGCCTTGAACGTAGTCAGCCGACTTTTTGTCGATGAGCGGGACGATGAAGCTGTTGTCGACTGGCGAACCAACCGTGAGCTTCTCGACACGCTGTTTCAACATGGCGACGAGTTCGTCCGCTTGATTTTCGAGCACGAAGACGCGTTTGATCGCCGTGCAACGCTGACCCGAGTAAGAGAACGCACCGCTGACGATTTGATCCGCCGCAAGCGTCATGTCCGCGTCTTCTAAGACAAGCGCCGGGTCTTTGCCGCCGAGCTCTAAGACGACCGGGACCATCGATGCCTGTTGTGACAAATGTTGACCGGTTCCTGTACCGCCTGTGAATGTGATCATGTCGACACCTGGGTGCGACGTCAAGTAGTCGCCGATGACCGAACCGCGACCCGTCACGAGGTTCAACAATCCGCTCGGAAGACCGGCGTCTTGCAGTGCCTCGACCATTTTGACGCCACTGATCGCACCTTGCGTCGCCGGTTTGAAGACGACCGCGTTCCCTGTAATAAGGGCTGGAGCGATTTTAGCAGCGGCTAAGTTGACCGGATAGTTGAATGGTGAGATCGCGAGAACGACACCGAGTGCCTCTTTTTTGATGATCGCCATTTTGTTCTTTGATCCGCCCGGGAACGAATCGCCTTGCATGAATCCACCTGTGAAACGAAGTCCTTCCTCAGCCGTATAACGAATAATCTCAGCTGTGCGGACGACTTCTTTCTTCGCGTCGCTCAAGTTCTTCCCGACTTCGCGCATGATGATTTGACCGATCTCATCGACGCGTTCTTCGAGTTTGTCCGCCCATGCGTACAACAGCTCGGCGCGCTTGTTGACCGGAAGCGCCGCCCACTCTTGTTGTGCACGTTTAGCACCGTGAATCGCCTCGTCGACTTCGTCGCGCGACATCGCTTGGACGTGTCCGACGATTTCTTCTGTATAAGGTGAAACGAGTTCGATCGTCTCATTTGTTGTTGATTCTTGCCATTGCCCGTTAATTAAATATGGATATGTGTTCATACTCATAATCTCTATCTGCCTCCTGAGTAAGCTGTGATATCTCGTTGCCACCCTCATTGTATGCAAAATCAATTCCGTTGAACAACTATAAAGATTCAGTTTATGTAATGTAAACGGTTACTCCATGACTTTTCGTGATTTTTGACCTGACTTTGACACTTTTCAACTGAAGACTTTGATCGATTTGACCGATAGAGAGGAAGAGAGAACGCGATATAGGAGGGACCACCATTGAGCATGGATCATAATATTTTACTTGAAGCAGGTACGAACGAGTTAGAAATCGTCATTTTCCAGTCAGGCCCGTTTATTTTCGGGATTAACGTCATGAAGGTTCGCGAGATCATCACGATGCTTCCACTCACCCCGTTACCTGGAACGCCTGAGGCGATCATGGGGTTGATCGAACTACGCGGTGAAGTCATGACGGTCATCGATCTCCCGATGGTCATCGGCCATCCTCGTGAAGCCGGAGACGGGGATCGCTTGATCGTCTGTGAGTTTAACGGTGAGAAATCGGTGCTCCGAGTCGACCAAGTGACAGAGATCAAGCGCATCTCATGGGAACAGATCGATACACCGTCAGATCTCGCCCGCGGTGTCCAAGGCATCACGAACGGCGTCGTCAAAACAGGAGACCAAATGATCATTCTTCTCGACTATGAGCGCATCGCTCTCGAGTTGTCACGAAAAGACATCATGGCTCGTGAATCCGTCAAACGACTCGGTGCAAGGGAACGCTCGAACAAACAAGTGTGGATCGCAGAAGATTCGGAGATGCTTCGGACCTTGATCATCGACACGCTCGATGAGGCAGGCTACTTCAACACGACAATCTTCAACAACGGGAAAGAAGCGCTTGATGCGTTCGAGCAAGATGGTGTCGAGTGCGATCTGCTCATCACCGACATCGAGATGCCACAAATGGACGGGTTACATTTGACGAGACGGCTACGCGAAATGGACCGCTACGCGACATTACCGATCGTAATTTTCTCGTCACTCATCTCAAACGACTTGAAACATAAAGGCGACGCCGTCGGCGCGAACGCACAAATCACGAAGCCTGAGATCGGCATGTTGATCGCGACGCTCGATGAGTTTTTAGCCTAATGACAAACGGAGGGGCCGCAAAATTGCGGCCCCTCTTTCATTACACCAATCGATTGAAATAGGCGTCCCACTCGACAGCGAACCGTTTCATTTGACGCTCGATGTCTTCAAGCACCGGTTCAAGGTTCTCGACCTCGTTCGTCTCACCGGCGAGTTCAAGTTGTTGGAAATGCGACGCCGTCTCGTCGAGTCCGACCGAATAAGAGGCGCCCTTTAACAAGTGGGCGAGTTGTTCGATTTGTTCATGATCTTTCGTCTCGACCACGCGCTTTAATTCAGGAAACTTCGCCTCGAACTGGGCGACGTACGTCTCTGCAATCTTTTTCAGAAAATCTTTATTTCCACTAGCGATTTGATGGAGCTCTGCTAATTTCTCTTCGTTAAACAGAGCGTTTTGGGGTGTTTGAGTCATCTCCATCCCTCCTTCTACTCATTCCTTCTGACATTCTAACTCACTGTAGTATGTTTTCGAGAGAAAACAAAAAATCTCCTTCTTTGCGATTGCACTCTCCTACTCGCCTACCTATAATAAAGTTGAGCTAAGGTAGGAGGAAGATTATGCTAACGATTTACCGTACCGACGCATCTGGTCGTGTGCACGAGATCGAAGACTTTGACAAAGGAAGCTGGATCCAACTCGTCAATCCGACGAAAGACGAGGCCGATCAAGTCATTGCCGCCTCCGGCATTCCTGAAGACTTCGTGTACGACCCACTTGATATTGAAGAAAAGCCGCGTTTTGAGAAAGATGACGAAGGCCTGCTCATGATCATTGACGTTCCATACGTCGAAGAAGACGATACGGGACGTGCCTATAATACGATCCCACTCGGTATCATCGTCACGGGACGACATTTCATCACCGTCTGTTCGCGTGACCTCGATGTACTCAACTTGTTCGCTAACGGCAAAGCCCGCTTGTTCCGGACAAACTATCGCAGCCGGTTCGTCTTCCAGATTTTGCACCGAGTCAGCATGACGTACTTGCGGTTCCTCCGCCAGATCGACCGGCGAATGGAAGAGCTAGAGCAAGAACTTCAACGTTCGATGCGAAATCAGGAAATTTTCCAGTTGATGAACTTACAGAAGTCGCTCGTCTACTTCATGACATCGCTCAAAGCGAATGACAGCGTCCTCGACCGCATCGTCAAGACGCCGAGTCTTGAGAAGCATGAAGAAGACGAAGACTTGTTAGAAGACGTATTCGTCGAGCATCGTCAGGCGATGGAGATGGCCTCGATTTATAACGACATCATCAGCATTAAGATGGATGCATTCGGGTCGATCATCTCGAACAACGTCAACTTCGTCATGAAGTTCTTGGCGTCAATCACGATCGTGCTCAGCATTCCGACGATGATTTCCGGGATCTTTGGGATGAACGTCCAAGTCCCGTTCGAAGGTCAATCAATCGGTTTCGTGTTCGCACTTGCCATGATGGTCGGTTTTTCGAGTCTCGCCTTTTATATTTTATGGCGGAAACGTTATTTCTAGACAAAAGGATGAAATCGTCACGAGCGACGGTCTCATCCTTTTGTCATTTAAATAAGCTTTACCGTGACGAGACACAAGTCGTCGTCAATCTCGATTTTCGGGACGAGCCGTTCGGCAACGTGACGGGCATAATCTAAGCCGTACGTGGCGATGTCTTTTTCAAGCCAACGGATGCCGTCATCGATGTCTTTGCTGTAACATTCCATCAGTCCGTCCGTGTACATATGCAGGACCATACCTGGCGTGATCTTGATTTCTTTCGATTCATAATTCGGTTCCTCGAACATGCCGACCGGAACACCAGTCGTCTCGAGACGAGTCATCCCTTCCGGAGACGTCACGATCACAGGCGGATGACCGGCATTGACGTACTCGATGCGTTGATTCGTCGTATCGATGTAACAATAGACGGCCGTGAAATAACTTTGCATATCGTCACCCGAAAACAGGAACGTCATCTGTCGGTTCAGTTCGGTCATGACGTCGACCGGGTACTGGACGTTGGCGACAAGGCCTGGCAAGATCGAGCGGATTCCCATCGTGATCAAGGCTGAAGACACGCCGTGACCCATCACGTCGAAGATGATGACGCCGTAACGATCAGGCGCGACTTGGAACCAGGCGTACATGTCACCCGCCAATTTTTTAGATGGCAGGTACAGCGCCCGCATATCGATTTCCGCGCTACTGATTGGTGGGGTCAGCGCGCTCTGCTGAATCTTTTGGGCCAAATCTAGGTCATATTGGAGACGCGCCTCATATTTTTTCCGTTCATCGACGGCCGCTTTGTAACGGAGCGCTGAGCGAATCCGAGCGAGGAGTTCGGTGATTTTGATCGGCTTCGTCGTATAGTCGGACGCTTCAGCATCTAGCCCTTCGGCAATTTGCTTCTCTTCGGTCCGGCCCGACACCATGATTACCGGCAGTTCTTCATATCCTGTCATTTGTCGAATCCGTTTGCACGTTTCAATCCCTGAGATGCCCGGCATCTCGACATCGAGCAGGACGAGGTCATACAGCGACGGGGCTTGCGGGTCCATGAGGAGCGCGAGAGCATCTTCACCACTTGAGACCGAGACCGTCTCATAATCGTGTTGATGCAATAATTGTTCGAGAACCATCGTATTGACCGGTTCGTCGTCGACAATCAAAATCGCCATAGTCATCCCTACCTTCTCTGTCAGTGTTCTTCTATATGTTATTGTATCATATCTAATCAAGAGACCAACCATTTCAAACCTGTAACAGTTGTGAGAGACTCAAACATGGAGAACGTCTCAGATTTTTGTCATACTAAGAGAAAGAAAGCGAGGAATGCGCTATGGGATGGATATTTGCCGTGAGCGGATTGATTATTTTACTCGTCTTTGTCGCCTCTGTCGTCGTCATCCAAAAAGGATACGCCTACAAAGACAACAAAGACGACATCGTCCTCGATTACGATGAAATCAATCGTCGAATTTCTGAAAACGATCAGACCGATAAAAAATAGAGCCGTCCAGCCGGGCGACTCTATTTTTTATTTGAACTCGAAGCGTAACGCCCCTTTTTCAAGATAGAGCGTGGCATCAAACGTCTTGTCGCCTTTTTTGAACGCATGAACATTCGACTGCCCACCGTTGATCATCTGTTTCAGTTCGTCTTTCGCGAGTCCGACGCCGAGCACTTGTTTCGACATCGTAAACTTGCAGCCCTCACGATACCCGCTGCACCCGATGAACTTCGGATGCTCGACAAGTCCTTTGCCACAGCTCGGGCAGACGCCGAACGACGCCTTCGGCCGCGAGGCAGATTTCTTCCCGAATCGTCTCGGTTCAATCGTATAGCCTTCCGGATTCGCCGCCGCGACTCTCGCTTTGGCTTCTTCGACGAGATGAATCGACATCTTTTTCGCCTGGTCGATGAATTCGGCCGCAGACGCAGACGCCTGTCCGATCTCATGGAGCCGCTTCTCCCATTTCGCGGTCATGGCCGGCGAGGCGAGAATGCTGTCGCCGAGCACATCGATTAACAGACGGCCTTTATCGGTCGGAACGAGCTCTTTCTTTTGAAGTTCAACATAACCCCGCTTCTTCAAGCCGTCGATTATGTTCGCCCGAGTCGCTTCCGTGCCGAGCCCCTCGACTTCTTTCATGATATGGATCAGTTCCTCGTCGTCGAGCTGTTTCCCGGCGACTTTCATCGCCATGATGAGCGCGCCTTCCGTATACCGTTTTGGAGGCTCTGTCTGTTTCGATAACACTTCGACTTTCTTTTCAGTCAACGGCTCACCGGTTGTCAGCACCGGAAGCTCGACGTCTTTTGACTTCATCTCGACGACTTGACGGTACCCGGGGCTGACAACGACCGTCCCTTTTGCCCGGTATAAGTCTTCCCCGTCCATCAAGTCGACGGTCGTCTTCTCGAGTTTGGCCGGGGGGGCGAACGCTGCGAGAAAGCGGCGGTTGATCAAGTCATACAGCTTCGCTTCATCCCCGCTAAGTCGACCCACATCGCCGCACGCTTCGGTCGGAATGATCGCATAGTGATCGCTCACTTTTTTCGCGTTGACGTAGCGGCTGTTCCGGGACGGGTTCTCGGTCAACACGTCAGCGAGTCCAGCATATGCCGCAGACTTCAACAGCCGTGCTTTCGTCTGCGGGAACAGCGTCGCCTCGTCGGGCGTGACGAAACTAGAATCTGTCCGCGGATAACTGATCCACCCTTTCGTATACAACTTTTGGGCGATATCGAGCGTCTTCTTCGCCCCGAAGCCGAACCGTTTGCCGGCCTCGGCCTGGAGACCCGATAAGCTGAACCAGAACGGTGGGTGTTCCGTCTTGTCTTCCTTATCAATCGACCGCACGACCGCCGTTCCGGTCGATCGGTCGACGACGGCGTCAGCTTGTTCACGCGTCTTCAGTTTCGTCGTCTTTCCAAGTGTGTATTTCGCTTTGAACGTGCCCCGTCCTTTTTGGAGCGTCGCTTCGACCTCGAAGTACGCCTCCGGGACGAACTGTTTGATCTCGCGCTCTCGATTGACGATCAAGGCGAGCGTCGGTGTCTGGACGCGGCCGAGTGAGAACACGTCTTCGATGCCAATCGTCTTCAAGAGCGTCGTATATGCGCGCGATGCGTTCATACCGACGAGCCAGTCGGCACAGGCACGACTCATCGCCTCATGGTAATACGGAATCGTCTGCTCTCCCGGTAACAGCTGCGCGAAGCCGCGGTCGACCGCCTGCTCGGTCAAACTCGAGATCCATAAGCGCTCGAGCGGTTTTTTGTTGCCGGCAAGGCGCAAGATGAGACGAACGATCGCCTCTCCTTCCCGCTCGGCGTCGGAAGCGATGATGACGTCCGTGATGGAGCGGTCGTGAAGCCATTTTTTGATTGTCTGGAACGGCTTCGACTTGCCCTGCGAGATGCGGTAGTCGAACCGGTCTGGGACGATCGGAAGTGACTCATATTTCCAAGATTTCCACTCCGGACGGTAGTGAGACGGCTCTTGGAGTTCACATAAGTGTCCGACCGCCCAAACGACGATGGCACCTTCCGGGAAACGAGGGCATGCCGCGATTTCAATCTCGTCTTTTTTCTTTTTTGATGGATATGGCGCTGCCAGCTTTTGTGCCTGCGACGGTTTCTCCGCAATGATTAATCTCATGTGATCCCTACTTTCGTTGTCGTTCGAACGATCTCGTCGGAACGACACTTTCGAAAAAGAATGTTTTTTCTCGTATGTTTCATTATATCATTAGAAGAATATGTACAAAACCAAAGGGGGATGCCTGTTGTCTTATTTAATTTTATTTGCCGCCGTCTTTTTCCTGTCGACGAGCGTCTTGTTCGTCAAATGGACGTCCGCTCCGGCGGAGACGGCCGCATTCTACCGTATGCTGTTCTCGAGCCTCATGTTGTTGCCGTTTCTCGATTACCGCTCGCTCTTCTCGTTACGCTCGAACACCCGCTACGCGATCTTGCTCAGCGGGACGCTCCTCGCCTTCCATTTCTGGCTCTGGTTTTTATCGCTCGACTACACGACCGTCGCGAGTTCGACGTTGTTCGTGACATCGAGCCCGATTTTCGTCCTCATCGGGAACGCCCTGTTCTTTAAAAAACATCCGACCCGAAAAGGTTTGGCGTTTGCGCTCGTCGCCGTCCTCGGCGGCATGCTCGTCGCGGCCGGTGATATCCAAATCGGTCGCGACGCGCTCTACGGGGATTTGCTCGCGCTTCTCGCCGCCTTGCTGATCGCCGGCTACTGGCTCGTCGGTCAACACATTCGGACCGAGATGAAGACGAACGACTACTCGTTCAGCGTCTATCTCGTCGCAACGTTCGTTCTCGGTTTCATGTTGCTCGTTCGGGACACGACATTCGTCGGCTTCGAAGCGGTGAATTGGTGGTATTTCATCGCTCTCGCCTTCTTCCCGACGCTCCTCGGCCATAACTTGTTCAACTACGCCCTCGCCCGCGTCAGTGCGACCGTCGTCAGCATCACCATCCTCGGCGAGGCGCTCTGGGGAATGCTGTTCGGGTTCGTCTTCTTCGAGGAACGGCTCGGCGTGATGCAATGGATCGGCGCGGCCGTCTTGCTCGGTGGGATTTACTTATTCCTAAAAGAAGACGCCCGTTCAACAAGAACGGACGTCGTTTCATAAATTGGTCGCTTTCGCTTCTACCTCATCTTCTGACGGACGGAACAGCAGTTTCCGGTCCCAAATCGCCATGCCGACCGCTGTCAGGAAGGTCAAGCCGTCGGCGATCGGGAAGGCGAGCCAAACACCGAACACACCGAAGAAGTTCGGTAATATAAACACGAGCGGAATCGTAAAGAGCGTCTGTCGAGACAACGACAAGAACATCGCGACCCGGGCTTTCCCGAGTGATTGATAGATGCCGTTGACAAGCATTTGGACGCTCGTTAAAAACGAGACAGCGAACAGGACATGAATCGCCGTCACCCCGCCAGCAATCAAGTTCGCGTCGGACGTGAACATGCGCATGAGCGGTTCCGGGAACAGCTGGAGCGTCAGCCAGATGAAGACCGCAATCGCGATTCCGGCCCGTAGCGCCGTCCAAATCGTCTCGCGCATCCGCTCGAACTGTCGCGCCCCGAAGTTATAGCCGACTATCGGTTGCATGCCTTGGACGATGCCCATGATCGGCATCCCGACGAGCGCCATGAACTTATTCAAAATGGCGAACGTGGCCAATTCTTGGGTCCCCCCATACGTCCCGAGCATGATGTTGACGAAGACGAACAAGATCGATTGCGACACCATCATGACGAACGAGGATGACCCGATTGCCATAATCTCCTTCAACTCGCCGAACCGCAGCCGAAACTTCCGCCATTGGAAGTCGAGCTCGGTCCGGCGATTTTTTGCGAAGAAGAAGCGTAACATGAGCACCGACCCGACGACTTGAGCGAGCGCCGTCGACCAGGCCGCCCCGTAAATACCCCATCCGAACGTGAAGATGAACAGCGGCGTCGTCACCAAGTTGACGACGACGGTCGTGAGCATCACTTTCATCTGATAAGGTGCCTGTCCTTCGGCCCGCACCATCGCGCTCGCCGCGAGCGTGAACATGAAGAACGGCGAACTGATCAGCGTGACCGATAAGTATTGACGACTCAATTCCATGATCTCCGACGTCGCCCCGAACACGGTCAAGATCGAGTCGAGCATGAAGATGGCCGAACTGACCGCGAACGCGGCGAACACGCCTACGAGCACGAGCACGTTCATGAACGTGACGGCGGCACCGGCGTCATCTCCTTTGCCGAGTTTCCGCGAACTGATCGAGGCCCCGCCGAGACCGACCGCACTCGAGACGGCCATTAGAATCATTTGAATCGGGAACGCGATCCCGATCGCGGCCACGGCAGCAGGGCCGATGCCACGCGAGACGAAAATCGTGTCAATTATATTATAAAGCGCCGTCACCAGCATACCGATCATCGCCGGCAGCGACAGCTTGAACAGCAGGCGTCCGATCGGATCGGTCCGGAGTTGCTCCGTGTTCTGATTCATCCTTCCATCCCCTTTTTCGTATATGTTAATAGGGTAGCAAGATTGGATGGAACGGTCGACTATGTTGCCTTGCCGGATGTGTCAACGGGCACTTGAAGCGGGAACTTTCACTGCTGCCACTTTTCGTTTTCGCATGATGAAGTCGGTCGCGACAGGTTGATCGACTTTGACGCGTACCGTCATCATCGCCTGGTTCGCCGTCTCGAGCGGCATCCCGGTCTCATCGAACAATTCGTCGATCCGTTGCGTGAAGCGGACGAACCCGGGGCCGAAGAATTCGACTTCTTCTCCGCGGCGGAAATGGTTACGCTGCTCGAGCGTCGCCATGCCTGTCGACGCTTCATACGAGATGACGCGCGCTGCGAACGCATATTGCGGGATGGCGCGCGGTTTGCCGAACAGTTGCTCTTTCTCGGTCGGGATGCCGTAATAGAACCCGCTCGCGAGCTCCCGTTGCGCCGCTTTCCAAATCTCTTCTTCCCATGCCGGGTCGAAGACGAAGCCTTCAGGATCCGCGCAGTAGGCATCGATGACTTGACGATAGACGTTACAGACGGTCGCCACGTAATGGATCGACTTCATCCGTCCCTCGACTTTCAAGCTATCGACGCCGGCATCGACCAAATCGGGTATGTGCCGGACCATCGCAAGATCGACCGAACTCATCGAGAATGGTTCCTCATCGCGCGCTGCCATGTCGTCTGTCAACAACTCATCCGCCTCGAAGAAGCCGTATTTCCAGCGGCACGACTGGGCGCAGCCGCCACGGTTCGCATCGCGGAGCGCCATATGGTTCGACAGCGTGCAACGTCCCGAGTAGGAGATACACATCGCGCCATGGACGAACGCCTCGATCTCGACGTCGACTTGACGCTTCATCTCTTTGATCTCTTCCATCGACACTTCACGGGCGAGGACGATTCGCTCTAGCCCTTCCTCTTGCCAAAAACGGAGCGTCTCGTAGTTCGTCGCCGACGCCTGGGTCGACAAATGGACCGGAAGACCGGGCGCGTCCGTTAGACAGACCTCGATCATGGCCGGGTCCGAGACGATGACGGCGTCGATGCCGATGTCACGGAGTCGACAGAAGAAATCGCCCGCGCCATCGATATCCCCTTCATGGGTCACCATGTTCGCGGCGACATACACTTTCGCCCCGCGCTCGTGCGCGAATGCGACGCCTTCAGTCATCTCCTCGTATCCGAAGTTGCCAGCCCGCGAGCGGAGCCCGAACTGTTGACCACCGATAAAGACCGCATCGGCCCCGTAAAGAATCGCCATCTTTAATTTTTCTAAGTTTCCTGCCGGAGCTAGTAGTTCTGGACGTTTTTTCATCTTGATCCCCTCACTTGATCTCTTCTGGATTTCGTAACAGCAGTCCGGTCCCAAGCCGGAATTGTTCAGGTTGGAGTTCGGCGAGACGCCGTTCCATGAGCGTGCGGTCGAACTGGCCATTCAACAAATCGGACCGGGCTTTGTCGAACAGACGGACGATGTCGACGAACGCGTCCCCGGCATGCCATCCTTCGAGTTTCCACGTATGCAGTCCGCCTTTTAAGAGCACCGGCAATTGACCCATGAGCGTCAAATCTTCGGAGAAGACGTGCGTCCCATTGTCGTCTTGGTAGACGGGATAGCGACTGTCCGCATCAGACGGTTCGCTCATATAGTACTCGCGCGCTTCCGCGTCCCCTCTCGACCGACCGATCTCATTGAAATAGTTCGTCAATAGCGGTCGTTTCGAGTGATGGATACATGTTGGTCCGTACACTTGAACCTCGACGGGGAGCCCGATCTGCTGTTGAATCATCCCAAGTTCGGTCAGTGTCACTTCACGGGCCGCGACCGCCCCGATGGCATCGCGCTTACCCCAAAATTGAATGTGTCGCGCCGACGTGACGAGCGTTTGAGCATCGTACCAATAGGGGATATTGGCATTACGGATCAAGCGGATGGCACCTGGATCGCCCGCCGTCACACTGTCGATCCCGATTTGCTTGAGCGCGTGTAAATAATCCGGCAACGCCTCGATTTGATCGTTATGCATCAAATTGTTGACGGCAACCGTCACTTCTTTGCCGTAACGACGGGCGAGCGCTGTGACTTCTCTCACAGCTGGAAGCGACCAGTCACCTTTATGGCGTAAACCAAACGTCGACTCTCCGATATATAGACGGTCTGTTCCCGCCATGATCAGCGCCTCTGCTTGTTCGACGCTTTGTGCTGTAGTAACTAGCTGAATCATCATCTGTTTTTTCTCCTGACTTTGTGAGTCTAATCACATATTCTTGATATACTTTAGCACACGTTCAAGCGTGTCGACGAAGCAGGAATTTAACAACTAGTGAAGAAATCAGTAACAATGTATGACTTTTTAATTGAAGGAGTGGACGATTTTGACAAAAACAGCCTTGATTACCGGTGCCTCGACTGGCATCGGCCTAGATCTCGCCGTCTTAGCGGCCCGAGATGGATTTGACTGTATTCTCGTAGCTCGTAGCGAGCCACGGTTACATGAACTCAAAAAAGTGCTTGAAAAACGATACACGATTAACGTGCACGTGTTCGCACTCGACCTATCTGAACACAACGCCGTGAAACGGTTGACGAACGCGATTGACGCCGCCGGGCTCACGGTCGATTTTTTAATCAATAACGCTGGTTTCGGTACGGCTGGCGAGTTTATCGAGCTCGATGCGGAAACCGAGGCCGAAGAGGTCCGGTTGAACGTCAACGCCTTGACCGAGTTGACGAAAGCGTACTTGCCTGACATGGTCGCCCGCAATCACGGCTATGTCTTAAATGTCGCCTCTGTCGCCGCATTCCAGCCGGGACCGTATATGGCCGTCTATTACGCGACGAAAGCGTACGTCTTATCACTCACAGAAGCGCTCCATGCCGAGACGAAAGGCACAGGCGTAAACGTCAGCGTCCTTTGCCCGGGTCCGACCGACACCGGTTTCTTTAACCGGGCCGGCAGTGAAATGATGGTATCGAAAATGCCGTCTCATCTCGTCGCTTTCTTCGGTTATAAGGGCGTCATGAAAAATAAACGGGTCATCATCCCAGGTTTGTCGAACCAAGCGCTCGTCGGACTCGCGAAAATTATGCCGCGAGCGGTCAGTCTCGAAATTTTACGTCGATTCCAAAAACCGACAGATGCCTCGGTCGAACAGCTCCCGACATCTTGAACCTAAAAAAAGCAGAGCGACTCAAACGTTTGAGTCGCTCTGCTTTTTTAGGTTGAGGAATCAGTCGCCATGGCGTGACAGCTGAATCAGACGTCGAATAAAGATAAAAGCTGGTATCACCGTCATGAGCGCCGTCGTGACGACGAGAGACCAGGCGAACACGGCTTCAAGTGTGACCGTTCGGGCTCGTAGCTCCTCGAGGAGATTGACGTTTTGAACGGACAAGACGATCATCAGTGCCGGCCAGACGCTAGAAGCGAGGATGCTCAACATCGCGTATCGTGTCCGAATGAGCCGACGCGACATCAAGAAGATATTGACGGCCATAAACAATAGTCCGATGAAGAGGAACAAACCGATCTCATACATATTGACGTATCCGCCCATGCTCAACCACCTCACTCGAGTAGTACTCATGTTTACCCGTCTTCTCGGACAAATATGCGAACGAATAAATCATGTAGGACGATCAAAAAGAAGACGTTTGCGATTCCATGCGCCAAATCGAACGGCAAGCTAAGGATGAGCAATTTGATAAAGTCGGCTCCAATCACTTCCGCGAACGACAAGTTCGTCGTCCAGCCGAATAAAAAACCAGAGCCGAGCCCGATTGACCAAAGTAACATGCGCGACCGTAACAAGATCGGTCGTAACAAGTAAACGAGCGTGATCACGAGCAGCCAACCGAGAAACTGATACAAAACGAACGGACCGAGGCCGAGTAAAAGTCCCGATAAAATCGGGACGAATAAAGCGAGCATGCCTGCACTCGTCCATCCAAAATAGAGCGCGGTCAGCATCAACAATGCGGTCGTCGGTTGCACGTTCGGTATGGCCATGAAAAGCCACCGTCCGATGACGGCGAGCGCAAGAAGCTGCGTCAATACAGAAATAGGTGACTTCGTCCGCTCAAACTTCGACAAAAGTGCGAACGCGGTTATGAGGGCGAGGACGTAAGTGACCATAACGTACTCCGATCCACGTACTGTTCGCGCGTGCCGTCAAACACGACCGCTCCGCTCGCCATACATAAGACATGACCTGCCGCCGCAATCAAGCGTTCATCGTGGGTCGCACATAAAACACGCGCCGTCTCGGCTTTTTGTACGATTGCCGCAACGAAGGCGTCGCGTTCGTTCTCCGACAGTCCGACCGTCGGCTCGTCGAGGACGATGAGTGACGACGTGGACGCGAGTACCGCCTGCAACTGTTCGACCCGTCGATTCAACGCTTTTGGGAACGGCCCGTACTCGGGGTCTGCCGGAAGATAGAGCGGCCGCTCTGATAACTTCACTTTCCCGTATAGCGGACGCAGACTCTTCGCCATCAGTTCTAGGAGTGTCGACTTGCCACTGCCGTTCGTCCCGATGCACACCGTTAACCCTGGTCCGTCAGACCGGTACGACACGTGTTCGACCGCGTAG
The DNA here is from genome assembly GCF_004337245.1 of Exiguobacterium sp. SH1S1. Lineage (NCBI taxonomy): Bacteria > Bacillati > Bacillota > Bacilli > Caryophanales > Exiguobacterium > Exiguobacterium sp. SH1S1. The sequence goes on from NZ_SJUZ01000001.1 coordinate 172,049, forward strand.
GCGGGTTGCAACGGATGACGATAGGAAACGTCTTTGACGTTAATCGATGCTTCACTAGACGACTTTACGACCGTGAACGCATGTGTTGCACCGCCTTCACGCGACCGGTCCGTATAAGCGACGCTAATCCCGAGCTGTCCTAGCCGCCGAAGCAGCATCGACAAGTGTTCGCTGCGGAATCGATCGAGATAACGGAACGGCTCGATGAGAACGAGCGCATCGGGATTTTCGCCGAGCACGTGAGCGATTCGAACGAGTTGTTGTTCTCCGCTCGAGCATTCATCAAATCGCTTTTTGGACAGATGATCGATTTGCAAGAGAGCTGCCAGTTCGGCGCCGCGCATCGCATCATCACCGGCGAGCAGTGAGGCGACCGAACCGGCGAGCGGGTCATCGAGATTGACGATATGGGCCCGCTCTGAAGCGACCCACTCCTCAATTTGCTGACGTCCGTGCTCTGAGGATAACCAACGCATCTCGCACCCCTCCTTTCGTCAAATACGGGTAAAGCAACCAGATGAGTGGTGACCACTTAAGCGCCGCCACAAAGCAAATAAACAAGATGAACAGATGAACGAGATCATCGCCTTGGAATGGACGTAGGCGCGGCAACGCGTAAACGGGTTCACGGCGCTGGCTGTCAATCCCGACGACGATCGCTTCTCGCCAGTCTTGTCGCTGGTGACTGCGGAGCGACAAACGGATGGCCCGTTCCATCGACGGGACGAGCGCCCAAGCACCGTACAGCAACCGGGTCGATTGCGGAAAGCGTCGCAAGAGCGGCAATAGCCGTTCTAATCGCATGAAACGGCTCGCCCAAACCATTCCGAATAAAAACGTCGCCAAGCGGACAATTTGGTCGCTGAGCGCACGGATGGAGACGTCCCACTGGAGCAAAATCGGTGCGAGCGAGATCAGCGCGAACGCGACGAGCAGACCGAGCATCGCGACGGGAAAGCGCCGCTCCAACAGTAACAACAAGACCAGCCCGGCGAGCAGACTTAACGAACCGTTCACATGGATCAAGACGTACAGATGGACGAGTAGAAAGAAAAGGAGCGTGACAGCATGTCTACGCTCCCAATCCGCCTCATTCGAAGAAAGAAATCGCATCTTCTTCAAACCGCCATTGGATAATATCGGTGGACTCGACTTCTTTTGCAGCCGCCCCTTCATCGCCAGGGCTGCCGTTAAAGGCGTACACCCAACCAGATGACTGACCGGCCGATTTTTCTTGAATCCCGTCGATTGCCGTGACGTAGGTCATCTCCCCGCTTCCGACCGAATCAATCGGCAATTCTGTCACCTTGAGGGCATCGAGCACCGTCGACCCATCCTCTAGGCAGACACTTTTCTCATGGTACAACGTCTCTTCTGTCGACGCGTCGTAAACGGAAATTGTCGGTTCGACGTCACAAGACTCACTTTGTCCGTTCGATGTCTCTTCTCCAGCACAAGCTGCCAATAAAGGTATCATCATACCCATGATGAGCAATTTTTTCATTGATCCGTCAAATCCTCTCGTTGGTGGATGGAGTAGTTGTAAAGAATCGTATATTTTTCGCCTGTCGTTCTGCCTTCACGGGTCAAACCGGTCAATTGAATACTGTTGGCGAGCACGGGTTCGCGCTGGAGCCAGAATTTGACGATTCGTCCGTCCCGGTTGATCATGAGCATCGCTTCGTTCTCGAACGTGTACATGTCGTACAGTCCGTCAAATGAGAGCTGCAAGAGCGGTGCCTCGACTTGTTTGGCAAAGTCTTCCCACGCTGTCCCCCGTACGGCTTCGATCACGTGTTCGAAGTCGACGAGCTTCTCGAAAAAGGCTCGACCGGAACTTTTGTTCATCTCATCGACTTGACGATATTCAAGTTCCCCTGAGTCGTCATAGTTGATGCGGATTTGCTGGAACGAGCTGTTGCGTTCGACCATGAGCAAATACTCGAGTGACTGCAGTTCACCGTCCCGGTCGACAATCATCTTGCTACGATCGAGCTTGATCACCTCGCCGTTGATCCGGCGTAAAATCGTATCTGTCATCCGGTCGAACGACTCGTCTTGCACCGACACCGGCCCGATTTGTTGAGATTCGGCCCGGAATTCGGATTGGTCGAACAAAGGTACGAACAGTAAAACGATGAAGAAGAAGAAGCCGACGAGCGCCCCGTACCATTTATACCGGCTGTTTCGTTTTGGAAAGAACAAGAATGACATCAAAAATCCGATTGGGATATGAAACCCGCCGATCGGAAACGAAACGATTCCGAGCAACGAGTAGAATAAGAACTTGGCGAAAAAGTTCGGTTCTGGCTCTTTCAACTGATTCAATCTTACACCTAGCAACAGGCTGATGACGATGAAACCTAGCCAAACGTATAGTTGTATTGTCACATCAATCCCCCACTATAAACTCGGAAAAGTCGGTTGCCACATGGCTATCCGCAAACCCAGACACGACCTCGGCCTCAAATTCTGCTTCCCGGCCTTGGTAGCGGGCCGAGATATGGGTGACGATCAACCGGCCCGCTCCCGCCTCGTTCGCGAGCCTTGCGGCTTCGACCGTCGTCGAGTGACCATACTGTCTCGCAAGTTTTGACTCCCCTTGCATAAACGTCGCCTCGTGGACAAGAACGTCGGCAGCTTGTGCGAGCACGAATGCATTCTCGCACGGAGTCGTATCCCCTAGGATGGCGACGATCGCTCCACGGACCGATTCTGTGACATATTCTTTAGACGCGTATGTTTTCCCTGCAAATTCAAACGTGTCTGCTTGTTTGATTGTCCGATAGACTGGACCGCTCGGAATACCGAGTGCTCTCACTTTGTCGACGAGGAGCGTCCCCGGACGCGCCGGTGCCTCGATGCGAAACCCGTAAGATGGAAAGCGATGCGCGAGCTTCCGCACCGTGACGAGGTGACCGTCTTGCTCGAACGTGTCCCCGTCCTCATATTCGACAATCGTCAGGTCATAGCCTAAATATGAACCGGTCAGTTTCAACGTCAGCTCGAGCCATTGCTTGATGCCACGCGGCCCGTACAGCGTGAGCGGATCCTTTCCGTCGAGGGCGGAACGCGTCGATAAGAAACCTGGCAACCCGAAGACATGGTCCCCGTGTAGATGCGTGATCCAAACAGCCGATACTTTTCGCGGTTTGATCGTGGTATGGAGAATCTGGTGCTGGGTCGCCTCCCCGCAATCGATCAGCCACGTCTGTTTAGGCAATGTAAGTGCGAGCCCGGAAACGTTCCGTTGTTTCGAAGGCATGCCTGAACCAGTTCCTAAAAAATGTAACTTCATAAATATATTTGTCCTTTCTGCTAGCCTAATCCATGCTATACTTGAGTCACTCGTTGAAAAGGATGTGATCCGTGATGAATAAAGTTGAACATTCCGATGCTTTGTATGAAGTGATTCGGGAACGAGCGACTTCAATGAATCGCAAACACCAACAAGATGCAGGCACCTCGATCCGAATTCACGACATAGCGACCGAACTTCACTGCTCAGACGAACTCGTCTTAGAATCGTTGGAGTTCGCCGCATAAACACACGAACACATAGGAAGAGCCGACTTAGCGTCGGCTCTTTTTTTAGTTTGTTTCCCGTGTTGCGACTTGCTCGACAATTTCAACAACGAGTTCAATTAACTTATACAGTTCGACGAGTGGCATGCGTTCGTTCGTCGTATGGATTTCTTCATACCCGACAGCAAGGTTAACCGTCGGAATGCCTCCACCGGCGATCACGTTCGCATCTGAGCCCCCGCCCGAATGAAGGATACGAATCGGACGTCCAATCGCTGTCGCCGCTGACTTCGCCACTTCGACGACCTCGTCGCCTTCTTCGAACTTGAAGCCCGGGTACATGATGTCAATCTCGACTTCAGCACGACCACCGTGCGTCTCAGCAACTTCGATATACGCTTGCTTCATCGCTTCAGCTTGCGCTTCCATCTTATCGTGGATAAGCGAACGGGCCTCGGCGAGCACTTCGACGTAATCACAGACGATATTCGTCGCGCGTCCGCCTTCGAAGCGTCCGATGTTAGCCGTCGTCTCTTCATCGATCCGGCCGAGCTTCATTTTTGCGATCGCTTTTGCTGCGATTTGAATCGCCGAGACGCCTTTTTCTGGGGCGACACCGGCGTGGGCCGTCTTCCCGTAAATTTTCGCGTTCACTTTTGCTTGGGTTGGAGCTGCCACGATAATATCGCCGACCGGTCCGTCCGAGTCGAGGGCGAAACCGAATTTCGCATCGATTTTCGAGAGGTCGAGCACTTTCGCACCGACGAGACCCGATTCTTCACCGACCGTGATGACGAACTGGATCTGACCGTGTGGAATTGCCTCCTCTTTCAAGACCCGAACGAGTTCGATCATCGCTGTAAGCCCCGTCTTGTCGTCGGCACCGAGAATCGTCGTCCCGTCTGTGACGATATAACCGTCTTTAATACTCGTTTTGATGCCTTTACCTGGTGTGACCGTATCCATGTGGGCCGTGAAGTAAATCGGGTCAACGCCCTGTTTCGTCGCAGCCAACGTGACGATAAGATTGTTTCCTGAATGCGCAGTTTTTGTCGATGCGTCGTCTTCGTAGACGTCACATCCGAGTTCTGTGAAGACCGACTTTAAATGCTCACAGATGACCGCTTCTTCTTTTGTCTCTGAATCGATGCTGACCAACTGTAAAAATGTGTCCAGCACACGTGTCTCGTTTACCATAAAAACATCCCTCCATCCAAACATTTCTTGGTTATTATAACAAACTCATGTCGTTTGCACGAACCTTTTCCATTCTGTACAATGAGGTCAAACACGTTTTGGAGGATCCTCATGAGAAAAAAACAACAAAAACGACAACGCATCATTCAAATCGGCGTCGTCGTCATCGTATCAATCTTCTTGCTTAGCACGTTTTTGTCAGGGATGGCCATGTTCCTGTAACAGGAGAATGTACCGTTCTTTCAAGATCAAGTAACTCTTCACATCTGACAAAATATTGAGCAGCGACGAGCGTACCTCAAATTCCTCACGCGATGTGGGGAGAGGTACGTTTTTTCGATAATGGTCGATGATTTCCTCGAGCTCGCGAAGAAACGCCGAGGCGTCAGCCTGCTCGTTGACGTTGTCGCCGACGCGGCGTAAAAATGTGGCGACGGGTTTCGCCTCATTGACGACCATCGTGATCTCCCGCGCATTATCAGCAATCCGCTTCAAAATGTCGTACTGGCGCTCGCGCATCCGGAAGTATAGATAGTCCATGTCTTCGTTGCGCTTCCCGATCGAGTTTCCCATCCGGCGGAGGGCCAAGTCTTTCCCGTTCTTTAAATAGTCACGCGTCTTCAACAGCATCATCGAATGGTTATTGTACACACCGGTCTCGACACAGGCTGCGACGTCATAGAAGTGGACCGCGAGCGCCCGATTGATACTCTCTTTAATGCGCTCGATGTCTTTATCGAGCGTCGGCATATACATGTTGACGACGAGTCCGACGCCAACCCCGATCGCGATCAACAGGAGTTCGTTCAAGAACAAGTCGAGTGAGAACCGTCCTTCGGTGTACAGATGGGTCAAGATGACGACACTCGTGATCATGCCGTCCTGCAGTTTGAGCTGTTGAACGAGCGGGATGAACATGACAAAATAAAGTGTAAGCGTCGCCGGCGAATAGCCGAGCAGCGTGAACATCAACGCGCCCATCCCGATGGCGAGTAAGCTTGCCATGACACGTTCATATGAGGCCCGAAATGACTTCTTGCGCGTCTCTTGGATACTGAGGATGGCGATGATGGCCGCGAAGACGTAATAATCGAGATGGATCGTCTCAGCGATGAGCATCGCGATCCCAGCCGCGACCGCCGTCTTTAACGTACGTGTACCAATTTTCATATCATTCCCTCCTCTCATACAAAATTGTTTACTAGTTTTCTCTGTTTGGCAATCCTCAAGTTTGGAAGTGATCCTATTGAAGAAAAAACAACGACGCCGGCTCTTGCCCGCCCTGCTCAGCTTAGCACTTGCCATCTTCGGCTTTCTTTGGTTACAAGAGCGAGGCAACGGGACGTACACCGTCGAGACGTTCGCAGATGGTGACGTCTCGTCCCGTCACTTCGAGTCGCTCGCTGAAGCCCGCACCTATATGGAACGCGGCGGCAATCGCGCCTTGCTTGGCCCGTCCGGCGAAGTCATCGACTTTACCGGCACCGGCATCGCCGTCACGCCGACTGACCGGGTCACGAACCTGTATAAAGATGCCGCGTTCAAGGAGCAGCAGTCGTACGTCGCCGGCGGCACCCGGCTTAGGCTCGTCGGAAAGGGTTCTGACCATTTGCGAGTCACCATCTCCGGTGCCGACGTGTACGTACCGCTGGCCGACATGACGCTATACCCGGACGCCGTCGTCGAGAAACGCGGCTATTACGAGATGCGGGACGGACAAGTGCTCCATACCGTTGAAGCGAACGGGAACTTGGCTGGGACATTTTTGGTCGGACCCGCCCCGCAGGAAACGTCGGACCGGTTTTATACCGAAAACGTCCGGGACGTCTTCGATTCACCGTACCAATTCGCCTCGATTCAGTCCAAATCGCCGTACTCGGCCCGCGAACTCGATCAATTTCTCGCCACGCTCGGTGACAGTCCGCTCACCGGAAAAGGTGATGCCTTCAAGGACGCCGAAGCCGAGTTCGGTATTAACGCCCTGTTCTTACTCGCCGTCGCCGGTCACGAGTCGGGATACGGGACGTCCGCGATCGCCCGCGATAAAAATAATCTCTTCGGGTTCAAAGCGACAGATGACGACCCGAGCGGCAACGCCTCGACGTTCGCTTCAATCGAGGCGAGTGTCGATGCTGCGGCCCGCTTGTTCGCCGAGAAGTATGTGACCGGATCGTACGACCGCGGCCCGTTCCCCGGCAACAAGCAAGAAGGTGTCAACGTCTTCTACGCCTCGGACCCGTATTGGGGCGAGAAAGTCGCCGGGACGATGTATCGCATCGACCGCGAGCTCGGATTAAACTATTTGGAACAGCTCCAGTGACGGCCAAACGGCCGTCGCTTTTTTTTGCAGGAATCCCTAGAGTCAAACCCGAATACTAAAAATGAACGATCATTCATTCAAAGGGGGAGATTCATTTGAAAACGATTTGGATTACCGGCGGTTCGTCCGGCATGGGGAAAGCGATGGCGCTAAAATTTAAAAGCGAAGGCTGGAACGTTGCCATCAGCGGCCGTAACGAAGAGCGCCTGCAAGAAACGATGGGTGAACTCGAGGCGATCGGTGCGGGTCAAGCGTTACCCGTCCAACACGACGTCCGCGATTACGAGGCGTGCGCCCAAGCGCTCGATCAGATTGTCGAACGATTCGGTCCGGTGCATGCGCTCGTCAATAACGCCGCCGGCAATTTCGTCTGCCCGATGCTCGATTTGACACCGAACGGTTGGACGAGTGTCATCGACATCGTTTTGAACGGCACGTTCAACTGTACGCACGTCCTCGGAAAGCACTGGGAGCGCGAACAACTCCGTGACGGTTCGATCATCAACATGGTCGCGTCGTACGCGTGGCAGGCAGGTGCTGGTGTCGCACCAAGCGCCGCCGCTAAAGCAGGCGTACTGAATTTGACCCGGACGCTCGCCGTCGAATGGGGCTATCAGTTCGGGGCCCGCGTGAATGCGATCAGCCCGGGACCGATCGAACGGACTGGCGGGGCCGACAAACTCGCCGTCCACGTCAAAGAAGTCGAGCGCATCCGCCGCAACGTCCCGCTCGGCCGCTTCGGGACACCGGAAGAGATCGCTGACCTCGCTTTCTGGATGACGTCGGATGAGATGCGTTACTTGAACGGTGAATGCATCTCGCTCGACGGCGGGCATTGGCTCAATAAACATCCATTTTAACGCCAAACGGCCGAGGATCCCTCCTCGGCCGTTTTACATATCTTCGCCAACCCATTCCGCCTCGAACTGCTTCAAGAAAGACGTCATGAACGCGTGACGGTCGCGGGCGATCGCTTTCGCCCGGTCCGTATGCATCCCGTCTGCGAGCAAGAGCAGTTTGTCACTAAAATGCGCGATGGCGCTCGACGGGTCGGCCGGATCATAGAGCGGTGTGCCACGTGATCCGGCATACTGGAACGTCCTGGCGATGCCGATCGCACCGACCGCATCGAGCCGGTCTGCGTCTTGAATGATCGCACTCTCGAGCGTCGTCGGCAGTCTGCCTTGCGAGAACGACGTCTCCGCGATGACGGCGAGTATGTGATCCGTCTGGCTTGTACTGAGGGCGATCGTCTCGAGATGATGCCGGACGAGCCCTTTGGCTCGACCGAGTTTCGCGTCCTCGACGTCATGAAGCAGCGCCGCGAGTGTGACGACGAGCGGGTCGACCGCCATCCCTTCAGCGAGATGTTCGGCGAGCCGACGCACCCGTTCGAGATGACTCATGTCATGCCCGGTATGATCCCCGGTATGAAGCTTCGTCACGAAGCGTTCGGTCGCTTGAATCGCTTGACGCGCCATCAAATCTCGATCGTCGTGTTCGGTTCGATCAACAGACCGCGCTGATGTAACTGGTCACAGAAGGCACGTGCATCTTGTTTGATCGGTGGGAACGTATCGAAATGAATCGGGACGATTCGTTTCGCCTGCAGCCAATGGGCGGCATCGAGCGCGTCAACCGGCCCCATCGTGAAGTTGTCCCCAATCGGCAGGAAGGCGACGTCGATCTCGAACCGTTCACCGTACAGTTTCATGTCCGAGAACAATGCCGTATCACCCGCATGGTAAAGCGTCAGCGAGTTCGTCTCGATGATGAAGCCCCCCGGCATCCCCATATAGACCGGGACGTCGCCCATGTCAAGGCTCGAGCTGTGGAACGCCTGCGTCATCGTGACACGGCCGAACGGGAAGGAATACCCTCCCCCGATGTTCATGCCGTGGACCGAATAGCCTTTTTTCTCGTAATAGGTCGCGAGTTCATGTGTCGCGACGATCGTCGCGCCCGTTTCTTTCGCGATCAGTTCGACGTCCTCGATATGATCGAAATGCGCATGCGTCAACAAAATGTAGTCGGCTGTCAATGTCGCCGGGTCGACGTCTGTATGCGGGTTACTCGTCAAAAACGGATCGATCAAGACGCTCATTCCGTCGATATCGAGCTGGACTGTCGCATGGCCATAGTACGTGATCTTCATTCGAATCCTCCCTTTCTGGTGTCAGATGGAACGTGTCATCACAAGACTTTTTCTAAGAACCGTTTGGCTCGGTCCGTCTGCGGGTTGAGGAGCAGGTCGGCCGGTTTGCCTTCCTCCATCAAGATGCCTTCATCAAGGAACAGGACACGGTCAGCCACTTCACGGGCAAAGCCCATCTCGTGCGTGACGACGACCATCGTCATCCCTGAATCGGCGAGTCCTTTCATGACGTCGAGCACTTCATTGACCATCTCCGGGTCGAGCGCCGACGTCGGCTCGTCAAACAGCATGACGTTCGGCTCCATGGCAAGCGCCCGGGCGATCGCGACACGTTGTTTTTGTCCGCCTGACAACTGACTCGGATAAGCATCGATCTTCTCCGATAATCCGACACGCTCGAGCAACGTCTTCGCTCGTTCGATCGCTTCAGCCTTGCTGACTTTCAACACGTTGATCGGTGCGTACGTCAAGTTGTCGAGCACGTTCATATGCGGAAATAAGTTGAACTGTTGGAACACCATCCCGATATTTTGCCGTGCCTTCGAGACGTTGGCCCCTTTTTTCGTCAACTCGTATCCGGCGACGCTGACCGTTCCGCTTGTCGGCACTTCGAGCATGTTCAAGCAACGTAAGAACGTCGACTTACCGGAACCCGACGGACCGATGACAGCGACGACTTCTCCTTTTTCAATCGAAGTCGTAATCCCTTTCAACACTTCAAGGTCACCGAACTGTTTGTATAAATCCTTTACTTGTATCATCTGCCATCACTCTTTCTTAACCGTTTTTCAAGACGTTGACCAAAGTATGTCAACACCATTACTATCGTAAAGTATATCACACCGGCGAACAGGAGCGGTTCGAAGTAGATCGCCTTCTGTCCTCCGACGATTTGGGCCCGGCGCATAATATCGAGGACGCCGACCGTCGAGACGAGTGCCGACTCTTTCGTGAGCGTGATCATCTCGTTGACGAGTGCAGGCAAGATGTTTTTAAACGCCTGCGGCAAGATGATCGAGCGCAGCTGTTTGACATAAGGGACACCGAGTGCGTCAGACGCTTCCCACTGGCCTTTGTCGACCGCTTGAATCCCGGCCCGAATGATCTCCGAGATGTACGCCGCCGAGTTGAGCGAGAAGGCGATGACGGCCGATTGATAAGGTGTCGTGATAAAGCCCGTCAACTGCGGCAAGCCGAAGTGGATGATGGCGAGTTGCAAGATGAGCGGTGTTCCCCGGAACACGGCCGTGTAGGCGTGTCCGATGAAGTTGACGAGACGGTTCGGCACAATCTTGAACGTGGCCACGACGACACCGAACGTGATCCCGAACAGCGCCGAGACGAGCACGACTTGGAACATGACCGGGATCCCTTCAAGAATGTACGGCATAGAATCATAAATCCGACTAAAATCCATTATAAGTTCCTCCTAAAAAAGGCTGACTGATGTTTTCAGTCAGCCTTAATCCATAATTATTCAGCTGGTGCTGCCTCTTCTTCGAACCATTTTTGAGCTAACTTCTCGATTTCTCCTGATTCGATCAATTTGTTCAACTCTTCGTTGAACTGATCGCGGAGCTCATCGTCTTTACGGAAAGCCGCGGCCGAGCCGGCTTCTTCTTCGTCAACGATTTCAAACGTCGCTAGCTCGCTGTCTTGGTCGAGGTACTTCTTCGCGACCGTGTCTTCGATGACCATTGCGTCGATGCGGCCTGTCTTGATCTCTTGAATGATCTCAGGGATCTTGTTCAAGGCGACGATTTCCGCGCCGGGGATCTGGTCTTTGGCAATCCCTTCTTGGATCGAACCGAGCTGGACGCCGACTTGTTTCCCGTCTAGGTCTTCAAGCGTTTGAATCGCGTCGCCTTTTGATAGAATCAAGTTTTTCGCCGTGAAGTAAATATCTGTGAAGTCGGCGTTCTCTTTCCGCTCTTCAGTCGGCGTCATGCCCGCCATGACGAAATCGACGCGTCCGGCGTTCAAGGCCCCGAGCAAGCTACCGAAGTCCATATCTTCTATTTTCAATTCATAGCCCATGTTGTCGGCCACTTGTTTGGCGATGTCGATATCGAATCCGACGATCTCGTCACCGCTCGCCGTATCGACGAACTCATAAGGGAAGTAATCCGCGCTCGTCCCCATGACGAGGACTTTGTCGTCTTCCTCATTCGTCGACGATGACCCGCCTTCATTGACGTCGGCGCCACAGGCGACCGAAAATGCAGCCAGTGCTGCGATACATAATGCTAGAAAACTTTTTTTCATGTTCATTTTCCCCTTTTCAATAAGATGGAATTGTCAGAACTTTAACAAAATTATGACATATTTGTTTTTCTGTCTCAATAGTTCTTTCGCTCTTCATATGTCTGACTTGTCTTCAACCACTATATACACATAATTATTAATTGTAAAGTATATTCATGCATAAAAATCAAAAAAATTACGGTCACATCCGCTCGTAAGCGAAATACGTGACCGTACCGTTATCTGTCGACCCATAAGGTTGCACCCGTTTCACCGACGTGATCGGGATGGCGCTATATACGTGCGGATAGCGATCTCCGTCCTCATCTAGCTCGTAGTGGAGCAAGCTACCGAGGCGCCCAATATGGAACGAGACGAGCACGACCCGCTCCCCGTGATAGTGGCGCCTCGCGACTTTGCTGATCTGTTGCGGGGTGCAGCAACGAACGTATCCTTCCGTTTGGAGCGATTCTTCGTTGATCTCACCTCGCGACAAGGCGATCGCATATTCCGCCTCGCTCATGATTTTAACGACTGGTTCCATTCGATCGATCCCTTCTTAAGGAAAAGCGCAAAGGCAAAGCCTTTGCGCCCACACATTGATTACGCGTAATAAATATCGAACAACGTCTGTAACTGTTCGACGAGCTCTTCAGCCGTCGACGACTCAATCGTGCTCCGTTCGACCATCGTGACGATGTTTCCGTCTTCGAGTAGCGCGATCGATGGTGACGACGGGGCGTACCCTTCGAAATACTCACGAGCCCGGTCCGTCGCTTCCCGGTCTTGTCCGGCGAAGACGGTGACGAACTGATCCGGTTTCGTGCCTTCCATCTTGTTCACATAGGCCGCGGCCGGACGAGCGATCCCACCGGCGCAACCACATACCGAGTTGACGAGCACGAGCGTCTTGCCTTCTTTCTTCAGTGCCGCATCGACTTCTTCCGGTGTCGTCAGTTCGGTGTATCCTGCTGCCCGTACCTCATTGCGTGCCTGTTCGACTACATCTTGAAAGTATAATTGAAAATCCATATTGTTTCCCCTTTCGACTTTCGTCTTATCTTTCTTATTTTACGTCTTGTGGATCGGTTAGGACAAGTCTATCGCTCAACTGACCTTCAAGGAACGGGTCCGCACCGAGTAACGACTTGAACGCTTTGTAGCGGACGCGCTGCTCTTCGGTCGCTTCGCGGTTCGTCAAATAGGCGCGAATCAAAATATTTTTTGGTGTATGTTCCATGTCGATAAATTCGAGCAACTGCGCTTCATAGCCGACGAGACCGAGCAGTTCGGCCCGGATCGAATCGGTGGCGAGCGCCGCGAACCGTTCCTTGACGAGGCCGTGTTGAAGCATGACGTCGAGGCTCGGCGCCTCGAGTTGCCGGTTCAGTTCTTTCTGGCAACACGGCACGCTCAAGATGACTTTCGCCCCCCAGCGGACCGCTCGCGCGAGCGCCATGTCGGTCGCGACGTCGCAGGCATGGAGCGTGACGACCATATCGACCGCCGACTCGCCTTCAAATTCATTGATGTCCCCAACGAGAAACTCGAGCCGCTCGTAGCCGAGGTCGCGGGCGATCCCGGCGCACTCCTCGATGACTTCCTTCTTCAAATCGAGCCCGGTGATGTGTACGTCATACCCTTTCATCTCATGCAAGAAATGGTACAAGGCGAACGTCAGATACGATTTGCCCGAACCGAAATCGAGAATCCGGACAGTCCGGTCGGTCGGGAGGTATTTGATCGAATCCTCGATGAACTCGAGGAACCGGTTGATTTGTTTAAACTTATCGTACTTCTGACGCTTCACTTTCCCATCTGCCGACTGGACGCCGAGGCGAATCAGGAACGGGACCGGCTCATCGACCGGCAACACGTACTGCTTTTCGCGGTTGTGCGTCAGTTTCACTTGCTTCACGTCCGTTGGCCGCTCTTTATACGTTACTTTAAACTTTTTCGAGAGTTGGAAATGGAGCTCGGTCGCTTTCAGCTGAAACTGTCCTTGCCGGAAGTTTTCGAGCAGCTGTCCAAGCTCTGCGATCGCTTCTTCCGTACGTAAATTTTTATGTTTCATGACGCGCTCAAATTGGTATTCAAACTGTATGTGGTACTCATCTTTCAACAATACCGGCTTCAGTTTCACCCGGCGTAAATCGCTCGATTTTTGACGTGGTTGACTGATTGTCGCCGTCACGAGCTCCCCATCTTCGATCAGACCGTTGAGCCGTTCCATCAAATCTGTATATTCCACTTGATTCATCCTTTTTTTAAGTAGTTGCGAAACTTTTTAAACGTGCATCCGTACATACTATTACACGAACACGTGCAAACGTCAAAGGAGGATCACCATATGTTTAAAAAGTTACTTTCATCGATTGGAATCGGGGCTGCGACTGTCGATACGCGCCTGGCGGAGAACAGTTGTGTTCCCGGCGGTACGCTCGACGGGGTCGTCCACATCAAAGGCGGCAACGTCGAACAATCGGTCGACCGTATCTACATTTTCTTCAATACGCTCTACAAGCACGAGGTCAATGACAAGACGACCTATTCGACGTTCACGATCGAAAAAATCCTGTTGAACGAGGCACCATTCATGATCGGACCGGACGAAGTGAAAGAGATCCCGTTCACGATCGAAGTGCCGTTCAACACACCGATCTCCGTCAGCCAGTCGAAGACATGGATCGAGACCGGCCTCGATATCGCCCAAGCGGTCGACCCGAAAGACGAGGACTCGATTCTCGTCAAACCGAACCGCGAGCAGCAAGTCATCCTCGACGTTCTCGACGATATCGGTTTCCGGCTAAAAAAAGCCGACACCGAGATGCTGCCGGCCAGACATCGCTCGGGACGACTCCCGATCGCTCAAGAGCTCGAGTATTCGCCGAACGGCACAAGTTTCGGACGTCGGCTCGACGAACTCGAGGTCATCTTGCTGCAAGACGAGACGAGCCTCGACTTGTTGATCCAAGTCGACAAGAGCGTCCATAGTTTAGGCAGTCTATTCGCCGACTTAACCGGGACCGATGAGTCGACACATCGGCTCAGTTACTCACAGGCCGACTTATCTTCGCCCGAACGTATTCGCCGCGACATCGAGTCATTGATTGAACGGTCAATTTAACGAAAGGAGCCACGGACATGCGTCCGTGGCTCCTTTTTGGATCAATAAAGTGTGTACGTGTTCGGGTCGATTGATTCGAGCGACTGTTTAATCGCCTGTAAAAACTGTCCGGCGACGAGACCGTCGAGGACGCGGTGATCGACCGACATGCACAAGTTGACCATGTCGCGTGCCGCGAACATACCGTTCACCCAGACGGGACGTTTCACGATCGATTCGACCGAGAGAATCGCCGCTTGCGGGTAGTTCAAGATCGGGGCCGATTGGATCGATCCGAAAGCGCCCGTATTGTTGATCGTGAACGTGCCGCCACGCATCTCGTCGGCTTTCAAGCGGTTTGCGCGGGCACGGCCGGCGACGTCTTGAAGCGCGACGGCGAGCCCTTTGATGTTCTTCTCGTCCGCATGCTTGATGACCGGGACGTAGAGCGCATCGTTCGCCGCGACGGCGACCGATAGATGGATATCTTTATGGACTTTGATATGGTCCCCGGCCCACTCCGAATTCATCATCGGATGTTTCTTCAGACCCTCGACCGCCGCCTTCATGAAGAACGGCATAAACGTCAACTTGACGCCTTCCCGTTCGAAGAACTCATCTTTCAATTTGGCGCGCGCCTCGACGAGGTTCGTCACGTCGACTTCGATCATGAGCCACGCGTGCGGTGCCTCGTGCTTCGAGCGGACCATGTTGCTCGCGATCGCTTGACGGACACCCGCCGTCGGGATCATCTCAATACGGTCTGACGATTCACTCGGTGTCGAAGCGGTCATTGGCGCGACGACAGGCTTCGTGACGGTTTCTGGCACATCGAGCTTCACTTGCGTCATCGTCTCTTGAACCGGTACTTGCGTCGCCGGTTCCGGTTGACGCGGACGACCTTCCGATAAGTAACGAAGGACGTCTTTGCGCGTGATCCGGCCACCGAGTCCTGAGCCGTCGAGTTGATCCAAATCGATATCATTCTCACTCGCGAGACGGATGACGGCCGGTGAGAAACGCCCGTTCGCGCTTCTATTACGCGGCGGCGCGGAAACAGGAACGGTCGCGACGACCGCAGCCTGTTCCGGCTGCTTCGTGTCTTCAGTTGTCAATTCGGCGGGCTCATCGGTAGCGCTTGCGACTTCCATCGTCAAGACCGGCGTGCCGACGCTAACGGTATCGCCTTCACCAATCAACAGCTCTTTAATGATCCCAGCACTCGTAGCCGGGATCTCGGCCGTCACTTTATCGGTCATGACTTCAGCGAGTGGTTCATACTCTTCGACCCGGTCGCCCGGCTTGACGAGGAATGTCGTGATCGTCCCTTCGGTCACACTTTCCCCGAGTTGTGGCATCTTGATCGTCTGTTCCATAAGACCCCTCCTTAAAACGCAGCGAGCTGACGGGCCCGCTCCGCAATTTTTTCAGGGGATACGATGAAATACTTCTCCATCGGTGGCGCGTACGGCATCGCCGGCACGTCCGGCCCTGCCAAGCGCTCGATCGGCGCATCGAGTTCAAACAGCGCTTTCTCGGCGATGATGGCTGCAACTTCCCCGATGATGCTGCCTTCTTTATTGTCTTCGGTCACGAGCAGGACTTTACCCGTCTTCTTGACGGCTTCGACGATCGCGTCTTGATCGAGCGGATAGACCGTGCGTAAATCCAAAATATGCGTGCTGATCCCTTCCGCCTCGAGCGTCTTCGCGGCTTCTTGGGCCATATGGACACAGAGGCCGTACGTGATGATCGTCACGTCGTCGCCTTCGCGTTTTACGGCGGCCTTGCCGATCTCGACCGTATAGTCGTCAGTCGGTAAGTCCGCCTTTAACAAGCGGTACGCCCGTTTATGCTCAAAGAAGAGGACAGGATCGTTCGAACGGATCGCCGCCTTGAGCAGTCCTTTGGCGTCGACCGGGTCGGACGGGATGACGACTTTCAAACCAGGCGTCGAGTTGAACATGCCCTCGACCGACTGTGAATGATAGAGCGCGCCATGGATCCCGCCCCCGAACGGCGCCCGGATGACCATCGGACACGTCCAGTCATTGTTCGAGCGATAACGGATTTTCGCCGCCTCGGACACGATTTGGTTGACGGCCGGCATGATGAAGTCGGCGAACTGCATCTCGGCGATCGGCCGCATCCCATACATGGCCGCACCGATCCCAACGCCTGCGATCGCACTTTCAGCGAGCGGAGCATCGATGACACGGTCCTCACCATACTTTTCAATCAAGCCTTGCGTCGCCCGGAAGACACCACCGCGGACGCCGACGTCCTCACCGAGCACGAACACGTTCTCATCGCGTTCCATCTCTTCATGGATTGCTTCGTTGATCGCTTCAATAAACGTTTTCATCAGTTATCCCCCTCGTACACGTGGTCCATCGTCGATTCCGGTGACGCGTAAGGCGCCTTGTCGGCGTACGTCGTCGCTTCGTTCACTTCGACGTCGACTTTCGTCTCGATGTCTGTGAGTTCGGCCTCGGTTGCGACGCCATCTTCGAGCAATCGCTTCCGGAACAACTGAATCCCGTCGCGGTTTTTCAGTTCGGCGAGTTCTTCTGACGAGCGGTACGCCTTGTCATCGTCATCCGACGAGTGCGGCACGAGCCGTTCGACTTCCGCCTCGATCAACGTCGGCCCTTCTCCGCGGAGTGCGCGGGCGCGGGCCTCTTTCACGGCGACGTAGACGGCGATCGGGTCTGTCCCGTCGACCGTCACTCCTGGCATCCCGTATCCTTTCGCCCGGTCCGAGACGCGCTCGCAGGCGAGTTGCTTCGACAGCGGTACCGAGATCGCGTACTTGTTGTTCTCACAGAACAAAATGACCGGAAGTTTATGCACGCCGGCAAAGTTTGCCCCTTCGTGGAAGTCCCCTTGGTTCGACGAGCCTTCACCGAACGATACGAACGTGACGAGCTCTTCTTTTTTCAGTTTGGCCGCGAGTGCGACACCGACCGCGTGCGGCACTTGCGTCGTCACCGGAGACGACCCCGTCACGATGCGAAGTTGTTTCGAGCCGAAGTGACCTGGCATTTGCCGGCCGCCCGAGTTCGGGTCTTCCGCTTTGGCGAACGCCGACAACATCAAGTCACGCGCCGTCTGACCGAAATGCAAGACGACGGCGACGTCCCGGTAGTATGGGAGGATGTAGTCGGTCCCTTTCTCGAGGGCGAACGCCGCCCCGACTTGGGCCGCTTCTTGTCCTTGACACGAGACGACGAACGGGATTTTTCCGGCTCGGTTCAATTTCCACATCCGTTCATCGATTTTACGGGCCCGGACCATCGTCTCAAACATCGCGGTGAGGTCTTGTTTCGACAAGCCGAGCTCTTCATATGAATTCACAGTCATTTGTTCCATTTCCTGTTTCCTCCTTAGGCGTGAATCGGTAACCCGTCCACGGCGAGCGCCGCTTCTTGGAATGCTTCGCTCAGTGCCGGGTGCGGGTGGACGAGCTGACCCATCTCCCAAGCCGTCGCGTTCAAGACGAGGGCGAGCCCGCCTTCCGTGATCAGTTCTGTCGCTTTCGGTCCGACGATGTGGACTCCGAGCAGGTCGTCAGTGTCCGAATCTGAGATCAGCTTGACGAATCCGTCGGCTTGTCCTTCGATCCGGGCTTTTCCGAGACCGTTGAAACGGTACGTCCCCGTCTTGACAACGTGTCCCGCTGCTTTTGCCGCCTCTTCGGTCAATCCGACCGATGCGACTTCGGGTACACCGTACACACAGCGCGGGATGACGTTGTAGTCGAGCGGTGTCGGTTCTTGACCGAGAATCGCTTCGACCGCTTTGACACCTTCAGCTGACGCGACGTGGGCGAGCTGGAGTTTACCGATGCAGTCACCGATCGCAAAGATGTGACGTTCTTTCGTCCGATATTGCGAGTCGACTTGGATGACGCCGTTCTCGACGATGATCGACGTGTTCTGCAGCCCGAGGTCTTCCGTATTCGCGATCCGACCGATCGAGACGAGCACACAGTCGACCGTAAGTTGTTCGTCACCGACCGCGAGCGCGACATCGTCCGCTGACACGGTCGTCCGTTCCGGGTCGACCGTCACATTTTTCTTCACACGCACGCCGCGCTTCTTGAGCAGTCGCTCGACTTCTCGCGAGACGGCCTTGTCTTCGAGCGGTAACAGACGTTCGCCGACCTCGATCAGCGTCACGTCGACATCGAGGTCGATCAGCATCGACGCCCATTCGACGCCGATGACGCCGCCTCCGATGATGGCGATGGACGTCGGCAACTGCTCGAACCGGAGCAAGTCGTCTGAATTGAGGATGCGCTCATGATCGAACGGCAACCCTGGGAGCTCCCGGGGGATCGATCCCGTCGCGATGATCAACTGGTTCGGCAACAACAGCTCCGACTCGCCGGTTTCATCCTCGACCGCGACCGTTCCCGGTTGGGGCGAGAAGATGCTCGGTCCCAAGATCGAGGCTTTGCCGCGGAACACTTCGATTTTCCCTTGCTTCATCAAGTGCTCGATGCCTTTCTCAAGGCCGGAGACGAGCTCTCGTTTGAACGTTTGTGCCCGTCCCATGTTGAACGTGACCGTCCCGACTTCTACGCCATACGTTTCGCCATGTTTCGCCGTTTGATAGACGTGCGCTGCCTTCAAGAGCGCTTTTGTCGGGATGCAGCCTTTATGTAGACATGTCCCGCCTAGTTTTTCCGCCTCGACGATCGCGACGTGCTTACCGGCCTGCGCCGCTTTGATCGCGGCGACGTAACCACCAGGTCCGCCGCCGATGACGATGACATCAAATTCTCGTGCCATGTGTATCCCCCTCATATGCTTTTACAGCTTCTTCCTGCCGGATGATCCGAAGGGCCCCTTCCGTGAGCGCCTTCAATTCATCCTCACCCGGATAGACGTGGACGGGTGCCAAGTAGCCGACCCGGTCTTTGATCTTCCCGGTCAGCCAATCCGAGTAGGCGATCCCGCCCGTCAAGATGATGGCATCGACGTTCCCGGACAGCGTGGCCCCGTGCTTGGAGATCTCTTGGGCGACTCGGTACGCCATCGTCTCATAGAGAAGTGCGGCCTTATCGTCACCTGCCGTCATCCGGTCTTCGATTTCGATGGCGTCGACCGTTCCGAGGTGCGCATACAGTCCACCACGACCGACGATTTTCTGTTTCATATCGTTTTTATTATACCTGGTACTATAACATAGTTCTACTACCTGTCCAACAGGAATCGAGCCGGCTCGTTCCGGTGCGAGCGGACCGTCCCCGTCGAGTCCATTGTTCACATCGATGACGTTCCCGGACGCGTGCGCCCCGACCGTGATGCCGCCCCCGAGATGCGCGATAATCAAGTTGAGCTCATTGTAATCGCTTCCATTTCCTGCGGCAAAGCGCTTGCCCACGGCTTTTTGATTCAAGGCGTGGAAGATGCTCCGTCGATTGATTTCTGGCATGCCCGTCGCTCGAGCGAGGTCATGCATCTCGTCAACGACTACCGGGTCGACGATAAAATTCGGTACTTGAAATAATTCACCGAGCTTATGGGCGATCAAGCCGCCCAAGTTGGATGCGTGCACGCCGTAGCGCCCGCTCGTGAGATCTTCGCGCATGAGTTCATTGACAACATATGTCCCCGAAGTCATTGGGGCGAGCAGTCCGCCGCGACCGACGATCGCCGACAACGATTCGCCGGCGATGCCTGATTCAATTAACAAGTCCCGTACTTCTCGCTCCCGGTGAGGCAATTGTTCCGGGAGTGACAATCCTGTGACATCTTCTCCGTGGCGGACCGTTTTCGACAAAATTTCGTCTGAGCCCTCAAATAAACCGACTTTCGTTGACGTCGATCCCGGGTTGATCGCTAGAACGAGTTGTCTCGTCATGTTAGCGCCCACCTAACAGGCTCTTTTCGACTTTCAAGAACTGGCTGCGCGAACGCGACATCATCTCGATGCGCTCTTCGGCCATCTTCTCTGCCGCGACGTGAGTCGGTACCCCGTCCCGTTCAGCGATTTCGAACACACGCTGCATGTTGTCATAAATCAAGTCGACTTTCTTCATGGCCCGCTCGCGGTTGTACCCTTCGAGCTCATCGGCCACGTTGATGACACCGCCTGCATTGATGACGAAGTCTGGTGCGTACAAGATGCCTCGCTCCTCTAACACGTCGCCGTGACGGTCTTCAGCGAGTTGGTTGTTGGCCGCACCGGCCACGATTTGAGCTTTCAGTTGCGGGATCGTCGCATCGTTGATGACCGCACCGAGCGCACATGGCGCGAAGATGTCACACTCGACCGCATAAATCTCATCCGGTTTGACGACTGTCGCCCCAAAGTCCGTCTCGGCACGTTTGAGTGCGTCTTCGTTAATGTCCGTGACGATCAGATGCGCGCCTTCCTCATGCAAGTGGCGGCACAAGTTATAGGCGACGTTCCCGACACCTTGGACGGCGACCGTCTTGCCGGCGAGCGAGTCGGAACCGAACTTCCACTTCGCGGCCGCCTTCATGCCGCGATAGACACCGTACGCAGTAACAGGAGACGGGTTGCCGCTCGAGCCGAACGCTGGGCTGACGCCCGTCACGTAGTCGGTCTCCATATGGATGAAGTCCATATCGGCGACGGTCGTGTTGACGTCTTCAGCCGTGATGTAGCGGCCGCTGAGCGACTGGACGTAGCGGCCAAAGGCACGGAACAATGCTTCCGATTTGTCCGTCTTCGCGTTCCCGATGATGACGGCTTTCCCGCCGCCGAGGTTGAGTCCCGCCGCCGCATTCTTGTACGTCATCCCTTTGGCGAGACGTAGCACGTCTGTAAGCGCCTCTTCTTCTGATGTATAATTCCACATCCGCAGTCCGCCGAGGGCTGGTCCGAGCGTCGTATCATGAATCGCGATGATCGCTTTCAAGCCTGATGCTTGATCTTGGCAAAATACGATCTGCTCATAGTCTTCAGCCTGCAATACGTCAAAAATTCGAAAGCGTGGTTCCATGTTTGTTTCCATCATTTTTTATTCCTCCTGAGTCATCAGTTATTTTTTAGCGTGCAATAGGGCGAACGCGAGCGAATAAAGTTTCGCCTCGGCCGTATCGGCCCGGCTTGTCAAGACGACGGGGGCACTGGCCCCGACGACGATCGCCGCGACGCTGGCCCCGGCGAAGTACATGATCGATTTATAAAGGACGTTGCCGACCTCTATGTATGGAACGAGCAATAAGTCGGCTTGTCCGGCCACTTCACTAGCGATTCCTTTTTGTTTGGCGGCAATCATGTCGACGGCGTTGTCGAGTGCGAGCGGTCCGTCGACGACGCAACCCTTGATTTGACCACGCCGGTTCATCTGGGCAAGGAGTGCGGCGTCCATCGTCGCGGTCATTTGCGGATTGACCACTTCAACTGCCGCGATTGCAGCGACACGCGGCAACTCGTAACCGATGTCTCGCATCGCGCCGACCGCGTTATGAATGATATCGACTTTTTCTTCGAGCGTCGGAGCGATATGGATCGCCGCGTCGGTCACACCGATCAACCGCTCCCGATTTGGAATTTGGAACAAGGCGACGTGGCTTAGCGTCCGGCTCGTCCTGAGTCCCGACTCCCGGCTGAGCACCGCCTTCATGAAGACCGAGGTCGACACCATTCCTTTCATGAGAACATCAGCCTCGCCGTTGCGAACCGCAAGTGTCGCTCGTTTGGCGATATCGACTTCTCCCTTGACGTGCAAAATATCGATCGTCGACTCGGCAATGTCATGTTCATCACACAAGCGTTTAATCTCCCGGGCGTCACCGAATAGGATAAATCGTGACAATCCATGGTCGGTCGCAAGCTTGACGGCGCGGATCACTTCCACGTCGGCCGCCCCGGCAATCGACACGGTGCATCCATCTAACCGTTTTGCCCGTTCGAGCATCCTGTCAAAGTTCATCGTTGTCCCCCCTAACCTGTCTACACTTTATATTATGCAAGTTTGTTTCCATTTTTGAAAGCGCTTTAAACAAAGGGCCACCCTGCAATATATTACATAGTAAGCAAAATTATGCATGCATATTACTGCAGACGTTCAAGTTTATTATACAGCGTCCGGATCGAGATGTGTAACCGCCGCGCTGCTTCTGATTTGTTCCCGTCCGCTTCAGCGATCGCCCGGTCGATCAAATCTCGTTCATAGCGAGCGACGGCGTCTTGAAGCGATACGGCTTCGACTGATCGCGCCGTGACGGTCCGTGTCGATAGTTGAAGGTGATGGGGAGCGATCCATTGCTCAGAACTTGCCATATAAATCATCGCCCGGCCAATCACATTCTCAAGCTCACGGACGTTCCCTTTCCAGTATTGACTCTTTAATAGTTCAATCGCAGCTTGATCGACCCCGTGGACGAGTCGACCGTACTCTTGATTCAGTTTACGGATGATCCGCTCGCAAAGCGGCTCGATCTCTTCAAGCCGGTCACGGAGCGGCGGGATGTGGATTGGCATCCGGTTGATCCGATAATATAAATCCTCACGAAACGTCCCGTCCGCCACTTTCTGTTCTAAGTTCGCGTTCGTCGCCGCGATGATCCGGACATCGACCGGGATCGCGTTCGTGCCCCCGACTCGAACGATTTCATGTTCTTGGAGGACACGGAGCAGCTTGACTTGAACGTCGACCGGGAGTTCGCCAATCTCGTCTAAAAACAAAGATCCGCCGTCCGCCTCCTCGAAATAGCCGACTTTCCCGCCGCGCCTTGCCCCGCTGAACGCACCGTCCTCATACCCGAACAGTTCGCTCTCTAACAGCGTCGGCGAGATGGCTGCACAGTTGACCCGGACAAACTTTTTAAACTTCCGTGGCGATTCGCCGTGGATGGCGTGGGCGAACAGTTCTTTGCCGGTGCCGGACTCGCCGCGTATGAGCACGGTGACCGGCGTGAGTGCCGCTAGGCGGGCTTGTTCGATGACAAAGCGCATCGCTTCGCTCGTCGCAATGATATCTGTAAATTGATATTTCGCCTCCAAGTTGCGAATCCGCGTCTTCGCTTCCTTCAACTCATCACGCAACGCCCGAATTTGGGACACGTCGCGAATGACGCCGACGGAACCGCGCAGCTTCCCTTCGACCACAATCGGTTCGGCGTTGACGAGGATGTCTCGGCGCGTCGCCCCGATCTGCATCCGAATATCACGTACGCCTTGACCGGTCGATAAAACTTTCAAGTGCACGCTCTCCTGCATTCCAATGTCGGCCGTCGCCGGTTTATCAACGACATCTTCTTTTTTAAATCCGGTCAAGCGGGTATAGGACGGATTGATTAAAATCGTATTCCCGTTATGGTCGGCGACCGAGATCGCCTCGCTCGTACAGTCGATGATCGCTTCGAGCATCTGTTGGTTCTGCTTCAGCCGCTCGACGACGATCCGGATAAACTCGCCTGGCAGCACGACCGCCTCCGAAAAATGGTCCTTCAGTTCAACGAACGTCTCGCTCTGTCCGGTCGTCTCGATCACAAAGTCGACTTTTTTGTCGGCACACGCGCGCCAATCGCTCGAAGTCTGGATGCCCCAACTCCGTGCTAGCTTCAATCCCTCTGCCGCTATGTCCGAGTCGATGACGGCAGCGACGGTGACGAGTGGGGAATCAAGGAGCATCTTGAGCACCTCGGTCCCGCCTTTCCCCGCTCCGACAATCAACAATCGTTTATTCATTTTTAAAATCCCCCATTTTCCTAATCTATATTCATGCTACTCAACCGCCTTCCTTTTCGCAACTCTTCGAAAAAGGCAGTGTCTCCGCTCTCGTTTTCTGTTAAAATAATGAGTGGAAAAGGAGGAGATACTATGCGTGTGATCGCGCTTCTGATCCTAATCATCCCAGGCCTATTCGGCGTTTACGGCATCAAGCTTTTACGTGACAGCTTCTTTTTAAAAACGAGTGCCCCATTCACATGGATCGAGTCGGTTGCTGCAGCATCGATGTTGCAAGGAACGTTCGGTCTGTTACTGGCAATGGGCGGTATCGGTTTCGTTGCAGGGTATATCTTTAATCGCGACAAGAAGACAGGAAAAGTCCCACGAATAGATTCTTGAACACACAAAAAAAAGGTTCCCTAACTTGACTTCATTTCAAGTGCGGAACCTTTTTATTCATATTGAATTGTGATCACTACGGATGATCTCCTTTCAGACTTGCTATACTGCTTTGACATGAGATCCAATGGTCTTCTTAATGAAGAAGTTTGAAAGAAATTAGTAACTGCCGTCTTGCGTGAACGGAAACGTACTCATTCGAGTTACTAACAAATATTCATCGGGTCATGTCCAACCATCCATTGTGAAGTCGAACGCTTGCCATGAGATGTTCAACGATTGACAACACTCCTTTTGGTCAACTGAACGATTCGTTTTACCCTGACATGGGTCCCTAGCTTCGAACCGATGTCGGAATCGTCTCGCAAATGAGCGAATGTCGCGACCTCTCGTCGGAACAATAACGATTTGAGATGTCGTTCGCACCTCTGAGCTATTAACGGATAGCGAGCCGAGATGATTTCTTGCTCTAACCTGTTCCGGAACATGTTAGAAAGCGTTCATCTGACGCTCGTCCAAGTAACTTGGTACACCTTTATTATAACAAGAATCATCAAAAATGCAAGCGCTTTCTTTTAAGAACGTATTATGCACGGATTCTTGGCGTGCTTTTAAAACATATGCTGCTAAAAAAGGGATGGCTATTTACCAATTCAAATCTGATGGAAAGGTTCGTACGAAGGGGCTTTAACAAAACGTCAATAATTACCACCGTAGGCTAAAAGGGTGGATACAACGGTTTAATGGCGTTACGACCAAGTATTTGAACAATTACCTTGCTTGGTTTCAATTACTAGGAAGTATTCATCACCAACGAAAGGAAGTCACGATGAATGACTTCATAATAAAAGGGAATTTTATTCCAAATAAGGAAACCTATGATACACTTGGGTTATCCAAATTCACGAAATAATTATATTTCTTTATTGGAAGGTTGTGACGTATGAAACGTAAAGATAACAGTAAACGAACTATTATTCAGTGGATTGCATTTGCGATAGTAATACTAGGTCAAGTTATAAGACTAGTGTTGGAGATATCAGGTTTAGCTCAGAACTTATCTTTAAGCACACTTAATGCTATATCCTTGACAGGTTTTGCGATAGGTATTATTTTGATTTTGGTTTCCTTTTTATTTCCCAATAAGAAAAAAAAGGATGGTATATAGAATCTCAACAAAAGGGTGAATTGATAAGGACAATAGAAACAACCAAAGGGACTTCTATATTAATCGGAAGTCCTTTTTTATATAGTAAAAACAACATTAACCTTTAACAGAGCCCATAAAAAAGAAAAGAAATCAGGGGATTCCCCTGACTCCTTCACTGTTGTTTGAACGATTGGTACGTTACGAAATACGAAATAAATTCTGAGTTTTTCGGGCTGCGCTCTCGCTCTGGACGACCGTCAAACATCTCGTGATCCCGCATCCCGTTTTCCCAAGCCGTCTTAATCGCGTGACGCATCGCCCGCTCGACCCGAGACGACGTCGTCTCATGTTCTTTGGCGATCATCGGATACAATTCCTTTGTGATCAACCCTAAAAGTTCTTGCCGCTCCCTCACATAGACGACCGCTTGGCGGATATACTTAAATCCTTTGATCCGCGGCGAGATGCCGAGCTGTTGCAACAAGAGCGAGATGTCGAGTTCTTCTGGCGACATCGGTTCGAACTCGCGGCTTGAACCCGCAGCCAGCTCGCGGATTTTAGAAATCAGTTGTTGAATGTTGAACGGTTTGACCAAGAAATAAGAAGCACCCAGTTGAACGGCTTGTTTCGTGACTTCATCTTTCCCGAAAGCGCTGAGCATGATGACTTCCGGCTTCGTGTTTGGCAAGTCTACTTGAAGCCGTTCTAGCACACCGATCCCGTCAAGATGCGGCATGATGATATCTAGCAGTAGCACATCCGGCTGGTGTGTCTTGACGACGTCTAAGCATGCTTCGCCGTCGAAAGCGGTCCCTACGACTTTCAAGTCGGACTCGGACTCAAGTTGTCGAGTCAACAAGTCGACGATTTCACGATTGTCGTCCGCAATGCATAATGTAATCAATTAAGACACTCCTTCGATAAACTTCCGTTTTAATTGGAGGGACATATCAAGCAGCTCCTCCACATGCTGTTTCGTCAGATCGGTCATTTGCGCACCGGCAATCATTCTTCCGAGTTCATCGATGCGGTCCTCATGGCTAAGCGCGGCGACGTTTGTCTTCGTCCGTTCGTCCGTCTCGGTCTTCGTAATATACAAGTGATGATCCGCCATGGCGGCCACTTGGGCCAAATGCGTGATACAAAGCACTTGTGAACCGACCGACAAGCGGAAAATCTTCTCCCCCATCGCTTGGGCAACCCGTCCCGAGACACCCGTATCGACTTCGTCAAAAATAATTGACGCGACACCGACCGTCCTTGAGAAAATCGATTTTAACGCGAGCATGACCCGTGACAGCTCTCCGCCTGAGGCGACTTTCGCTAGCGGCTTGAACGGCTCTCCGACGTTCGTCATCATATAGAATTCGACTTGATCGAGCCCGTCCGCCTTGCACGACACTTCTTTGAATCGGACCTCAAACTTCGTCTTCTCCATATAGAGCTCTTTCAACTCACGCTGAATTGCCTTCTCAAGCTCGCCGGCTGCTCGTTTCCTTGCTGCCGACAACTCGAGGCCGGCCGAACGCATCAAATGTTCGAGCCTGTCGAGACGATCTGTTATTTCTTGAAGATGTTCTTCCCGATTTGTCATCGTTTTTAACTCTTCTGTGATTTTTTCTCCGTACGTGATGACGTCGTCAATCGTCGCCCCGTATTTCCGTTTCAATTGTTGGAACAACGCGAGGCGCGTTTCAATCTCATCGAGCCGGATCGGATCAAATTCAAGCGAATCGAGTTGGTCGCGCAATTGGAACTTGGCGTCTTCAAGCAGGAAGTATGCGTTCGAGATCATCTCGGCCATCGGCGCAAGTGATGCCGTGAGCGCCGAACCTTCTTCCATCTCCCGCATCGCGATGCCGATTTGATCAATCCCTTTCCCCTCGTCCGCAACGGCGTCGTAGGACAAGCGGACGTGCTGATGAATCCGTTCAAAGTTTGCAAGTTCGTTCCGTTCTTCAGTCAACGCCTGCTCTTCCCCGACTTTGAGCTCGGCCGCGTCGATTTCATTCGTTTGAAACGATAATAAGTCCATTCGTTGGGCCAATTCCTGCTCGCTCTGACTGAGTCGTTTCAGTTCATCAGCGACACGTTTCCAATCGGTGTACGTCTCGTGATAACGCGCTAACAACGGGGCCAGATCCGTTTCGCCGAAACTGTCCAATATGCCGAGATGATGCTCGGCATCCATCAAATGTTGGTGCTCGTGTTGTCCATGAATATCGACCAAGAGACGTCCCAACTCACGCAACGTCGACAGCGGCATCATTTTGCCGTTGACACGACACACACTCTTACCGCTACTATGTAAATCACGGCGCAAAATGACGGTCCCTTCCTCGATCTCGATTCCGTACTGCGTCGCCGCCTCGATGATCAAGTGATCGGGTTCGACTACGAACAGCCCTTCGATTTCCGCTTTATCTTGACCGTAACGCACGAATTCACTCGAACCTCGTCCTCCGACGAGCAGTCCGATCGCATCCAAGAGAATTGATTTTCCCGCCCCGGTCTCTCCGGTCAATACGGTCATCCCGCGCTTGAACGTGACGTTCAATTCATCGATGATCGCAAATTGTTTGATCGATAGTTCTGCTAACATCTGATAATTCACCTCATAACATTCCGAGTAGTCGTTCGATGATCTGCTTCGCCTGGTCCTCATCCCGCGCAATCATCAAGATCGTATCATCCCCGCACACTGTCCCGATCAATTCATCCCATGACAAGTGGTCAATCAAGACGCCGATCGCGTCCGCATTACCGGGCAACACTTTCATGACGACCAAGTTTTGGGCCGAGTCGACTGAGACGAAGCTGTCTCCGAGTATCCGTTTCATCTTGCCATACGGGTTGAAGCGCTGGTCGGCCGGCAGACTATACTTATAGCGGCCGTCGTTGAGCGGCACCTTGACGAGATGAAGTTCTTTAATGTCACGCGACACTGTCGCCTGCGTCACTGGGTAACCAGACCGATGGAGTTCGTCCACGAGTTCATCTTGGGTCTCAATTTCACGATTCGTAACGATTTCTCGAATTTTAATCAATCGTTGTCCTTTGTTCATACGCCCTGACACCTCATTTTTCGTTTCACATATACAGTATCATTCTAAAGTATTGACGAAAAAAGGTCTACCATTCCAAGGTTGAAAAGGAAAGATATGGTGAGCAACCACCTTTAAAAACAGCTGCAGACAAATCGTCTGCAGCTGTTCATACGGTTTTCTTCAGTTGAGTATGTGCCTTGTCGATGACCGCTGACACGTCGAGAGCTGGTTCGACCCCACCGATCCCCGTGTAACGGGCGAACAGCAAGAATTCGATATTGCCGTCACCGCCAGTGATCGGCGAGAAGTCGAGCCCTTCGACCCAGAACCCTTCAGATGCGAAGTAGCGGACCATCTCATTGACGACGCGTTCATGAATCGACCGGTCCCGAACGATGCCTTTTTTTCCGACATCCGCTTTACCGGCCTCAAATTGAGGCTTGATGAGCGCCATGACGACACCGTCCGGTTTTAAAATTTGTTTTAACGGCGGAATCATCAGCCGAAGCGAGATGAACGAGACGTCAATCGTCGCAAAGTCGGGTTGAATCGGGAACTGCTCGTTCGTTGCGTGCCGAAAGTTCATCCGTTCCATGACGACAACACGTTCGTCGCTCCGAAGCTTCCAAGCCAACTGATTGTAACCGACGTCGACCGCATACATTTGCGTCGCCCCGTTTTGAAGGGCACAGTCGGTAAAACCACCCGTCGACGAGCCGATATCGATCCCGATACGCCCGGAGACGTCGAGCGGGAACACTTGGAGTGCTTTTTCAAGCTTTAGCCCGCCACGGCCGACGTAAGGCATTGTCTGCCCTTTGACTTCGAGCGGGATGTCGTCAAACACTTTATCGCCGGCTTTATCGAGCCGCTCCGTCCCGCTGTATACGATTCCGGCCATGACGGCCCGTTTCGCTTTCTCTCTCGTCTCCGCTAATCCGCGATCGACGAGCAATACATCTAATCTTGTTTTATTTCGTTTTTCCATAATTCCTCACACATTCTGTCGATTTGTCATTTGAATGAACTGCTCTACCGATTCCGCAATTTGAGACGGTCTGAGCCCGATCTCTTCTAGCAGTTGATTGACCGCGCCATGTTCAATATAACGGTCCGGAATCCCTAGACGAAGGACGCGCGGGAACTGTCTCGCATCACTCGCATGCTCGAGCACACTGCTTCCGAACCCTCCGGCAAGAACGGCCTCTTCGAGCGTGACGAGCGGGATGCCTTCCTCATAGAGCGCGGTAAGCATCGCATCGTCGAGCGGTTTGATCGTACGGCAGTTGATGACCCGTACGCTCCGTTGTCCTTCGAGGAGCGTTCTCACTTCTAGCGCATCTTGCACTTGCGGCCCGAACGTCAAGATGGCCACGTCCGTCCCGTCAGCCACGACTTCCCACTCATCGAGCGGAAGTTCACGCAACGTCTCACTCATCGGGGTACCGATGCCTTCTCCACGCGGGAACCGCACAGCGATCGGTCCATCATCGTATTTTAACGCCGTGTAGACGAGATGTTGCAATTCTTCCTCATCTTTCGCCATCAAAATCCGAATGTTTGGCACATGGCGCATGAAGGCGATATCGAACACGCCTTGGTGCGTCTCCCCGTCGGCGCCGACAAGGCCCGACCGGTCAATCGTGAAGACGACGTTCAAGTTTTGGCGGCAAATATCGTGCACGAGCTGATCATAGGCGCGCTGGAAGAACGTCGAATAGATTGAAACGACCGGTTTGAGACCTTGTGTCGCTTGACCTCCGGCGAGCGTGACCGCATGTTGCTCGGCGATGCCGACGTCAAACATGCGTTCCGGGAATTGCTTGTTGAAACAGTCCAGTTTCGAACCGACGCTCATCGCTGGCGTGATCAACGTCACACGCTCATCCGTCTCCGCGACTTTCGTAATCGTTTCGGCAACGACTTTTGAATAACTCGGTCCTTTGACTTTCCCTTTAATGACTTCACCAGATTCAATCTTGTACGGTCCGAGACCGTGCCACGTCCCGATGCCGTCTAGTTCGGCCGGGCGATAGCCTTTGCCTTTTTTCGTGATGACATGGACGAGTACCGGTCCATCAATTTTTTTCGCATACTCGAGTGTCTCAAGCAAATCTTTCAAATCATGACCGTCCGTCGGTCCGAAGTAAGTGAAGCCAAGTTCTTCGAAGAACGTACCCGGTATGAGTGCCGACTTCAACATATACTTGACTCGTTCGCCACTGCGTTCGAGCGAACTTCCGACAATCGGGATGTGCTTGATGAGCGCTTCGACTTCCTCGCGGGCATGCTTCAGTTTACGTGACGCCCGCATCCGGCCGAGCATATTATGCATCGCCCCGACGTTTGGTGCGATCGACATTTCATTGTCATTTAAAATGACGATGACGTTTTGTTTCTCGGCCCCGATGTGATTGAGTGCTTCGAGCGCCATTCCGCCCGTGAGAGCACCGTCTCCGATGATGGCGATGGCGCGATCATTCGCTCGTCCTTTTAGCTCGTTGGCGATGGCAATCCCCATTGCCGCCGACAACGAGGTCGAACTGTGCCCCGTCTCCCATACATCGTGCTCGCTCTCACAGCGCTTCGGAAACCCACATAAGCCATTATACTGGCGAAGCGTGTCGAACTGGTTCGTCCGTCCCGTTAAAATTTTGTGGACATAGGCTTGATGCCCCACGTCCCATACGAGTTGATCTTTCGGACTGTCAAATACACGGTGCAAGGCAAGCGTCAACTCGACAACGCCGAGGTTCGGCCCGAGATGCCCTCCCGTTTCTGCCAATTTTTCAATCAAGAACCGTCTGATGTCTGCGCCAAGCGCTTCGATCTCGGTCACCGACATTTTCTTTAAAAATGACGGGTCTTGAATGGATGTCAGGTCCATGATGACCATCCTTTCTCCTGTCGTATTACTGATTCGTACCTTACATTTTACAAGAATGTGTCCATATATGCTATACATACAGAAAAACAAAGGTGACACGATGTGCTCATCGTGTCACCTAAAGTCAATGATTGCGTTTGACGACAAAGTAAAGTAGCTCATGCAAACGAGGTGAAGCGACCGACAGTTCGGCGAGCGCAGCTTCAGCTTGTGCGACTTCTTGAGCGAGCGCTTGTTTCGCACCGTCAAGACCGAGCAGCTTCGGATACGTCGATTTATCGTTCCCTTCATCCGAACCGACACGCTTCCCAATCAACGCCTCGTCGCC
Source organism: Exiguobacterium sp. SH1S1 (assembly GCF_004337245.1). Classification (NCBI taxonomy): domain Bacteria; kingdom Bacillati; phylum Bacillota; class Bacilli; order Caryophanales; genus Exiguobacterium; species Exiguobacterium sp. SH1S1. The sequence continues at coordinate 204,064 of NZ_SJUZ01000001.1, forward strand.
TTCGACGTCTAAAATGTCATCTTGGATTTGGAACGCAACACCGAGATGCGCTCCGAAACGCTTCAATGCCGCTTGGTCGCTTGCGGACGCATCGGCCAAAATCGCTCCTGCTTCGAGCGCATAGACGAGCAGCGCCCCGGTCTTGCGGGCATGAATCGACTGAAGCGTCTCTAACGATACGTGTTGTCGTTTCTCGGCTAGCATATCGTCTAGCTGTCCACCTACCATCCCGGCACTACCGGCCGCCTCGCTGAACCGTGAAATCAAACTCACTAGTTTTTCAGGCGCGGCGTGCGTGCGGGTGATCACTTGAAATGCGTCCGTCAAGAGCGCATCGCCCGCAAGGATCGCGGTCGCTTCATCAAACTGACGATGGTTCGTCGGGCGGCCTCTGCGGACATCGTCGTCGTCCATCGCCGGCAAATCGTCATGAATGAGTGAATACGTATGTACCATCTCGAGTGCGACGGCGGCTTCGTGACCGAGTTCAATCGGTCGGCCGTATGTATCGAGGACGGCGTACAGGAGGGCCGGACGAATCCGTTTCCCACCTGCCTCTAATGAATAGGTCATCGCTTCGAACAGTCGCTTCGGCATGGCCGCGTCGTCAACGAGACGACTCATCGCCTGTTCGACCGCACGTTTCCACTCATCGAGCATCAACTGACTCATACGGCGCCTCCTTTGTCACGGAGCGTACCGTCCAGTTCTAAAATTTCGTCCATTTTCTTTTCGGCAGCCGTCAATTTTGACTGACAAAGCGCCGACAGACGAACACCTTCCTCATAGAGCGTCATCGCTTCTTCAAGCGCGACTTCTCCAGTCTCAAGTTTCGCCACGATGTCTTCGAGTCGGGCTAGCGCCGTCTCAAACGTCTGTTCTTCTTGTTTCTTCGCCATAATGTCTCTCCTTCACTTCCGCGACGGCATGACCGTCACGGAAACGGATCGTCACGACTCCGTCATGTAGTTGTTTGACATCTTTCACGTACGTCCCGTCTTGCTCGGTAAGCGTATAGCCTCGGGATAGGACCGCGAGCGGGCTGACCGCATGCAACCTGCCGACCTGCGCGGCAAAGCGTTCGGTCGGCCGTTCGAGCGGCCGAATCCGGTTCAGTCGTCCTTCAAATTGACGGTACCGTTCATCGTTCGTCCGCAGTGCCCGAGCCAAATTCCGGACATCGAGCCGCTGCTGCGATTGAGCGAGACGATGGCGGGCGAACGTCAGTTGTTTGGTGACACCTTGCTCGAGACGGATCTCAGCCTGAGCGAACCGGTCCCGCTTTTGTGAGAGCGTGAACCGCGGCGACTTCAACCCGTAGCTGTTCGCCGCCCGTTCGAGCCGGTCGCGCACAGCTGTCATTTGATTCGTGACGGAACGCTGCAACTGCATCGTCAAACGCTCGACGTCTTTTCGCTGCGCATCGATCGTCGCCGTCGCGAGTTCCGCCGCAGCCGTCGGTGTGGCCGCACGTAAGTCGGCGACGAAATCGGCAAGTGTGAAGTCGGTTTCGTGACCGACGGCCGAGATGACCGGAATCGTCGAGTTGTAAATCGCTTCAACGACGATATCTTCGTTGAACGCCCACAGTTCCTCGATCGAGCCGCCGCCCCGGCCGACGATCAAGACGTCACAGTCCGTCCGTTCGTTCATCCAGCGAATCGCACTCGCCACTTGCGGGGCCGCCAAGTCACCTTGGACGGCAACCGGGGCGAATGTGATGGCTACGTGTGGCGCCCTGCGCCGCAGTGTCGTCGCGATGTCGTGCAAGGCAGCACCTTTGGGGGACGTAATGATCCCGATTCGTTCAGGGAAGGCCGGGAGCGAACGCTTCCGTTCCGCGTCGAACCACCCCTTCGCTTCGAGTTCGCGTTTTCTCGCCTCGTAACGTTCAAACAATAGACCGACACCGTCTTGACGCATCAGTTCAACGTACAGCTGAACGTCACCCGTCGCCTCGTACATCGTCACGCGCGCGACGACGACGACGTTCATCCCGTCTGTCGGTTCGAACGTGAGCGTTCTGGCGTCACGTGAAAACATGACGGCTTTCATACGAGACGCCTCATCTTTCAACGTGAAATAGCAATGACCCGAAGCGTAACGTTTAAAGTTCGAGATCTCACCGACGACCGCGATTTGTTGTAAAATCGGATCGTCGTCAAGCTGTCGTTTGACGTAACGGACGACTTCGGACACTTGAATCGGATTAGCCACGCGAAGCGACCTCGACCGTGTTATGCATGAGCATCGTGATCGTCATCGGTCCGACGCCGCCAGGTACAGGCGTGATGGCGCTCGCCACGTCTTTGACACCTTCATAGTCGACATCCCCGACGAGACGATTGTCGACACGGTTGACACCGACGTCGATGACGATCGCACCTGGTTTGACCATGTCGGCCGTGACGAGTCCGGCCCGTCCGACCGCGACGATCAAAATATCGGCCTGTCTCGTCATCGCTCCGAGGTCAGCCGTCTTCGAATGGCAATACGTGACAGTCGACGACTCGTTCAAAAACAGCATGCCGACCGGTTTGCCGACGATCTGGCTTCTCCCGACGACGACGACATGCTTCCCGACGAGGTCGGTCTGCGTTTTGACGAGGTGTAAAATCCCGTGCGGCGTGCACGGCAACAGCGTGTCAAGACCGAGCATCATTTTCCCGACGTTCTCCGGATGGAAGCCATCGACGTCTTTTTCTGGAGAAATCCGCATGATGACGCGGGATTCATCGATATGGTTCGGTAACGGAAGTTGGACGAGAATCCCGTGCACCTCATGATCGTCATTCAATAAATCAATCAGCTTTAGTAACTCTGCCTCGGTCATGTCTTCATCAAATCGAAGTATTTGCGAGTCGATGCCAATCTCTTTGGCCGCTCGCTCTTTCCCGCGAACGTAACTGTGGCTCGCTGGGTCGTCCCCGATTAAAATGACTTTTAATTTCGGGGTGATGCCGCGCGCCCGAAGAGCTGTCACCTGATCTTTCAACGTTTCCCGATACGATGCTGCGATTTGTTTCCCGTCGATCACTACTGCCATCTCTCTCATCCCCCATTGTCTTAGGTTTCTCTGTAGTTGGTGTGGTGTCTTCTCTATTTGTTTAACAGACCGTGTGCTTGTCTTCGCTTACGCTTTAATGATGTTACCGAGCACGCCGTTGACGAGCTTGGCCGCTTCTTCATCGGCGAACGATTTGGCGAGTTCGACCGCCTCGTTGATCGTGACTTTGTCCGGAATCGTCTCGACGTAGAGCAACTCGTACGTCGCCATGCGGAGAATCGTCCGCTCGACATTTCCGAGACGGTCGAGTCTCCAGTTTTTCAAGTTTTCGATGAGCAATTCGTCAATCTCATCTTTCTTCTCCAACGTTCCAACGACGAGTTGTTCGTAGAATGGATCAGAGTCCATGCCATCAAGGGCAAATTCGATAGCCTCGTCTACCTCAAGTTTTGATACTTCGATTTGAAAAAGCGTTTGAATCGCTTTTTCCCGTGCTTCATGACGTTTCATTCAGATACTCTCCTTTTGCTTGCTTTCATCTTTAATCGGCAAGGATACCCCTACTTCAATCGTGCTCCGGGCACAGCCCGACGATAAGTGGGGGAGAAATTGCCGCCGGGACTGAATCACGCATGTCCGTTTTGGCAGACAACGTCGCTATCGATACCGGCCTCATCTCTTGCCCATCCTCTCCGGTTGTTCGTTTGTAAACTGTTCTCTACGGGAAAAAAATATTATCTCTAGTGAAAGGCGGTGAACCCAATGTCCACCATCACTGCGAAGGTCCAACTCTTCGTCCCGCCCCCTCAAGCGGCTATCCTGAGGGCAACGATGGACGCATACCGGTCGGCTTGTGACTGGCTGTCGGGACACGTCTTCGAGACGAGGGACCTGAACCAGGCGAGCCTCAACGACTCGCACTATGCCGAGCTCCGGCAACGGTTCGGCCTGAAGAGCCAGATGGCCCAGTCGGTCATGAAGACGGTGATCGCTCGGTACAAGTCGGCGAAGTCGAACGGGCACGCGTGGTCCCGTGTGGAGTTCAAGCGTCCCGAATACGACCTCGTCTGGAACCGCGACTACTCGCTCACCCAGGACCGGTTCAGCGTGAACACGCTGGACGGACGGATCAAGCTGGACTATGCGCGTAAGGGCATGAGGCAGTACTTCAACGGGACGTGGCGGTTCGGCACAGCCAAACTGGTGCACAAACACGAGAAATGGTTCCTGCACATCCCCGTGACGAAGGCGTTCCCCGAACTCGACGACGCTTGCGTCACAAACATCGTCGGTGTGGACCTCGGCATCAACTTCCTGGCGGTCACGTACGACAGCCAGGGCGAGACCACCTTCTACGACGGAAGAATGGTGAAGCACAAGCGAGGCACGTTTAAAGCCACCCGCGAACAGCTCCAACGACGGCAGACCCCATCGGCCTGCAAGCGGCTGAGACAGCTCGGCTCGAGAGAAAACCGTTATGTGACCGATGTGAACCATCAGGTCACGAAGGCACTCGTCGACCGATACCCGAGGGGCACGCTGTTCGTGTTGGAGGACCTGACCGGCATCCATGCCGCCACAGAGAAGGTGCGGGCGAGAAACCGCTACGTCTCCGTGTCGTGGGCGTTCTACCAGTTCCGTCGCATGCTCGAGTACAAGGCCGCACTGAACGGTCAGAAGGTGATCGTCGTCGACCCGAGACACACCTCCCAGACCTGTCCGACATGCGGGCACACCGAGAAGGCGAACCGGGACAAGAAGCTGCACACGTTCCAATGCAAGAACTGCCGGTACCGATCGAATGATGACCGCGTCGGCGCGATGAACCTGCATCGGAAAGGCATCGAACACATCGGTACAGGTGCCACGGGAGCATGACCCCCATGGAAGGGGCGAGGTCAACCGTCCCGATGTTCCGCCACGCGAAGGTAGGAGGCGCATGAGCGCCGTCCGCACTACCGGGCAGGAACGAGCGTAACCGTACTCTACGAGGGTAGAGGCGCCGTCGAGTCCTCGATGGACGCAAGCCCCCACCTCAAACGGACCGTCAAGGCGTTAAGTGGCGGGTTGTTGACTGTGATAGTTTAGCATAAAGCACTCACAAATTCAGTACAAAAAACAAGGAAGCCCGAAATAATGTTCGGGCTTCCTTGTTCGACTCATTTCGTCAGTATCATTTCTTTTTCGACAAATTTCGTGTCGAACGCACCGTTACGGAAATGTTCGTGCGCCATGACTTGTTGATGGAACGGAATCGTCGTATGAATACCCGACACCGTGAACTCGTCAAGGGCACGGAGCATCTTCGCGATCGCTTCCTCGCGCGTAGGGGCGTGGACGATCAACTTCGCCACCATCGAGTCATAGAACGGCGGGATGACGGCACCTGCGAACAGTCCGCTGTCGACCCGCACACCCATTCCTCCTGGAACGATATATTGATCGATCTTGCCGGCCATCGGACGGAAGTCGGTGAACGGGTCTTCGGCGTTAATGCGGCATTCGATCGAGTGGCCGCTAAAGACGATATCGGCCTGTGAGATGGCGAGCGGATGCCCGAGCGCGACTTCAAGTTGCGCTTGGACGAGATCAAAGCCGGTGATCATCTCCGTGACCGGATGCTCGACTTGGATTCGCGTGTTCATTTCCATAAAGTAAAACTCGTTCGATTCAGGGACGTAAATAAATTCGATCGTCCCGGCGCTCGAGTATTGGATCGCTTTCGCCGCTTTGACGGCCGCTTCTCCCATCGCTTGGCGCGTCGCCTCGTCGATCGCAGGCGACGGGGCCTCCTCGATCAGTTTCTGCATCCGGCGTTGGATCGTGCAGTCCCGTTCTCCTAAATGAATGACGTTCCCATACTGGTCAGCGAGCACTTGCACCTCGACGTGACGGAACGATTCGATATATTTCTCTAAATAGACGTCGCCGTTCCCAAAAGCTTGTTTCGCTTCTTTACGGGTCGCGACGAGTCCTTTGATGAGCTCTTCTTCGTCGAAAGCGACACGAATCCCGCGTCCGCCGCCTCCGGCCGTCGCCTTGATGATGACCGGATAACCGATTTCTCGAGCGAGTTCAATCGCCTCATCATCCGTCACGACACCGCTCGATCCCGGGACGACAGGAACACCTGACTCGATCATCGTCCGCTTCGCTTCATCTTTAATGCCCATCTTCCGAATCGCATAGCTGCTCGGACCGACGAACTGGATCCCGCACGCTTCACTCATCTCGGCGAACTCGGCATTTTCTGCCAAAAATCCATACCCAGGATGGATCATCGTCGCATCGACCGCACAAGCGACCGACAAGATGTTCGGGATATTCAAATAAGAGTCTTTCGACGGGTTCGGCCCGATACAATACGCCTCGTCCGCGAGACGAACGTGCAACGACTCACGATCTGCCTCCGAAAAGACGGCGACTGTCGGGATATTCATTTCTTTGGCTGCCCGAATGATTCGTACCGCGATCTCGCCGCGGTTTGCAATGAGTAATTTCATAGCACCCTCACTTCACGCTAAAGAGCGCTTGGCCATATTCGACTAGATCGCCGTCGGCGACGAGGATTTCAACGACTTCCCCGCTGATTTCGGCCTCGACATCGTTGAACAGTTTCATCGCTTCTAATATACAGACGACCTGACCCGTCTCGACACGGTCGCCTACTTTGACGTACGAGTCTTTATCCGGGGCCGGGCGTGAATAAAACGTTCCGACCATCGGTGATGTGATGGTACGTAAGTTGCTCACTTCCGCTTGAGGCGCTTCGCTCTCTTCTACGGCTGGTGCAGATAACGGAGCAGTAATCGGTTGAGCAAGCGGTGTGCTCGCGACGATTTGCTGCGCCGTTTCTTTTTTTAATGACAGTTTGAACTCGGACGTCTCGAGCTCCATCTCATGGATAGACGTCTGGTCGAGCAGTTCAATCAGCTCTTTAATATGATCGATTTGCATGAAATAAACCCCCTATTTATACCTGGTACTAATCTCTACTCTACTATAACTGGTCAGACCAGTGAATGCAACGACAAAAAAAGTGCCCATTCGTTTGAATGGACACTGCTCGTATTACCCGTTATAACGTCCCATGAAGTCGCCGGTACGTGTGTCGACCGTCACTTTTTCACCTGGCTCGATGAAGAGCGGGACTTGAATGATATGGCCAGTTTCGACCGTAGCGTTCTTTTTGACGTTCGACGCCGTATCCCCTTTAACACCTGGGTCAGCTTCTGTGATCGTCAAGACGACCGTCGTCGGAAGTTCGATCCCGAGGATCTCACCGTTATAATCAGCGATGCTCACTTCCATGTTCTCGAGCATGAACGGAAGCGCCGCTTTCACTTGCTCGCCCGTCAATTCGAGCTGCTCATACGATTCCGTATCCATGAAGACGTACGTGTCGCCCATCGGATACAAATACTGCATTTTTTTACGTTCGATGTGGGCGCGTTCGACCCGCTCGCCGCCCCGGAACGTCGTCTCTTGAATCGCGCCAGAACGCAAGTTGCGCATTTTCGTACGAACGAACGCTGCGCCTTTACCTGGTTTGACGTGTTGGAACTCGATGACTTGCCAAATCGAACCATCTGATGTTTTGACTGTTAACCCTGTCTTTAAATCGTTTACTGATACCATAGTGATTTCCTCCTAAAAATGAGCTGAGACTCAAGCCTCGATCGTGATTAACTCTTTTGGCGACTGCGTGAGACGGACATTTCCATCCTTCGTGATGACGACATCATCCTCGATACGGCAGCCACCGATGCCGGCGATGTAGATCCCAGGCTCGATTGTGACGACCATCCCAGGTTCGAGCACCGTGTCAGACCGGAACGACAACCCTGGCGCCTCATGTACTTCCATTCCGAGTCCGTGACCGGTTGAGTGGCCGAAGTACTCGCCGTACCCGGCTTCTTTGATGACGTCACGCGTCAACGCGTCAGCCTCGATGCCAGTGATACCGGCCCGAGTCCCTTCCACGCCTGCCAGTTGGGCACGCAACACCGTGTCATAAATCTCGCGCAATTTGTCTGAGATCTCACCGACTGCGAGCGTACGCGTAATATCCGAACAGTACCCTTTGTAGTACGCTCCAAAGTCGAGCGTCACGAGTTCACCGGCTTCGATGACTTTGTCACTGGCCACACCGTGCGGCAATGCCGAACGATGACCAGAGGCGACGATCATATCGAATGAAGACGAATCCGCACCTTGGCCGCGCATAAACATCTCCAACTCATTGGCGACTTCTTTCTCAGTGCGTCCCGGGCGAATGAACGTCTGGATGTGGGCAAACGCCGCATCAGCAATCGCCGCAGCTTCCTTCATTATCTTAATCTCTGCCTCGTCCTTAATCAAGCGCAGCTTTTCCACGATCCCTGACGTCTCGACCAGTTCAGCCGCTACCTCTTTTTCATACGTCCGATACGTCCCGACCGTCATGTCATCTTGTTCGATTCCGAGACGCTTCACCCCTTCTCGGCTCGCGATGTCAGACACCGACTTGATGAGCGATGTTTCGAGCTCGATGATGTCATAACCGGTTACTTGGCTAGCTGCCTGCTCGGTATAGCGGAAGTCCGTGATGAAACTCGCCGCCTTCGCTGTGATCAAAATGACCCCACTCGACCCGGTAAACCCAGACAAGTAACGAATGTTCTCTCGTTTCGTCACGAGCAATCCATCGATCCCGTTCATTTCTAACTGAGCTTGTAGCTTGTTGACGCGTTCAATCATGTCGATTCCTCCAATGTTCGATGAGTGCATGCAACGCGAGCGTATAGCTCGTCAATCCGAAGCCGCTGATGACGCCGAGGCAGACACCGGCAAGTTTCGATTCGTGACGAAACGACTCACGGGCATGCACGTTCGAGATATGTACTTCGACGACCGGGGCTGAAATAGCGGCAATCGCGTCCCGCAATGCAATCGACGTATGCGTATACGCCCCGGCGTTCAAGATCACGCCCGCGTAATCATACGCCTCATGCAGCGCATCGATCAGCTCACCTTCATGATTGGACTGGATGAACGTGAGACGAACATCTCCCGGTGCTTCGAGCAACAGTTCTGCTGTCAAGCCTTTCAGCGAGACATCCCCGTACACATCCGGTTCCCGTTTACCTAGCAAGTTCAAATTCGGTCCATTCAAGACAAGTATATGCACAAGCCTTCCCCCTCATTCGTCAAGTCTTTCTTATTGTAACAAATTTATGCGAAGAGCGATAATTGCGTCACCTGAGGTTTCGTTTTTCGATCGAATCACGTTATAATTCAACTATATACTTGTCAGAATCGAGGAGAACCTATGAAAAATAAAAAGTTGATCCCCGTCGGCGGTCAAGCACTCGTCGAAGGCGTCATGTTCCAAGGACGCACCGAGAGCGCCTCGGCCATCCGGCGTAAAGACGGATCGATCGAGACGTTCAAACAGCCTCGACTCCTCGTCCCGTGGGTCCAATCGTTGAAAAAAGTCCCGTTCCTTCGTGGCATCGTCGCTTTATACGAGTCGTTAAAGAACGGCTCAGCCCACATGAACTTCGCGAGCGATCGCTATGACGTCGACCCGAGCGAAGACGTCACGGAGAAGCCAGAGCAAAAGCAAAACATCCTCATGGTCATCATGATCGCCATCGTCGGTGTCATTTCTTACATCTTCGGCAAATTGATCTTCAACGTCACCCCGGCGCTCCTTGCCGCTATGTTCCAAAACGTGCCCGCACTGTCCGGTCACGTGATTCAAAACCTGCTCGAAGGGGGAATTAAACTAGTATTACTGCTCAGCTACCTATACTTGATTTCATTGACCCCGCTCATCAGACGCGTCTTCCAATATCATGGCGCCGAGCATAAAGTTATCAACTGCTACGAATCCGGACGACCGATCACCGTTGATAACGTCCGTTCAAGCTCACGCCTCCACTATCGGTGTGGTTCAAGCTTCATCCTGTTCACCGTTTTTGTCGGCATCGGCGTCTATATGGTCGTCCCGATCGACCCACTTTGGGTCCGGCTCGTCAGCCGGATCGCACTGTTGCCGGTCGTCATCGGCATCTCGTTCGAGGTGCTTCAATTCACCAATCGCTTCCGGGAGCATCGGTTTTTATCCGTGCTCGGTAAACCAGGACTTTCATTGCAACTATTAACGACGCGAGAACCGAACGACGAGCAGATTCGCGTCGCCATCGAAGCGTTCGAGACGTGGGAACGTTCCGAACTCGGTCAACCGGACGTCCAAAGAGAGGGATAAAGAGGAGGAAAACACCATGATCAGACAAAGAATCGGCTCGACCGCGGCGACCATCGTGTTCATCTTAGGCTTCATCGGAGTCGGACATATGTTAGCGACCGATCCTGGTCGATTGTTCAGACAGCTACTCTTCATCGGTATTTTCGGGTTAATCTTTTACGTGATTTACCGGGTCTTCATGGCTCCTAAAATTTCGGCCGAGGACGTGCGTTACCGGAAGACCGCGCAAGCGTCGAAAAAACGGATGGCGCGACCGGGCAATAGCCCTAAAGTCAAACCGTCCGCAGCGGCCGCTAAGAAAAAGAACACCAAACCAGGCTCGAACGTCACCAAACTGTCGAAGCGCACGAGCGTCCATCGCAGCGACGCCCCTCACCTGACCGTCATCGAAGGGAAAAAAGGCAAGAAGAAAAAGAAAGCGAACATGTAAAAGGAGCGCCTCGAGAGGCGCTCCTTTTAGTCTGTCTCGACAAATCCGATATACGGTAAGTTGCGGTATTGTTCCGCGTAGTCGATGCCGTACCCGATGACGAACTCATCTGGAATCTCGAATCCGACATAATCCGCGTCAAGTTGGACGAGGCGACGGGCCGGTTTATCGAGCAACGTGCAAATTTTCAACTCTCCCGGTTGATGCAGCTTCATATGCTGACACAAAAACTTGAGCGTCTGGCCGGTATCGATGATGTCCTCGATAATGACGACATATTTCCCTTCGACGTCGAGGTCGAGGTCTTTCCGAAGTTGGACGTTCCCGCTCGAGACCGACTTTTTCCCGTAAGACGAAGTCGCGACCGTGTCCAGTTGGACGCTCCCTTTCATCTGTCGCATCAAATCAGCGGCGAACACGAGTGAACCTTTTAACACGGGGACGAGGACGATCGGCGTCCCGGCCGCATCACGTTCGATCTGTTCCGCGAGTTCAGCGACGCGCTGTTTAATCTGTGCTTCATCAAATAACTTCCCTTTGATTTGAATGTTCATTTGTCGGCGATTGTTCGCCGTCACCCCCTCATTTATCTATCCAGCAACCATTCTATCATACAATCACCCTAAAAATAGACTTTAATTCAATAAAACGATGTTAATGTTCGGCTTTCGCTTCGAATGCCTAAAAAAAGACCACCATCCGATTCAACGATCGGATCGCGGTCGATTTCACTCATCCCGTGTCATATTCAGTTCTTGAAACTGTCGAAACTGCTCCATCAGCTCAGGTTTGTCTTCGAAGAATTCGACGAATTGGGTCATGCAGTCGAGCGTGTTCGAGCTCAAATGATGTTCGATGCCTTCAACATCCTCATAGACGTGCGCTTCATCGACCCCGATCAGCCGTAGGAACGACTCGAGCATCGTATGCCGCTCGACGAGCCGCTTGCCGATTTTCTGCCCTTTATTCGTCAACATCAGGCCTCTGTATTTTTCATATACCAAATAACCTTCCCGGTCTAACTTTTGCACCATTTTCGTGACTGAGGAGGGATGCACCCCTAAATGTTCGGCGATATCAGATACACGAGCGTATCCTTTCTCGACCATCAGTAAGTAGATTCGTTCTAAGTAGTCTTCCATACTCGGTGTCGGCATGGGCGTAGCCTCCCCTTATGTTCCGTTCTCCAATCTCCATTTTAGCGTAACCCGTGTAAAACCGAAAGCAGAACGGGCAAATCGTCTAGTCAATCATTGTCTCATGACCTTAAATTCTTTATAATGAATGTTGGTGAAACTTAATAGAGAAAGGGAGAACATCAATGGGAATCGAAACAATCCTCGTCATCATCCTCTGGGCTGCGCTCATCGCATATATCGTCTGGCGCTTCATGCCGGCTCGTGGTTTGAAAAAAATGAAACAAGAAGAATTTCGCGCTTCGCTCCGCAAAGGACAATTGATCGACGTCCGTGAACCGAACGAGTACAAGGGAGGCCACATCATCGGGGCCCGTAATATCCCGGTCGGCCAGATGAAACTTCGAATGAAAGAGCTACGGAAAGATCAACCGATCCTCATGTACTGCCAAGGCAAGTCACGTACGAACCAGGCGGCCAAACTGCTCATGAAAAATGGCTACACCGACATCTATATGCTTGAAGGCGGATTTAAAAACTGGAAAGGGAAAGTCAAAAAAGACTGACCCTCACAAACAAGCGTTGCTCCAACATTCGTTGGGGCAACGCTTGTTTGATTGAACGTTCAAAAGAATTTAGCGATTGATTTCGGTGCTAAAACTTTCCCTACCGATTTGATTTCCTCATTGACGACGAGGCCAGGCGTGCTCATAATTCCATACGACATGATTTGCTCGATGTCCGTCACTTTTTCAACCGTCGCCGTCTTCCCAGTTAATCGTAGCGCTTCTACGACATTTTGCTCCAGCGTTTTGCAATTGCGACACCCGGTCCCTAAAATTTTTATGTTCATGTTCGACTCCTCCTCATAGTATAAAGTTGAATAAGTAACCAATTACCGTGATCCCTAACGTCACAATGACAAAGAAAATGATGACGAGCTCTTTCTTCAACACTCGGCTCAACAGTAGACCTTCAGGTACAGACAAAGCGACGGTCGACATCATGAACGCAAGAGCCGTTCCGATCGCCATTCCTTTCCCTACGAGCACTTCGATGACTGGCAACGTCCCGATCGCATTGGAATAGAGCGGGACCCCGATCAACGTTCCAACGATTGGGCCATACCAGTTATCTCCCCCTGCGACACGCATAATGAACTCGGCCGGGATGAACCCGTGAAACCCTGCCGCGATTGCAATCCCAATCAATAAATAAGGTCCCACTTTTTTCACGGTCTCATAGACGCCATTGAGCGCTGTCACTAAACGATCTGCTTGTGATAACTCAACCGTGACCGCGACTTGTTGACTTTTGATTTGATATACGTAGTCTTGCACATACTTTTCAAGATGTAACTTTTCAATTAGCAGGCCAGCGAACAATGCGACCATCACCCCTGCAAATACATATAAGAACGCGATCTTCCAACCGAACATCGAGATGAGAAGGACGATGGAAATTTCATTCACAATCGGTGACGTGATGAGAAACGTGAACGTCATTCCGAGCGGAATACCCGCTTCCACGAACCCGATGAAAAAGGGGATCGTCGAGCAGGAACAGTATGGTGACAAGACGCCTAGACCAGCGGCACCAATATATCCGCCAATTTTCCGCTTGCCACTCAAATAGTCGCGAACTTTTTCTACAGGGAAATAACTGCGAATATATCCGATCACAAAAATCATAATGCTCATCAGCACGGTTATTTTCACGACGTCCATCACGAAAAATTGTACAGCTTCACCGAAACGGCCACTTAGATCAAGGACGTCGTATGCGATAAAGTCTCCAATCCGATCAAACATGTTCACCCACTTCTTTCTCTGTCAATTGGAAAACGGTGTTCCGTCCCAAGCGTGTCGAGCGAATGACTTCACCACGCTCTAGCAAACGGAGGTGATGTGTCAACGTAGAGTTCGGCACCTCGAGCGCGCTCGACAGTTCACATAAGCACATCGGGGCTATGCCTAACAGGCGGACGATCTTTAACCGAGTTGGATCTGCCAGTCCTTTATGGAAGGCGGCTTGTCGCTCGAGCTCTCCCTCATCAAATTGACAGATACGTAAGGATTCGCGAAGTTCTTCGTCTGTTTTCAAAGTCCATTCCATCTTCATCACCTCCTCTTATATAACTAGTTTGCTAGTTATATAGTTTCAAGTCTACACACTTGTTCGACTATTCACATTTAAGACATTTTTTAGTTCATACAATCGTCACAACCACTCATCTTGGCACAAATCAAAAACCCGCTCGCGAATTGCGAGCGGGTTTTGGCTTAGTTGATTGACGATGGTTGGCGTCGCTCATACTTCAATACCGGCTTACGGGCAGCGAGCGTCTCGTCGAGTCGTTTGACGACCGTCGTGTGCGGCGCCGTCTGAACGATTTCCGGATTCTCTTCTGCCTCTTTGACGATTTGGAGCATCGCGTCACAGAACGCGTCGAGCGTCTCTTTCGATTCCGTCTCGGTCGGCTCGATCATGATGCACTCCTCGACGTTGAGCGGGAAGTAGATCGTCGGCGGATGGTATCCGAAGTCGAGCAATCGTTTGGCGATGTCGAGCGTACGGACACCGAGTGCTTTTTGACGTTTACCCGACAAGACGAATTCGTGCTTGCAGTACGTGTCGTACGGCACATCGAACGCGTCCTTCAAACGGGCGAACATGTAGTTGGCGTTCAACACTGCTTCGCGCGAGACACGCGTCAGCCCTTCGGCGCCCATCGTCTTAATGTAGCTGTAGGCGCGTACGTTGATGCCGAAGTTTCCATAGAACGGTTTGATGCGTCCGATCGACTGTGGGCGATCGTAATCGAGCGTAAAACCTGAATCCACTCTTTTTACGATCGGTGTCGGCAAGTACGGGATCAAGTCGCGCTTGACGCCGACCGGTCCCGAGCCCGGGCCGCCGCCGCCGTGCGGTCCTGTGAACGTCTTGTGCAAGTTCAAGTGGACGACGTCAAAGCCCATATCACCAGGACGGGCGATCCCTAGAATCGCGTTCGAGTTGGCCCCGTCGTAGTACAGTTTACCGCCTGCCTCATGGACGACTTTGGCAATTTCAAGGATGTCCGCCTCGAACAAACCGAGCGTGTTCGGGTTCGTGAGCATGAGTGCTGCCGTGTCGTCCCCGACTTTCGCCTTTAAGTCAGCGAGGTCGACAAGTCCCCGCTCATCCGATTTGACCGTGATCGTCTCGAATCCGGCGACGACGGCCGAGGCCGGGTTTGTTCCGTGCGCCGAGTCTGGGACGAGTACTTTCGTCCGATTCATATCGCCGTTATGCTGGTGGAACGCTTTGATCAACATGAGTCCGGTCCATTCCCCGTGGGCACCGGCTGCCGGTTGGAGCGTCACTTCGTCCATCCCTGTGATTTCAGCGAGCTGGTCTTGAAGGTCGACCATCATCTCGAGCGCCCCTTGCACCGATTCGATCGGTTGGAGCGGGTGGATGTGGGCGAACCCAGGCAGACGTGCCATATCTTCGTTCACTTTCGGGTTGTATTTCATCGTACATGATCCGAGCGGATAGAAGCCGGAATCGACACCATGGTTCCGCGTCGACAGCGACGTATAGTGACGAACGACATCTAGTTCCGACACTTCCGGCAGTTCGGCCGCCTCTTGACGAATCATCGACGCCGGTAACAGCGCCTCGATATCAACTTCTGGCACGGTCGGTGTCGGCAAGTTATAACCGGTCCGTCCGGCACGTGACACTTCAAAAATGAGCGTTTGTTCGTGTTGCATCAGTTCGTCCCCCCAACCACTTCAATAAATCCGTCAATCTCTTCTTTCGTGCGCAGTTCGGTCGCACATAGCAACATCTGTGTTTGACGATCAGCATCATACGTTCCGAGCGGCAATCCACCGATGATGCCATTGTCAAGCAAGCGGCGTGACACGGTTTCGGCATCGGTACCGAAATCGACGACGAACTCGTTGAACATCGGTCCTTCGTCGATGATCGGGTAACCGGCCGACTTCAGTGCTTCTTTCATATAGTGGGCCGTTTGAATGTTGCGGACGGCCATGTCACGAATCCCATATTTCCCGAGCGCGGACATCGTGATCGAGGCGGCGAGCGCATTGAGCGCCTGGTTCGAGCAGATGTTCGATGTCGCTTTATCGCGGCGGATATGCTGTTCCCGTGCCTGTAGCGTCAAGACGAAGCCGCGTTTCCCGTCCTCGTCGACCGTCTGACCGACGAGACGACCCGGCAGTTTACGCATGAGCGCCTTTTTGACGGCGAAGTAGCCACACGATGGACCACCGAAACTTTGCGGGATCCCGAACGGTTGGGCATCGCCGACCGTGATATCGGCCCCGAGCGCACCAGGAGACTCTAAAATACCGAGTGCGAGCGGGTTGCTCGATACGACAAAGAGCGCACCGGCATCATGGGCCGCTTTCGCGAGCGTCGCCAAGTCCTCGACGCGACCGTAGAAGTTCGGGTACTGAACGACGAGACACGAGGCGTCCGTCAAATCGACGTCCGTCAAATCCGTCACGCCGGCCGCAACATGCGTATATTCAACCGAAAGTCCCGGTCCATCCGCGTATGTGCGGATGACGTCTTTCGCTTCCGGGTGAACAGCACCGGAGACGATGACACGTTTCTTCTTCGTATGAGCGCTCGCGAGGTAAGTCGCTTCCGCGAGTGCGGTAATGCCGTCATACATCGACGAGTTGGCGACGTCCATCCCCGTCAGTTCACAAATCATCGTCTGGAACTCGAACATCGCTTGCAGTTCACCTTGTGAAATTTCAGGTTGATACGGCGTATACGCCGTGTAAAACTCAGAACGGAGCAACATATGGTTCATGACGCTTGGCGACAAGTGGTCGTACATGCCGGCTCCTAGAAAACTCGGATGTGATTTCGTGTGAAGGTTCTTCTCGGCAAGCTTCGTCATGTGGCGGACAAGATCGACTTCTGGGAGCGGAGCGCCGATGGCAGATAACGATGCCGTCTCCCGGAGCGTGGCCGGGATATCTTCAAGCAAATCTTCGATCGATTCGACACCGATCGTCTGGAGCATATCGCGTTCGTCTTGCTCGGTCATCGGTAAATAACGAAATTCCATTCTGTTCATTCTGAATCCCCCTGTATCATTTACGTTTATAGAACGGTGTCGGCACACGTTCGGCTTCTATTTGTTTGCCCCGAACTTCGACGATGAAGTTTGATTGTTCGACAAACCGGCGATCGATCCGGGCCCAAGCGATCGATTCGTTGACGGTCGGCGGCATCGTTCCCGTCGTGACGACGCCGATCGTCTCGCCGTCAAACAAGACGGGCGCACCTTGTCGGGCAATCCCGCGGCCGAGTAGCTTCAAGCCGATCAGACGGCGCGGAATATCTTCTTTTTGTTTGACGAGGGCATCTTTCCCGACGAAGTCGGTATCGAGCTTGACCGCAAAGTTCAAGTTGGCCTCGAACGGCGTCACCGTCTCGTCTAACTCATGCCCGTACAGCGGCAGACAAGCTTCAAAACGGAGCGTGTCACGTGAACCGAGCCCGCACGGCGTCACTTGTTCTGCTTCGAGCGCAGTCCAAATCTTCGCGACATCTTCGGCCCGGGCGTATACTTCGAACCCATCCTCACCTGTATAGCCACTCCGCGAGACGATTGCTGGTACACCGGCAACGTCGCCGCTCAAAAACCGGAAGAACTTGATCTCATGTAGCGGTAAGTCCGTGATTCGTCCGAGTACTGTTTCTGCAATCGGACCTTGGATCGCGATTTGACCGTACGCATCCGATTCATCAGTCACAGTGACGTCCCCTGATACGTATCGACGGACGTGGGCCACGTCTTTTTCAATATTCGAGGCGTTGACGACGAGCCAATACGCGTCTTCATCGAGCCGATAGACGAGCAGGTCGTCGACGACCCCGCCGTCAGGTAAACAAAACAAGTTGTATTGCGCTTGCCCGATATTCAGCTTCGAGACGTCATTCGTCACAAGACGTTGGACGTTTTCGAACGCGTCCGGACCTTCAATCCGAATTTCCCCCATGTGCGATACATCGAACATGCCAACCCGCTCCCGAACCGCTTGATGCTCTTCTTTGATTGACGAGAACATGATGGGCATCTCAAACCCCGCAAAATCCACCATCTTCGCCTTCGTAGAAATCAGGTCGTACAAAGGCGTACGTTTCAACGTTAACTTCTCCATAATATCCCCCAATCCCGAACGTAATTAATCCATTTGATGAAATATTTCGTTTTCTATTCCACTCTATCAATTTTTTGACGCGCTGCCTAGCAAAAATGGGCAAAAATAAAGAGGATTGAAAACGAAAACGTTTTCATCCTCATTATTTCATATTTCAGTCTCAGTGGAAACGCCTGAACGATCGATTCCAGCGGTCCGCTTAATTTCCTTCGTAAGGCCGACCGTTGCCTGTTTCAGTTCGAGCGATTCGTCTTTCACTTTAACCGAATAAGCCTTCATTTGCTTCACCGATGCGTTGACCGTGTCGATGTGCTGTTTGATCTCACCGACCAAGCCTTGAATCACATTCATTCGAATCGTAAACCGTTCCGTCAACCGTTTCACACGGCGCAGATCGGTCTTCATTTTGTTCCGATACAATAAAAATCCGTATCCACCTAGCCCGACGAGTGCGAGCACGATAATACCAAGATTAATCCAAATCATCTGTCTTCCTCCTTCAACCGATCTAGTTCACAAGCAATCGCTTCCGAGCTCAATGAGGCGTCGATTGTCACATCGGCGTAAGCGTAAAGCGGACGCCTGCGCTCGTATAGCGCCTCGACGCTCCTTTTACCAAGTTGCACGAGCGGGCGGTCCGAGTCTTTAATGCGCCCCCAACACAGTTCGAACGGCAACTCAAGGGCAACGATGCGCCCATGCCGCCGCATCCATTCGATATTTTCTGAGCGCTCGACGATTCCTCCACCTGTCACGATATAGTCCGCATGAACGTTTCGAAGCATCGCCGTCTCTTCGGCCCGAAACGCGCTCTCACCGTGTCGGGCGAAATAAGCAGGTAAACCCATCCCAAGATGCCGTTCGAGCGCTTCATCCAAATCGATGACATGATTCGATTTTTCAAGATATCGTTTTAAGCTTGATTTACCTGTACCCATAAACCCGATGATGTAAAACGGTCTAGTCATCGAAATAAATCACCTCTTTATGCTTTTCTCCCGTCTTCAACCGGATCTCGACCTCCGTCGTCCCTGGCCCGAGCGGTCGGCAGAAAATCGTACCGGTCGGTTTGACGATGATCTCTGCTTCTGTCTGGCACGAATGTTTGGCGACCATGAGATGGGATTCGAAGCGAATCGCCAAAATTTCGAGCGTCAGACGTTCCGTGCTTCGTTCGATATCAGTATACCAAAACAAAGCTGCAGCTAATAGCCACGTCAAGAGGACTAACGTAGAGATGACGAAGAACCCGAGCGCATGCACATCACGGACTTCTCCCGCGGGCCGATCGAGTCGGTCCACTGAATCCGGTAGCCGTTTCCTAACGGTTCGACGCGATAACCATCGATTCCTCTTATAAATAACAAGTTCCCTCCTTCTTCGCCTACCATGACTAAGTTCCGATTGATCTGCTTGAGCGTCCACGTCCACGTCGTCTCATCGGGTCGAACGTACGTACCGACGAGTCTACCTTCTTGCACCTGACAGTCACGACTGTCGAACAGTTTGCGGACGATGAGTTGTGGTGTCGTGTTCACTTGACCGCGCGGTTGTTCGTAAAACGCCTCCCCGAGCGCTAAAAAGTGGACGAGCAGCCCGATGAACAAGGGGAGCAACAATAATGTGAACGTCATCTCGAGCAACGTGAAGCCACCCTCAGAGTGTCGGCAGACATATGTCTTGTTCACAAATTTCGACTTCACCGCTTGGATCGGCCGCATCGAGCAACACCTCCCCTTGAAGCCGTTCATAAGTCCGAACCGTCGCCTCGAGACGCTCCACCCGCTCCGTACCGGCCGTAACGAACGGCGCAATCACACCGACCCATCCGAGCAGGAGGGCTAGACTTAAACAAACTTCCCAAAACGTGACGCCTTGTTCATCCTCCCCCACTACGGATCACCTCCGGCTCATACGTGCCCATCCTGAACTTCAACGTGACCGCGACTTGGCCCGTGTAAAATTTCCACTGCCCGGCATACGTCGCCGCCGACTTTGAAAAGACGATTTCGTTCGTTGTCGGCAGGCTCATCTCGACACCGTCGGGAACGACGCCTGAAGTGATCGACGTCGTCCCGCACGTGATGTGATACCGCCGTTCTTTCATGTACCATCTCAAGCGCGGGACACATTTTTCATCGGCGGCCACATACGGATACTGGCCGACCTCGGCGATGTCTTGGACGAGCGCCTCCGTGAAGTCGATGAGCGCGAGCCGGTCCATCGAACGGACGGTAGGCGTCGCCACTAAAAGGAGTAGCGACAGGACGACGAGTACCCAAGCCATCTCGACGAGCGTATAGCCGTCTTGTCTCATTTCAGCGCCAACGCACCTGTGCTCGGCGTGTACGTGTACGTCATCGACTGACAGCTATATTCGAGCGGGTTCTCGGTCGAAGCACGTTTGATGACGGCGAGTGATTCTGGATACGCCTTATGTTCCGCATAGTATAAATTGATTTCAGATTCGACAATCCGTACGCTCCCTTCACAGCTGACGCTATCCGCCCGTGACTTCCCGTCCGACATAGACGGGACGAGTAGCAGCAACAAGACCGAGATGATCAGTAACACTGCCGCCATTTCAACGAGTGTGAATCCTTGCTCTGCCTGACAGTCTGATTTGAGTTTTGCCACGATAATTCTCCTCCTCATAGTTGGGCCATGATCAATTTGACCGGCAAATAAATCGTATAGAACATCATCGTCACCATGACGGTCAAGAAGCCATATAAGAGAGGCTCCGTCTTGGCAATCAGTTGCTTCCAATACAGTTCCATCTCTTCAAAGATCAAGTCTCGATGTAACGCCATTATCAACCCGAGGTCTCCACTCACCGTTCCGACCCCGAACAAGCTGACGACTTCATGATCGAGCAGACGTTCCTCTCGGGCCGCCGCCTCCAACTCGATCCCACCAGACATCCGGTCATGGATGCGCCGGGCGATTTGCGCCACTTCCCCGTCCCCGTGAGAGAGACGCTCGATGACGTGACGAACCGAAATTTGCCCTTCACTCAGTAAGGACAGTTCGCTGACAAACAAATACGTGATATACAGTCGTCTTCCCCGCTCGACGAATCGGATCGGGACGGACCGGCCTCGCTTCACGACCCAATAGCCCCAGCCACCTGTCAAAACGAGCGCGACGAACAAGCCCGGGAAAAAACTTCGTGACAAGAGGATGGCGCTGATTCCGTCTAAATCGTCGACCTGCACCATTGAGAGCAATTTCGGAAAGATGTACAGCGCATAAATGGCACCAAGCCCTAAAAGCATCGTCAAGATGACGAGCGGATACCTCGCCAGTTGTTTTAACTCTTGCTGCAGGCCTCGACGCATCATCGATAAGGCAAGCACTTGTTCTAGACCTTCAATGAAATGATGTCCCCGTTCCGCCGTGACGAGCATGTCTCGCATGCGGGCATCCGTGACGAGTTCTGAGAATACGTCGGCGAGTGCCAGACCACTCTCGAGCTTTTGCCGCATCGCACGAATCAGTTGTTTTTGCTTCCCCCGCTCATGCAGCTCGAGCGTCTCGAACGTCTTTTTCAACCCGACCCCTCGTGCTTGCAGTCGCAGGAAGCGCCGGATCGTGTTCAGCTCCCTACTGGAACGGACATCGACCATGAGCAAGTCACCTCCTCTCTCCGCTGCAACACACACCAATGGCGCGGCACCTCTACTTTGCCGATCAACTGTTCGAGACGGCGTTCACCGTCTTCGATACTCGCCGTATGAAACGTCGCGATCGTCAAATGTCCGCTCAGTGCCGCATCATGCGCGACAAGCAGTTCTTCACTCGTCCGCACCTCCCCGACAACGATGATATCCGGGTCGGCTCGCAACGTTTCTTTCAACAAACGTCTATGATCCAGTCCTGCCAATACATTCACCTCGAGCTGGATCACACCCGTCAATTGCTGTTCGGGAGGGTTTTCGATCGTCACGATCCGGTGGTTCTTCAAACTTTCAAGAAAAGCATAGAGGACTGTCGTTTTTCCGGCCCCCGTCGCGCCACCGATTAAAAACAAGCCGTGCCGCAGCTCAGCCATGCCTTGAAAACGCAACACATCCACTTCAGATAACAACTCTTGAAGTTGGAACGAGACGTTCGGCAGACGCCATGACATGAGCACATCAGTAAATGACGGCAAAAACGTGACCCTGATCATTTCTTCGTTTCGATCATATATCCCGGATTGCGGAACCCGATGATCCGTTTCAGCGAGCGAACACCAATATTTCATATGTAATGTGAGCCGTTCGTAGTCTGGACGTGGTATCGTCTCAAGCTTTGTGATCGACGTCCCGTGACGCGCCTGTGCGATAACGGCGTCTTTGCCTGGCATGAAATGGACATCGCTCGCCTCGAGCCGTCGCGCCGCTTTAATCAATCGATCAATCACCAGTTTCATTGTCCCCACCTCATAAATGAGCATAAAAAAAAGCCCACTCTTAGGAAAGTGGACTTGTCTTATGAAACGTTTACCGAAGTCAAATCATGGCGGCGGGCATACGTCTCGATTGATGCCTTGTCGTAGCCGACAATGACTTCTTTACCGTCTGTCAAAATCGGGCGTTTCAACAGCTTCGGATTTTCGCTCATCAACTTCAGCAATTCGCTCAGTTTCAATTCATCGACGTCAACGTTGAGCTGTTTGAACGCTTGACTTCTCGTTGCTAGGAGTGAATCGACTCCGTCTTCGCTAAGTGCAAGTAGCGTCAAGAGTTCGTCTACCGTCGGAGCGTCTCGGAAAATATGGCGTTCGTTCACATCAAGTTGTTGCTCTTGTAAAAACGCTTTCGTTTTTCGACACGACGTACAGCTTGGATACGTATAAAACATAAGTTCACTTGCCACTTTCAGCGCCTCCTTTTATTTGACAACCTGTTCCGTTCAATGTTTGTAAGTTGATTATACAACCTATTCCTCTTTTTGTACATAGTTTGTACAACCTTTTTTGAATTTTTGTACAACTTTATATAACATATCGATTTCACATATTTTTCACGATTATTTTGCTCAATTCACACGTTTTCATAGCATTTTTCTGAATGTGTTGGTAAAATAGTGAATGAGAATGGAATAATGTACGTATGGGGGGATTAACATGGCGAGAATGTTCCGTGTCCTAGGCTTTTGGACTGGGTTGATCGCGGCGCTGGCTTTCGTGGGCGCACTCGGTGGAGATCAAAGCAGTAGCGAACATACTGGTGACTTCGTCGTAATGGGTCTTGTCTTTTTAGCTCAAACAATTTTCTTTGTCGCACTAGGCTACTTGAAACTGACTGAAAAAACGTATGTATACGTGTTCGGCGCTTACTTGACTGTTTTCTTCGTCGTCTTCACGTATTGGAGTAACTTCCAAATGTAAAAAAAGATTGTCTCTCGTTGAGACAATCTTTTTTTATGTTCACCGTTCAAAAAATGGATTTGAACGAATTTCAGCTTCGAGTGTCGTCTTCGGTCCGTGACCTGAATAGAGCACCGTCTCGGCCGGCAATAATTGACGCATCCGATCGATCGATCCGAGGAGCGTCGATTGGTCGCCGCCGAATAGATCGGTCCGACCGACCGATTGTTTGAAGATCAAGTCCCCGCAAAAGGCAACACGTTCGCTCGGGATGTGCAAGGTGACACTCCCCGGTGAATGACCCGGCGTGTGATGCAACTCGATTGTAAACGCACCAATCTCTAGCTCCTTACCTTGATAAGTTCGTTCGGCCGGTCGCATCGATGAGTGGGGCAGATGGAACTTTGCCGCCCCGTTCTTTTCACCGTCGGCGAGCCATGACCGCTCGGCTTCATGAACATAGACCGGCACCGGATAGCGATCGCGCAGCGCATCGATGCCGCCGATATGGTCAAAGTGGGCATGCGTCAACAAAATGGCGTTCAATCCGCCGAAACGTTCCACCGCCTCAAAGAATTTCGGGTCGTCCGTGCCCGGGTCGACGATAACGACCGTTCCGTCTTGTTCGAGCACGTATCCGTTCTCTTGGGCAAGGCCCGATGTGATTTTTACAATATTCATCTAGAACACCTCCACAACCATTCTAAACGATATTGTGGCAAAATTGTAGCGGTGGCAACCTTTGCTCGACAGCGTGTGTTATTTCGGATAAAATAATAGTGATATTTCAGTGAAATTTTTATGAATTTCATGACGTATAATAAAGGGGGAACTCGTCATGCATTTGTATGAGCCATTTGGATGGATTTCACTCATCGTAGCACTCGTTGCACTTTGGGGGATGGCCCGTTCATTCAAAAAACGCCAATTCTTTCCACTTGCGTTTGCCGGAATCACCGCGCTCGTCTTTGGATTCTTTGGCGTCGCAACATTGATTTTCGGTGGAATCCCAGGTTAATGTTGACTTACCACGAAGACGACTGCGGTCGTCTTTTTTTATTCCGTAAAAAAAGCGCTGACGTTTAACGGTCAGCGCTAGCTCTTGATTATTAATCGGTTTGTTCTTTAAAGCGAAGCAAATCCGAATAGATCAAGTCATCGTTCATTTGCAGGATTTTTTCGGCTTCTTCCGTGACCGGTCCGCAAAGTGTCGTATCTTCAACCGCTTCTCCAGTCGTCGCATCGTAACACATCGATTGCGTCCACACGTAATCGTCCGTGACGACCGTGCCGTCTCGGAAGATGGCGCGACTGTTGCGGTCTTCAGCGAACAAGTCGTTCCCGAACCCGACCAAGTCCGACGTATCGATGCCGAGCAAGTGCAGGAGCGTCGGCTTCATGTCGATATGACTTCCGATCGTCTCATGGACTTCGCCTGTTTCTTGGCCCGGCAAATGGATGGCGAACGGTACTTGTTGAAGTTTCGCCACATCATACGGCGTCAACTCTTCTTTACCGAGCAAGCCGGCCACCGCGTCGTTATGGTTTGTCGAAATGCCATAGTGGTCACCGTACACAACGAAAATCGTATCTTCCCACATCCCGTTCTGTTTCAGTTCATCGATGAACAGGCCAAGCGCATAGTCTTGGTAAGCGAGTGCCTGCGGGAAGTTGTTAAGCGTCGTCGAGTTCGTCTCGAATTTCGGCACGAGTTCGTAATCCTCGCTCGGCATCGTATACGGGAAATGGTTCGTGAGCGTGATGAACTTCGCATAGAACGGTTGCGGGAGTTCCTCGAGCATCGGAATCGATTGTTCAAAGAAACTATCGTCCAACAAGCCCCACTCCGTCATGTCCTCAGGATTCCCAAGGTCGTAACTCTTCTCATCATAGAACATGTCGACGCCGGTGTTCTTGTACATCAAATCGCGGTTCCAAAACGATTTGTTGTTCGCATGGAACACGGCTGAATAATAGTTCTCTTCTTTGATCAGTTCAGGAAGAGCTTGGTACTCATTATCGGCGTTCGTGAAGTAAACGGCTCCACGTGGCAGGCCATACAGCGAATTGTCGAGGGCGAACTCGGCGTCTGACGTTTTCCCTTGCCCGACCGTATGGTAATAGTTTGGCCAGTAATGGGACTCTTCGATCAGCTTGTTCAAGTTCGGCGTGATATACTCGCCGTTCGCGGCTTTCATATTGTGCGTGAAGTTTTGTGTCGACTCGAGCGAGACGACGACCACGTTTTTACCTTTATATTTTCCGAACAAATCCGGATTCGGCGCCGCATAGTTTTGGCGGGTATACTTTTCAATCTTGGCTAACTCCGACCCATCGGCCATCGCTTTCTGCGCGGACGTCTTCGTTTGAAGCATCGCGTCATAGACGTGGAAATTGAACGTCCCGATGTTTTTGACGAGCAGCTCACGGTCGAACGAACGCGTCAACAGTTCAGGGCGTTCCGTCTCAGCAAGCGACATGTTGAACAAGAACACGGCGACAGCTGCCACGAACGTGATGAGCGCCCGGCGGTGAGACGCGGCGGTTTGCAACGTATTGATCTTCCATAGTACGAACGGCAAGACGAGCACGTCCCCAAGAATGATCAAGTCTTTCCATTCAAGCAGTGATATGAATGAAGTCGACAGCGTCTCCATGTTCGACGGTTGCAAAATGACAGGCATCGTCAAGTAGTCCGTAAACTCGCGGTAGTAGACAGCGTCCGCGAACAACAGGAACGAGGCGACCGCATAAAGGGTGTACAGCACCCACTTTTGCTTATTTCCTTTAAAGAAGAAACTAAAAGCGAACAAGAACAAGGTCGAGCTGATCGGACTGATCAACAAGATGAATGCTTGAGCTGTGTTTTCAATCGGGATGTTAAAGAAAAATTGGTAAACTACGTACGTCTTCGTCCAAAGTAATAAACTAAATATCCAAAATAACCGATATTCTTGAAACGAAGCGCGGACCGTTTCATTCAGTCGCATAGTCAGCTTCGATAAGCTTTGAGATGACTTCATCTGACGGCCTCCTCCTCTTTTCAGTTTTAAGACGTCCTCAAGCAGGATGCGCCATGAATAAGTTCAATAACATGTAGTTGGCTTGTTATCTATTTCACTAACGGTAACAGTCCAGTATCAAGTCCAAATCTTACCCCTTTTTTAACAAAAAATCAACCACACCTTTACAATTCCCTTTGTACGTCAAAAGCACACATGCGAGATCGCATGTGTGCTTTACAGGTTAGACTCTAGTCGGCAAAAAATGTTTTCGTGCCAGCCAAGCGCAGCCGATGACCCCGGCGTCATTCTCGAGTTCGGCAATTTTGAACGTCGTCGACGTATATACCCGTTCAAGGGCAAACCGCTTAAATTGTTCATCGAGCGGCTCGAGCAAAGCTTGTCTCGCTTTTGAAACGCCGCCGCCGATCACGATCATTTTAGGGTTCAACGTGTTGGCGATGTTTGAAATCGTCAACCCAAGATATTCCGTCATCTCTTCAACGACTTCTGTCGCGACCTCGTCTTTCGCTTTATAGGCTTCAAACACATCGCGAGCCGTCACTTCACCTAACTCGTTCAATGACGTCGTTCTCCCTTTACGCTTTTGTAAGGCGAGACGGGCGATACCGGTTGCTGAGGCGATCGTCTCGATGCAGCCTTTGCGCCCACATCCACACATGACCGCTTTCGCCTCGTCGCGCTCGACCGTGATATGCCCGATCTCACCAGCCATGCCGGACGCCCCATGGACGATGTTCCCGTTCGTGATGACACCGCCGCCGACACCCGTACCGAGTGTGATCGCGAGCAGTTCAGACGCTCCTTCACCGGCGCCTTTCCACATCTCACCGAGCGCGGCCGCGTTCGCGTCATTCTCGAGCACGGCCGGCAATCCGACTGCTTTCTCGAATTCGCCGACGAGCTCAAAGTTCTTCCATCCGATGTTCGGCGAGTATTCGACGACACCTTCTGAGAAGTTGATGAATCCTGGAGCTCCGATTCCCGCACCCGCAAAATCTTGCTTCGCTTTTCCGGATTGCTGAAGGTACGCTTCAAACGAGGCGGCGATATCAGTCGGGATATGTACCCCATTATCACGGATGTCCGTCTTGATCTCCCACTTATCTGAAATGATCCCGTTCATGTCCAAGACGGCCATTTTCACCGTCGTCCCACCGATGTCGATTCCTAATAACCACTTCATGCATTCCACTCCTCGTCTCAAATAAATCGCTTTCATCCAATAGTCTACACTATAAAACCTCTTGTGCAAACATTTGCACAAGAGGTTTTTCTGTCAATCTATTGAATTTTTTAGTTCATGCGTCAGAATAATCTTTGCCGTGTCATACTCGCGCTGTTCGATCATCCCACCGGCGTTCAATTCGTCTAACTCCATCATCATGAGACCGATCTCGGCGTCACGCTCTCCGATGTAAATAATCGTGCCAAACGATTTTAAAAACTGTTGCACGTCATAAAAGTTTCTCATTATTATTCCCCCATCGCGGTCAATACGTAGCGATACAGCAACGCTCGTGTCGCCTCGAGCGATGTTTGGTGCGTCCGCTCATAGCTGTGGCTCGACTCGATCCCAGGACCAATGAGCGCATGTCTTACGTCATAGCCGGCCCGGATCGCAGCTGATGCGTCCGAACCGTAGAACGGATAAATGTCGACTTTGAACGGAATGTCGTGGTCGCGGCAAAGCTTTGTGAACTGACGACGCAACTCGAGATCGTACGGTCCTGAAGAATCTTTGGCACAGATCGATACCGTGTACTCGTCCGAGTGTTGCCCGTCCCCGAGCGCCCCCATATCAACTGCGATGTACTCGTCAACTTCGTCCGGGATCCCTGCGTTCCCGCCAAAACCGACCTCTTCATAGTTCGAAATTAAATAGTAGACCGTATGTGGCAAGTCCGCTTTGACCAAGTCACGCGCCAAATCGAGCAGGATGGCGACCGACGCCTTGTCGTCAAGATGACGCGATTTAATATAACCCGTCTCCGTCTGTTTGAAACGGGGATCGAACGAGACGAAGTCCCCGACTTCGATTCCTAACGCTCGGACGTCGTCCGCCGTATGAACGTCGGCATCGAGACGTACTTCAATGTTCGCCGCCGTCCGCTCGGCACTGTTCGTGTCTTTATAGACGTGCACACTCGATTGATGGACGAGGATCGTCCCGTCCAATGCCTCGCCCGCTTCGCGATGGACGAGACAGTTCTCACCTTCGATCGCGGTCCAAGCGTAACCGCCGACTTGCGTCAGCCGCAAGCGTCCGCTCGGCAACACTTCCTTCACCATCGCACCGAGCGTATCGACGTGGGCGGTCAAAAGACGGGCCGGCCCGCTTTGTCCAGGAAACTTGGCCAACAATGCACCTTTTCTCAACCGGCTCGTCTCAACCCCGAGGTCCGTGAGCTCACGTTCGACGTAACTGACTGCTTCGTGCGTCATTCCAGAAGGACTCGGGATCTCTACTAATCGTTTTAACGTATCAATCATGTTGTTACTCCTTTGTCATCGATGATATCCGAGCCAGTATAGTGTCCCGGTCAATAAAACTGCTAGCGCCGTGAACAACAGGCGCCATTTTTTTGTCGTTTCATCAGGTAATCCGACCACGCCCGCCATCAAAAATCCACCGATGAGGCCCCCGGCATGGGCCGAGTGGTCCAAGCTGGCACCGAGGACGAAGGCGAGCCCTACGTTTAATCCTAACATAATAAACAGCGGTGGGCCGAGCGTCTTCATGAACAGCGAGCGGTCACGCAGTCCGAAATAGAGCAGTGCGCCGACGAGACCGAACAATGCGCCGGACGCCCCGGCCGAAATCGCCTCACTGAACGCGTAGGAGGCGGTCGACGCGATGACGCCCGCCAACAGATAGATCGTCAAGAACCTCGGTGACCCATACATGCGTTCGACGAGCGGGCCGAGCGACCAGAGCGCGAACATGTTGATCGCAAAATGAAACCAGCCGATATGAAGGAACATCGGTGTGACGAGGCGCCACCATTCGCCATCGTCGATGAGCGGATTGACTTTGGCGCCGAATCGGATGAGCGTGTTCGGATCGAGCGTCGAGCCGAGCGATTCGGCGAGCCACATGACGACAAACGTCAACATCATGAGCGCATAGACGAGTTGCGGTTCACCGAATGAGAATCGCTTCTTCAGTTCGGCTTTTCGCTGTTTATCGAGTGCGAGCGCGAGCGACCGAAACCGGGTCTCATCTTGTTCATCGCCACACGCGTGCCTGTCGAGTCTCACCTTGGCCGCGACTTGGAACGACAACGTCTCAAGTCGCTCCTCATCGACGAGAGGGTCGCCGTATATATGAACGTGAAGCTTCGCACGCCCGAGTCGTGCGAGTCGGAACGAGCTCATGACCGCCTCGATCTCGATCGCGACATGGTTTGCCCACGCCTTATCCGTCTTTATGTACAGGTGATAGAGGTCTCCAGCTTTCGTGTCGAACAATAGCAGCGCGCGCGAAGGCTCGAGTATACCTTCGACCCGACCGCCCGCCTCGACCGCATGGTAAATGTCTTCCCAAAAACATCCCGGTTGCGTCAACTGAATCCCCTCCTTTCCTTCTGTCTTAATTGTAATCCAATTCGATCATGACGACAAAAGTTGGCGCTTTCTGAATCTGTCCGGCGTCCGTACCAACACATAAAAAACGTAGCCGGCATACGCCGACTACGTCTATATCGCGAATATATTATAAAACAGGTTGCATCGTTTTCAACAACACGTCTGCCGAATGGAGCATTTTCTGCTTCTCTTCTTCTGATAATTCGATTTCGACGACTTGACGCACGCCTTGGCGGTTGATGATTGCCGGCACACCGATATGAATATCGTTCAAGCCGTACTCTCCGTCCAAGTAGGCACCGACCGTGAGTAGCGTGTTCTCGTTACGGAGCACCGCTTTGACGAGACGAAGCAAGCCGAGACCGATCGCATAGTACGTCGCGCCTTTACGTTCGATGATGTGGTACGCAGCGTCACGAACGTTGACGTAGATGTCTTCAAGGTCTTCCCACGTATACTCGTCGTTCTCTTCGAGCAACTGTTCGACCGATTTGCCGTAAATCCGGGCGTTGCTCCACGCCGCGAACTCGGTATCGCCATGCTCACCCATGATGTAAGCGTGGCAGTTGCGCGGATCGACGTTGAAGTAATCACCTAGCATGTAGCGGAGGCGTGACGTATCGAGTACAGTCCCTGAACCGAAGACGCGATGTTTCGGAAGACCCGAGTATTTCCAAGCCAAGTGTGTCATGATATCGACCGGGTTTGATGCGAGGATGATGATACCGTCGAAGCCAGAAGCCATGATTTCAGTGATCATCGATTTCATGATTTTCGCATTTTTCTCAACGAGGTCGAGACGTGTCTCACCTGGTTTTTGAGGAGCGCCAGCCGTGATGACGACGATATCTGCAGCACCGCAGTCCGTGTAATCTCCAGCCCAGACGCGCATCGGTGACGAAGCGAACGAGACGCCGTGGTTCAAGTCCATCGCTTCGCCTTCTGCCTTCGCCTTGTTGATATCGATGATGACGAGTTCTTCACATAGGCTCGCTGTCGTCAATTGATACGCGAAGCTTGCACCGACCGCTCCGGCCCCGACGAGAGCGACCCGTGTTACTTTTGCATGATTTAATGTTTCCATGTTGTTTTTCCACCCTTCAAACAATCTGTTTCATGTTTTTGTTTTGTCTGTTACACCTAGATTGTAACATCATTCACAAACAGTCAATACAAGAGAAACCGTTTTCAGTTTGGCAATATTGTGACAAAATTCACATTCGTTTGAAACATCCTCATTCTCTGTACTACCCTTAGGCGAAAACAAGAAAACCAATCGCTGCCGCGGAGGCGATCGCCAAGAAATTAACGGCGTCGTTGCCGAGAAAGCGCCATCCAGATACATAGTCGGTCGCTTCACCGTGATGCAGCTTTTTCTCCGTCAGTTTTCGGCACGTCCGACAGCGATACTTACGTTGCACGGTCGCACCGAGCAACGTATCGACGACGCTGCCGCTCAGACCGAGCGCAATCAATAGAAATAGCGTGCCCATCGTTATGTTTAAGAACGGGAGCGATGCCAAGACGATGATCGTCGCGCCGGCGACGGACATGAGCGTACCGAACGGTGACACCCCACCGCTCGTCCCCGGTTCAACTTCACGCAATGTCAAAATAGAGCGCGGTCGGCGCGATGCGAGGACGCCGAACTCCGACCCCCACGTGTCACTCGTCGCCGCCGCGATTGAAACGACGTAAGCGAATAGCCACGCCTCGTTCGAAGTCATCGCCATTCCGACGGCGGTGAGCATAGCGATTCCTCCGTTCGCAAGCACTTGCACGAAGTCACGCGGTCCGGATTTTTCGACGATGTCATCGACCGACGCCTTGTCGCGGGCGCGATATTTTGAAGCGAGCGAGGACGTCGAAAAGAACACACCGAGCAAGTACAGCCCGAACCAGCCAAAACCAAACCCGATGACCGTCCCTGTCACGATCGTCAAGATCGCCCCAGAGAACGTCAACGACCGGAGACGATATCCGGCCAGTGCAACTAGACAAGTTACGAGGACGATTGAGAGCATCGAATCATTTCCCTTTCTGTCACGATCAGTTCGACAGGTATGTCGTGTGGTTCGATCGGTATTTCGTCGAGCACTTGTACGTCGTAGGCGAGCGCGATTGTCGCACCGCGATATGTCGCTAAGAAACGGTCGTAATAACCCCCGCCCCAACCGATCCGATATCCAGAACGGTCAAAGACACGGCCTGGGACGATACAGACATCGATGTCGAGGTCGGTTTCCGCGGTCGTCGGCTCGAGAATACCCATTACCCCCGGCTCGAGGTCGCTGAACGTCCTGATTTCGTGGAACGTGAGCCCCTGTTTCGTTACTTTCGGCACCAACACCGATTTTCCTGCTTTTAAAGCTGTATCGATGAGCGGACGCGTATTCACTTCAAGGTCGAGTGACAATGTGAGTGCGACCGTATACGCTTGTTGCCACTCAGGGAGCGACGCCACGGTATGTAGGATCGCTTCATCACGCCCGTCACGATCGGTGAGCACGCGAATATTCACATGAACCGCTTTTCGGAGCTCTTGTTTAGCTGTCATTTGTTATTCCTCCTATCGAAAAAAAAGGCCGCCACATGAGTGACGGCCGGTCTCAATTATTTCACTTCGCGGTAAAGCGTGTGACGACGGAGACGTGGGTTGTATTTGCGCAATTCGAGGCGCTCTGGGTTGTTACGTTTGTTTTTCTTCGTGATGTACGTGCGATCGCCTGTTTCTGTGCAAGCTAGTGTGATTTTAACGCGCATATCTTTCACTCCCATCTTACTAATGTTGTATCAAGTGCTTTTGCTTTACAGTCTAAGCATACTCAATTATCCTACCAAGTTTTTTTTGAAAAAGCAAGGTTATTTCACGTTCTTTTTCAAACGTTTCTGCCCGTACGGTGACGCGTCGAGCGGTAGGCACGTTTTTACGTTATCGCCGATCACATACCGCGTCGCGAGCTCCTCGATCGAGAGCTGTTCACCGACATAAACCGTATCAGCTTCCGAGAGGACGCCGTTCTCAATGCGATGGATCGCATCGAACAGGCCACCGTGCCCGTGCGGGTTGCGGGTCGTTTCAAATGACAACATAGTTGAGTATAACGGAACATCTAGTGACTTCGCAAGTGAACGTGCCGCTGGAATCGTCATCCAATCAAAATGATGGACCGCTTTGAAGTTGACCATCGTCTGTAACTGTTGGACGAGTTTCACGTAGGCGACGTTCTGAGCAGCGATTTGGTTCATGACATGCTCTAGAAACGGACTCGTGAGTGGGACCCGGTACACGTGCACGCGATTGTGGCGCTCATATTCAGGCAATCCTTCACTGTGCGGCGTGAGGACGTAAACGGTCTCCCCGTCAGCCGCTCGTGCCTCGACTTCAGCGACGACGCGGTGACCGAGGTCGCCCACTATATTGCCTGTATATTCTGGCGTGAGGACGAGAATGACCTCACCTTCTTCGCCACGCTCCTGCGTCACATAATAGTCGTGTGGAGATAGGAACGTATCGATATCAATATCCACGTCGTCTAAGAACGGATAGACCGTGTAGTGCTCGTCTAGCAAGCGATCCGATAGCTTGCCTTCGTAGAGCGCCGTCTCGAGTTCGGCAAACAGGCGGGTATGTTCGCGGAAACGTTCGGCGGCGTATTGCGCCGTCGTCTGGCCGTCCAAGATAAACGCCCAATCGCTCGAGACTGAGAGCACATAATGACGAATGAGCTGTCTCAAAGCCCGGTCGGCGAGTGGCGAGGTGTTCCGATAGTCGGCCACGTCTTTGACGAGTTGCGTCTCCATCGTGTGCAAATGTCTGAGCATCCATTCGTTGCGTTCGTTGATCCACACATCGCCGTAACCTTTCCGGCCCCACGTGTTCATCGAAACTTGTACTGTTTGCAGGTCTTGGAAATGACGCTCGAGGAAGAGTGCCGGCGTGATCGTCTCAATCCCGTATGCCTCTAGTCGCTCTGCGACTTGCCCTAAAAATTCAGGGCCCTCAAACCACCAATGGCCGAACAGTTCGGCGTCAAACGGTGCCGTGACGAGGAACGGCGGGAACGTTTGTCCACCGTGCGCTTCTAAATGCGCCGCGAGCGTCTCCGCGAAATCGGTCGCGTGATTATCGATTTGATGTTCGGCCCATCCGCGGACGTAAAAGTCTTTTTCGTCGCTGTCGCCCGTGATGCGATGCATCTTCAGACCTGTGTCGAAGCGGATGCCCTCTGGATGCATGAACGCTTGAATGTATTCCCAGTCCCGGTCGTAGGCGAGATCGCGATAAAACTCGCGATAGTCCGGATGCCCCGGATAACCGATCATCGAACTCCAAATCTTCCCGGAGATGATTTGATCACGTGGGAATAAAGCGACTCCGTGCGGCGAATAGACAGGCGCACCGATGCCTTTGTCCGGCGTCGGGTCGGCTTCGAGCAACGCGTGCTCATCGACGAACGTGTAGCGAATCCCTTCCTCATAGAGGATGCGGTCGACTCCTGGCGTATACGCACATTCCGGTAACCAAATGCCGGTCGGACGGAAGCCGTAATGCCGCTCGAAGCAGTTCAATCCAGTCCGAATCTCGGCCCGTGCCGCCTGATCGGTGAACAGATGCGGGTTGAAACCGTGTGTCGCCGTACATGTGACCATATCGATGAAGCCTTGCTCACGATATGTACGGAACGCATGGTTCAAATTTTTCTCCCAATGGAGGAACGTGTTCTTCAAGTCTTGATAACGGCGTTCGTAAAAATGAAGCGTCTCGACTTCTTGTTCGCTCCGACCCTCAGCCAGTTCGATTGAGATCAGTTCAAGCATCTCATCTAAATGCCCGAGATAGCGATCTTGGACGAGTGGGTCGGCGAGCATTTCGATGACGGGCGGAGAGATACTGACCGTCCAATGCAGGGGCCGTTGAAGTCGATCGACTTGCCACAGAATCGGGATGTATGTCTCGGAGATGGCTTCATATACCCAGCGTTCTTCTAGCCGGTGTTTCTCTTCATGCCTCACGTACGGAAGATGGGCATGTAGGACGAGTGAAAAATAACCTGGTTTCATAGTGTGTCCTCCTCAGCGTACGCAGCGGTATGCAGAATATTTTGGTAACGTATCGAGTAGTTCTGGTGACTCGACTTCACCGAATTGCCAACGTCTGACCGGCTCGGCAAAACGTCCGACTCCTGCCGGTTCGTTCCGCGGCGTATCAATCGGCATCGAGGCGACGAGCGGAAGAAATTCGCCTTCCATCGTCCGAATCCCGAATTCGAAGACGTACGTCGTGTTCGGGTCGAGCGGACGGACGAACCAGCTGTTCGTCATTTCCGGCAACTCGAACGTATAAGACCGGTTCGCATGACCAGATGTGTAATCGAGCAGGGTGATGTCTAAGATGCGGAACGCCTTCGGCAAATCTTCCCACGGGCGCATGAACTGCATCGTCAGCGTCTCTTTCACAGCGTCTGACACTTCCCAAAAAACATAGACCGCGTTCGGGGATTGAACGACCGCGTGCATGAGGTCGACATCGTAGCGGTCTGGAAGCTTCCAAAAACCGTCTGGACCTGTTTCAAGGAGCGGTGACTGCTTCGGCTCTTCGTGATGGAGTGTCGAGGCGACCTGCCCCACTGTTGGAGCTTCTTTCTCGTTTCGTTTCATTCTATCCTTCCCTTCATTAGAAGATTTTTTAGGAGCGGTTGTCGGCTTGGTGACCTCACCGTTCTGGGAACGCCATTTACGCCATGCGTACTGGACTTTTCCGACTGGCATGTCTAATTGTTCTGCAATCTGTTTTAACGTAAGCCCTTGTTGTTTCAAGGATACGATTTTCTCTTCCATTTATGTCTGGCTCCCTTCCAAAAAAAAATCCATATGCTCTACGTATTCGTTCTTTTTCAGTGAACTCCTGCACAAAAAAAAAGTAAAGAACAACAGACCTGTTGTTCTTTACCACTTTTATCACTGATTTAAATCATAATGCTTCCCTTTTTCGAGAAAAATCAAATGTTCCCCGAAATTGGTCACATGGTCGCCCATCCGTTCGAGATAGCGGGCGATGTTTGCAAACTCATAAACATCGTTCGTTCCGACCGTCATCGTCGGTAGACTTCCGATATATTGCTTGATCACCTGTAAGTTGAGATCATCGATGACTTTATCCATCTCATTCAACTCACGGACCCGGCTGGCTTCACCTTTACGATAGGCACGGGTTGCGAGTTCAAGCATATCGATCAACTGTTCGGCCATCTGCTTGAGCGGCTTAATGTCAAGCAAGTACGGGACGTGCTCGATTCGCGTCACGGCTTTGGCGATGTTCGTCGCGTAATCCGCGATCCGTTCAAGGTCGGTCGCGGACTTCATCGTCACGATCAAGCGACGAAGATCGGTCGCGACCGGTTGTTGTTTGGCAATCAAGAGAATCGCCTGGTCGTTGATTTCAAGTTCGAGGTCGTCTAGTTCGTTATCATTGTCGATTACCGTCTGGGCGAGCGTGAGGTCTCGTTTCTCAAGCACCTCGATTGCTGTCGCCGTTTGGCGCATCGTCAAGTTCGCCAGGCGAACGACTTTCTCTTCTAGTTCGTTTAATTTAACATCAAAAAATGCGCGATTTTGTGCCATAGTAATCTCCCCCTCTTAACCGAACCGGCCAGAAATGTAATCTTCAGTCCGCTTGTCAGTTGGATTCGAGAAGATTTTATCGGTTGCGTCGAACTCGACGACTTCCCCGTTCAAGAAGAACGCCGTCTTGTCAGACACACGTGCTGCCTGTTGCATGTTGTGCGTGACGATGATGATCGAATATTGTTCTTTCAACTCTTGGACGAGCTCTTCGACTTTAAGTGTCGAGATCGGGTCAAGCGCTGACGTCGGCTCGTCCATAAGAATAACGTCTGGTTCAATCGCAAGTGTCCGGGCGATACAAAGGCGCTGTTGCTGACCACCTGAGAGACCGTAGGCGTTCTCGTTCAAGCGATCTTTCACTTCCTCCCAGATTGCGGCGCCGCGTAGTGAGCGTTCGACGATCTCGTCGAGCACTTTTTTATTTTTGATCCCGTGCGTGCGCGGTCCGTACGCGACGTTGTCGTACACGGATTTCGGGAACGGGTTTGGCTGCTGGAACACCATCCCGACCGACGTGCGGAGATCTTCAACTCTATAGTCACGATCAAAGATGTTGCGGCCGTGGTAAAGAATCTCCCCGTTCGTCCGCACCGTCGGGACGAGTTCGACCATCCGGTTCAACGTCTTGATGAACGTCGACTTCCCACAACCAGACGGACCGATGATGGCCGTCACTTCGTTTTTCTTAATGTCGAGATTGACGTCGATCAATGCTTGATCGTCGCCGTACCATAAGTTCAAGTTGTTCACGACATAGGCGCTGTCTTTTTGCATCGCGGTCTCGTTCGGTTGGGTCGTCGTTGTATTCACGTTGTGATCTCCTTTAAGCTCTGTTTGTTTCATCATCTCGAGAGTCCTCCTCGTTTACTGCTGCGACTTAATGTCGATTTGTATACTTGTTGCGGATATAGATTGCGACCGAGTTCATCGTGATGAGCACTGTCATCAAGACGATGATACCGGCAGCGGCAAGGTTTTGGAATTCTGCTTGTGGACGGCTCGTCCAGTTGTAAATTTGGATTGGGAGCGCCGTAAAGTCTGAAAATACATTGTTCGGTGTCGTCGAGATGAACGTCGCCGCTCCGATCATGATGAGCGGTGCCGTCTCGCCGATGGCCCGGGATACGGCCAAGATGATCCCGGTGATGATCCCTGGAATAGCTGACGGTAAAACGACGTTGAACGTCGTCTGCCATTTCGAGGCACCCATAGCGAGCGACGCGTGACGTAGCTCCATCTTAACGGACCGTAACGCTTCTTGTGACGCGACGATGACGATCGGCAAACTCATCAGACCGAGCGTCAGCGCCCCAGTCATGACCGAGCTGCCAAGTCCGGCCGTCCGAACGAAGAACGTCAATCCGAGCAAACCGAACACGATCGACGGGACACCCGCCAAGTTCGAGATGTTCACTTCAATAAACGATGTGAGCCGGTTTTTCGGTGCGTACTCTTCCAAATAAATCGCGGCACCGACACCGACGATAAACACCATCGGCACGATTAGCATCATGAGCCAAAGCGTCCCGATCAAAGCCGGATAAAGACCGGCCTGTTCGGCACGGCGTGACGGGAAGTTGCGGAGGAAGTCGAGATTGACCCAGCCGCCACCTTTTGAGATCACGTCATAAATAAGCGTCGATAAGACAAGCAAGGCGAAGACGAGCCCCGCTAAAAAGATGTATTTAAATACTTCGTTCAATCGTAGGCGACTTTTAATCCGTCGCGATACGGTCTCATGGTCAATATAGTTCTTCGTATTCTTGAACTCACTGTTCGGCAAAGCCATATTAGTACTCCTCTCTGAAGCGGCGCGTCACCCAGTTCGCGAACAAGTTCATCACGAGCGTAAAGATGAATAGAAGCGCACCGACCGCATAGATACTATAGTATTCGATTGTCCCGTAACCAGCGTCACCTTTGGCGATCTGGACGATATACGCCGTCATCGTTTGGATCGCGTTGAGCGGGTTGAACTCGAAGTTCGGTTGCGACCCACCCGCGATCGTGACGATCATCGTCTCACCGATCGCTCGACTCATCCCGAGGACGATCGAAGCGATGATCCCTGAGAGCGCGGCCGGCATGACGACTTTGAGGGCGACCTCTAGACGTGTCGCACCGAGGCCGAGTGCCCCGTCACGAATCTTTTTCGGAACGGCACTCATCGCGTCTTCCGAAATCGACGCGATCATCGGGATGATCATGATGCCGACGACGATCCCTGGACTGAGGGCGTTATAAATCTTCAACCCCGGAATGAGCGACTGCAAGATCGGTGTGACGAATGACAAGGCGAAGAACCCGAAGACGATTGTCGGAACGCCGGCGAGGACTTCAAGGATCGGCTTGAGAATCGTCCGGGCCCGTTCAGACGCGTACTCGCTCAAATAAATGGCCGATGCGAGTCCGAGCGGCACCGCCACGATCATCGCGATGAGCGTGATTTGGAGTGTGCCCATGACGAGCGCCCAAACACCGAAACTCGGATCCGCACTGAGCGGGTACCATTCGGTCGAGCCGAGGAAGTCGCGTACCGGAACTTTTTCAAAGAACTTGAACAGTTCGAAACCGAGCGTCAAAGCAATCCCGATCGTCGTGACGACCGAGACAAATGCGCTCAAGAATAATAAGAACGGCATGACCTTATCAAACACGTTCGTCGTACTATATTTTTTTTGCTTATTCGCGTTAATCATCTCTCGAATCGAGAACTCATTTTTTGATTCGTTCATCTCGTTTATCGCTCCCTACCTCTTCATACTAGAAAGCATGGCGAGAAGGCGAGAGAGTCTCTCACCTTCTGCCATTTGCTCTATTTATTCACCAGCGAGTTCATCAATCAGTTTAGCGTTCTCATCGTAACTTGCTTGCTCCATCGCGACGTAGCCGACTTCTTCAGCAAGTGCTGCGGCATTTTCGTTCATAAAGCGTGCGAAGTTTACAACTTGCGGCTTTTCTTGCATCGATGCGTTGTTCACGTACGTGTAGATTGGACGTGACAGTGGATATTCGAACGATGTCACGTTCTCAGCTGTCGGCTCGACGCCGTCTACTTTCAACGCTTTCAACGTTCCTTCGTTTTCAATGTAGTACGCGTATCCGAAGAAGCCGATCGCGCCTTTCGTTCCGGCAACTCCCGTCACGAGGACGTTGTCGTCTTCTGACAACTGTGCATCTTGGCGAACGTCTGTATCTTCGAGAACTGCTTCGTTGAAGTAATCGAACGTACCTGAGTCTTTACCAGGTGAGAAGAATGAGATCTCTTCATCCGGCCAGTCCGAGCGGACGTCTTTCCATGTCTTCACGTTGCTGTCTGTCCACATCTTGTTAAGCTCATCCATCGTGATATCATCGGCCCAATCGTTCTCTGGATTGACGACAACCGCCAATCCGTCAAGTGCGACCGCGATTTCTGTGTATTCGACACCGTTCGCTTCAGCTTCGGCTGCTTCTTCTTCTTTGATTTCACGCGATGCGTTCGAGAAGTCTGTCTCACCGGTCACGAAACGTTTGAAGCCGCCGCCCGTTCCAGATACACCGACCGTTACTTCAACGTCTGGCTGTTCAGCTGAATACTCTTCAGCGACCGCTTCCATGATCGGGAATACGGTAGACGAACCGTCCATGACGACTTTACCTGAAAGTGCGTCCCCTTCGGCTCCGCCGTTTCCTTCTTCATTGTTTCCACACGCGGCACCGACGATGGCCACCGAAGTGATTGAAGCGAGTAAAGCTGATTTTTTCATCCAAGACATTTCTGACGTCCTCCTTGAGTTTGCTTTGATTTGTGTTGTGGGTCTGTTGTTTCGTCCTACAATTAACATCCTAATAAACTACTATTAACGATAAATAAACGGAACGTAAAAGAATTGTAAAGATAAAAAAAGAAGCCACCGAAGTGACTTCTTTACTGGAGCTGTGCTTGGACGTCTTCTAAATCAAAATATACTTTCATGATGTCATGGGCGACGCGCGTGTTGACGCCTTCCGCCTCAAGACCTGGCATGATGATCGCCCACGCGATCTCTGGGTCGTCGTATGGAGCCCAGCCGACGTGGTTCGAGTTGAGCGTCTTGATCGGCTCACCGTTCGCGTTTCGTTTCGCTTGGCCGTCCGGCCCTTCCGCGATCGCTTGCGCGGTCCCGGTCTTACCGGCCGCCGTCATCCCCGTCTGTTGGAGAATCCGTGACGTCCCGGTCTCGACCCCTTGACGGAAGCCTTGACGCGAACGCTGGATGAACTCGTCGCGGATGTCGACTTTGTTCAGCGCTTTCGGCTGGAACGTGCTGACGACTTGTTTGTTCATCTCATCGAGCGAGCCCGGTTCAATGATCTCTTTTAACAGATGCGGCTGCACGCGATATCCGCCGTTGGCAAGCGTCGACGTATATTGCGCGAGTTGGATCGGCGTATACGAGATGAACTGACCGATCGACATATCCATCAACAGTGTGACGCGGTCGGGCACGCTCCGGAAACCGATCGATTCGTAAGGAAGATCGATGCCCGTCTCGATCCCGAGTCCGAACTGTTTATAGTAGTGCTCCATCGTATTGAACGCTTCGGTGACGTTGTCACCGACGATTTGGCCGGTCGAATAATAATCGGCGAGCCTGAGCGCGATCTGGAACATGTAGATGTTCGACGACATGGCAAGCGCATCGAGGTCGTTGATGTTCCCCATGTTCCGGTAAGACGATTTGAGCGAAGACCCGATGCGGATCGGCGCGTCGTAAATGTATTCGCCCGGCTTGATGACTTCTTCTTCAAGTCCGAACGCGACGGTCGCCCCTTTGATCGTCGAGCCGATTTGGCTCGCCCGGAGAACGGTTCCTGTCGAGACGTCTTTAAACTCGTTCGTCTCAAGATCTAACTCTTGCCCAGACAAAGCGAGCAGCTCGCCCGTCTTCGGATTCATGACGACGACGAAAGCCCGGTCGAAGTGCGGACTCCCCGAACGCCCGGCACGGATCGCCTTCTTCAAGATCTCATCGACTTCTTTTTGGAATTCGATGTCCGTCGACAAGATGATATCTTTTCCGGGATTACCGCTCACGCGCGTAGGCTCACCGACCGGTTGGCCTTTATACGTCGTGAACACGTCATAAGCCGGGGTCCCGCGTAAAATATCTTCATACTGTTGCTCGAGATAAGACGTCCCGACCCGATCGTTCAACCCGTAGCCTTTCGCCTGATACGAGGCCCGTTGCTCGGCCGGGATTTGACGATAGCTTCCGAGGAAGCTTTGGAACGTTTCACCGAACGGATAGGCCCGCTGGTAATACGGTTCGACGCTGACGCCTGGCAACAGCTCCAAGTTTTCTTCGATCAAAGCCATCTCTTTCGGCGACGCGCCGATTTTGATGACTTGCGGGTCTAACGCGTACCCGCTCTCCATATTATGTTTGATAGCGATGATCTCTTCGGTCGCATCATCGAACGTGATCTCTGCTTGCGTGATTGAATCAAGCAGCAACTGATCGACTGCTTGGTTCGACAAGGCGGCCCGCTCTTCTTCCGGCAGCTCGGCGAGAAGCGATTGGACTCGTTCTTGCGAGCGCTCAGGATCGATGGCGATCCAATAGTCCTTGCGGTCCCGTTCGGTCACTTTGCGATCTTTCTCCGGAATGTCGACGATCTTAGCAAGTTTGACCGCAACATCGAGACGCTCCTCCGTTTTCGTCACTTGGGAGCGACGGTACATGACCGAATAGTTCGAGATCGTGTCGGCCAACACTTGACCGTTCCGATCGTAGATTTTGCCGCGAGGCACCTCGTACTTGATTTTGCTCGACTCGGTCTTTTGAACCTCTCGGGCGATCAACTCTCCGTTGACGATTTGGACGACGCCTAACCGAAAGATCAACGTCGCAAACAAAATGAAGACGATAAAAAACAATAAATTTAATCGTAACGGAAGGTGGTTACGCCGTTTTTTCGGCACTTTCACACGGTGTCTAGCCAATTCAGTTATCTCCTTCCACTTTCAGTTGCTTCTATATTATACTTTTCTGTATTTCTATTTTCAGACTCGATTTTTACTATATCATAATTTGTTTACAAATTAATGAAATGTAGAAAAAATCCCGAGATTCAACCGAATCTCGGGATCGTGTCATTATTTGGCGTCAGCGTAAAGCTTCGCGACGTAATCCCAGTCGATGACGTGGAAGAACGCTTGGATGTAGTCCGGGCGACGGTTTTGATAGTTCAAGTAGTACGCATGCTCCCAAACATCGAGTCCAAGGATCGGCGTGATGCCTTCCATGATCGGTGAATCTTGGTTCGGTGTCGACGTGACTTCGAGCTTGCCGCCTTTGACGACGAGCCAAGCCCAACCTGAACCGAAACGAGTTGTAGCGGCTTTCGTGAACTCATCTTTGAACGCGTCAAAGCTGCCGAACGCTTTGTCGATCGCCGTTGCGAGTTCGCCCGTTGGCGTCCCGTTCTCGTTTTTCTTCAACAACTTCCAGAAGAACGAGTGGTTCCAATGACCGCCGCCGTTGTTACGAACAGCTGTCTGAATGTCAGCAGGAAGCGAATCGAGTTTTTGGAGCAAGTCTTCAAGTGAAGAGTACTCTACGTCTTTTCCTTCGAGTGCATTGTTCACGTTCGTGACGTAAGCGTTGTGGTGTTTCGAATGGTGGATTTCCATCGTGCGTGCGTCAATGTGTGGTTCGAGTGCATCGTATGCGTAATCAAGTTGTGGTAATTCAAATTTAGCCATAACTAAAATCCCCCTTAAAATTGGTTTGAACAACGTTCGTTTTAAATGTAACAGATTTGTGACGGCTTACTCAATTGTAAAGGCTTATTCCACATCTTCGTCCGGCAACGCCCAGACCGAGATCGATCCTGCCGCTACTTTAAATACCCCTTTTCCATCTTCGTCAATCTCGATGATTTCATCGATCGTCTGCGTCAAGTCGACCCATTTCTCACCGGCACGATGCTCCCCGACGTACATCTGTTTCTCCGCCTCTTCGTTATTCGAGATGATGACGGCACAACCTGAACGCTCGATATCCTCGCTGCCGTGTCGGACCCAGCCGATCACGTGCTCGTTATCGAAGTAGTCGTCTTGTTGCCCATACGCTTTTTCACGACGGGCGTACAGAAGTGGATCGATGGCCAGCTTCTTCCCTTCGACCGGGTGGGGCCCGTTGATGCCGTAGTAATCACCGTAGAAAACACACGGATAACCGTCTTGGCGGAGTAAAATCAAACCGTAAGCACTCTGTTTGAACCAATCTTCGACCCATGACTCGAGCGCCTCGGCCGGCTGTGAGT
The DNA here is from genome assembly GCF_004337245.1 of Exiguobacterium sp. SH1S1. Classification (NCBI taxonomy): domain Bacteria; kingdom Bacillati; phylum Bacillota; class Bacilli; order Caryophanales; genus Exiguobacterium; species Exiguobacterium sp. SH1S1. The sequence continues at coordinate 247,970 of NZ_SJUZ01000001.1, forward strand.
CATGGTTGTCGACGAACGTGACCGAGTGAAGCGGGTGGGACTGGACGAGTGTGTCGTCAAAGATCGTCCGCAAATCAAACGATGCGCCTTCAATCGAGGCACGCTGCAAATTGTAATGGAGCGGCACGTCGAACAGATCGACGTGGTAGTCGATGTTGTCTAAAAAGGCGCGGCAATCTTCGAGCTCCGACTTCCAAAACTCACCGACCAAGTAAAAGTTCTCGCCTTTTTCATCTTTCATCGTTTGGCTGAACTCTTTGACGAAATCATAGTTGATATGTTTGATTGCATCGAGACGGAAGCCATCACATTTCGTCTCTTCGATGAACCACTTGCCCCAACTTAACACTTCTTCCCGGACTTCCGGATGATGATAGTCAATGTTCGCAAACATCAAATAATCGTATACGCCGAACTCACTATCGACGTTGTCATTCCATTTTTTGTTATCGCCTAAAATGAAGAAGATACCGCTATGCTCGCTCGCCGCGTCATAGTCCGTGCCGTTGAAATGATGGAAGTTCCATTTGAACGACGAGTACTTACCGTTTCGTTCTTTATAATCAAACTTCGTCCAACCTTCGATCTCAAACGGTTCTTCCGACAACACTTTCGTCCGGTCTTCCGGGTCGACTTCTAACACGTCGAACTTCTCGGTCGCGTCGGCTCCGGCTTTATGGTTCAACACGACATCCATATATACTTGCATCCCGAGTTCTTGGGCGTGTTTCGTCGCCTCAAGCAGCTCTTGCTTCGTCCCGTATTTTGTGGCGACGGTTCCTTTTTGATCAAACTCGCCTAAATCATACAAGTCATAGACACCATATCCCGTATCCTCATCACTTTGACCTTTTGTGACCGGTGGCAACCAAAGTGCGGTGATTCCTGCTTTTTTTAATTTAGAAGCCCGTTCTTTCAATCGCTTCCAATGCTTTTGGTCAGCCGGGACGTGCCATTCAAAAAATTGCATCATCGTATGATTTCGTTCCATCTCGCTTCGCCTCGTTTCATATTTTTCAAAAACAAAATGCTAACGGATATTTACCCGCGTCTTCACTTTTGAAAACAACAATGTAAACAAAAAAGCAGCTTTCATTAGAAAGCTGCCCTCGATGGACCCTGTAGGACTTGAACCTACGACCGGACGGTTATGAGCCGTCTGCTCTAACCAGCTGAGCTAAGGGTCCTTATTGGTAGCGGCGGAGGGAGTCGAACCCACGACCTCACGGGTATGAACCGTACGCTCTAGCCAGCTGAGCTACACCGCCACGTTGTTATACAGTAATAATATACTGAAGGAAGCCTCTACTGTCAATGAAAAGTCACACGTACGCAAAAAAGTCTTGCTACTTATAACTTAAGTAGCAAGACTTTTTGAAACGTTAGACCGATATTTCGTTCGTTGCATCTTCAAGTGTGATTTCCGTGATGTTCATCGCATGGTCACCGATCCGCTCAAGGTTCGAGAGCATATCGACGAAGAACATACCAGCTTGGCCGTCACATTCACCTGTGTTCAAACGAACGACATGATTTTTACGGAATTGACGCTCGAGCATGTCGAGTTTCGCTTCCATCTCGATGACTTGACGCGCCTCGACCATGTCACCGCTCGCAAGCGTTTGAAGTGACTTCTCGAGTGTGGCCCGTGTCAGATCATACATTTCCGTCAATTCTTTTTGGGCTCCCGGCGAGAGCGTGATGCGCGTCGCCGTCTTATAGTCGATCAACTCGATGATGTTCTCAACGTGGTCACCGATTCGCTCGATGTCGTTGATGGCATGCATGAGTGTCTTATGCTGTTGTGATTCGTGCTCTGTCAAATCGACTGCCGCGAGTTGAACAAGATAATCCGTAATTTTAGAGTTAAGCGAGTTTAACGCATCTTCAATGTGCGCTGATTTTTCCGCGTGCTTCTTGTCACCAGTCTCCATATAAGAACGTGCCTCATCAAGACCAAGTTTCGCGAAATCACCCATGCGGATGACTTCATATTTAGCTTGCTCGACCGCGATTGAAGGCGACTGTTGAATGAAGATTGGGTCCAAGTGCTGTGCTTTCGTATCGACAATTGAATCTTCACCTGGTACGAGTTTCGTCACGACCCAAGCAATCGTTCCGATGAACCAGAACTGGATCAATGTGTTGGCGACGTTGAACGTACCGTGCGCGAAGGCGATTTGCATCTTCGACTCAATGTTAAGGAAGTCTGTAATCCAGAAAATATATTGCGTAAAGAGCGGCAAGATAAGCAAGAACATGGCCGTCCCGACCAAGTTAAAGATAACGTGGGCTGCCGCCGCACGACGAGCCGCGACTGACGCACCGAGTGCAGCGAGAACCGCTGTGATTGTCGTCCCAATGTTATCACCGAACAAGACCGGTAGAGCGGCCTTCAAGTCGATTGAACCACCGGCGTATAGTTCCTGCAGGACACCGATCGTCGCTGATGACGATTGAACGATCAACGTGAACACCGTTCCGACGACAACTCCGAGGATCGGGTTTTGACTCATCGATTGTGTGAGTTCGAAGAAGTACTCGCTCGTACGGAGCGGACGCATGCCGTCTCCCATAAGTTCAAGACCGTAGAAGAGAGCTCCGGCGCCAAAGATGATTTGACCCATATGTTGAAACTTTTCTTTTTTAAAGAAGAACAGAAGTACTGCACCGATGGCAATCATCGGAAGCGAATATGCACCGACATCGAATCCGATAATGAATGCTGTCACCGTTGTCCCGATGTTTGCACCCATGATGACACCGATCGCTTGACGGAGCGTCATGAAGCCGGCACTGACAAGACCTACCGTGATAACTGTCGTACCTGTAGACGTTTGAAGAAGAATCGTAACGATGATCCCGGCTAGTACTCCGAGGAATGGATTCGTTGTATACTTATCAAGGATGTCGCGGAGTCGATCTCCTGCAGACTTTTGAAGGCCGTCTCCCATCGATTTGATACCGAATAGGAAGATCCCTAATCCTCCAAAAAACATGAATAACATTTCTTGCAAATTGTATTCCACGATTTTTGTACTCCTTTTGATTGTGAATTGGTTGTGTTTAATTGGTTCTTGTTGCCCTACTCATTATGCCTTCTTCCCTGAGTCGATGTAAACACGTTTAATGTTAAGGTTTTATTAAATAGCTGTCTTATTTTTATGTATTTTAGATAATTTGTACTATAACAGAATGGGGTTTTGTCTGTATGCTTAAAACGACATCAATGTTTATCCGCCATAGCCTGCTACCTACGAAGCAAACGCTACGGCTCCGTCTAGCTCCGCTACACGCTTATATGTTGGCGAGCCTCGTCTTTACAATCGTCGCGACTGTCTTAGATTACCTCGTCTTGCGGCCCGATTTTTTCGCACCGATGTGGTTGTTTTTACACGGGTTCGCCATTTTTTTCTTCTATATGATGTGGGTCGCCATCGCCGCCTTGTTCGTTCAACTCGTGACGAGACTTCGAATGAAGAAACCGTGGCCGTATCGGCAAGCTTGGCCTTACGCGGTCGCGATGACACTCGTGCCGACGCTCTTGCTCGTCGCCTTGTATCACTTTATGCCTGCATTTCTTTGGTTCGGCTTCGTTGTCACGATCGTCTACTTGACCGTCCCACTATTCCAAATTCCGCTTAAACAAAAAAACTCGGGACGGCGCTAACACGCGCTGTCCCGAGTTTTTTATCACGTCTTCGGTGCAAGTTCAGTAAGTACTTCCTGCAGGCGTCGACTTTGGTGACCCAGGTCTGTCCCGGCTGCTTGTAACGTTTCTTGAACGTCCGTCCATACTTCGACCCCTTCATACAATTCGTTCAACTTCCGCTCGAGCGCCAAGCCGATTTCTTTCAGTTGTTCGTTCGCTTCCGCCATGTGGAGCAACTGCCTTCCCGTTGCGGCCGTCTGATCCGTGATAGATTGGAACTCAAGCATTTGGTCACGCACTTCGTAATTGATTTTCGCAATCCCTGCTTCAACTCGGTCCAACGCCTCACCTAGATGAAGGATATCGTCGCCGAAGCGAATCATATCGCTAAAAATTTCTTCCCGTTCGGATTTGATTTGCCCAATCGCCGCAACGGCAAGTATCGAAGATTCATTCGTCACTTTCGCTAGCTGACCGACTTCATGAGCGACGACAGCAAACCCTTTTCCATGTTCCCCGGCACGAGCCGCTTCGATCGAGGCGTTCAGTGCCAACATCTTCGTGGCTGCTGCGACCGATAAGATCGTCTGAAGCGCTTCGTCGGCTCGTTCTGACGTTTTCGCGCTGTCGCGTAAACGTTCTTGGATACTACCCGCCTTCTCTTTGAACTGCTCGCTCACGCCTCTGACCGAAGCAAACGAGGCAATTTCGCTCGAAATCGTTTGTTGCAGCGCTACCGCTCTCAAGTCAACAGCCGAAATATCTTGTTTGAGTGCCGCGACATGGGCCGCAATGTCCGTAAAGCGATGCGTCGATTCGCTCGTGAACGCCTGATACGATCGACTCGTCTGTTCGACCGTACTTGCGACTTCTTTAAAGGCGACAACTTGTTGTTCATTTGATGCAAGTTGCCGCATGAACGTCGGCAAGCTCGTCTCAAACGCCGATGACGTCTCGTCCATCGTCAGCAACGACTTTTTCCACAGACCGATGAACGTATTGTATTCACGCTCTAAACTACGAATCTCGAACGACTTGGCTCCTAAGTCTATTTCTTTGAAAGCACGCGTCTCTACCGCCTCACGCAGTCGCGTCGCAAACTGCGATAACGGTCTGACTTCGCGACGGATCATCCGAGAAAATAAATAGATAATGATTCCCATCGCTATGACAATCACAGCGAAAAGCGCCTGTCGAAGTTCCCACATCGACCCAAGTACCGATTGTCTCGTGACAGCCAATACGTAATGAGCTTGTAGTTCTGGGATCGGAACCGTTGCTAAGAAGAAGTCGCCTCGTTCGATGACTGCGAGTTCGTTCACTGTCACTTCATTAAATTTGTCTTCAAGCTGCTTGCTCGCTTTTTTTCCTGTCAATTGCTCGACTTGCTCGTCTCGTATCAAATACTGACCGGCCTCGAGTCCGTCCGCTGATAAAATTGACGCCTGTTGCATATACGTCGACTTCAACGAGCGTACCAACCCTTTTTCATTTGATAGGTATGCCCCATACGTCGTTTTGACCGTCTCGCGCATGACTGTCGCTTCTCGGAGTAAGCGCTTCTCGACTTCAGCTGTCAACAGGTGTTCCGCTTTCAGCGCGAACCAACCGAACGTCGTCAAAAACAGGATGACGACAAGCGGCATCAGCGTCCATTGGAGACGCCGTTCAATTTTGACGCCTTCGGGACGCCGTTGCTTCCACAGCTGTTGCAATCGCGTTAACACATCTAATCCTCACCTTTCTCAAGTTGCTATTCGTCCGATATATCGGTCTTGAGACGGTGGAAAATTATGAAGCATCTGTTAAGATAACGTTAGACTTTGTAAAGAGCACATCTTAGGAGCGCTTGCCGGGTGCTTTTTCACAAGCATTTCGTTATGATAAGAAAGAAACCAACCATCTAAATCGATTGGAACCTTTCCAAAAGAAGGAGATTACGTATATGTCAGAAATCTTACACCGTTCATTAACTCGTCCGATTCGTGTCGGCAACGTCATCATCGGAGGATCTGATGAAGTCGTCATTCAGTCGATGACGACGACGAAAACGCACGACGTCGAAGCGACTGTCGCCGAAATTTTACGTCTTGAAGAAGCAGGTTGCCAAATCGTCCGCGTCGCTTGTCCAGATGAGCGAGCGGCCGACGCGCTCGCTGAAATCAAGAGTCGCATCAACATCCCGCTCGTCGTCGATATTCACTTCGACTACAAATTGGCGTTGAAAGCCATCGAAAGCGGTGTCGATAAGATTCGGATCAACCCCGGTAACATCGGTCGCCGCGAAAAAGTCGAAGCGGTCGTTAACGCCGCTAAAGCGAAAGGCATCCCGATCCGCATCGGTGTCAACGCCGGTTCGCTCGAGAAGCAATTCCTCGAAAAATACGGATATCCGACAGCCCAAGGCATGGTCGAAAGTGCGATGCATCACGTCAAGATTTTAGAGGACCTCGGTTTTTACAACACGATCATCTCGCTCAAAGCGTCTGACGTGAACCTTGCCCTCGAGGCGTACACGCTCGCCGCGAAGACGTTCGACTACCCGCTCCACGTCGGGATCACTGAATCAGGACCGCTGTTCTCAGGATCACTCAAATCAGCGGCCGGACTCGGCGCGATCCTCTCACTCGGAATCGGCTCGACGGTACGTGTGTCGCTGTCTGACGACCCTGTCGAAGAGATCAAAGTCGCCAAAGAAGTGCTCAAGTCGTTCGGCCTAGCCGCTAACGCCGCGACGCTCATCTCTTGCCCGACATGCGGCCGCATCGAAATCGATTTGATCTCGATTGCGAAAGAAGTTGAAGAGTACATCCAAAACATTAACGTCAACATCAAAGTCGCCGTCCTCGGCTGCGCGGTCAACGGACCGGGTGAAGCACGTGAGGCGGACATCGGCATCGCCGGTGCCCGTAACGAAGGCCTGCTCTTCCGTCACGGGAAAATCATCCGTAAAGTACCGGAAGCAACGATGGTCGAAGAGTTGAAGAAAGAAATCGACGCCATCGTCGCCGAGAAACTTGCCGCGCGTGAGCTTGAAGAACAACAACTTGCCAACCAATCTAACTAATCTCTCGCCCGCTCGGTTGCAACCGAGCGGGCTTTTGATACAATGAGTGTTATGGCAAGGAGGAATCAAGATGCACATTGGGATAGATTTAGACGGAACCGTCACGGATCCGCAAAGTTGCTTTCACTATATGAACGACACGCTCGGTTACGCCATCGATTATCATCAGGCGACCGAATACGAGCTCCATACGTACACGAATATGACGCAACATGATTTTTGGACGTTCATGATCGAACACGGTCATGAAGAAGCCATCTATCGGCGTTCACTCCCTCACTCTGAAGTGAACGAAGTGCTCTGGCACATTCGGAAAACGCACCAACTTCACTACGTGACGGCGCGCAGCGAGGCCGTCCGCTCCGTCACCGAGGACTGGATCAAACAGCATGAACTGCCGCTCGACTCATTGATCATGACAGGCAGTCACGACAAAGTCGGCGTCGTCAAAGATCTCGCGCTCGACTTGTTCATGGAGGATCGCTATGAGAATGCCATCTCGATCCATGAACAGACATTGATTCCGGTGCTCTTGTTCGACGCCCCGTATAATCGTCGACCGTTACCGGACGGGGTGAAACGCATCACGTCTTGGAACGAGGCACTCCATCTCGTCGACAGCTTCGAGACTACAAAATCCATCATCACCCTATAAAAAAGAGGAATCCGCCGCCGGATTCCTCTTTTTCATACCAGTCCGATCGCCTCGATGACATCGCTCGCGAGAACGCTTGCCGGATGGATCCGTTCACTCGCCGACCTAGCGGCTAACGCGTGCCATAGGACGGCTTGTTCGTTCGGGGGCTGCCCCGGCTCGATCCGCACACTCCGGGCCCAAAGCGCGAGCAGCATGCCGGTCAGGACGTCACCGCTCCCGCCTTTCGAGAGTGCCGGTGCTGCGACCGTATTGACGGCACCAGTCCCGTCTGGCGAAACGATCAACGTGTACGTCCCTTTTAAAATGAGATGAACCCCATGTTGCCTCGCAAAGTCTGATGCGGCCTTGAACCGGTCTGCCTCGATCGCTTCGACTGTCTGTCCCGTCAACCGGGCAAGTTCACCGGGATGCGGGGTGAGCGTCAATGGGCCCGACGCCTGTAAGTGTTCCTGCGTCAGCGCACCGGCATCGACGATGATCGGCGTCGTCCGTTTCTTGACCGCTTGCCAAGCGTTCGTCAACCGTTCATCCTCGACCATTCCGGGACCGATCGCCGTCGCCGCGTATCGTGCGTCCGGTATGGCGTCGATCTCGTAAAACATCGCCTCCGGTAACGTTGCGGCCAGTGCCATCGCCTCAGCCGGCACCGCCAAATCGAGTAGTCCGAGTCCGCTACGAAGGGCGGCCTGAGCTGCTAGAAACGGTGCCCCGATCAAGTGGCGGCTCCCGCCGACGAGCTGGCCATGACCGTAAGTCGATTTATGGCCATATGGATCACGGGATAACAGACCGCGGTCAAAATCGGTCTCCGTCAACACGCGCCAGTTCGACGTCTCAGGCAACCCGATGTCGATTCGTTCGACTTTCCCGTAAAACGGTGCAGTTTGATTCAAGAACGCACTTCGCTTGTAACCATGTAACGTCAACGTCTGATCGGCTTTGATCGCGTGCCCGTCGAACCGGCTCGTCTCGTCGCTCGGCACACCGGACGGGACATCGACCGCGATCACCGTCGCCGCTTGGTCGCACATCCAGGTGATCACGTCTCTCGCTTTCCCTGTGACCGGTCCGTCAAGGCCGACTCCGAACAAGGCGTCGATAATATAGTCCGTCCGTCTCGGATCATCTACGACCGGGACCACTTGCTTCGCTAACGCTGCGTGCGTCAAGGCTTCTGGCGATCTCGGCTCGCCGAGTGGTGCCCAGACGCTGACGTCATACCCACGCCGGTGCAGTTCACGGGCGATGACCCAACCGTCGCCCCCGTTATTCCCTCGTCCACAGACGACGAGGACGGACGCCTCTGCTCGAATCACCAAACGATTCGTCAAGGCCAGCGCCGCCCGCTCCATCAAGGCTTCGGGCGTCGTCCCGTGCGCAAAAGCCTGTTCATCCGCTCGCTTGATGTCGCTTGCCGTATAAATCATCGACTCACTCCTTTCTTATATGTACACAAAAAAGGAAGTTGCAGTAATCAACCTCCTTACTTACATTGTTTACAATACCCGTAAATCTCAAATTTATGATCGATGACCTCAAAATCAGGGTCAAGCGTCTCTACGTAACGCATCGGGCAAAGTTCGAGCAGTTTCGTCTTGCCGCACCCGCGGCAGATCAAATGATGGTGGTGGTGCGATGAGCCACACGTGACCCGGAACGCTTTCTCACCGTTCAACTCGGTCGCTTCGAGCAACCCTTCCTCCGCAAACGACTTCAAGTTCCGGTAGACCGTATCAAAGCTCATCGTCGGATGTTTCGAACGCATATAATCCAGGACGTCTTTCGCACTGACGTAGCGTTCTTCGGTCGCCAAATAAGCGTACATCTCAATCCGTTTCGGCGTCACTTTCAATGACGACGATTGCAACCGTTCGATTTGTTCAGTCTGTTTCATGGAGTACCTCCTTCTTCCGTAACGAGCCGATCTTCTCAAACAACATGACGGCAGCCAAAATCAAGACTGCGAGCAAGACGATGACACCGCCCGGGGCGACGTCTAGTTCGTAGGCGAGGACAAGTCCCCCAATCGTCGCAAGCTCACCGAACACGATTGCCCAAACAATCGTCTGTTTGAAACTGTTCGTGAACCGGAGTGCGGCCGCGACCGGTAACGTGATCAAGCTCGAGACGAGCAACGTGCCGACGATCCGCATACTGACAGCGATGACGAGCGCGACGACGAACATGAACAACATGTGTAACAACGTGCTCGGCAACCCGGACACTTTCGCTTGTTCTTCATCGAACGACAAGAACAAAAGCTGTTTATAAAACACGACGATGACGATGACCGTGATGAGCGCGACAGCTAGAATCAAACCGATATCAGACGGACTGACCGCTGAAATCGAACCGAACAACAGCGTCGACAAATCGACCGAGAAGCCTCGCGACAACGAAATGAAGATCGCGCTCAGCCCCATCCCCGCCGACATCATGATCGGGATCGACAGCTCTTGGAAATGGACGTACTTATTGCGGAGCCAATCGAGACCGAGCGCCGCGAGCACCGAGACGAGCGTCCCGAGGTAGAGCGGATTCAAGTCAGAGAAGAACAAGACATACTGTCCGAGAAACAAACTGAAGGAGATGCCGGCGAGCGTCACGTGTGACAAAGCGTCGGCAATCAGACTCATCCGTCTGACGACGACGAAAGAACCGATCAACGGGGCCGTAAACCCGATGACGACGGCCGCTATGAACGCATAACGTAAAAAACTATAGGTTAACAAGTCGGCAATCATGACATACCTTCATGAACGAGGACTTTGACGGGATACGGCTTGATGGCGGCAAGTTCTCCTAGTTCGCTATACTCTTTCAACCCACAGTTACAGGCCATACGTCCCCGGTCAAGATGGACGACTTTCGTGACGAGGTCGGTGACGACGTTTAAGTCGTGCGTGACGAGGATGAACGTGCACGACGTCTGCTCGCGCAACAAGTGGAGCACTTCATAAAAGTCCCGCAGATGCTTTTGGTCGACCCCGACCGTCGGCTCATCCAAGATGAGCAAATCGGGTTGGTTGACGATGGCCCGGGCGATGAACACACGCTGCTGCTGCCCACCGGACAGGCTTCCGATTTTGCGATTCCGATACTGCCACATGTTGACCGTCTCGAGTGCATTTTGAATGGCGGCCTTATCTTCCATGTTCAATCGCTTGAACAGGCCTAGCCGTCCGTACCGGCCCATGGCGACGACTTCTTCGACCGTCACCGGAAACCCCGAGTTAAACGACGCCGCTTTTTGGGAAACGTAACTGATACGGGACTTGTCCTTGAATTGGCCTTGCGGGCGACCGAACAGTTCGACCGTTCCCGCCTGCGGGCTCAATAGACCAAGGATCGTCCGAATCAACGTCGACTTGCCTGACCCGTTCTCGCCGACGATGGCGACGAAATCACCTTGCTTGATATCGATGGACACGTCCCGAAGTGCGGCCGTGCCATCATAATAATACGAAACATGATCTAATTTTACGACAGATGTCGTCATGAGCTACCCTTCTCTCGTTTGATAAATCGTAATCATTTCTACTTGCTTGGCGTCTGTATTATACAGAATATTATTAAATGCTTCAAGTTTGAGAAGATCGAGAAGCTCGTCGTCACGTCTTCACACAAAATCAAGATGAGTTTGTCTAGTGTTCGTTGTACACTAGAGGTATCGCAGAGGGGGATTTACCGTGGAAAAAAAATTAGCAGTCATTGATATCGGGTCAAACTCGATTCGCAACGTCATTTTTGAAGTGAATCGACACGGCCAATATTTCGAACGGTTGAACGTGAAAGAAGTCGCTCGGCTCTCGAGTCACATCACCGATGCGAACGAACTGTCCGAAATGGGCATCCAATCGTTAATCGAGACACTCGACCATTTCATCAGTCTGAACAAGCATCATGGCGTCAAAGAGATGTTGCCGGTCGCGACCGCAGCCATCCGCAACGCCAGCAATTCTGAAGCGATTTTAAACGAGGTCCTTGACGCGACCGGGATGGAGATCCGCTTGTTGAGTGACTATGAAGAGGCGTATTACGGATACTCGGCCATCGTCAACTCGACTTATATCGAAGACGGCTATTCGGTCGACATCGGCGGCGGCTCAATGGAAGTGACTTACTTCAAAGACCGCGAGCTCGTCTTTTATCATAGTTTCCCGTTCGGTGCCGTCACGTTGACGAACGATTTTATGTCAGGCGACACGCTCTCGAAAGATGAGCGGAAACAACTGACCGCGTTCTTGAAGAAAGCGTTCAAAGACATCGATTGGCTCGTCCCTCACGGTGTTCCGCTCGTCGGTGTCGGCGGGACCGCCCGAAACCTCGTCCGCGTCGAACAGTCGTTGTCCCACTTCCCGCTTGAAGGCATCCATCAATATACACTTGGTGCCGACCGGCTTCACGAGGTCGTCGATGAACTGATCGACATGTCGACAAAACAACTCGGACGACTCGATGGCCTGTCAAAAGATCGGATGGACATCATCGCTCCGGCCGTGACCGCAATCGATGAACTGGCCCGCTATTTAAAAGTGCCTGAGTTTACGATGAGCAATAACGGTCTGCGGGAAGGGCTATTTTATGAATACTATTTAAAAGAGAACAACGAGATCCGTTTCGCTGATGTCAAAGAAGAAAGTTTCCGCCACTTCGAGAAACAATACGACGTCGATCCGGTCCGGCATCGGCATCTCGTCCATCTGGCCCGTCAAATTTATATGGGCTTGATCGAGGCGAAGACGATCAAACCAAAACCGTTCGAACCGGGACTGTTAGAAGCGGCTTGCCGTCTCGCTTACGTCGGTGAATACATCGACCATAACAACAAGAGCGACCACACGTTCCATTTGATCACGACCAATGACTTTAAAGGCATGAACAACGAAGACCGGCTCGCCCTGGCGCTCGTCACGTCTTACAAGTCACGGCGCCTGCTCGAACAGCATATCGAGGGCTTTCCTGAATGGTTCGACTCGAAAATGTTGAAGAGTCTAGAGCTGATTGGATCAATCGTCAAACTTGTCGACGCGCTCGATTTGACCGAGCGTCAAGTCGTCGAGAACATCGACGTCGAGACAACAGACGACGGGCTTGCCTTCACCCTTCATACATCGACGTCCCCGCGCTTTGAATTGCAGCGCGGCATCCGTCACAAAAAGCATTTAGAACGCGCGATCGAAACGACGATCGAGTTACGCGTAGAGGAGAGGATCACTTTATGACGACTTACTTACCAGAACATTTTAACAACCGCGAATTGAGCTGGCTCAGCTTTAACGAGCGCGTGCTCCAAGAAGCGATCGATGACCGCAATCCGCTCATGGAACGCCTCAAATTTCTCGGCATCTTCAGTGCAAACCTCGATGAGTTCTACATGGTCCGTTTCGGAGGACTGAAAGACGAGGTGCTAGCCGGATTCAACCAACCGGAGGACAAGGCCGGGCTGACACCGAAGCAGCAAATTAAAGCGATCTCAATCAAAGCTCAAGAACTCGTCGAAGTCCAATATGCGACGTATAAAAAAATCGTCAAACAACTCGGAACAGAAAACGTCCGCTTTTTACGTCCGAAGCACTTGAACAAAGAGCAACTTGATTTTGTTAAACTGTATTTTCGGACCCACGTCTTCCCGGTCTTGACACCGATCGCGGTCGATGCGTATCGCCCGTTCCCGATGCTGTTGTCAAAATCGCTCAATATCGCCGTCGAAATCTCGTCGACCTCAGAAGGCAAAAAGCGACTCGCCCTCGTTCAAGTACCGGCCGTCCTACCGCGTTTTCTCGAACTGCCGACAGAAGACGAAGAACATGCCGATTTGATGTTGCTCGAAGACGTCATCATCCAATTCATCGATTCGCTCTTCAAAGGCTTTGAAGTGGAGTCGACGATGCCGTTCCGGATCACCCGCAACGCTGACATGCCGTTCCATGAAGAAGGCAGTCACGATGTGTTGAAACAGATCGAGAAAGAATTGAAGAAACGCCGTTACGGCGTCGGCATCCGCCTCGAGGTCCAACAACGTTCACTCAGTAAAGAACTGTTGTTTATGCTGCAAGACGTCCTCGATCTGCACGACCGCGACATTTTCGTCGTCGACGGACCGATCGATTTGACGTTCTTGTTTGGCATCTATAATAAGATCGGGATCGAGTATGATGAGATGATCAACGAGACGCTCATCCCGTTCGTCCCGGAAGGACTCGAGCCCGGCAAGGACTTGTTCAAGGCCGTCCTGAAAAAGGATTACTTGCTCCATCACCCATACCATTCGTTCGACCCGGTCGTCCGCTTTATCGCCCAGGCCGCGAAAGACCCGAACGTCTTGGCCATCAAGCAGACGCTTTACCGTGTGTCTGGCGATTCACCGATCATTAAAGCGCTCACTGACGCCGCCGAGAGCGGCAAACAAGTCACCGTCCTCGTCGAACTAAAGGCTCGGTTCGATGAAGAGAAGAACATTCAATGGGCGAAACAGCTCGAAAAAGCCGGGGCCCACGTCATCTACGGCTATAAAGAGTTAAAAACGCACTCGAAGATCACACTTGTCGTGCGGATTCTAGAAGGAGGTGTCCTCCAACGCTTCGTCCACCTCGGTACCGGCAACTACAACGACTCGACGGCGAAGCTTTATACGGACATCGGCTTATTGACGACGAACGAGGACTTGGCCGAAGATGCGACCAACTTCTTCAACTGGCTCTCCGGTTACGGTGAACGACCGTCTTGGCACGAGTTCGAGACGTCGCCTGACGACATGCTCGACTTCTTCCTTCACAAGATTCAAGACGAAATCAAACTGCATGAGAAGTATGGGAACGGTCGCATCGTCGCCAAGATGAACTCGCTCACCGACAAGTCGATCATCACGAAGCTGTATGACGCGTCTCAGGCCGGGGTCAAGATCGATTTGATCATTCGCGGCATCTGTTGCCTGCGTCCGGGCATTAAAGGCGTCTCGGAAAATATTCGTGTCGTCTCGATTATCGACCGCTATCTAGAACATTCTCGCATCTTCTATTTCTACCAAAACGGGAAAGAAGACTTGTATTGCTCGTCTGCGGACTGGATGACCCGAAACATGAAAAAGCGCATCGAGATCTTGTTCCCAATCCTAGATGCGGGTCATAAGTCTTACATTAAAGACATGCTCGCGCTACAGCTCGTCGATAACGTCAAAGCACGGATCCAACGCGCCGATGGCAGTTACGTCTACATCAAGCAAGAACCTGGCCAAGAGAAAATTCAATCGCAGATCATCATCCATCAATATACAGGCGGCCGTTGGAACAACATCCCGAGCGTCTTCGAACGGGAGCCGTCGAACTGGGCCGAACGTGAAGTCCTTCGCCTCCGGGCCGAAAATGAGAAAATGACTGATGACTGATGTTAGACTTCTCAAACGAGAAAGAACATTGTATAATTAGTTCGTTCAGTTAGTTGAAACGCTTTCATTTTCGAATATGGAGGAATCATTCATGCAAGAAATCTTACTCTCGTTGCTCGCCGGCCTCATCTGTGGCATGATTTTCACTGCCTTGAAGTTGCCGTTGCCTGCCCCCCCGGTCTTGCCTGGCGTCATTGGAATCTTTGGCGTCTTTCTCGGGATGAAAGTTTACCAATTCGCGCTTGCGAACTGGCCATTTTAAACAAAAAGAACGATGCCCGCGGGCATCGTTCTTTTTGTTACTCTGCATGATGGATCGCCTTATGACAAGTCGGACAGACCCACATCCCGCTGTCTCCTTCAAGATGGTACTCTAGCAGACGATGGGCCATCGCCCCATACCTGTCTATCAAGTCGACTCCACAGCTCGTACAAGCCGTGACGGAAGCGATACGGTGCATCATCATTCGTTCCCGGGCTAGATGCGTCTCGTACGTTTGCCGTGTCCAGCGTTGGGATGGGACTTGATAACCGCGGTCCCACATATCTTTTAACGTCGCATATGACGTCGACACGTCGTACATACCACTCTTGAGCAGCGGATGATGAAAATCAAGGCCGACTAAATCGACGAGACAATAGTCTCGAACTTCATCGTCGGGACGCGTTCGCCAATACCGGTCGTCGGGGCGCGTCGTCGTCTCGACGAGCATAATCTCGACTTCCGCGACGATCCCATATCCAACGACTTCGATCAAGGCTGGTCCCTCAATGCTTCCTTCAATGTAAAACGGGCTCTGCTCGCGAAAGTATGTCGGGAGCGCCGCAAATACGTCATACGTCTCTGGATCGATCTTTAGCACGCTCATCGCTTATTGATGCGCGAGCGCGAATCGTTCGCGCCATTCGGCGTCGAACGCGCCTAATCGGAACATGTCGATCTCTTGCTTATACGGCGCGACTTTCGTCTTCTCGCTGATTGGAATGTAAGGTGTTTCAAGAATTTTTGGCAAATGCGCGAACGCCTCATGATGGATGATTCGGTTCAACGCGTCAAAACCGATCTCCCCGTAGCCGATATTTTCGTGGCGGTCTTTTCTCGCCCCGCGCACGTTTTTCGAATCGTTGACGTGGATGACGCCGAGTCGGTCGATTCCGACGATGCGGTCAAACTCGGCAATCACGCCGTCTAAGTCCCCCACGAGGTCATACCCGGCGTCATGGACGTGGCACGTGTCGAAACAGACCGACAGCCGGTCGTTATGCGTCACTCCGTCGATGATCGTCGCGAGTTCTTCAAACGTCTTCCCGAGTTCGCTTCCTTTTCCTGCCATCGTCTCGAGGGCGATCTTCACCGTCTCGTCTCCGGTCAGCACTTCATTCAAGCCTTCGATGATGCGAGCGAGACCGACGTCTTCGCCGGCACCGACATGGGCGCCTGGGTGAAGGACGACATGGCGGGCGACTTGTAGCGCTTCGGCCCGCTTGATTTCAGCCGCCAAAAACGAGACCGCGAGTTCGAACGTCTCGGGTTTCGTCGTATTGCCCAGGTTGATGATGTATGGGGCGTGGACGACGATCTCCTCGATGTCATGCGCCGCCATGTGGACGAGCGCCGCTTCGATATTTAACTCCTCGATCGGTTTACGACGCGTGTTTTGAGGCGCGCCCGTATAGACCATCATCGTCGTCGCACCGTACGAGACGGCTTCCTCACTGCCAGCGAGCAGCATCTTCTTACCTGAAACCGAAACGTGTGAACCAATTTTTAA
Organism: Exiguobacterium sp. SH1S1; assembly: GCF_004337245.1. NCBI lineage: Bacteria > Bacillati > Bacillota > Bacilli > Caryophanales > Exiguobacterium > Exiguobacterium sp. SH1S1. The sequence goes on from NZ_SJUZ01000001.1 coordinate 264,506, forward strand.
CATAGTCAACTCTCCTTCGCAATCTTCTGCCTTTAGTGTACACAAAAAGAAGAACCGACTCCATGAAGTCGATTCTTCTTTTTAGTGATTACCGTCTGTTCTTCTTACGGGTCTCACGACGTTCCGTGCGCTGTTGTTGCATATGCTCGCGCGAAGCCGTCTCTTTCAATTTATACTTGAACTTCTTCTTGTAGCCTGGTTTGACTTTCTTCTTCGCCTTCTTGATCTCACCGGCCATACGGCTGTGCGCCGTGTGCGATACTTTCATCTTACGGTCGGTCACGCGGCGTTTACGAGTCTTGATTTCTTGGAGCGTCCCGCCTTTGACATCGACATGTGTGAACGCGAAACCACGCTCTTCAAGTCGATTGATCGGGCCGTTCTCGTGATCTTCATACAGCGTATACGCTTCTCCGGTAGCACCGGCACGACCGGTCCGGCCGACACGGTGTGTGTAGAAGTCGAGATCTTTCGGGATACCGAAGTTGATGATGTGCGACACACCTTTAATATCAATCCCGCGGGCAGCCAAGTCGGTTGCGATCACGTATTGATATTTTGCATCGTTGATGTCTTTGATCGCTTGCTTGCGTCGACGGGCTTGCATGTCGCCATGAAGCGTCCCGACGTTGAGGCCTGCCTCACGGAACGACTTCTCGAGCTCATCCGCGTCTTGTTTCGTGTTCGTGAACACGAGGCAGACGAACGGATTGATCGCTTTGGCCACTTCGACCGTCAATTCTTTGCGGTCGCGGTGACGGACCGGGATGACGTGGTGCTTGATCTTCGGTGCGACGCGGTGCTCGGCACTCGCTTCAGCGTAGCGCGGATCGTGAAGATATTTCTTCAAGAACGGCTCAAGCTTCTCTGGGATTGTCGCTGAGAAGACCATCGTTTGCAGTCTTTCCGGAAGCGACTGCGCGATGCGGTCTACTTCTGGCAAGAAGCCCATATCAAGCATTTGATCGGCTTCATCGACGACGAAATGTTTGACTTTATGCGGGAACAACGCCTGAACTTTCATCAAGTCGAGCAGACGGCCTGGCGTCCCGATGATCAACTGTGGTGGGTTTTTCATCTTGTCGATTTGACGTTCACGGTCAGTTCCGCCGACGATCAAACTCGTCTTAATATAGTCAGGCTGCTTCACGAGGAGTGTTTTCAACTCTTCGTGGATTTGCCAGGCAAGCTCGCGTGTCGGTGCGACAACGATCGCTTGGACTTCATGTTCGCTCGGGTCGATCGATTCTAAAATAGGTAAGAGGAACGCGAGTGTCTTCCCGGTCCCGGTTTGTGATTTTCCAATGATGTCACGGCCATTCATCGCGGCTGGAATAATCCGTGCCTGAATGTCCGTTGGGTTAGTGATGCGCTTTTCTGTCAAGGCATCGACGATAAACGGTAACAATTTGAACTGTTGGAAGCTGTTCAATCGATACACCTCCTGTTTCTTTCCACTTTTCCTAGCATAGCGGAATCTAGTTATTTGTCAATTAATCTTTACCGAGTCCTTCATACAAGTAACTCGATGAATAGTAGTGCGCCGAGATTTTTTTACTGCTCAAATGCTGTTCGAGCGCTTTGAACCCGACTTCAATCATTTCGTTCGGGGATTGCACGACCGTCGCATCGACTTTCCCGCTATGAATCAACGGGTAAATCTCTGTCACACCGTCTACCGACACGATTGTCTTGTCATTTAGTCTCTTGCTCTCGAGCGCCCTCACGACCCCGAACGTATTGTCGTCGTTATGGGAAAACACGGCGTCGAACGGGATGTCTTCCTCGAGCCAGCGCGACATCTCGATCTCGGCTTGGAACGGATCGTAGTTACCCGTGAGCGAGGCCACGACCTCGAGGTCGTCATGGGCTTTATCGTACTCGGTCAACCCGAGGCTACGATCGATGGTCGAGCGGACTTTTGCCGTTCCCCTCACTTCGACGACACGGATCGGCCGATCGAGTGCGGTATGTTTGGCGGCAATATGGTTGGCGGCCATCCGCCCGATTTCAACGTTATCGGACACGACGGACGTGAGCACGCTATCGTGGTCGATCATCCGGTCGATCGCGATAATCGGAATCCCTTTGTCTCTCGCCTTTTCGAGCGATGATTGAATGAACGTCTCGTCAAGCGTCGTCACGAAGATGGCTTTGACACCGCGCTCGATCAAAGAATCCAATTTCTCTTTTTCTAAGACACGTGAATCCTCACTTGTCGTCGGAATCGGAATGAACCCTTTTTGATTGGCCGTTCGTACAAATGCGGCTAACAACTTATTGGCGTGTTCGTGTTTTTCACTGACGAACACGAAGCCGACCTCATTGTTCGTCGTCGCGCGTTCCGGCAACTGGATCGACGTGATCAATAAAATCGTCATGGCCCAGATGACGGGAATCCAAAGCCAGTAATAGCGGAAGCCCTTCATACGTTTGTCCGCCTTGGGATTTTAATCATCATCGCCGTACCTTCTCCTTCAACGCTCTCGATTTCCATTTGACCGTTTACGGCTTTTAATGATTCTCGAATCATGTACAGCCCTAGCCCGTTGCCGTTCTCTTTCGTCGTATAGAACGCCGACCCGACCGTGTTCACTTGATCTTTCGTCATCCCGATTCCGTTATCCTCAATCAAGAACCGATAATCCCGCTCCGTGAAGAGGACCGTGACCGTGACGCTACCGTCCGCCCCTTTTGAATCGACGGCTTCGACGGCGTTTTTAAACAAGTTGTAGATGGTTTGAACGAGCATGTCGCTCGAACAGTAGAACGGCGGCATCTCATTCGGAACAATCAGTTCCCACTTCGTCACCCGTTTATAACATTCGGCGTCGAGTAAGAACTCGAGCCGACTCGCAAATTCAGTCATGTCGAGCCACTCTTCTTGAAGCTTGGATTGATCTGGTTTGGCGAGCGTGAGCATCGTCGTAATCAAATGGTTAGCCCGATTGAGCTCGGACAGTGCAAGGTCGAGCATTTCTTCACTACCATGACCTTCTTTCGCCATCTGCAAGGTGATTTGGACAGGTGTGAGCGGGTTACGGATCTCGTGAGCGATCCCGGCCGCGAGTTGACCGAGCGAGGCGAGCTTCTCTTGTTGGAGCAAGAGCTGTTGTTGGCTCAACTGCTCACGTCGAGCCGTCTCCATCCGGTTCGAGTAGTCGTTATACGTATCGAGGAGCGTCTGGACTTCCTTTGAACCGGTGCGTTCGAGTAAAATCGGTTCGAGTGACTGTTGTTTCTTGATGTTTTGAACGAGTTCGAGCAGCGGGCTCGTCAATGTCTTCGAGAGAAGGAGACCGACTAAAATACTTAAGAAGAAAGTGACGAGCGTAATCATCAAATATTGCCAACGTGTATCATAGACCGCCTCATAAACCGAATCCGTGCTATGCTTGGCCAATACGCTCCATCCGTTCACTCGAGCGTCCGGTTCGAACATGATGACATCGTCTTCGGTACTTAAAATCGTCCGAACGTCATACTCATCCGTCGTTTCGACGATTGAGCGTGACAACCTTCGCTCCGCATCCGTGACGAGGTTAAACGATGTCGATAACACTTCTCCCCGCTCATTTAAGAGGTAGAGAATCATATCATCGTTCGTGGATTCGAGCATGCGCCGATAGAGGTCCGAGTTAAGCACACTGATGCTTCCACCAAACATGCCAATCGGTCGGTTGTCCTCGATGACGGGTACGTAAAGATACGTGCCCGCATCACCAGAAATCGATACAGGGTCACTCATGAATAAATCGTCGCCGTTCGAAGTGATGACTTCTTTAAATTTCGGATCAGCCTTTAACGTCATCGCGGGGACTTGCCGTTGCGAATACCAAGTGAATTCATCTTCTCGTAAATCATAGTAAAAGATCGAAGTGAAACTCGTTCGTTGGTTCAAGTAACCCGTCCGAATCCGCTCTTCAATCAAAGGTTCGTTTCCAACATAAGCACCAAGGTAGACGAGGTCTTCATACAATTTCCCAAGCCTTGTCTCGAGGTTCTCGATACTCCCATCAATCGCATAGTCAAATTGTTCTTTCGCCAATTCTTCCGCGCGGGACACCGTCACGCGATCGGCAGAGAAAGCTAGTGATGAGATGACGAGTCCAAGAATGATAAAGATAATAAATGTGATTTGAAAGAAGTACGATTTTCGAACTTCAAGCAATGTTCTCAAGCGTTCCACGGTGTCCCTCCTTTCTAACCTTAAGATTATAGCATGAATACACGCAATTCTTTTCGTATTTTCGAAACAATGTTAGACTAATACGTAGGAAAGCATCGCGAAAGGAGCGTTCATCACGAAATGAAAGTTAAAAAAATTAGCCCACGCGGATACTGCTATGGCGTCGTCGATGCCATGAAATTAGCGAATGAAGCCGTGGCCAACCCAGATTTACCACGGCCTATCCATATACTCGGTATGATCGTCCATAACCGTCACGTCACCCAAGCGTTTGAAGACTTAGGCGTCAAGACCGTAGACGGTGAGGATCGGATGCAAGCAGTTGAAACAATCGACAAAGGGACCGTCGTGTTTACGGCCCACGGCATCTCCCCGCTCGTTCGGAAGCGTGCCATCGAAAAAGGACTGACGATTGTCGATGCGTCTTGTCCTGACGTTCTCGTCACGCACGATTTAATTCGTGAGAAGACAGCGGCCGGCTACGAAGTCATCTATATCGGCAAGCACGGTCACCCCGAACCTGAAGGCGCGATGGGAGTCGCCCCTGGAAAAGTCCATCTCGTCCAGTACGAGAGCGATTTTGAGGCGTTGCCAGATCATTTGTTAGACGCAAACATTCTCGTCACGAACCAGACGACAATGAGCCAATGGGACGTTTCGGCATTGATCGAACTCATTCAAGAACGCTATCCTCACGTCGAGGTGCATAACGAGATTTGTAACGCGACACAAGTTCGTCAGGAGGCCGTGGCCGAACAGGCCGGCGACTGCGACTTGCTCATCGTCGTCGGTGATCCGAAATCGAACAACTCGAACCGCCTCGCCCAAGTCTCTAAAGAGATTGCCGGGACGAATGCCTATCGCATCGGTGATTTGAGTGAGCTCGATCTCAATTGGCTTCAAGACGTCGAAACGGTCGCGGTCACATCGGGCGCGTCGACACCGACGCCGATCACGAAAAAAGTCATCGACTTTTTGACGCAGTACGACCGTGATGACTTGAGCACACACGACAAGACACCTTATCTCGAACTGCGAAACATTTTGCCGAGAGTGAAGGCGCTTCGCAAATGACAAGCAACCCCCGTCCTCATGCATGAGGGCGGGGGTTGTGTTCAGTTTCAGCGGAACTTAAAAGGATTCGTGTCCGTAGCGGAAACGAGGAGCTCGACCTCGAGTTTTGCTGCCGTGAACTTCTGTTGCAAGACGTCGACGACGCCTTGTTTCATGACGCTCTCGACGTGATGACCCGGGTCGACTACGGCGAGCCCGAGCGCCATCGCGTCGTGGGCGACATGGAAATATAAGTCACCGGTCACGTAGGCGTCGGCTCCCTTGAAGTGCGCGGCTGAGACATACTTGTTGCCGTCACCACCGAGCACGGCCACTTTTTTGATTGTTCGGCCCAAGTCGCCGACGACCCGCACCGCTTCGACACCAAAGCTTGCTTTGACATGTTCCGAAAATTCAGCGAGCGTCAGCGGCTTGTCGAGTCGACCGATGCGGCCGAGACCTAAGACAGGCCCTGTAATCTCATCCCGAATCAAGTCATGAGCGACCTCTTCGTAAGGATGAGCGTCAAACATCGCTTTTAACACCCGCTTCTTCTTACTTTCGGTAACGATTGTCTCGATCTTCACTTCATCGACTTGCTCCGTTTTCCCGATTTGTCCGAGGTACGGGTCGGCCAAGTCGAGCGGGGTGAACTGCCCTTTCCCTGTGACCGTGAATTGGCAATCGCCATAATTCCCGATCCTTCCGGCTCCGGCCGAGCCTAACGCTTTAGACACGGCGGACTGATGTGTTTCCGGGACGAAGACCGACAATTTATACACCGGCTCTTCATACGTCGGGACGAGCACTTCGGTCTCACGCAATCCGAGTGCCTCGCTCATCCAGTCGTTGACCCCGCCCTCACAGACGTCTAAATTCGTATGGGCGACGTAGACGGCGATATCGTTTTTCAGACATTTCGTAACGATTCGACCGGCGGCGTTGCGATCGGTCACTTGGGTGAGCGCGCTAAAGATCGGCGGATGATGCGCGATAATCAAGTCCACCTCTTGCTCGATGGCTTCGTCGACGACCGATTCGAGCACGTCGAGCGTGACCATGACCCGATTCACTTTTTTATTCAGCGTACCGATCTGTAGGCCGATCTTGTCGCCTTCGACCGCGAGATGTTTCGGTGCGAACTCTTCAAACAGTTGGATGATATGATTTCCGTTTGCCATCACTGACTCACCTCTCTCATTTTGTCGCGTAACGTTTTGAACTCCTCCTGCTTCCGGACGAGCGCCTCGGTCTGGGCGCCTGCGGCCATTTGACCGAGCACGTAATCCAATTTGTCCGCTTCCCGGCCCCACTTCAATTTGAACGGTTCAGGACGAGTCTTCAGCAACTCCGGCCCGAACATAAGCTGCCACGTCCGCTCCGCCTCGTCCGCACTGTAACGCGTTTCTGTGCCCCGCTCCCCGACAAGAATCTCATATATTTTATCGTTCTCCTCGACAATCGTTTCCGTGACGAGCGTAAAACCTGATACAAGCAACCATTCCCGAACTTGCTGTCCATCGACGTTCGGTTGCAGCACGAGTCGTTCGACCGCGCCTAACTTATCCCGTCCGTTCTCTAAGATCGATCGGATCAAGCTTCCGCCCATCCCGCAGATCGAGATACATGTCGCCTCGTCTTCATTCAGGACCGCCAATCCGTCACCGAGCCGGACGTCAATCTTGCTCGATGCGCTGATCAATTCGACTTGGGCTTTGGCCGCTTCCATCGGACCTTGATTCACTTCTCCGGCGATGGCTCGGTCGATGATTCCTTGCTGTACGAGATAACACGGGACGTAAGCGTGGTCGGAACCGATATCGGCTAAAATGCTTCCAGCTGGTATAAAATCAACGACTCGCTTCAGTCGCCGGTCTAACGTGACTTGTTCTTGCATGGGGACAACTCCTTTTGTCTACTTCTTCTTCTTCTTTAGGGTAACGAAATATTCTTGTCCGGACAACAAAAAACGTACCCCAGAAGGAGTACGCCTCACCCTTATTGTTCAATCAACCATGTCGCGAGCACGTCGGCTTCTTCAGCAGACGCGAGACCGGCCGGCATTGTACCTTGACCGTTAACGATGATGTTCGCGATCTCTTCAGCAGACAAACGTTCTCCGACTCCAGTCAACGCCGGACCGACGCCACCTTCAAGATTTCCGCCGTGGCAACCTGTGCAGCCTTTAGCAGCGTACAAGTCTTCCGGGTTCATCTCGGTGACGGCTGGACCTTCAGCGGCTTGTTGCGCTTGGTTTACGCCAAAATACGATAATGAGACCATAGCGATGATTGCGACGATCGCAATCGCTGCAAACGGTAACAATGGATTACGCATTGTATTTCCCCCTCATGTTCTTTCCAAATTTCTACCCATCACTATTTTACTCAAAAAACAATAAAGAAGGAAGGAAAATCACTCATTTTCCTTCCTTTCTTCTAAAACTTCACATTTTATTCAAAAACACGATTAATCGAGGAAGTCTTTCAAGCGTTTCGAGCGACTCGGGTGACGGAGCTTCCGTAACGCCTTCGCTTCGATTTGACGGATCCGCTCACGCGTGACCCCGAACACTTTACCGACTTCTTCGAGCGTGCGCGTCCGACCGTCATCAAGCCCGAAGCGGAGACGGAGTACGTTCTCTTCCCGGTCTGTCAACGTATCGAGCACGTCTTCGAGTTGTTCTTTGAGCAGTTCATAGGCTGCTGCGTCCTGAGGAGCCATCGCATCTTGGTCTTCAATGAAGTCACCGAGGTGCGAATCGTCCTCTTCACCAATTGGTGTTTCAAGCGACACCGGTTCTTGAGCGATTTTTAAAATCTCACGAACTTTCTCAGGCGTCAATTCCATCTCCTTGGCAATCTCTTCAGGAGCAGGCTCGCGCCCGAGGTCTTGCAGCAATTGACGTTGAACACGGATCAATTTGTTGATCGTTTCGACCATATGGACCGGAATCCGGATCGTCCGGGCTTGGTCGGCGATGGCACGTGTGATCGCTTGACGAATCCACCACGTCGCATACGTCGAGAATTTGAACCCTTTCATGTAGTCGAACTTCTCGACTGCCTTGATCAAACCCATGTTCCCTTCTTGGATCAAGTCAAGGAACAACATGCCGCGACCGACATAGCGTTTCGCGATCGAGACGACGAGACGAAGGTTGGCTTCAGCGAGACGTTTCTTCGCCTCGTCATCGCCTTGCTCGATTCGCTTCGCGAGTTCGGTCTCGTCTTTGGCACTCAACAGATCGACACGGCCGATCTCTTTCAAGTACATCCGGACCGGGTCGTTGATTTTAATTCCTGGCGGGACAGCCAGATCATTCAAGTCGACCTCTTCGTCTTCTTTTTTCGTAGGAGTCTCTTCGGCATCGGCCGCATCTTCTGTGACGCGGATGTCTTTGCCTTCTAAATCTTCAATGAAGTTATCGATAAAATCTGAATCGACCTCAAAATGGCTGAGGCGATCCTGGATCGCTTGCATCGATACGACACCCTTCTTTTTCCCCAACTTTTCAAGTTCGTCTATGGCGTTAAATAAATCCTCTTTTTTCTTCTCTGCCATCTAGCAGTTCAACTCCTTCCAAACTTCCTTCGCGTTCATCGTTCACGTAAGCGGCGACTCCGGGTAATCAATTCTTGTAGCTTCGATGCCTGGTCTACTATACTTTCGGCATCCTGCCCGATTTCCCTTTTTGCTCGCTCGATTTGACGCTGTTCCTCATAACTGTTTATCACCTTAATGTATTCATCTAAAACCTCTTCAGTCAGATCATCAGGCGCTGACATGAGGCGAATCTCTGCATAGCGGTTGGCATAGTCAGGACGTTGGTCGCAGTGACGCTCCATAAAAGGCGGCATGACCTGCTCAAACTCTTCAAGCGTCATGTCTTCTGAAACGATCTCATAAAACGCCGTCGCCAACATGCGATGAATCTCATCTTGATAAGCTAGGCCGAGTCGGTCGCGAACGAAGCGAACCCGTTCCGGCCCACTGAGCATCGCCCGTAACAGTAATTTTTCAGCCTTCACAAAACGTGGTTCATTCGCTTTACTCGATCGTTTACGGATTGGTTCTGGTTCACGAACCGCTGGTGATGCCTGCACTTGGCTCGACACCGGTCGCGGCATTCGATTCGCTAGCGTTTCGACAGGAATGTCAAACTCATTCGCCAATTTTTTTAAATATAAATCGCGGCGAATCGAGTTGTCCGTCTTGCTGATTTCCCCAAGCATAGCTTCAATAAACCGGATCCGTTCTCCTTCACGATTCATATTTTTCCCGCGCCGAAGCGTCCGGTTCATGAAATCGAGGACGGATAAGCGTTCCGATTCGACAAAACGTTGCCATTGCTCCCGACCGTTCGTCCGAATATAATCATCCGGGTCCGTCTTCTCCGGCAACATGAGCACTTGGACGTCGAGCGGATACGCCTCGAGCATGCGAACGACTTTTAGCGTCGCCTCTTGTCCGGCATGGTCTCCGTCGTAACAAATCACGACTTCATCGACCATCCGTGACAACGCCCGGGCATGCTGCGATGAAAATGCCGTCCCGAGTGAAGCGACGACCTCGGCCGTCCCGGCTTGGGCGACTTGGAGGACATCGACGTTCCCTTCGACAAGGAGCACCCGTTTTTGTTTCCGCATCGATGCACGTGCTTGTGAAAATCCAAATAACAACTCACTCTTGTTAAAGAGTGGTGTCTCCGCCGTATTTACATACTTGGGCTGTCTGTCGTCAATCGCACGGCCGCTAAATCCGACGATCGTGCCGTCTCGATCCGCAATCGGAAAGACGACTCTTCCTTCGAACCGGTCAAAATATTCACCGGATCTAGATTTAGAAATAAGTCCTGCTTCGACCATGACTTCTAGGTCGAACCCTCTTCGCTCGAGTGAATCGACGGTGAAGCGGCGTTGATCAGGGGCGTATCCGATTTTGTATTGCCCGATCGTCGCCTCAGCCAAACCGCGTTCACGTAAATACGTCAAGCCGACTTCTCCGGCCTCGGTTTTCATCAATACCTCGTGATACAGGTCGGCGATGATCCGATGAGCATCACGCATTTGTTTGCGAACGACTTGATCGCGTGTCAACTCTTCGTCACCGGCCACCCCTTCTACAGCGATGTTTGCCCGTGTCGCTAAGCGCTCAATCGTTTCCGGGAAGGACAACCCTTCCGTTTCCATGACGAACGTAAAGACGTTCCCGCCAGCACCGCAACCGAAACAATGGTACATGCCTTTTTCAGGCGATACGGAAAAAGAAGGACTATTTTCCGAGTGGAACGGACAAAGTCCGACAAGACGGTGGCCTTGTTTTTTCAATTCAACGCGTTCACTGATCAAGTCCACGATATCCGTGGCTTGTTTCACTTCCGCAATGACTTCATCCGGTATACGTGGCAACTCCACCACTCCCTATCCAATCTCGCAACGAAACGGAACGCTCACCACGTTCCGTTTCACTATCGTGTCAATACTCTATTATACCGTTAACACGCGTCGATTACTAATGCGAGCGCTCAGTCATCTTTTGACAGTTCAAGCTGACGTAAGATGATTCCTGCCGTCTCTTCGACCGCCTTATTCGTCACATCGATGACCTCGCAACCGATTCGTTCGTATATCCCTCGCGCGTACTCGAGTTCCCGATTGATTCGCTCGAGTTGAGCGTAATCCGCTTCCGGTTTTAGACCGAGCGATTTCAAACGCTCCATTCGAATCGAAATCAACTTGTCCGGAGAAATGATCAAGCCGACGCACTTATCCGGTGACACCTCAAACAGTTCTTCCGGCGGACGCGACTCCGGCACGAGCGGGACGTTAGCGACTTTATAACGTTTTAGCGCCAAATATTGTGACAACGGCGTCTTCGATGTGCGAGACACACCGACGAGGACGATATCGGCCTTTTTCAAGCCCCGCGGATCACGTCCGTCGTCATATTTGACGGCAAACTCCATCGCCTCGATTTTACGGAAGTAATCCTCGTCTAGACGATAGATCAGACCCGGTTTCTCACGCGGGCTCTCCCCGAGTTTTCCCGAGAGCACGTCTAGGAGGTCGCCGAGCAGGTCGATCGTTTTGACGTCATACGTTTTACCGAGCGACACGAGCAGTGAGCGATGTTCTTCATTAACGAGCGTGAAGGCGATCACCGCTCCTTGGGCTCTAGCCTGCGTGACGACATCATGAATCGTCTGTTCGTCTTCGACGAAAGGAATCCGGAGTGTCTCGATCGCGTTCTCATGGAACTGGATGCTTGCCGCCCGGACGACGAGCTCACACGTTTCTCCGACAGAGTCACTCACGACAAATACGAGTTGTTTGTTTGTCAAACCAATTTCCTCCTCAGAACGATTCATCGTTGGCAAGTGCAATCAACACCTTGGTCATGTTCGTCTTTGTCATTCGGCCGAGCACGATGAGCGAACCATCCTTCTCTTCGACGACTGGCATGGCGTCAATCTGTTTCTCAATCAACTTCATCCCGGCCCGAATGAGCGTCTCACCTTTTTCACAAACGGTAATATTCGGCATCCGCGTCATAATGACGTTGACAGGCAATTGGTCGAGGTCCTGATTGCCGATGGCGGCCCGCAGTAAATCTTTGCGGGACAACACCCCGACAAGCTCATTGTCTTTTCCGACGACGAACAACGACCCGACATCTTCTAAGAACAACGTGACGACCGCATCATACACGGTCATTTCATTGCTGACGACTTTCGCGGACGACATGAAATCACCAACGGTCAGCGAATCGAGTTTTTCGCGGAGCAGCGATGAATTTCGCTTGCCGACGAACGTGTAGCCGACGCGTGGTCTTGCTTCTAATATTCCAGTCATCGTCAAAATAGCAAGATCAGGGCGGAGCGTGGCACGGGTGAGCGATAACTCTTGAGCAATCTGCTCTCCCGTGATCGGTCCGTTCACTCTCACAATCTCAACAATCTTCTGTTGGCGTTCATTCAGCTGCATAGCCAACCCCCTCTAGTTTGATCAGAGTACGAGCGCGCTGAAGTCAGCAACACGCTCGATCGTCGTAGCGAGTCGCTTCATCTCACTGAGACGATTATGGCGAATCGTTTCTACGTCGCTCATGACCATCGTATTTTCAAAATAAGCACTTATCGGTTGTTCAAGCGCTCGAAGTGATGTGATGGCACGCGTGTAGTCGCCCACTTCGACCGCTTCATGTGTCTCGGGCAATGTTGATTCGACCGCGGCGTGAAGGGCTTTCTCTTCAGCATTCTCAAACAAGGCCGGATTCACTAGTCCTGGTTCGCCTTTTTTAGCGATATTGACGACGCGCGTCAACTGCTCGATCAACTGTTTCGCCTCGTCTGACAGCATATTTTGAACCGCCTCCGCGCGAGCGTCGAGCTGTTCGACAGTCAGACCAGTCGTGAGAACGGCATCAATCACATCGTATCGTACTTGTCTCTCTTGCAGACGATACTTCAAGCGGAGCATAAAGAAGTCGTTAAGTTGCGCCTTGACTTGTTCTTTATCGGCATCGTAAAGTCCTGCTTCCACCTGAGATTCGACAACTTGTGAAAGTAATTTGTCGACTGGTAGATCGACGTGCCAATCTCCAAGAATTTGAACGACTCCTTGCGCTTGGCGGCGAAGGGCGAACGGATCTTGTGAACCGCTTGGAATCATGCCGACCCCGAAGAACGCAGCAATCGAATCGAGTTTATCCGCGAGTGCGAGCGCGGCCCCCGTCGGCGTGGCCGGTGATGCGTCTCCGGCGAAGCGTGGCATATAGTGCTCACGGATCGCGGCCGCAACTTCTTTGTCCTCACCTTGCTGGAGTGCATACTTTTCTCCCATCACGCCTTGAAGCTCGGTAAATTCGTAAACCATCTGGCTAACGAGGTCGAATTTATGAATCTTTCCAGCGCGTTCGACTTTTTGAGCATCGGCACTGAACAGTGGAGCGAGCGTGAGCGCGAGTTGTTGGACGCGACGAACTTTCGCGCCTGTCGTTCCGAGCTTCTCATGGAAGACGATGCGGTCGAGACGGTCGAGCTGGTCGTCGATCTTCGTCTTTTTATCTTCCTCATAGAAGAAGACGGCATCGGCGAGTCGTGCCCGGATGACTTTCTCGTTCCCTTTGGCAACGTTTTGCAGATGGTCTGCGTTACCGTTACGAACCGTCACAAAATAGTGTTGGAGCGTGTCACCGACATAGACCGGGAAATAGCGCTGATGCTCTTTCATCGTCGTGATCAACACTTCTTCCGGAAGGTCGAGGTAGCTCGCATCAAACTCACCGAACAGGGCTGTCGGCCACTCGACGAGGTTCGTCACTTCTTCAAGCAGCGATGCGTCAAGTGGCACCGTCCATCCTTGCTCGTTCGCCAATTGTTCGATTTGACGTTCGATGCGTTCGCGACGGTCGTCGTACGATGCGACGACAAACTCTTGTTCGAGCGTGGCCGCATAGCGGTCAGGTGATGAGATCGTCACGTCGCCTTTACTTAAGAAGCGATGTCCGCGTGTCACATTACCTGTTTTGACGCCCTCGATCTCGAAATCGATCTGTTCTGTCCCAAACATGGCGACTAACCAGCGGATCGGACGCATGTAGCGGAGGCTGCTCGTACCCCATTTCATATTTTTCGGGAACGTCATGCCGCGGACGACGTCTTCAAGGCCGCCAAGTAATGAAGCCGTCGGCTGACCTGACTCGTGACGATTTGCGAAGACGTATTCGACCCCTTTTTCTTCCGCGAAGTAAAGGTCGTCGACTGACAATCCGCGTCCACGCGCAAATCCTGCTGCCGCTTTCGACCAGTTTCCGTCTGCATCTTGCGCAATCTTTTTAGCCGGTCCCCGGAGCGTCTCCGTCAAATCTTGTTGACTCTCCTCGACGTCACGGACGAGTACAGCGAGACGACGTGGTGTCGAATAGACCGTGACAGCTCCGAAGTTGACGCGAGCGTCCGACAAGAACGTCGCCACGCGCTCTCCTAACTGTTTCTCCGAGCGGAGCACGTATTGGGCTGGTAGTTCTTCAAGTCCGATTTCTAGTAAAAGGTCACGCATCCAAGGCACCTGCTTTCTCTTGATTAAGGAGTGGGAAGCCGAGGCGTTCCCGTTCTTCGATAAATTTGGCCGCACATGCCCGCGACATGTTGCGGACACGTTGGATGAAACCGGTCCGTTCCGTCACCGAGATCGCGCCTTTCGCATCGAGCAGGTTGAACGTGTGCGAGCATTTTAAGATGTAATCGTACGCCGGGAAGACGAGGTTTTCCTCGAGCGCCCGCTTCGCTTCTTTCTCATACGTATCGAACAACGTGAACAACATATCGACGTCTGACAGCTCGAACGTGTACTTCGAGTGTTCAAACTCTGGCTGATAGAAAATATCGCCATACTTGAAACCGTCTGTCCAGACGAGGTCGAACACGCTCTCGACTTCTTGGATATATGACGCGAGACGTTCGAGACCGTACGTGATCTCGACGGCGATCGGGTCGCACTCGATCCCGCCGACTTGTTGGAAGTAAGTGAACTGGGTGATTTCCATCCCGTTCAACCATACTTCCCAACCGAGTCCGGCCGCACCGAACGTCGGGTTTTCCCAGTTGTCCTCGACGAAGCGAATATCGTGTTCGAGCGGGTTGATACCGATCAGTTCCAAACTCTCCAAATAGAGTTCTTGGATGTTGTTTGGGGACGGCTTCATGATGACTTGGAATTGGTGATGTTGATACAGACGGTTCGGGTTTTCCCCGTATCGACCGTCAGCCGGACGGCGTGACGGCTCCGTATAACAAACGTTCCACGGCTCTGGTCCGAGACTCCGTAAAAACGTCATCGGGTTCATCGTTCCGGCCCCTTTTTCTACGTCATACGCTTGCATCGTCAGGCAGTTTTTCGACGCCCAAAAATTTTGCAACGTGAGAATGATTTCTTGCACCGTTTTGTGCTTCATATGTGACACCTCCAAAAGTATTGAAACGACAAAAAACGCCCCTATGTGCCATGCACATAGGGACGGGATTACCCGCGGTTCCACCCTACTTGCCTCGGTATCGAGGCCACTCTTTGGATTGGGGCGCTCCGGAATCGCCATTCGCTCTCTTCATGGCGTTCGGCTCTCACCTTCCCGAACTCGCTTTACCCATGATTTAAGAACTACTCATTTTCCTTCACAGCGCACGCTATTTCATTTGTCTAATCGTAGATTATGGTATCGAACCTTGCATGAATTGTCAATCATCGTTCAAGTAAAGTCGCTGCATCTGATCGAGGACCCGTTTCGTCTTGAGGTTCAATCCGCTGTAAGAGTCCATATAGGCGTCAAACAGTTGCCGTAACAGGAGACGTGTCTCCTTCGTCAACGGGACGTTACTAAACTCTGACAGCTCATGCCGGCTCAACAAGTAAAGTAACTTCGCCAGCCGCTCACTCATCTGAATCGACCCTGCCTCTTGGTGACGCGAACAGAGAAACCCGCCCGACGTCACGGAAAAGAACATCGGGTCGGTCACATCGTTGCACCGGACACAACCGGTCAAGACCGGGGCGACACCGAGCAGATACATAATTCTGAGCTCGAAATGATGGGTGATGATCTCTGGGTCCATTCCAGCGTTCAGCGCTTGGAGCGCGTCATTCAAAATTCGGTATAACGGCCGGTTCGGGACTCGATCTTCGACAGTTTTATCGACGAGTTCGAGCAAGTACACGGCATACGCCATCCGCTCGACATCTTTTCGCACTTCCGGGTATGACGTAATCACGTCAGACGACTTGAGTTGACCGAGACCACGGCTCGCCGGAAAGATATAGACGGCTTCAACGAACGGTTGGCTCGATGCGTGCAGCCGGCTCCCCGGCTTTTTCGCACCGCGTGCCATGACGGCGACTTTCCCGAGCTCTTCTGTGAAGATTGTCACGACTTTGTTGGATTCACCATAATTGACGGTCCGAATGACGATGCCCGTGACTTTTTGTAACATGGCTCAATACTCGTCGTCGCGGAAACCGAGGTCACGGAGTTGGCCCATCTTATTGCGCCAATCTTTTTGGACTTTCACCCATAAGTTTAAATACACTTTCGTACCGAGCAAGAGCTCGATGTCATGACGCGCTTCCGTCCCGACCTGACGGAGCATCGCACCTTTCTTGCCGATGACGATTCCTTTTTGCGAGTCACGCTCGACCATGATGACGGCTTCGACGTCGACCATGTCCGAGTTGTCTCGTTTCTTGATCGATTCGATGTTGACCGCGATCGAATGCGGGATCTCATCGCGCGTGTTATGGAGCACTTTCTCGCGAATCAGTTCCGAGATGATGAAGCGCTCCGGGTGATCCGTCACTTGATCGGCCGGATAGTACATCGGCCCTTCAGGCAGCAGCTTCTTGATCTCACCGATGAGCGGTTCGACGTTATTGCCTTGCAAGGCTGAAATCGGAACGTACGCCGCGAAATCAAGTTGATTCGTATACTGTTCGATGACAGCGGGGATCTCGTCCGGGTGAATCAAATCGATTTTGTTCATCACAAGGATGATCGGTGTGTCGAGTCCTTTCAACTTCTCGATGATGAACTCGTCACCGGCACCGCGCGGCTCTGTGACATTGACCATGAACAAAATCGCGTCGACTTCACGCAACGCGTTCGTCGCCACTTTCATCATGAAGTCACCGAGACGGTGCTTCGGTTTATGGATCCCTGGCGTGTCGATGAAGATGATTTGCGTGTCGTCTGTCGTATAGACACCTTGGACCTTATTACGTGTCGTCTGGGGTTTGTCTGACATGATGGCGATCTTTTGACCGATGACCCGGTTCAAGAACGTCGATTTCCCGACGTTCGGACGTCCGATAATTGAAACAAAACCTGATTTAAAACCTTCTTGATACATAGTGCACCTGCTTTCTAAATTTCCAATACATTGATTATAAAGCGAATAAATACGGTCCGAAAATGACGAGCGCTGTCACGGCTGCTCCGCCCGAAGCGACGAGGACCGAGCCCGCCGCGACGTCTTTCGCTTGTTTGGCGAGCGGCTCGATATCTTTCGTCACGAGATCGACCGTCCGTTCGACGGCCGTGTTCATCAATTCGAGAGCGATGACAAGCACGACCCAACCGAACAAGATGAGGTTTTCAAGCGTTGTCGTCGGGAGCCACCAACAGAACAATCCGACGAGCAGGCTTGCAATGAGGTGAATCAGCATGTTCCGTTCGGTTCGCACCGCGTGCACGATCCCGTGCACCGCAAACCAGAACGGATTCACACCTCGCCTCGCTTCAACTCAAAATGAGCGAGCACTTGCTCTTGACGCGCCGTCATCTCGGCTTCTTCTTCTGGCGTCATATGGTCGTAGCCGAGCAAATGGAGAAAGCCATGGATCGCCAAGAAACCGAGTTCACGTTCGAACGAATGACCGTAGTCCGCCGCTTGCTCGCGGCACCGCTCCACCGAGATGACGATGTCGCCCAATAGACGGGGTTCATCCTCATCAAGCATGAAGTCCATCTCTTCTTCTCCCATCTCGTCAAAAGCAAAGCTGATGACGTCCGTCGGCGCGTCTTTGCCGCGCCACTCCTGGTTGATCACTTGAATCTCGTCATTCGTTAAAAATGTGACTGACAGTTCACTCGGTTCTTCGACTTGTTCAGCCAAGGCCGCGTGAACTAAAATCGATTCGACTAACTCGAGCTGAGACTCGGTCAACAACCCTTGTTCATCGTTCGAGATGATTTGCATGTAATTCGCCTTCTTTCTTTAGTTCTGGGTATTCGATCCGTTCATGGAACAAGCCGGTCAACGTCTCGCATGCACTCTCACCGACACGCCACACTTCTTTCGTCGTCAAGTCACACTCTTCGAACTGACCGTCTTGAAGCTTGTCGCGAATGATCGAGCTGACGAGCTGACGTATCCGCTCCGGTGTCGGCTGTTTTTGCGACCGGACCGCTGCTTCAATCGAATCGACGATCATGACGACCGCCGCCTCACGCGACTGCGGTTTCGGTCCCGGGTAACGGAAACGTGACTCCGACACGTCTCGTGACTCTTTCGCTTTCACATAAAAGAACTTGAGCAGCGACGTCCCGTGATGTTGCTCGGCGATGTCGATAATCTCTTTCGGCAGTTTATAGCGCCGCAACAAATCAGAGCCGTCGTAAGGATGCGCCATAATGATGTCGGCCGACTCTTCCGGTGTGAGCCGGTCGTGCGGGTTCACGCCGTTTTGTTGATTCTCGATAAAGTGGAGCGGTCGTTCCGTCTTGCCGAGGTCGTGATAATAACTCGCGACCCGGGCGAGCAGACCATCGGCCCCGATCGCCTCACACGCCGACTCGGCGAGATTGGCGACCATCATGCTATGGTGATACGTTCCCGGCGCCTCCATCAACAGTTTTCGCAGCAACGGATGCGTCGGGCTCATCAATTCGACTAGGCGTCCGGACGACAATACGCCGAACCAAGGCTCTAGAAACGGTAAGAAGCCGAACGTGAGAACGATCGACAGCAAGGCGCTCGTGATCGCGAAACCGGATAAATAGGCGACCATCTCCCACGTCACTTGCGTGTTCCGCAAGAACAGGAGCGCGAGCACCATGATGATGTTGATGATTCCGAGCAAGACGCCTGAAAGGAACAAGCGTTTCCGTTGAATCTTCGGTTCGACTAAAAAGACAGCCAGGAAACTCCCGGTCGCAAAGTAAACGACCGTCATAAAGCTCGTATTTTGGCCAAAGCTCGCAACAATTGAACCAGCGATCATCGTGATGAGCGCCGAAGCCAACGCGACCCGTTCATCGACTAAGATACGGAGCAATAAGACGACGAACGCCGTCGGGGCGATGACGTACGCATACGTCGTGAACTCGATCCCGATATAACCGACGCCGAAGAAAATACCTAGTTGCAGCAATAGTAAACCATAGACGGTAATCAAAATTTTAGGTCGGAGCAAAAGTTCTTGAATTTTTGAACGGATCAGCATGAATAAAAATCCGACCGTCAAGAGTCCGCTGAGCAAATAGGCACCGAACAAAGGCGCGAACGAACGGTTCGGGTCAATCGCACCGGTCAATTCGAGCTTCCGATAGATTTCACGGGTCACGACTTCCCCTTGGTTGACGAGGAGCTGCCCTTCTTGAATGATGACCGGTTCAACGGCGTCGATCGCTTCTTGTTCTTTCTGACGAGTCGCTTCCGAATCGAAGACATAGTTCGGGACGATCAGTTGGTCACTTAAACTCGTCGCGACCGCTCGGAATTCTAACGACAACGGTGATTGGTCGATGACCGTCGACGCCCGGTCTCTCGCCTCGGCAATCGACTCGGAACTCGTTTCGATCCGATTGGCCATGACTTCTTGAAGCGCCGTCACGGCGACGTCTTCGACGGTACGACGCGTGTTCACGGTCGCCTCCAGGAGTGAGTTCAACTCATCGTCTGCAAGGAGCCCGTTCACTTCTGTAGAGTTCAATCGATTTTTGATATCAGACAGTTCAGTGTCCTCATCCGTGTCTTCGAACGCCGCGAACAATTGCTCGATTTTGGCAATCTGTTGATCGGCGAATTCACGGCGTAATGAGAACTGACTTCCGACGGCGTTCGTCGCGTCTTGTCTCAGACGGTCCGACGCGACCCTGTCCTCGATCGTGATCGGGGAGCGGATATCTTGTGCGGCGATGCCAAGCGGCTCTACGCTGATGATTGATGGGCGCACCGTAAAGTAGAGGATCGCGCCAAGGATGAGAAAAAAGAGGACGGAGATTGTGGCGACCGTCCAATGACGTGCTTGCTGCATCAGTGCCCCCCCTTTCGTCATGTAATATCTGTACTGTAGGCGTTGATGATTTTTTTGACGAGTGGATGCCGCACGACGTCTGAGGCGCTAAAGTGTTCGAAGTGAATCCCGTCGACCCCTTCGAGGAGATGGAGCGCTTCTTGAAGCCCCGACGCTTTCCCTCTCGGTAAGTCGACTTGCGTCAAATCACCGGTGACGACCATCTTCGACCCGAACCCGAGCCGTGTCAAAAACATTTTCATCTGTTCTTTCGTCGTATTCTGCGCCTCATCCAAAATGACGAACGCATCTTCAAGCGTCCGTCCGCGCATGTAAGCGAGCGGGGCGACTTCGATTGTGCCTCGCTCGAGCAGACGGTTCGTGTGTTCGACACCATAGACGTCAAACAAGGCGTCATAGAGCGGTCGTAAGTAAGGGTCGACTTTCTCTTTTAAGTCGCCCGGCAAGAAACCGAGGTTCTCACCCGCCTCGACGGCAGGACGCGTCAAAATGATCCGTTTCACTTGACCTTCTTTCAGCGCCCGCGCAGCCAGGACGACCGCCAAATACGTCTTCCCGGTCCCGGCCGGCCCGATCCCGAATACGAGGTCGCGTTTCTCGATGGCCCGGACGTAACGGCTCTGTCCGACCGTCTTCGCCCGGATCGGTTTCCCTTTGTTCGTCGTGAAGACGACGCGGCCATAATGTTCGAGCAGTTCTTCCCCTTTGCCGATCTTAATATGTTGGATGACACTGATCGCATCGCCCTCGTTCAACCGTGCACCTTGTTTAACGAGTTGTTGCAACGTCTTGATCACACTTTTCGTCAATTCGAGCGTCTCCACGCTATCGGCTTGGATGATCAGCTCTTCGCCACGAGGCGTAAGCGCGACGGCCAGCTCGGCCTCGATCGCATGGAACACCTCGTCTTTCGGTCCGAGGAGTGCCTGCGCTTCGCTCGCATGTTCCATGACGAACGGTATCTTATCTGTCGTAATCAATGGATGTTTCTCCCCCTCATCTATAGATTGTTCCTTCTTTACTTTAGCACTATCATGCCGTTCGTGAAAGAAAGACCGTTATCTCAAGCCACAAAAAAAGCAGTGACATCGAGTCACTGCTAAAAAATTACCGACGGCGGCGTTTCGAGACCGGCGGCTGAAGAATCTCACTCCAGACGATGGCTTGACGCGCTTGCTTCATCGAAATGCGCGTTTGCGCTGTCTGTCGTGAATCGGTCGCTTCCGTTATCGGAGGGATTTTGACTGCCTGTTCGAACGCAGCGCTCACTTTCGGGAGCGGCTCACGTGACTTTGGTGCGTGTCGATTTGGGTCAAACTCGTGCCGGTCTGAATTTTCGACCGGAATCGCGACACGACGACGAACTTTTTGCGGTACTTTGTTCTGTCGCTCATCTCGCGGATCGTTCAGTTGCCCATCGACTTCTTTCATCATGTCACCGACCGTATCAAGATACCGCTTCAAATCCGTGCTCGGCGGCTTTTCTCCGGTAGATGACGATTTCTCAAGTCGCTTCATGACCGCAGAAGCGATCCCGAAGGCGGCTAATAGTAAGATCCATAATCCATCCATATCGATTACTCTCTATCAGATTCGACTGGATGACCGATCGCATTACGCATTTGCGTATCCGCTTGGACGTTCAAGTAGTTGACGTAATCCATGACCCCAAGCTTGCCGTTACGGAGCGCATCTGCCATCGCGAGCGGTACTTCCGCCTCGGCCGCGACAACTTTGGCGCGCATTTCTTCGACCGACGACTTCATCTCTTGCTCGCGGGCGATCGCCATCGCGCGACGTTCCTCGGCTTTCGCCTGCGCAATTTTCTTATCTGCCTCGGCTTGGTCGGTTTGGAGCACAGCGCCGATGTTTTTACCGATATCAATGTCGGCGATATCGATCGACAAGATTTCAAACGCCGTCCCTGAATCGAGACCTTTCGTCAATACGGTACGTGAAATCATGTCCGGGTTCTCAAGCACGTGTTTATGGTTATGTTGCGAACCAATCGTCGAGACGACCCCTTCACCGACACGGGCGATGATCGTTTCTTCACCGGCACCCCCGACGAGGCGGTCGATGTTGGCACGAACCGTGATCCGCGCTTTCGCTTTCACTTCGATCCCATCCATCGCCACACCGGCGATGAACGGTGTCTCGATGACTTTCGGGTTAACCGACATCTGAACGGCTTCTAACACGTTCCGGCCAGCAAGGTCGATGGCGGCGGCACGTTCGAACGATAACTCGATATCGGCACGGTGCGCCGCGATCAAAGCGTTGACGACACGGTCGACGTTACCACCGGCTAAAAAGTGACTCTCGAGCTGGTTCGTGTTCAAGCCAATGCCTGCTTTGACGGCTTTGATGAGTGGGTTGATAATTTTAGACGGGATGACACGACGAAGTCGCATCCCGATCAATGTGAAGATGGAGACGTGGACGCCTGAAGCAAACGAGCTGATCCACAGGCCGACCGGTACAAACGTGAAGAACACGGCGAGCGCGATCAATCCCCCACCTGTGATGAGTAACGTGCTTAATAGTTCTGGTGTCATTCTGTTACATCCTCCTTCGGTTCTACAAAGCGTCGGACGACAACGCGTCCTGAGTCGACTTTATACACCTCAATTTTTGTTTGTTCATCGAGATAGCTACCTTCTGCCACGACGTCGATTCGTTCGCCTTCAATCTCAGCAGTACCTGCTGGACGAAGTGGCGTCAATGTGACACCGACTTTCCCAAGCAACCGTTTCCGGTCGTCATGAGACAAATACCCCTTATCAGTCGACGTCGAATCGGTCAAAATCAAGCCTTTATACATGAGTGAGCGATTCGACTGCAGTCGACGGTACGCCCAAAACCCGAGTCCCGCAACAAGCGCCGTCGCTAAACCAAGCGACAGCCAAAGCTGCCCGATCGTGGCACCTGCCATAATCAAACTCGCCACGACGGCGCCTATCCCGAGGACCCCGAACAATCCAAAACCGGCAACGAACACTTCAATTCCAAGAAGGACAATCCCGACGAAAAACACCGTCAGAATCACTCCGAGACCAAATGTCATCGTATTGCTACCCCCTTCCAAATCCAAAGCTACCTCTTATCTCTAGTGTATACGAAACAAGATTGAATGTGGTTTCATAATACGCAAAAAAAGGCAGAAACTTTTGGATTTCTCCAAAGTTCCCTGCCTTTTATCATTAATTCGTCAATTGTTGTTTGACAATTCGGTTCACAAGACCACCGTCAGCCTTGCCTTTAACTTGTGGCATGACGACGCCCATCACCTTACCCATATCGGACGGACCCGCAGCGTTCGTCTCGGCAATTGCCGCCTTGACGATTGCTGTGACTTCGTCTTCAGAGAGTTGCTTAGGCATGTAGACCTCTAGTACGACAATTTCATCAGCTACTTTAGAAGCAAGGTCTTCACGACCAGCGCTTTCGAATTCTCGGAGGGAGTCTCTGCGCTGTTTCATCTCTCGGTTGAGCACCGTGAGCTCCTCTTCCTCAGTAAGATCTTGTCGACCAAGTTTGATGGCCTCGTTCTGGAGCGACGCTTTGACCATCCGGATCGTCGTGAGACGATCTTTCTGTTTAGCGCGCATGGCTTGCTTCATGTCGTCCGTCAAGCGTTCTTGCAGACTCATGAGCCAACACCCTCTCTACAAAAGAAACTTCAATCAGAATTTCTTGTTCTTGCGAGCAGCTTCTGATTTCAATTTACGTTTTACGCTTGGCTTTTCGTAGTGACGACGTTTGCGAACTTCGGCAAGAGTGCCATCTTTCGCAACACCGCGTTTGAAACGACGAAGAGCGTCTTCAAGCGATTCGTTTTTACGGACACGAGTTTCCACTAGTTTTCCCTCCCTCCGAATTACACGACTAAGGAAACGTGTTTCACACGTCATACCACATTATAGTGAAATTAAGTCGTGTGGTCAACTACTACTTCAATTAATAATCGCTGTCCGAACGCCCGCCTGTGACGATGGCAATTCCGGCAGAAGCGCCAATGCGCGTTGCACCAGCATCGATCATCGCTTGTGCGCCTGCGAAATCACGGACGCCGCCTGATGCTTTGACGCCAAGATCCGGTCCGACCGTCTCACGCATGAGTCGGATGTCTTCGACGGTAGCGCCGCCAGTTGAGAATCCAGTCGACGTTTTCACGAAGTCTGCACCCGCTTTGACTGACAGCTCAGCCGCTTTTTTGATTTCTTCTTTAGTAAGCAGGCACGTTTCAAAGATGACTTTGACGAGCGTACCGTTTGCTGCTTCGACGACGGCACGGATGTCGCGTTCGACGAGGTCGAAATCGCCGTCTTTCATCGCACTGATGTTGATGACCATGTCGACTTCGTCTGCGCCGTTGGCAATCGCATCTTTCGTTTCGAACGCTTTCACTTCAGGTGTGTTCGCACCGAGCGGGAATCCGATGACCGTACAAACTTTGACGTCCTCATCTAATTTAAGTTGCTCGGCAGCGTAAGCGACCCATGTCGGGTTGACACAAACGCTCGCGAATTTGTACTCAAGTGCCTCTGCACATAATTTTGTAACTTGATCTTTCGTTGTTTCTGCCTTCAAGGCCGTGTGGTCGATATAACGTGCTAATTCCATAATAAATTCCTCCTCTGACATATAGGTCTGACATCTAACATATTATCATGTTTTTGAGAAATGTAACAGCTTTCACTTCATGCAAGTTGACGGCGTTTTCGCGTTTGGACCCAGCTGTTCCAACTGAAGAAAAAGATGGCGATCCAGATGCACGTGAACGCGAAAACATGATACGTCGTGAACGGTTCGTCGTACAAGATGACACCGATCGCCAGACTGAGCGTCGGGGCGATGAACTGTAAAAAACCGACGAGCGTGAACGGGATATGTTGCGCCCCGTAACCGAACAACAGGAGCGGCAACGCCGTCATGACGCCCGTGCCTAAGAGCGCGGCCCAAACAATCGGTTCGCCCGTCATCGTGAGCCCGCCGCGCGACGTTTCGAAAGCGAGGAAGATGACCGCGACCGGAACGACCGCGAGCGTCTCGATGCCTAGACTGACCGTCGACGCAAGCGGCCGCCGTTTTTTGACCATCCCGTAAAACCCGAACGTACTCGCCAATATGAAAGCGATCCACGGGAACGACCCATAACCGAACGTCAAGACGAGCACCCCGACCGTCGCGACACCGACCGCGAGCCATTGGACTCGATTTAATGATTCCCGAAAAACGAGGACACCTAACACCATGCTGACGAGCGGATTGATATAATATCCGAGCGATGCCTCGATGATATAGCCGTGATTGACCGCCCATATGTAGACAAACCAGTTCGCACTGACGATAAAGCCGTTCAACATAAAGGCGTTCCGCGTCGCCCGATGTCTGAGCGCATAATTGAATTCAGTCCACTGTTTCGTCCATTTCAAGACGAGTAAAATGAATAGAAACGACCAGACGATACGGTGGGCGAGGATTTGACTGCTCGGTATTTCCTGTAGAAACTTCCAATAGATCGGCAGGATGCCCCACATGACGTACGCACCGATTGTGGGCATGACTCCTTTATTCAATCCGTTCACCCGCTCTCCTAATCAATTATCGTCAGTTTAGTCGATGCGTTTCGGACATTCAAGCGATTTCTTCCAACCTTCCCACGACAAAAGAGGCGCGCTCTGAGAGCGCACCTCGTGTCACACGTTCATTCAGCTCGTGATTGTCGTCAAGGCCGCAAGTGCTTGCTCCAAGTCTTCAATCAAATCGTTCACATCTTCAAGTCCGACAGAGATACGGACGAGCCCGTCCGTGATGCCGAGTTCTGCCCGACGTTCGGCCGGAATCGAGGCATGTGTCATCCGTGCCGGCACGCTAATCAAGCTCTCGACCGCACCGAGACTTTCAGCGAGCGTGAAGTAGTTCGTTTTCGCAACGACCGTCTCTGCCGCTTCGGCCGATCCGACGTCAAAAGCGATCATGCCGCCAAAGCCTCGGGCTTGTGACAGATGGATTTGTTTCGCTGTCTCGCTGGCAATGCTCGGGTGCAACACCCGGCTGATCGCCTCGTGAGACGTCAAGAACTCGACGAGTGCGAGCGCGTTCGTCTCGATCTCTTCCATCCGGACCGCGAGCGTCTTGATGCCGCGCACGACGAGGAAGCTGTCTTGCGGTCCGAGCACGGCTCCGACCGAGTTTTGTAGGAACGCCAAACGTTCCCCAAGTTCTTCTGTCCGGGCGACGACGAGTCCGGCGACGACGTCACTATGTCCACCTAAATATTTCGTGGCACTGTGCAAGACGTAGTCCGCACCGAACTCAATCGGATTTTGGAAATACGGTGTCATGAACGTATTGTCGACGACGAACAAGACGTCGGCCTCGGTCGCAATGTCACGCACACTGCGCATGTCCGTGACGTTCAAGAGCGGATTCGTCGGCGTCTCGACATAAATCATTTTCGTGTTCGGTTGGACGGCTTCGCGGACTGCCGCCGCGTCAGACGTATCGACAAAAGATGCTTCCAAGCCAAGTGATTGAAATACTCGATTGAATACACGGTACGTTCCCCCATATACGTCAGAACCGACGATGACGTGGTCCCCTGATTTCATTAACATGAGAATCGTTGAGATGGCGGCCATCCCTGAAGCGAACGCAAAACCACGCGCCCCGCCTTCGATGTCGGCGATCAGCGTCTCAAGCGCCGTCCGCGTCGGGTTAGCCGTCCGCGAATATTCATACCCGTCCCGCAAATTGCCGATTCCGTCTTGTTTATAAGTACTCGTTTGATAGATGGCTGGTGTCACGGCACCCGTCAACGGGTCCGTCGTCTTACCGCCGTGAATAAGCGCTGTTTTTGTACGCATGTTCTGCCTCCTTGACTATTCCTTGACTTAAATATCGTTCGACACTGTCTGGTAAAATCGTGACGATCACACCTTCGGTCATCCGGTTTGCTTCCTTCACACAAGCGGCGATGGCCGCACCGGAAGAACTTCCGACGAGCAGTCCTTCTTGCTTCGCCAAATGGGCGACGTAATAAAACGCGTCATCATCAGAAATCGTATAAATCCCATCGACGAGTTCACGATCTAAAAATGGAGGCCACTTCTCGACACCGATTCCTTCTGTTTTATGGGGCCCTGGTTGCCCACCGTTTAAGATCGATCCTTCAGGCTCGACAACGACGTTGCGTGTGCCGTGATTTTTTAGAACCGCGGCTACCCCAGTGAACGTGCCACCCGAGCCCGCGCCGGCGATGAAGACGTCGATATTCGGTATATCTTGCAATAGCTCTCGGGCGAGTGAGTCGACGTACGTATCCGGGTTATCCGGATTCGAGAACTGTTCAGGTAAATAGGCGTTATGTTCAACCGCCAACTCTTTGGCCCGCTCGATCGCACCCTTCATCCCGAGCTCGGTTTCTGTGTTAATGACAGTCGCGCCGAGCAATGACATGAGCGCTTGCTTCTCTTGACTAAACTTTTCAGGCGTGACCGTCATCAAGTTCACCCCGTACCGCTGACAGGCGAGGGCGAGCCCGATGCCGGTATTTCCGGCCGTCGGCTCAACGACCGTACCACCTCGTTCGAGTTGGCCGCGTTCAAGCGCTTGTTCGATCAAATGAAGCCCGAGCCGGTCTTTCACACTCCCGCCTGGATTCATCATCTCGAGCTTGCCGTATATTTTAACGCCTTTCGGAACAGGCAACGTCCGTAACTCGAGCAGCGGCGTGTCCCCGATCAGTTCATAGACGTTATTGACGAGCATATTACGCCTCGTCCTTAAAGATGATGTGCCACTCGTCACGTTTCGCGAGCATGTCGGCCGCTAATTTTTTTGCGCCCTCAAAGTCGTGGTGGTTGGCACTTCCGCATTGGATTGGGTTTTGCGCCGGCAACTCCGTCGCATTTGCTGCATCACGGAGTGTCGCCTCGACGAGGTCGAGCATCGATTCGTAATCGCCGTCGTTCAACATCGTCCAATAAAAACCAGTCTGGCAACCCATCGGCGAGACGTCGATGATTTGGTCCGAGTGACTGCGGCTGTTCTCAGCGATCAAGTGCTCGAGCGAATGGACGGCCCGCATCGGCATGAGACCCTCGTTCGGTTGGATGAAGCGAATGTCGTATTTATAGATCGTATCGGCCGTCCCTTTTTTCACTCCTGCTAAACGGACGTAAGGCGCTTGTACTTTTGTATGGTCCAAATTAAAACTTTCGACTTTATAACTTTTCATGATTGAGTTCCTCCTGATTGTTTCGTGGCCACGACGAGCCAGACGAATTTATTTTTTTGTGTCATCGAGACCGTATAACCGTTCGCTTCGAGCATCGCTTGAATCGTTTGCGTATACGGATAAAATTCGCGGTTCAAATCTTCTACCAAGTCGTCGTACCCGTTACCGCTCGCCCAGTCGAGAATGTCTCGCTTCGCCTTTTGCGAGGCGAACATCGTGTCGAGTAAGACGAATCGCGGTGAATCGAGCTGCTCGACGTAACCTTGAATCGCTGTCCGTTTCTCTTCATCCGTCAGATGGTGAAACGCGTATGACGACACGATCGTATCTATCTGCTCTGTCGTCGGATAGTTTAAAAAGTCACCGTCGATAATATCAATCTCAAGTTTTTCGGCGGCGACAGCCCGCATCTCCGGGGACGGTTCGACCGCAACCAGCTCGTGACGTTCTAAAATCTTCATACTTAAGTTCCCGGTCCCGACTCCGAACTCCATGACCTTCCCTTCGAGATGATCCACGACCTCGCTCAACATCTCCTCATAACCTGCGAACACTTCTTTATATTGCTCGTCATGTCCGGCCACGGTCGTGTCGTATTGCGTTGCCCATTCCTTAAAAATGTCCATGAACTGTAATCCCATTGCTCCACCCCATCGCTTTATTCCGACTATGTCGATAAGTTTTATATGTTTTATCTATTCAGACCATACCAATTTTCAAAAAAAATCTCAAGCGAATTGTTCGAATCATTTTATTCGAGGGCATATCACGCCCAAATTTTGAAACTTGAGTTGAACGCGTGAATTTAGACCTAGCTATTTTAGTAAAAGATAGGCCGAAAGTAATTGTCAGAATTTTTAAATTTGTTCAAATTCATTACCTTGTTTTCGAAAAAAACGAGCGATTATCGCCCTGCATTCAGCTATCATTTTCCACAAATACATATACTTCTCAATTAAACGATTGGAGGATTTTCAAATTGCCAAACTTTAAATTTTATGTAAACGTCTCCCTCGCTACATGCCTGGCGTTGACACCTGGGCTGCTCGGACTCGGAACAGATCCGGTACTTGCCAAACGATCCGTTACGCCGAATGCTGAGATCGCCGACAAGCAAGAAAAATTGCGTGTCGTCGTCGAACTCGTCGGTGCACCTGCCATCGAACAAGCAAAAAAGAAAGGGAAAAAATTCAATGAATTGACGAAGGTCGAGAAAGACAATGCTCACGGACTCGTCAAAGCCGAACAGAAAAAAGCGAAAGCCGCCATCTCAAAAAAAGGTGTGAAAGCAGAAACGATTGAAGAGTTCACGACCGTCTTCAACGGATTCAGTACGTTGCTCTCGGCTACAGACGTCCAGAAAGTTGAAGCGTTGCCTGAAGTCGCTCACGTCCATGTCGTCAATGAATACGAGCGCCCCGAGGTCAAACCGGATATGGTAACGAGTAACGGCATGGTCCAATCGCAACAGACATGGGGCGACTATGGGTATACCGGCGAAGGAACGATCGTCGCCGTCATCGATACGGGTGTCGATGCAGACCATCGCGACTTCCGCTTAACCGACGATACAAAAGCAGAGCTCACGCAAGGTGAGGTCGAGTCGGCAGTCAGTGAGTTCGGTTTGCCGGGAGCCTACATAAACGAGAAAGTTCCTTATGCTTATAACTATTACGACGAGAACGATGATATTCGCGATGATTCCCCTGGCGCCTCGATGCACGGGATGCACGTATCGGGTACGGTCGCGGCCAACGGGGATGAGGCGACTGGCGGTTTGAAAGGTGTCGCTCCAGAATCGCAAGTACTCGGTCTCAAAGTATTCAGCAACGACCCGAACTACGCCTCGACGTACGGCGATATCTATATTAAAGCGATCGACGATGCCATCAAACTCGGCGCCGACGTCATCAATATGAGTCTCGGATCGACGGCCGGTTTCGTCGATGCCGACTCACCCGAGCAACAAGCGGTACAGCGTGCTGTCGATAACGGTGTCTTCATGTCGATCTCAGCTGGTAACTCGGCGTACTTCGGAAACGGATACGATCTCCCTTATGCGAACAATCCGGATACCGGCGTCGTCGGCGCTCCGAGCGTGAGCTCGGCCTCGACTTCAGTCGCCTCACTCGAGAACGACCAAATTCAATTGGACGCTTTCTCGATTCAATCCGGTGACAAGACAGATAAAATCGGATGGAAGAAACAAGATGGCCCAGCTTTCACGAATGGGGACTATGAACTCGTCCATGTCGGTGACGGACAGCCTGGTCAATACGTCGGGAAAGACGTGAAAGGGAAGATTGTCTTCGCGGTGCGTGACGGCGCCTATTTCTACTCGAACATTCAAAAGACAGCCGAAGCGAACGGGGCTGCCGGTGTCATCGTCCGCGGTGCCGTCGGTCATGGTGATTACGTCAGTATGGCGCTAGCGAACCCACAAATCCCGATGGCGTCACTCAGCATTAAAGACGGAAATGAGCTTCAACAGCGACTCGTTGCCGGTGAACAAATGAACATTAAATTCGCAGGTGACCGCATTAGCGTCGCTAACCGTGCAGCCGGTTCACTGTCTAACTTCACTTCGTGGGGCGTGACACCAAACCTCGATTTCAAACCTGAAATCTCGGCGCCAGGCGGACAAATCTTCTCGACGTTGAATGACGATCAATACGGATTGATGAGCGGAACGTCGATGGCTGCACCACACGTCGCAGGAGGCGCCGCCCTCGTGCTCGAACGTGTCGATCGCGAGTTCGCTTTAAGCGGTACGGCTCGGGTAACGATGGCGAAGAATTTGTTGATCAACACATCGAAAGCCGTGACTGATATCGGTCCATACAACCAACAGTTGAATCAGAACCTCCCATACACGCCGCGTCGGGGAGGAGCCGGTTTGATGCAATTGCACGCGGCCGTCTCAACGCCAGCCGTCGCCTATGAAAAGACAACAAAAGAAGCAAAAGTTGCCTTAAAAGAACTCAACCGAAGCAAGGCGACGTTCACGCTTGTTGTCGAGAACTTATCCGACAAAGCCGTGTCATACGATGTTTCGTCTTCACTTCAGACCGACCTCGCCATCGAACGGACGGCCGGGACGATTCAAAATGCGATGGAGGCCCAACCACTCCAAAACGCCAGCGTGACGATCAACGGGAAGAAAGCAAATACGGTCAAACTGAAAGCGAAGCAAACAGTCGAACTCAAAATCGCGCTCGACGTCTCGAAAGCGCAGGTTCTCAATCCAAAGACGCTGAACGGTCTCGTCTCGGCCAAAGACGTATTTGAAAACGGCTATTTCGTCGACGGTTTCGTGCGCTTGACCGATGTGAACGGGGCAGAAGGCAATCCAGGACTCGTCGTACCGTTCGTCGGTTTCGAAGGCGACTGGGGCAAAGCACCGATCTTTGACGCTTCCATCTATGAATCAGGATCGTTCTATCAGACGGCTGGAATGGTCGATCAGACAGGGAATTATTTGGGCATGAACCTAGATGAGTCGTTCACGTCCGACACAATCGCGTTCTCTCCTGACGGGGACAACGTAAAAGATGTGGCGACACCGGTCTTCTCGCTCCTTCGTAACGCCAAAGACGTCAAATATCGCATCGTCGACGAGTCAGGCGATGTCGTCCGCACGCTCCGGCAAGATGACGAGTTGCGTAAAAACTACTTCGATGGCGGACGCAATACACCTTACTACTACTCAGCCGACTACAAATGGGACGGACAATTGAACGGTAACCCGGCCCCGGCCGGCAAGTACTTCTATGAGATCGAAGCGAGCATCGATTACATGAAAAAAGAGGCACAGACGCTCCGCTTCCCGGTTAAAGTCGACTATACAGATCCGACGTTCTCGGCGAAGTGGCAAGATGACAGTTTGTCCGTAAAAGCGAACGACGACTTCTCTGGTATCCATTCTGTCGAATACTTCTTGAACGGTAAGTCTGTCGCCAAACTTGCAAACGGGTCGGCCAGTCATGCCTTCACGTCGCCACTTAATGAGACCGATGAAGTCAGCGTCCGCGTCACAGACCATGCCGGAAATAGCACGACCAAAACAGTCGCCTATTCGACGGATTCAGAAAAACCTGGCGTCTTCTTGGACGCGCCGCTCGCTTTGTCACCTTACGCGACGTCAATCGTCCCCATCAAAGGATCGATTCAAGACGCATCAAACATCAACTCATTCCAAGTCGATGGGATTGATGTCCCGCTCACATGGAATGAAACAACGAAACGATATGACTTCAGTACGAATCGGACATTTACAGACGGCGTGCACAAACTCCGCTTCGTCGCTGAGGATGCGGCTGGAAACGTCGCCAACTTCCAACGGACAATTTTCGTCGATGCGACACCAGCCGTCATCGAGATCGGGAAACTACCGAAACAAATCGGGAAAAAACAAACTACGGTCAACGTCAACGTGACTGTCAAAGATAATTTTGATGAAGTGAAGCTCCTCGTAAACGGTGATTTGAAATTCAGCCAGGCACTAAAAGCACCTTATGAGATGCGCGCTTTCTCAAGAACTGAAAAAGTCACGCTTCCTGTGACGTCAGGAGAGAATACGTTCACGTTCGAAGCGGTCGACCTCGCCGGCAACGTGACGACGAAGACGATCACGTTGTTCAAAAAATAATCTGTCATGAAGAAGAGCCCTCGCCTAGGCGAGGGCTCTTGTCATGTGGTCATTAAACATAAAATCAGCTCCCGCAAACTGCGGGAGCTGATTTCGTGTTCAATTCAATTCAAGCGCATACGACAACGCCGCTAACGCGTAGAGCGGCGCCGTCTCGGTGCGCAAAATCCGGGGGCCGAACGCACACGGGCGCGCGCCTTGATTCGTCCAGGCGTCAATCTCCTGATCGTCAAATCCGCCTTCAGGACCGACGATCAGCAGGAGACGCTGTCCGCGTTCAAGCGCTTTGAAGACAGCCGCGAGTGCCGCTTGTTCCCCTTGCTTCGCCGACTCTTCATAAGCGATGACGACCGCATCGTAATTAGAAAAGTCGTCTAGCAGGTCACGCGACGAGACGTACGCGCACGTCGGGACGACGGCCCGGTACGACTGTTCGGCCGCTTCTTGCATGATTTTCTGTAGCCGTTCAACTTTCTTAGGGGCTTTTTTTGCGTCCCATTTCGCGACCGATCGTTTCGACTCGAACAACTTCAAGTGATGCAACCCGAGCTCGGTCGCTTTTTGAGCGACAAGCTCGACTTTATCACCTTTCGGCAGTGCGTAGGCGAGCGTCACATCAACGGGCAGTTCAGTCGTCGCCTGCCGCGCTTCGAGTACTTTTGCCGTCCCCGATTTTTTTTCGAGCGCGATCACCTCACAGACGTACTCGACACCTGTACCGTCTAACAACACCATCTGATAACCCGGTCCCGCCCGCAACACCGTCCCGATATGATGGACGACGTCTTGCGGCAATGCGACCGTGTCTGTTTTAAACGCATCACGTTGTAAGAAATAGCGTTGCATGGCTTATCCCTTCTTCGCGATGATGGCGACCCAGTCTTCCATGACTCGCGTCTCTTCGATCGAGAATCCAGCCGCCTTGAGCGCTGCCGTCACTTCATCTCGTTTTTGGCCGATGATGCCCGACGTGATGAAATAGCCGCCTGGTTTGACGCGCACGTAAGCATCGTCAACGAACAGCATGATGACGTCAGCTAAAATGTTGGCGACGATCAAGTCATACTCACCGCTCATCCCTTTCAACAAATCACCCGTCTTGACGTCGACGACGTCTAGAACGCCGTTCGTCTCGACGTTTTGGCGGGCCGATTCGACCGCGACCGCATCCAAATCGAGCGCCTCGACTCGTTCCGCGCCAAGCTTCGCCGCCGCGATGGCAAGTACGCCTGAGCCCGTCCCGACATCGATCAAGCGGTCACCCGGTTGGATATAGTTCTCGATCGCTTGAATGCACAGCATCGTCGTCGGGTGCGTCCCGGTCCCGAACGCCATACCCGGGTCGAGCAAGATCACGTTCTCTTCCGGTTGTGGCACGTATTCTTCCCACAGCGGCACGATCGTGAGATGTTGCGAGATCTTGACCGGTTTATAGTACTGCTTCCACGAGTGGGCCCAGTCCTCCTCATCCATCTCGAGCGCCGTCACGGTACCAGCGCCGACTTCAAAGATATTGCGCAGCCGTTCAATTTCTTTTTTCAGTGTCGAGAGCGTGTCCGGTAGGTCGCCTGAGACAGGAACGTACGCTTTCACGTGGACACCCGACGTTGGATACGTATCGCGGCCGGATTCGTCCCAAATCTCTCCGAAATGATCTTCTGCCATCATCCGGTCGTAGTCTTCGACGTCCTCGATGACGACACCTTGTGCCCCCACTTCATGTAGTAAATTTGATACGGCTTCGACTGCCTGCTGTGTCGTGTGGACACAAATTTCAGACCATTTCATCGCTTGTACACGCTCCTTTTACTGGCTAAAAAACTTTTTCATCTTTTGGAAGAGGCCGTGCTGTTCTTCCACGCCCGCTTCTCCGCTGATCTCTTCAAACTCGCGGAGCAATTCTTTTTGACGATCTGTCATGTTCGTCGGTGTCATGATGACGATATTGACGTACTGGTCGCCGTTGCCGCCGCCGCGAACGCTCGGCATCCCTTTTCCACGCAAACGGAATTTCGATCCGGTCTGTGTTCCGGCTGGCACTTTCAAGCTGACCTTGCCGTGCACGGTCGGGACTTCGAGTTCGGCGCCGAGTGCTGCTTGCGCGAACGTGACCGGCATCTCCATCGAGATGTGCTGGTCGACACGCTCGAAGATTTCGTGCGCCCGAACGCGGACGACGATGTAAAGATCGCCGGCCGGGCCACCGTTAGCGCCAGGACCACCTTTGCCGGACATGCGGATCTGTTGGCCGTTATCGATACCGGCAGGAATTTTGACTTCGACTTGCTGTGTCTTCTTGACGTGACCAGAGCCATGGCACGTCGTACATTTCTCTTTGATCGTCTTGCCTGTTCCATGACATTGGCTACACGTCCGCTGATTGACCATGCGACCGAGCACCGTGTTCTGTTCGACCGTTTCGACACCGCTACCGCCACAACGGCCGCACGTCTCTGGTTTCGTCCCCGGCTTGGCACCGCTACCCATACACGTGTCACATTCGACTTCGATCTCAAGGTCGATCGTTTCCGTCTTACCGGTCACGCTCTCCATGAAGTCGAGGTCGACGACGTATTGATAATCTTCTCCGCGTCGCGGTGCGTTCGGGTCTTGACGACGTCCGCCGCCGCCGAAGAACATGTCGAAGATGTCGCCGAATCCGCCTTGGAAGTCACCGCCGCCTCCGAACTGGCTCGCTCCTTCAAATCCGAAGCGGTCATATTGAGCCCGTTTCTGCTCGTCTGACAGCACTTCATACGCCTCACCGAGCTCTTTAAATTTATCGGCCGCATCCGGCTCTTGGTTGATGTCTGGATGATATTCCCGTGCCAATTTGCGATAGGCCCGTTTGATGTCTTGCGCCGAGGCCGATTTGTCTAGGCCAAGCACTTCATAATAATCTCGTTTCGCCACGTTACTCTCTCCTCTTTACTGTTTCAAGTTCGATTTTACCGATTCTACCTTAACATGGAAAGAGCCAAAGCAGAAACCTGCTTTGGCGCCATCCAATCTATCGGTTGCCTTATTTACGATCGTCGAGATCTTCAAACTCCGCGTCGACGACGTTATCGTCTTTCGCTTCTGTTTGTGTCTCAGCGCCTTCAGCACCTTGCTGTTCAGCCATGTTCGCATATACTTTTTGCGTCAATTCTTGTACGACTTCAGATAGCTCATCTTTCGCCGTACGGATTGCTTCGAGGTCTGTACCTTCAAGTGCTGATTTTGCTTTTTCTTTCGCTGCTTCGGCTTTGTCTTTATCTGTTGCGTCGACTTTATCTCCAAGGTCTTTGATCGCCTTGTCCGTCGCGAAGACGAGTTGGTCCGTTTCGTTACGGAGCTCTGCTTCTTCTTTACGCTGTTTGTCTGCTTCCGCGTTCGCTTCCGCTTCTTTCACCATGCGCTCGATTTCAGCCTCGTCGATACCTGAAGACGATTGGATCGTGATCGACTGCTCTTTGTTCGTACCGAGGTCTTTCGCCGATACGTGAACGATTCCGTTCGCATCGATGTCGAACTTGACTTCGACTTGTGGGACACCGCGTGGTGCCGGCGGGATGTCCGTCAATTGGAAACGACCGAGCGTCTTGTTGTCAGGCGCCATCGGGCGTTCCCCTTGCAAGACGTGGATGTCAACGGCTGGCTGGTTGTCTGCTGCTGTCGAGAAGACTTGTGATTTCGATGTCGGAATCGTCGTGTTGCGATCGATCAACTTCGTCATCACGCCACCCATCGTCTCGATACCGAGCGAAAGCGGAGTCACGTCGAGAAGGACGACGTCTTTCACGTCACCGGCAAGGACACCGCCTTGGATCGCTGCACCGAGGGCAACGACTTCGTCCGGGTTAACGCCTTTGAACGGCTCTTTCTTCGTGAAATCGTGAATCGCTTTTTGGACCGCAGGGATACGTGTCGAACCACCGACGAGAATGATCTTGTCGAGATCAGACGGCGTGAGGCCTGAGTCTTTCAACGCGCGGCGAGTCGGTTCCATCGTGCGCTCGACGAGGTCTGCTGTCAATTCATCGAATTTCGCACGTGTGAGTGTTGTTTCAAGGTGAAGCGGGCCAGCTGCTCCTGCTGTGATGAACGGGAGGCTGATGTGCGCGCTTGTCACGCCTGAAAGGTCTTTCTTCGCTTTCTCGGCCGCATCTTTCAAGCGTTGGAGCGCCATCTTGTCTTGCGCGAGGTCGATACCGTTCTCTTTTTTGAATTCAGACACGAGGTAATCGATGACTTTTTGGTCAAAGTCGTCTCCACCGAGTCGGTTGTCCCCTGCTGTCGCGACAACTTCAAACACGCCGTCTCCGAGCTCGAGAATCGAGACGTCGAACGTACCGCCACCGAGGTCATAGATCAAGATCGTGTGATCTTCACCTTTGTCGAGGCCGTAAGCGAGCGCCGCTGCTGTCGGCTCGTTGATGATCCGTTTGACATCGAGACCGGCAATTTTCCCGGCGTCTTTCGTCGCTTGACGCTCAGCGTCGTTAAAGTAGGCAGGAACTGTGATGACCGCTTCAGTTACGGACTCACCAAGGTAGTCTTCTGCATCTTTTTTAAGTTTTTGCAAAATGATGGCCGAAATTTCTTGTGGCGTGAATTTCTTACCGTCGACTTCGACCGTATGTGACGTTCCCATATGACGCTTGATCGATTGGATCGTGTTCGGGTTCGTGATCGCTTGACGCTTCGCGACTTCACCGACTTGACGCTCTTCCCCTTTGAATGCGACGACAGACGGTGTCGTACGGTTCCCTTCTGCGTTTGAGATGACGACCGCTTCGCCACCTTCCATAACTGCTACACAAGAGTTCGTTGTTCCTAAGTCAATTCCGATAATTTTAGCCATTGTCTATTCCTCCATCTAGTTAAGTAATTTTATTCCGAAACTTTTACCATGCTTGGACGAATGACGCGTCCGTGCAACGTGTACCCTTTTTGAAGCTCCATCGTTACAATCCCAGACTCGAACTCATCACTCGGTTCTTGCATGACCGCTTGATGATAATTCGGGTCGAACGGCTGACCGACTGCTTCGATCACTTCAACGTTCTCGGCGTTTAACACGTCGAGCAATTGACGGTGGATCATGTCGACACCCGCTTGAATCTGTTTAGCGTCATCCGATGACGCTTCGACTTGAAGCGCACGCTCAAAGTTATCGATGAGCGGAATCAGTTTCTCGATGACGGCTTGCGAAGCGAACTTGACGCGTTTCGCGTTCTCTTCGTTCGTTCGGCGACGGAAGTTGTCAAAATCAGCACGAATCCGAAGCTCGCTCGCTTTGAGCGCTTCGATTTCTTGTTGCAAATCTGGTCCCTCAGAACTTTCTTCCACTATTTCAGCATTTGAAACCTCGTCAGCGTCCGCAGTCTCTGACTGCAACGCGTCGAAATCTTTCTCTTCGAGCACTTCTTCTTCTTGGTCTGGCCCGTTTTGATTTTCAGTAGTCATATTGAGGCTCCTTTCGTTCACTCTTCTAGTTTCGTTCGCCTTAACGCTTCAATGATTTGTCCCATCATCCGCACCCCGTGCCGATAATCCATCCGGGTCGGACCGATCATCGCGATCGTCCCGAACGTCTTGCCGTCGAGCGTATAGTCCGAGGTGATGACGCTACAATTTTGAAGCGCAAGAATCCCATTCTCGCTCCCAATGCTCACATAAATCTCGCGATTTGGCAACGATTCGAGCCAGTCGGTCAACCGTTCTTGCTCGTCGATCCACTCTAGGAACGGACGTAACGTATCGAGCGTTTGAAACTCGGGTTGGTTGAAGATGTTTTTCTTCCCACCAAGATACAGCGAGGTCGGATGATGTACCCCGACGGTCGCTTGAATGAGTTGCATCATCGACTCATATTGTTGTTGATGAGCGAGGCGAAGGTTTGACACTTCTTCTCCGATACGGAACTTCAGTTGACCGAGCGGAGTTCCTTTTAGACGATCGTTTAAAAATCGGATTGTTTGTTCGACCATATCCGGCGCCATCGGCGATTCGAACACGACCGTTCGATGTTCGACGTGCCCTTGATCCGTTACGATCAAGACGACACCGCGCCGTTCATCGAGCGGCATCAAATCGATCCGTGCCAGCCGGTTCATCTGACTGCTCGGGCCGAGCGCTACCGTCGTATAATTGGTCAAATCAGAGAGTAGGTCAGCGGCTTGACGAATGAGGACTTCTGACTCTTGGGCGGACGCTCGCAAGCGTTCCCCGAGCCGATATGTTTCCCGCTCGTCGATGAGTTTCGTCTCGACAAGGTGATCGACGTAATAACGATACCCGACTTCAGACGGGATTCGTCCTGCTGAAGTGTGCGGTTTTTCGATCAAGCCCATGTCTTCTAAATCCGCCATGTCGTTTCGGATCGTCGCCGAACTGAACGACAAGTCATCCCGTTTCGAAAGCGTCCGTGAACCGACGGGCTGGGCTGTCTGAATGTAATCATCAATGATCGCTCGTAAAATGAGCAATTGTCTCTCTGTCAGCACAACATCACTCCTCTCTGAAGGATTGGCCTCACTTTTATTAGCACTCATATTTACTGAGTGCTAATCACACTTCAAATATTATCATGTTCTCCTTATTTGTCAATTCAAATGCATCATTTTTTCCATCGATTGAAAGTCATTCGAAATGCATCTTCCGCGCACTTTCGGTATGATACGAATTGAGGTGATCATATGTTTACAACTAAACAATTTAACGTGTTTACGCAAGACGGGCTCGACGCCCGCATGTCAGGTATTCGCGCGGACATTCAACCGCTGTTCCATCGCATCTATGACGAGGTCGGTCCGCAGCTTGAAGCCGACGTCGGCATCCCGCTCTATCTCCACGTCGCCAAGCACGCCCGCCGGACGGTCAATCCGCCGAAAGATACGTGGATGGCGATCTGTCACGATAAACGTGGCTATAAAAAACATCCGCATTTCCAAGTCGGTCTGTTCGACGACCGTGTCTTCGTCTGGCTTGCCTTCATCTATGAGATGCCGAACAAAGAAGCAATCGGCAAACGACTCATGACAATCGACTTTAAACATGAATTTCCCGACTTCCATCTCGCCGGCGATCATATGAAAAAAGAGGCGTTCTTGATCGAAGAGACGTCCTCTGCGTCAATCGATGCCATCGTCGAGCGCTTCGCGACCGTCAAAAAAGCCGACTTCTTGATCGGTCGTCAACTTTCGGCCGATGCCTCGATCCTCCAAAACGAAGCGGCGTTCCTCGCCCTTGTCGAGGACACGTTCGGACGGCTCATGCCGATCTACCGCGAGCTCGTTCTCTAACTAAAACAGGCGAATCCGACATCGGATTCGCCTGTTTTTACGTTGTCACATCATTTAATCGTGCCTCACCAATGAATGCCGCGAACGCCTCGTTGGCGAGCGGGAGTCCCGACTCGGTCAACTGGACGTGCGTGTCCGTCGTTTCAATCAACTGTTTCGCTTTCAGTTCGGACAAGACGTGCCCGAACACCGACTCCATCGAGACACCGTACTTCGTTTCGAACGTCTCGAACGACACACCGCTGCGCATCCGGAGTCCGAGAAACAACTCTTCTTCCATCCGCTCGAACGTCTCGAGTGTCGTCGTACTTCGAACCGGTAAACCTTCCGCCTTGATATAGTGCGGGATCGGCGCGACGTTCGCCCGGCGCTCGCCGTTCAAGTAACTGTGAGCCCCGGCTCCGAAGCCGTAATACTCCTCGTTCCGCCAATACACTTGGTTGTGACGGCTCTCCCGTCCCTCGACACTGTAGTTTGATATCTCGTACTGCTTGAGCCCACGGCGTTCGAGCGTCTCCATGACTTTCAAGTACATGGCGACTTCGATGTCCTCACCCGGCAGACGAAGCTTGCCTTTGCGGTCTTGGATCGCGAAGACGGTGTGCGGTTCGAGGATCAAGGAATAGGACGAGACGTGTTGGATCGGCAGTTTGAACGCCAAGTCGAGGTCCCGTTCGATCTGTTCGAGCGTCTGCTCCGGTAGTCCGAACATGAGGTCGATCGAGATGTTGTCGAACCGTTTCGCCGCCTCCGTCACCGTCGCGAACACGTCATCCGCCCGATGCGTCCGCCCGATCCGTTCAAGCCCGCCGTCGTCGAACGTCTGGACGCCGAAACTGACGCGGTTGACACCGCCTCGTTTCATCGTATCGAGCTTTTCGGCGCTCACAAAGTTCGGATTCGCCTCGACCGAGTATTCTATATTCTTTGTAGCGAGCGGGAGCAAGTGTCGCTCGACCATGTCCATGAGACGTTTCATCTGCACCTCATCGAGCGCGGTCGGCGTTCCTCCGCCGATAAAGATCGTCTCGATCTCATCTGTCGGATATTGTTCAAGCGATAGGACGATCTCTCGTTCTAACGCATCTAAATAGTCATCAACCGGTTGGTTCTTTAAGAACACCTTGTTGAAATCGCAGTAATAACAAATATGTTCACAAAATGGAATGTGAAGATATACGGCTTTAGCCATGGCGGCCACCCCTTTCTTCTCCTTCCATTTATAACGCTTTTTACGTCTTCACGCCACTGTCTGCATTCAATCGAAACGATGGATGAACAATCCGCTCTTCAGTTTCGGATCGAACCAAGTCGATTTCGGTGGCATCTGTCCGGATTCATCGGCGACCTGCATCAACTCTCCCATCGCCGTAGCGTGACATGTCAACACGACGACATCCGGTCGCTCGGCCAACCGTTCCAGTTGTTCGACGGCGTCTGAGCCGCCGACGAAGTCAATCCGTTTATCGGTCCGGACATCGTCCACTCCGAAGTACGGTTCGAGAATATCCCGTTGTAGCGTGGCAACGTCGAGAGCTGCGGTCGACTGTCGTTTCGTCAACTCATACTGTTTGCCGCGGTAAGACAATCCGAACGAACCGCGCGCTTGCGGAACGACGAGGCCGTCAGTCGACACCACTTCGTACGAGAACGAAATCCCGTCCAATAAAGCCGCGACTTCTTCAGGCGTAACATCGGTCAACAGGCGATGGTACGGCAAGATCGTCAACTCGTCGCTCGGGAAGAGCACACCTAAAAAGTGATCGCGCTCTAGTTTCGATTCACCTTCAGGCAGTTCTAGCGCCGCGACGACAGCCGCCGCTTTGGCCCGATGATGCCCGTCGGCGATATAGATGGACGGGATCGTCGCCCCGATCATAATGACACGCGCCTGGTCTTTCGGCGGCACCGCATAGCCTTCGTGCAAGACACCTTGACTGTCCGTGAAGGAAAATAGAGGTCGTTCGTTCGTGGCGGCTTCAAGGATACGCCGTAACGCCTCGTCCGGCTCATGGCTCAGTAAAATCGGTCCGGTGTGCGCTTTCGTCGCCGCCACATGTTCGACCCGTTCCCGCTCTTTCACTTCTCGTGTATGTTCATGGATCTTGATGCGGCCCGCCTCATAATCCGCGACCGAAAACGTCGCCACGAGACCGGTTTGACGCCGCCCTTGACTCGTCAGCCGATAGACGTAAAAGCCGTTTGCCTGTTCCGTCAGTTCAGTCGCGTACAACCGTTCCAACTCGGTCCTCGCACGTCGTCCCCACGCTTCGAGCGACAGGTCAGCGGCAAACAGTTCCGGCTTATCGACCGAGAGAAATGAGTTCGGACGTCGCTCGACGTCTCCTCGTGCCTGTTCGACGTTCACGACGTCGTACGGGTCGGCCGCCACAGCTTCAGGATGGGCCGGCATATACGGTTTAAACGGTTTAAATATGACCATATTGATCCCTCCTTAAAATTCACGGACGCGCATGACGCCCTCGATGTCGTACAAAGCATGCACGGACAGTTCTTCTTGTTTATGGTTATCGATGTCGATCATCGTGTAGGCCACATCGTTCCGGCTGCGATTCACCATGTTATCGATGTTGATCCCGTTCTCGGCGAGCCGGCTCGCAATTTGACCGACCATGTTCGGGACGTTCAAGTGCAGCACCGCCAAGCGTCGCTTGCCGACGTAAGGAAGTTCAGTGTCCGGAAAGTTAGCGGAATTCCGGATGTTTCCGGTCTCTAAATACAGTTTCAGCGTATCGACGGCTTGAATCGCGCAATTCACTTCGGATTCTCGTGTCGAAGCCCCAAGATGCGGAAAAGCGACGACTTGAGGATGGCCGAGTAACGCCTGTTGCGGGAAGTCTGTAATGTACGTCGCCACT
The DNA here is from genome assembly GCF_004337245.1 of Exiguobacterium sp. SH1S1. Classification (NCBI taxonomy): domain Bacteria; kingdom Bacillati; phylum Bacillota; class Bacilli; order Caryophanales; genus Exiguobacterium; species Exiguobacterium sp. SH1S1. The sequence continues at coordinate 307,616 of NZ_SJUZ01000001.1, forward strand.
TTATCTTGTAACGCCTCAATCAAATCAGCATCGTTCACGAGCTCGCCACGGGCGAAGTTCAATAACGTCACCCCAGGCTTCATCCGTTTGAACCAACTAGCGTCGATCAAGTTGCGTGTGTCATCCGTGAGCGGCATATGGATCGAGAGCAAATCGACGTCTCTGAGCAAATCGTCCAAGTGCTTGGCTCGTTTTACTTGCTTTGATACGTTCCACGCTCCATCGACCGATAAATGCGGGTCGTACCCGACGACGTCGACACCGAGCTGAAGCAGGTCGTTCGCGAGCGACGCCCCGATCGCGCCGAGGCCGACGATGCCGACCTTCTTGCCTCGTAATTCAGAGCCGACAAAGCGACGCTTCTCGTCTTCCATCGCCCGCTCAAGTAACGCTTGGCTTGGGAACGTTTGCTCGTTCACCCAACGCGCGCCTTCAAGGATCGGCCGGACCGATAAAAGCATGCTCGCGAGTACGAGTTCTTTGACCGCGTTCGCGTTCGCCCCTGGTGTATGGAACACGACGACGCCTTGACGCGCCAAGCGCTCAAGCGGGATGTTGTTCACCCCAGCCCCGGCCCGGGCGATCGCGAGCAAGTACGGGGGAATCTCGGCGTCGTGAACGTCATGGCTCCGAATGACCCAGGCATCGGCCTGCTCCACTGCGTTGACGGCGTATTCTCTCGGCTCAAAACGCTCTAGCCCGGCTGATGCGATTTGATTATATGTTTTGATGTGAAACATCGTATCCCTCCTGTTCAAATGCTTGCATCACTTCGACTAGACGAACGACTCCTTCGAGCGGCATCGCGTTGTAAAGACTGGCCCGCAGCCCTCCGACCGAGCGGTGGCCACCAAGTTCGATCAATCCACGTTCCTCGGCGAACTGTTGAAACGCTCGATCCGTCTCGTCCCGTCCCGTCGTGAACGGAATATTCGTCAATGAACGGATATCTCCTGTGACGAGCGACCGGAACAACGTTGAGCCGTCTAAATAAGCATACAATCGCGCGCTCTTCTCACGGTTGCGCCGTTCCATCTCGGCGACGCCACCCGTCCGTTCGACCCAGGCGAGAACCCGTTCGGCGACATACATGCTAAACGTCGCCGGTGTGTTCAAAACGGTGTCGGTGTGACGGGCGTAGTTCAAATAACTTGGCAAATCGCGGTCGACAATCAAGTCGCGACGAATGATGACGACGCTTAACCCGGCCGGTCCGATATTTTTTTGGGCGCCTGCGTACAGCAGACCGTAGCGGCTCACGTCGATCGATTCTGCCAAAATATTGGAGGACACGTCCGCGACGAGCGGGATGCCTGTATCCGGAAGCATCGTATAACGTGTCCCTTCGATTGTATTGTTCAACGTCAAATGGAGATAATCGGCGGTCTCGCCATCCCCTTCATAGTCAGGCAGTTCCCGATAGTTCGAACTCGCCGAACTGCCGACGACGGCGACGTCCCCATAGTGGCGGGCATCAGCAATCGCTTTTTTCGACCACGTGCCGCTGTCGAGATAAGCGAAACGCCCTGTCGTACGCAAGTTCATCGGAATCATCGAGAACTGGAGCGTCGCCCCGCCTTGCAGCCAAAGGACGGCGTAATCGTCTGAGATGTCCATCAATCTCCGCAGCCTCGCTTCGAGCGCCTCGGTAATCGCAATGAAGCGCTCCGAACGGTGGCTCATCTCGACGATCGAGACACCCGTTTTTTGATAAGACAGAAACTCGTCTTGCACTTCTTGTAGTACCGATTTTGGCAAAACGCTCGGCCCTGCTGAAAAATTATAGACGGTCACCGCTACTCCTCCTCTATTTTTCTGTAAGTGGGTACTATTCCGTACCGAACGTCACGAATCCTGCCAAATGAAAAAAATCGCCCTTATCCATGGATAAGGGCGACCACTCATTCTTCGTCCATCGACAAGACGGACATGAACGCTTCTTGCGGCACTTCGACGGATCCAACCATCTTCATGCGTTTTTTACCTTCTTTTTGTTTCTCGAGAAGTTTACGTTTCCGCGAGATGTCGCCGCCGTAACATTTGGCAAGGACGTTTTTACGTAACGCCTTGATCGTCGACCGGGCGACAATTTTCGTGCTGACCGCTGCTTGGATCGGCACTTCGAACTGCATCCGTGGGATGAGCGCCTTTAACTTTTCAACGATGACTTTCCCACGTTCGTAGGCGAAGTCGCGGTGAACGATAAAGCTGAGCGCATCGACGAGCTCGTTGTTGAGGAGAATATCCATCTTGACGAGGCGTGACGGACGATACCCGATCAAATCATAGTCCAGTGAGGCATAGCCTTTCGTACTTGATTTCAATTGATCAAAGAAGTCGTAGACGATTTCACTGAGCGGAATATCGTACGTGATTTTAACACGGGTCGTATCGATGTACTCCATATCGATAAAACTACCACGTTTCTTCTGACAAAGTTCCATGATCGAGCCGACGTAATCGTTCGGTGTCATGATCGCCGCTTTGACGTATGGCTCTTCGATCAATTCAACTTTTTGTTGCTCAGGCATCTTCGACGGGTTATCGACGTGGATGACGTCTCCTGACGTCGTCGTAACGTGATAGATAACCGACGGTGCCGTCGTGATCAAGTCAATTCCAAACTCGCGCTCGATCCGCTCTTGAATGATTTCCATATGAAGCATGCCGAGGAATCCGCTACGGAAACCAAATCCGAGCGCTTGTGACGTCTCGGGCTCGAACTCGAGTGCCGCATCAGATAACTGGAGCCGCTCAAGCGCTTCACGCAAATCGTTATACTTGGCCGCATCAATCGGATAAAGACCGCAGTATACCATCGGGTTCATCTTACGGTAACCAGGAAGTTGCTCGGTCGATGGGTTTTTAGCGAGCGTGATCGTATCACCGACACGAACGTCGCCAACCGTTTTAATCGATGCTGAGAGCGTACCAACGTCTCCGACATTCAACTCTTTCACAGATAACGGTTTAGGTGTCGAGACACCAAGATCCGTCACTTCGAACGATTTACCGGTCGACATCATTTGAACTTTATCCCCGACTTTGACCGAACCGTTGACGACTCGGATCGAGGCGACGACGCCACGATACGCATCGTAATACGAGTCGAAGATCAAAGCCTGAAGCGGTGCTGACGGATCTCCCGTCGGCGGCGGCACAAGCTCTACGATTTGTTCAAGAATTTCTTCAATCCCGATTCCTGCCTTGGCAGAAGCCGGCACCGCATCACTGGCGTCCAGTCCGATCACGTCCTCAATCTCTTGACGGACGCGTTCGACGTCAGCCGACGGTAAGTCGATCTTGTTGATGACCGGGATGATCTCGAGGTCGTTGTCGAGTGCGAGGTAGACGTTTGCGAGCGTCTGTGCCTCGATCCCTTGGGCGGCATCAACGACGAGGACCGCACCTTCACACGCTGCGAGTGAGCGCGAGACTTCATACGTGAAGTCGACGTGTCCAGGCGTGTCGATCAAATGAAGGATGTACTCAACTCCATCTTTTGCGGTATAGTTCAATTTAACAGCGTTCAATTTGATCGTGATGCCACGTTCCCGTTCGAGATCCATCGCGTCAAGCGTCTGTTCTTTCATTTCACGCGCCGTAAGCGCACCAGTTCTCTCGAGAATCCGGTCAGCTAGCGTCGACTTGCCATGATCGATGTGGGCGATGATGGAAAAGTTGCGAATCTTCTTCTGACGGTTCTCTAATTCTTGTTTATTCATATATGGGTTCACCTATCCTTCTCATGCATACCGTGTCATTATATCAAAATCCTAAGTTAATGTGTACGACCTACTACAACAATACCACATATAGTTTTCAGAATAATCATCAAGTGGTTGCTTTTCGAATAACCGTTTGCTACAATTGTGCTTGTTCTGTTGAATGATTACTTGAAGTAATGAGAACATACACTTTCTTGTTTCAGGAGGTGAAATAACATGGCAAATATCAAATCAGCAATCAAACGTGCAAAAACTTCTGAAAAACGTCGCGTCGCTAACTCGCAAGAGAAAGCAGCAATGCGTACAGCAGTAAAACGTGTCGATACTCTCGTCGTCGAAGGAAACAAAGAAGCAGCTCAAGAAGCTTTCGTCCTCGCTACGAAGAAAATCGACAAAGCTGCAGCAAAAGGTCTCATCCACCAAAACAAAGCAGGTCGTGACAAATCACGTCTCGCAGCTCGTATCGCAGCTCTCTAATTAGAGAACAAACGAAACAGCCGCCTCCGTTCAGGAGCCGGCTGTTTTTTTGTATAGCATGACGTAATGTGTCCCGATGCCTTCAATTTCGAACGGATCCCCGACGATGACGAGGCCGTTGCGTTCGTAAAACCGGACCGCGACCTCGCGGGCGTTACACCACCAAGAAGCGTTCAATTCACGATGGACCGCCTGTAAGAAACGAGATCCGACGCCTGTCCCGGCGACGGCCGGATTGGTGGCCATGCCGCGCAGTTGAAACGAAACTCGTTCGCCAGACAGCTCCCGGTCTTGTCGCATCACCGTCGCAATCGATAAGATGCGCCCGTCTTCAGCCCAGGCGTAGTGACGGGTCGACTCGGCGTCATCCCCGTCAAAATAACACGTCGAAACGGCTAAACCTGGACGCAGTACTTCATGCCGGAGCGGGACCACTTCTTCAAGCAACACTTGCTGCAACATACAACCACCTCACAGTAATGTTAATTGACAGACGAGCGTGTCAAACACGATCTGTTTGTCGCCCCGTCCTGTCTTCATCGCTTCGTCCGCATCGGCGATGAGCGTGAGCGCCTTGGCGAGCTGCGCCTCTGAAAAGTTACGGCTCGCTTGCGTCGCCAGTTTCACCGTATAAGGGTGGGCGCCAATTTTTGAGGCGATTTGCTTCTCGCCGTACCCTTTCTCGGTCAACTGCTTGGCGAGGTACATATTTCGATATTGACGAGCGAGCAACGCCAAGAGACCGATCAGTTCTTGGCCTTGTTTTTCTAAATCACGGACGAGGCGCAACGCCAAATCGGCCCGTCGGCCCACCAAATACTCGGACAGTTGGAATACGTTATCTTCTAGCGTCCGAGGCACGAGATCGTTGACGATTTCAAGCGGGATGTTGGCTCCGTCGCCAGCATAGAGCTGGAGCTTCTCCAGTTCCCGGACGAGCTTGCCCCAGTCGTCTTGACAAAGGAATAGCAAGCGTTCGACCGTCGTACGCTCCATCGACTGCCTGCGCCGGTTCAGCTCGTCATTGACGTAGCGCATGAGCTCGCTTTGGCTCGGCTTCTTCGCCTCGAGGACGATGGCTCGCTCTTTCAAGCGCTTGACGACTTTCTTCCGTTCATCGAGTTTTTCCGCTTCAACGATGAAGACGAGCACCGAGTAAGGCGCCGGCTGCAACACGTACTCGGTCAACCGCTCGAGATTTTGCTTTTGTTTTTCTTTGGCGCCGGTTAAAAATTGGGCCTGTTTGACGATGACGGTGCGGTAGTCACTAAAGAACGGTACCGTTTCAGCCTCGTCTAACGCCGTATCGAGTGACGTTTCATGTAAATCGAGCTGCATGACGTCAAATTTGTCGCCGGACGGACTGGCCGCCTTGACGATTTCTCGTTCCCACGTCTCGAGTAAGTACTTCTCTGTCCCGTACAGGACGTATACGTTCGACAACTTGCCGTTGTGCAACCACGGTTCATTCAACACACACACCACTTTCACAATTTATTCTTATCTAAACATAGATTATCCTTCTTTGATTCGCTATACTTAAAACGGAACCATTTTAAGGAGGGACTCACTATGCATATTAACTCGGTTCGCCCGCAAAGCGAAAACCCGTTTGAGAACGACGTGCAGTGCAAACGTAACGATGCGATCGATTCAGCAATCGGCTTCATCGTCCCGTTCGGCTTTTTCTTCACGATTTTCGCAATCGGTGTTCTTATCAAATTTTTAAGTCTTTAAGTCGTAAAGCGATTGCCCCGGGGGAGCAATCGCTTTTTAGTTTATCATAGTTTTCACGGCCTGACTGCCCTTCTCACGCTCCCCTGACACCCTCCCCGCTCACAGACGACCATCCCGTCCTCATCCGTCCGTAACAACCGCCTTCCCTGAATACGGGCGAGCGTGTCTGGATGAGGATGACCGTATCGATTGTTGGCGCCGACGCTGACGACCACAAACTCTGGATCGATGCGAGCGATCAAGTCAGCACCGGAAGACGTTTCGGCCCCGTGATGGCCTAGTTTGAACACATCGACGTCGACAGTCGGGATCAACCGCTCGTTCGCCTCCGGTAAGTCACCCGTCAATAAATAGGACAAGTCTCCGACTTTCATAAAAACCGACACTGAATTCGCATTCTCGTCCTCACCCGCATCAACCGGTGTGACGACCCACATCCATGGATAAGGCCGCTCTCCTGCTTCTAACAACCGCACGTTCACGTCATACGGTTCGAGCTCGTCGACTAACGCCCGCCGCTTCGTTTCATCGGCCACTTCCGCCGCGATCCATACTTCCTCGACCGGAATCAGATCAAGCACGCCCGTCAGCCCACCGATATGGTCATGGTCGGCATGCGTCAGCAAAATGAAATCAAGTCGGGTCTCGCCTCGTTTCCATATGTAAGGGACGACGACATCGGCACCCGGGTCGAACGTCGACCGTTTCTGCTCGTCCGGATGTTGAAACACGCCGCCGACATCGATGACACCGGTGATGCCGGCTTGCTCGACGACGATGGCGTCCCCTTGCCCGACGTCTAAAAACGTCACCCGCGGCTCCTCCGACCATTCTAACCAGACGTGCAGCGCAAGCAGCGAAACTGAAGCAATGACCCATCCGACCGCTCGTCTCTTATCTAATAGAATCAATCCAATCCCGAGCAACACGAACAAATAGACCGCATGCCAAAATGTGATGTCGTGCAACGGGACCCACGGACGATACGTGTGATGCATCTGAAACATCCCGTTCAACCCGTCGAGAATCGGATAGAGCGTCGGTTCGAACTGCGTCATCACATAAGTGACGAGTGCAAGCGGAAGGATCGCCCAGGAAATCAACAATCCGGCAATCACGTTGTACACCGGAGCAAAGATTGAGATAATCGGCTGGATTTGCCATAAAAAAATTAAACCGAACCATTGGGCATAAAGCGCTACGCTGAACAGATTTGTCCACATCGACCGTGTCAAAAGCAAAAACAAGGTCATACCGACTGTCAATTGAAACCCGAGATTCCATAGCAAGTACGGTTGAACGGCTAACAAGGCTGCCGCACACCAACTGAGCATACGAACCGGGTCGCGAATCGTCTGACCGAATAGCGACAAGACGAGCACGACATCAGCGACAAGCACGGCTCGTGCCACCGGCGGCGAAAAACCGGTCAGCCAACCGAATGCGGTCACGCAGACGATCACGAGACCAAGTTTCGTCTCCCGATGAAGCGGCAACGGACGAAACACCCATCTGAGCGCAAACACGAGCAAGGCGATGTGGGACCCGGAAATGACGAGCAAATGAAGCAGACCCGTCACGCGATAGGAGAACGATGTCTCCTCGTCGAGCAGACGGCTCTCGCCAAACAGTAACGCCTCCATGTAAAGCGCCACGTCCGGACGGTGCGACGCTTCGATCCGTTCGAGCTGACGTTCTTTCCAGCGCAGCATGCGCCCATTTAATCCGTCACTCGGTCGACACCGCTCGACATGGACATCCTTCCCTTTAAAAGACAATCCAGCCCCGTGCGCCCATTTCGCCTCGTCAAAACCTCCTGTATTTCGAAGCGGTGAAAAAGGGACTGGTTCGAACGTGACGAGACACGTCTCACCCGGCCGCCCGAGCTCGACGTCGCGCCCGATCAAGACCCCAGACATCCCGTTCGATTCACCATAGAGTCGAACCGATTGACCGTTGTCGCGTCGGCTCTCGATCGCAAAGACTGAGTCCCCGGCTTCATGTACCGCCGGGTCAGAACTTTGTAACAGGACTAGGAAAACGAGTGAGATCGCACCGACATGTGTGTAGATCGTTTGCCGACGCCACGTCAGGAACAAGGCTAGCCCGAACAAGAGCACGACACCAAAAGCCCCGGACTTCCAAGCAATGAATAGACCAATCGGGATCAATGGATAGATCGGCATATCACGGGACCAACAAATAGCCTTCCATGCTCTCGAGCGTTTTCTCACCGAACCCTTTGACGTTCCCGAGCTCGTCGTACGATTTAAATGGACCGTTTTCTTTCAAATAGTTCAAAATAGCGTCCGCTTTGGCCGGACCGATCCCGGGGACGGTCATCAACTCTTCTTTCGTCGCACTGTTGACGTGAATGCCGTTCGTCGTATCGGTTTCCGGGACTGCAACGGCCTCTCCTTGTTTCGGTACCGTGATTTTCGTGCCGTCTACGAGCAATTGGGCTAAATTCAGCTGTTCAGGGTCAGCTTCGTCCGTCAACACGGCGAGAGACAAGACGTCCCCGACTCTAGCCCCTTGCGGCATCGTATACGTGTCGGGCGCTTCGACCGCTCCCGTGACGTAGACGACAACTTCTGTCACCGGGCCCGCCTCTGCTTCCTCCACCGTCGTAAACTCCTCGACCATCGTCGTTTCCGGCTCTTTCGAATAAAACATATAGCCGACACCGACGAACAAGATGACGAGCAACGCGACGACATACCGTTTCCACTTCTCCATATCGTTCCCCCCACATAAACGAATGTCTCTTCATTAGTATGCGAGAAATAGCCGGCTCACGCTCAAGTCCTAGTTGCTAGATGCGGTCGCAATGCTTGACCGTTCACCCACGGATCGATGGCGTATCGGAACGCAAAAAAGAGACAAGCCGAAACTTGTCTCTTTGCTCTTCAACTTGTCTCATTGCTCTTCAAAATGTTGAACTTGGCTCGCCAGTGAGGCGGCTTGTCCTTCTAGCTCTTGCATCAAGGCAAAGATTTGATCAAAGCTTGCCTGTTGCTCTTTCATCGAGGCGGCGACTTCTTCGTTACCGGCTGCTAATTCTTCGGTCACACCACTCACTTCTTCGACGCGTTTCAACACGTTCGTGACTTCACGGCTCGAAGCGACCATTTCTTGTTCGATCGTGCCCACGAACGAGGCCACGTGATCGGTCCGATCATGGATGCGTGTGAACGCTTGCTTCGTCAGTCCGAATGCTTGAAGTTGCGCCGTTTGCTCGTGGCTCGACTCTTCGACCATCTCTGTCAAATTGCCGACCTCGTCCCGAATCGTTTGGACGACCCCGAAGATCGAACGCGTCGCCACATTACTCTCCTCAGCCAATTTCTTCACTTCACTTGCGACGACAGCAAAACCTCGTCCGGCCTCACCGGCTCGTGCGGCTTCGATCGCGGCGTTCAAGGCAAGTAAATTCGTCTGGGCGGCAACGTCTTCGACAAGTTTTGCCATCTTCTCGATTTCTTCTGTTTTTCTCGCGAACTGGTCCATCCGTTTGACGAGCGATTGATTCCGCTCGCTCGAGCGCCGTAGAATATGTTCTTGATCCGTCAACGTCTCGATTCCGGCTGCCACTTCACGCGTCATCTCGGTCGTCTCTTCGGTCGTTTGTTTCGTCTGGTTCAAGCTCGTCTCGAACGACGTCGCCATGATCCCGACCGACTCGAGCGTCTCTTGAAGTTCAGTCGCGATCGATTGGGCCCCGTTCGCCATCTCATCGACCGCGTTCGTGATATTTGACGTCGTACTCGCGACCGCTTCATTTTCAGCGGCGGCCGTCTCTGTCATCTCATTCACTTTGACCGACGTGACCCGGATCGAGCCAATCACGGTTTGAAGCGACGCCGTCATATCTCGCATGGCGCGTTCTAGTCGGCCGATCTCATCGCGTCGCGTTGAATCCGGCAACGTGATCAAATGCCCGGCCGCGATCGCCTCGGCTGCTTTTACGTTCCGTTCGAGCGGAAGTGTGATCGAGCGGGCGAAGAAGAAGTTGTACAGGCTTAACACCGTGATGACGAACACCGTCAACAAAATTGAGACGAGGAACAGGCGCTTCGTCTCGTCGGCCGCTTCTTTTTGCAACGCCTCGTAAAACGTTCCGTTTTTTAACAACAACGTGTTCACGTCGTTCAAGACCCCTTCTAGTTTCGCCGCTTGAATCCGGGCAGCAATGCCGCCTGCTTGAGCCGTTTCAATATTTGCTCCAATGCGCTCATATTTGGCTGTGGCTCGGTCAAGGTGAGTTGAAAACTCATCGATCAAATAGGTTTGATTCATCTCTTGGAACGTCTCCGTGTTCGTGGCACGAATCCGCTCGAGCTGCGTCAGTGTCGATTGACTCATCTGTTCACCGAGCGACGTCCAAAGGGATTGTTCTTGCAAAAGTGACGTCTCGAGTTGAGATAACTCGATCATCTGGGTTCCGTATTGCTCATTGTACGTCTGCAACCGGTTCAACGTCGTCAATACATAACTCATCATCAAAACGATGAGTAAGACCGTGAATACGGTCGAGAAGATAAAGCGTTTGCGTAAAGTCATTGTAACGTCCCCTCCAGCAACCGTTTCTGAACCGCTTCAAACTGCTCTGTCTCTTCATCGGTCCATTGCACACGGCGCAGCGCTGCTAGCCCGATACCGCCCTCTTCGATTCCGAGTTCGATATGGTCGTTGATCGCTTCTGTTTGAAGACTGTCCGCGATCTTGACGATGGCCAAGTCGACTTGCTTTAGCATCGACGTGATGACTGCATCGGGTGCGATCATCGATTGATCGCTGTCGACGCCGATCGCCTTGATCCCGTTTCTTTCAGCCGTCTCGAGTACACCGACACCGGTCAGACCGGCCGCAGCGTAAAGCACGTCGGCCCCTGCGGCAATCTGTTTTTCCGCCAATTTCCGTCCAATCTCAGGCGAGGCGAAATCGTTCGCGTAGTCAACGATCATTTCGACGTCCTCGTTCACGCTTTTCGCCCCTAACTCGAACCCGGTTCCAAATTTCTGGATCAACTCGTTGTCGACTCCTCCGATGAATCCGATTTTATCGGACTCGGTTTCAAGTCCCGCGACCGCACCGGCCAACGCGCTGCCTTCTGTCTCTTCGAACGTGACCGAGATGACGTTTGGTAACGTCGATACCGCGTCGACTAAGGCAAATTGTTGATCTGGGTGCTTTGAAGCCACAGTTTCTAGATCGGTTTGACTCGCGAAACCGAGACCGACGACCACATCGTGTCCATCTTCGACCAATTGCTCAAATCCTACTTTGTATGTTTCAGTCTCGTCCAATTCTCGATAATCGACGAACCAATCTCCCGTCTCTCGTAACTGCCCCATGCCACGCATCGCAGCGTCACTGAACGATTGGTCCCCGAGACCAACGTCAGACAGGACGACACCCATCGATTGGCGAGGTTCGACCGTCTGTTCGGGCTGATCGATGACAGACTGACACCCGGATAGCCAAACGATACAAGTCGTCAATGCGCCGATTATAATTGTTTTGTTCATAACATGTACTTCCTCTCTCTAATGGTCTGACATCTCATGTATCGTCTGATTTACACCGGGTTTGAAGTCAAACCTTTTAAAACTTAGGGCAATAATTTGAACGACGTCACGACAAACAAGGCTGCAGACGATTGCCTGCAGCCTTCTTGATTCAACTTATTCTTCTGACGCCGCGACGGTCGTTTCCGTCAACTTCCGTTCAGCAGTCGGTGAGGTCGGCACATTGCCTTTTCCGGCAAAATTATCAAGCAAGTCTTTCATATCGATGCCAGACGACGCTTTGAGCGTCTGCTGCAGTGAAGCCATCAAATCAGTCGCGTAACCCGTGACTTTACCGGCTCCCCCGTCTTTACCGCTCCCCGTATCGACGACCGTGATTTGGTCGATGTTACCGAGCGGTGCCGCAATTTGCTTCGCGTAGTCAGGAAGCATCTTGACGACCATGTCGAGAATGGCGGCTTGACCGTACTGTTCGAACGCCTCGGCGATCTTTTGTTTCGCTTCGGCTTCGGCGAGACCAGTAAGACGAATAATATCGGCCTCTGCTTCCCCTTTCGCCCGTTCAGCATCGGCTTCGGCGACACCAGCGAGACGGACGCGTTCGGCATCGGCTTTCGCCTCGGCCTCGATGCGGTACTTCCCGGCATCTGCTGCGGCGATTTGACGAGCTTTATCAGCTTCCGCAGCCTGTTCGATCGCATAGCGGTCGGCGTCGGCTTTTTTCTTCACTTCTGAATCATATTGCTTTTCACGACGCATGATTTCTTTCTCTTCGAGCTCGATTTGCTTTTGACGCTCGATGATTTGAACTTGCATCTGTTGCTCTGTGACTTCTTGTTTGGCCTTGGCTTCTTCAAGCTCGTACGATTGGTCAGCCCGTGCTTTAGCGACATCTTGCTCGCGGCGGTAGTCGGCGATGCGGAGTTGGTTCTCTTTTTCCGCTTCCGCGATTTCAGAGTTTCGTTCAAGCTCCGCTTTCCTCGCGTCCTTCATCGCTTCCGCTTGTTTGATGCGCGTTTCTTTATCCGCTTCGGCCGTTGCGATGTCGGCGTCACGTTTTACTTGGGCGATCCGTGGCTTCCCGAGCGACTCGAGGTATCCGTTCTTATCCCGCACGTCTTTAATCGTGAACGAGACGATGACGAGGCCCATCTTCGCTAAATCTTGCGAGGCGACACGTTGCACTTCTTGCGAGAACTTGTCGCGGTTTTTATAAATCTCTTCGACCGTCATCGAACCAAGGATCGAACGAAGGTGACCTTCGAGCACTTCTTTCGCCTCGTTCTCACGCTCGATTTTCGGTTTGCCGAGGAATTGTTCGGCCGCTGTCGCGATCTCACTGATCGAGCCACCGATTTTAATGATGGCCGTCCCGTCAGCCATGACCGGGACTCCTTGCTCGGTATACACTTCAGGCGTCGTTACTTCGAGCTTGCTCGAGAGCAAGCTGAGCGGTTCCGCTTGTTGGAATACTGGCAAGACGAACGCCCCGCCGCCGCGAATGATTTTGACGCGGTTACCGGAAGCGTCACTGTGGACGTTCTTTTTACCTAAGTAGCTCCCGGTGACGATGAGCGCCTCATCCGGTCCGACTGTACGATATTTCAAGACAAACACGAAGATCAAGGCGAGCAAAATCACCCCGACGATAATACTGACTAAAATGGTTGTGTCCATACATTATTGCTCCTTTCGAATAGTGGGTTCGTCATATTCCATGACGACCGCGATATTTCGTTGTACTTCGATGATGACGACTCGACGATCACTCGGAATCGCTTTCCCGTCAATACTTTGTGCCGTCTTCAAAATCGAACCGACGACCGACTCGACGAGCACTTCACCGTAACCGCCTTCCGGGACGGGGACGGTCAATCGCCCGACCAATCCGACGAGCGACTCATCAGTCATACCAATCGACTCTTCCGCATTTGACAGCGGTAGGAGGACGAACAAGTATAGTAACGTCGTGAGCGCGAATGAGCCGGCGAGCGCCACCGCGAGACCGATCATCGGCGACACATGGGCGAGCGCGTTCAAGATTAACCCGATCCCTGCCCCGAGCGCCAGGAAAGAGAGGATGACGGCCGGATTGAACCAGCCTTCGAAGAAATCGAACGCGTCCGAGAACAGCATGTATAAAAATGTACCGAGACCGGCAATGATGAGTACCCACCAGTACAGTTGATCTAACGATTCCATTACCATCCCTCCTCGGTGCGGCGCTGTTGTTCATATGCGAGCACACGTCGCAAATGTTCGACTTCAAGTGCGAGCGCCTGTTCAATCGTATCCCATTCCGATAACGGCCGGGTCGGATACTGTACCGCCTTCCGCACGCGACCAAGCGTTCGTTCAAGGTTTAACCGATCATACCGGTCAACCTCTTCGAGCCGTTCCTGACGCAGTAGTTTTAAATAGTGATCGACTTCGCCCTGTAACGTAATAATCTGCTCTGTCGCCGCCTCCGACGACTCTTGCATCAGCAGGCGACGCACCCTGACTTGATGGGCAACCAGTTTGGCGATCCTGGCCTCGAGCTCGAGAATATGTTTATAGAGGAACTCTGCCTCATCTTGGTCCGTGTCATCGCGCCACCACATCTCCGTCTCACCTCACTTCTTTTCTACTCACTCATTCATACGTATCAATTGAATCATTGGTTTCAAAATGCGCGAAAAAAATGTAAGATAAATTTGCGAACGTTAAGAAAGGAAGTGCTCACTTTGGGCAATCAAGTCATCAAACTATCGACCGCGGCTCAAGAACAATTAATCCAGAGCTATCGCGCTCACGCGGTCAATCCGCCACCACACGCTCGCTTCAGTGCCAAGACGCCCCACTGTGTGATCACCGTGTACAATTCGGGAAAAGTCATGTTTCAAGGTCGGGCTGCGGATGAAGAGGCGGCCAAATGGGGAGATTCCATCAAAAAGGAAACGTCCGTTCCAAAACATACGTTACCGGCCGGTTTTTCCGATTGGTCCGTCATCGGGAGCGATGAAGTCGGGAAAGGCGATTATTTCGGTCCGCTCGTCGTCGTCGCCGCCTACGTCCCGAAGGAAAAGATTGCCCTCGTCAAAGAACTCGGCGTCAAAGATTCTAAATTGCTTACCGATAAAGATATTTTACGCATCGCTAAAGATTTGCACGTCACGATTCCCTACCAGAAAGCGACGCTGCACAACCCGACGTACAACAAAATGCAACGGACGATGACGCAAGGGAAGATGACCGCGATCGCCCACAACGCGGCGTTGTCGGCGCTCTTGAAAAAGTTAGACGAGACGCCAGAAGCGATTCTAATCGACCAGTTCGCCGAAAAAGCCGTCTACTACAGACATTTGAGTTCTGAGACCGATATCGTCAAAGACGATGTCTACTTCTCGACGAAAGCGGAAGGCCTCCACGTCGCCGTCGCCGCCGCCTCGATCCTCGCCCGCGCTTTTTTCTTGAAAGAGATGGACAAATTGAGCGCGACGCTCGGTGCCACGTTACCGAAAGGGGCCGGAGCGAAAGTCGATCAAGTGGCCGCGACCTTGATCCTTCGCTACGGTCAGGAACGTTTGAACGATATCGCTAAAGTTCACTTCGCGAACACGAAAAAAGCAATGCGTTTATGCGAGCAGAAACGATAGTTCTCACTTCAAAGATATGTTATATTTGTTTTATGGTTCAATGAACTTAAAAACTTTTGGGGGATAGCGTTCATGTTGCATTATAAAACGTACACATTAAGCGACGACCATCCTTGGGTCATCTTCATACATGGCGCAGGCGGGAGTCTATCTCACTGGTATCGTCAAATTCGTCCATTTCGAAAGAAATATAACGTCTTGCTGCTCGACCTCCGCGGTCATGGCGGCTCATATAACGAAGAACAATCTTTGAATCAACCACTCAACGCCTACACACTCGATGTCGTCGTCGAAGACGTCGTCGAAGTGATGAACCATTTAAATATTGAAAAAGGTCATATGGTCGGGCTATCGCTCGGGACGATCGTCATCCAAGCGATGTTCGAGCATCACCCCGACCGCATCGCTTCTGTCGTCTTAGGTGGTGCGATCGTCAAGTTCAATGTCCGCTCGACCTTGCTCATCCGGCTCGGCAGCCTCATGCAAAGTTTCGTGCCTTACATGTGGCTGTATCAACTATTCGCTTGGATCTTGTTGCCGAAGAAACGGCATAAAAAATCGCGGATGATGTTCGTGCGCGACGCGGCCAATTTGTGCCAACGCGAGTTCATCCGTTGGTTCAAGATGACGGAAAACATGAATCCGCTGCTGCGTCACTTCACTTCAATCCAAACATCCGTCCCCATCCTCTACATTATGGGCGACGAGGATTACATGTTCCTTGAGGCCGTCGAACGAACGGCGAAGCATCAACCGACGGCACACGTCCAAGTCGTCCACGATTCGGGGCATGTCGTCAACGTCGATCAACCCGATACGTTCAATTCCATTTCAATGGACTTCATCGATCAACAAGTCGGTTTACTGGCAGCCAGTACGTCTTAAGTCTATACCGTTAAACAGAGACTCACTTCCTTAAACGGAAGCGGGTCTCTGTTTTTGTCTGTGGAAAAAATATTTTTCAGAAAGTTTTCAGAAAATATTGATTATTGAAAAATATCGTGTTACTCTTAGAAAAATCTTGAACAGAGGAGCTGGCGACGATGCGTACACCATTACATAACGGCCTACTGATTATTATTCGACTGAGGGACTGAAAAATCGACTCGCTGACCGAGACGAATTTTTGGGCCCTTGTTTCGATGGTTTCGGACGAGGCGCTCATGGTATGACCGACGCGCCTATCCAATCAGGATAGGTTTTTTTATTGGAGTAACACATATAGAGGAGATGATGGAAGTGAAACAGTACGCAATGGATCGGATGATCAAAATATCAGCAGGGATGGCTAGCGCCGTCCTCGTCACACTCGGGGTCGGACTCTTGATTGAAACGATCGGTAAGATGGCCGGAATCGAGACGCTCGTCTTGATCGGACAAGTCGCGAAGTCACTGCTCGCCCCGGCGCTCGGTGCCGGAGTCGCCTATCAGCTCGGCGGCAACACCCTCATCTTATTCAGTTCGATGATTGCGGCGACCGTCGGGGGTGCGGCCCTTCAAGCGACGGAGAGCGGGCTTGTCCTCGTCCCCGGTCAACCGATCAGTGCCTTGATTGCTGCAGCTGCGGCCGTCTGGTTAGGCAAACGTGTCCTCGGTAAGACGAAGTTCGATATGATGGTCGTCCCGGTCACGGCCGTGCTCGGCGGAGGCATCGTCGGTGTCGGCGCCGCTGCCGTCACGACACCGATCATCAACTCGATCAGCGCGAGCATCACTTCGTCGGTCAACACATCACCGATCGCAACGTCACTCGTCATCGCCCTCGTCTTCAGCGTCATGCTCATGTCACCTGCCTCATCAGCCGCGCTGGCGATCGCACTTCAGCTCGACCCGGTCGCAAGTGCCGCCGCCTTGATCGGCTGCACCGCCCAATTCGTAGGCTTCACGCTCATGGCTTACCGCCAAACCGATCCAGGCGGCTTGGTCGCATCATTTTTCGTCACACCGAAAGTCCAGTTCCCGAACGTCGTCAAAAACCCACGGGTCGTCATGCCACCGTTCATCGCCGCCATGATCAGCGCTCCGATCGCGACGCTTTGGTTCTCACTCGAGGTGCCGTATGAGATTGCCGGGCTCGGCTTGAACTCAATGATCGCCCCGCTCAATATCCTTGCCGCACAGGGTATGGAAGCGTTTCTCGTCTTCGTCGGCACCGGCGTCATCCTACCGGCTGTCATCACGTTCCTTCTTTACAAAGTGACTTGCCTCGTCGGTTGGACGAAGTTCGGTGACTTGGCGCTTGAAGTTCAATGAATTCTAAAAACAGCGATTCCCTTTATTGTGGGAATCGCTGTTGTCTGTTAAGCGCGTACTTCTGCGCCGTATTTGGTTTTGACTGCTTCGATGATTGCATCATACGACGCTGTCACTTCCTCATCAAGAAGTGTCCGCGTCGGATCTTGATATTTGAGCGAGAAGGCAATCGACTTCTCAGCTTCACCGACGTTATCGCCCGTGTAGACGTCGAACAGAGCAAGCTCGATCAAGAGCGGACCCGCCGCTTGTCTGATCGTCGCCTCGACTTGACCGGCCGGAATGTCACGCTTCAATACGAGCGCAAGATCTCGCGAAATCGATGGGTAACGTGGTACGTCTTGATAGACGAGCATCGCTTCAGACTTCAATGCGCCAAGGTCGAGCTCGAAGACGTAAACTTCTTTCAAGCCGTATACGTCTTTCGATACGGCCGGATGGACTTGCCCGACGTATCCGATGACGTTCCCCGCGACGAGAACGTTCGCCGTGCGGCCAGGGTGCATGTCTGAAATGACGGCCGCTTCGTACGTCACGTCGATGCGTTGCGAACGCATCAGTGTATCGACGATGCCTTTCGCGACGAAGTAATCGACCGGGATGCGTGTTCCTTGCGAACGGTGATCGTACCAAAGTCCTGTCACTACGCCCGCGACGCGTTCCGTTTCGCGTGGCAACGTCTCTCCGTGCTCTACGTACACCCGTCCTGTCTCAAATAGACGGACGTTCGCTTGTTGACGCGCCGTGTTATAACGGGCCGCTTCAAGCAACCCAGGAACGAGTGATGTCCGTAACACCGAACGCTCCTCGCTCATCGGCATGGCGAGTCGGACTGTCGTCGCTCCCTCACCGTCGAACCGTGATGCATGAAGCTCGCTCGTGAGCGAGTACGTGATCGCTTGTGACAAGCCCGTTCCTTGAAGGACGCGGCGCACTTGACGACGTAGTACGTTGTCTTTTGGCAGGTAGCCTTTCGACTGCGACGCCGGGAGCGTCGATGGAAGGCTGTCGTATCCGTATAGTCGCGCCACTTCTTCCGTAATATCAGCCGGCACTTCTAGGTCCGGTCGCCGCGACGGGACATGAACCGTCAACGTTTCGTCTCCTGTCACGTCTAACCCGAGCCGCTTTAGAATATGTTTGATCGTCGTTTGGTCGAGGTCCATCCCGAGTCGATGGTTAATATAATCGATCGACACGTCAATCGTGCGGGCGTCGGACGCTTTGCTTCCGGCGATGACCGGCTCACTGATTGTCCCGCCGCTCACGTTGACGATCAATGCAGCGGCACGGTCAAGCGCGAGGAGTAAACGTTCCGGATCGACTCCTTTTTCGAAACGGGCGCTTGAATCAGAACGAAGACCGAGCGTGCGGCTCGTCTTCCGGACCGAGGCCGGCGTGAAGTAAGCCGACTCCAGGATGATGCTCGTCGTCGTCGCGTCGACTTCGGTATTCGCTCCGCCCATCACTCCAGCGATTGCGACCGGATGTTGTCCATCGGTAATGACCATCATCGACGAATCGAGTGTGCGCGTCGCATCGTCAAGTGTGACGATTTCTTCTCCGTCCTGGGCTTGGCGAACCAAAATGGTACGGCCGAGCTTAGACGTGTCAAACGCATGGAGCGGTTGACCGAGTTCGAGCATGACGTAGTTCGTCACATCGACCACGTTGTTGATCGGGCGCACACCTTCCGCGATCAAGACGTTTTTCAACCACTGTGGCGACTCGCCAATCGTTACCCCGTCGACGCGACGCGTCGCGTAGTATGTGCAGTTGTCTGTCTCGAGTCGCACAGACACGTCGTTCGGTGTATCTGTTTCGACATCGGCTGCTGGCAACGTATACGGGCGTTCTAAAATCGCCGCGACTTCATGAATGATGCCGTATAGGCTAAGGCAGTCCGAACGGTTCGGCGTCAATCCGAGTTCAATCACTTCGTCATCGAGATCGAGCAAGCTGATGACATCCGCTCCGACTTCAACTTCTTCCCGGAACGTATGGATGCCGTCCTGTTCGTCTTCGCGAATCTGTTTTTTCTCGAAACCGAGTTCTTCGAGCGAACAGATCATGCCTTGCGACTCGACGCCACGAAGTTTTGCTTTTTTGATTTTAAGGCCAGGTAGTCTTGCGCCGACTTTTGCGACGATGACATGTTGTCCGGCCGCGACGTTCGGTGCTCCACAGACGATTTGGACAGGGCTGTCGTCACCGACGTCGACCGTTGTCACGTTCAACTTGTCAGCCTCTGGATGTTTCGCGCATGAAAGGACGTGTCCGACGACAAGACCTTTCAATCCTTCAGAGCGGTCTGTCACGCTCTCGACTTCAATCCCGTTTTTCGTGATCAAATCGCCTAACGCTTGCCCGCTCAAGTCTGAGACGTCGATATATTGGTTCAACCATTTTTTCGATAATAACATGTATGATCCTCCTTAGAATTGCTCGATGAAACGTAAGTCGTTTGTATAGAAGTGACGAATATCATCGACACCGTGTTTGAGCATCGCCATCCGTTCGACACCGATCCCGAAAGCAAAGCCAGACATTTTCGTCGCGTCATAGCCTGCCATCTCGAGGACGCGCGGATGGACCATCCCGCCTCCAAGAATTTCAATCCACCCTGTCCCTTTACAGACGTTACAGCCTTTGCCGCCACACTTGAAGCATGAGATATCGACTTCAACGGACGGCTCTGTGAATGGGAAGAAGCTTGGACGAAGCCGGATTTCTCGTGTCTCGCCGAACAGTTGCTTGACGAACACTTCAAGCGTGCCTTTCAAGTCGGCCATCGAGATATGCTCATCGACGACGAGTCCCTCGATTTGCATGAACTGGTGTGAATGGGTCGCATCATCTTCGTCACGACGGTACACTTTGCCCGGACAAATGATGCGAATCGGTTTCCCGTCCGCTTCGAGCATCGTCCGTGCTTGCACCGGCGACGTATGCGTCCGCAGCAGCGTCTCGTCCGTGATGTAGAACGAGTCCTGCATGTCACGTGCCGGATGATCTTTCGGCAAGTTCAACATTTCAAAGTTGTACAGATCGGTTTCGACTTCTGGGCCTTCGGCAATCGTATACCCGAGACCGACGAACAAGTCTTCCATCTCGTCGACGATTTGTTGCAGCAAGTGGCTATGTCCCGGAAGTGCCGTTCGACCAGGGAGCGTGACATCGATTGTCTCGGCAGCGAGTTTCGCTTCGAGCTCGACCGCCTTCACGTCCTCGATCCGTGCCTCTAACACCTCTTGAATCGTCGTTCGCACCGTGTTGGCGAGTTCACCGACGACCGGGCGCTCTTCGGCGGACAACTTGCCCATCCCGCGCAATACTTCGGTCATCGGGCCTTTTTTACCTAAATACTTAATCCGGACGTCGTTCAACGTTTTTTGTGATGACGCCGTTTCAATTTCTTGAAGGGCCTCACGTTGTAATTGTTCTAACTGTTCTTTCATCAATGTTTCCTCCTCTACAAAAAAAGTCCCTTCAGTCGATGACTGAAGGGACGAATAAACGCGGTACCACCCTACTTGGCCGATCAGGCCCACTTGAGAGCATCGGTATCGGGATGCCAGTTCGGTGTTGTCTCCAACACGACTCCAGAGTGAATTCAGCGCCGACCTCGGCATCGGCTCTCAATCTAGGCCGATGCTCCCTGTGCTCGTTCGGGGGTTCGCGTACTATGCTCTTTCAACGTCTTACCTATATTGTTCGATGTTTCTAAACTATCACGATTCTCAAGCGGTGACAAGATTATTGTAGCGCGATGCGATACATGAGAATGCCGGCGGCGACTGCCGCGTTCAATGATTCGGCTTCTCCGATTACAGGAATGTGGACACGTGTGTCACAAAGGGCGAGCACGTCGTCATGGACGCCTTGCGCTTCATTCCCGATGACAAGCGCGACTTGATCGTTGAACGCGACTTGGTCGTATGACTTCGCTTTCGAAAGTGCCGTCCCATAGACGTGAAACCCTAAACTTTTCAGTTCCGGCAACGTGTCGAGCAAGTCGACCGATTGAATGTTCACATGGAACAACGATCCTTGCGTCGCCCGTACGACTTTGGCGTTAAACGGGTCGACCGTACCTTTACCGAGAAACACGGTATCAAAGCCGGCCGCGTCTGCTGTCCGAATCATTGTCCCGAGGTTACCCGGATCTTGAATGCGGTCAAGGACGAGCACATGCTTCATCTTGCGTTCGACTGGCGTCATCTTGACGACAGCGAACACCCCTTGCGTCTTCTCTGTTTCTGATAACAGATCGGCGACATGGTCGGACAGTTCGAGCACCGGCATCTCGTCTAGACGCCATGAACTTTTCGGACGATAAGATTCGCCCATAATCAATTGGACGAGTCGTCCGGCCCGGATCGCTTCGTCGACCAAGTGTTCACCTTCAACTAAAAATTGCCCAGACTCTTGTCTGCCTTTTTTCGTCATCAAGCGCTTCAAACGCTTAATCGTCTCGCTTTTCGTAGACGTGATTTTCGTCATATTATCCCTCTTTCAACCATTGAACCGTTTCGTTATCTAACCGTTTTGTGAGCGCCACGACCAGATCGATGGCCGCTTCATAATCGGCTTTATGAATGATTGACACGTTCGTATGCAAATAACGGACTGGAACCGTGAGCGCGACAGCCGGCATCCCGACTCCTGATAAATGGAACCGTCCGGCGTCGGTGCCGCCGCCTGGTGTCAAATCTAACTGATACTTAATGTCTTCTGCTTTCGCGACTTCGACGATCAAGTCGATGAGGCGTGGGTTCGTGACAGTCGTCGCATCAAAGAAGATGACTTGAACGCCTTCACCAAGTTTTGACAAGCCTTCTGCCGGTGTCATACCTGGCGTATCACCTGGGATACCCGTATCCACGGCAATCGCGACGTCCGGTTTAATCAAGTTTGCCGCTGTG
Source organism: Exiguobacterium sp. SH1S1 (assembly GCF_004337245.1). Lineage (NCBI taxonomy): Bacteria > Bacillati > Bacillota > Bacilli > Caryophanales > Exiguobacterium > Exiguobacterium sp. SH1S1. The sequence goes on from NZ_SJUZ01000001.1 coordinate 329,905, forward strand.
ACGGCTCCACGCAATCCGACTTCCTCTTGAACCGTGGCCCCCGAGAAGACGGTTCCTGGCGCATCATTTTTCAGACGTTTAGCCGCTTCAATCGCGATCGCACATCCGATTCGGTTATCCCATGCCTTCGCCATCAAGAAGTCTTCATTTTTCATGACCGTGAACTCGCAATGCGGCACGACCGTGTCACCTGGACGGATTCCCCACTCGGCGACTTGTTCTTTTGACGTCGCTCCGATATCTAAGAACATGTCTTTGATCTCGACCGGTTTTTTACGAGCTTCGACTGGAAGGACATGCGGTGGCTTCGCACCGATCACGCCTGGGATTTTCTCTCCAGAGCGTGTGACGACGTCCATGCGTTGAGCGAGCAATACTTGGTTCCACCAGCCACCGAGTGCTTGGAAGCGCAGGAAACCACTATCTTCGATGCGTGTGACCATAAAGCCGACTTCGTCCATATGACCGGCAATCATGACACGCGGTCCTTCACCGTTCCCCGTCACACGGCCGAACAGACTACCAAGACCATCCTGTTCGAACGATTCGACGTGGGGCTCGAGATACTCGCGCATGAGTGAACGGACTTCCCCTTCGTTTCCCGGGACGCCAGTCGCATCCGTCAGTCGTTTTAGCATATGTAAAGTTTCATTCATCTCGTATCGCTCCCTTTCGACTCCATTAGTAGCCTTGATTTTGTCGCTCATGGTTGACTTCATTCTTCGATAGATACGCCATCAGAATCAATTCTTCATTGAAACCTAGCGTATAGCCTAGTTCGAGATATGCCGCCATCAGCGTCTCGTACATCGCTTCTGTCTTCGACAAACCAAAATTCGTCACTTTTCGAAAGATATCTAAAAAAGCATCAGTCGCGTCAAGATACGAGCTGCCTGCCGGGAACGTCTCCCGTTCGTATCCGAGGGCGAGTCCGAGCGACAGTAAGAAATGGATACCGTCAACGTACTCTTCTAAGATCACGTCTTGAGGCGACGGGCCTTTCGTTGACCAAAATTTAAAACTTCGGGTCTCATTGGCGAGTTCACCGAGTTCGACGAGTAAAGCGAGTAACCGTTCATCGAATTGGTTGCCGGATAGTTGATGTTCTTGTTTGATCCGCTCATCTAATTCACGTTGCCGATCAAATAATGTTGTCCAGTTCACCGGTTGCTCCTCCTATTCTCCACTTAAAGCAGTACTAAAATCATTAAAGACCAGCCCACTGCTAAAATCAATACTTGTATTTGCATGCTTTTTGGGGCATGAACCGTTTTTTGGCGTGTCAAATGAAGTCCAAACAACGCTCCAATGGCTCCTCCGGCATAGGCGTACAACACGTTGAACTTCCCTTCGCCGTGCGTATACTGCTTCGCCTGGAAATACGTATAGACGTTTAAAGCGATGAGCGCCAACGCGACGATGGCCAAGATAGATTGATCCATAGCGTGTCCTCCTTATCTTCATCTTAAGAAATTTCCGAGAAAAAAGAAAGCGCCGAGATAGAGTCTCGGCGCTTTCGATTGAACGATTACGCGTTCAATTTTGATTTAGCTGTGTTAGCGAGTGAAGCGAACGCTTGTGCATCCGATACTGCAAGCTCAGCAAGCATCTTACGGTTGATATCGATCCCTGCAAGCTTGAGTCCGTGCATCATACGGCTGTATGAAAGACCGTTGATACGTGCTGCCGCGTTGATACGTGTGATCCAAATACGACGGAAATCACGTTTCTTTTGACGACGGTCACGGTATGCGTACATGAGTGACTTCATGACCTGTTGTTTTGCTACTTTAAATAGAATATGTTTCGAGCCATAATAACCTTTGGCAAGTTTGATTTGCTTTTTACGACGTTGACGAGTCGTATAACCGCCTTTTACGCGTGGCATATAGTTTCCCTCCTAAATTCCTTCTGTATTACTTCGCAATCATGTTGCGAATACGTTTGTAGTCTCCAGCTGATACGATAGCACCTTTACGGAGCTTACGTTTAGCTTTCGTCGATTTGTTACCGAACAAGTGACTTGTGAAAGCGTGTGAACGTTTGAGTTTACCTGATCCTGTACGTTTAAAACGTTTAGAAGCACCGCGGTGCGATTTCATTTTCGGCATGAGTATTTCCTCCCCACTATGACTCGATGATTAATCTTCTTTCTTCGGAGCCAGCACTAAGAACATGCTGCGTCCTTCCATCTTCGGCTTTTGTTCAACTGTTGCCAAATCGGCACATTCCGCCGCCAATTTTTCCATAACACGTCTACCGATTTCCGAGTGTGTGATGGCACGTCCGCGGAAACGGATCGACGCCTTCACTTTGTTTCCACTTTCAAGAAACTTGCGAGCGTTACGCAATTTCGTTTGGAAATCGTTGTCCTCGATTGTAGGACTGAGACGTACTTCTTTCAATTGGATGACTTTTTGGTTTTTACGCGCTTCTTTCTCCTTTTTCTGGAGTTCGAAACGGTATTTACCGTAGTCCATAATTTTAGCGACCGGTGGGTTTGCTTTGTCAGCGACCAAGACGAGGTCAAGGTCAGCTTCTTCCGCTAAGCGTAATGCTTCACTACGCGATTGTACACCGAGTTGTGCACCGTCCGCTCCAATAAGACGAAGTTCACGGGCACGAATGTTTTCGTTGATAAATAGCTCTTTGCTAATGGTTAGCACCTCCATCGTGCGATTGCACGAGTTTTAGATTTTAAAATAAGACAACATAGTAATAGTAACAAAAAAAGCGTCGGCAGTTTCCCGCCCACACATCATTGCGTACTCAGAACGGCAAGACACCGAAACTGAATTACGTACATGATGGACCTGACCGAACCGATTCGGACGAGGTGAGAAGCGGGCGCTTCTGCTTTGTTGTATTTACTCACTAAGTCATCTTAACACTAGCAGAAAAAGATGTCAAGAATTCGCGCATGAATAATTGATAGCTCGCACTTTTATGATAATAACAGTCATTCCATCGTTTCGCAATACCTTTTCAAAGGGAATAAAATAAAAAAGGAGGCGGCGAGGATGAACTGGAGAAAAGACGTGAAACAAGATCACGATTATCATGATCAAATCAAACATATCGTTCAAGAAACGATGCGTCACCATGAAATGAACGACGCTAAACTTGAAGCTGTATTGACCGATCTGCTTGAAGAGATGAACCGCATCACGTTGAAGATCGTCGATGATCATGAATCCGCTCGGGACTATATCCATAAACGTTGGTATTAAAAAGCAGAGCCTTCTCTCTCAGCTTGTTGACTAACCTGATTGATATCGCTCGTCCTTCCGGCGCCCACGCTTTCCGCAGGCAATCCCGGAGCCGCATCGCGACTCGCGTCGCTGCTGGGTCTCCGTCGGATTGCTTTCCTGCGGGAGTCGGGGCGTCGTCGGACGAGCAACGCAAACGGTCGCCATCTGGCGGCCGTTTACATAGCATTTCTTAAATTATATGTCGGTCAGAGCGCCTCGAGGTCTTCGAACATAAAAAAAAGACGAACCAGATTGCTTTTAGCGACCTGGTTCGTCAACAGCCTGAGAGCCTTCGCTCTGCTTTTTCGTTTAGTTCGTCAACGACTTGAAGAAATTACTGAGCGACTCAAACAGCCGCGCAAAGAAACCTTGTACTTCTTTCGTCTCTAGAAACGCCTGCACGTCTTGGCCCGCTCCTTTTAATCCATCACTGATCGCTGTCCAATCCAAGTTGGCTTGCTGCATGTTCTCGAACAACGTCGTCAGCTGGTTCAATTGCGTATCGGACAATTGAACGTTGTTTTGATTCAATACTTGAATGACGATATCACGAATTTCAATATTCGTCTCGGGCATTTGATTCGCGATTTCCGCTTTGATCTCATTCATCAGCCCGGCCACATCTTCTTGACCGACCGTCTTCCCGATCTCTGACGTGACCGCAAGTTCTTCTTGCGCGAGATTTTTTCGTTCCTCGGTCAGTTGGATCCCGGTCTCGTCAGCCGTCTGGTCGTACGCCTTCATAATACCTGTCAACGCAGACGTCCCGGTCACACGGATCGGAGACGTGATGTAAATATCGGCGTCAGTGACCCCGGCCGTGACGAGCGCGTTCGCATACATATCTTCCGTCACCCACGTGACGTTCTCGGTTTGAATATCAAGACCCGTCCCGTCAGTCAGCTTGATGCGGGCCGATGAGTACATGCCGCCGCCACGTTGTGCCTGGGGTACGGCGTCACCTAAATACTTCTCTTCGTCAGCTGCAGTCGTGATAATCGGTTCGATTCCTGCCGGCGCTTCAACACGCTCGAGCACCCAGTCTCGCTGCTCTGCTGATAATGTCTCCCCGAGGGTGACGATTGTATCGTCGACGATCGCTTCGGCGTTTACTTTAGGAATCATGCTAGTCGAGACAATCGTCCCGATCGTCAGCGCGATAATTGGTTTCATATAATTCAAACTGAATCACTCCTTTCTTCTACCATACGTGTTCTTTCATAGGTTGCGCATCCGTCTCTGGACCGAAAAGAAGACCACCCTTCCGTTGAAGGATGGCCTACCTTTACCGTGAACGATTCGCGATTTCTTCAGTGAGGGACGTCAAGAACTCATCAAGCGTTGCCGATACTTGTTCTTGTTGACCGTAGCGACGGATGTTGACCGAACGCTCATCACGTTCTTTATCACCGAGTACGAGCGTCATCGGGATCTTCTTCATCTGTGCTTCACGGATCTTATAGCCTAACTTCTCATCCCGAAGGTCTGTCTCGACACGGACACCACGTGATAACAGTTCTGCTTTCACTTCGGCCACATAAGCATCATGGACGTGAGACACCGGGATCAATTTGACTTGGACCGGCGCGAGCCATGTCGGGAAGGCACCTTTGTACTCTTCGATCAAGTAGGCGACGAACCGTTCCATCGTCGACACGACACCGCGGTGGAGGACGATTGGACGATGATCTTTGCCGTCAGGACCTGTATACGTCAAATCGAAACGTTCTGGAAGCAAGAAGTCGAGTTGGACTGTCGACAACGTCTCTTCTTTCCCGAGCGCTGTCCGGACTTGGACATCGAGTTTCGGTCCGTAAAACGCCGCTTCGCCATCCGCTTCGAAGTACGGCAGGCCGAGTTCATCCATCGTTTCTTTCAATTGACGCTGTGCCGATTCCCAGATCGCATCGTTGTCGAAGTATTTCTCTTTATCGGCCGGGTCGCGATAAGACAGGCGGAACCGGTAATCTTTAATCCCGAAGTCGGCATACACTTCTTGGATCAAGTGAACGATATCTTTAAACTCTTGCTTCATCTGCTCTGGTGTCACGAACGTGTGTCCATCGTTCAATACCATGTAACGGACACGTTGAAGACCTGTCAAAGCACCTGACATCTCATAGCGGTGCATGCCGCCAAGTTCGGCGATACGGAGCGGCAACTCACGGTATGAGCGTGGCTCATGCTTATAGATCGTCATATGGTGCGGACAGTTCATCGGGCGCAAGACGAGCTCTTCGTTGTCCATCTCCATTTTCGGGAACATGTCGTCTTGATAGTGATCCCAGTGACCTGACGTCTTATACAAGTCAACCGAACCGAGCACCGGTGTATAGACGTGCTGATAACCGAGTTCGAGCTCTTTGTCGACGATATAACGCTCGACCGTACGACGAATCGAGGCACCTTTCGGGAGCCACATCGGCAATCCTTGGCCGACTTCTTGCGAGACGAAGAACAAATCAAGTTCTTTCCCGAGTTTACGGTGGTCGCGTTCTTTTGCTTCTTCAAGTAGACGCAAATGCTCGGCGAGCTGTTCTTTCGTCGCCCACGCCGTACCGTAAATCCGTTGCAACATCTTGTTGTCAGAATCTCCGCGCCAGTAAGCACCGGCGACGCTCATCAATTTAAAGACTTTCAATTTCGACGTCGACGGGACGTGCGGTCCACGGCAAAGGTCAAAAAAGTCACCTTGATGGTAAATTGTAAGTGTCTCACTTGCCGGGATATCTTCGATCAACTCGACTTTGAGCGGGTCGCCGAGCTGTTTGTAACGCTCGAGCGCTTCGTCACGCGTGACGACTTCACGTGTGATGTCGAGGTTTTCATCGACGATCCGTTTCATCATCTTCTCGATTTCCGGCAAATCCTCTTCATTGATGCGGCGGTCCATCTCGATATCGTAATAGAACCCGTTCTCAATCGTCGGTCCGATACCGAAATGAATCGTCCCTTCTTCGCCGTACAACCGTTTGATCGCTTGAGCCATCAAGTGAGCGGATGAATGGCGCATCAAGTCGAGGCCTGCCTCCGAGTCCGGCATGACGAGCTCGATTTTACCGTCGCGCTCGATCGGACGACGATAATCGATCAGTTCACCATCAATTTTTGCGGCGATGGCTTTCTTACGAAGTCCCGGGCTAATCGAACCGGCTACTTCTTCTGCTGTGATACCAGCTTCAAACGCTTTGACTGCCCCATCTGGAAATGTCAATTGAATCATGTGTCAACTTCCCCTCTCTATTTGAAAAAAAATAAAAAAAGCCCATCCCTATGAAAGGGACGAGCTTTGATTCTCGTGGTACCACCCTCGTTCCCAAGCTGTAAGCTTGGCTCGAACACACGATAACGAGTGTGAATCGCCGCACGATTGACCCGTGCGGTGCTCCGAGGGAGTAAGTCGATCGGCGTGTTTAGGAAGCTCTCACCATTCTTCCTTCGCTTTGAAACCCGTGACGATGTCTCGTATCCTCTTCTATGCATCAGTTATATGGTTATTAGTATAGTCAACTCGTTCGAGAAATACAATCCTTTACCGACGACGATTTTCGCCTTTCAGCTCGATCTGTGTCGTCGTCGTCGAGATCCGTTGCATGAGCCGCTGTGCTTTCATCTTGTTTTGCGGCGAGCCGTCAATCGAGAAGTGCGTCTCGAGCTCTTCGCTGCTGAAGTTTGAGCTGTAGAGCGTCGGCAGACGATGCATCATGCGGTACTGTAAAATAATCCCGAACAGTTCGTCTCGTACCCACGGGCTGATCGCCTCGGCGCCGATATCATCAATCAACAAAATCGGCACGTGCTGGAACGAGGTCAAAAATGAATCGAACGAATCGGTACGAATTTTACGTTTCGCTTCCGAGACGAATCCCGGGGCGTGAACTAAAATCGTCTCGATATCGGCGACTTTGAGTTCATTGGCGATCGCGGCGAGCAAGTACGTCTTCCCGACCCCGAAACTGCCGTACAAGTAAAGGCCGTTCACTTTTTGACGCGTCTTCATCCCCGAGACGAATCGCATCGCCTCACGGAGCGCGATCTTTCGGGCATCGTCCGAATAATCAAACGATTGAAAGCTCGCTTCCCGCACTTCTTCCGGTAAAAATAAGCTCTTGAACTTTCGATCCATCTCTTTTTGACGTCTCGCTTGGCGGTGAGCGACCGTCTCTTCATAGCGGATTGCAATTTGACCGAGATCGACATAAAGGACCGGCTGATGCCCGGGGATAACGGCTTGTTCATCGACAAGCTTCTTCCCGTCCATCTGCTCGGCATATTCGCTCAATTTCGTAAATCCGACTTCGATCGCCGTCTCGTCGAGTTCTGGATGCGCCTTTAAAAATGTAATGACACCAGGGTGCTCGAGAGTTCGTCTGCGAATCGACTCGTACGCTTCCCGCACTTCTTTACGGTTCATCATCTGGGCGAGCGTCTGATTGATCCGTTCCATGTCGCTCATCCTTTCTCTTTCAGTTCATTCAACAATTTGACGAGTTCCGCGTCATCTGGCACCGATGATTCGAGCGCCTCTTTGCGCTTCTGATCGTAAGACCGTTGCTCTTTCGCATCGTCTTCGAGCCATTTCGGCAACTCGGTCTTGTCTTTCCGACGCGAGCCGACCGTCGTACGCTGGACGTTCTCACGTTTTTGTTGCTTCTTCTCGATCAACGCGTCTTGCGTCGCTTCACGCTCTAATGCGTCACCTGCGTGCAAATAGCCCGCCGTCTTCCAACTCGTGGCGATGCGCATCACGTAATTCTCGCTGAGCCGCGTCTGTTTCTTCACTTCGATACAATAATAGAACAGCGCGTTGATCACACCTGGTGCGAGACCGAGTGTATCGACCATCTCGATGATGAGCTGTTCGTCACTTTTTGAAAGTTGTGGCGTCTTCCGAAGCGTCGATACGTACTGATGCGGGTGTGCTTCCTCCATGACCGTTGTGTCATGCAAATCGCCGACCTCCGCCTGCTCCGTCTCGTCTGACTTCACTTTTCGATGTCTCGTCTGTTTTTTCTTCAATTGTAATACCATCTGCCGGCAACCATCACGCTTCTCTTGTTCGCTGAGCGGTAAGTACGCTTCGTGAACGAAATACTCTTTTAGCATCTCGGCCATCGTCTCTTCATCGATTTGCGACACGTACGCGAGTTTTGTGATCGTCTCGTCTAACTTCTTCGTGAAGAAGCCGATTGGGAAGTTTGTCAGTTTTTTGACGATATCCATATCGAACGTATAGTTGATCTCGATCTTGGCGCGGTCCGGCTTCTCATAATTTTTTTGAGTGAACGCCATCTGGTTGACCCCTTTGACGTCGAACACTTCATTGAAGTCTTTCGTCACTTCGACGATGCCTGCCGGTAGCGGGTCGATGGTGAACCGTCCTTGCAACTGCTTGAATCGGACCTCCCCTACTTTATAGAAGAGAAAACTCGATAACAGCCCATCGTTTAGGAACGTGTGGGGCGCGAGCGGAACTCTCAGTTGATAGACGTATTGCGTCAACCGTGCGTCTTTCGTCTTGTACGTCCGGACGAGGCCGATCGCTTCGAGCCGGAATAGACTGTCCGCCAGTTCGTTAATCGAATAATCAAGCATTTCACACAAGGCGCTATGTGATATATAGTTCGACTTCATTTTCCCCGGCTTCAATTCACTCCAAAGCGTTTGATACAACGCGAGCGCCTTCACGCCGATGACGGGTTGATATAAATGATAAAGTGACTGATAAGACTCGCGATCAATGAGCCCAGTGCTCATGATCAATAGCTCATCAGTCCCGTAAAGAATCCGTTCTTTTTCCATAACGTTTCTCCCCTGAAAAAAGACGACCAGAAGGCCGCCCCTTTAGTTGGTCGATTTTTCTTGCTTCATTAAATCCTCTAACTCTTTAAAGAACACAGAGATGTCCTTAAACTGTCGATAGACCGATGCGAAGCGGACGTACGCCACTTCATCGACGCGGGCGAGTTCGTTCATGACGAGTTCGCCGACTTGTTCACTCGGGATCTCGGACTGGCCGAGCGCCCGTAACTGTTGTTCGACTTTCGTGACCACACCCTCGAGTTGCTCGAGTGTGACCGGTCGTTTCTCACAGGCGCGAATGATCCCGCGCAGAACTTTCTCTCGACTGAACTCTTCGCGGTTCCCGTCCTTTTTGACGATGATGAGCGGCGTCTGTTCAACCGTTTCAAACGTCGTGAAGCGATAGCCGCACTTTTCACATTCGCGACGGCGTCGAATCGAATAATAATCTTGGACTGGTCGGGAGTCGAGCACCCTCGTTCCGTTATGATCACATTTAGGACAACGCATGCTCAGCCCTCCTTATCGTTCGACAGATTGATTCCCGATGGCACGGAGTGGGAACTTATTTTGTAAAGCATCATAATACGCAGCGACAACTTGTTTCAGGTCAGGACCGAGCATTTGTTCACGATTCATCGTGAAATCGACGGCGGTCCGCCCTCCGTCCACTTGAACGACTGTGGCCAATGCGTCCCAACCGTCACCGTAAAAGGCGAGCTCGCCTCGCTCGGCGTCGATTCGGCGCACCGTCTGCCCCTCCGTTTTAATTCGTTCATCTAACCATGTCAGGACTGCGTTCGGCGACGTCGCGAAATAACGCGTGCGCAACGCCTCATTTTTATGCGTATCATCCGTTTGGATATGTGTTTGAAACTTGTCTAGTAATCCCATTGTCCACCTCGGCACCTAATTTATATACGTTAAGCATATCAAAATTAACGACTTAACAAAACAATTAAAAGGGCTGACCGAAAATCGGCCAGCCTCAAAAGGTCAATCGGATTATTTGCTGATCGCCACTTGTGCTTCTGGAACACGAATCGGTCCCATACCGCGATCAAGTTTGACGTCTTCGCGAACTTTCGCTTCTAAGCCTTCAGCAATGTATTGTGAAGCTGTCGCTGGATCGATCCGGTCCCCACATGTGAACACATCGACTGATGCGTAACCATGCTCCGGGAAACTGTGAATCGTTAAATGTGATTCTGAAATGATAACGACACCACTCACACCGTGCGGCGCGAATTTGTGGAAAGCGACTTCGCGGACTTCAGCGCCCGAGCGAAGTGCTGCATCGACGAACAAGCGCTCGATGTAGTCGATATCGTTCAATTTGTCGGGATTGCACTCCCAAAGTTCTGTAATAATGTGACGTCCCATAGTATCCATATAAGTGGATCCCCCTTTACATCAATGGTCTCAAAGTAGTTGATGATCACTCACTTTGTGCCTGAATCGCCCACAACCACGGGGGCAAGTTAGTCCTAAGAGGTCCTAACCCTTTAAGTTGCGTTTGTCAGACCAATTGAAGTTCACGAGATTGAGTGTATCTCGTTTAGGACGTCGATACAAGCTATTTGTTTGAATTCGTTAAAATATTTTTGACGAAATATATTTTCTCAAGCGTGCGTTTCTTGTTGGCCGATTTGCAGGTAGCTCGCCACCATATCCAAAAGATCGACGACGCGGCACGAATAGCCCCATTCGTTGTCATACCAAGCGAGCACTTTGACGTGGTTGCCGCCGAGCACCATCGTCGAATCCGCATCGATAATCGAGGAGCGCTCGTCTCCATTAAAGTCGATTGAGACGAGCGGTTCGTTCGAGACACCGAGAATCCCGGTCATTTCTCCGTAAGCGGCCCGTTCGAACGCATCGTTCACTTCGGCGGCCGTGACATCACGACGCAGCTCGACGACGAGATCGACGAGCGAGACGTTCGGCGTCGGGACACGGAGCGCCATCCCGTTCAACTTGCCTTGCAGCTCGGGAAGCACAAGACCGATCGCCTTGGCTGCCCCGGTCGAAGTCGGTATAATGGAGCTACCACAAGCCCGGGCCCGGCGCAAATCTTTATGCGGATTGTCGATATTGTTCTGGTCGTTCGTGTAGGCGTGTACCGTCGTGACGAGTCCTGTCTCGATGCCGAACGTCGAATCGAGCACTTTGACGACAGGTGCGAGGCAGTTCGTCGTACAAGAGGCGTTTGAGATGATATGGTCTTGCTCCGGCATATACTCGCGATCATTGACCCCCATCACGATCGTCCGTAAGTCGCCTTTTCCCGGCGCCGTCAAAATGACTTTCTGCGCCCCGGCCATCAAATGCTTGCGCGCCCCGACGTCCGAATTGAATTTCCCCGTCGCCTCGACGACGATCTCGACATCAAGTTCTTTCCATGGTAATCGTTCCGGGTCACGCTCTGCGATTAACCGAATCTGTTTCCCGTCGACAACGAGCGTATCCCCATGCGCTCGAACAGTGAGCTCAAACGGCCCATGGACCGTATCGTGCTTGATCAAGTGAGCAAGCGTCTCCGCCGGATAACTCGCATTGATTGCCACGACGTCGTGACGCCCTTCAAGCATCAATTTACGAAACACCATTCTCCCGATTCGTCCAAACCCGTTGATTGCAACTTTCGTCCCCATTCCAGTTCCCCCTTTTTTCTGCGTTACGACACCATTATAACGGAAAAATGGAAGCGTTTTCACTATGTATCGTCACATTTTTATCACTTTTTTACAGTTTCGTTTTTGAAAAAGAGGGAAATTTGGTGTAGAGCTTGGAAAGGAGCTACGTTATATGTTTGATTGGACAGACTTAGACAAATTTGTCATCTCGTTTTTTGTCATCTTGCCGATTGTGACAATTATCCATCAATTCGGGCATTTCTTTTTCGCGAAATTATTCGGGGGATCACTCGATATGGAGATTGGGACCGGGAAGAAGCTATTCAAGGTCGGGCGCATGCAGTTTAACCGCGTCTACTTCTATGACGCCTGGTGCCAATTCTCGGACTTGAAATACAGTAATCGCTTGACGAGGAGTATCGTCTACGCGGGCGGGTCGATCTTCAATCTATCGAGTATCTTAATCGTGAACTGGTTTATCCTGACACGGGAGATTGAACCGACACTCTACACGTATCAGTTCGCCTATTTCTCGTTTTATTATGTGTTCTTCTCGCTCTATCCGATCTATTACTCGAACGGACATCCAAGTGACGGGCGCGCTATTTTCGACACATGGAAAAAAGGGCAACCGGACGCAGATCCGCTCAACTGAACAAAAAAAGAAGGCGTCAGTCGCCTTCTTTTTTCATGTCTTGAAATTGTTCGACGAGACGCGTCACTTGAGGCAACAAGTCTCCGAGTGCCCCGTTGTTGTTGATTAAAAAGTCAGCGTGATGCTTCTTTTCTTCGATCGGCATTTGCGAGTGGATCCTTGCGAGCGCTTCTTCTTTCGTCAAGCCGTTACGCTCCATGAGACGCATCAACTGCATCTCTTCCCGGCAATAGACGACGACCGTATAATCGACGAGGTCACGCATCGTCCCTTCGAACAAGAGCGGGATGTCAAAGATGACGACAGATTCCCCTGCTGCCGCAAAGGAATGCATCTGCTCCTGCATTTCTTCCCGGATCGCCGGATGCATGAGCTGATTCAACAATTTCCTTTTTGCTTCGTCATGGAAGATCTCTCGCCCGAGCGCCGGCCGGTTCAACTGCTCACCTTCAAAACAGCGCGGAAACGCTTCTCGGACAGCAGAGTAAGCTTTACCTTCAGGGTCGACGACGGTACGGGCAATCTTGTCGGCATCGATAATCGGAATCCCTTGTTGTCGGAATAGGCGGGACACCGTCGACTTCCCTGTCGCGATGCCGCCTGTCAAACCAATTTTCAACATTGTGTCCACCTCTTACTGTTGGCAGTGCGGACAGTAATGCGTCCCCCGTCCGCCTAGTTTCATCTTTTCAATCGGCCGACCGCAATTGTGACACGGTTCACCGGTCTGCCCGTAGACGTAAAGCGTCTCTTGAAACGTTCCAGCCGCCCCGTCCGGATTCGTATAGCTGCGGATCGTACTTCCACCCCGCTCGATCGCTTCTAATAACACAGCGACCGCTTCTTGACGGACGGTCTCAACTTCAGTGAGTGAAAGCGAGGCTGCTGGCCGGGTCGGATGAATCCGTGCCCGGAACAACGTCTCGTCGACATAAATATTGCCGAGACCGACAAAAATCGATTGATCGAGTAACGCCGTCTTGATCGCTCTCACGTTCATGCGCTTCAGACGGGCGTGCAACGTTTCGGCCGTCACTTCAGGGTCGAACGGCTCGAGCGCGAGCAGCGACAGCGGTGGCGTCACGAACAACTCGTCGTTCGTCCGAAGTTCCATCGTGCCGAACTTCCTGACGTCGTTATAGTGCAGGCTCGTACCGTCGGTGAACGTGAAGACGACGTGCGTATGCTTGACCGGATCGACGGCTTCGCTGTGCGGAAAGAATTTCCCTTCCATCCGTAAATGAGAGACGAGGTAGCCGTTCGTCAATTTAAATAAAATGAACTTGCCGCGCCGCTCGACGTCGACCATCGTCTCGCCGATCAGCTGTTGTACCCACACGTCGGCCTCATGTCCGCGAATGATTTTCGCGTCGCGTACATTGACGTCTTGAATCGTTTTTCCGGAGACGAACGGTCGCAGTCGGCGACAGACCGTCTCTACTTCTGGTAATTCTGGCATATCGATTTCCTTCCTTTACTTTATTTCGTGTCGAACCACGTCTCACCGAACGAGCCGTCCGCCCGAAGCGGGACATCGAGTGTGATCGTATGTTCCATCGCTTGTTTCACAAGTTTTTCAAGCGCGGACGTCTCAGCAAGCGGTCCTTCAAAGATGAGTTCATCGTGGACTTGAAGCAATAGTTTCGATTGCAGACCCGATGCTTGAAGCGCCGTATCGACGTCAATCATCGCTTTTTTAATGATGTCCGCCGCTGTTCCTTGAATCGGCGTGTTGATAGCCGTCCGTTCGGCAAAGCCCCGCAAGTTGAAGTTACGTGAATGGATGTCCGGGATGTTACGGCGACGTTTGAGCATCGTCTCGACATACCCATGTTCCCGCGCCCGCTCGATAGCGGCATCCATGAAGCGTTTCACACCGGGGAACTGCTCGAAGTACGTGTCGATGAACGTCTGCGCTTCTTTACGGCTGATGCCGAGGTTTTGCGACAACCCATAATCACTGATGCCATAAATGATCCCGAAGTTGACCGCCTTCGCTTGACGCCGCATGAGCGACGTCACTTCTTCTTTGGCGACACGGAACACGTTAGCCGCCGTCGACGTATGAATATCTTCGTCATTTAAAAACGCCTCGAGCATCTTCGCGTCTTGCGACATATGCGCCATGATCCGCAGCTCGATCTGCGAGTAGTCGACCGCATACAGCACCCAGCCCGGCTCACTTGCCGTAAACGCCTTACGGATTCGGCGTCCTTCCTCGAGCCGAATCGGGATGTTTTGCAAGTTCGGATTGACCGATGACAGTCGCCCTGTCTGTGTGAGCGTCTGCGTGTAGCGTGTATGAATCTTCCCGTCCGCTTTGATGACTTTTTGTAAGCCCTCGACGTACGTCGACTGCAGTTTTCCGAGCTCACGGTAATGCATGATATGTTCGACGATCGGATGGAGCGGCGCCAGCTTCTCTAACACGTCGGCCGCCGTTGAGTATCCGGTTTTCGTCTTCTTCACGGGTGGGAGTGCCAACTTCTCAAACAAGATGACGCCAAGCTGTTTCGGCGAATTGATATTGAACGACTCGCCGGCCAATCCGTGAATTTCTGTCTCGAGCTGATCAAGGCGGTCCCTGAGATCGGTTTCCATCGCTTGAAGCGTCGCCACGTCGACGTGAATTCCGGCCCATTCCATTTCCGCGAGCACCGAGGCGAGCGGACGTTCTAAATCTTGATAAAGTGACGTCTGCTCGTTTTCATCGATTTCCGGAATGACTTTCGCGAACAACGTGAAGATAGCCATCGCCTTCTCGCCAAGATGTTGGTCGAGCACCGCTTGTTCCGGCACGTGCAGTTTCGCCCCTTTCCCGTAGACGGCCTCGTCTTCAGGCAACGCGTAATCGAAGTGCGCGGCGATCGAATCGAGCGTCGTTCCGCCCGACAAGTTGAGCAAATAGCCGGCGACGAGCAAGTCTTCGTAGCCGCGAAGTGTCAATTCGTTCCGTTTCAATTGAACGATCGTCTGTTTGGCATCCAAACAGATCGTTTTCCGGGTCTCGTCCGTTAGCCAAGCCTTCACGTCCGGTACGTCTAACAACGACATATCACCGACGGTCACACCGACTTTCGATGCGATCGCCACACCGATGATGTCGTCTTCGAAATAGTCGTCCCGCAGCTGTTCGATAAACAGGACGGCTTCCGACAAATCTTGCTGTTCGATGCCGACGTGCGTCACGTCTCGCGCTTCTGCCGCCTCTTCCGTCGTCGCATCGGTGTTCAGCTTACTGACCAGTGATTTGAACTGAAGGCTCATGAACAACGGTTTGACTTTTGCCGCGTCATACGGATGGAACTGTAAGTCATCCACACTGACGTCGATCGGGACGTCCGTATGGATCGTCGCGAGTTGTTTTGACATTCGAGCTTCCTGCTCGTTCGCCTCGACTTTTTCTTTTTGCTTCCCTTTTAACTCATGTGTATGTTCATACAGCCCTTCGACCGAGCCGTAATTTGACAGCAACTTGAGCGCCGTCTTCTCGCCGACACCCGGAATTCCCGGTATGTTATCGGATTTATCGCCCATCAGCCCTTTGAGATCGATCATTTGGCGAGGTGCCAAGCCCTCGTAACGTTCGTGGAACGCCGCCTCGTCCATCGTCTCGACGTCAGTGATGCCACGTTTCGTTAAGTAGACGGTGACTCGCTGATCGATCAGTTGAAGTAAATCTTTATCACCCGTGACGACCGTGACTTGTTCGAACGCCTCGTTTTTCGAAAGTGTCCCGATTATGTCATCAGCCTCATATTGATCGAGTTCGAGCACTTTGATCCCGAACGCCTCACACAGTTCACGAACGATCGGGAACTGTTCGCGGAGCTCACCTGGTGTTTTCTGCCGCCCACCTTTATAGTCCGCATATGTATCGTGGCGGAACGTCTTCTTCGACGCATCGAACGCGACCGCGAAATGCGTCGGTTGCTCGTCTTCCATCAATTTTAAAAGCATCATCGTGAACCCATATACCGCGTTCGTGTTTCGTCCCGATGCATCCGTCATCGGAGGCAACGCGAAAAACGCACGATACGTCAGTGAGTTTCCATCGAGGAGCAGTAATTTATTCATCGTCCAACCTCCATTCTCTTCTGTATCCATCATATCATACGGGCACATGCGCTCGAAAAAAAAGACCCTTTTCTAAGTACTAGAAAAGGGTCAATCTTCTCGACCGAGTGGAGATGAGCACCGGCCGGGATACGAGATGATGAAGAGGTCTCATCAATAGAGTAGCATCTGTTTGTAAAGGTCGTGTGAACGCGATATAAATTCCTTGTTAAGCGAGCGGGAATTCGATTGTGAACGTCGTCCCAACGCCTTCGTCGCTGTCAACATGGATCGTCGCATGATGAAGATCGACGATGTGCTTGACGATGGCGAGGCCAAGGCCGGTCCCTCCAGAATTTCGACTCCGGGCCTTGTCGACCCGGTAAAACCGTTCGAATATACGGCTCACTTCTTTTGGAGCGATGCCGATCCCGTCGTCTTTGACGATCAAGCGCGCCGTCGTCTCCCGCTTCTCGACCGTAATCTCGATCTGGCTGCCTTCTGGCGAATAGTTGATCGCGTTCGCGACAAGGTTCAAGATGACTTGCTTGATCCGATTCAAGTCCGCTTGCAAGACGACGTCGCCTTCGTGATGCGCTTCAAGATGGATTGATTTTTGCTCCGCCTTCTGGCTTAAGACGAGACACACCTCTTCGACGAGCTGATTGAGTTGGACAGGCGTGAACTCCAAATGGAAATTTTCCTGCTCGAGCCGTGACAGTTCGAGCAAGTCCTCGACGAGCATTTGCATGCGAGTCGCTTCTTTTTGGATGATATCCAAAAATTGATCGCGCAACTCGGGCACTTCTTTCGCCCCGTCGAGTAACGTCTCACTGAAGCCTCTGATCGAAGTGAGCGGCGTCTTCAATTCATGGCTCACGTTCGCAACGAAATCTTTCCGCATTTTCTCAAGCCGTTTCAGTTCGGAGATGTCGTTAAACAATAGAGTCGTCCCGCGCAGCATGCCGGTATCGCTAAAGATCGGGGCAGCTGACACCATATACGTCTTTTGGTTGAACCCGATTCGAATTGATAGCTGGCGACGGTGCGGCTCTTCTGTCAAATAGACGTCCTCGATCAACGTCTCGACGTCCGGACTCGGTAAAATGCCATGGTAAAACTGGCCGATCATCAAATCGTCGTATTGGAACATATCCCGGTACGATCGGTTGACGAGCGTGACGATACCGCGTTCATCGACGAGCAACAGACCGGCTCCCATATACTCGATCAGTGACTCGAGCCTTGCCCGCTGCACCGACTCCCCGAGCGAGATCGTCTCTAAGTTACGGGCGAGGACGTTAATCGACCCGGCCAGACTTCCCGTCTCTTCATCGTTGCGTAGTTCATACACACGGGCCCGGTAATTCCCGTCGGCGAGTTCGCGTAACACGATCGTCGCCTCATCGATCGGCCGGATGAACTGGTTCGTCAGATTGTGGAGGACGAATAAAATGAGGAAGAATGAGAAGAACAATGCGAGCGCGACCGTCAGCCAAATCCGATTGTAGACACCTTCTAAGTCAGAAATATAGCGGATGAAGCTAAGGTAGACCGTTTCACCGGTCGACAGTTCAATCGGTTTCGTGAACTGGATCAAATCGTCGCGTGTCGCGTTGCCGAACGCACCGTTAACCGGAATCGTGTCGGCGTCAATCCGGTATTCGAACGCTCCGACGCGGAACGGCGTGCCGGCAATCACTTCCATCCTTCGGTTCAACAGCAAGATGTCGAAACTGCTCTCATCATCGATTTGTCGAACGTAGTCACGAATCTCCTCAAGCTCACCCCCGTCCAAATACAAGGCGGCGAGTTGGGCGTCTTCTTTCAACCGGTCGCGCTCCGAGTCCAAATAGAAATCTTTGAACAGTTGACCGAGCACGATCCCGAGTGTCAGCAACACGCCCGTCACGAGCAGGATGAGTGTCGTCAAAAAACGCGAGCGATACGTCTTCATTCGGGCATCGGTTCTTCCATCTTATAACCGAGACCTCGGATCGTCTTGATGTACGTCGGTTTCTTCGTCACCGGCTCAATTTTTTCACGCAAATGACTAATATGAACGTCGACGATACGCGTATCACCGACAAAATCATAGTTCCAAATGGCTGACAGCAATTGATCACGCGTCAACACACGGCCTTTGTTTTTGGCGAGATAAGCCAGCAGTTCAAACTCTTTCGGCGTCAATTCGAGACGTTCGCCTTTTTTGAAAACCTCATAGTTCGAAGCGATGATTTTGACGTCTCCGATCTCGATGACGTCGGCGTCGACCGTCGGCGTTTCCTGTGGACCTGACCGGCGCAAAATCGCTTTGACCCGGGCCACGACTTCGCGCGGGCTGAACGGTTTCGTCAAATAGTCGTCAGCGCCAAGTTCGAGACCGAGCACTTTATCGAACTCGTCGTCTTTCGCCGTCAACATTAAGATCGGCGTGTTCACTTTTTGTTGGCGCAGCCGTTTACATACTTCAAGCCCGTCCATTTCCGGCAACATCAAGTCGAGGATAATCAACACCGCGTCTTGTTTCTCGGCTAATTCAAGCCCCGCTTTTCCATCATGGGCCGTCTCGACCTCAAATCCGGCTTGTTCTAAATTAAATTTTAATAACGTCGCAATCGATACTTCGTCATCAACAACAATTACTTTATCGGCCACACTAGTTCCTCCTCGAATCTATCTGTTCAGTCGTTTACACTACCTATTTTACAAATCAATCCCACTCGCGACCAACTTCAAAGCAATTCTTTACAAAAACAAAACAAATCCACTGTCTATCTCCATTTTAGCACGCTTGGAAGAAAAACGAATCCAACAAAAAAAGTCTAGCCTGCGACGCAGACTAGACTTGCTTTCAAGTTAGGACGTTCAAGACGGAACGGACCGAGTCAGCCGAGCGCTTGAGCGCGGCTTGTTCTTCGTCCGTCAGGTCAAGTTCGAGCACACGCTCGATCCCGTTCGCACCGAGAACCGTCGGCACGCCAAGATAGAGGTCACGGAAGCCATACTCTCCATCAAGATACGTGATGGCCGGTAAAATGCGGCGTTGATCTTTTAAAATCGCTTCCACCATCTCGACGATGGCCGCGGCCGGCGCGTAGTACGCCGAACCGTTGCCAAGGAGTTGGACGATCTCACCGCCACCTTTACGCGTTCTCGCGACGATCGCGTCGATGCGTTCACTCGGCAACAACTTCTCGAGCGGGATGCCTCCTGCATACGAATAGCGGATGAGCGGCACCATGTCGTCGCCGTGACCGCCGAGGACGAACCCGGACACGTCTTTCACAGAGACGTTCAACTCCGAAGCGACGAACGTCCGGAACCGCGCCGTGTCGAGCACACCGGACTGGCCGATGACGCGCTCTTTCGGGAAGCCCGACTCTTTGAACACCGTATACGTCATCGCATCGACCGGGTTCGTCAAGACGATCAAGATCGCGTCAGGTGAATACTTGACAATCTCTTTCGTGACCGACCGCATGACGCTAGCGTTCGTCGTGACGAGGTCGTCCCGGCTCATGCCCGGCTTGCGGGCGATACCAGCCGTGATGACGACGATGTCCGAATCAGCCGTGTCAGCGTAATCCGACGTCCCGGTGATCAATGAATCAAATCCTTGAATCGGCGCCGTTTCTTGCATATCGAGCGCTTTTCCTTTCGTCGGGTTCTCAAACTCTGGCATGTCGAGAAGGACGACGTCTCCTAACTCTTTTTGAGCCAAGTATAGTGCCGTCGTGGCCCCCGTGAATCCGCTACCGATAACAGAAATCTTGTTGCGACGAATCATTGTGCTCTCCCCCTTGGTTTAGTCCAAACTTGAGTGCTACTTACATGTTTTTGATCAGTTCATCCGCAAACTCTGAACATTTCACTTCTGTCGCGCCGTCCATGAGACGGGCAAAGTCGTATGTGACGACTTTCGATGCGATTGTATTCTCCATCGAACGAACGATGAGGTCAGCCGCTTCGTTCCAGTTCATGTGACGGAGCATCATCTCACCTGACAAGATGACAGATGACGGGTTGACTTTGTCAAGACCGGCATACTTCGGTGCCGTACCGTGTGTCGCTTCGAAGATGGCATGTCCTGTCACGTAGTTGATGTTCGCACCTGGTGCGATCCCGATTCCGCCGACTTGAGCAGCGAGCGCGTCCGAGATGTAGTCACCGTTCAAGTTCATTGTCGCGACGACGTCGAACTCACGCGGACGAGTCAAGATTTGTTGGAGGAAGATATCAGCGATTGAATCTTTCACGATGATTTTGCCTTCCGCTTCCGCTTTCGATTGCGCTTCGTTCGCAGCAGCTTCGCCTGACTCTTCTTTGATGCGGTCATACTGGGCCCATGTGAACACTTTGTCGCCGTACTCTTCTTCTGCGAGTTCATACCCCCAGTTTTTGAAGGCGCCTTCTGTGAACTTCATGATGTTACCTTTATGGACGAGCGTGAGCGATTTACGGTTGTTCGCGATCGCGTATTCGAGAGATGCCCGAACGAGACGTTTTGTTCCTTCTGACGAGATCGGCTTGATGCCGATACCCGATGTTTCTGGGAAACGGATCTTGTTGACGTTCATCTCTTCTTTCAAGAACGTGATCAACTTCTTCACTTCGTCGCTGCCTGAAGCGTATTCGATCCCTGCATAAATATCTTCTGTGTTCTCACGGAAGATGACCATGTCTGTGTCTTCAGGACGTTTGACCGGTGACGGGACGCCAGTGAAGTAACGGACAGGACGCAAGCACGTGTACAAGTCAAGTTCTTGACGGAGCGCAACGTTGAGTGAACGGATTCCGCCGCCGACCGGTGTCGTGAGCGGTCCTTTGATGGCAATCAAATATTCACGGATCTCGTCGAGCGTCTCGTTAGGAAGCCACTCACCCGTTTGGTTGAACGCCTTCTCGCCAGCGAACACTTCTTTCCATTCGATCTTCTTCTCGCCGCCGTATGCTTTCTCGACAGCTGCATCAAAGACGCGGACTGCAGCGTTCCAGATGTCTGGGCCTGTTCCATCTCCGATGATGAATGGAATCGTTGGTACGTTTGGTACGTTAAGTGCACCGTTTTCTACTGTAATCTTTTGACCTTGTGTTGACATATGAATCCCCCTAAGTACATTTATGTAGGCCGACGCGAGCGCCGACCTACGTCATCTGTTAGTTTACCAAAGTTTATGTCTAAATTGTGACGCAATCTTCGAACGATGCGTCAATTAACGCTCGTTTACCGGTACGTATGAACGATTCGTTTCGCCTACGTACTCGGCACGCGGACGAATGAGACGGTTGTCGGCGTATTGCTCGAGGATGTGCGCGATCCAGCCTGACATCCGCGAGACCGCGAAGATCGGCGTGAACAGCTCTTCGTCAAGACCGAGCGCATAGTACGTCGAAGCCGAGTAGAAGTCGACGTTCGGTTTGAGCCCTTTTTCAGTCTCGACAAGGTGATCGATCTTCTCAGACATCTCGTACCAATGTGGCTCATTGATTTGAGCCGTCAGTTGGCGACTCATCTCTTTCAAGTGTTTCGCACGCGGATCGCCGTCCTTATAAACACGGTGACCGAAGCCCATGATCTTCTCACGGCGTTCGAACTTGCCGCGCACGTAGTCTTCAACTTTGTCGACCGAACCGATTTCGTGAAGCATCTTCATGACCGCCTCGTTGGCGCCACCGTGAAGTGGACCTTTGAGTGCGCCCATCGCTGCCGTCACACCAGAATACATATCTGAGAGCGTCGCTACGCAGACACGGGCTGTGAACGTCGAAGCGTTCAACTCATGGTCGGCGTGAAGAATGAGCGCCTTGTCGATCGTCGTCTCGGCGACTTCATTCGGCTCTTCCCCGTTCAACATATATAAGAAATTGGCTGCATACGACAAGCCTTGCTTCGGCGCAATCGGTTGCTTACCTTTCCGTAACCGCGCGAAAGCAGTCACGATCGTCGCGATTTGTGCTTGAAGACGAATCGCTTTACGCATGTTTGCCTCTTCGCTCATGTCTTCAGCCTCTTCATCGTACAACGCGAGTTGAGAGAGTGCCGTACGAATCGTGGCCATCGCGTTCGCAGACTTTGGTGCCCGCTCGAGTGTCGCGATGACGTCTTCTGGCAACTTCGCTTCTTGAACGAGCGCTTCTGAGAGTTTCGTTAATTCATCTGCCTTCGGAAGGCGGTCGTTCCATAATAGAAAGACGACTTCTTCGAACGTGGCATGGTCTGCCAAGTCATCGATTGTGTATCCTCCATAAGTCAATTGTCCATCAATGATCGAACTGACTTTTGAGGCTGCCGCCACAATTCCTTCTAACCCTTTAGTTGTTGACATTAATAACTCCCCCTCAGTCTTTGAAAGTAGTCGACCGCATCATACAGTCTGTTTGCAGGGAATAAGGGTGGGGGTTCGATAAATCTCCCCAGCACGTATCGAGTTCGCGCCACCCTGTCCTCCGTCTAGTATAAACAATTTACTGAAAAAAAGAAATGTAAGCGTATCCAGTCGTAAAAAAATGTCAAACCCACTTCTCGATAAGGTTATATCCCCCTAAAATGAGCGCGGCAATCCCGGCACCAACGAGCGGACCGACCGGAACGCCTTTCATGAATCCGACCGCAAGAATGGTGCCTGCGAGCAAGGCCGTCGTCACGACCGGGTCGACACGCATCAGTTGCACGCCCTGGGCGGCGGCGAGGGCGACGAAGATACCGGACGAAAAGGCAATGATGCCGACCGGTCCTTTAATACTATTCCACAATTCTCTAAAACCTATGTCTCCGGTCGCGATCGGGACGAGGACTGCGATCGTGATGATCGTCACACCCCAATGGATCCCTTTTGCGGCGAGCGTCGGGAACAGCTGGTCACCGAAGCCGATTGCTTTAATGATTAAGAGTACACTGCTCGCGATTATGACCGATTGATTATGGGAAATCACGCCGATCAAGACGAGTAATAGCAGAAATAAATAAGCACCCATGATTCATCCCTCTTTCTGAATGGAAAAAGAACCGACCTCATGAGAAGGTCGGTTCGATTGTCATTCGATTACGCGTTATAAATTTTTCCAGTAAGCGGGTCGATCGAGATCATCTGTCCGTCACGGAACGTAGACGTTGCAGATTCAACACCGACGATGACCGGTTTACGGAGCGATGGTCCAACGATGCCGGCATGGCTCGTCAATCCACCGTCTTCTGTGATGATGCCGGCTGCTTTTTCGATCGCTGGCATCATTTCTTTATCAGTGAACGGTGCCACGAGGATCATGCCGTCTTTTGCTTTAGCGTTCGCTTCGTCCGCGTTGTTCGCAACGACGACTTCTCCGACGAGGCCGCGCTCACCGATGCCGCGTCCGTTTGCAAGAGCGTGTCCGACGATGTGAATTTTCATCATGTTCGTCGTACCAGAAGTCGCTGCCGGAATACCTGCTGAGATGACGACGAGGTCGCCGTCTGTGACGAGTCCAGCGTGACGAGCTGCTTCAGATGCTTGAACCAACATCTCATCCGTGTTGTTCGGCATCGTGTCAGCAACGATCGGGTATACGCCCCAAACGAGGTTCAACTGACGAGCGACGCGCTCTGATTCAGTCACCGCGATAATGTTTGCTTCCGGACGATATTTCGCTGTACGGGCAGCCGTGTAACCTGATTGTGTTGGTGTCAAGATCGCTTTCGCGTTCAAGTTGATTGCCGTATGGGCAACCGCTTGTGAGATCGCATCCGTTACCGTATGCTCACTGCGTTTTTGACGATCTTTGAGCAAGTTTTTGTAGTCAAGCATACGCTCTGTACGAACAGCGATCGCTGCTTGCATTTGAACTGACTCGATTGGGTAGTCCCCTGCAGCCGTCTCACCTGAGAGCATGACCGCATCCGTACCATCGAGGATGGCGTTGGCAACGTCAGACGCTTCCGCACGTGTCGGGCGCGGGTTGCGTTGCATCGAGTCAAGCATTTGTGTCGCTGTGATGACCGGCTTACCGAGGTCGTTACACTTCTTGATCAATTCTTTTTGTACTGGTGTGACTTCTTCAGTCGGGATCTCGATACCGAGGTCACCACGCGCAACCATCAAACCGTCAGAGATAGACAAGATTTCGTCGATGTTATCGACACCTTCTTGGTTTTCAATTTTCGGGTAAATCTTGATGTGCGACGCATCGTGCTTCTCGAGAAGTTGACGAATGGCGACGACGTCAGACGCACGACGTACGAATGAAGCCGCGATCACGTCGATATCTTGCGAGATACCGAACTCGATGTCCGCGATATCTTTGTCTGTTAAGGCAGGAAGGTTAACCTTGACGTTCGGCAAGTTTACACCTTTCTTCGTCTTGATGACGCCTTCGTTTTCGATGATGCAACGAAGATCGCGGTTCGGAAGTTTTTCGACGACACGGAGACCGATGAGTCCGTCATCGAGCATGATGCTAGAACCGACTTCGACGTCATCGAACAATCCTTCGTACGTGACCGAGAAACGGTCTTTCGTTCCGACGATTTCTTCTGTTGAGACGATTGTCACTTCTTTCCCTTTTTCAAGGAGTGCCTTTCCGTCTGCGAACGTATGCGTCCGAATTTCAGGACCTTTCGTATCGAGAAGGACAGTCACGATTTTGCCTGCGACGCGTGATGCTTCACGGATGTCGCGGATACGTGCTCCGTGCTCTTCGTAGTCACCGTGTGAGAAGTTAAGACGAGCCACGTTCATTCCAGCTTCAATCATTTCTGGGAGAAGCTTCTCTGAAGCTGGTCCGATCGTACATACAATTTTCGTTCTACGCATAAATAAAAACCTCCTAGGGGATGTATTACATTTACACACAGAAAACGGGGGGTCGATTGACCTGATCCCGTCTCTGTGGAGTTCACTGTCACTCGTTAAATCGAAAGTTGGTTCGACAGGTCGATCAACTTCATGTCAAGCGTATGCTTGTTATGGTCGAGCGCCTCGTCGATATCGAGGTCCATCATTTTACCGCCACGGATTCCAACGACCCGTCCAGCTTTGCCTTCTAACAGGATTTCAACGGCGTAAGCGCCCATCCGGCTAGCAAGCACGCGGTCGGCGGCAGTTGGTGAACCACCACGTTGGATATGTCCAAGGATCGTGACACGTGTTTCCGAGTTTGTCTGCTCAGCAATGAGTTTACCAATCTCTTCGGCACTGCCAGCTCCTTCAGCAACGACGACAATCGAATGTTTCTTGCCGCGGGCAACACCATGGTTGATCCGCTCCACAATCGCACTCAAGTCTTCAGGACGTTCTGGGACGAGGATCGACTCCGCTCCACCGGCAAGACCGGCGTAAAGAGCGATGTCACCCGCGTCGCGACCCATCACTTCAATGACATACGTACGTTCATGTGAAGAAGCCGTGTCACGAATCTTATCGATCGCATCGAGCGCTGTGTTGAGCGCTGTGTCAAATCCTATCGTCGCGTCCGTTCCCGGAATATCATTGTCGATCGTGCCAGGCAGCCCGATTGTCGGGAAACCTAGCTCCGTCAACTTCTGAGCTCCACGGTAAGAACCGTCTCCGCCTACGACGACGAGCGCATCGATGTTGAATTTCTTCAACTGTTTGACCGCTTTAGCCCGGCCTTCTTCAGTTCTAAACTCTGGGCAACGGGCAGAACGTAAGAACGTTCCTCCGCGTTGAATGATATCGCCGACTGAACCTAGGTTCAATTCAACGAGATCGCCTTCAATCAAACCTTGATAGCCGTTATACACACCGTACACTTCTAGACCTTCAAAAATTGCTTTTCGGGTCACTGCACGGACTGCAGCGTTCATTCCAGGGGCGTCTCCCCCACTTGTCAATACCGCAATTCGTCTTAAATTCACGTCACTCACCTCTTATGTGTTTTAACGAAATCTGAAATAAAAATACCATGTCTGACCTTTGTTTTACAACACAAGTATGTGAAAAAAATGCATGGGGTACCGTCGGAAGCAGTCATTTCGTGAGTGGTTTAACGTGAACCTCAAGCGGTTGTTACCGTTTTCACGAGCCAAATGTGCCAATTTGATGATATTTGGCAGCGCGCCCTTGCAGCAACTCATCGCGCGAGCGTTTCACCAACTCACTGACATGCTGTGTTAATACAGGCTTCAAGAGCGAAGACTGTAGTGACACATCGATGTGGGCTCCGCCAAACACTTCCGTCACAATCTCATCGACAATCCCTAAATCGAGCAAATCTTGTGCTGTAATCTTCATCGTTTCAGCGGCCCGTTCCGCCAGCTTCGCGTCTTTCCAAAGCAGTGCTGCCGCACCTTCTGGCGAGATGACCGAGTACGTGCTGTTCTCGAGCATGAGCAGCCGGTCGCAGACACCGATGCCGAGCGCTCCTCCAGAACCGCCCTCGCCGATGACGACAGAAACGATCGGGACTTTCAACGTCGCCATCTCAAACAAGTTGCGTGCGATTGCCTCGCTTTGTCCGCGTTCTTCGGCCGCCTTACCCGGGTAAGCACCTTTCGTGTCAATGAACGTGATGACCGGCCGGTTGAACTTCTCGGCCTGCTTCATGAACCGTAACGCTTTGCGATAACCTTCCGGATGAGGCATGCCAAAGTTTCGCAACATGTTCTCTTTCGTATTGCGGCCGCGTTGATGGCCGATGATTGTCACCGGGACACCGTCGAGCGTGGCAATCCCCGCGACGATCGCCGCATCATCATATCCATGTCGGTCGCCATGCAGTTCAATAAAATCTGGGAACAGCTGATCGATATAGTCGAGCGTCGTCGGCCGTTTCGGGTTCCGTGCCAATTGCACGCGATCCCACGGTTTCATATTCCCATAATTGTCTTTTTCTAATCGGTGGAGCTTCGTCTCGAGATGGCGGATCTCCCGGGATAGGTCGATCCCTTTCGTTTCCGCCATCTCGCGCAACTTCACGAGTTGTTCGTTCAATTCTTTCGTTGAGTCAAACATGATGTGCCCCCCCGTCATGTAAATCGATGATGTTCTTTAAGAACGAACGCATCTGTTCACGATGAACGACGGCATCGAGTTGACCAGCCTCTAGCAAGAACTCAGCAGTTTGGAAGTTGTCTGGTAATTTTTCACGAATCGTCTGTTCGATGATCCGCCGTCCGGCGAAGCCGATCAACGCACCCGGTTCGGCGACGTTCAAGTCACCGAGCATGGCAAAACTAGCCGAGACGCCACCTGTCGTCGGATGGGTCAAGTAGGCGATATACAGCAATCCGGCCTCGTCATGTTGCTTGAGCGCGATGGACGTATTCGCCATCTGCATGAGGCTGACCATCCCTTCTTGCATGCGCGCACCGCCTGAAGCGGTGAACAACACGACAGGTAATCGTTCCGCAGTCGCAGTCCGGACGGCTGAAGCGATCGCTTCCCCGACGTAAGCTCCCATTGACCCCATCCGGAAGCGCGCGTCCATGACACAGATGACGGCGTGACGGCCAGAGATCATTCCCCGGCCGCAGACAATCGCCTCTTCAATCCCAGTTCGTTCCCTGTCTTTTTTTAATTTTTCTTCATAATCTGGAAAACCGAGCGGATTTTCTTTCACGCGCGGTCCAGCAAATTTCACGAATGAGTTCTCATCAGTGAGCAATCGAATCCGCTCATCTGCACTGAGCGGGAAATGGTAGCCACAATCGCACACTTTATGGTGTTCGTTCAATTGTTTCGTGTAATGCATATATTTACAGGATGGACATTTCGTCATCAATCCTTGTGGTGCGTCAATTTTCGGTTCTCGTTGACGCAACGGCATGTATCGTTTTGGTTTCTTGAAAAAAGCAGTCATCGCTTCCCCCTCGTTCATTCCGGCATCCTCACCTTGCGCCACATCTCCAATAATTGTGTTCGTTCTTCGATCGTATACAGTTCACCTGCGTCCGTCCCGTCATAAAATCGGTTCACTTCACTCCAAATTCGAATGAAGAGCTCGTTGTCTAGGCCTAGAATCAGCTGTTGACGGAACTCGCGATCATTCGCTAAGTTCGCTTCGAGCAGCTTGACCCGCTCCGGTGTCGGCTCGACTTCAGAGAACGCAAGGCGCTCAAGCAACCGCAACATGTCGACGATGTCGGACGCTTTCGTCTGTTTCGTGACGATAAACTCAGACAAGATCTCGATGTAGCGGTGCCGATCTTGCTCGCACAAAAACGTCCCGCCCCCGTGACGCGTCTCCACGATCCCAAGAAAGCTGAGGGCCCGAAGCGCCTCTCGGACCGAAGCGCGGCTGATTGAAAGCGTCTCGGCCAGTTCACGTTCGGATGGAAGACGGTCGCCCGGCGCGAGCGATGCCTGAACGATCAACGATCTAATTTTAGAAATGTTTTCGTGAAATGAGGATGCGTATTTTCCATGCATCTGACCGTTCAACTCCTTTTCGGATGGCATTCTCTTTAAAGTGGTCAGACCAATCAAACAGATTATACCACTTTTTATGACTTGGTACTAGTTCCCGCGCCGGACGTTTTTGAATCGACCCGCTTTAAGACGACGTCCGCTTCCCCGAACCGGCTCTTCAAAGCGGTCATGAAGGATTCCGTTGGATTGACCGAGTAAGCAGACGCCAATTGCTTCACCTCTTTTGAGTCGGAGAAGCGACAAATCACCGGGACGTCCCCACTTGCTGTATGAAGGAGTTCTTCGAGCTCGGCGAACGATTCACGGCGAAGCCGGACGAACAACGCTTGACCATTTAACGGCCGCACCCGCTCCACGACGAGTTGAATCCGCCCGTCCCGCTCGTTTGGATGAACCTCGAGCAACAGGACGTTCCCGACATAGAGCGAGCGGGCGTAGTTTGCGAACACGCGTGGGAAGATGACGACCTCATCTTGCGAGACCCCGTCATCGACCATGGCGACACCCATCTCCTCGTTTTTCTTCGTCTTGAACGTCCGGATCGCATCGACGTAGACGACGATGAATCCTCTGTCGCCGCGCAACACTTCCTCGATTGTGGACGTGTCCACTTGAAGGGGTGCCACCGTCGTCAAAGGTGAGTGGACGATCCACGTCCCGAGCGCCTCGCGTTCTTCTTCCGACCAATTCGGTTCCGGCGCCTCGGTCCGTTTCAAGCCGAGGGCCGACAGTTCATCCGGGAGCAGATGTGTCCCCGCCTCTTCCCGCAAGCGTTCCACAGCCCGGAAAGCCCGGCTCCGATCGCCGTGGTACATGCGGTCTAACGCCCCGGAACCGAGCAGACGGCGCAATTTCAACTGATCTTTCGTTCCCCAGTCCATCAGTTCCACGAGTCGTTTCACATCGGTGAACTGATCGTGATGCTCAATCAATCGTTCCACGTCCCGCTTCGTCAATCCTTGAATCGCCTTGAGGCCGAGACGGACTCCCGGACCTTCTAGAGACGCTCCCGCTTTCCCGTGCAAGACGTCAGGAGGATAGACGGGGATTTTCCCTTTCCTTAGCATACGCACGAGTTGATTCGTCTTATCGTACGTCACGAGATAAAAAATGCGTTCAAAGTGTGCTTTCACATACGCCAATCGATAACTGATCAAACTATAGGCGACGGCGTGCGACCGGTTGAACCCGTAGCCTGCGAATTTTTCAATCCACGAGAACACTTGTCGCATCGAATCCGTGTCGTACTCCGCCGTCTTCTCCAAAAAACGGGTTTTCTCGACCTCGATGGCGGCCATATCCTTTTTAGCGATGGCTCGACGAATCAAATCGGTCTCGGCGTATGAATATCCGGCGAGTTCGCGCAATAACTTCATGACTTGTTCTTGGTAGACGAGCACGCCTTTAGTCGTCTCCATCACTTCGCCAACGATCGGATGGACCGGCTTGTACGGCATCCCGTGCTTGCGTTTGGCATACGTCTCGATGAACTGCATCGGTCCAGGGCGATAAAGCGACATCGTGACGACGATATCTTCAAACTCGGTCGGCTTCACTTGCCGCAGCGCCTGCTTCATCCCGTCCGACTCAAACTGAAAGACGCCGTCTGTATCGCCTCGTGCGAGAACACGTAACGTCCGATTGTCATCGAGCGGGATCGATTTCAGCGAGAATAGTGAATCGGTGTCACGAATCAACATCTCCATCTCGCGCAATCGTGTCAAGTTCCGGAGACCGAGCAAATCGATTTTTAGCAGTCCTAGCGCCTCGAGATCCTTCATATTATATTGTGTCACTTGGCCCCCGTCCGTCGGTTGCAGCGGCGTTACCGTGTCAAGCGGATCTCGGCTCAAGACGATCCCGGCCGCATGGATCGACGCTTGCCTCGGCAACCCTTCCAATTGAGACGCGATCGTCAACAGATGCGACCGTTTTTGACTTCCGGCAAACCACTTCATTTTAGTCGGATTGTTCGTAATGCCCGCGATCCCGTCGTCCTTGACTTGTTTACTGGCAGCCTGGCCTTCTTCAAGCGTCATCCCGAGAGCGCGGGCCACGTCACGCAGCGCCGCCTTCGCACCGAACGTCGCTAACGTACCGATTTGAGCGGCGTGATGCAGCCCATACTTGTCAAGCACGTACTGGACGACCTCGTCTCTCCGTTCGTCTTCGAAGTCTAAATCAATATCTGGCATACTGATCCGTTCCGGGTTCAAGAAACGTTCAAACAGCAAATCGAAGCGAACAGGATCGACTTCTGTAATATGAAGCGCGAAACTGACGAGCGACCCGGCCGCTGAACCACGACCTGGACCGACTTCGATGCCCTGCTCCCTGGCGAAGCGAACGATGTCCTCGACAATCAAAAAGTATGAGGCGAACCCCGTACCGGCGATGACGTCAAGCTCGTACCGGGCCCGATCGATATACGTCTCGGTGAGCAAATCAAGTGCTTTCAATCGCTCCGCGACGAGACGTTTGAGTCGATCGACGGCATCAGGCAGTTCCGGGATCGCGGCAGTCGCGGCCGGAATCTGCGTTACCGACGCAAGTTGTTCGAATCGCGCGAGTTCCTCGAGCTCCAAGGGTTCGAACCAGTCGTTCATCTCGCTCGGCAGCCGCACATACTTGCCTTTTTGATGAACGTCCTCTTGGGAGATGACCTCGCCTTCCCCGATTGCGACGATGGCACGATACGCTTCAAAATCTTCTGGTCGCATATAGCATGTCTCTGGCGTCGGCACTAAACGAACACCGAGTTCTTCGCGCATCCCCCGAAGCTGTTTGACGATGAGCGTCTGTTCGGTCGTCTGCGGAGCAGGCAACCCGAGCCATAACCGTTCTTCTGCCACAAAGCCGAGTATACGGTTAAACAAACGACGTCGGTGGACCGGGTCACTCGTTTTCCAATTCTCAGGTAAGATGACGACCGATAAATCCGTCGGTTCGGTCAATCCGCCTGCCTCGACGATGCGATACAGCTTTGGAATATCTAGGTCGGTCATCGCATACACGAGCACGGCCAACTCGAGCCCATCGACATGAAGGCTCGTCCGTAGACCGATGACCGGCTTGACCGCATAGCGTTCGCATAGTCTCACAAATTGAGGAACGCCATAAAACGCGTCATCTGCGACCGCGACCGACTTACTCCCCCGCTCCGCCATCGAGGCGACATATTGTTCTAAGCGAATCGTGCTATGCATCAAGCTAAACGCTGATCTTACATTTAAATGGAGCACAAGCGCCCCCCTCTCTTTTTTCTTAATTGTCAAACTCATCTCGATGCTTCTCTGATACAATAATTATAGACAAAACGAATGATAAAAGGGGGTAAAAGCGTATGATTATTAATCGGGGTAAAATCGCGCGCGACAAGTTAGAACTTTTACAGAACGGACAGACCGTATTTGCCGACAGTCCTGAAATTATCGAACGGCTGCGCAAATACATTACCGAGTACCAACTAGACGTCGTCGAAGACGTCACCGATCGCGGCACGTGGTTCATTCCACAAGACGACGATACAAAATGAAGAGAGCTGACCGCGGTCAGCTCTCTTCATTTTCAAATTCGAACGGTGCGGCCACTTCTTCTAGTGCGGCAATCACATCGTCCATCTCTTCCCACGTGTCAATTGTCGCACCGGCTGCCATCGGATGCCCGCCGCCACGGTAACGTTTGGCGACTTCATTGATGACCGGGCCTTTCGAGCGGATACGGACACGAATCTCATCTTTGTTCTCGACGAACATGACCCAACATTTCAACCCCTCCAGTCCAGAGAAGCTGTTGACGAGCAACGACGCCGCTTCTGGCGTCGCATGAAACGTCCGGAGCACGTCGGCGTCGATTTTGACATATCCGACGCCCGCCTCTGTCACTTGGACGTTTTGCAGGACGTAACCTTGCAGTTGGAGTGTCGCCAAGTTCGTCTTATACATTTGGCGGTACAAGCGGTTCGTGTCGATACCGTAACTGATCAAGTCAGCAGCGATCTCAAACGTGTGCGGCGTCGCGTTCCGGAACTGGAAGCGTCCCGTATCACCGACGATACCCGCGAAAAGTAAGAACGCCGACTGCTCATCGATAGCCAAGCCCCATATCCGAGCGAGCTCGGCCACAATCTCCGACGTCGAACTGACCGTCGTATCGACGATCTGATGTGTCGCATACTCGTCTTCGTCAGGATGGTGGTCGATCTTGACGACAGTCTTCCCTTTCAAGGCGTATGGTCCATCGATTCGTTCGTGGTTCGCTGTATCAAGCACGAGGACGAGCGCCTCGTCATACATCTCCGGCTCCACGTGTTGCATCTTCCCTAAAAATTCGAGGTCGCGGGCAATCCCGCCGACGACGTAAACGTGTTTATCCGGGTAAGCCCGCTCGATGATCCGCTTTAAGCCGAGTTGACTTCCGAGCGCATCCGGATCGGGACGGACGTGTCGATGGATCATAATCGTGTCCGCCGCCTCGATTAACTTCAATATCGTTGTTGCTTCAGGCCAATGTGCCATGGTCGTTCCTCGCTTTCTTGATGTCCATTCTATGGTATGATGATAACAGATTATACGTTTGAAAGGGGTTTCTCACTTGAGTCAATTAATCATGATCGGACTCATCTTGTTCTCACTCGGTGCGTATTTGGTCTATAAACGTCGGGCCTTCTTGACGAAGACGCCGTACCGGAAAGCGTTGTTCAACACGCAAGCGCTCATCTGGCTCAGCTTGTTTTTGGCGCTGTTCGCCATCAACCAGATGCTCGGCGGCCTCGGCCTCAATTCGACCATCGGCTGGATCGTCAGCATCGTCATGCTCGTCCTCGGGCTTGGCAACGCAATCGTCGGGATCATTCGCTATCGCAAGATTTTCCCGAAGGCGTCTGAAGAACCAATCAACCAATCTTAATATGTAAAACGAGCTGATGACATCATCAGCTCGTTTTTCTTTACCGGTCGATCAGTTGCGCCGTGACGAGCGCTTTGGCGACGAGTTGTGTCCCTTGTGTCATCTCGACGTCGACTTTCCCGAACTTTCGTCCGAGGTCGAACACGTTCGCCGAGACGCGGATTTGACTCTCGATTTGAATCGGTTTCATGAAGTAGACCGTGATATTCTCGACGACAAGGTCGCCTTTTTTCATATGCCGCAAACTCCGGGTCGCCCCTTCGACTAGAAGCGTCGTCAAGACTCCGGACGACGCCGTCCCCATGTGGCTCGTCATTTGAGGTGCCACTTCGACCGTGAACGCCGTCCCATTCGAAGTCGGATCCTCTTTCAACTGATTGGTGATCATATTATCAAACGTCTCACCGACTTGTGGTTGCCGGTTCGCGAGCTGAAGCGCCTTTAGGACGTCTTGACGGCTGATGATGCCGAGCAGGCGACCGTAGTTGTCGACGACCGGCAACATCTCGATCCCTTCCCATACCATCTGGTGGGCCGCATTCGTGACACTTGTCTGAACGCCGGCCGTGATCGGGCTTTTCGTCATCACTTTTTCGATTTCTGTATCGTGTGGCCGATCGATGAGATCTTTGGCGGTGATGACGCCGACGACTTTCATCTGGTCGTCGATGACCGGGTAACGGTTGTGCTTCGTCCGTTCATTGAGTTCGTGCCAACGTTTGACCGTATCGTCCACTTTTAAATAAAACGTATCGTGTAACGGAATGACGATATCCGAGACGAGCAGAATTTCCTTTTTGATCAAACGGTCATAGATGGCGCGGTTAATCATCGTCGCCACGGTAAAGCTGTCATAGGAAGTCGAGATGACGGGCATGTTGTACTTATCCGCCATCCGTTTCACTTCGTCGGTCGTATCGAATCCACCGGTGATCAGTACGGCCCCGCCTGATTGCAAGACGAGTTCATGCGCTTTCTCCCGGTTCCCGATGATGACGAGCGAGTCGACGTCGATATATCGCATCATCGCTTCGAGCTTCATCGCCCCGATGACGAACTTAGATAGCGTTTTATGCAGGCCGTCGCGTCCGCCGAGCACTTGACCATCAACGATGTTGACGACTTCGGCAAATGTCAGTTTTTCAATGTTCTCTTTATGTTTGCGCTTGATGCGGATCGTGCCGACCCGTTCGATCGTTGACACGAACCCCAAGTTCTCCGCTTCTTTAATGGCCCGATAAGCCGTCCCCTCTGATACCGCAAGTTCTTTTGCGATTTGGCGAACGGAGATTTTAGACCCGACATCGAGCGACTCGATATGTGCTATGATCTGTTCATGTTTTGTTGTCATGTCACGAGTCCCTTTCCTCAATACATTTTCTGTCATCCTCAGTATACTGTATCAGTGAACCTTGTTCAAACTGTACTACTGAAAATGCAACATTTCCTTTCCATTTTGGAAAACGCTATAATGAACGAGAAAGCCACTGAACAAGAAGGAAGGGAATCGAGTTGAATCAACGAACCAACCACATTGCACAATCTTTGGCCACGAAAGGGCTAGACGCCGCGTTTGTCACGTCAAAAGCGTCCGTCTTCTATTTTTCAGGAGTATACGCCGAGGCCCATGAACGTTTGATCGCTATCCTAGTACTGAAGAACGGGACAACGGCGCTCGTCTGTCCGGCCCTTGAAAAAGGAATCGTCGAAGCGAGCGACTGGAACGGTGAGATCGTGACGTACATGGACCACGAAAATCCGTGGGACAAAGTCGTCAAACTGTTTCTCGACCAACAAATCATTCCGGAACGAATCGGGATTGAAGGCGAGCATTTACCATATAACCGCGTCGAACAACTGCGTGCCGGATTTGCCGGACTGTCGATCATTGATTTGACGGAAGAATTACAAGCGCTCCGAATGATCAAGTCGACAGATGAGATCCGGGTCATGAAACGCGCGGCCGAACTTGCCGACATGGCAATCGAAGCCGGCATCCGCGCGTTGCGTGAAGGGGTGACCGAACTTGAAGTCATCGCCGAGATCGAATACGCCATGAAACGGCAAGGTGTCCGTGAAATGTCATTTGACACACTCGTCTTGTTCGGTGAAAATAGCGCCGATCCGCATGGTGTTCCTGGCAACAACCGACTCAAAAAAGGTGACTTCGCCTTATTCGATCTCGGTGTCGTCTGGCAAGGCTACTGTTCAGACATCACCCGCACCGTCGTCTACGGTGAGGCGAGCACAAAACAACGGGAAATCTACGAGACCGTGCTCCGGGCCGAAGAAGCCGCCATCGAGATGGCGAACGTCGGGACGACGCTCGGCTCGATCGATATCGCCGCCCGCCAAGTCATCACGACGGCCGGATACGGGGAATACTTCACCCATCGCGTCGGTCACGGTATCGGCATCGAGGTCCACGAGTTCCCATCGATGGCAGCCAACAACGATATGACGGCCCAGGTCGGCATGACGTTCACGGTCGAGCCAGGCATTTATCTCCCTGGTGTCGGCGGCGTCCGCATCGAGGATGACATCGTGATGACCGAAAGCGGACCAATCTTGTTGACGAGCTTCCCGAAGACGTTACAAGAAATTTAAAAGAGGTTGACTAACACAATCAAATTCGCTCGTCCTTCCGGTGCCCACGCTTTCCGCAGGCAATCCCTGAGCCTTAGTACCATCGGACGAGCAAAGCAAACGGTCGCCCTCGGGCGGCCGTTTCACGTTCTACCGCGGACGAGAACGACCGTTACATAGCATTTCTTCAATTTCATGTCGGGCAGAGCGCCTCAAGGTCTTCGGACATAATAAAAGACGAACGAGATTGCTTTTAGCGACCTCGTTCGTCAACAACTTGAGGTTGAAGGCATATGTCTTCAACCTCTTTTTCAATAGAACAGGCGCCACATCACTTCGCGCTGTGGCACTTCGTCACGCTCCATCTTGTTCATGAAAGACGGTTTATCGTACGGGATCGTCTTCGCACTGACACGCAGTCCCGCCTCATCCCACTGCAGCACCCCGTAGCGGGCCAAATCGTCTTTGGCGACGCCGAGCGCCCCTGGATTGAAATACCGTTTGCGCTCATCTTGAAACGCGTGGACCGGGTGATGGTGGCCGAAACAAACGACGTCCGCCGCGTAATCACCAAATAAGCGCTGCATGTTCGGAAGCGTCGCTTCGACGATGTCATGAAACGGCTCGTCGACGATCGATGCCTCACGCTTTTCAGCCGGGATGTGGTAATGAATGCCGTATATATGCTCCCTGCCTATCGTTTGCTCAATCGTCCGCGGCAATTTCATAAGCGCATCGGCGTAGTCAGGGCGCAACGTTCGCGCGACCCATTCGTGATGAGGCCGCGTATGGGCATAACTTTCGGGATGTCCCGTTCCCGCGAGCAGTGAGAGGACGGCTTCATCGTGGTTTCCCGTGATCATCTTGACACCTCGGTCGAGGAGTCGCGCCATCACTTCGTTCGAATCTGGCCCCATCGCGATCATATCGCCGAGACTCCAGATGTCATCGATCCCTTGACCGTCCAACTCGTTCAATACCGCGTCTAACGCTTGGACGTTCCCGTGAATGTCCGTCAAAATGGCCAACTTCATATGAAGCACTCCTTACTTTCGATATTGGTGGACGACGTTGACGCCTCCGGTCACATCGATGACCGCCCCGGTGACCATGTCCGAGTCCCGCGCGAGCAAGAACATGATCATTCGCGCGATGTCTTCGCCGGTCCCATGCCGACCGACCGGTGTTTGATTATCCGGTTCAGCGGATTCGATCCGCATCTCTTTCTGCGCACCGACGATGTTACCCGGATTGATCATGTTCGCCGTGATACCGTGCACCGCTTCCTCGAGCGCGACCGTCTTCGTCAAACTGACGAGACCGGTCTTCGCGGCAGCAAAGGCGGACCGGTGCAACCAGCCCGGTGCCGTCGCACTCTCAGGGAAGCCGTACGTGATG
Source organism: Exiguobacterium sp. SH1S1 (assembly GCF_004337245.1). Taxonomy (NCBI): domain Bacteria; kingdom Bacillati; phylum Bacillota; class Bacilli; order Caryophanales; genus Exiguobacterium; species Exiguobacterium sp. SH1S1. The sequence goes on from NZ_SJUZ01000001.1 coordinate 367,562, forward strand.
ATACGACCGAACTGTTTCGCCCGCATATCTGGAATCGCCCGACGCATCAGCCAAAACGAGGCGGACAAGTTCCCGGTGATCACTTCCTCCCACTCCTCGTCCGTCAAATCAACGAGACATTTTCGTTCGAAAATATATGGACCCGCGTTCAAAATCAAAGCGTCCGGCTTACCGAACTTGCTCACCGCCTCGTCATAACCGGCCGTCACCGCTTCTCGGTCCGTCAACGGTGTCTCGATCATATGTAGCCGTTCGTGCTCCCAATCAATCGGTTTTCGTTGAAGCACGCTGACATACCAGCCTTCCTCCAACAGTCGTTCCGTTACAACCCGGCCGATCCCTTTCGCACCAGCCGTGATGACTACGTGTTTCATCGTCATCCCTCCTCTGTATCATCTTACCCGTTCCATCTATTGATTTCCAAACTTCAACCTGTTCCGTAAGAAAGTTGTGAAAATTTCACACATTCTCAAAAGAAGCGGGCGTGAATTTCGAGTGAAGTGGTATACTATATATGTAAGCCGCACGTACATTTCAAGCGAAAGGTTGGGATTTACATGGCAATTGTCTACAAACATATCCTTTCTGCCGTCGACGGCTCGAAAGAGGCGGAACGCGCATTCGAAACAGCAATCGACGTCGCACTTCGAAACGACGGAAAACTGTATATCGGTCACGTGATCGATACACGGACGTTCGCAACGGTCGAAGCATACGATCGGACGATTACCGAACGTGCAGAAACTTATGCGAAAGAACTGCTCGACGACTATGTCAATCGGGCCAAAGAACGTGGTGTCAAAGAAGTCGAAACGGTCATCGAATACGGTTCGCCTAAAGTGACGATTGCGAAAAAAATCGCACCGAATCACGAAATTGACCTTATCATCTGTGGAGCGACCGGCTTGAATGCGGTCGAACGCTTCTTTATCGGTAGCGTATCCGAGAGCATCGTCCGGTACTCGAAGTGCGACGTCTTGATCGTTCGTCAATAATTTCATTAAAAAAGAGTCATCGCGTTTGCGATGACTCTTTCTTATTGGCTTATAAGACTTTGACCGTGACCGTCTTGCGACCGAAGTTGATGGCCGCACTTTGCGAGTACATGAGAATGTCGATCTTATGTCCTTTGATAGAGCCGCCTGTATCAGCCGCCGTGTACGTACCCATCAACTTCCCACCAACATACACTTGTACTTTAGAACCGAGCGGGATGACGCGCGGGTCGACAGCGACGACGTTATGTTTTTGTGTACGAACGTTCCATCCGAGTGCCGTCTTACCTGAACACCCTTTGCAGTATGGTGTGTAGGCAGAAGCGTTCATCGTATACGATTTCACGCTCGCTTTCGCAACCGGTTTAACGGTGCGTAAGTATTTGGTTGCGATCCAACCGGCCTTGCCTTTATAGTTGACGCGAATCCAAGCCCCTTTTGTACCAGTGCGCTGGAGTTGTTGTCCTTTATTGATTTTTCCAAGTACCTTACCATTAATCGTAGCCGCTGAGCGAACGTTCAATCCGTTCACTTGGCTTTTTACATAAATTTTAGAAGACGCCTCTACTGGTTGTTGCGGTAAAAGCATGGCGAATGTCATGACCGTCAGTAATAAGACCGTTCCAATTTTTTTAAACATGAGGTTCGTCCTTTCCTAGTCGGTTTGTTTTGTCGTTTTTCATAGTTGTCAGTTCTTGGTGATTGTTACGTTCAAACATAAACACGATGCGTCAAGACGAGTAATGTTTCGTCCAGATAACTATATGACGAAACAACCGGACGTGCGTTTACAACTAAAATTCATTTGAATGACACTAAAATTACAGGAGTGTTACAAAAACGGACTATTTTAACGACGGATGACAACTTTACAGATATACGACCTTTTGTGTCATATTAAATTCCAATTATTGGTTTCAATATGACTCAAACGTTACAAACGTATCGTTTTCCGACTCTTTTTATTACAGCGCGCGTCTCCCGGATAATCCTTTAGACACAATTTTCCCGGATGAACTATGACAAAAGAACTAAAAAAAGTCGCGCTGTTCGGATGAACAGCGCGACTAGAGAGGTTAAATTGTGTGGATTAAGCGTGTGTTTCTAAAAGGTTTGCGATCCGAACTGTATCGCGGGCGATGACCAATTCTTCATTCGTCGGAATGATGATGACTTTGACCGGCGAATGCGGATAGTTGATGAACAACTCTTTGCCGCGCGCTCCGTTGTTGAGTGATGGATCCCAGTAGACGCCCATGAATTCAAGCCCACGCAGGATACGCTCACGAATGACGTCAGAGTTTTCACCGACACCCGCCGTGAAGATGATGGCATCGACGCCGTTCATCTCAGCAGCGTACTGACCGATGTAACCGTGAATCCGGTTCGAGAAGATTTTAAGTGACACTTCAGCCCGGTGGTTACCTTCTGCTGCAGCTTGCTCGATGTCACGTAAGTCACTTGAAATACCCGAGAGACCGTAAACGCCTGATTCTTTATTCATGACGTTCAATACGTCTTCAGCCGACTTGCCCGTTTTTTGCATAAGGAACGGGATGAGGGCCGGATCGAGTGATCCTGAGCGCGTTCCCATCGTGATTCCTTCAAGTGGCGTGAAGCCCATCGTCGTGTCGATTGAACGACCGCCGGCAACCGCCGCGATTGACGCCCCACTGCCGAGATGGCATGAGATCAAGCGCAAATCTTCGAGCGGACGACCGAGTAGCTCAGAAGCACGTTGCGTGACATATTTGTGGCTCGTCCCGTGGAAACCATATTTCCGTACACCGTGTTCCGTGTAGTACTCGTACGGGAGGCTGTACAAGAAGTTTTCTTCCGGCATCGATTGGTGGAAAGCCGTATCAAACACGGCGACTTGCGGCACGTTCGGCAAAATCGTTTGGAACGCACGAATCCCAGTCAAGTTAGGTGGGATGTGAAGCGGTCCGAGTTCGACGAACGATTCGATGTTCTTCATCACTTCCTCATCGATCACGACTGAATCCGCGTAAAGTTCTTTCCCGTGAAGAACACGGTGCCCGACACCCGAAATTTCATCGAACGAAGCCATGATTCCAAGGTCAATCAATTTTTCGAGCGCAAGCTCGACCGCTTCTTTATGTGTGTGAAGCGGTGTGACGACGTTGAACTTTTGCCCTTCGCCGTATTTAATAGTAAAGATCGCATCGTCTTTTCCAACGCGCTCGACGAGACCAAGCGCGAGCATGTTCTCAGATGGCATCTCGAGAAGTTGGAACTTCAGTGACGAACTACCTGCGTTGACTGCCATAATTTTTGTCATGTCATACACCTCTTACCTTTCGATTTAAACACGTTTCTTTATCTGTTCTCTTAAAAACCGATAACTGTATCATAATGAAGATACTTGATATGGCATATGTTTTTCAAGTCTTTTGCCCAATAAATATTATGTTGTTTTAAACCATTCATCAATCTGTTTCACAATATTGGCAACAGCGCGCACATCAGTGAACGATGGCAACTCGACGAGGAGCGCTTGTTTCGGGCGTGTGACGCCCTCTCCTTGCTTCTGTAAGATGAGGATACTCTTCGCATACCGTTCATCTTTGAACATCGTCGTCGGCAGTTGGAGGACACCTTTCACGACCGCTTCTCGGTCCATCCACTGTTTTAATTTCCCTTCATCATCCTGTTCAAACAAATTGTTCGGGATGACGAAGACACCATGGCCTCCCGGCAACGTATGCCGCATCGCCTGCTCGATCATCAAGAAGTGAGAATAGGAATGACCTTCTTCTCGCTTCAACTCATAACCGCTCGCCACTTCGTCGTTCGGATAATAACCGATCGGCAAATCGACGAGTGTGAGGTCACTCGGCTCGACGAACAGCGGTGCAAGTGCGTCTTGATGGAAGTAAGAAACCGGCTTTTTAAGCAAATTACTGATCGCATATGACAAACGAAGCATCAGTTCATCGACTTCGACGGCTTGTGCGGTCGCGTCTTTCACTTGCGATAAAATGGCGTGGACGAGAGTCCCGGTGCCGCTTCCGAGTTCAAGCACGTTCGCTCCGTCTTTGACGAGCTTCGTCGCCAAATATCCGATGAATAAGCTGACTGCGTCCGGTGTCGGTTGATGGTTCGGCGGAAGCGTTGTCGTCTCTTCAAGCACAAGCAGACTCACTGCCTTGCGCACGTCATCCGGTTTCTCCGATTCAACGTCGACTCGTTCAAACACTTCGATCAAAGCTTCGAGCGGCAATAAATCGAGGTCGCCCACCAATTTTTTCGTTTCTTTCTTCCAATCTCGGTACAACTGTTCAAATCGTTCCATAGTCGTTCATCTCCTCCATACAAAACCGGCTCTCGTTTCGAGAGCCGGTTGGTTAACTACAATATAGTGTAAGCTATTCGTCCACGTTTCGCCAAGTGAATCAGTTTGCCGCGTCGAACGCTTCAAGCGCCGCGTCAAAATCGACTTCGTCTGTCATCTCATCCATATACTGAACGTATTGGATAGTTCCTTCCGAGTCGATCACGAAGACTGACCGGGCTAGCAAACGAAGCTCTTCCATGAGCACGCCGTACGAATGCGCGAACGACTGGTCGCGGTGATCTGACAACATGATGACGTTATCGAGACCTGACGCCGCACACCAGCGTCGCTGGGCGAACGGTAAATCGTTCGAGACGGTCAATACCGTTCCACCGAGCGATGCCGCGTTTTCATTGAACGCACGAGTTTGCGTGTCGCATAGTCCTGTATCGATCGATGGGACGACACTAATCAATTTCTTCCCTGGGTAAGACGCGAGCGACACTTCTTCGAGTGCAGTCGTGAGGGCGGTGAAATCGGGTGCAGCATCTCCCACTTTCACTGGATTCCCTTGCAATGTGACTGTATTCCCTTTAAATGTTGGCATCAAATCATCCCCTTGTTCTGAATTTTACTTCTTCATCATATCGATGGTGCCGTCACGAAGACAAGCATCCTGCTTCAGACGGCCTGATTGTCATTTTCCCTATATCGGACGCCTAAAACAAGTTATAATGAGAAGGACACAATTGACAAAGGGGATGATTTAGATGAGAAACAACGTGTATCTGCACCATCGTAACGTCAACGAGTTCACGAAAGAGGTAAAAAAATTAAGAGAGATCGGGGAGAAACATGGTTTCAACATCATGGACCGCCCGGAAGATGCCAACATCATCGTCGCCATCGGGGGAGATGGCGCGTTTTTACAGGCCGTCCGTTACACCGGGTTCCGTCAAGACGCCATCTATGTCGGTTTCGGCCGCGGCCTCAACGAATTTTACTGCGACTTCGATATACATAAACTCGACGAAGTCGACCGTTTATTCTCGGATAACTCTGCCCGGATCGAAGCCGGTCTCGAAGTACGGAAATATCCGCTCTTATCCGCTTCAATCAATGAATCGTCGCCACTCCTCTGTTTGAACGAGGCATCGATCAAATCGAGTATCATCAAATCGCTCGCGATCGAAGTCTACATCGACGACCTCCACTTCGAGACGTTCCGCGGGGATGGAATGGTCGTGTCGACACCGACCGGATCGACCGCCTACAATAAATCGTTGAATGGCGCGGTCGTCGACCCGCTCATCCCGTGCATGCAAGTGAGTGAAATCGCTTCGGTGAACAACAACCGTTACCGCACGCTCGGCTCAGCGTTCATCGTCCACGATTCACGTAAGCTGTCGCTCCGCATCGTTGAAGACGGAAACGATTATCCGATTATCGGTATGGATAACGAAGCGCTTAGTTTGAAGTATACAGACCGGATCGACATCGAATTGTCGGACAAGGTCGTCAAAACGGTCAAGTTGAAAACCAACTCGTTCTGGCACAAAGTGCAACGCTCTTTCTTCTGAACTGACAAAGGCTAGTCGTCCATTGCGGACGACTAGCCTTTTCTCATGCTTTGATGACGTCTGCCTCGTAGACGGGCGAACCTTCGACGACGGTCATGACAAGTCGGTTGCTCAAAATATCTTGTCCGTTCAAGTCGAAGAAATCCTCTTCCCATACGGTGAACGTCGCATTATAGCTTTGAATCAACAAGCCATCACGGCCATGCGTCCCAGTCGCGACACGCGGTGAGTAGGTGAAACTCCGTAGCGCTTCGTACATCGACAGACGTTCCGTTGGATTCAGTGCACCCGAAGCTTCAAACGATTGTCGTGTCACAGCGGCATAGAGCCCCTTTCTGACGTCGACAGAAGAGATCGGGGCATCACTACCCCCGAGTACGAGCGCACCCGTATCGAGCATCGATTTGAACCGATACGCGTCGTCGACCCGCTCGTTGCCTAGGCGGTCGAACAACAAATCCATATCATCCGACAAAAAGACCGGTTGCGCGTCGATGAGGACCGGCAACGCACTGATTCGCTTCAACAGCGAATCGTTCAATAGCGAAGCGTGGATGATGCGGTCGCGCGTCCCTCGTTTCGCCGGATACTTCTCGAGCAGCGTGATGAACTGCTCAGCCGCCGCATCTCCGATGACATGAGCCGCAACGTTCATCCCGTATGAGCGCGCCTTTTTGACGAGCGCCTCGAGGTGGTCCGGGCGGTGGACTTCGATCCCGCGTTGCCCGACTTCATCTGCATACGGCTCGGACAAGAGCGCCGTCCGGCCGCCGAACGAACCGTCGACGAAAATCTTCATCGCCCCGAAGTCGAAGCGCAGGCGCTTCGCAAGCGCATCTTTTTGCAGCAATTGATCAACGACTTGTTCATGGACGAGCAGATGGGCATGGAACGGCAGTTCTTGAAGCACATCTTCATATGCTTGAATCGTCTCGAGCGGGTCTCCGTGGTAGAACAAGTCTTCCGTGTGGGCTCCGACGATCCCATGGGCGAACAACGAGTCGACGGCCCGACGGATCGAGGCGACGTTCTTCTCACGATTTCCGCCGAGCTCTTTATGGAGCAGATCGAGCGCCGCATCGTACAACACGCCGTTCAATTTCCCGTCGTCATCACGTCCGAGCTTCCCGCCTTCAATGACGGTGTGATGAATGAGGCCTAAGCGCTCGAGGCCTTTCGAGTTGACGACGGCGACGTGGCGACAGACGCGCTTTAAGACGACCGGGCGATCCGGAATGACGGCATCAATCATCTCACGTGTCGGCATCTGTCCGAGCAGACGATCGTTAAAGCCTTCAGCGACGATCCAGTCGTCCCCTCCCGACTTCGCTTTCATCGCTTCGAGCAAGGCGTTTAAATCCGTCGTCTCGGTCGCGTCGATGCGGTCGAGCGCCTCGCCATATCCGATCAAGTGAATGTGCGAGTCCGTAAACGCCGGATACACGCTCTTCCCTTCGAGGTTCACAATCTGTTTGATCCGGCCCGCGTATGTACGGCGAAGATGACCTTCCTCCCCGAGTTTCAACACGCGTCCGTGCTCGACATACATCGCCCGTGCCATTTCATGTTCTTTGTTCAGCGTATAGATCTTTCCGTTTACCCAAAGCGTTCCCATCACAAAATTCCTCCTCGATTCAAAAAAGATTGACGTCTACGTTAATTCCCGTTTACGTCAATCTTCATGCATAGATTATTTTCGAAGCATATCTTGTTGTTCCAAACCTTTTTCAACACGTTGACGGATCTCGCGAGCCGCTCCTTCGTCGAAGCGCCCGAGCACACGTTCACCGATTTCGACGGCCGTACCGTACTCGCCGTGTAAAAACTTGTTCTCAGCGAGCGTCAAGGCGACATGCACCTCGTTATCACGACGACGGTACCGATTCGCATACTGGAGCAACTGTTCCGCATACGTCACTTGCCGGAGCAGTGCTTTGACGCGGTCACGGAAGTTATCCATCGTTTCCTCGACATCGTGACTGAGGCCGACGATATACGTCATGTTGAACGGTGCCTTCTCGAACTGTTCATCTAGCGACTGCACCCCTTTTTGAAGTTGTCGCATGTCACTCGTCAAATCAGTCGGAACGACCGGCATCGCGCTCTTCGCCAAGAGGCGACGGTGAGCGGACAATTCCTTCTTCCATGACTCGAGTTTATTCCGAACTTCGAGCTCTTCTTTACGAAGCGAGTTCGTATTTTCGATAAACCGTTCATGCATCGCACCGAACTGGTCGAGTGACCGTTTCGCATCTTGCACTTTTGATTTGATCAGACTGAACGGAATCACCTGAGCGACGAGTGCTTGTTCGATATCGAGGACGTTCGCAGCGAGCACCGCACGTTCCCGGTCCAATTGTTCGAACTCCTCACCGACCCGGGCATTGATCTCATAGTTGCTGACAAGCCGCGACATCTCTTGGTGAAGGCGCGTCATCAATTCGTTCGTCTGCCGTTCGCGTTCTTTGACCCCAGCAAACTCTTTTTTTACGTACTGCCTTGCATCGACCTCGGAGCTGAACGCCTCGAACAATTGATCGATATCCGAACTGAGTTGCTGCATGTCCGTTTCAAAGTGTTCAAAATCAAGCTGTTCGATCCGAGTCATGAGCGCAAGACGGCGGTCTTCTGCCTGCTCGATTTCTTCGACTAACCCGAGCGTCTCGAGGGCGTAGCCATCCATCTGCATTTCTTTATGACCCGCACGCAGTTGATTCAGTTGGTGCTTTAAGTCAAATTGAACCGTCCGTACAAACTGGGGAATCACTTGAACGAGTTCACGGATCTTCGTCACCTTTTCAGACAGGACTTGGCCGGCCATGAACGCCTCTGAGACTTGCCCTTCTTGCTTGAGGGTCATCATCTCGGTCCGTTTCGCTTCCGCAACAGCGATTTCGGTTTCGACGAGATCGTATGTCGGGCCAAAAGCGCTATTTTGAGAAATGAGCGTCTTGCGGAACTGATACAGTTCTTTCTCGTCTTTTTTGACGATATCTAGCAGGGAGGCATGATAGTCGTTAAACTCTGCCATCTCATCGAGCATCGCGTGAACCATCGATTCGAGTTCTTCGATCAACTGTTCGGTCGCAGCCAAGTCTGATTTGACTTTAAGGAAACGATATTTGTCGAGGTCTTCCTCTGAACGATATAGCGCCTCATCGATTTGACCCGTGTGGACGCTGACGAGTTCATCCCACGACTGGTGCCAGCGTTCGAATTTTTCTTTCGTTTCGCCTTCCATCGGCCACTGTTTGAACTTTTGAAGCTCGGCCGGGACACTCGCACTCAGGATGCCTTGTTTTCGCATATCCAAATCATCAATTTTCTGGTAAAAACTTCGTCTAGCTAGCATACTACCTAACATTGCTCCTAGAGCGATAACAATAATTCCAATTAAAATTCCGTATATTCCGTAATCCATCTCTGTAACAACCTCCAAGCCGCTTTCGTGGACTTATGTATCTTTAAGAAGAAAATGAAGTATTTTATAAGTATAGATATTAATAATCATATTATAGAAACAATGTTTTGCATAGGTTTTCCAACGGTTTAGGGAGAGAATGTTATTTTCCGCGAAAATCTTTTTGGGAGACAAAATAAAAAAATGCGTGTACCATGATGCTAATCTGAAATACATCTTGATATAGGAGGGAAACAAATGTTCCAAACTACTACTTACTCTGGCGACCTGGCCGCCGGCTATGACTTACTTAACAAACAACTCGCTGCCCTGCTCGAAGGAGAGACGAACCAAGTCGCTAACCTTTCGAACGCGAGCGCTCTGCTCAACCAGTTTCTTGACCGCATCAACTGGGTCGGCTTCTATTTGACTGACGGTGACGACAGCCTCATCCTCGGACCGTTCCAAGGTCTTCCTGCTTGCGTCCATATCGCCTTCGGCAAAGGCGTCTGCGGCACGGCCGCCTCGACACAAGAGACACAGTTGATCGCCGACGTCCACCAATTCCCAGGCCATATCGCCTGCGATGCGGCCTCGAACTCTGAAATCGTCGTCCCGCTCATCCGTGACGGCAAAACGATCGGCGTCCTCGATATCGACAGTCCCGAGTTCGATCGCTTCTCAGAAGTCGATCGCCAAGGCTTAGAGCAATTTTGCCAGACATTACTTCGCTTCATCTGATTGACAAGCTGCCCGATCCATCGTATACTGATTTTTGTGCATGAAATGACGATAGCAGTCCTAGACAGACGTATCCACCTTTCGGGCCTCGACTGAGTCGGAGGAGCATCTTGTAGCTTCGCTATCAAGTGAAGGTGCTTGAACCTAGAAAGGGGCGTCACCCGTCTTTGACACCGTTGTTCTTTTGTGCAAAATACATGAACAACAAGGAGGAGTCCAATCATGGCTCGTTACACAGGTCCAGCTTGGAAACTCTCGCGTCGCTTAGGCATCTCGCTTAGCGAAACGGGTAAAGAATTAGCAAAACGTCCTTACGCACCAGGCCAACACGGCAATGGTCGTCGTAAAATCTCTGAATACGGTCTTCAGCTTCAAGCGAAGCAAGCACTCCGTCACATGTACGGAATCAACGAGAAGCAATTCCGTCGCATCTTCAACGATGCTGGGAAAATGCAAGGTATCCACGGTGAGAACTTCATGTTCTTGCTCGAGTCACGCCTTGACAACCTCGTTTACCGTATGGGCCTCGCTCGCACACGTCGTGGAGCACGCCAACTCGTCAACCACGGTCACATCCAAGTTGACGGTTCACGCGTAGACATCGCGTCTTACCGTGTAAAACCAGGTCAAGTCATCTCGGTTCGCGAAAAATCGAAAACTTTCAAAGCGATTGCTGAAGCTCTTGAAGTAGCACCAGCTACAAAAGAATTCATCACGTTCGACGCTGAGAAACTCGAAGGTACGTACGTACGTATTCCTGAGCGCGCTGAATTGAACGACCAAATCAAAGAGCAACTCATCGTTGAGTACTACTCACGTTAATGCTTTTATCCCCTTCTCTCGAGAAGGGGATTTTTTTATATCAAGATCTGTTCGCGAATCCGGCCCATCTGCGTATCGAGCGCGTCCGCCATTCGGGCCGCCTCGATGAGCTCTTGCCGTGACGTCTCGGGGATTTGATGCTGATACTTGTATTGAAGCTTATGTTCGGTCGCCGCCCAAAAGTCCATCGCGAGCGTCCGAATTTGAATCTCGGCCGGCACCCAGATGACACGTTCCGCCAAGTACACTTTCGTCCGCACAATCAGATGGAGACTGCGGTAACCGCTCGGCTTTGGATGTTCGATATAGTCTTTGATGACGTCGATCTGTAAGTCGTCCCGCTTTTTCAAGTGATCGAGAATCGCGTAGATGTCATCGCGGAAACTCGTGACGATCCGTACGCCGGCGACGTCATAAATATTGTCCCATAACGCTTCCACTTCGAGTGGGAGCTGTTTTTGATTCATCTTCCGAATGATCGACGGCAACGTCTTCATCCGCGTCTTCACGTGTTCGATCGGCGAATAGCCAAGTCGGGTCTGCCAATCGAGGTCGATGATGCCAAGGTCGCTCTCAAGCTCCGTGATCGCCATCTCGTAATAGCGGAACCGTTCCCGCCACTGATGAAACTGTTCGCCAAAAAACTCTTCGATATCCATTAGACGTCCTCCTCGTTCTCTATATTTGAAATGGTATCAGACCACACCTGATTTGACACAACAAAAAAAGTCCATGTCCGCAAACTTTGCGGACATGGACGGATCGGTTAGACGTGACGGATCACGAAGTATTTCTTTTTGCCTCGGCGGATGATTGTGAAGTCCCCGAGCGTGTCTTCACGCGTGACGAGCTTGTCGAGCGCTTGCTCGCGTTCGCCGTTCAAGTAGATCGCCCCGTTTTGGACATCTTCGCGCGCTTGGCGTTTTGATGGAGCGATTTTTGCCTCGACGAGAAGATCGACGAGATTGCGTTCGCCGTCGAGTTCGAACTGCGGCATCCCTTTGAACGCGGCATCCATATCCTCGGGCTTGAGTGTCTTCAAATCGCCGCTGAAGAACGCTGTCGTGATGCGTTCCGCTTGGTCAAGACCCGCCTCACCGTGGACGAGCTTCGTCATTTCCTCGGCAAGACGGCGCTGTGCCGCACGTTTTTCAGGTGCTGCCGTCATTTCCGCTTCGAGCGCGTCGATCTCTTCATGCGTCATGAACGTGAAGTACTTGATGAACTTGATGACGTCGGCATCGTCGACGTTGATCCAAAACTGGTAAAACTCGTACGGTGTCGTCTTGTCCGCGTCGAGCCATACCGCACCACCGGCCGTCTTCCCAAACTTCTGTCCGTCCGACTTCGTGACGAGCGGCACAGTCAGACCGAACGCCTTCTCCGAATGGCCGAAGCGACGGATCAATTCAAGCCCGGCCGTGATGTTGCCCCACTGATCGCTACCGCCGACTTGGAGACGGCAATTCTCTGTCTCGTACAACTTCAAGAAATCAAACGATTGGAGCAACATGTATGAGAACTCCGTGTATGAAATCCCGTTTTCCATGCGCGAATCGACCGAGTCTTTCGCGAGCATGTAGCTGATCGGAAAATGCTTGCCGATGTCACGTAAGAAATCGATGATCGACAGCTCTTCTGTCCATTCATAGTTGTTGCGGATCGTGATCGGGTTCTCCCCTTCGAGCGGGAGGAAGCGGCTCAACTGATCTTTGATCCGGTCCGAAAACTCTTTGACCGTATCGAGCGTGTTGAGCGAGCGTTCGTCCGACCGTCCTGACGGGTCGCCAATCATCCCGGTCGCGCCACCGACGAGCGCGATGACGTGGTGTCCCGCCTCTTGGAAACGCTTCAACGTCAAGATCGGTAGCAAGTGTCCGATATGGAGCGAGTCCGCCGTCGGGTCGAACCCTGTGTATAGTGTCGTCGGTTTGCTCAGTTGCTCTTTCAATCCTGCCTCATCCGTCATTTGGTTGACGAGCCCTCGAAATTCTAAATCTTTTAATAGTTCCATGTTTTCCACTCCTTCAATTGACATAAAAAAACGCCCCTTCTCAAATGAGAAGGGACGGAGATTCCGCGGTACCACCCTAATTGCCACAGCTGTGGCCACTTAAAACGAGAGATAACGGTCCCAACCCGGCCGAATGGCACGCTCCAAAAGTGTAATTCATCGTTGACATTGGCTAGTTCACAGCACCCACTAGCTTTCTGGACAAGCGGTCAACCGACTACTTCGTTTTTTTCATCGCGTCTACTATTATTGACTATGCTATTCATTTTATAAGTTACGTTTCCTCGTTGTCAACTGCAAGATTGAAACTTGCATTAGTCTGCTCATTCACGATAAGGTGGGCAAGGACTTGTGCTATAATCGTATATAATACTGTCTAAAATAGTTTTACACCATATTAAGGAGGCTGTCATGCTGCAGAAGATTCGAGACATATGGAACACACCAAAGTCGTTGAAAGCCCGCCGTTATGCCAATGTATTTTATGATGTGTCGTGGAACGTTTTGCTCCTCACCATCATCTCTGTCGTCCTCATCGGTTTCTTAGGTGCCGGGATCGGGGCCGGATATTTCGCATCACTCGTTAAAGATATGCCGACTCCAGCCTATAAAACGATGACGTCACAAATCAATACGTACTCATCGACGTCCGAGATTTACTTCGGAAGCGGTGAACGGATTGGGAACTATACGACCGATGAAGTTCGGGTACCAATCACGGTCGATAAAGTTTCACCTTTCGTCGTCGATGCCTTACTCGCCACCGAAGACGTCGAGTTTTATGAACACGACGGCGTCGTCCCGAAAGCGACGCTTCGGGCCATCCTGCAAGAAGCGACCGGTTCGGAAGAGCGGACAGGTGGTTCAACACTAACCCAACAGCTCATTAAAAACCAAATGCTGACGAACGAGGTCTCATTCGAACGGAAAGCAAAAGAAATCCTGCTTGCCCTCCGTTTAGAGAAAGCGATGGACAAAGATGAGATTTTAAACGCCTACTTGAACGTCGTCTCGTTCGGACGTAACTCGATGGGACGCAACATCTCAGGCATCGAGGCCGCCTCTCGTGGCGTCTTCAACACGTCGGCCGAGAAGCTGACGTTGCCGCAAGCCGCTTTCCTCGCCGGGATTCCGAAAAACCCGTTCCTGTATACACCGTATTATCAAGGCGGTGTCATCAAAGAGGACGTGTCACCGGCCATCAATCGGATGAAGACGGTACTCAACCGGATGTACGTCGCCGGCAAAATCACAAAAGAAGACTATGACGCCGCGTACAACTACGACATCACGCAAGACTTCATGAAGACACAATCGAAGCCGCGCGATCGTTATCCGTACGTCGTCCAATGGGCAGAAGAAGATGCGTTACTCATCGTCCGCGATCATCTTTTGAAAGAAGATGGCGTCGACTTAAATGACTTAAGCTCTGACGATCGTGAAGAAATTTTGAGCACGTACGGACGCCGCGCCCATAACGCGCTTCGTCAAGGTGGTTATAAGATTCACCTGTCGCTCGACAAAAAAGTTCACGAATCGATGCAACAACCGGCCCGGAACGTAAATAACTTTGGACCTCGTAACCCAGATAAGAATGTCGATCCTGAGCAAGGACCGGAGCAAACAGCAGCCATCATGCTCGACAACAAGACTGGCCGCATCCTCGGATTCGTCGGTGGTCGTTACGTGAACGGTAAAGCCGATGACTTTAACCGGGCCCGTCTGATGAAGCGTCAAATCGGATCGACGGCAAAACCGCTCCTCGTTTACGCGAACGCAATCGAACAAGGACTGATCACGACCGATACGGTGATCATCGACGAGGAGTATAAATATCAAAACGGTTCAAACCCTAATACAATCCCAGTGCGAAATGAAGATCGCGGATATCGTGGGGCGATGACGGCTCGTGATGCCTTGAAACTGTCTCGAAACGTCCCGGCTGTGAAGATTTATGAAGAGCGGGCCGCTTTTAGAAAAGATACGGAGAAACTTATCCAAATGGGCATCAACGTCCCTGAAGACGTACGTGTCGCTCCATCGATGGCACTCGGTGTCAGCTCGGTCTCACTCGCATCGCTCGCATCAGGTTACGCCATGCTCGCTAACGGTGGTGAGCACGTCGAACCGTATATCATCGACCGCGTCGAGTATCAAGATGAGGTCATTTATGAGAATAATCCTAAGAAAACGCAGGTCTATTCGGACCGTACCGCTTATCTCATCGTCGACATGTTACGCGACGTCTACACGTCAGGCACGGCGACTTACGCGAAGTCGCTCTTGAACGTCCCTGGCGACTGGATGGGCAAGACCGGTACGACTCAAGACATTCGTGATTCGTATTTGGTCGGTTCGACACCGGGCGTCACCCTTGCCGTCTGGACTGGATACGACAAAGAATATCCATTAAGTGATGGTGGAGGTTACGGCCGTTACTACCAACGGACACAAGGTATGTGGTCTAAGATTGCCAACAATGTATATCTCGATCGTCCGGAAGTATTCAACTCGAATGCCCGCTTCGTTCAACCAGCTAGCGTAAAACCAGACGACTTCAAAGACTCTGGAACGTTCTCTGAGAAGAAGAAACTCGAAGAGAAGAAGAAAGAAGAGGAAGCGAAGAAGAAAGCTGAAGAAGCAAAACAAAAAGCCGAAGAAGCCAAAGAAGAAGCTGAACAGGCAGAACAAGATGCCGATGCAAAGCGTGATGCTGATGCAAAAGCAAACGCTGAAGCTGAAGCAAAACAAAAAGCTGAGGCCGCAAAGAAAGCCGAAGAAGAAGCAAAGAAAAAAGCTGATGCTGCTAAAAAAGCCGAAGCTGAAGCAAAGAAGAAAGCTGAAGATGAAGCGAAAGCAAAAGAAGAAGCCGAGAAAGAGGCGGATGCTTCATAACGCAAGCCAAACGAAAGGTCGACACATCGCGTGTCGACCTTTTTTATGCTCAATCTTCCATCGTCGATAAGTCTCCGGCCTCAAGGTTCAACTCCCACGCTTTGAGGACGCGACGCATAATTTTCCCGCTCCGCGTTTTCGGCAATTTGTCTTTGAACTCGATCTCACGCGGTGCCGCATGGGCCGCCAAACCTTCTTTGACGAATTTTTGGATTTCTGCTTTCAATTCGTCCGATGGCTCATAGCCTTTGCGAAGCGCGATGAACGCTTTGATGATCTCACCGCGGATCGGATCCGGTTTCCCGATGACTCCGGCTTCGGCGACAGCCGGATGCTCGACAAGGCGGCTCTCGACTTCGAACGGTCCGACCCGCTCTCCTGCCGTCATGATGACGTCATCCACTCGGCCTTGGAACCAGAAATAACCGTCCTCGTCCATATAGGCCGAATCACCAGATACGTACCAGTCACCCCAGAAGTAGCTCTCGTACTTCGCATCATTTTTCCAAATTTTACGCATCATCGACGGCCAAGGCGTCTTCAATGCCAAGTTGCCCATCCGATGCGGTGGTAGCGGTTGGCCACGGTCGTCTAAGATCGCCGCCTCACAGCCAGGAATCGCTTTCCCCATCGACCCCGGTTTAATGTCCATCGTCGGATAGTTACAGATCATCATCGCTCCTGTCTCCGTCATCCACCACGTGTCATGAATGCGTAGCCCGAACGATTCGTTGCCCCAGCGAATGACTTCCGGGTTGAGCGGTTCTCCGACCGATAGAATGTGGCGCAGTGATGACAAGTCGTACTTCTCGAACGCTTCCTCCCCCGCGCCCATCAACATCCGGAACGCTGTCGGCGCGCTGTACCAGACGGTGACGCCGAACCTCTCGATGACCGAGTACCAAAACTCAGGGTTGAACCGTCCGCCGACAATCACGTTCGTCGCCCCGTTCAAGAACGGCGCAAAAATCCCATAACTCGTACCCGTCACCCAGCCCGGATCGGCGGTGCACCAGTAAATATCGTCCGGTTGCAAATCGAGCACCCATTTCCCGGTCATCAAGTGCTGGACCATGGCGTTATGGACGTGCAAGACGCCTTTCGGTTTCCCGGTCGAGCCCGACGTATAATGCAAGATCATGCCGTCTTCCCGGTCGACCCACGTAATATCAAGATCGGTCGATGCGTCATGCGCCAGTTTCCGGTAATCGATGATTTTCCCTGACTCGTCGACGTCGTCGCCAACAAGCAAAATCGTCTCAAGATGTGGCAATTGATCAACGGGTACACGCGGCAACAGCGCCTCTGTCGTCACGATGACTTTCGCTTCCGCGTCGAGCAACCGGTCGTGTACCGCCTGTTCCATGAACGCCTCAAATAGCGGTCCGACAATCGCACCGAGCTTTAACGCACCGAGTAAAATAAAATAAAGTTCTGGACTCCGCGGCATGAAGACAAAGACACGATCGCCTTTCTCCACCCCAACCGATTTCAGAACATTTCCAGCGCGATTGCTTTCCTGTTTCATCTGCGCGTAAGTATACCGCTCTTCCCGATCCCCATCGAAATAGAGCAGTGCCAGTTTGCCCGCCAGCTCCCCTTCAGCGTGACGATCAATCGCCTCGTACGCCATGTTGACATTTCCAGTCAAGTTCCAAGACAACAGTGCTTCTGCTTGTGTCCACTCGAACGACTGACAAGCCTCTTCATACGACGCTAATTGATGTTCCCCTGATAACGCTTTCAATTTTTCCATCGTCAAAGATTCGCCTCCCCCTATAGTGAATGGTGTATCCACTTTCAGTATAGTGTTAATATTATGACAAATCAATGAATTTCCAAAAACTCCAAAACAGTGTGAACGTTGTGCAATGAAAGCGCTATAATAGAACGTGAAGAAGGTGGTGACTCCATGGAAAAACAATATCATTCAAAAGTGTGGGAAACCTCACTCGGAGCCGTAATCATCGATGGACCAATCGGGAGCGACGTGCTCGCAACGTATCGGCTTGATGAAGGCTTGACCGCGTTTCGAGAGCCAGAAGACCAACATAAGGCGCTCGTTGAAATTGCCGGATTGAAAGAAGGACGGATCATCGTCGCGCGCGTTGACGACCTCGTCATCGGTTACGTCACGTATTTATATCCGGACCCGTATGAACGTTGGAGCGAGGGCAATGATCCGTATATTCTCGAGCTCGGCGCCATCGAGGTGAGCCCGCGCTTCCGGGGACAACGGATCGGTAAACAGCTACTCGAAGTGTCGATGCTGGATCCACATATGGATGATTTTTTAATCTTGACGACGGAATACTATTGGCACTGGGATTTAAAAGGAAGCGGTCTGTCGATTTGGGACTACCGCAAAGTGATGGAGAAAATGATGAACCACGGCGGTCTTGTCTTCTATCCGACGGACGACCCGGAAATCGCGTCCCACCCGGCCAACTGTCTGATGGCCCGCATCGGAAAAAACGTGCGGCAAGAATCGATCGATCACTTCGATTCACTCCGGCTTCGCCGCCGGTTCATGTATGACTGAGGAGGGTTACGATGCTGATTGAGCAAATGATGAATCGCCACGTCGTGACGATTCAACCGACCAATACGATTGCGCACGCGGCAAAACTCATGCGCGACCATAAAGTACGCCACTTGATCGTCACCAATCCGGCCCGGCAAGTCGTCGGGATTGTCGGTCAGTTCGAGATGAGCGGCGCCACAAGTGTATTTCATCCAGAGAGTGAGCGTGCCGACTTCAAAAACCCGGTCTCGAGCATTATGCGTCAAGACGTGACGACAGCCCACCCGTACGATTTTTTTGAAGACGCGGCCGCCCTGTTCTATGAATATCGTTTGACGTGCCTGCCGATCGTCGAACAAGGAAAACTTGTCGGTGTGTTGACCGAAACCGATTTACTTCGTTATTTCGTCCAATTGACGGGCGCACTCGAACCGAGCTCGCAAATCGAGATCCTTGTCGAGAATACGACCGGGGCACTTGAAAAAGTGACGCGGCTCTTAGCAAAAACGAACGTGAATATTATCAACGTCTTCGTCCATCCGACACCCGATCCATATAAGCGAATCATCTCATTCCGTGTTCAAACGATGAACCCGCTGCGCATCATCGATCGATTAAAGCGAGAAGGTTTTGACGTACTGGGTCCGGAGATGTTCCAATGAGACCCGCCTACATATTCGGGGAGAATGAGAACTCGTACCGCTTCCACGCGGATCATCCGTTCAATCCGATCCGTTTGGAGCTGACGACATCTCTTCTGGTCGATTCCGGAAAACTGTCAGCCTCTGAGTGGATCGCCTCACCGATCGCTTCAGTCGAGTCGCTCGCGCTTGTCCATGACGTCGACTACATCGAGGCCGTCCAAGCAGCTGCCGCGGGTAAACTGTCAGGGCTGAAAGCAAATAAATTCGGACTCGGGACGGAAGATACACCCATCTTCCCAGCTATTCACGAAGGAGCTGCCCGGCTCGTCGGCGGAACGATGCATGCGCTTGAACTCGTCGCGAGCGGACAAGTCGAACGCGCTTTTCACGTCGGTGGCGGGCTCCATCACGGGATGAGACGAAAAGCGTCCGGCTTTTGCGTCTATAACGACGCGGCCGTCGCCATCGCTCACGTCCGCAAGCAATACGGGACGCGGGTCCTCTACGTCGATACAGACGCTCACCACGGAGACGGTGTCCAATGGCTGTTCTATGATGACGCTGATGTGATGACGCTATCGATCCACGAGACCGGCCGCTACCTCTTCCCAGGCACAGGCGCGGTCACAGAGCGCGGCAACGGGAACGGCTACGGCTATAGTTGGAACGTCCCGATTGATGCTTTCACCCAAGACGAATCGTTCCTGCGCTGTTACGAGACCGTGCTCCGGGAAGCGTGTGAGTGGTTCAAACCAGATATCATCTTGACGCAGAACGGGGCTGATGCGCACGCGTTCGACCCGTTGACGCATCTCGCCTCGACGATTCATACGTTCGAACAAATCCCTCAAATCGCCTCTCGCCTCGCCGACGAGTACACAGAAGGACGACTCGTCGCCCTAGGCGGCGGCGGGTACGACTGGTTCCGAGCTGTCCCGCGCGCCTGGTCGCAAGTATGGGCCGGATTGACACGCGAAGCTCCGTACGCAGGCGACATCCCCTCCGCTTGGATTGAACGGTGGCAAAAAGAGTCAGACCAGCCGTTGCCGACGACATGGGATGACCATTCGTACACGTTCGACCATATTCCGCGACGGCAACAAATCGAAGAGAAGAACTGGGAAGTGACGAAACGCGCATTTTGGCCGTTCATCTCAAACGACCGCAAGTCACTTTACTTATGAAAAACCCGATGTGAGTTGGCAATTGCCAACTCACATCGGGTTTTTTGATTCAGTCTTTTCGTAACGAGTCACGACGCTCGATCCGGTGCGGCAAGACGACGTTCTTCTCTTCGATTTCTTCAGCATTCAAGATTTTCGTCAATAATCGCATAGCGACAGCTCCGATGTCATACATCGGTTGAACGACCGTCGTCAACTTCGGACGAATCATCGTGGCGAGACGCGTGTTATCGTGACCGACGACTTCAAAGTCGTTCGGCACAGAATACCCAGCGTCTTGAATCGCATGGATGACGCCGAGTGCCATCTCGTCCGTACCGGCGAAGATTGCTTTCGGGCAGTCATCGCGTCCGAGCATCTTTTGCATCGCTTCGAGGCCAGACGCATACGTATAGTTCCCAAGGATGACATCGTTCTCACGGAACGGAAGTCCCGCATCCTCAAGGGCACGGCGGTAGCCAGAGAACTTCTTCTCGCCATTGATTTGTTGCTCGAGCGGCCCCGTGATGAAGCCGACTTGTTTATGGCCGTGGCCGATCAACATTTTGGTTGCGTCATAAGCAGCCTGCTCATAGTCGATATTGACCGCTGGGAGGTCATACCCTTGGTTCAACGTCGCTGCAAGAACGATCGGGACCGGTGATTTTTTGAACTCATCGACGAGGTCTTCGTGAAGACGGCCGCCCATGAAGATGATCCCATCGACTTGTTTACCGAGCAACGTGTTCAACAAATGAATTTCCTTGTCGCGGTTCGAGTCCGAGTTGCCGAGGATGATGTTGTATTTATACATCGTCGCCACGTCCTCGATTCCGCGTGCTAAATCAGCAAAGAAGATGTTTGAGATGTCTGGCACGATGACGCCGACGGTCGTCGTCTTTTTACTCGCGAGACCACGTGCGACGGCGTTCGGACGATAGCCGAGTCGATCGATTGCTTCCTGTACTTTTTTACGGGTTGTCGGCTTCACGTTCGGGTTTCCGTTGACGACACGTGAGACGGTCGCCATCGACACCCCTGCTTCGCGTGCGACGTCATAGATTGTGATATTGTTACTATTCATTAAAACTCCTCCTACAAGCAATGATTTTCAAACGATTTTCAAAAAACGTATCAAAAAAGGAAGACAGGTATCTGTCATCATTTTACCCTGTCTTCACGCTATATAAAACGTTTCCAATTGGAAAGCTTATTTTTTAACCAAATCAAGTTGAGGGAACTGAGCTGTGAGCCCATCGATGAACTGATCAAATTGATCGAAATCAAGCTGCTGCTGGGCATCAGACAAGGCGATTGCCGGATTCGGGTGCACTTCGACCATGACGCCGTCGGCCCCGACCGCGAGCGCCGCTTTCGCTGCAGGAAGCAACAAATCGCGTCGTCCCGTTGAGTGGGTGACATCGACCATGACCGGTAAATGTGTCTCTTGTTTTAAAATCGGCACGGCCGTGATGTCGAGCGTGTTACGTGTCGCCCGCTCATACGTCCGGATACCGCGTTCGCACAAAATGACTTGGCTATTGCCGCTCGCCATGATGTATTCCGCCGCATAGATGAATTCTTCGATCGTCGCCGCAAGACCCCGCTTCAGTAGAACCGGTTTTGACGTCTTTCCGACTTCTTTCAACAAATCGAAGTTTTGCATGTTGCGCGCCCCGACTTGAATGATATCGACGTAAGGCAGCGCTGACTCGACCGCACCCGGTGTCATAATCTCTGAGATGACACGCAAGTCGTGGCGATCGGCCGCTTGTTTCAACAGTTTGAGCCCTTCAAATCCGAGACCTTGGAAGTCGTACGGTGAAGTCCGCGGCTTATAGGCGCCGCCGCGCATGATTTTCACGCCGGACAACGCTAATTTCTCAGCAACTGCATTCACTTGCTCGAACGATTCGACCGCACATGGACCGGCAATCAATTGCGGCCGGCCGTTACCGATGACTACATCTTGCAATGTGACGATCGTATCTTCGGCTTGACGCTTGCGCGACACGAGCAACGTTTTATCTCGGTCTTCTCCTTGCAACTCGGCAGACGCTTTAAACATTTCTTTGAACAAATGCTGAAGGCGTGACGTCTCGAAAGGACCGGGATTCGAGGCGGCGATGAAATCTAACATTTCTCGTTCTCGAACCGGGTCATACCGCTCCACACCTTGAAGACGTTTCACTTTTCCAATTTCGACCGCGAGCGTTCCACGACGACTAATCAAGTCGAGCATCTCACGGTTCAACTCATCCATTTCACGACGTAATCGATTCAATTGATCTTGTGGACTCATAATTTCCCTCTCATTCCTAATCCGTTCTTTCCAGAATCTTAATTATAGCGAACTTTATTCGCTTTGTCATAGACAAATGGGCTGTGACACAAAATCCACAAAAAAAGTGTCCGGATTGTCCGGACACTTGACGCATTATTTATTGCCGTTCTTCAAGTCGTTCTTCAATTCTTTCAGCTCTTGTTTTGATTCATCGTCGAGCAAGTCTTTGACAGGTGCCTCGAAATCCGACTCATAGTTCGTCGACTCGTCGCGACTATTCTTCGGCTCTTGCTTGCTCGCATTCGACTTATTCGTGTTCGATTTGTTCGCATTCGAATTGTTCGCTTTCGAGTTTGACTCGCCTTTTGATTGGGCCGATTCTGGTTTAGCGTCCGTGTCAGCTTGTTTTGTTGCTTCGCTTGACGTCTCTTCTGCTGCTTGATCGAGCTGTTCTTTCACTTCGGCTTCCGCTTCCGCGACGAGCTGATCCGCTTTTTCCATCGCTTCTTCGATTGAGAGTTCATCTTCGTCGACTTGCTGTTTCAGTTCAGCAGCCTCGCGTGCCTTATCTTTGACGAGATTGAGGACCGGAGCAGCCTTGTCGCTCGCTACTTTGATCCATTCCCCGACGACCGGCTCAGCTTTTTCACGTACTTCTTTTGATTTGACGGTCAAGCGTTCACGTGAAGTCGATGTTTTCTCATCGAGATAAGTACGTACTTCGCGTCCACTTTTTGGCGAGGTGAGCAAGGCAACGGCTGCACCGATGATACCGCCGAGGACGACGCCGGCTAGGAATCCGCCGCTTGATTGCTGATCTTGATTTGTTTGGTCTTTTTTAACGTATGTCATAATATATCCTCCTTGGGCTTGTTATGATTTGATTGTATCGTCTGTCGCGATTAATCCTGGTGAGACCGACGGCGTGTCTTGCTTACGCTCCCGGCGGCCACGACGGCGTGACGGGCGCTCTTCTGAAGAAGTTTCTGTTTTGTTTTTCTTGAATAATTCTACTGCGACCGAGCCCCAACGTACAGCTTGGGCAATCTGGTCTTTATTTTCGTCTGCTGCCACGTGAACCGATGAAGAAACTGTTCGTACCGACTCAGTCACTTCATTTAGCGAAGTACCAAGTTCGTCGAGGGCATGTGCCACCGGTGCGAGCAACTCTGTCTTCTCTTCCACGTTATCTACGAGACGGTTCGTCTTATGTAAGAGCGCCGTCACTTCCATTGTGATGCCATCTAATTGACGTTCTAAATTTTCTGTCGTATTCGCGACGCTGCCGAGTGTGCGATTGACGTTCGACAAGACGCGAGCCAAGAAAAATACGAGTACGACAAATGCAAGTGCTGCGATGAGCCCTGCAATGCCTCCTAAGGTGATTTCCATTCGTCCATTCCTCCTGTTCGATTATGTGGTGGTTTCATTATAGCACCATTATGACTGAAAAGATTTGTCACTACCGTTTTCGCCATCCGGTCTGATTATTCCTTTACCCGTTTTTATGTTTTCGATTACACTAAAATAGAAATAAATTAAAAAAAGTTTAAGGGGTGTTTGTATGAGAGATCCAAGAATCACGCAATTGGCAGACGGATTGATCAATTATTCAACCGAATTAAAGCCAGGCGAACGCGTTCTCATCGAGAATTTCGGCGTCGAGGAGTCGCTCGTCGAGGCACTTGTCGAAAAAGCGTACGAAGCCGGGGGGCAGCCGTTCGTCTTGTTGAAAGAAAGCCGTATCTTGCGGAAGTTATACACGCAAGCAAGCAAGGAACAACTCGAGTTGATGGCCGACATCGAACGCAAGCAAATGCAAGCGATGGACGCCTATATCGGTCTCCGTGCGGGTGATAACATTAACGAGCTGTCGGACGTTCCCGCCGAGCAACAAAAGCTTGTCGGCGCCACAATCGGTAAAATGCATACGGAAGATCGCGTCAAAGGGACGAAATGGGTCGTCTTACGTTACCCATCACCGTCAATGGCCCAACTCGCCGGAAAATCGACGGAGGCGTTCGAAGACTTCTATTTCAACGTCTGCACACTCGATTACGGCAAGATGGACCGGGCTATGGACGCACTCGTCACGCTCATGGACCAGACCGACCGTGTCACGATTAAAGGACCAGGCACGGAGCTCACGTTCTCAATCAAAGACATCCCAGCCATCAAGTGCTCAGGTCAAATGAACATCCCGGACGGAGAAGTGTTCACCGCACCGGTCAAAGATTCAATCAACGGCGTCATCACGTACAACACGCCATCGCCGTACCACGGTTTTACGTTCGAGAACGTGACGCTGACATTTAAAGACGGAAAAATCGTCGAAGCGACGGCGAACGATACCGAGCGCATCAATGAAGTGTTCGATACGGACGAAGGAGCTCGTTACGTCGGCGAATTTGCGATCGGCGTGAACCCTTACATCCAACACCCGATGAAAGATATTTTATTCGATGAGAAAATCGATGGCAGTTTCCATTTCACCCCGGGACAAGCGTATGACGATGCCTATAACGGCAACAACTCTTCCATCCATTGGGACCTCGTCAATATCCAACGTCCTGACTATGGCGGCGGTGAGATTTGGTTTGACGACGTCTTGATCCGGAAAGACGGCCGTTTCGTCGTCGACACGTTACAACCGTTGAATCCAGAAAACTTAAAATGAACAAAAAAAAGGTGCGCCTCCAAATTGGCGCACCTTTTCGTTATAGTTTCGTCTTTCTGCCGAGAGCAGCAGACATCATCCAAATTTCTTTTTCGAGACGCTCGATGTGGGAAACGAACGTATCTTCGATCGCTTCGTCCCCGTCTTCAAAGTTTTCCATCGCATCTTGCATCTCTTGACGAATTTGTTTGAAGTCATTGATCACGTCTTTGATCATTTGTTCTGTATCGGCGTGACGATCACCTTCTTGTAGTGTCGAGTGCTCTAAATACTCTTTCATCGTCGCATACGGTTCCCCGTCATTCATGAGTAAACGCTCGGCGACATCGTCATACAGCTCAGCGACCAAGTTGTAAAGCTCCTCTAATTTTTCATGGTATGTGAAGAAGTGAGGTCCGCTAATATACCAGTGGTAGTTATGAAGTTTGACGAATAATAGGCCGTAGTTGGCCACCTCTTTGTTCAACGTATTCAATGAGCCTTGGCTTGCCATCCTTAACATCTCCTTTTTTGTGTTCAGTCGATAATACTATTTCCTTCTTTATTCGAGTTTAAACACAAAAAAAAGCGAATGGCCCGGGCCATCCGCTCACAACTTACGCTTCGAGTTTGACGAAGTTCTCATACTCGCGTTGATACGTCTGAATATCTCCTGCTCCCATGAACAACAAGACCGCATCACGATGTTGACGGAGAACGCCGACATCAGGACGTTTCAATACGTTCGCACCGTCGATCCGCGATTGAAGGTCTTCGATCGTGACCGTTCCTTCTTGTTCTCGGGCTGAGCCAAAGATATCGCACAAATAAACGGCGTCCGCTTCGGCGAGTGATGACGCGAAGTCATCCATAAACGACTTGAGACGCGTGTACGTATGCGGTTGGAAAATCGCGACGACTTCCCGTCCGGCGTACTTTTTACGTGCCGCTTCGACGGTGGCACTGATTTCGCGCGGGTGATGCGCGTAATCATCGATCAGGACTTGCCCATCGAGCGTCGATTCACTGAAACGGCGTTTAACGCCGTTGAACGTCTCGAGGCGCTCTTTCACAAGATCTTTCGATAAGTTCTCGTAGTCGCACGTCGCGATGACGGCAAGGGCGTTCAAGACGCTGTGGTTACCATATCCCGGAATGCGGAACGTCCCATAGAAATCGTCACGCAAATAGACGTCAAACGTCGTCCCGTTATCCGTCGAGTTCACGTTTTCGGCACGGAAATCGTTATGGGCACCAAACCCGTAATAGACGATCGGCACGTTCGCTTGAATCTGTTGAAGATTCTCATCGTCACCACAAGCGATAATACCTTTTTCCACTTGTTTCGCCATTTCTTGGAACGCATCAATGACATCGTCTAAGCCAGAGAAATAATCTGAATGATCAAAATCGACATTCGTCATAATCGCATAGTCTGGGCGATAGTAAAGGAAGTGACGCTTATACTCACACGCTTCAAACACGAAGTTTTTCGAGTCTTCCACGCCTTCGCCCGTACCGTCTCCGATCAAGAATGACGTCGGCTCAATCCCACGCATGACATGAGCGAGCAGACCCGTAGTAGACGTCTTTCCATGCGATCCTGTGATGGCGACACTTGTATAATGATCCGCTAGTTCACCAAGGAACTCGTAATATTTATAAATCGTCAAACCGAGCTCACGCGCGCGCAAGATTTCAGGATGATCGTCAGTGAACGCATTTCCTTGAACGACGATTTGACCTTCAGTAATATTTTCAGGATCAAACGGAAGAATTTCGATACCTTTCCGTTTCAATGCTTCTTCTGTAAAAAATGTTTTGTCAACGTCCGAACCTCGGACTTCATTGTTCATATCATTTAAAATTTGAGCTAAAGGACTCATGCCCGTTCCTTTAATTCCGACGAAGTGATAACGGTTCATCTGTAAATAGCCCCCCTAATTCATTGCGGTTTGCAGAAAAAGCGACAAACCTTTGTCATTATAGCAAAACTCATGGAGTCGTGCTATTACAGATTATTGTTTTTTTGAGCAAGGCGTCGGCTGCGGTACATCGCCATCCGGTCTTGCGGAGTCATCATGACGTTCAATGGAGGGCTATCCGCTTTGTAAGACACGTTGACAGCAGGTGTCAACTCGGCTTCGTCAAGAGCGTGAAAGGGCTCGTCGGTATCGGTCTGTAATGTTTTTGCAACATCCTCGACGACAGGAGCTACTTCTTCGACCGATGTCACTCCGATTGAAACGTCCGTTGAAGCTGCCTCTTCTTTTTCTTCACGGACGACGATCTTTGACGTTTTCAAATGGGTCGAACCCATGAACACCGAGGCAAAACCGTCTTCTAAAATAGATACGTCTCCGAGTAACGGTTTCAGATCACTCGACGAGTCGGATGCGTTGTCGGCCTCCGACACAGAAGACTCATCAGCGCTCACGTCAGACGTTTCCTGGGAAATAGTCGCCTCTTCTGGCTCAGAAGGCTCGGCCACAGTCTGATGTTCTGCCGAGATCGTTTCCTCTACCACGAATGGAGACTCCACCGACTCGTTCACTTCCACGACAACCTCGTCTGGAACGAAAGGTTCTGTAACTTGCACAGGTTCGTCGACGACTATTTCCTCGGTAACAGGCACTACAGTCGATGGTTCTGGATCAATATCAGGCTCGCTTTGATTGATGGACAGATCGTCCCTCGTCTCGGGCGAATGCTCGGTCGGTAAGTTGATCTTTGGTTTCGGTCGCGCATATCCATAAATCGGAGATGGGACGTCAGACGGAATGAACTCGCCCGTTGGTTCAGGTTTTGGTGCAGGCGCACTCTTCTTCCCTTCTTGGGATAGTTCGCGCCGAATTCGCTCTGCTTGCTGTTTTAATGAACGTTCATATGCATCCATAGTCGATTCCTCGCTTTTTCACTCAATCCTAATTTAGCAAAAAATCGGTCGAGTTTAGCGACCGATTTCAAATGCTTTCCCTACTTCATATTCGTCATCTAACACTAAAATCCCTTTTTCTTGCGGTGCATCAGGAAGGTTCAACTCGCGTGCTGAACAAATCATCCCGTGCGAGCTCTCGCCACGGAGTTTAGACGGCCGGATAATGAGACCAGACGGCATGACCGCTCCTGGTTTCGCGACGACGACCTTCTGCCCGGCCGCAACGTTCGGTGCTCCACAAACGATTTGAACCGTACCTTGATCGATCTCGACTTGGCAGATCGATAATTTATCCGCATCGGGATGTTTCTCAGCCGATTCGACATAACCGACAACGAACGTCGGTGTGAAGTCGACGCCCGATAAATCCGCTTCGATATTTTGCTTACGTAAAATGACACCGAGCGTCTCAATCAATTCTGCCGTCAAGTCGACCGACCCATGCCAGTCACTGACATTGAAATAATTACTCGCATTGAACACGTTGTAGCCGTTCACTGATCCGTCCGCCGCTTTAACGATGGCGACATCGTCTTTTCGTTCGACGACTTGATGATGGCGATCACCTTCTTTTAACAACACCATGAGAACATCGCCAATTCCTTCACGGTTATAAAAAGCATTAATTTGCATACGTAAATACGCCCCTTCTTTCAAACTAGACACAAATAGTTTAGCAGATTATGCGTCCGTTGGTGGGTTCTTTTTTCCAACAATAAAAATTGGTTCGAGAACGCCGTCCTCATAATGAAACGCAAGAGCTGTCACCGGGATGCGTCCGTTCGTAAAAAAGTCGAACATGAGCTGTTGCATCACGTCGTATCCTTGATCGTTCCGGATATCGGCGATGATCATCACATCTTGATGCGGCACCCCGACTAACATGTCTCCTTCGATTCGTCGATCCATGACCCGTAAAAATTCGTCATTGAGGATACGAGACGCCTCGTAGCCGTCACGGGCAGATAGGAAATAGAATTTGTTGCCGGCGACATCGTCTTCTTTTAAGTCGGTCGGTAACTTTTTCACGTTATCCCGCGCCACTTGATCGACTCGCTCTTTCGTCATCGTCGCATTCAAATGCCGCTCTTCAATCAAACGATACCCGTTGCCAAGGTCGAGGGCATAGTAGATGGCCGTCTCCGCCGTATGCGGTGTCATGACGAGCGCTTGTCCGGTTTTTGTTTCTGTCGAGAACGAACCGGCCCGAATGACCGGGAAAATTTGGGCTTCATTGCCGACTAATTCAATCTCTTGGTCGGCTGTAAGGGCCGTTTTTATATATTCGACGACTTCTTCAACCGCAACATTGCCGCGAACTTTTGCTTTGGCAACAAGTGGGGCCAGTCGAATGTTGACGCCGAACCGGTCAGCTGCCCGTTCGATTCGCAACACTTCATTTTCTCTGTCATAAGACGTCCGATACCCGTCAGTGAATTGACGTTCGATCGCTCGACGCAGTTCATTCCGTTCCATCTAGATCACCCTAACTCGCTAAGAAATGCTTCGACTTGCTCCGGCGTTTTACGTTCGCGTCCGACATAGCGGTCCACTTCTTGCCCACCGTTAAAAGCGACAAAACTCGGAATTCCGAAAATATCGAGTTCTTGTGCGAGCTCCATCCATTCGTCACGGTCGACGTAGTAGAACGTCCACTCATTGAACTTTGATTCAAGTTCGGGCATGAACGGATCGAGGAAGCGGCAATCGCCACACCATGTCGCCGAGAACATAAACACAGTCTTTCCTTGCTTCGCTTCCGTATATTCAGTCATCGTTGTCAGTCGTTTCATCTTCATCACTCCTGTTCTATTTTCCTCGTTAATGATAGCATAAGTCCGTTCTCACAATCCGCTCTCGTGTTTTGCTATAATCAAGGGCGAAGACTATTTGAAAAAGGTGACGATATGACAAAATGGACGCGTGAACAATTAAATCCGGATATGAAACACCCACTCGAACAGCTCGTCGGCGCCGTCGGAATGCTCTCTATTCTCCGCTACGGGTACTTGTTCATCGATACAGATAAGACACGAAGTCAGATTCTCGTTTGGCTCATCGTTGGATTCGCCATCATTTACATCGTAGAACGTGGATTGAAACGCCTTGTCCGCTACTTGCCGATTGTCAGGAAACGTTTTTTACTTCCCATCTACGCATTGATACTCACGCTGTTCTTCGTCAGCTTTAGAATCCCGCGCGAAACCGTCGAGACCGTCCGTAACTTCTTCGGCTGGTGATCTGCTCGGCGTCAAATGAATAAGCGTCTCGCAACTTGGCGAGACGCTTATTTTTGTGTGTCGGTTCAATATTCGATTTTCATATCATTCGGCTGAATCCGGTTCATCCGGGTCAATACTTGATATACCGCATAGCTGAGTATGGCCGGACCGACGATCAAGAAACCGAAGACGACGATCAACGTATGCCAACTGAAGCCCATCGTTTCGAGCATGACGATCGGACCGACGAGGCCGCTCGTCCCCATCCCGGCTCCGGCCGCGACACTCTCTAATTCAAACAACAAGATGGCGATCGGGGCTAGCACCGCACCGGCAACCGTCGGGGGCAGTAGGATCCATGGATTTTTGACGATATTCCCGACTTGAAGCATCGACGTGCCGATCCCTTGAGCAACCGATCCGCCGATGCCGTTGTCACGGTAACTCGTGATCGCGAACCCGACCATTTGGGCCGCACAACCGACCGTCGCCGCACCGGCGGCGATCCCGCTAAGCCCGAGCATGAGCGCGATGGCCGCGCTTGAAATCGGGGCCGTCAACGCGAGACCCATGAGCGTCGCGACGATGACGCCCATAACGAGCGGTTGTTGTTCAGTCCCCCACTCGATCCACGTGCCGAGTTGGGTCATGAACAGACCGACATATTTCCCGATATACGTCGCACTCAAGTAGCCGATCGCGATCGTCGTGAATGGCGTCACTAAAATATCAAGCTTCGTCGACTTCGAAACGAGTTTGGCCAGTTCGACCGAAAGAAGCGTCGCGACGTAACTACCCGCCGGCCCGAACTCATAGCCGAACGTCCCGACGACGAGCGCTGAAAACAAGATGAGTGGCGGAGCCTGGAGCGCATAGGCAATTGCAATCCCGATGGCTGGTCCCGTCAAACTTATGGCGACGTCTCCGATTTGTTGGAGTGTATCACCGAGACCGCTAACGCTCGTGCCGAGCAATTGTCCGCCAATCGTCTTCATGATCAACCCGATAATGAGTGTACTGAATAATCCGAGTGCCATATAGCTGAGCGCCGTCACAAAGTAGAGTGACGGGCTGAGCGTGATCCCTTTCTTCTTGAGCATGGGATTCACCCCTCTTTCTATTGTCTTGTCAGTCGTAAAGTTTCTGTCTTCACACTTTTATCAGTATAATCTTTTCCCGGTAAATATCAACAGAAAAAAACGCCACTCGGTTAAAGTGGCGTCGTTCATTAACGGGATGCGCGAAGCGTTTCCATCGTCGAGCGGTCTAACCGTTTGACGAGCGCTTTTAGAAGCGCTTTGGCCGCATCGTAGTCATCCGTGTGCAAAATCGAGGCGTGCGTATGAATGTAACGGGCTGCGACGCCGATGACGGCGGTCGGCACACCTTGCCCACTCATATGGATACGACCTGCGTCCGTCCCACCTGGTGACACGAAATATTGTGTCTTAATGTTTTCATCTGACGCTGTATCGAGCAAGAAGTCACGCATCTCAGGAGACATGACCATGACGCGGTCAAGAATCCGGATGAGCGCGCCTTCGCCGAGCTGACCGAATTCCGTCTTATTGCCGGAAGCATCATTGGCTGGCGACGCATCGAGCACGAGCGCGACGTCCGGCTGAATCATCTCGGCAGCCGTCTGGGCCCCGCGCAGGCCGACTTCTTCTTGGACAGTCGCACCCGAGAACAAAATGTTCGGGTGATCTGCTTTGGTCGTTTCTTCG
Source organism: Exiguobacterium sp. SH1S1 (assembly GCF_004337245.1). Lineage (NCBI taxonomy): Bacteria > Bacillati > Bacillota > Bacilli > Caryophanales > Exiguobacterium > Exiguobacterium sp. SH1S1. Next base: position 399,465 of record NZ_SJUZ01000001.1, read on the forward strand.
AGCAACTCGACGGCGAGACCGACGCCGTAGCGGTTGTCCCATGCTTTGGCCATAATTTTTTTCGGATGGTGGAGCGGAGTGAATTCACTCGTCGGCACGGCAGGAACTCCTGGCCGGACGCCCCATGACTCCGCCTCTTCTTTTGAGTCGGCACCAATATCGATGAACATCTGCTTGATTTCCATCGGTTTGTTCTGTGCCTCAGGCCCGAGTAAATGCGGAGGCGTCGAGGCGACGACACCCGGGATTTTCCCGTTCGATGTTATGATGTCGAACCGTTGTGCCATCAGCACTTGGCTCCACCAGCCGCCGAGCGGTTGTATGTACAGCATGCCGTTCTCTGTGATCCGTGTGACCATGAACGCGACTTCATCCATATGACCGGCGACCATGATGCGTGGTCCCGACTCGTCCCCGACTCGTTTCCCGAAGATTGAACCGATTCCGTCCGTCATCACTTCATCGACGTGCGGGGTGATCCGATCGCGGACAAATTGCCGAACTTCTGATTCGAAACCAGGCGCTCCTGGCAATTCTGTCAACGTCTTAAATAATTCTCTCGTTTTTTGTTCCATTTTATTTCATCCTTTCACTCGTTCTGGTCTCATTATATACAGAATATTTCGATGGAAGCGAATGCTTTTCATTCCAATGGGGTACAGGTTTTGGTACGATGTATGTGATAGCCATAGTTCAAGGGGAGGTAGTCATATGAAGAAAAGGTATTGGTTAGTTGGAATCGGGGTTGCCGTCGTTGCCGCACTTATGACGAAAAAAGTGTTAGATGAACGAAGCTTATCGGCTGAAGATGCGCTCGAGTACACGAAACGGGCATTCTCAGCGAAAGGTCACGTCCAAGGCGCATGGATCTCGGCATCACCAGAGATTTATACTTATGACGGTCGTGAGTATGATGTTTACAAAGGCGGGATTTCGGTCCTCGAGAGCGACGAAGAAAAAACGTACCAATTCACGGTCGATTCAGAGACTGGCGCTTTACTTGAATATGCATGAAACAAAGTCGGCGAAACAATTCGCCGACTTTTTTGTTTAGTCCGTTCGAAAGAGTGGAAAATTGAGAATGGTAGTTTTCAAACTTAAAAAGGAGTGATCCCACGTGAAAAAACTGATTGGTGAAGCAAGTGAACTTGTGTCGCAAATGGTCGAAGGGATGGTCCACGCCCATCCTGAACTGTACGGTCGCGTCGAAGGGGTGAACGTCATCTGCAGAGCGGACGGCGCCAAGTCCGGAAAAGTCGGACTCGTCTCAGGTGGCGGAAGCGGGCATGAACCTGCACACGCCGGTTACGTTGGCGATGGGATGCTCGACGCCGCTGTCTGTGGTGAAGTGTTCACGTCCCCGACCCCAGACATGGTACTCGAAGGCATCAAAGCGGCAGACGGCGGCAATGGTGTGTTACTCGTTGTCAAAAACTATGCTGGTGATGTCATGAACTTTGAACTAGCCGGCGAACTCGCCGACGCCGAAGGGATCAAAGTCGATCACGTCGTCGTCGCTGATGACGTCGCGATTGCGAATAAAGAAGACCGCCGTGGCGTAGCGGGCACGGTGTTCGTGCATAAGATTGCCGGAGCCGCAGCAGCGAGCGGGAAGTCATTGGAAGAAGTGAAAGCGCTTGCCGAGAAAGTCGCATCTCACGTCCGCTCGATGGGAATGGCGGTCGAGCCGTGCTACATGCCCGTGAGCGGTAAACCCGGCTTTGACCTGAACGAGGAAGAGATGGAAATCGGAATCGGGATTCACGGCGAGCGCGGTGTCGAACGGAAACCGACGACCGACGTCGATTCGATTGTCGACGACCTACTCGAACATTTGACAAAAGAAGTCGAGCCTGGAGAAGTCGCCGTCATGGTCAACGGTATGGGTGGGACACCGCTGTCTGAGCTTTACGTGACGTACCACTTCGTTGCCAAAAAATTAGAAGCAGCTGGTTACACGTTAAAACGTAAATACGTCGGTAACTATATGACATCTCTCGAGATGCATGGTTTCTCCATCACCCTGTTACCGCTCGACGATGAATTGACAAGTTATCTTGACGCGCCATCAGCGGCGCTCGGTTTCAAAATCTAACAAACGAGGTGTTTAATCGATGTTGACGATTGAAGGGTTCAAACAAGCGCTACGCCATGCCCAATCTGAGATTGAAGCGAATAAAGATACACTGACAGACCTAGACCGGGCGATCGGGGACGGTGACCACGGCATCAATATGTCACGCGGCTTTGATGCGGTCGTTGCGATCCTCGACGATGAGTACGCTTCTCTCGGTGAGTTGAGTAAGAAAGTCGGGATGACGCTCATGTCAAAAGTCGGTGGTGCGGCCGGTCCACTCTACGGTTCGGCATTCGTCAAAGCAGCACCGAAATTTGGTGACGCGACCGAGGCCGACTTCGCGCTCGTGAAAGAAGCGCTAGAGGAAGGGACGGCTGCGATCAAAGCTCGTGGCAAGTCCACCGCCGGGCAAAAGACAATGGTCGACGTCTGGGAGCCATTTTTAGACGGTTTGAGTGAATCAGATGATTTCACCTCAAAGTTGGATCATCTCGTCAATGAGACGGAGGGGATGCTCGCGACGAAAGGCCGCGCCTCATACTTCGGAGAGAACTCTCGCGGTACAATCGACCCTGGCGCGTTGTCCAGTTCAATCGTCTTGAAAGCGATCATGAAGGAGGTCGATTGACATCGTAGAGCTCATCATCGTTTCGCATAGCGCTAAAATTGGTGAAGGGATTCAAGATTTGATGAAAGAGATGGCTCCAGCCGTTCCGATTCATCTTGCGAGCGGACTAGAAGACGGCAGTATCGGAACCGATGTGACCCGTATCCTCGAGGCCATCGAAACCGTCGGCAAAGAGGCACTCATCCTGTCCGATATCGGATCGGCGACGATGAACGCTGAGCTTGCCATCGATATGTATGAAGGCGATAAGAAAATCAAGTTCTATGACGGCCCGATTGTCGAGAGCGCGTTCGTCGCAGCCGTCTCTTCAGGAAACGGCATGGGTCTTGATCAAATTATGGAACAGTTGAAAATGACGTAAAAAAAGAGCCAATTCGCGAAAAGCGAATTGGTTCATCTTTTTTTATGTTCGATGACCTTGAGGCGCTCTGCCCGGCACAAGATTGAAAAAATGGTATGTATACAGTCTCTCCAGGCCAGTGAACTGGCCAACTTCTTCATGTTTTATGCGGTGGCTGCCATAAGGTTGGCGCGATGGACGATGGAAAAGTCGACATGGCGGTCAATCTTACGGACGAGGTGGTTTTTCGGGACCACCTGGTCTAACGAGGCTTCGGTGCGGATCGGTTCATGATGATTCCCTTCCTGTTCGGAGGCGGTGACGGTCCATACATACCGTTTTCCGTTTTCATCGGTTCTAAGAACATATCCAGGGCTTTTCTCGTCGGCCATCGAGGCCTCAGAAAAAGACAAACGGCCGCCAGATGGCGACCGTTTGCGTTGCTCGTCCGACGGCGCCCCGACTCCTGCAGGAAAGCGTGGGCGCCGGAAGGACGAGCGATTCTATTGATGTTAGTCAACAAGCTGAAGAGCCTCTCGGCTCTTTTTTAACGTGGATTATCGTTTTTCTCATAAATCGGATTCATGTAATCTGTCGTCGAGTAGAAGCGTGGTACGACGAAGAAAAGAATGAGCGCCGGAACCGCGATTAAGAGCAACATGATCAAGACCGGCAGCCAGTAGATGATCTGTTGACCGAGCATGTCGATGTTCGCGTCCGAAAACTCGGTCGCACCTTCGACTTCGACAAGGTCAGCCGTTGCAAGAATCTTGTTGTCCGTCGCATCGTAATAATGGAACTCCGTCTTACGTGTGATGAAGATGCCGTCACGTACCGTATCGAGTTCGACGACCGCTGCGATGACTTCGTTGCCGTTCGAGTGCGTGAGCGTCTCTTCTTTGACGATTTTAGCCGTTCCTTCTTTATAGTCGTAATGCGTCGCTTTCAAATCCTCTTCGAGTGCGTCTAAGAACGCCTCGTTTGCCGAGGTATTGAGTGGTGCGATTGTTAGAATGAAGATTACTGCAAGCAGGCTTGCCCATGCTTTTTTCAACATCCCCATATTCCCCCTTCTCTAATTCCAATTTAGCGTCATTCCTATTGTACCAAGAAGAAAGAAAAAAGTGTGAAGAAAATGCTATCAAAATAAGAAAAAAGCGTGTCAAATTTTCGGTCGGAACGCTGCTTCCATCCGGTAGATCGGCTGACCCATGGCGCTGAAGCGCTCTTCGTACTCGGTACGAACGTTGTCACCCGGTTCGTTTGCGTGCAAATCGAGTGAAATATCCGTGAAGTACATGCCGTATTGGCTCATGCTCTCGAGCGAATATTCGAACAGACTTCGGTTGTCTGTCTTAAAGTGGATTTCGCCCCCGCGAGGCAGAATCGCTTCGTATGTGGCTAAAAACGTCTTATACGTCAAGCGACGCTTCGCATGTCTCGTCTTCGGCCAAGGGTCCGAGAAGTTCAAGTAAACGCGGTCGACTTCCCCTGCTTCGAAGTAATCGACGAGTTGCTTCGCATCGACGGTCAAGACGCGTACGTTTGGCATCGGCGTTTCGACGAGTTTTTGGACGATCGAGACGGCAACGCTCTCGAATAGCTCGATGGCGATAAAGTTGGCGTCCGGGAACTGTTGGGCCATCCCGAGAACGAATTGCCCTTTCCCAGAACCGACCTCGATAAAGAGTGGATTGTCGTTACCGAATTCGGTTTTCCAACTCCCTTTCAACTGTTCGGGATTCGTGATAAATACATGTTCTTGGGCTTGCATATAGTCTTTAGCCCAAGGTTTATGGCGTAAGCGCATTGAAATCCTACCTTTCGTTCATGAAATGTTCAAGTTTCTGCTGACTGAGCCGCTTCACGCGAGCAGTCCCCTTGCGATTATACACGAAATCATTGTTTAATGAACATGAATCATCCCTCACAAGGAGGTTAAATCAATGAGCACGTTAGATCAATTCTTAATCTTTTATGCGGCCCCGCTCACGTTTTTCGGCGCCGTCATCGCTACGTTCGTCTGGGCGTACTTTATGAAACCTGAAGATGTCTGATGTATATCGAAAGGGATGACTCACATTCGTGAGCCATCCCTTTTTTCATTGCGTCCGTTCATCCGCTTCGTCGAGAAGCTCACGAAGCACGGTCAAACCTTCAGCTCTTGCCATGGCGCTCTGTTCACCATAGATGGTCAACACCGTCTGGGCAATCGCGTACCAGTGCATCCGGTAATGAAGATCGGCGGTCAGCGTGATCCCGTAATGGCTGAACCACTCTTCCCAATCGACTTCATCGACATAGCTATAGACGACCATCGCCAAATCAAACGCGCGATCCGCGATAATGGCGTCGTCCCAATCGGTCAAATAAAGAAGTCCCGACTCATCCTCAATCCAATTATTGTGATTGAGGTCAGAGTGACAAACGACCAGTTCGCGCTCGTCATCGGGCAGCCGATGGTCTGATAACCAACGGACCGCCTCATCGATCGTCTCATCTGCCTCATCTTGCTCATAGGCGGCACATTGCCGGTACAACAGTTCTGAAGTGACCGGTGTATGGTTTAACTGCTGTAACATGAATAATAGCTCTTTCGAATGATGGATCTTTCCGAGTTGCGCCGCCACTTCGGAACGCTCCATGTCGGCAGGCGATAACTCGCGACCTTCGATGAACTGTTGGGCACTGAGAACGTCTCCGTTGAACATCCGCTTCGTCCACAATAGTTTCGGGACGATGCCTTCGGCGGATAGAATCGCTAAAAATGGAGACGAATTCCGTTTAACAAAGATTTTTTGTTGGTGCGTCGTCGCTACGTACGCTTCACCCGTAATCCCGCCTGCGGAAGCCACTGTCCACTCTTCACCGAGGGCACCGATTATATCTGAATACATGTTCATCACGCTCAAATCTCATTGGAAGTTAAAAAGATACAATCACAATATTAACACGCGATAATCGTCATTGACAACGACTCGACTTGAATCTGACTCGGGTTTCGAACAATCGGTGTCAAACTCGCCTTATCCCCTTGCACGTATACGTTCCAGTCGCCTTCTGCTTGGAACGTCACTTGCTCGAACGTCCCGTTCAAATACACACGCACTCGCTGCCAAGCATCGTAAGAATGGCTTGCTGTCAGTTCGTAAGCGATCACACCAGGCGGCGACGGGAGAAACTTGAACTGCTCGACTACTTTTTGCCGGGTATCATATCGGAAACACGTGTGGCGCCGGCGTAACTTGAGCAGCGTTTTCACATACTCCACTTCTGTCGCCCGACTGTCACGAAGGTCCCAATCAAAATGATTGATCCGATCAGGGGCGTTGTAGCTGTTCTCTACGCCTTGTTTCGTCCGACCGAACTCTTGTCCGGCGTGAAGGAACGGAACGCCTTGTGATGTGATGACGATCGCTGTGGCCAGCCGTTGCATCCGTAACCTCGTCGTCTCATCCGTATCCTCACAAGCGAGCAGCAATTTATCAAACGTCGTATAGTTATCGTGCGCTTCCACATAATTGATCGTATATTGCGGACTCGGGAACCGACCGACGGTGACGTTCGGAATCTGAACGGCACCGGTGATGCATTCACGAAGTTCCCACTCCCGCCATTCGTTCCCGGATACGAAGCCGCGCTCGCGCTCGTTGAACGAGGAACCTTTCAGCGCATCTCGCATCATATCGTTAAAATGACCAATTCGTGGCATATGCGCCGCATTGTGGGAAGACGCCTTCAAGGACGGGCCGAGCGGTGTCGCCAAATCCCAACCTTCTCCATAGATCAAGATAGACCTGTCGACTTTATCAAGCGACGTCCGAACTTGGTTCATCGTTTCCACATCATGGATCCCCATCAAATCGAATCGAAAACCGTCAACTTGATACGTCGTCGCAAAATAAGTGATGCAATCGACAATCATGCGACGCATCATATACCGCTCAGACGCTGTGTCATTCCCGACACCGGTACCATTTGCGACCGTTCCGTCGTGCTCATACCGGAAATAATAATACGGCACGAGCGCTTCGAGCGACGACTGTTCACGAATGAACACATGGTTCATGACGACATCGACGACGACGCGCATCCCGGTTTTGTGTAACTCATTCACCATTCGGGCATATTCGAGCACTCTTGTTGTCGGGGCGCTTGGGTCTGAGGCGTAGCTCCCTTCTAAAGCGAACCAATGAATCGGGTCGTACCCCCAGTTATAAGGCATGCGTGTCAACTCGTCGACGCTGCCGAAGTCATGCACCGGGAGCAATTGTAAATGTGTGACGCCTAACTCTTTCAAGTAATCGAGACCGGCACTCTTGTCACCGGTCGTCCGAATCCCGGTTTCGACGATGCTGCCGTACAATCCGTTTAGACGGCTCGTCGAAGCGGGGTGGCTCGTGAAGTCGCGGATATGAAGTTCGTAGATGACGGCGTCAGTCGCTTTTCGGAGCGGCGGCCGTAACACCGGTTCAACGTGTTTCGCAATCTCGGCTTCGACATCGACCAATACGCCAAATTCGCCATTCAGGCTGACGGCTTTCGCGTAAGGGTCGACGATATCGTTCGTTTCGACCGGTGTTTTGACTTGAAGACGGTACAGTAAACCTTCGTAACCTTTTGGCACCTCGGCATGCCAGACGCCGCGGCTACCACGCGTCATCCGAAATCGCTCGATTTCCCGATGCGTGTCTTCATCATGCACCGTCACCCAAATCGAGAAAGCGACAGGTGACCAGACGAATACGTCAATCACATTTATGCCAAAGAGGAGTCCGAGCGGTCCATCGTAGGCGTATCTGCGTTCAAATTCATTCGTCTGGACAATTTCTCTCGGGACGACCACGATTGTTTTATGTCCAGGATGAAATACGGTATAAACCGATTCCAGCGTTACCGGGCGCGCGAGACGGATGTCCCGTTCAATCGTCCCGGCCTCAGTTGATCGTTCTTCGAGCACCACGTAAGTAACAGGGCGCCCATTTTGTTCGATTTGTACTGGAATGGACTCATATTCGGCGATGACTTCGAGTCGAACCGTCTCAAATGAGAGGAGCGTTGCCCGCTCGATTGTCACATGCGTTGTCGCCTGTTGATCAGGTGTGTGATACATACTCGTTCCATCCTCTCCTACTGATCCAAAAATTGTCGAAACGGCATCTGTGCTGTCGTATCTAGAAGTTTCGCCACATCTCGAATTTGTTGGGCTTTCACGATGGATGCCCTCGCATTGACTTGTTTCATCCATTGGTCGTAATCCGACCGTGAAACAAACTGGGTCGCGCGTGTCTCCGGCACATGATCGAAATAGCCGTTCGGAGCCAACGCCACTTTTTGGATGACCCCATCATAGGACGGAAGAAACTGCCTTACGATTTCTTCGGTGCGTGTCAATGCGATGAGCGGATTGACTACACGTTTATTTTCCCCTTTGAGTGGTTGATGAATCCAAGTCTTCTGTTTCGATACGTGATAGATGCTGCGGTCACCTTCAAGCCATTCAACGAGATAAATATGCGACGGCCCAACGATGATATGGCTTAGTTCAACCATGGCCCCGTTCCACTCGACGACAGGACGATACATGAAAAAGTGATGCTCGTTCCATTCTGTGAGCATATGCCGATAACTATAGTCCCGCAAAAAAGCTAATAGTGGCATATCCGCTTCTGTTGCCCCTTCGCACGCAAATTGAAGCTTTTGGATGCGGCGCCGGTTTGTGAGCAGCGTTTGAAATTGTTTTTCCGTCAACGGGTTCGCTTCGAGCTCGATGCGCTCCGTACGACGCCAAAATTTCCACCACGGGTTTTCAAACTCCATGATTTCCGGCGGAGTTAGCCGATTTGAGTCGTAGAGTCTGCGCATTCGCGCCGTATCGGATTCGATATACTCTTGAAAACGATTGAATTGATCGAGCATGTTCCGTTCATATTTAGAAATTACGTCAAAAATTTTAATCGGGATCGCCATGTGTCCTCCTCTGAATGCGCTAGCGGAAATACTTCAACTGCTTCATAGGCAGGAGTCTTTGTCGGATTGATTCGATAGAGCACTACTTCTGTGATTGCTTCTTCCACGTCAAACGCAGGTGCGATATAAGGGATCCGCTCGCCGGTATCCCATTTCTTTGCAAGGGTGACGTGTGCTGCGAACGGTTTCCGATCGATTGCTGAAATCTCTTCTGCCAATTTGCGCCGAAGCGTACTGACGAATGTCGAAAGCGCTACAGACGGATTCGGGATGATTGTCAGCACGCGCGGACGATCGGGTCTCCCAAAATGATCAATCTGCTGAAAACGTAACGTGAATGGCGCCGTTTCGTGCGCCACGTCTCGAGTAATCTCTTTGACTGCCTCTACTTGGTCATCGTCTAATGCCCCTAAAAATTGAAGCGTCAAATGAAATTCCTCTGGTCGATAAACGCGGCGATAGGAATAAAACGGTAAGATGTCCCGTTGGATTTGTTCAAACTGTCGCGCTTCGATTGGGAGCGCTATAAAATAATGTGTCGACATCGCTCGTCATCCTTTCTCACGGAACCGTCTCAGTCCCAAGAATAAAATCGCGCCGATGACACTGACTGCTGTGTACATCCAAAATACACCGATAATGCTGTCTACTTCAATGATAATCCCGCTCAACTGATTGAATGCGGCCGTCGCCAAGCCCGATGTGACAGCCATATAGACGCCAATCGCTGTCGAGGTGACGTTTAAGCTGACGAGACTTCGGACAAACTGAAGTGCAACCGGAATGAGCAATCCGACGACGAGTCCTTGAACGATGGCGAGCAACCAAACGACCCACAACGACGGTTCGAGTGCGAGCCAACCGTTCCGAAGCGCTGAAATCAAAGCTGCCCCAGCGAGTACGTTGACAGTGCCGAGACGTGCGACAATTTGATGCGCCACTTTCATAAACGGGATCTCACAGAGCACCGCCACTAAAAACAACGTCCCGACGAGCGTCGTCGAGCCGCCGATGCTCGTCACATAAATGCCAAAGTAGTAGTTGTTTGCGTAAATCGGACCAAAGACGAGCATGCCGCCGACTAAAAACGCCACGAACGGTGCATTCCAAATGGCTGACCAAGCGAACGGGGCTGCTGTCGTCGTATGGGTTACACCCGTATCCGTAATTTGCTTCAAGGCGACGGTTCCGACGACGAGCACGATCGCACTAAGCAGAAACGTACTCGATAACCCCCATGACGTATCCGCAATCCGGCCGATCATGAAGACCGCGATAGCAAACCCGGCCGAGCCGAACAAACGGATGGCTCCGTAATCGACTTTAGCGCGGGACGTGTAATCGAGCGTCATCATATCGACGAGCGGAATGTGGGCACATTGAAATATCGACCAGACTATCATCAACAGAATGATCCAGACGTACGATGTCGCAAATAAAAATGTGATTGAGATTGCCGCAGCCGCAATCATTGCTAACATTAACCAGACGCGGGTTCGGCCCGTGCGGTCGGCCAGCATGCCCCAGAGTGGTTGTACACCAATCGATAAAATGGGCAAGATAGCGACGATCGTCCCGACCTCACTTGGTGACAAATCAAAACGTGCTTGTGAGAAGAACAAGGCCATGTAAGGGATGAGGGCGCCTTGTGCGAAAAAGATGGCGACATAAATCGATTGAAACGATTTTTTTTGCTGGTTCACGTTCAACTTCCTTCCTAACAGACAGAGAGCCGACCGATGCAGTCAGCTCTCAAAGGTTATTATTTAGCGAGCTCGTAAATTGCTTCCGCATAGATTGCGGCCGCACGTAATAAATCTTCAACTTCCATATACTCGTCGACCTGATGGGCGACATCTTTCGCTCCCGGGAACAACGCGCCGAACGCGACGCCGGCTTCGAGCGAGCGGGCATACGTACCGCCTCCGATTGCCATCAGGTGCGCTGATTCACCAGTTTGGCGCTCATAGACGCCTGCTAATGTTGTCACGAGCGGATGGTCTTCCGAAACGTGGTGTGGCGGCATATGGTGTTTTGTCGTCAATTCGAAACCGAATGACAACGCGATTTCTTTCAAGTTTTGCAGACGTTCCGTGAACTTTGCCGTATACGGGTAACGGATGTTGACCGTCGCCATCCGCTCCGTGTCGTTGTAGCGGAAGACGCCACCGTTGATCGTCAAATCCCCGGTCTCGTCGCTCGCTTCAATACCGAGCGAGATGCCGCGTGAGTCCGCAAAGACGTGACGGACGAACTCGATGTAGCGCTCACCTTGAATATCGAGCGCGAGCGTGAGCAGGAAGCCTGCGAGCACGTAGGCCGCGTTCACCCCGTTGTCTGGTTCCATCGCGTGGGCCGCGACGCCTTTTATTGTGAACGTGTACATCCCTTCTTCAAAAACACACGTCCCGTCCGCTTCATACTTCTCGAGATACGCCTCGAATTGGTCTTCGAGCACTTCATTCGTTTTCAACACCGCTGTCGCAACGTCTGGCACCATGTTCGGGCGTTCCCCGCTGATGAACGAGACGAGGTGATGTTTCGTTCCCGTGCCGTGCTGGATCGGAAGTTGCTTGAGCACGCCATCGTATAGACCTTTCTCGGCGTTGATGATCGGGAAATCGGCGTCAGGCGCAAACCCATACGTCGGCATCTCTTCTTGTTTGAAGTACTCACGGACGCAACGCCACTCGCTCTCTTCGTCACAGCCCGCAATGAGCCGGACCCGTTTCGATAGTGGCAAACCGAGCTCTTTGACGATCCGCAGTCCGTAATAGGCAGCCATCGTCGGCCCTTTATCGTCATTGCTACCGCGTGCAAAAATTTTGCCGTCGGTGATTGTCGGGTTGAACGCCCCATACGTCCACCCGTCCCCGGCCGGTACGACATCGAGATGGCACAAGATGCCGACGAGTTCTTCACCTTCGCCGTATTCTAAATGTCCCGCATATCCGTCGACATCCTTTGTAATAAAGCCATCACGTTGACCTAGCTCGAGCATATAGTCGAGCGCTTGACGGACTTCTGGGCCGAACGGCTCGTTCGGTCCTGTTTTCGATTCGTTTAACACGCTCGGAATTGTAAGTAATCCTTTAAGATCGTTTAAAAACGCATCTTTTCGTAAGTCGACTTCTTGTCTCCAGTTCATGTCAATCTCCCCTTTGCGAATGTTCTCTCCCTTATTAGTATATCCAAATGTCAGAAAGACGAACATTTATTTCGAAAATAATTTTTCGTTCGTCTTTCAGTTATATAATCGATGATTTACAGTTCTTTCATTCGATATTTACGTTCATAACATGTTCTTTACATTGAAATCGTTCGTTCTTTTCTCTTGCTTTTCTGTTTAGGAGCGTTATACTTAAGATGTAATTTTAGAAAATAACAATTTCATATTTCATTCGTCGTCCGTCGGTTTCGTCTTTCACCATTCTACGCATTGGGAGGTCATCCAATGAAAGGTTCAACAGATCGTATGCTAACCCGTATTAAGTCGATTTATTTATTTATCAACGAAAGGGATTGCGTTACCACTTCAGAACTAGTAGAAGAGTTCGGCATCACATCACGCACTGTCCAGCGTGATTTGAACGTACTTGAATACAACAATCTTGTAGAAAGTCCGAGTCGCGGCACGTGGACGTCATCGAAACGTTCACTGAAGACGGCAAATTGAATATAATTACAAGGGGTTCCGCGAGCGGGGCCTCTTTTTTTACATAAAAAATGAGACCGGATGCCTTTCCGACATCCGGTCTCACTTTTCACTCCTGATTCATGACAAAAACTGTTCGACTTCTGCTTCAGTCAGTTCACGGTATTCACCAGGCTGTAACGATTCATCGAGTTCGAGCGGTCCAATTTGGACACGTTCGAGCTGTTCGACGTGCTTACCGACCGCAGCGATCATCCGCTTGACCTGATGATACTTCCCTTCCGACAACGTCAGGCGAACGACCGATTTTTGGCCCGTCTGACTGAGCACTTCAAGACGCGCCGGTTTCGTCGTGTATCCGTCCTCGAGAGCGACTCCTTCCGCGAACGTGCGGATGTCCTCGACCGCAATCTCACCGTCGACTTCGGCGATATACACCTTGTCGACGTGTTTACGCGGTGACATGAGAGCGTGGTTGAACGCCCCATCGTTCGTGATGAGCAGCAGGCCCGTCGTATCTTTGTCGAGACGACCGACAGGAAACAGCTCGTAATGGGCGTAAGCCGGGTCGATCAATTCGATGACCGTCGACTCAACTTTGTCCTCGGTCGCACTGATGACACCAGCCGGCTTATTCATCATCAAGTAGACGAACGGACGGTACTCGACCGGCTCACCGAGCACGGTGACCGTCTCACTGTCCGTGTCGACGTGACGTTTCGCATCTTTCACAGGTTGGTCGTCGATTCGAACCGCTCCCTGTTTTAATAACAGTTTCACGTCTTTACGTGAACCATAGCCCATATTGGCTAACAACTTATCAATTCGCATTATTTTTCCTCCGATATTGGAATCGTTTTCCTAACAGTTTCCCGGCCAAGTGGCTTCTCCATCCGAGATAGCCATACACGACGAGCCCGATCCCGAAGCCGACGACGGTCGCAACGATGTCATTGCTCCAACTTGGTTGGTCATTCAGCGTGACGAACAACGACCCATACACCGCAACGAACATCGCCGCACCCATCGCAAACATGAGGATCGTGCGACGTAACAGTTGTTTATATGGAAACTGAAGTGCCCGCTGAATCTTCCACACCATGAGGATGATCGCCACGATGTATCCGGCAATCGTCGCATACCCGGCCCCGATGCCGCCGAGCGCGTATACGAACGGGACGTTCAAGACGACTTTCGTCAAGAGCCCCATCGCTGTCGCGAAAATCGTGAAGTATTGTTTATTGATCCCTTGCAAAATTGCCGCAGCGACCGAGTAATAGGCGAGGAAGAATGCACTCGGTGCGTAATGGAGCAAGTAGACCCACCCTTCCCGGTCACCCGGGAAGAGCGTCCCAAACAAAGGCTCTGAGAGCGCGACGAGTCCGATGACGGCTGGAATCGTCACGAAGAACGACACTTGGAAAATATGATTGACTTGGTTGCGGACTTTATCCATGTCCCCGTGCGTGAACGACCGAGTGACGAGCGGAATCGTCGCCATCGACACACTGGCCGCGATCGATACCGGAATCAAGACGATCTTATGGGCGTTACCGGTCAAGAAACCGAACGCCGATGTCGCCTCAGATACCGATTTCCCGGCGTTAAGGAGCGTGTTGACCATCGTCAACTGGTCGACGAACTGGTAGAGCGGTGTCGATAAACCGACCATGACGATCGGAATCGAATAGCTGAGCAATTCGAGCAAGAGCGATTTCATCGAACGGACCGGCGTCCCTTCTGGATTGTCGGTCTGTCGATGAATGTCTTTCCGTTTCCGCCAGTACATAGCGAGGACGACGATGCTTCCGATCGCACCGATGAAGGCGCTGAACGTCGCAATCGTCACGGCGAGGACTTTTAATCCGTTCAGCTCGGTCGTCTCGACCGCAGCCGTCCCGCCGAGCGTGTCAGCAAGCGGACGGATCAACTCTGAATCAGAGAACACGAACAAGACGAGCATCGTCCCGCTGAGCAAGAACATGATGCGTACGATCTGTTCGATGACTTGCGAGATGGCCGTAGGAGCCATATCTTGATGTCCCTGGAAATAACCACGGACCATGCTCATCGCCGGGATGAGCAAGAGCGCAAAACTGACGCTACGCGTCACGAGCGTCAATGAATCGATGTATTGTTGGTTATTATCCGAATTGCGGACCATGAGCTCCGATAACCATGGAGCGGCAAAAAAGAGCAATAAGAACGCGACGACACCGGTCACGAGCATCAGCTTCATCCCTTGCCGGAACAGCCGTTGACTCGTGCCGTATTCGCCGAGCGCGTTATACTTGGCGATGAACTTTGAGACGGCAACTGGGATCCCTGCCGTCGAGATGGCGATCATGAGCGCATAATACGTATATGCCGCTTGGTATAATGTAACACCGGCGATCCCGACCATCGCTTGGAACGGAAACGTGTACAGCAGTCCGAGCGCACGGGAAATCAAGTTCCCGGCTGATAAGAGCAGCGTTCCTTTGACGAAGGATTCTCGTCCTGAATCTTGTTTGACGCTTGATGACATGAGATACCTCCATCTATTCATACAACGTTTGAAATGTCCTTGTTTTACAAAACAACCGTTTCTCATTATACTCTTACTGTTGCGGATAATAAAGTTACGATAATTTTACTAGTTGGTTTGAAACAGAAACGAGGGATACTATGAGGAAAGATGTCATCGTCATCGGAGGTGGCCCAAGCGGCCTGATGGCGACCTACGCCGCCGCGAAAGCCGGAGCGAACACACTCTTGATCGATAAGGGCTCTAAGCTCGGACGCAAGCTCGCCATTTCAGGTGGCGGGCGTTGTAACGTCACGAACCGGAAACCGGTCGACGAGTTGATTCAGTTCATTCCTGGGAACGGCCGCTTTTTATATAGCGCCCTTGCCCAGTTCGATAACCAGTCCATCATCGATTTGTTCACGGGCTTTGGCATCCCGTTGAAAGAAGAAGACAACGGCCGAATGTTCCCAGTGACGGATAAAGCTCAGGACGTCGTCAACACGCTCCTCCGCGCCATCGATTCGCTCGGGGTCGAGATTCGGAAGAACGCGAAAGTGAAGACGCTCCATTTTAATGAAGCAAATGAGTTCGAAGCGGTCGAATTAGAGGACGGGGAACGAATCGAGGCCAAGGCTTGCGTCATCGCCGTCGGCGGTCAATCTGTCCCCCACACCGGCTCGACAGGCGACGGCTACCCGTGGGCCGAGAAAGCGGGGCACACGATCACAGAACTATTCCCGACCGAAGTGCCGATTCTCTTGAACGATTCGTTCATCGGGACGAAACAGTTGCAAGGACTGTCGCTTCGTGACGTCGCACTCACCGTGCACGGTAAAAAAGGCAAACCGATCAAGACGCACCGCGGCGATATGATCTTCACCCACTTCGGGATCTCGGGTCCGATCGCACTCAGATGCAGCCAGTATACGATCAAAGAACGCAAGCGCAGCAAAGAACGGATCGTCGCACTGTCACTCGACTTGTTCCCGGACATAGCGCGCGACGAGCTCGTTCAAGAGTTGTGGAATCAAGTGCAAGCCCAACCGAAACGTGCCGTCAAAAACGTCTGGAAAGGGTTCATCCCGGAGCGGATGCTCGACCTCCTCTTGGCTGAACTCGCTTTCGGCGAAGAAGACGCGAGCCAGTTGAAACGACAATCGGTCATCGATGTCGCGACGCGTCTCAAGACGTTCGAGCTGCACGCGACAGGTACGCTCGACTTCGACAAAGCGTTCGTCACGGGTGGCGGTGTCTCGGTCAAAGAAATCGCCCCGCAGACGATGATGTCAAAGAAAGCAGACGGTTTGTTCTTCGCCGGCGAGGTGCTCGATATTCATGGATACACGGGCGGCTATAACATTACGGCCGCTTTCACGACCGGCCACTGTGCCGGGTCACATGCGGCGGAATTCTCCACACTCGAGCCTACAACGTAAAGAGAGCGTGGACTAACAGGAGTGATATCGCTCGTCCTATCGGCGCCCACGCTTTCCGCAGGTAATCCCGGAGCCGCATCGCGACTAACGTCGCTGCTGGGTCTCCGGCGGATTGCTTTCCTGCAGGAGTCGGGGCGCCGTCTGACGAGCAACGTAAACGGTCGACATCGATCTACTGCGGACTCGACTTCAATTTTATGTTAGACAGAGCGCCTTAAGGCCATCGAACATAAAAAAAGATGAACCAGATCGCTGTTTACGATTTGGTTCATCAACAATCTGAGAGCGTGGTCCTAGTGACCACGCTCTCTTATTTTTCTGCCATTTGGCGACGGACCTCAGCCTCGAGCTCTGGCTCAGGTGGCATCCACCCTTCAGGCTTCATGACTTTATTGTCTGACGCGCGCAGGATCGGCAATCCGTCCGGGCCGAGTTTCGCCATGTTGGCACGCTGGACGATTTCAAACAGCGGCACCGGGTCGAGCCCGAGCTCGACGAAACTCCCCATCACGAAATAGAGTGCGTCCGTGAGCGCGTCCCCTTGACCGACGAGCCGGTCGACGTCGTTCGTCGGCGGCGCTTCTTGGAGCGATTTGTGCACGGCTTTCTCAAACCCTTGTTGGAACGTCGCGACGGCTTGCAAAAACTCGTCTTCCGTCCGGGCTGACTGGTGCAAAAATTCGACGACCGCTTCTTCTGCCGTCCAGACCGACCGTTTCACGGCCCGGTCAAGTTCGAGCGGGCTCGGCACGCTTGCTTCCGGGTGACCGAACGTTTCGTGAAACTGACGTACTTCTTCATAAAAATAACGTTTACTCATTTGATCCGCTCCTATCAGTCGACCGAGACGAACGCGTCAAGGTCGAACACGTCTGGTCGTACGATTGCAAAAATTTCATTGTCTTGCAGGAACATGCCGGTCGAACCGTAGACGCGGGGCGTCACCATTTGACCGTTCATCGTCCCTTCGCCTGGGTTGATCGTGTATAACACGAGTTCTTCCGAATCAAGGACGTAAATCCGTCCTTGCCGTTCGACAAGACCGACCCCACGGAACTTCTCAAACTTCTGTTGAATCGAGGCACTCATCCCTTCCGTCGTCAGCGGCTTGCGTGATTCAATCGTCCACTCCGTCAACGGTTCGACGTCTTCTGTTTCTTCCGTTCCTTCCGATTGAAGTGCCTCGTCTTCCGGAGAGACAGCATCCGTCTCGATCGTTTCTTCAGCCGATTGGGTCGGTTCATCCGTTGCTGGTTCGGCTTCCTCATCCGGTGTCGCTTCGGCTTCATCCGGCGTTTCCGCCTTCATAATCCGTTCTTGAACGTAGATGAGTTCGATATCCGGTGCCGCTGCCGTACGGTTCATGATGATGAGCCGTTCCGTCTCTTGGTCGTAACCGAGCCCGAACAGCCGATCGGTCGAAACAAGCCCGCCGATTGCTTTTCGTTCGCGCTCCATCCAACGTCCTTCTTCTCGCTCGATCGTCACGATGACACCGGTCGATGTGACGGCATAAATTTTATCTTCTGCAATCATACGCATCCCGATAAAGTCACCGAGCGGGAACGATTGATTCTCGGTCTCGAGCTTGAGCGAAGCGTTCACTCGATTCGCGTTTCCGCTCACTTCAAAGAAGTCGTTATCTTTCGTCAAGACCAAATAAGCCCCGATCGTGTCGCTATAGTAAACCTCGTCAATATTCTGTATTTGTTCGAGCGCATCGGTCGTATCGATGTCTTCTTCGTCTGGCGAGGCTTCAACCGGAGGCATCGACGTCGCTTGATGACTCGTTTGAATCTCAATCTTTTCAAATGTCGCAGCGATTTGGCTTTGAATGTCTTCGTCTGAAAAAACGAACACGTAACAAAGAATCACGCCGACCACGACCGCAAACAATGTCGTGTACAGTACGTAAGATCGTTTCATGGACGCTTAGTCCCCTTTATATTCAGTGTCGCCCTTTAGTGTAACAAAACCGCCTCAAAAAGAAAACGGCATCCCCAAAAAGAAAGGAACGTGTGACAATGTCACACATTCCTTAACTTATCCTACGACGATGTTGACGAGTTTACCTGGGACGACGATCACTTTACGGACCGTTTTTCCTTCAGTGAACTCTTGTACACGCTCGTTCGCGAGTGCCTCCGCCTCAAGTGCTTCTTTTGAAGCGTCGCGCGTCACGTGCATCTTCGCCCGGAGCTTACCGTTCACTTGGATGACGACCTCGATCGTATCGCTGACGAGTTTCGACTCGTCAAACGTCGGCCACGCCGCATACGTCAATTCTTCTGCCATCCCTAGACGCTCCCACAACTCTTCAGCCAAGTGTGGTGCGACCGGAGCGAGCATCTTGATGAAGTTGACCATCTCTTGCTTCGGTAACGTGTCTTGTTTGTAAGCTTCGTTGATGAAGACCATGAGTTGCGAGATCGCTGTATTGAAGCGAAGTGCCTCATAATCTTCCGTCACTTTTTTCACCGTCTGATGGTACGTGCGCTCAAAGTCGGCCGTCGCAGCGACGTCTTCGAGTTTCGCTTGTTCGAACAAACGCCAGACACGGTCGAGGAAGCGACGTGCCCCGTCAAGGCCGTTCGTCGACCACGCGATCGCCGCATCAAGCGGTCCCATGAACATCTCATAGAGACGAAGCGTGTCGGCACCGTGTGATTTGACGATATCGTCCGGGTTGACGACGTTGCCTTTTGATTTCGACATCTTCTCGTTGTTCTCACCGAGAATCATGCCTTGGTTGTAAAGCTTTTGGAACGGCTCGTTCGTCGGGACGATCCCGATGTCGTAGAGCACTTTGTGCCAGAAACGCGCGTAGAGCAAGTGCAGGACCGCGTGCTCCGTACCACCGACGTACAAGTCGACCGGGAGCCAGCGTTTCAACTTCTCAGGATCGGCGATCATGTCTTCGTTATGCGGATCGATGTAGCGGATGTAGTACCAGCAACTGCCGGCCCATTGCGGCATCGTGTTCGTCTCACGACGACCCTTCTCACCCGTCACCGGGTCTGTGTACGTCAACCACTCGTCTGCGTTCGCGAGTGGTGACTCGCCTGTGCCTGACGGCTTGATCTCATCGATGATCGGAAGTTCGAGCGGAAGCTCTTCGATCGATACCGTCTTGAGCGTCCCGTCTTCCATATGAACGATCGGGATCGGCTCGCCCCAATAGCGTTGACGGCTGAACAACCAGTCACGGAGACGATACGTCGTCTTCGCCCGGCCCGTGCCGGCAAGTTCGAGTTCTTCGATGATCTTGGCGATGGCATCGACTTTATTGAGACCGTCGAGCGCTCCTGAGTTCACATGTTCGCCGTCTTCCGTGTAAGCCGCCTCATCCAAGTTACCGCCTTTGACGACTTCACGGATTGGGAGGTCAAACGTCTTCGCGAACTCATAGTCTCGCTCATCGTGGCCCGGTACGGCCATGACCGCACCCGTGCCGTATGTCGACAAGACGTAGTCAGCGATCCAAATCGGAAGTTGTTCCCCGTTGACCGGGTTGACCGCATAAGCGCCCGTGAAGACACCCGTCTTCTCTTTGGCGAGGTCAGTCCGTTCAAGATCGGTCTTCTTCGAGACTTCTTCCGCGTACGCTTCGACCGCGACGAGTTGTTCCGGCGTCGCGATCGCTTTGACGAACGGGTGCTCCGGCGCGAGTGTGACGTACGTCGCTCCGTAAAGAGTATCAGGCCGCGTCGTGAACACGGTAACGACTTTATCGTGCCCGTCGACTTTAAAGTCGACTTCGGCGCCGACCGATTTTCCGATCCAGTTGCGTTGCATCTCTTTGACGCTCTCTGGCCAGTCGAGTGTTTCTAAATCATCAAGCAACCGCTCCGCGTAATGCGTGATGCGGAGCACCCACTGTTTCATCGGGACGCGGTAGACCGGATGGTTCCCACGTTCAGACAATCCGTCGATGACTTCCTCGTTAGCGAGTACCGTACCGAGGGCCGGACACCAGTTGACCGCCACTTCGTCGACGTAGGCGAGGCCACGCTCATAGAGCTGCGTGAAGATCCATTGCGTCCACTTGTAGTATTTCGGGTCGGTCGTGCTGATCTCACGGTCCCAGTCGTACGAGAAGCCGAGGTCTTTCAACTGACGGCGGAACGTCCCGATGTTACGCTCCGTGAACTCGCGCGGGTCGTTTCCTGTATCGAGGGCGTACTGTTCGGCCGGAAGACCGAACGCGTCCCAACCGATCGGGTGAAGGACGTTATAGCCTTGCATCCGTTTCATACGGGCGATGATATCTGTCGCCGTGTAACCTTCCGGGTGACCGACGTGAAGTCCGGCTCCTGACGGGTAAGGGAACATGTCGAGGACGTAGAAACATTCCTTGTCCGGGTCTTCCGTCGTCCGGAATGACTCTTTCTCTTCCCAACGTTTTTGCCATTTCGGCTCGATGTCTTGATGTTTAAAATAGCTCAAA
The DNA here is from genome assembly GCF_004337245.1 of Exiguobacterium sp. SH1S1. Lineage (NCBI taxonomy): Bacteria > Bacillati > Bacillota > Bacilli > Caryophanales > Exiguobacterium > Exiguobacterium sp. SH1S1. The sequence goes on from NZ_SJUZ01000001.1 coordinate 420,527, forward strand.
ATTATTCCTCCTCTGCATAATAAAAAGCCCTCCGCCCCGGTAAATGGGACGAAAGGCTTGAAAGCTCTCCGCGGTACCACCCATGTTGCATGTCTGCCACTTGAGACGCCGGTAACGAGGCGTAACTTCGGTTCACCCTACTTTTCGTTCAGGCGAACAGCTCCAAGGCGAGTTCTCGGGGTCCATATACCGGTTCACACCAACCACCGGCTCTCTACAATATCGACCTTACGATACTATTCCTTATCAACGCAATTTTTATCTCACTTCTTCATTCTAGCGCAAGATAAAAATCCACGTCAATGTGAACTTACAATCACGTTTTAATTTGTTTGAGCGTCGAGATCGTTTTCACTGCGAAGAAAGCGATCAATCCGAATCCGACCTTGTTGACCAAGTCGGCGACGTTGTAGATGAGCTCACGCACTAACTGAACCTCTACCCCGGTCGCGAACAGGGTGACCGCGTAACCGATCGGGTAAATCGCCCAACCGATCAAGATGAACAGGCGCATGTTGAGCAGCGCTTTCCGGATCGGGGCCGGCGACGATTCCGCCGCTTTCGTGACGTTCGTGAACAGCAAGTAGATGATATAGATCCAGGCCAAACAACCGACTAGATAGCCCCACAATCCAAGTTGCGTGAAGCCGCCGTTCAAGTTGATCGACGATTCACCGAGATATCCCGAAACGATCATAATAATGTCGGCGACGATCAATTTCGTCAGCAGTCCCGACTTCATCTTCCCTTTCAAACTGAGGAGCAACGGGAACTTCACGAGCAAGAGCGGTGTCGTCACGAGCCAATCGATATAACGAATCTCGGTCGGGAAACCTGTGATTTCAGACAACAGTCCCGTATCCCCGACGGCGTCCTTCATGAAATAGTAATGGATGGCAGCGACAAACGTGACCAAGGCAGCGACCGTGGCGACGGAACGATATTCCGGGTCGAGGCTGTTTCGTTCCACTAGAAAATAGAGCGTCGCGGCGGCCATTCCGACAAATCCGACCCAAAACATGTATTGGGTCGCGAGCACGAGTAAATTGACTTCTTCGTTCATGGTGTACATCCCCTCATCGGCTAGAAACAGGAAACGACGGAACGATTATGTGAAAGGATCCTTTACCTAGATTTTAAATGAGATTGCAACATCGCATGCGAATTGAATACGCGGTCGATGTGCAATTCGAATCAAGTTTGACGATTCAACGAACTGATTTTCATAAAGAAGAACAGCGCTGTGACAATGAGTAGAAGCAGCAATCCAAACACAGCGTTCATCCCGAGCAAATCGAACGTGAGTCCTGAGAGCGTCGGTCCAATCATCCGTCCGACCGACGCGGCGATGTTGACGAGTCCTTGGAACTGTCCGGCTTTACCTGGAGGTGCAAGTTTTGCGGCGATCGTCGGAACGGCCGGCCAGATGAACATCTCACCGATCGTCATGACGATCATCGCGACCATGAACATCGTAAATCCTCCCGCGAACGGGACGATGATGAAAGCAGCGAGGAAAATGACAGCACCGACGACGAGTTGGCGCTTCAAATCGTCTTCAAAGTAGCGCAGCGCCCGGTTAAGGAGCGGTTGGGCGAACACGATCAACGCCCCGTTGACCGTCCACAGCAATGAATATTGGCTGATCGTCACACCGAGGTCTTTCGAATGGACGGCGATCGTTCCTTGCCACTGGACGTAGACGAACCAGAGTGCGGCATAACCGATGGCGACAAACCACATCGATTTCATCGTCGCGCCAGAGAGCGTCGTCGCCGCGGCCTCGAGCTGAGACTGGACGATTGGACGACCCGGGTTTTTTAAGTAGCGCAGGCCGAACAACAGCACAACGACGAAAAGGACCGACAAGAAGAAGTTCGCATAGAAGATCCACTCGATGTTGATACGCGCGATCTGACCGCTCATCGCCGTCCCGAGGGCGACACCGACGTTTTGGGCGACGTAGATCGCGTTGAACGAGCGTCGACCGCCTTCAGGCCAGATCAAACCGGCAAACGCGTATACGGTCGGAAAGACGAGACCTCCCGAGAACCCGATCAAACCGAGCCAAGCCAAATACCCGAAGAACGTGGCATGGAACAATAAGAAGCCGAGCGAGCTCGCGAGCAACAGCCCGACCGAGATGACGAGCGTCCGCTTCCCGCCGATGCGGTCGAACAACGTCCCGCCGATATAGTTACCAGCGATCGCGAGCGCCGAGTTGACGAGCAGCGCAATACCTGCGAGCGTCATCGACTCGCCTAAATATCCATTAATATAGAGTGTGTTAAATGGCCATAAAAAAGACGCCGCCGTTGTGTTGAGCGCCATCGCAATGACTAGAATCCATACCGAAATCGGCATTTTATTGTTCATACCCGTTACTCCTTTCATTCCTTTAAACGATAAAAAATCCGGCACGACGGCCGAATCTGTGATGAGTCCTTCTCCAAGCTAACGGAACGCTACATAACTGTCAAGAAAAATTACTTATTATGAAGTAAAGCAAGCTCCACCTTGTGATAGCATGAGCAAGGAAGGAGAGGATAGCATTGAATAATCCGTTTGGCCAAGCTAGATTCCACAAATTAAATGAAGCGTATCGTCGCGAATTCGGCGAGAAAGTGTTCAAAGTCCCGCTCGATGGCGGCTTCACGTGTCCGAACCGCGACGGCCTCGTCTCAAAAGGCGGCTGCACGTTCTGTTCGGATGATGGCAGCGGCGATTTTGCCGGCAACGCCTGTGATCCGATCCCGGTCCAGTTCGCCGAGGGCACGGCCCGTCTGCATCGGAAATGGAAGCAGGCGTCGTATATCGCCTACTTCCAAGCGTTCAGCAACACGTACGCACCTGTAGAGCGCTTGCGCGAGCTGTTCGAACCGGCACTCGCAGAAGAAGGCGTCGTCGGCCTGTCGATCGCGACACGTCCCGACTGTCTGCCAGACGACGTCGTCGACTATCTCGCTGAGTTGAACGAGCGGACGTCACTCACGGTCGAACTCGGCCTGCAGACGATCCATGATTCAACCGCGAAAAAGATCAACCGGGGTCACGACTATAAGACGTTCCTCGATGGTCTCGCGAAACTGCGGAGCCGGAACATTTCCGTCTGTGTCCATATCATCAACGGGCTTCCCGGTGAAACGCCAGACATGATGCTCGACACGGCCCGAGAAGTTGCTAAAATGGATATACAAGGAATCAAGATCCATTTGCTCCACGTCTTAAAACAGACGCCGCTCGCCAGACAATACGAGTTGGGGCTGCTCGAACTCATGGACGAGACGACATACGTCTCGCTCGTCTGCGATCAGCTCGAGTACTTACCGCCTGAAATCGTGATTCATCGATTAACGGGCGACGGTCCACCCGACTTATTGATCGGACCGACGTGGAGCCGGCACAAAATGGCCGTCTTGAACGCTATCAACGCCGAGTTGAAACGTCGTGATTCCTTCCAAGGAAAAAAGAAGGATGAGATCTATGGGATTAATGAGAGTTTTACCGTTCGCGAAGCATCTATTAAGTGAACACGTTACAGACGGTGCCGTCGCCATCGATATGACGGCCGGCAACGGACACGATACATTGTTTTTAGCAGAACGAGTCGGAAGCGGCCACGTCTACGCGTTTGACGTCCAAGAGGCGGCAGTCAAGGCGACGACAGACCGCATCACCGCCGCCGATCTGCTTGATCGTGTCTCGGTCGTCCACGACAGCCACGACACGGTCAAGGCGGTCGTCGCGGATGAAACCCGCCCGATCACGGCGGCCGTCTTCAATCTCGGCTACTTGCCCGGGAGCGACAAGTCGATCACAACGACCGGCAACACGACGATCGACGCCCTCGAGCAATTGCTCGACGTGATGGCCGTCGGCGGTGTCATCGTCGTCGTCATCTACCATGGCCATGAGAGCGGGAAAGTCGAGCGGGACGAGGTGCTCACGTACGTCGAGTCACTCGACCAAAAACGAGCCGGCGTTCTCCGTTACGGTTTCGTCAACCAAATCAATCATCCGCCATTCATCGTGGCGATCGAAAAACGGGCATGAAAACAGGCGACTCACGCGAGTCGCCTGTTATTTATTCCCGAATCAATTCATAAAACGTTAACAGCGTCTCCGCGAACTTCGTGTTCAACCGTTCATAGCCAAAGTGCGGGAACCCTTCGAGTCGACGGATGTAGACTTGGTCGCCGCCGATTTTGCGGCAGACGTTCAACGTCAGCTTCACGTCGGCGAAACGATCGTCCGGCGCGTAGAAGCAAGCGAGCGGTAAGCGAGGTAAATGTTTCTTCTCCTCTTGATGCTCGACGATCTCTTCTTCGATTTCGCGGTACTGCGCGTATGTGATCTCGCCGAAACGAGATGACTCTTCCCCACCACCGGTGAACGTCATCATACTGAGCGGCAAATCGGGGCGGAACCGGTCGACCGCACTGGCGACGACTTGTTTGAGCCCGCCGATTTGGCGGGACGAATGCCAATCAAAGAGCGGGGAGATGTATGTCAAACTCCCGAGCGGCACGTCGTACTCTTGCAGGAGGCGGTTCGTCAAGAGCGCCCCGAGACTGAAGGCGATGACGTGAATCGGTAGTTTGGACTGACTCGCTTCCCGTAGCGTGTTCTTGATCAGCTGTTTATGGTCTTCTGCCGTTAGTCCGACCGTCTGTCCGGTCACGACGAGCACCTCATAGTCGACACTGAGTCGCTGCAAAAATGCTTCGCTGAGTCGGGACGTGAACTGCAACGGGTAAACGATCACGATGACCCCTTTTCGTGATTCTTCTTCATATGTCATGCTGTCACCTCATTATTAGTATGTCTCATCAATTCTAACAAAAAACATCAGCCGCTGACTGATGTTTGAAAGAAAATCCGTCTGGAGTCTTAGCGTGGGTCGTAACGCAAATGGATGAGCTCCATCGGTTGATCGTACACTTCTTCTTGAATTCGGTTCAGTTCGGTGAACGCTTGGTGGCTTAAGAACGCGATCGCCTGCTCGTTCGAACTCTCGACGTACAGCTCGATCGGCTGCGCTTTCCGCTCTTGGAGATGCGTCAGCAGTTCTGCCCCAAGTCCTTGGCGATGGTGAGCCGGATGAAGATAGAGACGAAGCACTTCCCACGTATCACCGCGGTCGATCGCATGGTAAAACCCGATGACGTCTCCTTCGGCCTCACCGACGATGAACAACTGTTCTTTCGCTTCTTCACTCGAACCGATGGCCCGGACGATCTCTTCTTGTTGATAGGCGCGCTCCATCACCTTAGACCGAACGTCATCTGTCACACTGATGGTCGCAAGTGCGATATCTCGAATCGTGGCGGCATCTTCTGGTACGGCTTCCCGCATCTTCATAACAGCTTCCCCCTTTTGGCCAATCTAGTACTATCATTCCCCATCACGTAAAAAATATCCTGCCCTTCTATTACTTTTTCGTGTCGAAATCAAGCAGAACGTTATTTTCTATTTTAACTAGGGTATATGAGTACCAATGCCAACTTACAAAGGAGTGCTTAGACATGGAACCAACATTACAAAACGATCCGCACGCAGCTAACGCTAACAACCCGAATCGCCAATTCGACCAAACCAACTCGGGTGGTCCTAGAATCAACGTCGTGACCGGAATGCTTCTCGGTGCGCTCGTCGGCGGTCTGATCGCCCTACTTAGCTCGTCGAACCGTGAGACGACGAAACAGTCACTCACGAATGCGAAGTCGTCTGTCGGCGGTCTCGTCGACACGATCAAAGAAGATCCGGCCGGTAAAGCGTCTCAAGTCATCGAGCAAGTGAAATCGGCTTCAGGTATGATTCAAGAAGTGTCGACCGATGTGCAAAACGTCTATGAAAAAGTTGTCGGTGAAGTCGACACGGTCAAACAAGACGTGAACAAAGTCGTCGAGACGGCCCAGGAAGCAAAATCAGATTTGCAAGATATTGGCGAGAAAGTCGTCGAGGCGAAAGATACGGCACTTGGCAACGAGAACGCAACAAACGAAAATAAACCACAAGCATAATAAAAAACGACCTTTCTCGCGAAAGGTCGTTTTTTATTGCTTATGCGAAACGTTTTGCGCCTTCTTCAAGCACTGCCGCTTTGTCCGTCTGCTCCCATGGGAGTTCAACGTCTGTGCGACCAAAGTGTCCGTAAGCTGCTGTCTGTCTGTAGATCGGGCGACGAAGGTCGAGCATCTTGATGATGCCGGCCGGACGAAGGTCGAAGTTCTCACGAATGAGTTCAACGAGTTCAGTCTCGCTCAATTTACCAGTGCCGAACGTGTCCACCGCGATTGAAACCGGGTGTGCGACACCGATCGCGTATGCAAGTTGAACTTCCGCTTTGTCAGCAAGTCCAGCTGCCACGAGGTTTTTCGCCACGTAGCGGGCCGCGTATGCTGCCGAACGGTCAACTTTGGTAGGATCTTTACCTGAGAACGCACCACCGCCGTGGCGAGCGTATCCACCGTATGTGTCGACGATGATTTTACGTCCTGTGAGACCTGCATCACCTTGTGGTCCACCGATGACGAAACGGCCAGTCGGGTTGATGAAGTATTTTGTCTCGGCGTCGATGAGTTCAGCCGGGATGACTGCTTCGATCACGTGTTCTTTAAGGTCCGCTTGGATCTGCTCGAGCGTGATGTCTTCTGCGTGTTGCGTCGAGATGACGATCGTATCGATACGGACCGGGTTGTTGTCTTGGTCGTATTCGACAGTTACTTGCGTCTTACCGTCTGGACGAAGGTAAGTGAGCGTTCCGTTTTTGCGGACTTCTGCCAAGCGACGTGACAATTTGTGAGCGAGTGAGATCGGGAGCGGCATGAGTTCAGGTGTCTCGTTCGTTGCATAACCGAACATGAGGCCTTGGTCACCGGCACCGATCGCATCGATTTCTTCGTCAGTCATTTGACCTTCACGAGCTTCGAGCGCTTGGTCGACACCGAGTGCGATGTCTGCCGACTGCTCGTCGATTGCTGTGAGTACAGCACAAGTCTCAGCGTCAAAACCATATTTGGCGCGCGTGTAGCCGATCTCACGAACAGTTTCACGTACAACTTTCGGGATATCCACGTAAGTCGATGTCGTGATTTCACCAGCTACGAGCACGAGACCTGTCGTGACAGACGTCTCAGCCGCAACGCGGGCGTTTGGATCTTCAGCCAAAATTGCATCCAAAATCGCATCTGAGATTTGGTCACAAATTTTATCCGGATGTCCTTCAGTGACGGACTCCGAAGTGAAAAGTCGACGGTTCAAGTTTGACATTTCGAAAAACCTCCTATTAATAAGGGTGATGTGTGGACGGTACTCGTTCCCCTTACGCGTTGCTTTGGGACGGTAATGAAAAAAACCTTTCGCCACGTTCAATGGGAAAGGTTGAATCGTTCTTCCTTACCCTCTTATCGTTCGAAGCTGTCGCTTCGCTTCAGGATAGCACCTTTTCCGAAAAAGACTACAGGATCGGACGGTTGCTGGGCTTCGTAGGGCCTTGTTCCCTCCACCGCTCAGAATAAGAGTATCCGTTACGAACACCATCATATAAATGCCATACCGTTCTGTCAAGCGTATCCGCTTAATTTGTAAATTTCTTCGTAATCACGGAAATCATTTATGTTTGTGAAATATCAAACATTTTTTTGACGGTTTCCGTTTTTTCACTCCCCGCTTATACAGAATATGTTAGAATGTCTTTGTAAGAAAGCGCTTACTTTAAAGGGTAAAGAAATGCTTGTTTTTGATTAGTGTGTCACATATAATAAAAAGTGTCATACTAATTAATCGCGGAAGTATGCGGATTTCATCCACATCTATTTAGGGGAAAGGTGGGATTCAGGATGGCGACTACGCTCCTGAAAATCGAAGAATTAATTAAGGGTGCCGATGTATTACGGAACTTAACGGTTCCAGAACTGGTGGAAGAAGCCATTCGTAACGGTGAAGGCGTACTGACGAAAGACGGGGCTTTATCGGTCAGTACAGGGAAATTCACAGGGCGGTCACCGAAAGACAAATTCGTCGTCCAAGATGAAGTCAGCAACTCGTTAGTGGACTGGGGTCCGGTCAATCAGCCGATCGCAGAAGACAAGTTCACCGCTCTTCTCGACAAAGTCCTCACTCATCTCGAGACGAAACAGAAGCTGTATTATCTCGAAGCTTCGGCTGGAGCTGACGAGCACTACACGCTACCTGTACGCGCCATCACCGAGTATGCGTGGCACAGCTTGTTCGCGAAACAGTTGTTCTTGCGAGAGTGGCCGACGAGAGCTGCGTTTGACCCATTCACGGTCATTTATGCACCGAGCTACAAGGCCGATCCAACAGTTGACGGGACGAACTCAGAAACGTTTATCCTCGTCTCGTTCGCCAAACGTACCATTCTGATCGGGGGAACAGAATACGGCGGCGAAATTAAAAAATCGATTTTCTCGGTCATGAACTTCCTATTACCTGAACAGCACGTCTTGTCGATGCATTGCTCGGCCAACGTCTCGGACGCCGGGGAGACGGCGCTCTTCTTCGGACTATCGGGCACGGGCAAGACGACGCTCTCGGCCGATACGGAACGTCATCTCATCGGTGACGATGAGCACGGTTGGTCGCCAGACGGCATCTTCAACATCGAAGGCGGTTGCTACGCCAAGACGATCAACTTGTCGCGTGAGAACGAGCCGCAAATTTATGACGCCATCCGTTTCGGCTCGTTGATTGAAAACGTCGTCTTGAACGAAGACCGCTCAGCCGACTACAAAAACATCTCGCTTACCGAGAACACGCGAGCAGCTTACCCGATTCAATTTATCGATAACGCGATGCTCCCTTCACGGGCCGGTCACCCGAACACGATCGTCTTCTTGACGGCCGATGCTTACGGGGTGCTCCCGCCGATCAGCAAGTTGACGAAAGAGCAGGCGATGTATCACTTCCTATCCGGCTACACGTCAAAACTAGCCGGCACGGAGCGCGGCGTGACTGAGCCACAAGCAACGTTCTCGACTTGCTTCGGCTCACCGTTCTTGCCGCTCGCCCCGGAACGGTACGCCGACATGCTCGGTAAGTTGATCGAGCAGCATAACGTCGACGTCTACCTCGTCAACACGGGTTGGACCGGCGGGGCTTACGGTGAAGGGTCACGTATGAAGCTCAGCTACACACGGGCCATGGTGAACGCCGCGATCAACGGTCAATTGCGTGCCGTCGACACTGTGAAGCACGACATCTTCAACGTCGACATCCCGGTCCATATCGATGGCGTCCCACAAGACGTGCTCAACCCACGTGACACTTGGAAAGATACGGCTCATTACGATGTCGAAGCGCGAGCGCTCGCCTTGAAGTTCCAACAAAACTTTAAACGATTCACGAAAGCGAGTGAGAAAGTCATCGCGGCCGGCCCAATCGTCTTTTAACTCAAAATGACTAGTACCCCGCTCGGGTACTAGTCATTTTTTTCTTGCAATCGCCAACATCCAATCCATCGCTCGGTCCGTCGTCTTCCATTTTTCCCAGAACGGGAGCTGATGGGCGAACGGCAAGATCCAAAGCTCTGCTTGCGAACCGATCTTGTCGGCGAGGGCGGTCGCATGACGAAGCCGGACTTGCTCGTCGTCCGTCCCATGAATGAGTAGCGTCGGCGCCTGCCAGTCTTTGAAGAGCGGAGACCGTTCGACATACGCCTCATGGACCGCCTCCGGGTCTCCCCCGGTCATCCGGCGCAACATCTTCCGCATCGAACGCTGTTCTTCATACGTCCACTCCAAATTCGTCACACCCGCCCACGACGTGACCGACGTGACGGGACGTTTTGATGCGAGCGACAACGCCATCATGCCGCCCCGGGAAAAGCCGAGGGCGTGGATCGTCTCGTGCGTCCGGCTAACGCGGTCATACAGAGACACGACGTCCTCTAAGTCGGCGCCTCCGAAATCCTCTTTCCCGGTCCCCCCGTGGTTTCCGCGATAGACCGGCGCCACGACATGGAACCCTTTCGCCGCGAATTGCATCAGCCGAGGCAACCGGACGTCACCGATCCTTCCGGTGCCGCCTCGTAAATAAAACAGGACCTGGCCGTTTGGGCGTTTTGGCGTGATCGTGTAGGCGACGACTTCTTCCCCGTCACTCGTCTCGTACCAACCTCGATGAACGGGGTATCCCGCATAAGGAGGCAGGACGTCGACTCGATCAAACCAACTTTTTGTCATGGAGTACTTTCATCGTCTCGGGCAACACTTTATCTTTCATCATGAAACTGTAGCGGCCGTTACGGAGCAGGTTCGTCGGTAACGTGTCCAACAAGACGGCCCCATCGGTCTCATCGACGGCCGGATGATCCTCGAACCGCTCGATCTCCGCAAAATAAATATTTTTGATGACGGTGTCACCACGCCCGAGCACCCGGTACTGCCCTAAATAATGGAGCGTCTTGACGATGCCTCCCGTCTCCTCGTACACTTCCCGAATCGCCGCGTCATCCTCGTGTTCTCCGGGTTCGACTTTCCCTCCCGGAAATTCGAGTCCGCGCTGCTTATGCTTCGTGAGCACCCATTTGTCCGCATAGCGGGCGACGACCCAGACGTGAAGCGGCGTATCCGAAAATGGATAGTGCTCGAAGCTCAACTCGACTTTATTGTGATAGTAGTCCGTGAATGTCAACATAGTCCATCCCTTTCTTTCCCGTGTCTACTCTCACTTTACCTTGTCTCACCCTAGTTTCAAACAAAAAAATAGGCCCGCCGAGGCGGACCTACAACAAATCATTGGTTTAAGCGCTTTTCAAGCTCAGCTTTTTGTTCTTCGTAACCTGGTTTTCCAAGCAACGCGAACATGTTCGCTTTATATGCTTCAACACCTGGCTGGTTGAACGGGTTGACTCCGAGAATGTAGCCGCTCATCGCGCACGCCTTCTCGAAGAAGTAGAACAAGTAGCCGAGATGATATGGCGTCATCTCTGGCAATTCGACGACGAGGTTCGGCACGTTTCCGTCCGTGTGGGCGAGGAGCGTTCCTTCCGTCGCCTTGTCGTTGACGAATTGGATCGTCTCACCGGCAAGGAAGTTCAAGCCGTCGAGGTCTTGTGCGTCTTCAGGGACGTTCAACGCGTGACGGACGTTCGTGACACGGATGACCGTCTCGAACAAGTCGCGGCGACCTTCTTGGATGTATTGTCCCATCGAGTGGAGGTCAGTCGAGAAGTCAACTGCCGCCGGGAAGATCCCTTTGTTGTCTTTGCCTTCCGACTCGCCGTAAAGCTGTTTCCACCACTCTGATACATAGTGAAGTGCCGGCTCGTAGTTGACGAGAAGTTCGATCGATTTACCTTTCGCATACATGGCGTTACGGACGACCGCGTACTGATACGCCTCGTTCTCTGAAAGTTCAGGTGAACTGTAGGCATTTTCCGCGTCACGCGCACCTTCCATGAGGGCATCGATATCGATGCCTGCCGCCGCGATTGGAAGCAAACCGACTGGTGTGAGGACAGAGAACCGTCCACCGACATCGTCCGGAATGACGAACGTCTCGTAACCTTCTGCATCAGCGAGCGTCTTCAAAGCGCCACGGGCACGGTCTGTCGTCGCATAAATGCGCTCGCGTGCGCCGTCTTGGCCGTACTTCTCTTCCATGAACTGCTTGAGGACACGGAAAGCAATTGCCGGCTCTGTCGTCGTTCCCGATTTCGAGATGACGTTGACTGAGACTTCTTTGCCTTCAAGTACTTGAAGCAACTCCGTCATGTACGTTGACGAGATGTTGTGGCCCGCGAAGAAGACTTGCGGGGCGTTACGCTCCTCTTTTGACAACACGTTGAAGAATGAATGTTGCAGCATCTCGATGGCTGCACGAGCGCCGAGATACGACCCACCGATTCCGACGACGACGAGGACGTCCGAGTTGTCACGGATTCGTTCAGCGGCCGCCTTGATGCGTGCGAACTCATCCGTATCAAAATTCGTTGGAAGGTCGACCCAGCCTAGAAAATCGCTGCCGGCACCGCTCCGGTCGTGGATGACCGAATGGAGTGCTTTCACCGTTTCTTGCATTTGATCGACTTCGTGTTCCCCGACGAAAGACAGGGCGTTAGAATAATCGAAACGTACTGTTGACATGGCATTTCCTCCTTTAAATCGCTCATCTAAGAGCCATACATGACCCATCATAAACGGAAACGACGGATTCGTTCAATCATTATTGCAAAATAGGCATCAAATCGCCTTATTTGCTCAATTCAAGAATCGCAGCCACGTCTTCGCGTTCGAGTGTACGGAAACGTCCGAACGCTCCACGCTTCATCGCTGAATCAAGGATCGCCTCAAACGTCGACTCGTCGATCTCATAGTCGCGGAGTGAACTTGGCGCACCAAGTTGGTCGAAGAAAGTACGAACCGCTGTGATCGTGCGTTTCGCTGTCTCGAGGTCAGTCGCACCCGGTTCGACGTTGAACACTTCTGTCCCGAGTCGTGCGAACCGTGCCGCGTTGTCTTCTTCAAGGACGTGCTCCATCCAGCGCGGGAAGAGGATGGCGAGACCGCCGGCGTGCGGGATGTCATGGACAGCCGAAACGGCGTGCTCGATGTTGTGCGACGCCCAGTCACCAGAAGCGCCCATCTGCAAGACCCCGTTCAAGGCGATCGTGCCTGCGAACAAGATGATGGCACGCAAGTCGACGTTCTCTAAGTCGTCGACGAGCTTCGGTGCCGACTCGACGACCGCTTTCAAGACGCCTTCGGTCATCCGCTCTTGGACCGGAGCGTGGTTCGGGTGGAAGTACTGCTCGAAACAATGGCTCATCATGTCGACGATGCCATAGATCGTTTGGTCTTTCGGCACCGACACGGTATAGCGCGGGTCTAGGATCGAGAACGTCGGATAGACGAGCGGGTGGCCCCAACCATATTTCTCTTGCGTCTCCCAGTTCGTGATGACCGAACCGGAGTTCATCTCAGAACCTGTCGCCGCGAGCGTGAGCACCGTCCCGAACGGTACCGCTTCAGTCGGGATATGGTCACGGAGGACGATGTCCCATGCGTCGCCGTCATACGGGATCGCTGCCGAGATCAATTTCGTGCAATCGATGACTGAACCGCCGCCGACCGCGAGCAAGGCGTCGATGCCTTCTTCGCGCGCTTTCGTGACCGCACGTCTCACCGTTTCAATCCGCGGGTTCGGTTCGACACCTGAGAAGTCGACGAACTCGATGTCCGCTTTATTTAATTCAGCAACGACTTCCTCATACGTCCCGTTCTTCTTGATGCTCCCGCCTCCATAGACGAGCATCACTTTCTTCGCGTCAAGCGCTTTGAGCTCGCCTGTGAGCTTCTCGATCTGATGCGTCCCGAAGATCAATTTCGTTGGGTTTTTGTATTCAAAGTTGTGCATAAGTCATCCTCCTTCAAAAATATGTAACACCTACACTATATACCCTGTTTTTCTGGATTGAAAAGTGATTAGCCCTGACTGTATATGCGGTCGATGATTTGATGAAGCAGGACCGCCTGTTCGGCCTGCTCGTATGACGGCTCATGCCGACACGCCTCAAGGAAGGAGCGAATCTGTGTCGCGTACGGGTCTTGTAACGTCAAATGAGCCGGCGTCTTGTCAAACAGAGCGCCATGTTCTTCCGTATGGATCGTGAGCGGGAACAACGACGCCCCGCCGGCTGTCCCTCTCAGTTCCACGTTCATCGTATCCTTCGGCCCGATGTTCGCCATGAAGCTCGCGTCTAAAAAGAGTGAGGCCCCGTTCTCGAACGTGACCATCGCCCGGGCCGTGTCTTCAACCGAGAAGTTGTCGGCGTCCCAGTCGCCCATCAGACCGACACCAGGACGCGTCCCAAGATACTGTCCGACGTGACCGACCACGTCGACCGGTTTCGGATAATCCATCAAATAGAGGGCGAGGTCGAGCATATGGACGCCGATATCAAGCAGCGCCCCGCCTCCTTGAAGTTCTTTGTCCGTGAACACGCCCCAACCCGGGATGCCACGGCGCCTTAGGGCGAGCGCGGTCGCCGCATAGATGTGACCGAGTTCATTTGAGTCAATCAAACGTTTCAGCAGTTGCGTGTCCGTCCGATGCCGGAAATGGAAGCCGTAATGGAGCGTCCGGCCGGCCCGCTTGGCCGCTTGTAGCATCTCGTCCGCCTCACGCTCCGAGATGGCCGGCGGTTTCTCGCAAAGGACGTGACAACCGGCATCGAGCGCCTGGATGACATGGTCTTTATGCAGGGCGTTCGGTGTGCAGACGCTGACCGCATCAAGCTGCTCGTTTGCGAGCATGTCCGCTACCGTGTCATAAACCCGTTCGATCCCGAACTGACGGGCAACCGCCTCCCCGCGCTCCCGTGTCCGGTTCATGACCGCGACGACGTCCGCCCCGGCCGCGATGTAATGCGGGATGTGTGCGTTTGTGGCGATACCGCCCGTCCCGATGATTCCAATTTTCATGTAAATCTACTCCTTTCTCTATCTCTTTCGGGAACATCTGTTCAATTTCCTGTACAAAAAAAAAGGCGACCTATTTGGAATAGGCCGCCTTTCATCACTTACTTTTTGAAGTTCGTGTTTTTGATCCAGTCTTCGAGCTTGTCCTTAAGGACTGTGAAGCCTGGCGCTTCTTCTTGCTTGAAGTTTGAAGCTTCGTTGCGGCGTGGTGCGCCACGACGAGCTGGCTTAGCCGACTTCTCGCGTTTTGGTGCTTCTTGTGTCGCTTTCATTGAAAGCTTGATTTTCTTAGATGCTTCATCAACATCAAGAATTTTCACTTCAACTTCTTGGCCGACTTGAACGTACTCGTTCACGTCTTTCACGTAGTCGTGTGAGATTTCAGAGATGTGGACAAGACCTTGTGTCTCGTCGTCGAGTGCGACGAACGCACCGAAAGGTTGAATTCCTGTTACTTTACCTTTTAAAACTTGATCTTTTTCGTATTTTGCCATTACAAACACTCCTATGCTAAATTCATCAACTTACTATAACATACTTTTTTCGATAAAGTGTAGAAAATAGTAAAAAAGATTATTTAGGATTATTTTGACGTTTCAAAGTCGCACCTCAGGGTAAATACAAATCAAGCAAGACTTCAAGTATTCCCCCCTGATTCCGCTAGGCTAACGCCTAGCCCTTTTTTTGTTTTAAGATGTCGCAAACGTCCGCTGCTAGCTGATTTCATAGACATCCCCACTAGCCATCTCGTCCAAACTCATCGCGAATCGACCGACCGATATCCCCAAGTCCGTCGCGGTCGGTTCGTACGAATGTTCAAGGTTCGGGTGCTTCACTCATTTACCTTCTAATCCGCCCTCAATCTCGACCCCATAATCTATATTCACACGCCACTTTCGTATATCTTCCCATTTTATGTTACATCGTTCAACCCATTTTAGAATAATCGGTCGATATTCGGTCGTGGGCGAGGCGCGATCACCATTCACCTTATCGCTAAAACGTCAACAGACCCTCATCGCTGAGAGTCTGTCGTTGACGTTGCCAGTTCAAACTGTTTCATGAACCGATCGATACGGCGGATCGCTTCTTGAAGCTGCTCGATCGACGTCGCATAACTCGCACGGACAAAGCCTTCCCCGCTCGCTCCGAACGCATTGCCCGGAACGACCGCCACTCGCTCTTCAAGCAGCAACCGTTCGGCGAACTCCTCGCTCGAAAGCCCAGTATGGCGGATGGACGGGAATGCATAGAACGCACCACCCGGGACGTGGGTCGGGAGACCTGCGTCGTTTAACGCCTGGATAAAATAGTTACGACGCTGGCGATAACTCTTCACCATCTTCGGGACGTGTTGGTCGCGGCTGCGCAACGCCTCAAGCCCTCCAAATTGGACGAGCGTCGGCGCACACATCATGCCGTACTGATGCACTTTAAGCATTTCCCGAGTCACGACTTCCGGGGCGCACGTGAAGCCGAGGCGCCATCCGGTCATCGCGAACGCTTTTGAAAAACCGTTGACGACGATCGTCCGCTCGCGCATGTCGTGGAGCGTCGCAAAGCTCGTGAACGGGGCATCGTAAGACAGCTCCGCGTAAATCTCATCGCTCACAACCCACAAATCGTGTTTCGTAGCGAGTTCCGCGATTTCGGCGAGTTCGTCGCCCGTCATCGTCGCGCCGGTCGGGTTCGACGGGAAGCAGAGCAAAATCGCTTTTGTCCGTTCCGTGATCGCTGCTGCGACGTCTTCCCGATTCAAGCGAAACCCGGACTCCGGACGACAAGCGACCGGGACGACGGTCCCACCGGCTAATTCAATGAGCGGCCCGTAGGAGACGAAAGCTGGCTCGACGACGAGAACCTCGTCACCTGGGTTCAATAAAGCACGGAAGGCGATATCGAGCGCCTGAGACGCCCCTGTCGTGACGATCAATTCGGTCGCCGGGTCATACGTGACGTCAAAACGGTCGGTCATGTAACGAGCAATCGCTTCACGCAGCTCGAGCAGACCCGCGTTGGCACTATAAGCCGTATAGCCTTGCTCGAGTGCCGCGTAGCTCGCTTCGCGGACGTTCCATGGCGTGATGAAGTCCGGCTCTCCCACCCCAAGAGAGACGACATTTTCCATCGTCTGTGCCAAATCGAAGAAACGGCGAATGCCAGACGGCTTCATCGAGACGACTTGATTCGATAGCGACTTCATGGCGTGATGTTCAACCGTTTGTCTTCGACTTGTGGGGTGAACAAAATACCGTCATGCTTGTACGTCTTCAACTTGAAGTGAGTCGTCGTCGACACGACCGAGTCAAGCGGTGACAGTTTGTCCGAGACGAACGACGCCACGTCTTGGAGCGAACTCGCCCGGATGACGACTTGCAGGTCGTACGCGCCCGACATCAAATAGAGAGCCGTCACTTCCGGGAAGCGGTAAATCCGCTCCGCGACCTCGTCAAACCCGCGACCTCGCTTCGGTGTGACTTTGACGTCGATGAACGCCGTGACATCGTGACGGTTAATCTTCTGCCAGTTGATCATCGCCCGGAAACCGAGCAAGATGCCGTCCGCTTTGAACTTCTCGAGCATCGCTTCGACGGTCGCCTCATCGGTCGCGAGCAAGTCCGCGAGCAACTTCGTCTCGAGGTATCCTTTTTCTTCAAGCAATTCCAAAAGTTCTAACTCTTTTGTTGTGTACATATTAGTTGTCTCCTTCCGTTCTACCGGGAAACGTCCCTGCGAACGACCTTTCTGTCTGTCTCACGTAGTCCCGCCGTTCAGACTGGACGATATGAAAATTCTTCATCTCCATATTCACCAAGCCGTGTTTTTGACAAAACCGCTCAAAATAGCGTCGACGCGCCTCATCTTGTTTCGCCGATAAGTTGTCGGTTCCGTTAAAAGCGTAGAGCACCGTCGCCCGGGCTGGATGAACGACCGTCCCGTGCTCGATTACACGTAAGATAAAGTCCCAGTCCCAATAGTTATAAACCGTCTCATCGAACATGCCAATGACGTCGTGAAGCCGCTTGCGGTAAAGCGTGCCGGACGGAATGAACGTCGAGTCTTGCCGAATCCGGTCCAAGTCGAGCTCGTAGGCGAACGCCTCCCACTCCGTGACGACCCGCCGCCCGTCTTGCCATGTGAACCGAAACAGTTCCGCATCGGTGAAGACGAGGTCTGCCGTCGTCAAATCATCGAGCGCTCGTTCGATATGGGTCGGCATTAGTAAATCATCGTCATCTAATAAGAGAATATACTCGCCTCTTGCCTCCATCACGCCTCGGTTTCGCGCTTTGACGTGATGATTTTCTTCAAGCTCGATCAACCGAACCGACAATCGATTCAAAAAAGGCGCCAAAAGATGTTGCTTTGGCGGCCCATCATTATTTACTACAAGCACTTCGAACTGTTGAAACGTCTGTACCGTCAAACTTTCGAGCAGTTCCGTCAGTTCCGCCTCGCGCGCGTAGGCCGGAATGACGATCGAAACGAGCGGGTTCATCCGCGGTAAGCAGTTTCGACGTGCGGTAAGATTGCTTCCCAGCTGACGCCGTTCTCTTTTGATACTGTGACAAAATCGCCGTAAGCGAAGACGCTCTCGACACCTTCGATCGTGACGAGTTTCGCGAGAAGCGGTTGCTCTGTTGATTCGCCGGCTTTCACGCTTTGGCTCTTAGCTCCGAAGACGTTTTCAGGAAGTGTGATTTTCATTGCATTTGGATTAGGTGTTGGATCGATTCGTAACATGTTGGTTCCCCCTTATAATTGACAAGCTTCTGAAGATGTAAGTAATTGTCTGGCCATGGCGCGCGTATCGTCCTCAGACGGGCACTCTCCAAACGAATCCGTCAGAATACGACGAATCGTTTCATTCAACTCCGCTTCCGAGTCGATCTGCACGAGCGCCACTGTGATGTCATCGAACTCTGGCCCGTAAGACCCAAGCCCGTAACCGAGCGGGTCCCATGCTAATAATAAATCTTCTGAACGCATTTTTAAAACCCTTCTTTTTAGCCTTG
The DNA here is from genome assembly GCF_004337245.1 of Exiguobacterium sp. SH1S1. Lineage (NCBI taxonomy): Bacteria > Bacillati > Bacillota > Bacilli > Caryophanales > Exiguobacterium > Exiguobacterium sp. SH1S1. The sequence goes on from NZ_SJUZ01000001.1 coordinate 438,987, forward strand.
ATATTATATCGTACTTCCTCAATCTACCGCACTTTTGACGATGGCGCTAGCCTTACCTCGGATTTCCCGCTTTTTCAAATCGAGCCAACACTATATCTAGTATTGGTTCCTGGTCATAACCTTTTTAATAATTTATTGAATCAGTGACATTCTTCTTGATTTCCGTATTGACAAATCGGATTGAACGCTTACAAAAAAAGCGGACAGCTTTGACCTCGGGAGTCAGTAAATCTTTTTTTCGTCTCATATCACGTCTCAAAACGGTTGAGAGCGCCGTTTTAGAGTAAAAGTAATTCATAGCGTCACAGTTTTATGAATTTCAAAGATTGCAAAACTAAATATGGGTGATTTATGATTAAAAAGAGAATAAAACGTCAATATATAGTTAACGGATATTTATCACGTTCTATCCCCATTGACGTTGTATCGGACTAGTTCCGCTATACCTTTATAATTTCTACACCTGAAGAAGGAGTGATCGTTTTGACATCCCCTATCCACCACGAGACGATGTTGCCGGCAACACCAACCCTTGCCGACGTAGCAACATTGATCCAATCCTTAACACAACGCTACCCGCAGCTCAGCGTCGCACGCTACGAGGAACGTTTGATTCGAGCACTCGATTCAAAATCACTGACACAAGATGTAGTATATGACTTGATGACGATGCACGCCCTCGATATGTTGAAGGCTGAAGAGCCGGACTGGACGTTCGTCGCGACCGAGATGTACTTAAACCGTCTCTACCTTGAAGCAGCACGCAACCGCGGGTATGACGCTTCGATGCGTTACGGCTCACTCTATTCGATGATCGAGACGCTGACGAACAAAGGCATCTTCACGTCGGCGTTAATTGACACATACTCTAAAGAAGATATCGCTTATTTAGAGACGTTGATCGACCCGTCACGCGATCGCCTCTTCACTTACATCGGCCTACGGACGTTATCGGACCGTTACCTCGGACGCGATCACGTCAAAAACTTATATGAGCTCCCACAAGAGCGGTTTATGGTCATCGCCATGACGCTCATGCAAAACGAGGCCGCGTCTAAACGGGTCCAACTTGCCGAAGAAGCCTACTGGGCGCTATCGAACTTATACATGACCGTCGCGACGCCGACGCTCTCGAATGCCGGTAAATCGTACGGGCAGCTTAGCTCTTGCTTCATCGATACGGTCGATGATTCACTCCGCGGTATTTACGACTCGAACACGGACGTGGCCACACTTTCAAAAGGCGGCGGCGGCATCGGGGTGTACCTCGGCAAAATCCGTTCACGCGGAAGTGACATTAAAGGATTCAAAGGTGTCTCGAGCGGTGCGTTGCCTTGGATGAAGCAGTTGAACAACACGGCCGTCTCGGTCGACCAGCTCGGCATGCGTCAAGGCTCGATCGCCGTCTACTTGGACATCTGGCACAAGGATATCTTTGAATTCCTCGATGCCAAGTTGAACAACGGCGATGAGCGCCTCCGCACTCATGACTTGTTCACCGGCGTCTGTTTACCGGACTTGTTCATGCGTACCGTCGAAGCGCGGGGCGATTGGCATTTGTTCGACCCGCATGAGATCCGCACGGTCATGGGCTTCAGCCTTGAAGACTTCTACGACGAGACGGACAACGGCGGTTCGTTCACCGAGAAATATACGGCTTGTGTCAATAATCCAGAGCTCACACGTGTAACCGTGCCGGCCATCGACCTCGTCAAACGTTACATGCGCTCACAGCTCGAGACGGGCACGCCGTACATGTTCTTCCGGGATGCGGTCAACCGCGCCAACCCGAACAAACATGCGGGTATGATTTACAGCTCGAACCTCTGTTCAGAAATCGCCCAGAACATGTCGGCGACGACAATCGATGAAGAGTACACAGCAGACGGGAAAATCGTTATCACGAAGACGCCAGGCGACTTTGTCGTCTGTAACTTGAGCTCGATCGCGCTCGCACGTGCCGTCAAATCCGACGTGCTCGAGCGCCTCATCCCGATTCAAATGCGAATGCTCGATAACGTCATCGACCTCAACACGATCGAAGTGCCGCAAGCGATGATCACGAACCAGAAATATCGTTCTGTCGGTCTCGGCACGTTCGGGTGGCACCATTTGCTCGCCCTCGAAGGCATACGCTGGGAATCGGTCGACGCCGTCCATTACGCTGAGAAACTTTACGAAAAAATCGCCTATCTCACGATTCACGCTTCGATGGAACTTGCGAAAGAAAAAGGCGCGTTCGGCGTGTTCGAAGGTTCGGAATGGCACACGGGCGAATACTTCAGTCGCCGCAACTACCGGTCGCACGACGAGCTCGACTGGGACGGACTCGCGGCTGAGGTTCACCAAAACGGTGTCCGCAACGCCTACATGATGGCCGTCGCACCGAACTCGTCGACAGCGATCATCGCCGGCAGCACCGCTTCGATCGACCCGATCTATAAGAAAGTATATTCGGAAGAGAAGAAAAATTATAAGATCCCAGTGACCGTCCCTGACCTCAACTCGGAGACGAACTGGTTCTACAAATCAGCGTTTGAAGTCGACCAACTTTGGAGCATCCGTCAAAACGCGGCCCGCCAACGCCACATCGACCAAGCGATCAGTTTCAACTTATACGTCAAGAACGACGTGAAGGCGACTGAAATGCTGGGGATGCACCTCGAGGCATGGTCGCTCGGTATGAAATCGATCTATTACACGCGTTCAACGACCGTCGAAGTCGATGAATGCGAATCGTGTTCGTCGTAACATCTGTTTAACGAAAGGTGGGACCTAACCATGAACGTCGCAATCGTCTATAGTTCAATGAGCGGGAATACAGAAGAGGTCGCCGAGTTGATTCAGGCGACCCACGTCAATCGGGGCGACCGTGCCGTCTTGTACGAAGCGGACCGCATCGGCCATCGCGAGGCCCAAGCGCTCGCCACGTACGACCTCGTCTATTTCGGGTCGTACACGTGGGCCGATGGCGTCTTGCCAGACGAGATGAAAGATACGTTCCGGCTTCTCTTGAAAGAGCAGTCGGTACCGATTCGTCAAGCCGCCGTCTTCGGGACGGGTGACAAGATGTTCGTTCATTTCTGCCGCGCTGTCGACGAGATGGCATACCACCTTTCGAAGTTTGGAATCCCCCTTGCCGGTGAACTGTTGAAAATCGAACAGTCGCCGCGCAACCAACCGTACAACGTCCGTGCTTGGACCGAACGGTTGGCACGAAACGTCGAAGAAGGAGTACACGTCTATGACTATTCAAAAGATCAAACTACTGTCGCCCAAACATCCTAATCGGGCGACAGCCATTATCGGTGGCGAGACGAGTTCGATCGTCAACTGGAACGATATCGCCTATCCACAATTTTATACAATTTATAAACAGTTGCTGTCTAACTTTTGGATCCCAGATGAGATCTCGATGTCAAAAGACATGCAACAATGGCCGCAACTGACCGAGCGTGAACAAGACGCGTTCAAGCGCATCATCGGCTTGTTGTCGATTCTCGACTCGGTGCAGACGCGCTACATTCTCGAGTCGGCGATGTTCTCTTCCGACTCGTCGGTCCACTCGGTGCTCGCCATCATCGCCCAGCAAGAAGTCGTCCATAATCAATCGTACAGCTACGTGTTGTCGAGTCTCGTTCCGCTCAGCGAGCAGAACCGCATCTTCGATATCGCCAAAGATGACGAGATGGTCATGAAACGTAATCAGTTCATCTTAGACTTGTATGAAGACTTCCGGGCCGTGCCGAACGCAGAGAACTTCGCGAAGTCTCTCGTCGCCTCGGTCATCCTTGAAGGCATCAACTTCTATTCCGGATTCGCCTACTTCTATAACCTCGCCCGTCATCAGAAGATGGTCGGGACGTCGACGATGATCAGCTACATCCAACGGGACGAGATGCAACATTCGCATTTCGTCAGCCAGCTGCTTCGCGCCGTCTTGACCGAGAACCCGGAAATCGACGCCGACGGAAGCTTCAGCCAGTTCGTCTACGACACGATGGGACAAGCGGTCGACCTCGAGATCGAGTGGTGCGAATACGTACTCCGTGACCTCGATGGCCTCGACGTCAGCGAGATGCGTGATTACATCAAATACCTTGCCAACAAACGCCTGCGCGTCATCGGGTTGAACGATTTGTATGAAGGCTTCAACGAGGACGTCATGCCGTGGATCCGTGCCTATTCGGACGACTCGCTCAACGCGACGAAATCCGATTTCTTCGAACAAAAATCACGCTCATACGCGAAAGTGACTGACGCCAACGGTTTCGACGACTTATAAGCCAAGCCCTCGCCCATTCGGACGAGGGCTTGTTTACTACATAAAAGGAAGGCCCCGGCTCGTGTTGAGCTGGGGCCTTCTGTATACTCCTGCGCGAGCAGGTTGGAATTAATGGTACGCTCTCACGTATTGGGCAATACCTTCAGCAACACCGATTGCCATGCGCTGGCGCGATGCTTCACTGCGAAGGTGGACAATATCTTGCGGAGACGAGATGAACCCGAGTTCGACGAGTGCTGACGGCATCGTGTTATACGTGATGACGTAGTAGTTCGCCGTCTTGACACCGCGGTTTCTCATCCCTGACATTTCACCCATCAAATTCGATTGGATGTTCGTTGCGAGCACCCGACTCTTGGCACTATGGGCCGACGAGGTCGAGTAGAACGTTTCGACTCCGTTCGCCGCGGATGTCGTCGCCGCGTTCGTATGCAGGCTGACGAAGAGATCGCCACGTAAGTTTCTGGCCGCTTGGACACGTTGATTGAGCGTCAAGTAAACGTCTGTCGAACGTGTCAACCGGACTTCGTAACCATACTTCGAACGAAGATACGCTTCCGTACGTTTCGTCACGTCGAGTACGACCGTTTTCTCATAAAGCGAACTTCTCACTGCACCCGGATCGGTTCCACCGTGTCCGGCATCGAGAACGATGACCGCACCACTTGATACGCTAGGCTTTGAAGCCGATGCATACGCCGTTGAGATGTAACCATCACGGTTGTTGTATTTAATCTTGTAGAAGCCGTTCGATGAACCGTAGTGGTCGACTTGCGTGCCGTGTGCAAGTTTCCCGAGTATCGTCGAGCTGGCCGAAGCCGTCGCTCTGACGTTCAAGACATCACCCGGCGTGTTGATATACACTTTCCCTTGTGGCGATGCAGCGGGTGCTGATGGTGCCTTACCAGCAGTCAACCATGAAGTCGGTGTGAAGTAGGTCTTCGTCCCGACGAAAACGTTTGACCAGCTTGAGTTGTATGTGCTGTACGTGACGGCCGTGTACTGCGGCAAGACGAGCAATACCGACGAACTCTGGTGCGTTTTACCGAACAAGTTGATGTTGCGGTTGGCGTATCCTTGAACTTTCGTCTCGACTGGCTTTGTCGTTGTCGGCGGTTGAACCGGGGCAACGCCTGGTGTGATCCATGCCGTCGGTGTATAGTACGTGTCGCTGCCGATATAGACAGTCGACCAGCTCGAGTTGTACTTACTCGATGCGACTACCGTGTTCAACGGGAGTACTTTAACGACTTTCGATGCCTGGTTGCGCGTATCGAACAATTTCAAGTCCCGGTTCGCGTAGCCAGTCTCTGTCGTCGTCGCCGGCTTCAGTGTTCCGGCTGTAATTCCTCGAGTCGGTGTGTAGTAGGTCTTCGTGCCTTCATAAATAACCGACCAGCTCGAGTTGTGGATGCTGAACGTGACAGCGCGCTTGGCCGGGATCGTTTTCGCGACCGGTGATGTTTGTAGCGTGCGATTGAACAGCTGAATGTCGCGATTCGTGTAGCCCGATTGCTTTTTAGGCGCTGAAACGACTAACTTTGGCGCAAGGTAAGCTTTCGCCGCATAGTACGTCTTTCCATTCAAGAACACTTTGGCCCATGATGAGTTATGGACGGCATAGTTCACTTCAGTGCCTTTTTTGAGCGTCGTAACGATTTTCGCATCACGGTGTGACGTCACTCGAATGTTCAAGTTTTCTGTCGTGACGCCTGTCGATGATGCTGCTTGCGTCGTGATCGTCGTCGGTGACGAGGCGATCCGTTTAATGTACGGGGCCGAAGCATAGTAAGTGCGACTATTTAGATACACTTTATGCCATGATTGGTTATAAGTCCCATACTTTACTTTTGTGCCTTTCGGTAACGTCGTGATGACCGCTCCCGTCGTGCTTGGTGTCGATCGAACGTTTAAATTGACAGTCGTTTCGCCATCTAATGTCGATGCCTCAACCGCAGGGATTTGAGCACCGAACAACAACAGCGATAAGATGAGAGCAACTTTCAATAGCTTCATTTTCATCCAAAATATTCCTTTCTTCTCGCGCTAATTTATACTAACAACACCTTCATAGTAGCATAACGCTTTTTAAAAAAAAGTAAGTATTTGAAAAAAAGATGAATATTTTTGATAAAAAGGGGAATACTTTTCTACCAGTTTTTACGAATAATAATAAATTTGTCTATCCCATGCCATTCTTCGTCGATTATGAACGATTCCGGCACCTTCCAGTCTTGCTCGAGAGAGGACGTCATGATGAACGGATCGTCTGGTTGAAGAATGACGAACCCATCCAGCCCTTCGACATGGGCAATCTTAAAGAATCGTTCCATGTTATATTCTCGTTCTCTATATCGGCTCGCTTCCTCCGAAGGTTTAGCCTCAATTCCTCCCCAATATCGACCAGATTTAAAACGCGTGTACAATCGCACCGCCGATTCGGTGATCGGGTCAGGCGTATGGTCGAACCGCCCGAAATCGCGCGCGGATTTCTCATCGATCAGCGAACCGATTTCCGCATACAAATCAAGCTCAATCTCGCGTGCGATATCGAACACCGCTGCTTGGACGCTCTCGATTCGATACTGTAACGAACCCGGCGTCGATGATGCTTTCAATTTTTTATCCCCTTCGTAGGCGTTCAAGGTCCGGGCCACCTCCCCCGCTTCACGAACGAGCGAATAGTAAGCGCGATGAACGAGGCGCTCGCCTCGTCCGTTCGATTGATCGTCAAGTTCGATCGCATACTGATTGGCGAGACAAGTTGAAATGACGAATACATCTAACAGCTCTTCCACGAGCGCTGCCTCGTCCTGGTCATGCAAGGCACCACCCACTTCTCCCACTTCTTCTAATAATCTGGCCAAGCCTGATAGCGGCCGCCAATACCCTCCTAAGTGGATAATCATCCGATCGATTTTCTGTTGAATCTCCTTCATATTTAATCACCTATCCATCCTCTTCATTTACCAGTTGCGTGGTATACTATGCTCAATCCAATTGTTAGGAAAGGGGCAACCCCTCATGTCTCCTGTAAGACTTTGGCAATTACTTCGATTTCTCCTTGTCGGCATCGGACTCGTGCTCGTTATTTGGGGACTGAGCGTCCTCTTTACGTACACGTATCCTTTCGTGTTCGCTTTCTTGTTATCCTTGTTGACAGTCCCCCTCGTCAACTTGTTCGAGCGTCAGACGAAGATGCCGCGTGCCCTTGGCACCCTCGTTTCACTGCTAATCGTTATGAGTCTTGTCAGCGGCGTCATCGCCATCGTCGTCACCCAATTGATTCGTTACTTGACGATTGCGGCCGAAAAACTTCCAGACCAGATCGAGACGTTCACTGCCTACGTGCAGCGTATGTTCAATCAAAAAATCGCCCCGTTCGTCAACGACGCCTACGACAGCATCCAACGGTTAAACCCTGGGCAAACGACATCGCTCGAAGGTGGCATCACTGAAATCGGCGTCCAACTCGGTGCCGCGATCGGCGTCCTGTCTCGAGGTGTCGCCGGGCTCCTGCAAGACATCCTGAGCGCACTCCCGCTCGTCCTGCTCTTGTTCGTCGTCATCGTCCTAGCCTGGTTCTTCATCACGAAAGACTGGCCGTCTTACATGCGTTCGATCGAGCGGTTGAACAAACGAAAAGGCTTTAAAGAGTTCGAACTCGTCATGCTCAATTTACGCTCGGCTTTGTTCGGCTATGTCCGGGCCCAATTGACCCTCATTTCCATCACGTTCGGAATCGTCTTGATCGGGATGTTCATTCTACGTGTCGACAATCCGTTCTCATTCGCCTTGTTAGCCGCGTTCTTTGATCTGTTGCCTTACCTTGGTGTCGGAACACTCTTAGTGCCATGGGCAGCCTACGCGGCCATCTCAGGCGACTGGTTCAGCGCGATCGGGCTTCTCGTGCTCTACATCCTCGTCATCGTCCAACGCAACTTGGCCGAGCCGAAGATCGTCGGCTCTCATATCGGCCTCGATCCACTCGCGGCTTTGATCTCGATCTTTGTCGGTCTGCAACTGTTCGGTGTCCTCGGTTTCATTTTAGGACCAGTCCTCGCGGTATTGCTGAAAGCACTCTACAACGCCCAAGTATTTCATTACATATGGAAGTTCGTCCTCGGACCGATCCAGACACCAAAAGAGCGATGACCGCGTCATCGCTCTTTTGTCTTCGGTACCGCTACGAACGGTAATCCCTCTGTTTGATGCGGATGCGTCTCTAAGCCTGTCGTCCCGGCCTCATAGGCGGCGACGGCAAGGATACATGCGTCGATGATATCGTCGACTTTGACGTTCGACATCTTCCACTTCCACGGCGAACTTTTCGAATAGCGCCGCAACAGCTCGATCCGTTCGGCTTCGCCGGCCTCAGTCTTTTTGCTGAAATCGGCCTCGTGTCCGGTCATGACGGCGAAACAGACCTCCGGATGCGACTCATACACGTCTTCAGCCGTGATCGTTTGAAACTCACGAATACGCGGCACGAGGTTCCATGCTTGCTTGCTGATTCCTTTTCCAATCAGTTCGCGGCTTCTCACATTGGCGGCTTCATACGTCTGTTCCATCACGACGTCTTGAATCGGCGGCGTGAAGATCGACGACTTCCGTTGCTTCAACTGGGCCCGCATCCACGCATCGCACGTCCGGTCCGGGTTTGAGATCGTCCCGAGATCGTTCGGCATATCGACGAAGTGCATTGCCCCGTCAATCAATAAATCTTCCAACTGTTCTGAGATGGTCAAGCACAGCGAGATGCTATCGTACGTGATTCGTACCCAGCCTCCGCGTGCCCCATCAATTCCTACTCCGACCACGGCGTCCCTCCTGAATCAAAAACAAAACTCCGAGCACCGCACTAAAGACGGATACCCCCAACAACAACTGGCTCGGCCAAGCCGCATAGCCGAGGCCTGCGGCGATGGCCAAACCGATTAACATCAATCCGAATTTCAACGCTTCCATCCTTCGAGCATTGACGCGAGCGTCCGTACCATGACACCAGTCGGGCCTTTTGGACCGAGGTCACTCGCCGAAGAGCGCTCGCTCGTTCCCGCGATATCGAGGTGGAGCCACGGCGTGTCACCGACGAACTCGCCGACGAACGCGCCACCGAAAATCATATGACCGTAACGGCCCGGTGAGTTGTTCAAGTCGGCGACTTCAGATTTCCGAACTTGCTTGATGAACACATCAAAGTAAGGCATTTGCCAAACGAGCTCATTCGTTGCTCGGCTCGCCGTCTCTAGTGCCTCATAGAGCGAGTCGTCGTTCGTCAGGCAACCAGTCACCTCAGTACCGAGCGCGACGAGTACACCGCCTGTCAGCGTTGCTACGTCGATGATGGCTTTCGGCTCATACGTCTTCGCGAACGTCACCGCATCGGCAAGAACGAGTCGTCCTTCCGCATCGGTATTGAGCACTTCGATCGTTTTCCCGTTCATCGCCGTAATGACGTCGTCCGGTTTGAACGCGTCTCCTGAAATCATGTTGTCCGTTGAAGGAATGACACCGAGCACGTTGACAGCCGGTTTCGTCGTCGCGAGCGTCTCAAACAGACCGAGCACGGTGGCCGCACCACCCATATCACCTTTCATCCCGACGATCCCGTCTTTCGGCTTGATCGAGTAACCGCCCGTGTCGAACGTGACACCTTTTCCGACGACGGCAATCGGCGCATCGTCCCCGGCACCGTTGTACTCAAGCACGATCAACTTCGGTGGAATTACCGAACCTTGATTGACAGCGAGCAGCGCCCCCATACCGAGCGCCTCCATCTCTTCTTTTTCAATGATTCGATGGCTGAAACCATGACGCTCGGCCAGGTCGACGGCGTAGTCGGCTAGTGCCACTGCGTTCAAAATGTTAGCCGGCATCATCGTCAACGTCCGAGCGACGTTGACCCCACGCCCGTAAGCGGCACCCGCTTCGACGTCCGCTTCGTTCGCGTCTCCTAAAAGGGTGATCGTCACGTCCGGTGTCGCCGATTTTGGCGCCGACTTATATGTAGGATGCTCATACGTCGCCATCTCATACGCTTCTGCGAACAAGCTCGCCACGCCTGGTTCAAACGTGTCGAGCGCGACCGCGACGTCCGTGAAGGCGCGGGCTTTGATTTCTTTCGCGACTTTCCCGAACCAATTCCGCAAGTTTTCGACGGACGAATCGTTGCGTTGTCCTAAACCCACGAACAGCACGCGTTTGATGTTCCCCTCAAACGTCGGCACGATCGAGACTTCCCCTGTCTTCGTCGAGATGTCAGCTGACTGGATGAGCGATTTGACGCGCCCGTTGAACAACGTGTCGAGCCCTGTTTCGACGGCGTCGGCCGCCCCGATTCCGACAACGACCGTGTCGTGTGAACCGGTCCAGTCTAATTCAGCGAATTGATACATATTTGCCACTTCCCTTCTTTATATAAGGTAAGCATAACGAACTTCATCGAAATAATGAAATAGTATGCGCAATCGTCGCTAATTCTTCAAATTCAAAGGCTATCTCCTCGTTGTGACGATGTTTTATTTTATGATAGGATAGGAAAGTACGCAATCAGGCATCCCTCGTGCTCGAGGCGAGGCCATTTTGTTCGGTCGAGGCTTCCCCTAGTAGTAGACCGTTGCTACTTTAATCTTCCGGGTTTTCGTTAGTTCCTTTTTCATTTCGGGTAAGAACTAACGAGGTAACGTTGGAAAAAACACTATTTCTTTGAAGAGAGGGATTACGCTTATGTCACACATTAAAGGTATTGGCGCATCTGCAGGAATCGCAGTTGCGAAAGCATTCGTCATGGAGACACCTTCATTTGACATCCCGACGAACAAAATCGAGGACGTAGCCGCTGAGAAGGCACGCTTCCAAGCAGCCATCGCTCAGTCGAAAACAGAACTCGAAGAAATCCGCCAGATCACACTGCGTGAACTCGGAGAAGACAAGGCTGAGATCTTCTCGGCTCACTTGCTCATCGTGGAAGACCCAGAGATCGTCTCGCAAGTGAACGAAAAAATTGAAAGCGAACACATGAACGCTGCGAAAGCGCTCGATGAAGTCGCTCAAACGATGATCATGATCTTTGAATCGATGGACAACGAGTACATGCGCGAGCGCGCGGCTGATGTCCGCGACGTCACAAAACGCGTCATGGCCCACATCCTCGGCGTCACGTTCATGACACCTGCTTCAATTTCTGAAGAAGTCATCATCATCGCTGAAGATTTGACACCGTCTGACACGGCTCAGCTCAACCGCAAATACGTCAAAGGGTTCGCGACAAACATCGGCGGTCGTACATCACACTCGGCCATCATGTCGCGCTCACTTGAAATCCCGGCAGTCGTCGGAACGAAAGTCGCACTCGAAGAAATCAAGAACGGCGACCTCGTCGTCATCGACGGGACAGAAGGAGACGTTTTCGTCAATCCGTCTGAAGAACTCGTCAATGAATACGTCGCTAAACGTGCGTCATTCGAAGCCTACAAAGAAGAGTTGAAACAACTCGTCAACGAAGAGTCTGTCACGGCAGACGGTCATAAAGTGAAACTCGCGGCGAACATCGGGACACCGAACGACCTTGAAGGCGTTCTTAAAAACGGTTCTGATGCGATCGGTCTTTACCGGACAGAGTTCCTTTACATGGATTCAGAAACATTCCCGACTGAAGAAGAGCAGTACACGGCATACAAAACAGTAATCGAAGGCATGGAAGGCAAACAAGTCGTCATCCGTACGCTCGACATCGGTGGAGATAAAGAATTGTCTTACCTCGACCTCCCGAAAGAGATGAACCCGTTCCTCGGCTATCGCGCCATCCGCCTTTGCCTCGAAGAAACGGACTTGTTCCGCACACAGCTTCGCGCCCTTCTCCGCGCCTCGGCTCACGGTGACCTCGCTATCATGTTCCCAATGATTGCGACACTTGAAGAGTTCCGCGCAGCGAAAGCCCTTCTTCTCGAAGAAGAAGCGAAGTTGAAAGCAGAAGGCGTCGCTGTCGGTAACTACGAGACAGGAATGATGGTCGAAATTCCTTCGACAGCCGTCATGGCGAAACAATTCGCGAAAGAAGTCGACTTCTTCTCTGTCGGCACGAACGACTTGATTCAATACACAATGGCAGCTGACCGCATGAACGAGAAAGTCTCGTACTTGTACCAGCCGTTCAACCCGGCCATCTTGAACCTTCTCCACAACGTCATCACAGAAGCACACAAAGCAGGCAAATGGGTCGGCATGTGTGGCGAGATGGCTGGAGAAGAGCTTGCGATTCCAATCCTGCTAGGACTTGGCCTCGACGAGTTCTCGATGTCGGCTTCAAGCGTCCTTCGCGCACGTAGCCTCGTGAAACGTTTGACGAAAGCTGAAACAGAAGCGATCGTCAACGACGTCCTCAACATGGATACAGCCGAAGAAGTCGTCAACTTCATCAGCCAAAAATTCGATATTAAAGCATAATCAAAAGTGGCTCTCGCAATTTGCGAGAGCCACTTTTTTTTGCGCTTATTCCGCGCCTTTGTCATCCGTTCTAAAATCGAGCGCTTCCCCGGCGACGACCGTCTCTCCGAACGGTACGACGACGACTTTGCCGTCCCCGTTCGTCCAAATGATCGGCGTGATGAGCGACGGGACTTTGTCACGGATCAAGTTGAGGTCGACATCGAGCAGAATATCTCCAGCTTCGACGCGGTCGCCTTCTTTCACTTTGGCGACGAACCCTTCCCCTTTCAGATTGACCGTATCAAGACCGACGTGGATGAGAATCTCGCGTCCGTCGTCCGCGAGCAGCCCGATCGCGTGTTTCGTCGGGAAGAACGTCGTGATCTGACCGGTGACCGGTGCCACGACTTGGCCGGAACTCGGCTCGATCGCGAACCCTTCACCCATCATCCGGCCCGAGAAGACTTGGTCCGGTACATCGTCAAGCGACAAGATGACACCCGACATCGGTGCGAGGAAGCGATGGTCGGCATGCTCGGCCGCTTCCGGCGTGATGACCGCTTTTTCTTTCGGTTTGTACTCGCCACCTTCGATGATGGCGGCGATTTGCGATTTGAGTGTATCGGACTTCGGTCCGAAGATGGCTTGAATGTTATCCCCGACTTCAAGCACACCGGCGGCACCAAGATCTTTCAGCAAGTCTTTATCGACTTGTTTGACATCGTTCACGGTGACACGGAGTCGTGTGATACAAGCATCAAGATGCTTGATATTCTCAGGGCCACCGAGGCCAACGAGCACTTCGTACGGAAGGTCATCGTCGACAACCGTTCGGGCGCCACGCCCTTCGGCGACGACGTCACGACCTGGAACTTTCAAATCGAACTTCGTGATCGCGAAACGGAATCCAAAGTAATAGACGACCGCGAAGACGAGACCGACTGGAACGACGAGCCACCAAGCGGTCCGGTTCGGTAATACCCCGAACAGCAGGTAGTCGATGAGTCCGCCCGAGAACGTCATCCCAATTTTAACGTTGAGCAAATGCATCGTCATAAACGATAGTCCAGCGAACACGGCGTGAATACCGAAGAGAAGTGGTGCGACGAAGACAAACGAGAATTCGACCGGTTCAGTGATACCAGTCAAGAATGAAGTGAGGGCTGCTGAGAAGTAAAGTCCTTCCACGTCTTTACGACGCTCTTTCGGGACCGTGTGGTACATGGCGAGACAGGCGGCCGGTAACCCGAACATCATGAACGGGAACTTCCCAGTCATGTACGTCCCGGCTGTGAATTCGACGCCGTCACGAAGCTGGGCGAAGAAGATCCGTTGGTCCCCCTGAACGAGATCCCCGGCTTGGTTCGTATATTCCCCGAACTGGAACCAAAACGGCGAGTACCAAATGTGGTGAAGACCGAAAGGAATCAATGACCGTTCGACCAAACCGAAGACGAATGCGGAAACCGCGACGTTCGCCTCAATGATCGTGCTCGAGAACGTATTAATGGCAGTACCGATCGGCGGCCAAATGTAGGCGAGCGCGATCCCGATCACTAAACTGAACGCGGCGGTCGCAATCGGAACGAAACGTTTCCCAGCAAAGAATCCTAAGAAGTCCGGCAACTTGATGTTAAAGTACTTGTTATACGCGAACGCGGCAATCAAACCGGCGATGATACCACCGAATACCCCCATTTGGAGCGTCGGGATACCAAGTACCGATGCATAGGCAGGATCCCCCTGGACAATTTCTGCAGTAATCCCGTTCCACGTGCTGATAACTTTGTTCATGATCAAATAACCAACGATAGCTGCTAACCCGGCAACACCGTCTCCGTTGGCCAGCCCAATGGCGACCCCGACGGCGAACAACAGACCTAAATTGGCAAACACGATATCCCCGGCATCGGTCATGACTTGCCAAATGAGGACGAGTGCATCGTTTGCCAAGAAAGGTAACAGCGAAACGAGATCAGGATTTTGGAACGCCGTACCAAATGCAAGTAATAGACCGGCTGCCGGCAAAATCGCAACCGGAAGCATGAGCGCCTTCCCAATCCGCTGCAATACGCCAAACACTTTCTTCCACATCATGGTTCCTCCTTTTGTCAGAATACTTACTTTTCCCCATCTGATACCAGGCTGAAACCGTTTCCCCATACAAAAAAAGCCAACCCTTAATGGATTGGCTTAATACTTAGTTTGCTTTCTTTTCGTTACCTGAAGCGATGACCGCTTGCATCTCTGATTTCAATGCATCCGAACGCGGTCCAAAGATGGCTTGAATGTTGTTACCGACTTCAAGGACACCAGCTGCCCCGAGACGTTTCAACTCTTCTTTGTTCACTTGGCTCTTATCTTTAACTTCGACGCGAAGACGTGTGATACATGCGTCAAGGTGTTTGATGTTTTGTGAACCACCGAAACCAACGAGGATATCTTGTGCAAGTTCCGAACCAGTAGCTGTTGATTGCTCAACGACTTCATCTTCACGGCCCGGTGTTTTAAGGTTGAACTTACGGATAACGAAACGGAATCCGAAGTAGTAAATGACTGCGAACGCGAGTCCGACTGGAATGACGAGCCACCATGCTGTTTGGTTAGGAAGTACACCGAAGAGAAGGTAGTCGATCAAACCGCCCGAGAACGTCATCCCGATTTTGACGTTCAAGATGTGCATGACCATGAATGAAAGACCAGCGAAAACTGCGTGTACTGCGAACAAGAGTGGAGCTACGAACAAGAATGAGAACTCGATCGGCTCTGTGATACCTGTCAAGAACGATGTGAGTGCTGCCGAAGCCAAGAGACCGCCGACGACCGCTTTACGCTCAGGACGTGCTTCATGGTACATCGCAAGTGCTGCTGCAGGAAGACCGAACATCATGAACGGGTATTTACCAGTCATGAACGTACCGGCTGTAAGCTCGGCACCGTCACGGATTTGAGCGAAGAAGATCGCTTGGTCACCGCGGACGATGTTGCCAGCTGCATCCGTGTATGATCCGAATTCGAACCAGAACGGTGAGTAGAAGATATGGTGCAAACCGAACGGGATCAACGAACGTTCAATCAAACCGAAGACGAACGCTGCGAGCGTACGGTTTTCTTCCAACATGAAGTTTGAGAACGTGTTCAAACCGTGCTGAACTGGTGGCCAGATGAGAAGCATGACGAAACCAGCGACGACAGCCAATACAGCTGTGACGATTGGGACGAAACGCTTACCAGCGAAGAAGCCAAGGAATTGTGGCAATTCGATGTTGAAGTACTTATTGTATGCCCAGGCCGCTATCAGACCGACGATGATACCACCGAAGACACCTGTTTGAAGTGTTGGGATACCAAGGACTGACGCGTAAGCCGGGTCACCTTGTGCGATGATCTCAGGTGTGAGTTCGAGCCAAACACCCATGACTTTGTTCATGATGAGGAACCCGACGATGGCTGCGAGTCCGGCAACGCCGTCCCCTGCTAAACCGATCGCGACACCGACTGCGAATAAGAGTGCTAAGTTCGAGAAGATAATTCCGCCTGCTTGCTCCATGAGCTGAGCAAACTTGACAACGCCTGCGTTCGTCAACCAACCAGCGCGTGACGTAAGGGCCGGGTTTTGCATCGCGTTACCGAATGCGAGAAGAAGACCGGCTGCCGGCAAGATCGCAACAGGAAGCATAAGCGCTTTACCGACTTTTTGAAGAACACCAAAAATCTGCTTAAACATGATAAATCCTCCTTTTGTAATTGTTTATTCTGAAACCGAACGTAGATGTCAGACAACCGACGTATCTAAACGTTTTCATAATGAACGTTTATAAAAACAGAAACAGGCATGAATAAGGTATAGAACGTAGACTTCTCCTCAATAGAGAAATCGTAGCCGTTCCACTCCTTACTCATGCCTGATCGAATCAGTAACACGTAAGATACGTGGTATCAGTTATCTACTTGTAGTCAGTCGCTGGAGATGCATCGTCAAATATGTCGCTTCACCTCGTGGGACAGGACGCTTTAATTCGCGTTCCATGATGCCCATCAGCTCCCAAGCAGTACTATAGCATAGCGGATATTCTTCACGCAACACCTTTTCTATTTTTTGTGGGGCCTCGACCGTCTCACCTGTCGCAACCCGCTCAACGGCGTACCTTAAGTGCCGAAGTAAGCGCTTATAATCGAGCGAAGTCCGGTCCATTTTGACGTTCAAACGACTCTCAATCGTCTGAACGATCTGGCCGATGATTTGATTGTGACGATTGACTTCGAGGACGTTTTTAAACGTCGTCGCCGAATGGATATGAAGGGCGATAAATCCGACCTCGGCATCAGGAAGCAACACATCGAGGCGCTCGTGGATCATGTCGACGATCCGTTCAGCGAGCGCGTACTCGTTCGGATAGAGCGATTCAGTCTCGAGTAAGAACGGATTCGTCACTTCCATCCCTTGCTCGATCCGTTTCATCGTAAAGAACAAGTGATCGGTCAGGCCGATATGGATATGTTGGTCGACTTTTTTTCCTGTGTTGCTCTCGATGAAGCCGACGATGTCTTGCATGAAGGCGATGAAGTCTTCATCGACGTGCTTCACGAGCTCACGATATTGAGATTGCTCTTCCTTATCCGTCAATTGATACACTTTCTCCGGGACGCTGGCCGGGTCGACGAGATCGCCCGCTTTCTTGCCGAAGCCAATCCCCTTCCCAAGCAGAATGACTTCCGGATCCGTATCATGTTGACAAATGACAACGCTATTATTCAACACTTTTTTGATCGTATACATCGGTAATGTCATTCGTATCGCATCCCTTACTAATTAAATCGTTATCTTATCTAGTATATCGGTTCAGCTTCTAAAAAAGTAGGCAGAAACCAAAAAAAGACGAACATTTCTGTCGTCTTTAAAACATCGAGTAACCGCTCTTACGCAAGTACCGGATGGTGACCCCTGCCAAGATGGCACCGAGCAATCCGAATCCGAGCATAAAAATGTCGAGAAACTGCAGACCGAGCAGACGCTCATAGACGTTCGCGAGCGCGGTCGATGTTTCCGTGACGTAGCTTGACAGCTTGACGTTGTCGATCATCATGATGACGAAAATCGGATAGATGAACACGAGCGTCCACGTCTTTTTGAGCAGCATATTCAAGATGAACCCGATGCTGAAGAAGATGACTAAATATAAAATCGCGCCAATGACGGCTTGGATGATGTGCATGTGATTGCCCCCTTTTCCCGTTGTCTATTATACCGAAAAGAAATCCGCTTGGTCAAAGAAGTTCACTGAATCGTTGACATGAAAAAGCAGCCCGTTCAAATGAACAGGCTGCTCGTTGGCTCAAACGAATCAGAATTTACCTTTTTTAAGGACGAGACCGTATTTTTTGAGCTCGATAAAGTGTTTGTTGTCGATGACTTTCTTCATGAATGAAGCGTTGCGACCGAAGATTTTTTTGCCCATGACGATTCCGATTCCATCGTTATGACCAAGTGACGCGACCGTCCCTTTGCTCTCATACGTGAACTTCGAAGTCGACTTTCCGTTGATGAGCGCAGCGATGTTTTTCGCCACGTTGTGCGCTTGTTGCGTCGCGATTTGCGCCGTCGGCGGGTACGGACGGTTCGAGACAGGATCCATGACAGCTGAGCAGTCACCGATGATGAAGACGTTATCGTGGCCAGGGGCACGGTTGTCCGCCTCGACCATGACACGGTTACGGACCGCTTCGAAGCCAGACTTCTCAACGATCGGGCTACCGCTGACGCCGCCTGTCCAAAGGATCGTGTTCGCTGCGATCGTCTCTGTCGTCTCACCTTTGAGTGGACCGAACGTGACGACACCTGGCTCTACACCTTTGATGCCGTTGCCGAGTTTCATCTCGACGCCGTTACGCTCGAGCCATTTTTGCGCATACGTCGTGAGTTCCGGGTCGAACCCTGGAAGAACCGTTGGCGCTGCCTCGATGTTAACGATGCGGACCGCTTCACGGGGAACATCGTACTGTTTGCAAAGTTCAGGGACACGGTTGACAAGCTCACCGAGGAACTCGATACCTGTGAATCCGGCACCACCGACGACGATCGTGACGAATGAACGGTCAGATGATCCGTTCGTCTTGTATTGTGCGAACGAGTACTCGATATGTTCTTTAATTTTACGAACGCTGTTGAGCGAGTTGATCGTCATCGCGTTCTCTTTAAGGCCCGGGATACCGAATGTTTCCGGTACGCCACCGAGGGCGAAGACGACGTAATCGTACTCGACAGTCGATCCGTCTTCGAGCATCACTTGTTTAGCTGTAGTATCGACGCGATCGACGATCCCTTTGACAAATTTAACGCGTGACGCATTGACGACGTCGTTAATGTAGACACGAGCCTGCTCAGGCTTCATCGTTCCGGCCGCCGGCTCATGAAGCCAAGTCGTTTGGTAATGGTAATCGTGTTTGTTGATCAACGTGATGTTTGCATCTCCAGCTGCAAGCGTCTTCTGAAGGTTTACTGCCGTGATGAGTCCACCGAAACCTGCGCCGAGGATAACAATGTTAGGTCGTTTCATGTTCATTTCCACCTTATTTTAAAAGTTTTGTTTTCCTGAACAACTATGTTGTGTGTTTTTTCACATAGACGTTCACAATAAAGCCTAATTCTTGTTCAACCAATGTTCACAATTGCTTCCCGTTCATTGTACGACGTTTAATCCGTTTTCTCAATGAAAAAGCTTATCTTCTTGAATTTTTTTCGAAAGTATTGCATCTTTGTACTGAATGGATTTAGTTCACGTTAGACCATATAATAGAAGTACACGCTTCATGAGGAGGAATTCGATGAAATCGACGAAAGATGTAGTCATTATCGGTGGTGGTCCAATCGGACTGTTCACCGCATTTTATGCAGGTATGCGCCAACTCGATGCGACGTTGATCGAAAGCTTGCCGCAACTAGGCGGGCAATTATCGACGCTCTATCCAGAGAAATATATTTATGACATCGCCGGCTTCCCGAAAGTGAAGGCCCAAGATCTAGTCGACCAACTGAAAGCGCAAGCCGATCAGTTCGAACAAGATTATCGCCTTGGCGAGACGGTCGAAACGGTCGAGCGACTCGAAGACGGTACGTTCCACATCTCGACGAACAAGGACGAGTACCATACGAAAGCGATCATCATCACAGCCGGCAACGGCGCGTTCGCCGCACGTCCGCTCGGACTGGACGGTTGTGAAGATTATGCGAACCTTCATTATTTCGTCGACAGCATGGAGAAATTCCGCGACCGTCGCGTCATGATTGCCGGCGGCGGCGACTCGGCCGTTGACTGGGCACTCATGCTCGAAGGCATCGCCAAAGAAGTCCATATCGTCCACCGTCGTGACCGCTTCCGGGCTCACGAGCACACGGTCGAACAAATGAAGGCCTCGACGATCAACGTCTGGACGCCTTATAATATCGAATCGCTCTCAGGCGCGACGCATATCGAGTCGGTCGAACTGACGGACAAAGATGGCGAATCGAAGTTCGTCGACATCGACGACTTGATTTGTAACTATGGGTTCGTCTCATCGCTCGGCCCGATCAAAAACTGGGGCATGGAGTTTGAGAAAAACACGATCCGTGTCGACTCACGAATGGAGACAACAGTCGCAGGCATCTTCGCTTGCGGTGACATCGCCACGTACGAAGGCAAAGTGAAATTGATCGCGACCGGCTTCGGTGAAGCACCGATCGCCGTCAACCAAGTGAAACAGCTCGTCGACCCGACAGCGCGTCACCCACAACATTCAACCTCGGTATTTGCCGGGAAATAAAGACTGGCCTCTCATCTGCGAACGATGAGAGGCCATTTTTTCATTTGCGGATCGTTTGAATGATGACACGGTCAATCCAATCATCGAGTTGCGTGAACACGAAGCCAGCTTTTTTCGCCTCGGCGTTCGACATGTAGTAGTCGACGTCCGTATCGTACGGGGACGACTCCCCATCCTTAATGATTTGGACCGGTTTACCGATATGCTGTCCAATTCGTTCCATGAGCGCACCTAGCGAGATGAGGCCGTCGCTCGCGGCGTTGAACGGCCCCCTCACGTCGGCACGGCCGACCCATTCCAAGAAAGCCGCCGCCTCGAAACTCGAGATGAATCCCATCAACGCCTCCGGATGATGTAATACGATCGGTTCTTCGTTCCGAACCGCGTCGACATAAAATTTTAACCGGTCGGTGTAATCATCCGGCCCTAGGACGATCGGCAACCGCACCGTCGTGACCGGGAATGAGGCCCGATGGAAGAAGTACGATTCGGCCTCTCGTTTCCCTTGTCCGTAATCGTGTTCCGCGTCAAGGTGATATTCATGATGGAGCGGATTGAAGTCGCTCTCTTTTAAAGCTGCCTCTGGCGCATAGACGGACATCGTAGACGTGAGCACATATTTCCCGACCCGGTCCATGAAGGCGTCTGTCGCAATCTTCGCCTGATACGGATTGAAACAAATATTGTCGTAGACGAGGTCATACTCGTTACGTGCGAGGTCTTTCATCGTCGCGACCGACTGACGGTCGCCTTTAATGGAGCGGATCCCTTCCGCTTCCGGCACTTGCAGCTGTCCGCGCGTGACAATCGTCACGTCGTCCCCGGCTTCAGCGAGCCGCAGTGCGAGCCGTTTCCCAAAGTAACGTGAGCCACCAAAAATCAACACTTTTCTCATCACTCCTACCCCCTTCTCATCCTTCTTCCACCAATATTCCCGTTCATTTCCTCTCATTAACATACTCACCAAAAAAGGTTGCCGAACATGTCGGCAACCCGTCTATCGTTTAGCAATCCCCGGGCGTGCCGGCGTTCGCCGCCGTCCGGAAACTCGAGCCGCAACCGCACGTCGCGATCGCGTTCGGATTTTTGATCGTGAAGCCACCGCCGAGCATCGACTGCTTATAGTCGATTTCGAGCCCGTCGACGACACCGTGGTCAGCTTCGGCGACGATGACGCGGACGCCATGATGGTCGAACTGGACATCCTTGTCCGTCTTGTCTTCATCGAACCCCATCCCGTAGGATAAGCCGGTACACCCACCGCCTTGGACTTTAATGCGTAAGAATTGGGCTTCAGGGCGTTCGGTCTGTTTCATCATATCGATGACTTGTAGTGCGGCTGGCTCTGTTAAATGAATCATCTGAACTCCTCCTCATTTATCTTCACTTCAAGTCAACTGACTTGTGATTTTGTGAAATATCTTGTATAACTAAACTGTAACAAAAAAAATTAAATCGTTCCATCTTCGGGGCAGGGTGAAATTCCCGACCGGCGGTATTGAAGACAAGTTCTTCTCAGCCCGTGAGCGAGCAAGGCGTTGCTTGCTGATTTCGTGAGATTCGAAAGCCGACAGTAAAGTCTGGATGGGAGAAGATGGCGGCATCCGACCGATATCCGGATGTTTTCTTTGGCGTGGTTTAAACGTTGATGAGAACATCTATTTCGTATGCGCGTAAACTCTCCCGATTGTTCACACAATCGGGTTTTTCTATGCGACGGGTGCCATTCATCAAGGAGCGACAAAAGGAGAGATTTTGATGAAAACAACGCGCAACAAACGATTGACAACACTGGTGACGCTATCGATGCTCGGGGCGATTTCATTCGTCCTCATGCTCTTTAACTTCCCGCTGCCCTTCCTGCCACCCTTCCTGAAAGTGGACTTCAGTGACATCCCAGCGCTCGTCGCCGGTATCGTCTTCTCACCACTCGCAGGTGTCGTGGTCGTCGCTCTAAAAAACGTCCTCTACTATGTCTTTAACGGTGGCGGCGTCCCGGTCGGTGAAGTCGCGAACTTCTTTGCAGGTGTCGCATTCATGTATCCGGTCGCTTGGTTCTACCATAAACGTAAAACGAATAAAGCGCTCGCTTCAGGCCTCGTGGCAGGTACGATCACGATGGCGATCAGCTTGGCGATTTTGAACTACCTACTCATCTTACCAGCTTACGCGTTCTTCTTCGGAATGGCCGAGATGGCCGATCCAGCAGTCAAGACGAACCTCGTCCTGTACGGTATCTTACCGTTCAACTTGATTAAGGCATTATTGATCACCGCCTTGTTCGTCCCGCTCTTCCTGAAGTTGAAGCCGTGGATCGAACGTCAACAAATGCAACTGCAAGCTTAATACACAAGCACCCAAAGGAACTTCTCCCTTGGGTGCTTTTTTCGATGCGGATAGTTACATGAACGAACAAGAGCGCCCACCGGAGTGAGCGCTCTTGTTCGTGAATAACGATTAGAGAAGAAGACCAGCGAGAGTCGCTGACATCAAGTTCGCAAGCGTACCTGCGAGAATCGCGAGGACACCCATACGTGCGATGTCGTTACGACGGTTCGGAGCCATACCACCAAGACCACCGAGAAGGATGGCGAGTGATGAGATGTTGGCGAATCCACAGAGTGCGAACGCGATCATCGCTTCTGTACGAGCTGACAAATCACCTGAACCGATGATCGGTGCGAACTCAGAGAAGGCAACGAATTCGTTCAAGACGAGTTTTTGTCCAAGGAAGCTACCGAATTGTACGGCATCTGCCCATGGTACACCGATGACGAACGCGAGCGGTGCAAACACGTAACCAAGGATCAACTGAAGTGAGAGACCTTCTAGACCGAACCAGCCACCGATTCCACCGAGAAGCAAGTTGACGAGTGCGATCAATGAAACGAAGGCAAGAAGCATCGCACCGACGTTCAACGCGAGGAACAACCCGTCTGACGCACCGCGAGCGGCCGCATCGACGAAGTTTGCTGCTTTGTTCTCTTCATCTTCTGCAATCTCGATATCATCATCCGGAGTTTCTGTTTCCGGGACGATGATTTTCGCAAACATCAAACCAGCAGGCGCGGCCATGAAGCTCGCGGCGAGCAAGTACTCGAGCGGAACACCGAGCGCGGCGTATCCAGCAAGTACCGAACCGGCAACCGACGCAAGACCACCGACCATGACGGCAAACAATTCAGATTGTGTCATTGATGGGAGGTAAGGCTTGATGACGAGCGGTGCTTCCGTCTGACCGACGAAGATGTTCGCCGTCGCTGAGAGCGATTCTTTACGTGACGTACCGAGTGCTTTTGCAAGTGCCGTACCGAGGATACGGATGACCCATTGCATGACGCCGATGTAGTAAAGAAATGCAATTAACGAAGACATAAAGATGATGATCGGTAATACTTGGAACGCGAAGACGAAGTTGTCTCCCCCGACTGCCGTACCGAAGACGAAGCCGATTCCGGCGTTCGCCGTGTTCAAGACGTTTTGGACGCCTCCTGAGATAAATTCTAACGCCGAACGCCCTACCGATGTGAAGAGGACGAGGAATGCGAACGTAAACTGGATCGCGAAGGCGGCAAGAACTGTACGCCATTTGATGGCTTTACGGTTGGTCGAGAAGATGTAAGCGATTCCAATTAGTGCCAAAATACCAACCACGCTCATGATGTTCATTGGTGTTGTGCTCCTTTCATATTGAAAACCCGATGATTGTGTTATACCCGAATCAAGATGTGCCCTACCGTTTGAAACGCTTTCTTTTTATGTTGTTAAACGTCAGACAACCTACATTCGAACCTCTTAGAATATACCAAACCGTTTTAAAAAAAGCAACGGGTCAAAAAGAAAAAAGTTTGAGAAATCTCAAACTTTTTTACCAGGCCATCTCTTCGATTTTTTCATACACGTTCGTGACGAGTTGTTCCGGCGTCTCCCCGATCACGACTTCTCCGTCGACGAGACAGAACAAGTCGAGCGAGCAGACCCCACAGTAGCCGGTACAGCCATATTCGACGACGTCTAGGTCAGGATCGGACTCTAGTTTTGCCCGGGCGATCTGTGAACCCATCGCTAAGTTCGAGGCACAAAACTCGATGATCGGATTCATCATTTTTTTCACCGTCTTTCTTCCCCTATTGCGGGAAAATGGTTCTTCTACGAGGTATTATATCATGGTACAGTTAGAGAGTAACAAAGGGGGATTTTTATGCGCAAATTAGTCGTCTTAGGAGGCGGTTACGGGGGTATGCGTGTAATCGAACGCGTCCTCGGCCATCAGCTGAAGGACGTATCGATCACATTAATCGACCGTCTACCTTATCACGGATTAAAAACAGAGTATTATGCACTAGCCGCAGGAACGGTATCCGATCGTGACATCCGTGTCGATTTCCCGGAAGAAGTCGACTACATATACGGGCAAGTCACCGACATCGATACGACCGACAAGATGGTGTTGCTCGCAAGCGGGGAAAAAGTGCCGTACGACGACCTCGTCATCGGCTTAGGCTGCGAGGACAAATACCATAACGTGCCCGGCGCCGCCGAGTTCACGTATAGTATCCAAACGTTAGAAGAGTCACGCAAGACGCAACAAGCGATCAACGGCTTGTCGCCCGGTTCGATCGTCTCGATCGTCGGGGCCGGGCTATCCGGTGTCGAGCTCGCGAGCGAACTTCGCGAGAGCCGTCCCGATCTGACCGTCCGACTGTTCGACCGTGGCCCTTCCGTCCTGTCCTTTTTATCGAGCCGTGTCTCGATGTACGTTCAATCATGGTTTGAAGAGCATGGCGTTGAAGTCATCAACAATGCCAACATCGTCCGGGTCGACCCAGACGGTCTATGGAACCACGAACAACACTTTGCCGCTGACTTGACGGTCTGGACGGCCGGGATCCAACCGGTCGCCGTCGTCCGGAACCAAGGGTGGGAGCTCGATGGGGGCGGCCGTGTGAAACTGACACCGCACCACTACGTCCCCGATTTGCCTGACGTCTTCGTTGTCGGTGACAACGCCAGCCTCCCGTACGCACCTTCAGGTCAACTCGCCGAGGCACAAGCGGAACAAATCGTCCAAGTGCTGCTCTGCAAGTGGAAAGGCGTGGCTTATCCTGAGTTGCCGGATATTAAACTCCGAGGCACGCTCGGGTCGCTCGGGAAGAAGGCCGGCTTCGGCGTCTTCATGGGGAAACAGTCGCTGACCGGGAAAGTGGCCCGACTTCTCAAGTCCGGTATCCTGTGGAAACATAAAGTCATCAAATAATACGACCGAATCGCGAAATGGCTGCCTTGCCATCTCGCGATTTTTTTATGTGATGACAGCCGCTTACCCGTTCATCCTTCTTTGCCTTGCGCCAAAAGTCTTGTATCTCTGTCCCTGATATACTTGTCTAAATTTTCAGATTATTGATTCGATTGACATATTCTATCCGATGGAAAAACTTGTTACTCTATGAGCACGGCAGTTCGACATCATGTCATCTCGCCTACATAATCCAAAGGGGGAAATCCATTGAAGAAGATCTGTAGCACCGTCCTCGCCTCGCTTCTCGTCTTGTCAACCGTCCCACAAGCAGTAGACGCCAGTCCTGACAAGGAAAAAGAACGTGTCATCGTCGTGTTCAAACAGTCGGCGAAGAAAATCCCGCTCTCGATTGAAGGCATGGAAGTCAAACAGCAATACGCCAACATCCCAGCTGCTGCCATCGAAGTGCCGAAAGCAGCGCTGAACGGATTGAAAAACAATCCAAACGTCGCCCACATCGAAGTCGATCAGACGGTACAAATTGAGAATCAAACCCAAGACTGGGGAATTCCAAAACTGAAAGCACCCTCGGCTTGGCAGAACGGCTTCACCGGAAAAGGTATTAAAGTATCCGTCGTCGATACCGGAATCTCAGCGCATCCGGACTTGACGATTGCAGGTGGAGCGTCATTTAGCAGTGTGACGAGTTCATATGCCGACGACAACGGACACGGCACGCACGTCGCCGGGATCATCGCGGCACGTGACAACGGCATCGGAACGGTCGGGATCGCCCATGAGGCAAGTATTTACGCCGTCAAAGCGCTCGAGGCGAACGGCAGCGGTAGCCTGTCGAGCATCATCGCCGGTATCGACTGGTCGATTTCGAATCAAATGGATATCATCAACTTGAGCCTCGGAACGACGAGTCCTTCGACGACGCTCCAACAAGTCGTCGATCGGGCGAACAATTCAGGCATTCTCGTCGTCGCAGCGGCTGGTAACAACGGCCGAGCCGACGGCAGCGGCGACCTCGTCAACTACCCGGCGCGCTACAGCTCGGCCATCGCGGTCGCGGCGACGGACATCAACAACAATCGCGCTTCGTTCTCCGCTACTGGCAGTACAGTCGAAGTCGCGGCTCCTGGTGTGAACATCAACTCGACACTCTCAAGCGGCGGCTACGGTCAATTGAGCGGGACGTCGATGGCGACACCATACGTCGCCGGGAACTTGGCGCTCATGAAACAAGCGTACCCGACGCTCTCATCTTCACAGCTCCGGACGCGTCTGTCACAAGATACGATCGACCTCGGCACGGCAGGTCGCGATACACTATTCGGCAACGGACTCGTTCAAGCGCCAACGTCAGGCGGCACGTCACAACCGGTTCAAGCGCTCGCGGCGACTGTATCGACGTCTAAGTCGACATACTACGCTGGTGAAGTTGTATCAATCTCATCGACGGTACGTGATGCGAACGGTCAAGCGGTCGCGAACGCGGACGTTCGTGTGACGGTGACACAACCTTACGGCTCGACGCTCACAGGGACAGGTAAAACGAACTCAAGCGGAGCAATCACGTTCACGCTCTCGACTGGTTCTTCTTCACAACGAGGGACGTACCAAGTGAAAGCGGATGCGACGCTCTCAGGATACACGGCAAGTTCAGCGACGTCGTCGTTCCAACTTCGCTAAATCGAAAACAAGGTTGAACGAATGTGTATTCGCTCAACCTTGTTTTATGATGTCGTTTAATTCTCGTCAATCGCCGTATACACTTTACGCAACTGGACGACTCCTTCGTCGACGACTTCCCCGTTCAAGAGGACGAGCGGGTAAAACCATTCGTCTTGCTTGATCGCCTCGGCGATCTCATCGTCCGCTTGCTCGAAGTCGATGTATTCGAACTCGAACTTGCGCTCCGGATATTTCCGAGCGAGCGCACTTTGTAACCATTCATATGTCTCGACCGAGCTCGGTGCCCCGACACAGCTCGCACACTGTACTTCTGCCCCGTATACCGTGATTTTCATCGTCATTCCCCCTATTTATTTCTATTATACAAAAATCACGCAGCGCCCTTGTCACAAAACGCTCAGCGTTAAAGATTGAGAAACAATCTCAAACTTGCTAGAATGGAATAGAACCAGAAAGGGGTAGATACCATGGAAATGTTTGATCAAGTCCAAGAAGTACTCGATAAATTACGCCCGTTCTTGCTTCGCGACGGCGGTGACGTCGAACTCGTTGATGTAGATGAAGGCATCGTCAAACTTCGTTTGATGGGTGCATGCGGCAGCTGCCCGTCTTCAACAATCACTTTGAAAGCCGGAATTGAGCGCGCGCTCATTGAAGAAGTACCTGGCATCGTCGAAGTCGAACAAGTATTCTAAACAAAAAGGGAGACGTGAGTCATCCCTTTTTTTCATGCATGTGTCCATTCGTCCAAGCTCTCGACCATATAGGTCGGGAGCTTTTCTTGTTCTTGGATGAACGCCGGCCCGTGAACGCCTGAATTGACGTGCAGCGTCCGTAGCCCTCCGTTGATCCCAAACAAGATGTCCGTATGGTAGTTGTCCCCGACCATGACGACCTCGTCTTTCGTCAGACCGATCATCTCGAGGGCGATGTCAATCATGACCGGCTCCGGCTTGCCGATGAAGAACGGGTCTTTCTCCGTTGTCACCGTGAGCACGGACGTGAGCGCGCCGTTGCCCGGTAAAAAGCCGCGCTCGGTCGGGATGGCGATATCTCCGTTCGTCGAGATGAAGCGGGCGCCGGACCGAATCGCGAGCGC
Source organism: Exiguobacterium sp. SH1S1 (assembly GCF_004337245.1). Classification (NCBI taxonomy): domain Bacteria; kingdom Bacillati; phylum Bacillota; class Bacilli; order Caryophanales; genus Exiguobacterium; species Exiguobacterium sp. SH1S1. The sequence continues at coordinate 467,544 of NZ_SJUZ01000001.1, forward strand.
ACCTTTCGCCAATTTCTCGTACGTGATGTGGCGGTCGAGCCCGATGACGACGTAGTCGGCTTTCGGTTCGTCCGTCACATGGAAGCCACGCTCTTCAAGCGCGATCCGGAGACCGTCTTCCCCGATCATATAAACGGTCGCCCCTGGTGTCATCTTCTCGATATAACGGGCCGTTGCCATCGCACTCGTCAAGACGTGCTCGGGCGTCACATGGACACCCATCGACACGAGCTTATCCGCGACTTGTTTCGGCGTCATCGAGGCGTTGTTCGTGACGAACAAGTACGGGAAGCCCGTCGCCTCGAGCCGGTTCACGAAGTCGACCGCTGCTTTGATCGGCTCGGTGCCCGCATAGATCGTTCCATCTAAATCAAATAAGTATCCTTTAATTAAATTCATCTAATCACTCGCTTTCCGGTAAAAATGCTGATACTGGTCCAAGTTCCACTTCTAAATAGCGGCGGACTTGCTCGGGAAATGCTGCGAACGTCTCTTTTTGACGCTCCGTCCAGGCGTCAAAGCGAGCCGAATCCGACGTGACGAACTCCCGGACGTAATAGGCACGCATCATGACGAGCTCTTTCGCCGCTTGAGCCGTCTGGGCGTCGAGTACGCGCTCGTCCAATAAAATGTCGACGATATCTTCATAACTCCCCGGATCGCGCATAATGAAGCCGTCGATCATCGAGTTGCCGACATCGATGACGCCTTCCATCAAATGCACGGCCAAACGCTCTTTCGCAAGTTCAAGTGTGAACGCGTCCCCTTCGAGCTGATCGATCCGATGCAACATCGTTTCCATGTGGGCCAGCGTCTCATTGATTTTTTCTCTATTCACAAAATACATCGTCATCCCCCCTGCCCCTTATCATAATCTTTTTTCCGACTCGAGAAAAGAATCTCCCCTATTTACATCATTTATTCGATTGTGATACACTAATCCACGGATTAACACTTTAATTAGTATGTCACATTAAATAGAAATCACGTGGAGGGTTCAACACTATGGAACGAGAATTAGCGTTAGAGATCGTACGAGCAACCGAGGCAGCGGCACTGGCATCATCAAAATGGATTGGTCGCGGCCAAAAGAACGAGGCCGATGACGCGGCGACGTCAGCGATGCGCGAAGTGCTCGGTACGGTCAATATGGATGCGACTGTCGTGATTGGTGAAGGCGAATTAGATGAGGCGCCGATGCTTTACATCGGCGAACGCCTCGGTACGACGTTCGGGCCGGAAGTCGATATCGCGGTCGATCCGCTCGAAGGGACATCGATCGTCGCCAAAGGACTCGGCGACGCCATGGTCGTCATCGCAGTCGCCGATAAAGGCGCTCTCCTCCACGCACCTGATATGTATATGGATAAACTTGTTGTCGGACCGAACCTGAAAGGGAAAGTCTCGCTCGACGAACCGCTCGAGTCGATCATCGAGAAAGCCGCGCTCTATAACGGCAAACGGATCGAAGAAGTGACCGTCATCATGCAAGACCGCGATCGCCACGAACATCTCCGTCAAGCGGCGATGCGTATGGGCGCACGCGTCAAACTGTTCGATGACGGCGATGTCTCGGCCGGGATCGCCGCAGCCATCAAATCGAACCCGATCGACATCTTCATCTCGACAGGCGGCGCACCAGAAGGCGTCATCACGGCAGCAGCCGTCAAGGCGCTCGGCGGCGATATGCAAGCCCGCCTTCACCCGATGAACGAAGAAGAGACGGCCCGCGTCATCTCGATGGGTATCGAGGACCCGCTCCAACTCCTCACGATCGACGATCTCGTCAAGAGTGACGATTGCATCTTTGCCGCGACCGGTGTCACGACGGGTGAACTGCTCGACGGCGTTAAGTTCTTGACGGACGATATCGTCGAGACGACGTCGCTCGTCATGCGTTCGAAGACGAAGACGATCCGCAAAGTCGTCGCTGAACACACGTTGTCGTTGAAGCCGTACCTGAACAAACAACAAGTCGAAGCATGACAAAACCTCCGCTCAAAATTTGAGCGGAGGTTTTTTATTAAAATCCTGTCGGCACGTCACCTGAAGTATGGTCCGTCATATACTGTGGTTCTGGACGCTTGTCTTTTTGAAGCGAATCATAGAACGCGGCGTACGTCGTCGAGAAGTACGGATATACGTACAAGAACCCGATTCCGAGCGTGAACACGCCGACGAAGAACCAACCGATGAACGAAAGGACGAGTTTGAACGCGTCCATCTTGTGACCGTCCATCATCCGGCGCGACTCCGTGATCGCCTCGAGAGCCGACAGTTCCGGCTGATCACGTAAAATATAGTTCGTGAGCGAGTACGAGAACGCTTTGACGATTCCTGGGATCACGAGTAACAATGCCCATAAGAAGATGAACAACCCTACGAAGAACGGAGCGAGCACGTGCTTCACATAGCCGGTTTGGAACGGTTCAAATAATTTCGAGACGGCCGGCTTGTCGCCGCGTGACACGGAGAGGACGAGCCATGACCATCCGACCGTGAGCGGTGCGATCAACAACGTCAGAAGGAACGATAAGAACGATAACGTCATCTCGATAGACGTCAATGGCTCCATTGACTCTGCGTCAATCGTCGGTGCGAACGATTGGGGAATCCCGTTCAATATAACGAACAAAATCAAAATCCCGGCGAGCAGCCAGCGATTACCTGTCAACATTTTTTGTGCGTGTTGTTTCCATTGTGCTGTCATAGTATCCATCCTTTGTTTGTATTCTTTCCTTAGTGTACGTCATTGGCCGGCAGAAGGTTTCAAAAAACACGAAAACAGGGGAAAGGTTTCTCCTTTTCCCTGTTAGTATAAGATATTGCCCATAAAAAACTGCGACATCGATAGAATAAATAAGAGCACACCTGTAGCGACAACAGTCAGTGAGATCGCTTTAAACAACCGGCTTTTTAGAAATGCATTCCGATACTCGAACCGGCGAACGAGCAAGACATGGACCAACTCAAACAAAAGGACCGCGGCTGTGAAATAGAATGTCATGATACTACCTAACCCGAAGAACAGCATCGTCAGTAAGCCCAATCCTAAGTTATGGATTCGGTTATGGACGTCATCGCGATCGCCGACGGTCGTCGTTTGTACGTGTTGCATCCTTCCACCTCACTTCCAAAACCCGAACAGAAAAAGTTATCTTATATATAAATTATCACAATTTTCTTATCCCTAAACCTGTCACACCATCTTTTCACCTAAACGAAACATCTAGGAAATATATGTAATAAAAAAAGCGCTGATGTCATCAGCGCGTCATGAACCGGTCGAAGTTTCAGCTTCTTCCGATTTATTGAATTTTCGTTTTAGTTTGAGCGGTTGTTTCGTTCCGCCGAACACAGGACCGTCTTCACTTTCATCAATCTCTGTCTCTTTCTTCAGGACGAAGAACGGACAACCAAAGTTACAATACTCATACACATAGTCCATCACATGATCGATTCGATTATCGTACGTGGCAAACTTCGACTTCACTTCATAAAATCCTTTGAGACGAAGTTGACCATGTCCCCAATCTCCGACGATGTAATCATATTTATCGAGCACATCACTATAACGAGCGATGAATGCCTCTTCGTCAAACCCGTCGCGTTTCTCTTCGATGACGGTATATCCATGGTGATTCACTCTAATCATTTTCACACCTCCACTTTCCTATCATATCACGCCCGTCGACAGTTCCCCTATCGTTTTCGGATCACATCATGACGCGCCATGATCGTTTCACGCAGCACGTCACGCAGAAGTTCCGGCATGTAGTAACGCTTCGGCTGGTCCGCCAAATACGGCAGGAGCGGACCGAACGTGAACATGTCGACCGTGGCGACACGATACGTCTGTTCAAGCCCGATCTCGTTGCCGCGAAGCAAGTAGCGGCCTTGTTTCAATTCAAGACCGTGGACGATCGGTTGTCCGAGCACCGTCCCGCGAAAGCCGAGCCCACGCACGTGCATCGTCGTGAACGGCTCATCATGAACATCGCTCAAGAAACGAAGCAACGTTGCGCCGTCGAGTGTCAACAGACATGGGTTGATCGGGTGCGGACAGATGCGATGGAGCATATTGAGCGTGACTTGTCCGGGTGCCAACCCTTCAAGCAGGATCCCCGATGGAAGGATGCTTACTTCGGCATCACACCAGTCCATTAATCCGTGCGCCAACAACTCCGCAATCGGAGATGGTCCGAACCAATCGCTCCCATAGCCTGGCGTGGCGGCAATCGTCACGTCAAGCAAACTCTCAGCTTGTTCATACTCGAACCGCAACGCCCGTAGCGTGTCGTCGTCCTGAACGTGATCTGTCAAGTCATGGAGACACGCCTTCTTCTCTACGACTTGACCGTCCCGAAGCGTCAACTCGACTTCTCCGACGTATTGCCCGTACTTCCCGGCCTGGGCGATCAATACCCCGTTTTTCATGACACCGTCGTCTAACACGTGATGCGTATGCGCCCCGAGGATGACATCGATGGCCGGGAACGCTTCGGCGAGTCGCTCGTCGGCGTAGAAACCGAGGTGACTGAGCGCGATGATGACGTCACATCCTTTGAGTTCCTCGAGTGCCCGAGCAGTCGCCGTCAGCGGTGACTCAATTTGCCAACCGAGTTCAGGATACAGCTCTTCATACGGTGCGGTCACGCCGAACAGACCGACACGCACACCGGACCGCTCGAGGACGAGCGTCTCCGTCGCCCAGTCCGGTCGCGTCCCGTCCGCTTGATAGACGTTCGCGAGCAAGACGGGGAACGTCGCATCCTCATAGAGCGAATCGAGCCAGTCGTGCGGAAACGTGATGCCTTCGTTGTTGCCGATCGTCACGGCCGTCGGATTGAGCCGATTGAGCAAGCGGACGTTCACTTGCCCTTTCGTCACTTCCGTCGCCGGGTGTGTTCGATCGGCATGATCGCCGAGGTCGAAGACGAGCGTGTCCTCATGTCGGCGTTCGTTCAAAAAGGAGACAAGTTGGGGCCAATTATGAAATTTTGAATGCAAGTCATTGTAATGAAAGATTTTAATCGTACGCACGGCCATCCCCTCTTCCTAAAACAGGCTGATTTGGCTCGGGGCGAGCTCATACTCGGCACCGAGAATCTCAATCAAACGTTTCGCGTTCGGTGCCGCATCCCCGGCCGAGTTGTTGTTGAAATAGACGTAGACCGACTTGGCATCTCGTTCGAGTGCCCGGCACGCCGTCGCAAGTTCTTGCAGTTCATCCTCACTGTATCGATACAAGCAGCGGACGTGACGCCACTCTTGGCTCGTCATCCCGGGTTTGCGGAGCCACCCTGCCGTATTGCGGCCGTGCAGACGGACGACTGCGACTTCCGGGTTCGTGACGACCGGGACGAACGGGATGCTGCTCTCTTTCGTCTGAGGTTCGTCGCACACCGTGTTGATGAAGCGTTGCTCGGTCAAGAACGCGAGCGTCCGGTCGCGAAATGCTTCCGAGAACCACGTCGGGTTCCGAAACTCGACGGCGATGTCATAGTCGATCAGCTCCGCTCGAATCGTCCGCAAATAGTCGAGATGCGGCTTCGAGACGTCGAACCACGGCGGGAGTTGGACGAGGACGGCCCGAAGTTTACCCGCCTGTTTGAGCGGCTCGACCGATGTCCGGTAGCGCTCGAACAGTTCGGCGAGCGGCAGCTTTGGTTCACGGTCGTGACCGCTCATTTCCCTGGAAACTTTGACGACGAACTGAAAGCCGTCCGGCGTCTCACGATTCCATTTCTCATAGTTTTTCACAGGTTGGATCGCATAGAACGACGAGTCGACCTCCACCGTCGGAAAGTGCCCGGCGTATGTCGACAGTTTGTGCTTCCGCTCTTCCGGGGTCGTATAGAGCAGGTCGTGGTCTCCCCAACCGGTCACACCGACATAAATCATCGTGTTTCCTCCTCACATTATTGTTCGAACGATGTCTCCGCGTTTCGCTTTGACCAATTGAGTGTCCCGCTGAACGTCACGAGCAACAAGACAAGTCCCATGATGAACGGATAGCGCATGTCGATATCGAAAGCGATCCCGGCAAGCGTCGGCCCGACGATATTACCGATACTCATATAGGCGTTGTTCATCCCCATCGCGAAGCCTTGTTCTTTATCTGCCATCTTCGACACAAGCGTATTCAACACCGGACGAAGAATCGAGGTCGACAAGAAGATGATGAGCGTGATTGCGAAGAAAATCGCATACGATCCCGCGAACAGCGAGAACAAGAAGCCGAGTGCCGCGAGCATAATGAAGATGAGCACGACTTTGATCTCACCGAAGAGCGAGACGAGTCGGTCGACGGCAAACAGCTGAACGATGACACTGACGATCCCCGTACCTGTGATCATGACGGCAATTTCTTGCGGCGTCGCACTGAACGTCTCACTGACGAACAATCCGAGCACCGACTCGTATGCCATGAGCCCAAACGCCATGACCAAGTTGATGACGAGCACGAAGAAGTACGGCTTTCGAGTCGACGACAAGAGTTGCCGTGGCAGCGATTCGGTCTCGTTCGTCCGGACGTAAGCTTCCCGGTCCGGTTCTTTCAATAGAATGATCGATGAGATGACGGCGACGAATGAGACGATCGCCGACAAAAGCAGCGGTGCCTTCAGCCCGAACTCGGCGACGAAGCCCCCGATCCCTGGTCCGATGACGATCCCGAGCGACATTGCCGCGGAAATATAGCTATTTCCTTTCGCCCGTTGTTTGAGCGTCGTAATGTCGGCCACGTAAGCAAAGATGGCTGGAATGAGCAATGCGGCCCCGACTCCGCCGATGGCGCGCGAGATCAGTAAGACCGTCAAATTGTCCGATAAGTAAAAGACTGCCATCGAGATGGTGAAGCCGATGAGCCCTGAAATGATCATCAGCCGGCGACCGTAGACGTCCGCCCATTTCCCCGCGATCGGTGACATGAGCAACTGCGCCCCGGCAAAGACCGAAATCATCAGTCCGGCGGCGGTACCGCCTTCACCTATCATTTTTAAATAGTCGGGAATGATTGGAATGATAATCCCGAATCCTGCTACAGCGATGAACATGTTCAGCATGAGAATCGCCAATTGTTTCTTTTGTTTTGTCGTCAACGTACGTCACTTCCTTTTCATCTATTCATTTTACTTGTTGATGAATGGAATGAGCAAACGATAAGACAGCAAAACACCCATCCTGGACCAGAGGATGGGTGTCGTTGTGATTATGAGATGCGTGACTCGGCGAGTGATCCGCTCGACCGCTGTTTCGGTAAGAACAGTGTGACGACATAAACGATCAACGTCGGAACTGCCCAGGCGAGCCCGATCTCAGCCATCGGCAAGTTCGTGATCCATGCAGTCACGGCTGTTGGAGCCAAGCCTTGTGCCGTCTCGAACAACGAGAACACGAGCGCCGTGTAAACGGTCGCCTTCATGGCGACTTGCGGGTTACGTTGAATCCGTTCCGTGACCGAAACGAGCACGAGTGCGATCATGACCGGATACAAGAGCGTGAGTAACGGTATCGCGATTTCAATCAACGTACCGAGACCGACGAGTGAAATCAAGTAACCGAATAACGTTGTCCCGATGACGACTTGGTAGTACTTGAGCGACTCGAACGTGTTACTCATGAACCGTGAAAACTCACTGATGAGTCCGACGGCTGTCGTCAAACAAGCAAGGAAGACCGCTGCCCCGAGTGCGAGCATGCCGACTTGACCGAACGATGTACCGGCAAACGTTTGAAGGAGGCTTGCTCCGTCAGTCGTTCCCGTGACACCCGTCATGTTCGCCCCGATCGATGCGAGCGAGATGTAGACGAGCATCAAACACGTGACGGCAAGCAATCCCGATGTCCGGAGAAGCGATGACGCTTCTTTTTGATCCGACATCCCGTTCGCTTTAAGCGTGACGAGGACGATTGCACCAAAGACGAGTGCCCCGAATACGTCCATCGTCAAGTAACCTTGTTTAAAGCCTTCACCGAGTGCCCCGAGCCACGTCTCATACCCTGCTGCCGGCGCGACCGGTGAGCCGAGTGGAGCCACAAGGTTTGTGATCCCGATGCCAGCAAGCAAGACGAGGAGGATCGGCGTAATGATCCGTCCGATGATCTCGATCAACTTTTGAGCGCGGAGCGTCAAGAGGAACGTCAAGCCGAAAAAGACAGTTGAACTGATGGCGAGTGTGAACGTCGACGGCGCACCGAGAAACGGCACGACTCCCATCTCATACGTGACCGCTGCCGTCCGAGGAATCCCGAAGAACGGTCCGATGGCCACGTACATTAATCCCGTCAAAAGGAGTGCAAGACGCTTCGGAATATACTGGGCGATTTGATCAGACCCTCCACCGACCCGCGCGACCGCGAACAAGGCGAGTAAAGGAAGTCCGACGCCGGTAATGACGAATCCGACTAGGGCTGGGAACAGGTTCTCACCTGCCAACGCTCCTAGCATCGGTGGGAACAGCAAGTTCCCGGCTCCGAAGAATAATGCGAAAATCGTAAACGCTAACGGGAATAATGTTGATTTTTTCATACAACTACCTCCACATACATTGTAGTACCTTCCGTGTTGAACAAATTCCGACTAAATGACTAAATTTTCTGACAATAAAGCGCTTGGTCTATTCCATTATACACACTATCCTTTTTTTGACCACCCTATCTTTAAAAAAGATGTTTATTTTTCTGAGAAGTAGATTTCCATATAAAAAAAGCTCCCTCTTTTTACAACAGGAGCCTACTTGTCAACCGAATTCATGTCATCTTTTCAAAAAAATAGTCAATAGCGGATATCGAATTTACGGTACGATGCTTCCGCGATATCCGTTTCTTCAATCTGTTCGACGCCGACGAACCGATTCCCATCGTAGAGCGCGCGTTTGAACGAGGCATAGTCCCTCTCATCCCCTTCGACGTGGAGCTCGACCGTACCATCACTCAAGTTTCGGACCCACCCTTTTAGGTTCGATTCAATCGCGGTCGCTTGACAAAAATAGCGAAAGCCGACCCCTTGGACGCGTCCTGAGACAATCAATTGTTTAGCCAGTTTCATGAGTATTCTCCTCCTTCATATGAAATAACAGGTTTAGCGAGACGCTGCTTAGGTAACACTATATAAGTAAAATACTGGATTAGGAGTGGTGATGTGGAACAGATTGTGAATATCGTGACGGCGTTTTCAGATTGGTTATGGGGAGTCCCAATCATCTCCCTACTCGTGTTATCAGGTGTATACTTGACCATAAAATTAGGATTCTTTCAATTCCGATACCCGCTTTATATAGTTCAACAAACGCTAGGAAGCGTCTTCAAAAAACCGAAAGGCGAAGGCGACATCAGTCCTCGTCAGGCGTTGACGTCGGCGTTATCGTCGACGATCGGTGCCGCCAACATCATCGGTGTCCCGGCTGCGATCATGTTCGGGGGACCGGGCGCCATCTTCTGGATGTGGGTCATCGCCGTCGTCGGGATGGCCATTAAGTTCTCGGAAAGTGTCCTCGCCGTCCGTTACCGCGAGAAAAATGAAGCCGGCGAATTTGTCGGTGGCCCGGTCTACTACATGGCCAAAGGGCTGAAGTGGAAATGGCTCGCCTCATGGTTCGCGTTCGCCCTCATGATCGAGCTCATCCCGAGCATCATGGTCCAAGGCAACGCGGTCAGCTCGGCCGTCCGTGAGACGTTCAACGGCGACACGCTCATTACCGGGATTATCGTCGCCGGACTCGTCGCACTCGTCGTCTTCGGTGGCATGAAACGAATCGCTAAAGTAACAGAAATCATTGTTCCAGCGATGGCACTCGTGTACGTCGGAGCCGGTTTCATCATCGTCTTGATGAACTTCTCGCAAATCCCTGACGTTCTCGGTCTCATCTTCTCGTACGCGTTCCAACCGATGGCCGCGCTCGGCGGATTCGCCGGGGCAGCCATTGCCGAGACAATCCGTTGGGGTTTCGCCCGCGGACTCTATTCGAACGAGGCCGGTCTCGGGACGGCGCCGATTGCGCACGCAGCCGCCCAGACCGATCACCCGGTCCGCCAAGGTTTCTGGGCCGTCATCGGGATCGTCATCGACACGCTCATCATCTGTAGCACGACCGCGTTCGTCGTCTTATCGTCTGGTGTCTGGACTCGCGAAGGCGCGATGAGCGACCCGGCCGCACTCACGACGATCGCTTTCCGTGAATATTTCGGTTATACGGGCAGCCTGCTCGTGACGATCTCGCTCATCTTCTTCGTCTTGTCGACGATCATCGTCATCATCTTTTATGGCTCACGCCAAGCCGAGTACTTATTCGGTTTAACGGCAGGTAAAGTGATGAAAGTCGTCTATATCGCATCGATCGTCATCGGTTCAATCGGTGGCGCCCAGATGATTTGGAACTTCCTCGACTTCATGCTCGCGATGATCCTCATCCCGAACATGATCGCCGTATTGATGCTAAGCGGTGAAGTGAAGCGACTGACGACTGAATTCTTCTCGTCTGAAAAATATTACAAGAAAGACGTCGCCGAGAAAAAGGCGTCGTAACAACGAACCCGGCTGCAACGGCAGCCGGGTTTTTGTTATGAACTTGTCTCGATTTTGTCAATCGCCTGGCGAATCCGTCCGACCGAGGCGTCGAACTGTTGTTGCTCCTCAGCCGTCAAGTCGATTTCGATGATTTGACTGATACCGCTCCGGTCGATCAAGGCAGGTACCCCGATATGGAGGTCGGAGGCGCCGTATTCACCGTCGAGATGGGCACCGATCGTCACGACCGTGTTCTCGTTCCGGACGATAGCCCGGACGATGCGCAGCAAGCCGAGACCAATCGCGTAATACGCCGCGCTCTTATATTCGATGATCTGGTTCGCGGCATCGCGTACTTCTTGATAGATCGCGTCTAAATCCTCTTGGTGATACGAATCATTGTCGGCGAGCAATTGCTTCATCGACTTGCCATAAATCCGGGCGTTGTCCCAGGCGACGAAACCACCGGCACCATGTTCGCCCATATAGTAGACGTGACAGTTACGCGACGACAAGTCGAAGTATTCGCCGAGCTTATAACGCAGACGTGCCGTATCAAGCACCGTCCCTGAGCCGATGACGCGGTGTTTCGGCAAGCCGGACGCTTTCCAGGCGACGTGGGCCATCACATTGACCGGGTTCGTCGCGACGACGATGATCCCGTCAAAGCCGCTCGCCATGATTTGTTCTGTGACGTCACGGACGACGACCGCATTTTGCCCGGCGAGGTCCATCTGTGTCTGCCCGAGCTTTTGGGCGGCTCCTGCCGTGATGATGACGATATCGGCGTCACGACAATCCGTGTAATCCCCTGCCCAAATCCGAACCGGGCTCGGTGCGAACGAGATGCCGTGGTTCAAGTCCATCGCCTCCCCTTCCGCTTTCGCGTGGTTCGAGTCGATCAAGACGAGCTCTTCACAAAGTGCCGCCATCGATAATTGGTAAGCAAAACTGATGCCGACCCAGCCGGCACCGACGACAGCGATGCGGGTAATGTCTTTTGGATCAATTGTTTCCATTCAATCATTCCTCCCTAAAAACAGTCTCTCTTTTAGCATACCCGACTCTTAGCTGTTTCACGACAATAACTAAACAATCAGTATATACGAAATAAATACAGAATTACGCTATGCATCAAGTTTCGGTTCAAATATTCCCGTATCTCGAACATAGCCAAAAATTTGAATCATTTCATTGTCCTGTATGAACGGGATTCGTTCTTTCGTTAAAATAGATATAAGTTCATCGGTCATATCACATACGTCTGGTTCGACGATAGCTCCCTTATAGACCAACACCTTTGGTCGCAATCGAATCCATTCGATTGAAGAGGTAGGATAAGGAAATCCATCATCCCAATCACCTGATTCATAAGCCGTCTTCGATAAAAACTCAGGATCAGGTGTGTCCTCTAATACATATTTGATTTGATAAGGAGGTTCAAATAGGAATGTATTTGCTACCGCTCGCCTCAGTTCCTCCCACTTTGTCTTGTTCATCACCGATGTCAATTGCCGCTCTTCTATTTCTTGTAACTCTTTTTGTCGGTCCATCGCTGTTCATCCTTTCTCACATGCGAGTTCTAAGCGCTTGATTGCCCGCAACACATCTTCACGGTTGTGCTTTTGCTTCATCCACTTGGGCAAGCGACTCTCAATACTGCGGTTCACGCCGTCGCTTGTCCGAACACTCGCTTCCACGTACTGTCTCATATACGCGAGGTGCTCCTGATTATAAGCCCATAGGACATGACCACAACAACCAGTTTGCAGATAGAGCGGCAATCTGAAATGTACATCGAAAGCTCCGCCGATGTATTTCGTACCGCTCTGCTTCATTTGTAGATAACCGCACTGAAAACAGCTCAAGCGTACCTCATTAGCCTTCTCCATAACGTCCGCTCGTCCCCCACAACGTGGACAAATCACGACCATCTGACCCATGAATGTCTCAAGTTCTCTGCTCTCTAGTGAAAATCGATTTGTCACGTCATCGCCTCCTCATTTCATTATACAAAAAACCAGCGAAACTAAGCTCACTGGTCAAGGTAGTAGACTATTAAATCAATTGTTACATCTCAAACTTGACGAGACCGTTCACTCTCTTTCCCAATAATAGTGAACCGGCCGAATTTCAATCCTCCAGCCTAACGATTCCGCTTCGGGCACTTGGGTCGTCGGATGGATGGAAGCGATTCTGACTGCGTCCTCTATGTCCGCCGCTTCAATCAAAAAAGTACTTCCTACTACTTCCTTCGACTCCGAGACTGGTCCATCCGTTATCTTAATCTGATCAGCATGACGCTTGATTTCTTTCATACTTGCTTCAAGTCCCAAATCGAATAAAACCTGTCCACTCGCATAAAGCTGTTGTAAATATGGTTCACACGTCGCCATGATTTGATCGATTTCTAGGTCGGTCTTTTCATTCATTTTTTCAGCATTGAAATATCCTGTCGCCAAGAACATCATTTGACCTTCTCCTCTCGGATTTATTTACGCTCATTTGCTGTTTGAAGCATATTTCACTACTCTATTCCCTCTTTACCGTTTACATAGATAATATGGAAAATCATCTTAAAACCCCATAAAAAAGACGGTCGACATGATTTCATGTCAACCGTCTTCCTCAATCTATTCAGGATTATCCGATCGAACCTTCCATCTCAAACTTGATGAGACGGTTCATTTCGACCGCATATTCCATTGGCAATTCTTTCGTGAACGGCTCGATGAAGCCCATGACGATCATCTCGGTCGCTTCTTCTTCCGAGATACCACGGCTCATGAGGTAGAAGAGCTGCTCTTCTGACACTTTCGAGACTTTCGCTTCGTGCTCGAGTGAGACTTGGTCGTTCAAGATCTCGTTGTACGGGATCGTGTCCGACGTCGACTCGTTGTCCATGATGAGCGTGTCACATTCGATGTTCGAACGGGCACCTTTCGCCTTACGGCCGAAGTGGACGATTCCGCGATACGAGACTTTTCCGCCTTGTTTCGAGATCGACTTCGAGACGATCGACGACGACGTGTTCGGTGCGAGGTGAATCATCTTCGCCCCAGCGTCTTGGTGCTGCCCTTTACCGCCGAGTGCGATCGAGAGCGTCATCCCACGTGAGCCTTCACCTTTTAAGATGACGGCCGGGTACTTCATCGTGAGTTTCGATCCGATGTTACCATCGATCCACTCCATCGACGCGCCTGCTTCACAGACGGCACGCTTCGTGACCAAGTTATAGACGTTGTTCGCCCAGTTTTGGATCGTCGTATAGCGGCAGTATGCGTCTTTGTTGACGAAGATCTCGACGACAGCTGAGTGAAGCGAGTTCGTCGTGTAGACCGGTGCCGTACATCCTTCGACGTAATGGACCGAAGCGCCCTCGTCGACGATGATGAGCGTCCGCTCGAATTGACCCATGTTTTCCGAGTTGATCCGGAAGTAGGCTTGGAGCGGTTGCTCGAGTTTCACACCTTTTGGTACATAGATGAACGAGCCACCTGACCAGACGGCCGAGTTGAGTGCCGAGAACTTGTTGTCCGTCGGCGGGATCAATTTCCCGAAATACTCACGGAACAAGTCTTCGTTTTCTTTCAAAGCAGTGTCCGTATCTTTGAAGATGACACCTCTTTCTTCGAAGTCTTCTTGCATGCTATGGTAGACGACCTCTGACTCGTACTGAGCCGAGACACCTGCCAAGTATTTTTGTTCCGCTTCCGGGATTCCGAGCTTATCAAACGTCCGTTTGATTTCTTCAGGAACCTCATCCCACGAGTGTTCCGTCTTCTCAGACGGTTTGACGTAGTACGTGATCTCATCAAAATCAAGTGACGTGAGATCGCCGCCCCATGTCGGCATCGGCATCTTGCGGAACTGTTCGAGTGATTTTAAACGGAACTCGAGCATCCATGCCGGTTCTTCTTTCATGTTCGAGATCGTTTCAACGATTTCTTTCGTCAAGCCGCGGCCTGAACGGAAAATCGAGATGTCTCGATCATGGAAGCCATATTTATAATCGCCAACGTCTGGCATGTTTTTCGCCATATCGGTCTCCTCCTTCTACTTACGCTTCCTCGTCGACTCCCTTTTCAAGCGCTTTCCACGCGAGCGTGGCGCACTTGATGCGAGCCGGAAACTTTGAGACACCAGACAACGCTTCGATGTCGCCTAGGTCGAACGTGTCTGTATCGTAGTCTTTCCCTTGGACCATCTGTGAAAAGATGTTCGCCAATTGGAGCGCTTCGTCTACAGACTTGCCTTTTACGATTTGGGTCATCATCGATGCCGAGGCGAGACTGATCGAACAGCCTTCCCCTTCGAACTTGGCATCTTTCACGATTCCGTCTTCGACTTGAAGTTGGAGTCGGAGTGAATCCCCGCACGTCGGGTTGTTCAAGTCGATCGTCACGCCATCTTCGATGACGCCACGGTTTCTTGGGTTTTTATAATGATCCATGATGACTTGTCGGTACAACATGTCGAGATTGTTAAAACTCATAATTGAAATACTCCTTCGTTTGACGTAACCCTTCGATGAAGCGATCGACTTCATCTCGTGTGTTATACAAGTAGAAGCTCGCTCGGGCAGTCGATGATTGCTTCAGGAGGCGCATGAGCGGTTGGGCACAGTGATGACCGGCCCGTACCGCGACCCCTTGCATATCCAAGACGGTCGCAAGGTCGTGGGCGTGGACGTCGTTCAAGTTGAACGTGACGAGCCCGACGCGCTCCTCAGGACCGAAGATTTCGATCCCTTCGATCGTACGCATCTGTTCGATGGCGTACGTCACGAGCGCCCGTTCGTGCGCCTCGACATTCTCGAGACCAAGGTCTTCTAAAAAGTCGATGGCGGCAGCCAAACCGACCGCACCGGCGATGATCGGCGTTCCCGCTTCAAAGCGGTACGGGATATCTTTCCACGTCGACTCATACAAGTCGACGTAATCGATCATCTCACCGCCGAACTCGACCGGCTCCATGTTTTTAAGCAGCTGTTTCTTCCCGTATAAGACACCGATCCCGGTCGGACCGAGCATCTTATGGCCAGAGAAGGCAAGGAAGTCACAATCGAGCGCTTGGACGTCAAGCTTCCGGTGCGGCGCGCTTTGCGCCGCATCGACGACCATGACCGCGCCTTTTTCGTGGGCAAGTTGCGCCACTTCCGCGATCGGGTTAATCGTGCCGAGCACGTTCGAGACGTGGCTCATGGCGACGATCTTCGTCCGGTCCGACAACACTTCCCGCACCGCGTCGAGCGTGATCCGGCCGTCTGGTGTCATTTCGACGTAACGGAGTTTCGCACCTGTGCGTTTGGCGAGCTGTTGCCATGGAATCAAGTTCGCGTGGTGTTCCATCGGTGTGAGAACGATCTCATCTCCCGCGCTGACGTTGGCGTCCCCGTAACTTGAAGCGACAAGGTTGATCGCCGTCGTCGTCCCACGCGTGAAGATGATCTCTTCCGGTACTGAGGCGTTGATGAATGAACGGACACGCTCCCGCGCCCCTTCATACGCATCCGTCGCGTGCGTGCCGAGCGTATGGACGCCACGGTGCACGTTCGAATGGATGCGGCGATAGTAATCCTCGATCGCCTCGATGACAGCAAGCGGTTTTTGGGAGCTCGCCGCGCTGTCGAGATAGACGAGCGGATGGCCGTTGATTTCCTGATCTAAAATCGGGAACTGTTTACGAATCGAGGCATCAATCATCTTAACGCACTTTCCCTTCGATGACTTCACGGAGACGGTCTTTGACCGACTCGATCGCGAGTTGCTCGACGACCGGGTTCAAGAATCCGTGAATGATTAAACGTTCTGCTTCTTTACGTGACAGACCGCGGCTCATCAAGTAGTACAACTGAATGTCGTCGACGCGTCCGACTGAAGCGGCATGGCCGGCCATAACGTCATCCTCATCGATGAGGAGGATCGGGTTGGCGTCACCCCGTGCTTTTTCAGATAACATGAGAACGCGTTCCGTTTGGACACCGTTCGACTTCGAGGCACCGTGATGAATCATCGATGTCCCGCTGAAGATCGCTGTTGCCGAGTCTTTTTGAACACCGTGGATCAAGATGAACCCTTCCGAAGACTTCCCGAAGTGGTCGGTCCGGATGTTGAAGTTTTGTTTCTGTGCGCCACGACCGATCGTGACTGCTTTCGTGTTCGAGTACGTGTTGTCTCCGACGAGATGCGTCTTCGTCTCGACGAGCGAGTTGCCGTCGTTCATATGTCCGAGTGCCCAATCAAGATGAGCGTTCTCGTAGACGACACCGCGGCGGTTCATGAACGTGAGTGCTGACTCAGCGAGCTGGTCGACTCCACCGAATACGACTTTCGCGTTCGCTCCGACGAACACTTCCGTCACGGCGTTGACCGTGTGCGGCTCATTTGTGTTCGACAAGAAACTTTCGATATACGTCACTTCACTTCCTTCATCGGCGACGACGATCGTGTGATGGTACAACGACCCGTTCGCTTGTTCCATCGTGAAGATGGCTTGAAGCGGGTCTTTCAATTGCATGTTTTTCGGGACGTACAAGAAAGCCCCACCGTTCGTGAGCGCTGCGTTCAAGGCAGACAAGCGATCTTCGTCAACCCGAACGCCTTCTGTCATGAAGTATTTCTCGACGAGGTCCGGATGTTGTTCCATCGCTTGTTGGATTCCCATGAACAAGACGCCTTCTGGCATCGTAAGTTCGTTATAGACGACATGACCGTTGCGTTCAACGAGCACGTTTGTCCGGTGGTCTCCGAGCAATGCTTCGATTTCAGGCGTCAACCCGTCAAGCTTCGCGAGCTCGACGTCTCCGCTTGTGAAATCCCATTTATCAATCTTGATTTTTTCAACTTTAGGCAAGGCGAGAGTCGGCGCAAGTTCTGCTGCTTCTTTACGTCGGTTGACCATCCATGCTGGTCCACCGAGCGCCTCTGCACGTGCCGCTACTGCTTGTGCATCTAATTCAAATTGTACGGTCATCGTACAGCCCCCTTACGCTTCTGTGTCTACTGTCATCCCAAGATCTTGCTTCACCCAGTCGTAACCTTCTGCTTCGAGTCGTTGTGCGAGCTCTTTGCCGCCCGACATGACGATTTTACCGTCGATCATGATATGGACGAAATCTGGCTCGATGTAGTTGAGGAGACGCTGATAGTGCGTGATGATCAAGCAGCCGAACTCTTCAGTGCGCATTTCGTTGACGCCTTTAGCGACGACTTTGAGCGCATCGATATCAAGACCTGAATCGATCTCATCAAGAATCGCGATGTTCGGTTTGATCATCATCATTTGAAGGATCTCGTTACGTTTTTTCTCTCCGCCCGAGAAGCCTTCGTTCAAATAGCGGTGTGCCATTTCTGAAGGGATTTCAAGAACGCCCATCTTCGAATCAAGTTCGCGGATGAATTTCATAAGTGAGATTTCTTCGCCTTCTTCGCGGCGCGAGTTGATCGCTGAGCGCAAGAAGTCGGCGTTTGTGACTCCGCTGATTTCAGCTGGATACTGCATCGCGAGGAACATGCCTGCTTGCGCACGTTCATTTACTTCCATCTCGAGGACGTCTTCTCCGTTCAAGTCGACGCTCCCTCCTGTCACTTCGTACAATGGATGACCCATGAGGGCAGATGCGAGTGTTGATTTACCAGTCCCGTTAGGACCCATGATGGCGTGAATTTCGCCACCTTTAATTTCAAGATTAAGACCTTTGACGATCTCTTTTCCTTCGATTGAGACGCGGAGGTCATCAATTTTCATGTGTGGTACGTTAGACATTCGGATACCCCTTCCGTTTTCTCGCCATTTTTGGCGTAGATTAGATATATTCTAATCTTAATCTAGGCAATTTTTTATTTCAAGCGACTCACCTTATATTTCATTCTCAATAAAACATAAATGTTGAGAATGAGAATATCGGGAAATCAAGACATTATCCAACATTTTCCTCGACTTGAACCGAATTCGCTTGTTTTTCCCGTAGCGCGCCGGTGAAGAAGAAGGCGCCACACGCGGTCAGAACGGCTAGGCTCCCAAATACAGGGAGCGACGCGTTGTCGAAGCCGTCGAGCAGCAGTCCGCCGATGACCGGCCCGATCGATTGACCGAGTGCCGTCAACCCCATCGCCCCGAAATACGTGCCGCGCAAATGTTCCGGTGCCAAATCGTCTGTCAACACGTCCGTCATCGTGAACATGAGCACTTCCCCGACCGTGAAGATGACCATCGCGACGAATAGTACCCACACCTCGGCAGCGAAGCCGATTAACAACAGCCCAATCGAGAGCGTCGCGATCCCAAAGAACAGCGACTTGATTGGCGAGACGCGAATACCGAACCGCATGATCGGATACTGCACGATGAGCACGGTGATCGCGTTGACCGTCAACAGATAAGCGAATAGGCGCGACCCGTCACTAAATCCGTCGTGAAACGCGATGAACTGCGGCAACGTCGAATTGAATTGACTGTAGCCGATGATGGCGAAGATCATGCCGATGATGACGAAGCGGAACGTCTTGTCTTCTTTTAACACGCGGAACGTCTCCGTCAGGCGCGGCCGCACTTTGACGCCGTCCCCTTCTTCAAACGGATACTTCCGGAACAACGTCGAGATAACGAGGCCGTAAAGGACATAGACGGCGGTCACGACGAAGAATGCGCTCTTCGCTCCCGTAAGTGACAAGACGACCGCAAGCAGCGGTCCGATCGCCGCAGCGATGTTGATCATGAAGTAGCGCACGTTATAGACGATGACACGCTGGTCGGGTTGCGTCGTGTCGCTGATCAAGGCCCGAGACGCTGGTTCAAGGAATGAACGTGAAACGCCCATCAATACCGAAAATATGTAAAACCAAACGAGCTCCGTTGCGAGTGCGAAACCTGTGAACGTCAAGGCGTTCAAACCGATACCTATCAACATCAGCTGTTTGCGCCCGTAGCGGTCAGACAGCGTCCCCCCAAAAAAGCTCATAAATAGACCGGATAATGCCGACGTCGCGAACACCGTCCCGATCACGCTCGCCGAGAAACCGAGCGTCGCGAGATAAATCGCAAAAAACGGCATGACAAAAAACGTCGACAGCCGTGCAAAAAATGTACCGAACAAGACGCCAAGCGTCAGCGGATGAATGTGTCGTATGCTCACCCGGATCCCCCCTTTTTCTACATATAAATAGTTTACTTCTATTATTGAAGCAAAACCACTGCAAACAAAAAAGGCCCGGGATGTCCCGAGCCTAAAATCAATCATTATTTAACCGGTACGACCGCACCTTTGTACTCATCCAAGATCCACTGTTGTGTCTCTTCTGATGTCAATACTTCAAGGAGTGCCTTGACGCGCTCATCGTCTTCGTCGCCTTCACGCGTGACGATCAAGTTGACGTACGGTGAGTCTTCGCCTTCAAGAGCGATTGCGTCTTCGAGCGGGTTGAGGCCGGCATCAATCGCGTAGTTCGTGTTGATGAGGACGGCATCGCCTTCACCGTTGTTGAACGCTTGCGGGAGAAGTGCCGCTTCGACGTCCGTCTTGAACTCCAAGTTTTTCGGGTTGTCGACGATGTCAGCGACTGTCGCGTCTGTCGTCTTGCCGTCAGCGAGCGTGAGCAAGCCTTCTGTTTGAAGCATCGTCAAGATTCGTCCGTGGTCAGCGACCGACGAGCTCATGATGATTTCAGCGCCGTCCGGAAGCTCATCGAGTGATTTGTAGTCTTGTGAGTAGACACCGATCGGCTCGATGTGGACGCCGCCGGCTGAAGCGAATTTATAGTCTTTGTTCTCAGCCATTTGTGACTCGAGGTACGGCTCGTGTTGGAAGTAGTTCGCGTCGAGTTCGCCAGCTGCGAGCGTCTTGTTCGGGAGCACGTAGTCTTGGAACTTCTTGATTTCAAGCGTGTAGCCTTTTTCTTCATATTCGTCTTGGACGTGCTCTAAAATCTCGGCGTGTGGTACGTTCGACGCGCCGATGATGAGCGTCTTGTCGTCGCCCGAGCCTGATTCTGAGTCCCCGCCGCCACATGCCGCGAGAATTGTGAGTGCTGATGCTGCTGTCAATCCGAGTACTGTTTTCCATGATTTCATTATAAAACCCTCCATATGATTGTATTTGATTAAGCTGATCGCTTATCGATTTTTGAGACGAGTCGATCGCCGATAAACTGAACGACGAAGACGATGACTAAGATCAATACGGTCGCGACGAACGTGACGTCGCTTTGTGAACGTTGGAACCCTTCGAGGAACGCCAAGTTCCCGAGACCACCACCCCCGACGACTCCGGCCATGGCCGTGTAACCGACGATGGCGACGATCGTCACCGTGATGCCTGACACGATGGCCGGGAGTGCTTCCGGGAACAACACTTTATAGACGATCTGCCATTTCGTCGCGCCCATCGACTCGGCCGCCTCGATGACACCGCGATCGACTTCGCGGAGTGCGAGCTCGACCATCCGTGCATAAAACGGGGCCGCACCGATGATGAGCGCCGGGAGCGCCGCCGTCGAACCGAGCATCGTTCCGACGAGAAGGAGCGTGAACGGAATGAGCAAGATGATCAAAATAATGAACGGGATCGAGCGGAACACGTTGACGACCGCACTGATGATCGTGTAAATCGGACGATTCTTCATCATGAGCGGTTCGTTCGTGACATATAAGAGCATGCCGAGGGCGAGACCGATGACGAATGTCGCGGCTCCTGCGACGAGCGTCATATAGAGCGTCTCCCACGTCTGTTCGAGCATGACTTGCCAATCTACATTAGGAAACATCGCTTTCTACCTCCACTTCCACTGCCTGCGATCGGATTGAGGCGATGGCCCGCTCGACTTCAGCCGGCTCTCCGATCAATTGGATGAATAGCGTTCCGAGCGCGCCGACTTGCGACTGCGTCACGTTACCGCCGATGATGTTGAAGCCGATGTCGTGCTGTTTCAACACTTCCGATAAAATCGGCTGTTCGGCCGTCTCGTTCAAGAACTTGAGTTTGACGATTTGGCCACTCGGATAACGTGCTTTCAAATGCTCGAACGTGAGCGACATGTCGTCGACGGCACCGATCTGTTTGACGAACTCTTTCGTGATCGGCTGTTCCGGATGTTGGAACACGTCCGCGACTTGGCCGGTCTCGACGACTTTCCCTGCCTCCATGACGGCGACGCGATGACAGATTTTTTGGATGACGTGCATCTCATGGGTGATGAGGACGATCGTCAGTCCGAGTTTCTTATTGATGCTGACGAGCAGTTCGAGAATCGAATCGGTCGTCTTCGGGTCGAGTGCGCTCGTCGCTTCATCGCAGAGGAGCACGTCTGGATTTGTAGCGAGCGCGCGGGCAATCCCGACTCGCTGTTTTTGACCGCCCGATAGTTGCGACGGATAGCTGTCTTCACGTCCGGCGAGACCGACGAGATCGACGAGCTCTTGGACGCGGCGTTTACGTTCACTGGCCGGTACCCCGATCAGTTCGAGCGGGAAGCTGATGTTCTCAGCGACCGTGCGCGACCATAATAAGTTGAAGTGTTGGAATACCATCGAGACGTTTTTGCGCACCCCGCGCAGTTCTTTCGGAGTGAGCTTCGTCAGCTCGCTCCCTGCGACGACGATTTCACCGCTTGACGGTGACTCGAGTCGGTTGAGCAGACGGATGAGCGTCGACTTCCCCGCCCCTGAATATCCGATTATTCCAAAAATTTCGCCGCTCTCGATTGTGAGCGACACATCATCAACCGCCTGGACTCGACCGTTCTTCGTGTCGAACCATTTGGCCACATTACGTAATTGAATCAATACCTTTCCCTCCTGACAACAAAAAAAGTACACACGTTTGAGCAAACGTGCGTACTTTATCGGTACGGACAACGATTGCTCTCATCTTCCAAGGTTCTCACCTTGCTGGAATTAGCACCATTTCGGATTGCTCCGCGGTTGCTGGGCGTCATAGGGCCAGTCCCTCAGCCTCTCTTGATAAGAGTGTTGTTTATTCGATTAGCTTTATAATAGCGACACATTATTTTCATGTCAAACTATTTTGTGCGAAAAATCAAAAAAAGGTGCCATCCGAGGATGACACAGAACGTAGCACCTTGAGTCACGGAAGGACAACCCATAGATGAAACTCTTTTGCCCGATCAGAGTGTTCATCCTTATATGGGGGATTCAAGCCATCCATCACTCGGCCTTAGAACGTACCATGCGGTTACGCGGTAGGTGTCCCTGCGCTTGATTTTTTTGGGGGACAATCGAAGGGAAGGTCCACCTAAAAGTCGCGTAAAGTGATGCACCGGCTGTTCTAAAACGTCTTGATGGCTGGAGAATCTCGTCCTATATTGTGTTCAAGTAAGATGTTGTAATGAATATACCATTCGTGAACTTTCTGTGTCAACTGATTATTTAAAATTTTCTGATTATTCTAATCATCCTATCTCATTTAACGAAAGATAGGACGTGTTGCACGTTTTGGAACGCATATAATCGGTCTTCGACTTGGCCGTCTTTAAGCTTTAACAGCGCCGGGACGCTCATGACTTGATACGCTTCTAACTCTTGCGGGATAAAGTTGGCGTCCTGCTTGTCAATCGCGAGTGTCGGGTCGACCGCTTCGACGACGGCGAGCATCCGCTCGGCCACAGCGCATGTTCCACACATCGGGGCGTATATATATAACAATCCGTCTGTAATCATTGTTCTCACCTCTTTTATAAGTATATGAATGTGAGCCGATCTGTTCAAAAGTTGTGCTCACCCCACGAATTTTCTGAATCGTTCAACATTTCCTGTTGACGCTTCACGAAAAGAGGCATAGTATGGTCATTAACTTTAACGCTTTCGTACATAACAGCGTATACGTAGAAAAGGACAGGTGAATCGACTCATGACGGAACAAACGAAACTGACAGGCAAACAATTTTTGATGAACGTATTGAACGGACTCAGTCTCGCTATTTTAATCGCCCTCATCCCGAGCGCATTGCTCGGTGAATTAACGAAAGCCATCTTACCGTATTTTCCGTCTTTACAGTTCATCTTAGACGCGACGACGATCGCGATGCGCCTCTTACCCGTCATCATCGGTGTAGCCGTCGCCATGCAGTTCGGACGTTCTGCGCTCGAGGCCGGCACGATCGGCATTGCGACCCAGGTCGGGAGCGGCGCTATCCGTATCGAGGAAGGCGCGTTCCTCATGGCGGGAATCGGCGACGTCATCACGGCCGGTGTGACCGCCGCCCTCGCGACATATATGGTCATTCAGCTGTCGCCACGCTTAAAGACGTACACCGTCCTCGTTTTACCGATGACGGTCATCGTCATCGCCGGCGGAATCGGCATGTTCTTACTCACGTACATCTCACAGATCACGACGTACATCGGCACCGTCATCATGACGATGACTGAACTCCAACCGATCGTGATGGGCATGTTGATCGCGATGGCGTTCTCGCTCATCATCGTCTCCCCGATCTCGACAGTCGGGATCGCGACGGCGATCAGTCTGTCCGGTGTTGCCGCCGGGGCCGCTAACCTCGGCGTCGTCGCAGCCGGTTTTGGTCTCGCTATCGCCGGGTGGCAGATGAACGCGACCGGGACGTCGCTCGCTCACTTCCTCGGCTCACCGAAAATTCAAATGGCGAACTTCGTCCGTCGTCCGATCATGATGCTCCCTGTGCTCGCGAACGCGGCCATTCTCGGGGCGCTCGCCGGTATCCTTCGTATCGAAGGAACACCGATCAGTGCCGGATTCGGTGTCTCTGGACTGATTGGACCTGTCAACGCCCTGCACTTGATGCCAGGCGGATTCGCGCTCTGGAACGTCATGCTCGTCATCGTCTTGTTCGGCCTCATTCCGGTGACGCTCGGGATTGTCTTCTATCGCCTGTTCAACCGGACATCACTCATCCAGCCTGAACATTACCGCCTCGACTTCGACTAAATCAAAAAATCCCGGCTTCTCATAAAGAGAAACCGGGATTTTTGTTAGCCTTGAATCATCGTTTCATATTCTTCTGCCGACATGAGTTTGTCGACGTCCGTTGAATCGTTTAACTCGACTTCGATCATCCATGCGCCTTCGAACGGTGCTTCGTTGACAAGTTCCGGCGAATCCGCGAGTGATTCATTCACCGCCGTGATTTTTCCAGAGATCGGTGCGTACAGTTCGGACACCGTCTTGACCGATTCGACCGAACCGAACGGCTCGTCGAGCAAAATCGTGCCGCCGACTTCAGGAAGTTCCACAAACACGATGTCCCCTAGTTCGCTTTGTGCGAAATCCGTGATCCCGATGCGGGCAACGCTTCCGTTCACTTCAACCCATTCGTGTTCTTTTGAATAACGTAGATTTGCAGGTACTTTGCTCATCTTGACTTCCCCCTCAAATAAATTAGACTCACATGTGTATTATAGCACTTAGCCCCAAACGTCTGTAAATGACTTTTCTGAAAAACCGACCGTCGATTTTTGACCGTCAGTGACGATTGGACGCTTTAAAAGCATACCATTGCTGACTAAAAGCTCGATTTGTTCGTCTTCTGACAAATTCGGGAGCTTATCTTTAATACCTTCGTTACGATACACTTGCCCGCTCGTATTGAAAAACTTTTTGAGCGGTAATCCTGACTGTTGCCAGATCGACGTGAGTTCATCTTTTGACGGTGTCGCCTCGACGATATGAACGTATGTATACGCGACGTCGTTCTCCTTCAACCATTTCTCTGCCTTCTTACACGTACTGCATGGCGGATAGCCATATAGTGTCACCATATTTATCACCTCTTGTTTTACTGTAGCATACTCCATTCCCGCAAATCACGCCTCGAGCAAGCGTGCGATTTCTCGCTTCAGCGTCGCGTTGACCGGGTGACGCGCTTCGATATAGCGCAGCATCGCCGCGGCCGCTTCGACCGACTTGCCGTAACCTGGCAGCCACTCGTCGAGCCCGGCGACGAGCTCCGGGTGCCGTATCTCGACCCGGCGCGTCGGATTGAACGGGTCGCCCGTCTCTCCATGTGCTTTCAACACGTTGTTGACGGCCGCGACTTGGATGAGTTCGAAGCCGGCGAGCTTCTCTCCGCGTCGTTCACGGAGCAGACCGACGTACAGGTTCGTCAGCGCCTCTTCGTAGCAATACGCTGCGTCTCGGACGTCCGTGACGAGCTTAGGCGTCGCAAACGATTCGAGCGCTTCATCCCGTTTCCAGACGATCCGTCCCGGAGTGTAGGCAATGTGTGGCATCTCAGGCAAATCGAAGACGGCGAACTCGGCATAAATACCGTCCGCATACATGACTTTATGGCCGTCTTTCGTGTTTTGGAACTGGTAAGCGATCGGTTCAACCTCGAGCCAGTCCAAGTTGTCGATGAAGCGGGCTTTTCGTCCGTCTTCGACGATCAAAAAGAAATCGAGGTCGGAGTAATCGTCGAGCCGCTCGGTCTCGAGGCCAATCGAACCGAGGGCGAGCAGCATCAGCGCCCCTTCTTGTTTCGCGACCAAACGCCCGATTCGTTCCATTCGTTCCAACAGTTGATCTCGTCTCATAAACATTCCTCCTTTTCCTCATTGTACGTTCTGATCAAACGAAAAAGAAAGGGCTGACCGCGTCCGGCCACCCCTCCCTGTTCGAGAAATTTTTATTACAGAATTTGCGAACGAGAAAGCCCACTCCTTTAGTGGTGGGATGAACGTGAGCTTGATTTCGGAGTCCCGTTAGTCGGAATTTCAGAAATCAACAAGCAGAATCTTATCCCGATAAAATGTATCACTCTAATAAATCTAATGATACAATGGACGTATGAACAACTACAGAAGAACCAAAACCACCGTATCGATGATCCATTATCATTTCGTGTTCTGCCCGAGGTATCGCCGAAAACTATTTGATGACGATACGTTCGAGCAACGATTCAAAGAGATCGTCCGTGATGTCTGCGAAGAGCTCGACATTCGACTCATCGCCATCGAGTGCGATCGGGACCACACACATCTATTCTTGTCGGCGTTGCCATCCCTCAGCCCGTCTGACATCATGGCGCGCATCAAAGGCGTCTCGTCGAAGCGACTACGAGAGGAATTTCCCCATCTCACACATCTCACAAGCCTTTGGACGAGATCCTTCTTCGTCTCGACGGCCGGAAATGTTTCCAGCGAGACCATCAAGCGTTATGTCGAGGAACAAAAGACAAGGAGGTGACACCGTGTCGCAGACATTGACGGTGAACATCAAACTTCATCCGACAAAAGAGCAACAATCGATCTTAGAGCGGATGATGCGCACCTACATCGGCACGACGAACCAGCTCGTCTCGGACATGGTGCAGGCTCGAGAAAACTTAAAGCTGACGAGCAAAAACGTGAGTTCCGATCTGCCGAGCGCCGTCAAGAATCAGGCCATCCAGGATGCGAAGAGCATGTTCAAAAAGGCGAAGAAGAAGGGCTTCCAGGTCGTCCCTGTCCTCAAGAAGCCGTACTGCACCTGGAACAACCAAAACTACTCGTTCGACTTCGAGTCGATCTCCTTCCCGGTCATGATCGACGGAAAGGTCAAGAAGACGGCGATCCGCGCCGAGATGGTCGACCCGGACAACCGGAACGCCACGCTCCTCGCCAACAAGCTCGGGACGCTCCGCATCATCAAGAAGTCGAACAAGTGGATCGCCCAGATCGCCGTCACGATCCCCACGACGGAGAAGGGGGGCACCAACGTGCTCGGGGTCGACCTCGGCCTGAAAGTCCCCGCCGTCGCATCGACAGATCGTGACAAGGCGCGGTTCTTCGGGAACGGGCGTGAGAACAAGTATATGAAGCGCAAGTTTCGTGCGAAACGGAAAGAGCTCGGTCAACAGAAGAAACTGGATGCGATCAAGAAGCTGAACAACAAAGAACAGCGCTGGATGAAAGACAAAGATCACAAGGTGAGCCGTGAGATCGTCGACTTCGCGAAAGAGAACAAGATTTCTGTCATCCGCCTCGAAAGATTGGCGAACATCCGACAGACGGCAAGAACAAGCCGTAAACACAACAAGAACCTGCACACCTGGTCGTTCTATCGCTTGGCACTATTCATCACGTACAAGGCAAAGCTCGAAGGCATCAAGGTCGAATCTGTCAATCCGGCCTACACCTCCCAGACATGCCCTTCTTGTGGAGCAAAAAATAAAGCGAAAGACCGAACATATTCCTGTCCGTGCGGATTCAAAAAACACAGAGATCTAGTCGGTGCGATGAATATCCGATACGCACCTGTGGTCGATGGTAACAGTCGACCAGCCTGAGAACCTATACGGTCTGTCTCAGGAGGGGTGATGGCACACCCTCATCTGAAGGCTTGAACAAAACAGAAATGGACTGCGTTCGCACAAGCACTTCAGAATCCCACTCATACCGAAGGGGTGAGCTTGCGGCTTTAGCCGTGGGAGTGTCAAACGATGAACTTGTTCGCTTTGATGAGACTCGCTGCGACTTCGCGCTTCGTACCGATGACGTTGATTGGCTGATAGCGGCTGAACTTCTTCATCGCCGAGAGCAACATCCGTTGCTCGTCGCCTGACGCTGCCGCGTACAACACTTCTTTCGCCATGAGCTCGACTTGCTTGAACACTTGCTCGGCGAAGATTTCCGTGTAACGTACTTTTTGTTGGTTCTTATCGATACCAGTCCGCGCAATCGCTTTATCCGTCCGCGCAATCGCCGCTTCGAGCGCATAGATGGCGCTGATGATGTCGGCGATCTTGGCGAGGATTTCTTGCTCGTTTTGGAGGTTCTGCTGATATTTCTGGACGGCTGTCCCGGCGATCATCAAGTTGATCTTCTTCATGTTCGATAGAAGCATCTTCTCGCGCGCGAGCGGTGAACCGTCGAGCTCTTGCGGCATGTAGCTCATGAGCTCTTTTTGGAGCTTCTGTGCTTCGGCGAGGAGCGGCAAGTCGCCTTTCATCGCTTTCTTGAGGAGCGTGCCCGGGACGATCAAGCGGTTGATCTCGTTCGTTCCTTCGAAGATCCGGTTGATCCGTGAGTCACGGTACAAGTTTTCGACCTCGTACTCGGTCATGAAGCCGTAGCCGCCGTGGATTTGAACGGCTTCGTCGACGACGTAGTCGAACGTCTCAGATGCGAACACTTTGTTGAGTGAGCATTCGATCGCATACTCCGCGATTGATTGGGCGACTTTCGAGCCGTCGCGCATGTTCTCGTCACCGAGAGCGTCAAGGCTGTCTTGGAACAACCCGCCTGTCCGGTAGACCGAGCTTTCCATCGCGTAAATGTTCGCCGCCATCGTCGCCAATTTTTCTTGGATGAGCGGGAACTGGCTGATCGGCGTCTTGAACTGCTTGCGTTCGTTCGCATATTGGACCGAGAGATCGAACGCACGTTTCGATGAACCGACCGCTCCGACCGCGAGTTTGTAACGACCGACGTTCAAGATGTTGAAGGCGATGACGTGCCCTTTACCGACTTCACCTAACAGGTTATCGACCGGGACTTCGACGTCTTGTAAAATGAGCGTCCGCGTCGACGAGCCTTTAATGCCCATCTTCTGCTCTTCGGCACCTGTCGAGACGCCGTTGTAGTCGCGTTCGACGATGAAGGCGCTGAACTTGTCGCCGTCAATTTTTGCGTAGACAACGAACACGTTGGCGAAGCCTGCATTCGTGATCCATTGTTTCTCACCGTTCAAGACGTAGTGCGTCCCGGCCTCGTTCAAGACGGCCGTCGACTTCGCACCGAGTGCGTCCGATCCTGAGCCTGGCTCTGTGAGCGCGTACGCTGCGATCCATTCGCCCGTCGCGAGCTTCGGCAAGTACTTATGCTTTTGCTCTTCTGTCCCGAAGAAGACGATCGGAAGCGTCCCGATCCCGACGTGGGCGCCGTAACTGAGGGCGAACGAACGGGCTTTGGCGAACCGTTCCGTGATGATCGATGACGAGATCTTGTCGAGCTGATAACCGCCGTACTCTTCAGGCACATCGGCACCGAGCAGACCGAGCTCGCCCGCTTCTTTCAACAGTTCGACCGAGAGATCGAACTCATGTTTTTCGATGCGTCCAAGTACCGGCATGACACGGTCGTCGACGAAACTCGACGTCGTGTCCCCGATCATCTTATGCTCGTCTGAAAAGTCTTCCGGTGTGAAGAGACGATCCGCGTCGAGTGCGTCAATGACAAAGCTACCGCCTTTAATCAATTCGTGTTCTGTACGTTCCATAGTCATTTCCCCCTTATAGTAATTCGAAGACGCCAGCAGCGCCCATTCCGCCACCGATGCACATCGTGACAACCCCATATTTCTCATTGCGTCGTTTCATTTCATGCAGAATCGATACCGCTAGTTTCGCGCCCGTACAACCGAGTGGATGGCCGAGGGCGATCGCGCCGCCGTTGACGTTCACTTTTGACGGGTCGATGCCGAGTTCGCGGATGACGCCGAGTGATTGGCTCGCGAACGCCTCGTTCAATTCGAACAATCCGACTTCTTCAAGCTTCACGCCAGCCATCTCTAACGCTTTCGGGATGGCGACGACTGGTCCGATCCCCATCACTTCCGGGCGGACCCCGCCGACTGCGAACGAGAGGAACTTCGCCATCGGCTTCAAGCCTTGGCGTTCCGCCTCTTCCCGCTCCATGACGAGTACGGCTGCGGCGCCGTCTGAAACTTGTGACGCGTTACCGGCTGTGACCGATCCTTTGATTTTGAAAGCTGGACGCAATTTGCCGAGTGCTTCGACCGTCGAGTTGGCCCGGACGCCTTCGTCGTGCTTGACGACGAATTCACGCTCCGCGACTTTCCCATCTTCACCGAGGACGTGCTCGATGACCGTCACCGGCACGATCTCTTCTTCGAACTTGCCGCCCGCAATCGCAGCAGCCGCTTTTTGATGGCTGTCGATGGCGAACAGGTCCTGGTCAACTCGTGAGATGTTATACTCGGCCGCTACGCGCTCAGCCGTGTGTCCCATGCTCATGTAATACTCAGGCGCCGTCTCCATGATCGTCGGGTTCGGACGGATGACGTGTCCACCCATCGGGACGAGACTCATCGATTCCATTCCGCCGGCAATGATTGCCGTCGCTTGACCGATCATGATCTTCGCTGCCGCGTCCGCGATCGCTTGAAGGCCTGACGAGCAGTAACGGTTGATCGTGACGGCGGGTACTTCGTGTGATAGTCCACCGCGTACGGCCGCATAACGGGCGATGTTCATCCCTTGCTCCGCTTCCGGCATAGCGCATCCCATGATGACGTCGTCGATTGGTCCGTTATAACCCGACCGCTCGAGCGTCGCTTTGATGGCGTGACCTGCGAGCTCGTCCGAACGAACGTTTCGGAACGACCCGCGTTTTGCTTTTCCGACCGGTGTTCGTGCACCGGCCACGATGACTGCTTCTCTCATCTGTTAAGTCCCCCTTTTGTCAGTTCCGAAGTGGTTTGCCTTTGACGAGCATATGTTGCATCCGTTGTTGCGATTTCGGTTCTCCGATGAGGCTTAAGAACGCCTCACGCTCGATGTCGAGGAAGTATTGCTCGTCGACCATCGTGCCGTATGCCAAATCGCCGCCGCTGATGACATGGGCAAGTTTTTTGGCGATCTTCAAGTCGTGCTCTGAAATATAACCACCGTAGAACATCTCGTACGCTGCGAGTTCGAGCGTCGCTTTCCCGGTTCGACCGACGACCGGCAACTTCTCGCGCATCGGCGCGACGTATCCGTCCGTAAGTCCAAGGACGGTTTGTTTCGCGTCGAACGTCAAGTGGTCACGGTTCATCGAGATGCCGTCGATCGGACGATGATAGCCGAGCGTTTTCGCGTCATACGCCGACTTCGATACTTTCGCCATCGCGATGTTCTCGAACGTCTGCTGTGCCGCCTTCTCGATGTTTTGCATCGATTTCGGCGTCTGTTCAAGTAGACGACGGTACGTGTTGACGTTGCCGCCGCCGCCAGGGATGAGACCGACACCGACTTCGACGAGTCCCATGTATGTCTCGAGCGCTGCTTGCATGCGTGCTGCCGGCAAACTGATCTCCGTGCCGCCTCCGAGTGTCATGCCGTAAGGTGCGACGACGACCGGGCGACCTGCGTAACGGATTTTTTGAACGACTTGTTGGAACTTGTTGATGATCCAGTCGAGCTCATACCAGTTCTCGTCTTCCGCTTCCATGAGCATCATCGCGAGGTTGGCGCCGACGCAGAAGTTTTTACCATCGTTGGCGAGGACGAGTCCTTTGAAGTCTTGCTCGACGAGGTCGATCGATTGCTCGATCATCTGCATGATGTCGACCCCGATCGCGTTGTTTGGTGACGTGAACTCGAGGGCGACGACGTCGTCACCGATGTCGATGAGGCGAGCCCCGCCGTTCTCGAGGATGATCCCGTTCGACTTGGCGAGCGGTGCAAGTTTCAATTCTTTCGGGTTGACGGTCTTCTCGACGTACGTCTGCGACGCTTGATCGTAATACTGCTCCCCTTTATAGAAGGAAGTGTGTCCGGCAGCGAGCATCTCATCGATCCACGCCGGGACGGCATATCCTTCCGCTTTCATGCGTGCGACTGATTTTTCGACACCGAGTGCGTCCCATGTCTCAAACGGTCCGAACTTCCAACCGAAGCCCCACTTCATCGCGTCATCGATGGCGACGATCGAGTCACTGATCTCACCTGTGAGTCGTGCCGAGTAGACGAGCGTCTTCGCCGTCACCGGCCAGAGCAACTGTCCGACGCGTCCCTTGTTCAAGATCGCGCCTTTCAGTTTCGCTTTCGAGCCTGGGAGCGACTTGATTTGGTCGAGCTCAGGTCCTGTAATCGCTTTCAATTGTTCGTACTCAAACGTGCTCAAGTTGAGTTCCTGGATGACTTTCCCGTCTTTCTTATAGAACCCTTGACCAGACTTTTGTCCGACCCAGCCTTTTTCGACGAGCGTCTTCATCTCAGCAGGGACATCGAACGTATCTTTCTCCTCGCCCGCTTCGAGCGCCTCATAGACGTTACCGGCGACGTGGACGAACGTGTCGATGCCGACGACGTCGAGCGTACGGAACGTCGCTGATTTCGGACGGCCGATGAGCGGTCCTGTGATCGAGTCCATCTCGCCGATCGTCGCGTTTTGTTTCAACATCTCCTCGAACGTGACGAGCAGGCCGTATGTGCCGATGCGGTTACCGATGAAGTTTGGCGTGTCTTTCGCCTCGACGACGCCTTTACCGAGACGGTCCTCAGCAAAGCGGGCCATGAAATCGATGACCGGGCGCGCCGTCTTCTCCGTCGGGATGAGTTCGAGCAGCTTCAAGTAGCGTGGCGGGTTGAAGAAGTGCGTCCCGAGGAAACGTGACTTCAATCCTTCCGGCAAGGCGCTCGCCATCGCTTCGATCGAGATCCCAGACGTGTTCGAGCTGAGAATCGCGTCTTCACGGATGAACGGTGCGATCTTGTCGAACAGTTGCTGTTTCACGTCGAGCCGTTCGACGATGACTTCGATGACCCAGTCGGCTTCTTTCAATCGCTCGAGGTCATCTTCTAAGTTCCCGACCTCGATGAAGTTCAAGTGTTCCGCCGTCGCGAGTGGCGCCGGATTTTGTTTCAACAACTTATGACGGTTCTCGGACGCGATCCGATTCCGTACTTCCGGTGATTCGAGCGTGAGCCCTTTCCCTTCTTCTTGCGCCGTCAATTCACGTGGTACGATGTCGAGCATGAGCGAACGAACCCCCGCGTTCGCCAAATGGGCCGCAATCCCCGCCCCCATTACTCCTGAACCGATGACGACCGCAAAACGGATATTGCTCGTCAAACGGAGGTCGGCTGATTGTTCGATGTGACTCGTCATATTGTTCCCCCCTAAATGAGAATGAATAGTGATTCATTTCACGCGTAAAAAAATCGCAATCACCATCGTGTTTACTCTTCTATCATAAATGAATGACAATTCATTCGCAAGCGTTCATTTTTCAAATTCATTCCATTTTTCTGATTTACGATTATTTTTTGATGTGTGTGGTATAGACACATTGAGTCAATTTTTGAAAGGGGACTAAACAATATGAGTGACAATCGTTTAAATACAGTCGGAAGCCGCAAAGATTTTGAATCGTTCAAGAAGGACGGACAAGCGCAAGCCCATCAACCGGGAATCGATTCGAAGATGGAGCCGTTCCCGATCTATGAGCGCGAAGGATACAAAGGAAGCGACAAATTGAAAGACAAAGTCGCCATCATCACAGGCGGTGACTCGGGGATCGGGAAATCGGTCGCCATCTTCTTCGCCCACGAAGGCGCAAACTCGGTCATCATCTACAAAGACCAAAACGAGCTCGAGGACGCCGAGGCGACGAAGGAACGGATCGAAGAACTCGGTCAAGCGTGCCTGTTGCTGCAAGGTGACCTCGGTGATTCGGCGTTCTGCCAAGACGTCGTCAAACAGACGCTCGAGACGTTCGGCCACTTGGACGTGCTCGTCAACAACGCCGCCGAGCAACATCCGCAAGAGTCGCTCCTCGACATCTCGGACGACCAGCTCGAGCGGACGTTCCGGACGAACATCTTCAGCATGTTCTATTTGACGAAAGCGGCGCTTCCGTACTTGAACGAAGGCGCGAGCATCATCAACACGACGTCAATCACGGCGTATGAAGGTAACGACCAGTTGATCGACTATGCGTCGACGAAAGGTGCGATCACATCGTTCACGCGTTCGCTCGCCAAAAACTTGGCCGAGAAGAAGATCCGCGTCAACGGTGTCGCCCCAGGTCCGATTTGGACACCGCTCATCCCAGCTACGTTCTCGGCTGATAAAGTCGCTACGTTCGGCGATTCAGCTGAAATGAAACGAGCGGGTCAACCGGCAGAGCTCGCCCCAGCTTACGTCTATCTCGCAAGCGACGACTCGACGTACGTCAGTGGGCAGGTCATGCACGTCAACGGCGGTACGGTCATCAACGGATAATCTTGTAAGGCGACCCAGTGTTCAGTCACTGGGTCTTTTTGTTGGAAAATTAACCCATCCTATGTTAGCGTTGTCTGCAGACATTAACCCCGTCATTCAGACGGAAGGAAGGAGCCAGTGATGGATGATTCATTACCAATTGACACAAGATGATTTTTTCGCTTTTCAAAAGAATTTCATCGGAACCTCGCCTTACCATAAAAGATTTTCGAGATTTTACACGGCCATACTTTCGCTCCTTGCAGCTTATCTCGGGTTTGCACTCGTCATCATTTTGTTGCCTCGAACGATCTCTTCTGCCCCGCTCATTCTCGCACTCGCCGTCAGTGCTAGTGTATTGTCGGTGCTTCTCCAACTTCGCTTCTCTAAAAAAATGTACCAAAACATGACGCTTTGGCAATTTCGCTATATGCTGAAAAAAAATACGAAATGGCCACGTGACGTCACGTTGTATTTTAATGAGTTCGGAGTCGAGGTCAACTCCCTTCATAACCGCGTAAATAAACGGATTCAAGTCGCCTGGGAAGCAATCGAACGAGTGAGCGAAGACGAGACAAACTATTATTTATACCTTGAAGTAAGGGAAGCGATTATTGTCCCGAAGCAAAACAACACGCTAAGTGAGACTGAACAAACTAAAATCAACGACTTGTTGCAAAAACATTTGAGCATCTCATTCTAATCGCCTACTGGATCAAGAGTTCGACGTGATTCTACGTCTGTATGGAAGGCAATGGATGAACACGACTATGACTTAACTCAGAAAGGAGTAGCAAATGGTCACCACATATAAAATGACACTTGAAGATTTTCTATCATTTCATAATGATTTGAGTCACCATTCAAACCTATATCAACGAAATCGCAAACTATGGCTTTTCATTATGATGATTCCTACGTTCACTCTCGGCTATGTGCTTACGGCCTTTGTGCTACCTCGCCCCGAGTCCCCTGTTTTATTTTATTTACTCCCAGTAGGTGTCGGGATTTTGTTCACACTGTTACTCAGGCCACTCCTAAAGGATTTGCACGGACCATTCGCCATTTGGATAGCTCGGCAGCAACTAAAAAAACATAACGTTTGGCCAAAAGACATCACGCTCCACCTTGATGACACTCATGTCGAGATGCATGTCGTTCGTGGTAAAGTCAGTCGAACGACGCAAGTCCCTTGGACATCTATTATCAAAATGAACGAGGATGAGACACATCGTTTCCTGTATTTCGAAGAAGATGAAGCGTTGATTATTCCGAAATCGAAAGATGGAGTCACTGAAGTCGAGCAAAGCGAAATTGACCGCTTATTAGGAAAACATCTTTTGACTAAAAAATCGATTTAATAGAGTGGTCTATTACTTTAGGAGGTGCTGTACATGCTATCTTGGTTAGGCATAACGAAAGAAAAGGAACAGGAAACGGGACGGCCGTTCTTTGGAAACATACATAAGAAAACAATCACGTTCGTCTTGCTTTCGTCCCTTGCGATACTCTTTGGAGTGAAATCATTGTTGACTTATCTACTCCCAAAAGCAGCTCTCGCTGACCCCTTGGTTGCTGTGCTGCCAGGTACAGTAGGCGTTCTTGTTGCTCTAGTGTATGTTCTAGTTATTGAACGACTCTTACAAGACAAGGCCGAACGTGGAACGTAAGCCAATCATACAAAAACACGCGCTCCGCTGAGCGCGTGTTTCGTTTATTTCTTCACCATACCTTTTAACACGAACGCGACGTTCGCCGGACGTTCCGCGAGGCGGCGCATGAAGTAGCCGTACCAGTCACGGCCGTATGGCACGTAGACACGGACTTTATAGCCTTGGCGGACGAGCTCGAGTTGACGCTCGACCCGGATGCCATACAGCATTTGGAACTCGAACTGGTCGAGTGGGATGTTGTTCAATTTCACATGCTCGATGATGGCATCGATCATATGGTCGTCATGGGTCGCGATAGAGGCGTAGTTCCCGTTCGCAAGATGGAGTTTGACGAGCTTCAAGTAGTTGTGGTCGACGTCTTCTTTCTCCGGGAAAGCGACCGTCGCCGGCTCTTTGTAAGCCCCTTTGACGATACGGAGGTTCGGCTTGATCAGCGCGAGATGATTGATGTCATCTTCCGAACGATACAAGTACGATTGGATGACCGTCCCGAGTCCGTCAAAGTCCGCTTTCAACTTCTTGAACAAGTCGAGTGTCTTCTCGCAGCGCGACTCGTCTTCCATATCGATGGCGACGAAGACGCCGACCGACTTAGCCGTCGTCAAGATCTGGCGCATATTGTCCTCGATCAACTTGTCCGAAATATCGAATCCGAGTGACGTGAGCTTGAGAGACATATAGGCGTCGAGTTTCTCTTCGGCCATGATCTCGATGGCACGGATGATCTCGTCACGGTTTTGGTTCGCTTCTTCGACCGTGTTAATGAATTCCCCTAGATGGTCGACCGTGACCGATAGCCCTTTCGCGTTCAGTTCGCGAATCGTCGGCACCGACGTCTTGAAATCTTCTCCCGCCACAAATCGTGACGCCCCGAACCGAAGCCCGTACTTTTTAGCCAAACTGTTGAGTGCTTTGTTTTGAGACATGTAAATAAAGCCATCACGTAACACTTTTTCCATCAGATTTTCCCCCTTGCGTTTACACTCATCTATCTCTATGACGATGTCTGAAATTATTATGACATACAAACGTCAATTCGTCTTTAGTTTTGTAACCGTTTCCAACACTTCATTGGCTAAGTTTATAAAAAAGCAGACGCCCTCACGGACGTCTGGTTCACAGGCCTGTATTCGGTGCGACGTAGAGCAAAATACTGAGGAAGACGAACACGCTCCCGGCGAGCACGAACAAGTGCCAAATCGCATGATTGAACGGCAGTTTCTGCCAGACGTAAAACACGATCCCGACCGAATAAGCGAGCCCACCGGCAAGCAGCAACATGAACCCTTGATGGCCGAGCGACTCGTAAAGCGGACGGATCACGATGATACAAATCCACCCGAGCCCAAGGTACGTCACGTTCGATACCCACATGTACTTCCCGGTCGAATACATTTTCCAGACGATGCCTAAGATGGCGACGCCCCAAACGATGCCGAACAACACCCATCCGAGCGTTCCCTGAAGCGACACGAGTGCGAACGGCGTGTAGCTCCCGGCAATCAATAAGTAAATCCCAGCGTGGTCGAACACTTGGAGCACCCGCTTCGCTCGTGGATGCGGAATCGCATGCATGAGCGTCGAGAACAAGTACAACAAGATCATCGATACCCCGAACACGCTCACCGCGATGACGTTGCCTGTGCTCCCGGTCTCAGTCGCGGTCGTGACGAGCAGGACGAGAGCGACGATGCTGAAGATGACCCCTAGTCCGTGCGTGACGGCGCTCGCGATTTCTTCGCCGAGCGTATCGGCATGGAGCATGTCTTTTAGTTTCTCTTGATCCATTCGGGTCCCACCTTTCTTTCCTTGCCTCTATTATGGATATTCCCCAATTTTGTTGCAAATAAAAACACGGGTCTGTAAAAACCCGTGTCCTTGATTATGCGACTTCCTTCACCGGAACGTCACATTCCATATTTTGTGCCCGCATCGCCCGTGCGCGTATGTGGAACAAGACGAGTAGCGTCACCGTACCGATCGTCGCGATGACGTAAGGAATGACCCCATCCATCTTGAAGCCGATCGGTGCTGTGAGGATGTAGAACCAAACCGCATACAGCATGAACGTCCCCGGGATGAGTGCGATCCAGTGGTTGCGTCCTTTGATGTACAAGTACATTGCACCGACGAACAACGCGATGACCGCTGTCGTCTGGTTGGCCCAGTTGAAGTACTGCCAAAGCATTTGGAAGTCCATGTTTGTGAGCACGTACGAGATCGCGAACAACGGGAGTGCGATCCAAAGGCGTGACGAGAAGTTCTTCTGTGCGACTTTCAAGTAGTCGGCAATGATCATCCGGGCACTCCGGAACGCCGTATCGCCTGACGTGATCGGCAAGACGATGACGCCGAGGATGGCGAGCGTGCCACCGATGCTGCCGAGCATAAGTGTCGCCACTTCTTGGACGACGAGCGCCGGTGTCCCCGCTTGGATCATGCCGAGCAACTCACCAGGCTCGAAGATGGCCATAGCCGCTCCGGCCCAGATCATCGCGATGACGGCCTCGACGATCATCATGCCGTAGAAGATGCTGCGGCCATTACTTTCTTTCATCGTCGTCCGCGAGATGATCGGCGACTGCGTCGCGTGGAAGCCTGAGAGCGCGCCGCACGAGATCGTGAAGAACAAGAGCGGCCAGATTGGCAAGCCGTCCGGGTGCATGTTCGTCAATGTCATCTCTGGGATTTGATAGCCTTGGACGAACAAGCTGACCCCGATCCCGATGGCGCTGATCATGAGGAGCGCCCCGAAGAACGGATAGATGCGGCCGATGATCTTGTCGACCGGGAGGAGCGTCGCTAAGATGTAATAAGCGAAAATCGCAAAGACGACGAACACGAGCGTCGACGCGTTGCCGTCGAACAAGTTGTTGATCATGTTACTCGGTGACGTGACGAACACCGTCCCGACAAGGAGCAGCAGTAACAGGGCGAACCCGTTGACGATATGGCGGAGCGAGCGGCCGAGGAACTTCTCGGCGAGCTGCGGCAAGTGTGCACCGTTGTTACGGAGCGAGATCATCCCCGTCAAGTAGTCGTGCACGGCACCTGCGAAAATTGATCCGAAGACGATCCACAGGAAGGCGACCGGACCGTAGAGCGCCCCCATGATCGGCCCGAAGATCGGACCGACGCCGGCGATGTTCAACAGTTGGATCATCGAGTTCCGTTTTTTCCCCATCGGCACGTAGTCAATGCCATCCTGCGACGCATAGGCGGGCGTCGTCCGCTCTTCCTTGATACCGAACGTCTTTTCGACGTAACGGCCGTAGACGATGTACCCGACAATTAAAATAGCTAAGGCGATAAAGAATGTAATCATGTGTGCTGTCCCCTTTTAAACTGTGTAGCCGATCCCCATCGGCCCCGAAAAATGAATCCTGATGTTTTACGCATATAATGTAAACGCTTTCGTGATTGATTATACAGCAATTCCCAACGTTTCGTAAGGGGTTTTGTTCACTTTTTCGACACTTCTTTAACACGAGAAAAGACGGCGCTGTACACGCCGTCTCCGCTCCATTATTTAAGTACGATTTTCGCTTGTTTCGCACCTGATCCATTATAGTCACTCGCGATGACGGTATAGTTCCCTTTCGCCAATCCTTTTTTCGATGTGAACGTATACCAACCGGCCCAGTTCGCTTTCGTTTGGGCGATTTTCTTGCCTTTCGCGTCTTTCAAGACGACCGTCGCGCCACTCGTCGTACGTCCACCAAGCGCTTTCGTGTTCGCTTTCGCCCCACGTAATACATTCGGTGTCTCGACGACTAGTTTTTTGAGGGTGAACGCTGTCTGCTTCATCACTTTCCCAGAGATCTCTTTACTCGTCACTTCATATTTACCGGCTGTGAAACCTGAACGGCTCGTGAACTTGAATGAGCCTGAGTCATCTGCTGTCACGGTCCCGATTGTTTTGCCGTTCTGCTTGAGAGTGACACTCGCCCCCGGTGAAGACTTCCCGTAAAACGTGTTCGTGTTTGTATACGTATACTTCGATGATAGGGCAGGCGTACGGACGAATCCGGCACCGACGACTTTCGTTTCAGTCATCGTTTGTCCGTTCAACTCGCTGACGACCGTCAATGACTGACGAAGTTTGAGCGGTTTGACAGCAAGTTTGTACGTTCCGTCTGCCTGGGCTGTCGTCGTCGCCAACACTTTGTTCCCGTCTTTTAATGTCACTTTCGCCCCTGGTGCCGTCACACCTGTGACTTGCTTCGCTCCCGGCTTGATGACATCGATTGTGAGCGTCACATCGACGGCCGCTACTTCAAGTTCGGCCGTATACGTCCGGAAGAGGCGGTTTGCCGCATCGGCGCGTGTCGCGTCTGTCGCTTCAATCCCTTCATACAAGTCGACGTACTGCTTGCCGGCGTCTGCCGTCTCAAACTTCACGGTCCGCTTCGCGTCCGCGACGATCTTCCAGTTGTCGTCAGCTTTATAGTCGACGGCACCTTTACTCGCGATAATATAGTCCGAGATGACGTTACGTGTCTCATATGCCGAGCGGTAGACGATATTCTTTCCGCCGCCAAGGCCTGGGAACGAGCTCGACCCAGCCCGGTAGTTGTTCGTCGCGACCAAGAACTCTTGGTCCATTGTAATCGCTTTTCCGTCATACTCAACGTTTTTGACCCGGTTCGCTGACGCGTCGAGCAGTTTCCCGCTGCCGTCATACTTCGCCGGTCCCGTCACATCGATC
Organism: Exiguobacterium sp. SH1S1; assembly: GCF_004337245.1. Classification (NCBI taxonomy): domain Bacteria; kingdom Bacillati; phylum Bacillota; class Bacilli; order Caryophanales; genus Exiguobacterium; species Exiguobacterium sp. SH1S1. The sequence goes on from NZ_SJUZ01000001.1 coordinate 508,336, forward strand.
TCATACGTCAAGCCGTCCAAAATATCGAAGTTGTAGCTGCGGAATTGAAGGTTCAATAGTTCGTCCCCATCCGCATCGATCTCGTTATACACCCCAGCCGACATCTCGAGCCAGTCCATCACGTCCGCTCCTGTCACTTTGACGACTTCGAGCGTGTTCGGATAAACGTACAAGTCGGCCACGTTCTTCAAGGCGATTTGGCCTTTCGGGATGTTCGTGTAGTATCCGGCATCTGTCAATTCACGGCCACCTGCTTTGAACGGGGCGCCTGCTGACAGGAGTGGCAGCCCTTTGTACGGGGCGAGGTCTGGATTCGTCTCGAGCTCTTTCTCGACGTACCATTGTTGTGCGTTCGTCACGAACTGGACCGAAGCGTCGTCGCGGACGAGCGCGAAGTAGCTTTGAATGTCGTCTTGAACCTCACCGACGGAACGATTGATGTAGTCGATCGTCGCCCGGTGCTCCGTGTCGATCAGTGCGTGTGTTTCGGCATCGACCGGCGTGCTAGCCGTGACCGTGTCGAGTTTCGCCGACGCGTCGAGAATTTGCCACTTGCCGTCGACTTTCTCGAGCTCGAAGTCGATGACGCCGAGGTCTTTCCCTTGGTTGTTCGCCATGACGACCGGTTTGCCGTTGATGAGCCCTTTTTCATTGTCCACGTTCGGGAACGAGGCGAACATGCCTTTCGCATCCGGGAAGCGACCGTGTTGATGCCCCGTCATGACCATGTCGAGCCCGTCGATTTTCGTGAGCGCGTAGCCGACGTTCTCTTCGCTATCGAGTTGGGCGTCGGCGAGCGCCGCACTCTCCCCGATTCCTGAGTGCGCGAGCGCGACGACGACGTCCGCCCCTTGGTCTTTCAACTTGCTGACCGCTTCACGCGCCGACGGGATGATATCATCCACCGTCACGCGGCCTTGGAGGTTCCCCGAGTCCCACGACATGATCTTCGGCGGGACGACACCGAACACGCCGACTTTGATCGTATGCGTCTCCCCGTCCGTGTCCGTGACCGTCCGCTCGATGATTTGGACCTCTTGTCCGTCAACGTTGAACTTCGATACGATTGGATTCCCCTCTAAATCCTTGACGTTCGAGTTGACGAAACGAAGCTTGCCTTTTGACCCTTCCATCGCGTCATATAAAAATTCAAGCCCGAAGTTGAACTCGTGGTTGCCGAGCGTGACCGCGTCATAGTCGAGCGAAGCCATCGCCTTGTACATCGGGTGCTCGAACGTGCCCGGATTTTGTTGATGCAATTCGCGGATGTAGTCTCCGAAAGGTGTCCCTTGAATCGTATCCCCGTTATCGAACAAGAACGTGTTCGCCGCCCCCGCCTGTATCCGGTGCGATTTGATCAGCGTCGCTGTCTTCGTGAGCCCGATCGTCTCATCGACCTTGTCTTGGAAGTAGTCATAGTTGGTAATGTTCGTATGTAAGTCGGTCGTCTCTAAAAATCGAAGTTTGACGAGGTCTTCGTCCGACGCCAAGACGTTCGGTGCTTGGAGCGGTAACGTCGAAGGCAATACGAGTGCGGTCGCGATTGTCCATTTCAGAGCAGTTTTCATGTTTGTTTCCCCTTTTGAATCAAATTGGTCTCACCGTTTTCAATATACCACCCGTTTGTAAGCGCTACCATATTTTTTTGTAAGATAACTTATAAAATTAAATACAGCACACGAAAGTGAACATGAAAGCTTGTTTTATCATATCAGAACACCTAAAATCTTGAATTCAGGATGGCCATCCTGTCCATTGCGAGCCGAATCGGGTGAACGCCTTCGACCGTCTCGCAGGAGATTTGGCGCAATTTCGGAAACGAGTCTTTTGCGGAGGAAGTGGTGGGCTGAGATGGATGTTGTAATCTTTTTACTAGTCTATGGTGAATAGGCCGACCGGATCTTGATGTCCATGACAAAAGCCCAGAATCTCCGTGTTTTAGAGAACCTGGGCTTTTCCTTATTGTTTGATGCGGACCGTGAACGGACCGTCCGCGGTGACGTCTTCGAAGACGACCGAGACCGGATAGGCGTGTTTGCCTTGGACCGGCTCGCTCAAGCGAATCGTCGTGTTCGCGATCGCTTCGTCCCCGCTCACGAGTTCGAGCGGTAACTGTTCAACGTTCAGTTCATGCTCGTAGCCGTTACGGAGAAGCAACGTCGCCGTGACGTTCGTCTCACTTGTTTCGACCGAGACGAGCATCAAATTGAACTCATTCTCGCCGACGGGCGGTGTCGACACGTTCGTGCGACGGAGCTGTTGCCACGCCGTGTTCGAAAATTGTTCGACTTCCTCATCTAGAAGCATCTGTAACGGATCGATCGGATTCATTTGGAAGACGAGTCGCATCGACGTCAGTTCTTCCGCTTCAAACTCGCCGAACAGTTCATCTGCAAAAAAGTCCAAATAGACCGGTTTGCTCGTCCACGGCTCGAAGCTCGGAAGGTCGACGCGGCTCAATACTTTCCGCCCGAGCGGAACGTTGTCTTTGTTCAAGAGGAGAACCGGCAATTCATTGACTTCGAACGAGCTCGGGAGCGTGTTCCGGAACAAGGCGACGAGCGACAACCCGCCCATCAAGTTTTCAGCGTGCAATAGCTCGATCGACAGTTGGTTGTCGAGGAGCGCCGGCAGCCGCTTCGCATGATAGCGGAACATGTACTCGTCTTCTTTCGGAATCCCCATGTCGCTGTCAATCACGAGCGTCAGTTGACGCCCTGTCTCGGTCTTCCCTGTATCGATCTGTTTACGTTTACGAAACCCTAACATATTACTCCTCCTCCAATTGCGTGACAAAATAGCGGTCGAGCTGACATACTTCCGTCGTCACTTCACGGGCAATATTGACATACGTCTGTTCGAAGATCTCAAATCCTTCTTTACCGAACTGACGACTCGGGTCTTCCTGCCCATAACTGCGGAGTCCGATGCCTTCTTTTAATCCGCTCATCGTCGTGAGGTGGTCCGTCCATTTTCCGTCCAACGCCCGTAACAGTGATTCTTTGACGAACGTCACGACTTCCTCGGCTTGAAGACGGGCCTCGGCCGTTTTGACGATGTCGTCGATCCACGGCGCAAGCTCTGCCTTCAATTCCAACGAGTCGGCGATCTCATCTGACCAGACCGGCTCGCGTGTCGTCAAGTAGACGAGGTCTGTCTTCAACTCGTCGAGCGGCCACTCTTCTGGGACGAGCTCGTCCGAGACGTGCATGTCGATACTGTTCGCTAAAGCGAGATGCATCATGCCGAGCACGTTGTTCGTGATCGCCGCAGCGTCGGCGTTGACCGCCTGATCGCGGATCGTGTAGATGATTTTCCGTTGTTCGTTCAAGACGTCGTCGAGCTTGAACAAGTAGTCCCGAATCGAGACGCCGAGTCCTTCGATCGTCGTCTGGGCGTACTCGATGACGTCAGCCGCGTCTTTCGCGGACACTTCGCCACGTTCGTCCGGCTTCAGTTTCTTCTCGATCCGCTCAAGTTTTTGGATCGCGTAACGTTTGACAATCTCATCTTCGAGCGAGACGAAGAACTGCGTCGCGCCAGGATCACCTTGACGTCCCGAACGACCGCGAAGCTGGTTGTCGACACGTTGCGACTCATGGCGTTCTGTCCCGATGACGAACAAGCCGCCCACTTCTTTCGATTTCGCGTCAAGCATGATATCGGTCCCGCGACCGGCCATGTTCGTCGCGATCGTCACTTTGCCGAAGCGTCCGGCGTCGGCGATGATGTCCGCTTCTTGCGTGACCGTCTTCGCGTTCAACACCTCATGCTGAATCCGCTGTTTCGACAAGTGCTTACTGATGGCCTCGGACTGGGCGATCGACGTCGTGCCGATCAACACCGGGCGTCCCATCTCATGCAGCTCGACGACTTTGTCGGTCACGGCCGCATACTTTTGGTCGACCGTCATGAAGATACGGTCCGGGTGGTCTTCGCGCAAACGCGGCCGGTTCGTCGGCACTTGGACGACGTCCATGTTGTACGTCTTCAAAAACTCTTGGCGAGACGTCTGGGCCGTCCCGGTCATACCGCCGATGAGCGGATACATCCGGAAATAATGCTGAATCGTGATCTCGGCCGTCGTCTTGTTCTCCTCGGTGATCGTGACGCCTTCTTTTGCCTCGAGCGCCTGATGGAGCCCTTCCGACAGACTGCGTCCTTCCATGATCCGTCCCGTGAACAAGTCGATGAGCTCGATCTTGTCTTCTTTGACGATATAGTCGACGTCGAGTTCGAACAAGACGTTCGCCCGGAGCGCTTGGACGAGGTAGTGATAGAGCACTTGATGCTCGGCGCTGAACAAGTTATCGACCGCGAACATGTCTTCGATTTTCAAGATCCCGGAGTCAGTGAGCGCCGTCGATTTCGATTCGAGGTCGACTTCGTAGTCCGCCTCGTCGAGCTCGGTGACGACACGTTGCGCCAACTCCTTCAAGCGGATGTGCGAGCGGTCTTTTTGGGCGATGATGAGCGGCGTCTTCGCCTCGTCGATCAAGATGCTGTCGACTTCATCGATGATGGCGAAGTGGAACGGGCGCTGGACGCGCTCTTCCGGTGACCCGACCAAGTGATCGCGCAAGTAGTCGAACCCGAACTCGGTCCCGACGCCGTATGTAATGTCGGCCTGGTAAGCAGCGTGCTTGTCGCTCTGTTCCATCTCAGGAACGTTCAACCCGACCGAGAGACCAAGGAAATCATGGATCTGCCCGATTTGGTTCGCGTCACGCGTCGCGAGATATTCGTTGACGGTGATGACGTGGACGCCTTTGCCTTCGAGTGCTATGACGTAACTCGGGAGCGCGGCGACGAGCGTTTTCCCTTCTCCGGTCGGCATCTCGGAAATGTTCCCTTCGAGGAGGGCGAACCCGCCGATGAGCTGGACGTCATAGTGACGCATGCCTAAGACACGCACCGCCGCCTCACGGACGAGGGCGAACGCTTCTTCGGCGACATCATCGACTTTGGCGCCGTCGACGATTTTTGCTTTCAATGTTTCGGTATATGTGCGCATCTCGTCGTCCGAGAGCGCCTGCATCGTTGTCTCTAATTGGTTGATCCGGTCGACGCGTCGCTGATAGCCTTTCAAGCGCCGGCTCTGGTCATTCGTCAATTGCTTTACAAACTGAATCACGTTATAGCCTCCATTTAGTTCACAGTCATTGTCAAATCCATACCCGTCTATTATAGCGAAATTTTGCTCATTTCGGAGACTTTTTTACGAAAACTTCCTAAAAGATGGTTTTTAAATTGTGAAATTCCTATAAAAATTGGGTAAATTTCAAAATATATTTACAAGTTTATTTTCATTTTTCTATTTGAGACGGTTTGAGACCGTGATACGATAAGAAAAACAGAACATTTGTTCGTAAAAAAGGAGATGGGATCATGCGCCGGCGGATCTTCTGTGTCGACAGCGTCTCATTTTATGCCAGCTGCGAGTGCGCGGCCCGTAACTTGAACCCGTACAAGACGAAGCTCGTCGTCTTATCGAACTTACAGGACAGCGGCGCCCTCGTCCTCGCCGCGACCCCGCCGCTGAAACGGCTCGGCATCAAGACCGGCTCCCGGCGCTTTCATATCGACCGCCTGCCTTGGCATGAACGACGGCACGTCCTCTACGCCGAGGCCCGGATGAGCCACTACTTGAACGTATCGGTGCAAATCGTCCACATCCTGCACCAGTTCGCACCGCCTGAGGCGATCCGCGTCTACTCGGTCGATGAGACGCTCGTCGACTTGACGGGGACGGAGCGCTTGTTCGGGAACGATGACCACGTCGCCCGCCTCATCCGCTCGACCGTCTTCCGCTACACCGGCGTCCCGGTCACGATTGGGATCGGATCGAACAACGTCCTCGCCAAACTCGTCCTCGACTTGCATGGCAAAAAGACCGGTGTCGCCAGTTGTGCCCTCCACGACGTCGAACGATTGATCCATCCGGCGCCGATCGAGAAGATGTGGGGCGTCGGGGCGAAGATGGCGGTCCATCTCCATCGGCTCGGCATCGACACAATCGGCGACCTGGCCCGTTATCCGCTAGACGTGTTGCACGATAAGTTCGGTGTCATCGGCGCCGAGCTGTGGCATCACGCCTGGGGCATCGACGAGTCGCCGACGATCCTGCCGGCGAGTTCGCTGTTCGGGGCGAAACGCCAACGGCCCCGGACGATTGGCCACGGCATCACGCTCATGAAAGACTATACGACGGAAAGTTCGATCCGACTCGTCTTGCAGGCCATTGCCGTCGAGGTCGGGATGCGGACGCGGCAATCGGGACTCGTCGGCGGCAGTATCCATCTCGGTGTCCGCTACACTCGGACGAGCGAGCGACGCGGCTTCAGCAAACAAAAAAAGCTCGCCCGCTTCACGGCGGACGAGCGTGAGTTTTTACCGATTCTGTTCCAACTGTTTCTTGACGCTTGGGACGAGACGGAGGCGGTGCGGTACGTGTCGGTCGCCCTCGGTAAGCTCGAGCCCCGGAGCGAACACGTCCAGCTGTCGTTGTTCGAGGACGAGTGGGCCCGGGCCCGCCGGTTCGATTTCCTCGACCTCGTCGATCAATTGAACGTCCGCTTCGGCCGCGGCACGATCCGTCCGGCGTCGAGTCTACTGAAAGACAGTCCGCTCCGCACGCGGCAACGCCTGATCGGCGGACATAAACAAGGAGGTGAACCGTCATGAGCCAAACCCGCTACAAAGACCGCGGTGAATTGAAGTGGATCCCGTTTCTCATGCCCGAACACGTGGCGCTGCTCAAAAAATATTACGCCCACGTCCAAAAGATCGAGCTGCCCGACATCGACGAGCAACTCCTTTATCTGTGGCAGACCGAACTTGAACGGGCCATCCGGGAAGGCGACCAAGTCGAACTGACGTTGTTCGAGGATGGTCTCGCCCGCTCTATGCGTGGCTATGTCCATGCCATCTATTACGCCGAACGCGAAGTCGAACTGTTCGACACGGACGTGCGCCGCATCCCGTTCAGCCACATCCTGTCAGTCCGTTAAGACGCGTCAATCGCGTCTTGCGTCGTCTCGAACGTCGCAATCCCGTCAAGGACGCCATAGTGATCGAGCGTCTGCCGCACGGGTTCCGATAAGTGGGCGAAAACGACACGACGCTCCGCCGCTTTCAGTTCCCGGACGACCCGGCGGACTTCTTCGACCGCCGTCACATCGATGACCGGACAGCGATGGAAGTTGAAGATGAACACGTCGGGCTCATTATGGATGTGTTGCAGGACGTGCTCGAACATCTCGATCGCCCCGAAGAAGAGCGGCCCTTCGACGCTGAAGACGACTTGGCCGTCGCGCGTCACGTAACGTTCCGTCTGTTCGCGGACGTCGATCGTATCGGCCATCCGTTTCGCGAACAAGGCGAGCGCACAGATGACCCCGACCTCGACAGCGACGACAAGGTCGACGAAGACGGTCAGCCCGAGCGTGACAAGTAGCACGAGCGATTCGGCCGACCGATGCTTGAGCATCTCAAAGACGTGGTGTCGCTCCGACATGTTCCAAGCGACGCGCATCAAGATCGGCGCGAGTGCGGCGAGCGGGACGTAGCTCGCGAGTGGCGCCAAGACGAGTACGGCGAGAAGCACCGTCAACCCGTGGATGACACCCGAGCGACGGCTGACGGCTCCGGCTTGGATGTTCGTCGCCGTCCGGGCGATCGCACCTGTCGCCGGGATGCCGCCGAAGAACGGGACGACGACGTTGGCGAGCCCTTGCCCGAACAGTTCCTTGTCCGGGTTCATCTTCGTGCCGGCCATGCCGTCCGCGACCGCACCTGACAACAGCGATTCGAGCGCCCCGAGGAAGGCGATGGCGAACGCCGATGGGAGCAGCGTCGCAATCAAGTCGAGGTCGATCGTGAGCCAGTTGAAGTCAGGCAGTCCGCTCGGGATGCCTCCGTAGGCGCTGCCGATCGTCGCGATTTCGCCAGGGATGACGAGGCTGATAAACGTTGGCACGAGCATCGCCATTAGCAAGAGCGGCAATCGGACCGGCAGTTTCGGGACGAGCCAGAGCGTCAAGAAGCCGATGGCGGCGATACCGATCGGCCAGAGACTCGCCTCGGGGAGTGACGTGACGAGTTTTAGGACGTTCTCATGGAAGTGCGGCGCCTTCTCGAACGTGATGCCGAGCAGTTCATCGAGCTGGTCGACGAAGATGACGACGGCAATCCCCGCCGTGAAGCCGATCGTGACGGCGCGCGGCATGAAGCGGATGAGCCGGCCGACGCGGAGCACACTCATAAGGAACAGCAAAATCCCGGCGAGAAACGTCGTCACGAGCAGCCCTTCGTAGCCGTGCGCCAGCATGACGCCCGAGACGATCGGGATGAAGGCGCCGGTCGGTCCGGCGATTTGGAACGTCGAGCCCCCGAACAGGCTGACGAGGATGCCGGCGATGATGGCCGTATAAAGGCCGTACACCGGTCCGACGCCCGAGGCGATCGCGAACGCCATCGCGAGCGGGACGGCGACGACCCCGACGGTGATCCCGGCCGAGATGTCTTTTTGCCACGCCTCACGCTTACTCATTAAATTTTCCATCTTACATTCCTTCTTTCCATTAGTTCGAAAACAAGTTCAGTGTACGCCTGTCACCACTTCTTGTAAACGTCACAGAAGAAACGTTTACATAATCGACAAACCAAAAAGACGTATCCATCACGCGATGGACACGTCTTCGTTAATTGGTCGGTGCTTCGACAACTTGGTCACCCTCATCCGCCTCTTCCCCAAGCAGACGGACGTGACGGCCGAACAGCCACATGACGACGAGATGGGCTTTCGCCTGCGTCTTCGTATAGAACCACCACGGCATGGCCGGTACGAACTCGTGGATGGCGATAAGCCCCTCGTCCGAGTCAGGGAGTCGCCTGAACTCAAGGCGGCCGGTCTTGTCGTCCTCGGTCAGCTTCGCGAACAGTCCCCCATCGATCTCGAATGAGGCCATGTCGTCCGTCGCCGCATCTTCAAGCGACAAGTGAAGTGCGACGAGTGACGGACGGAGGAGCGCAATCTCCCAATCATCCTGTTCTTTCGTCGTCTGGATGAGCGGATAAGCGATCCGCCCGAGCCATTCGAAATATTCGTCGGCCATCCAAGCCGCTGATTTATCGTCCGGCAGACCGAAACGTTGAATCGAACGGACCGTATACTGTTGCGGCGCTTTTTTCGTCTTGCCGGCCGACTTCTGCTTCTCTTCTTCCTCGAGCGCGTGCTCGACCGCTTCTTTGAACGGGATCTCACCTTGCTTGACGCCGTCCGTGTCTTTGGCGACCATGGCGTGATCCATGCTCTCGACGAGCGGATAGACGGTGTCTTTCGGTTCACCGGTGACAGCCATGACCCAAAGCCGTGACAGCTTGATCGTCGGGAACGGGAAGTCGATCATGACGCGACGCTTGCCCATGACGTCAGCCGTATCTTCGATCATCTTCCGATACGTCATCACTTCCGGACCACCGATGTCGATATGATGGTCGTACAACGACTCGGCCCCGACGACCGAGATGAGCGCTTGGACCGCTTCACGCAGGTCGATCGGATGCGTCTCCGTCTTCGTCCAGTTCGGGAGGACCATGACCGGGAGTCGTTTGACGAGTTTCGCGAGAATCGGAAACGACGACCCTTCCGGACCGATGATGAGCCCGGCCCGGATCGTCGTCACCGGAACGCCTTGGCCACCGAGGATGCGTTCGACTTCAAGGCGGCTCTTCAAGTGCCGTGACAACGTCTTCGACTCTTTTGGAATGATGCCGCTCAAATAGACGATCTGCTCGATATCGTTCGCGCTCACTGCCCGGGCGAAGTTATCAGCGATGAGCGCGTCCATATCCTCAAACGTCGCCTGCGTTAGCCCACCGTCCGGGATCATCGAGTGGACGAGGAACATGGCGTAGTCCGCCCCTTCGCACGCCTCGCGCGTCTGCTCATATGAGAACAAGTCGCACGACCGCCACGTGATATGGGCCTCGTCTTCCTTGTTCTTCGTCGAGCGGGACAAGGCGATAATGTCGTACTCTTCTTTTAAATGTTCCATCACGTTCGAGCCGATATAGCCGCTCGCCCCCGCGATGACGATGGTTTTCCGCATAGTGGTCACTCTCCCCTTCATTTGCACATAGAGGTTATGTACCCGTCTTGGACTGAGATTAAATCAGTCGCGAGCCCTACAGTGTGCATTGGAAAATTTATGTAAACTAGACTCAATTACAGGAAGAGGAGGAATGGTTATGGGATTTTGGTATTTCTTGATGCTGTTGATTGGTGGCTGGCTCGTAATTCGTGCCGTATTCAAAAAGAACACGAACGGCCTCCTGCGGATTGGCACACTTGTCGTCGGTGGTCTGTTGATCGCACTCGGATTGTTCATGTTTCAAGATGGAAGTGCTGAAATCGTAGCTGATTTACTAAACTTGTAACCACGGATCGCATGCGAGGTAGTAAATCTACGTATTAAACTTTTAACATGAACCTTTATGCCATCGGCCCAAGGTTCATGTTTTTATTTTATTTGAGACGCAGCAAACCGTTTCAGCTCCTCGCATAATACAAATAAGCGAGCTTCAATTGCTTGCCTGTCCCCGTAACGAATGATGTCTTCGGGGGTTATATCTTTTAAGAGTAACTGATGGTGAACAAAAGCTGTTTCAAGCAGCTGGAGTAATTGCTCGCCTCTCACCTCACGGATCACTGCTTTATTCCCTTCACTGTACCCGGCAAGAAACCCTTCAGCCATTCCTTTTAATTGTTGCTCACATAAATCGAACCGATGCTTTTTATATCGCTCTGTCTGCGAAAGAACAAGAAAGAATGTCTCATACAGGTTCATAAAATTACCCGCCATTCCTCTTGGAGCATATAAACTCGGATAGGGATCGATCAAACAGACCTGGTCGTCCCGCAACAAAATGTTTTCTGGAGAAGCGTCTTGATTGACGAGACTTATATTCACGACTTGCTGATTTCGTAGCTCCGTCGCTGCTATTAAAGCTTGTGGGACTTTTTCATCCTGAAACTGTGGATATACAGTACATAACGTCTCATAATCCGCTATATGTTCCGCACTTTCTTCTTGGATGAAGGCGTGGAGTTCCCCCTCTAACACACCGTGCAACCCTTTTTCTTCTGTCCACGTCAAGTAACCCAATCCGCTGATTTCTTGAGAAACTTGATCTGTCTTCCGGTAAATTCCCCCTATTTGTTTACCAATCTGCAGTACTTGTTCCTTTGTCATCGTATGCAAGTCAATCTGTTCTCCCCCATACGACTCTAACGTATAGGTGAGATCAGCTGATACATAGAACTCGTAAAAGTCTGGTGCGGCTCCGTTTACTGCTTGATTGACAGACTGGTAGTACAATTTCGTAGCGGCGTATTCTGCGGTTAGTTCCTCTTCGTTAAACGAGATAGACTTTCCGTAGGCAATGTCTTTTGGGATGCGCAAGACAAGCTCGCGATTCTCTTTCACTACTTTCCACGCATCATGCCATGCCCCTGAACCGAGAAAGGCTGGATCACTTACATCGGCATGCTGGAGCACCCGTTTTAACCTTGCTTTATTCATATTTACACCCGATTTCCTGAATGCTTTATCTTCGATATCTCTGAGTCCTATTCTGAACCGAAGTCCTATTTAAAATTCTTTATTCCATCCATAGTTTTCTTCCAACAGCTCGCCATTTTCCGCAATATAGTCTACCATCACATACCCATGCTGTAGTTTATCTTCAGTTTTTAAATACGATATAAAATCATTAAATAGGGCTTCATCATCATCTTGTTTTTTTCTACGGAGTGTAATTCCAATCGTAGGTACAGCGTCATGTTCTTTATAGCTCCCTGGATTAGACGGTTCAAGACCTAGCTTGTTACCTATCTCTTCGTCATAAAGAGCGAAAACATCAGTAGTGTCCCCAAAATTCTGTTTTACGTAAGGTGTGATTTCTTTCTCTAATTCATCTGCCCATTTATCAGCAGCATACGTATCTATCATTTGTCTTGTCGTCTCATCATAATAAACAAAGAATCTCGTTTGATTTCTTTTATCTACAACTTCGGCTGCATAGTCGAAATTAAAATTACCCATGTTATCAAAATACACATCATATATTTCAAACTGATCATCGAAATGTTCTTCTAAATAGATTTCTGCTTGCTGTTTCACTTTTTCTTCTTCATCCTTGTCTGGCTTCATGGATTGAACAAACGAGAATGCAAGGACAGAAATTCCTAGCACAATTACCCCGACAATAATCAATGTCACTTTTAAAAATTTTCCCATGTAGATTCCCCCTGATAGAACGCCTAATCTACAGCTTTTTGTCCATCGCAATCGACGAAACCGAATAACCCATCTTTTTGTATAACTCACACGCGTGTTCATTAGATCCAAACACACTGAGTCCGACTGAATGTGCACCTAAATCTTTCACTACACTGTCTTCTACCATTTTTAGTGTGGCTGTACCGTATCCATTTTTTCGATGAGATTCGTTTATGTAAATGTGGTAGATGAAAGCTTTATTGGTCTCTTTTTGAAAACTGTACCAGATCACTCCCACTCTCTCATTTTCTTCGTGACAGAAAACATGAAATACATACTGTCCTTCGGTTGCTTGTTTTTCTGGAAATAAATTCGTTATCAGTTCACGAGAATCGTCCATCGCTTTTTCTAACGGAATCATAAAATTTTTCGCGAAATCTGAACCATAGTCAGGTATTAAAAACTCTAAATAAGTATCAAACTCTGATTCGTTCATTTGTTGAAAACTAATCGTCATCACATAACCTCCATGAATTAAAAAGTTAAATCCATCCATTTTTATAATTTACTTATTATACCATATTTAACTTTTATCTTTTAGCAGAAAGTCATCCTTGAACGACTGTACTGTCTCCCTTCACCATAACGAAGCGATCACACGTGGAAGTATAACGAAAGACAAGTCGAATCTCATTAATCAAGATTCGACTTGTCTCATGTCTTAGGTACCCAGTTGGCTTCAAACCCATTTTGCACAGCATAGTCGTACAGGTGAATCAATTTCGCCTCTTTATACGTGTTCATCTGCTCGGACACTCGCAACTCCTGATTGCGTTCCACAAGCGTATAAAGATAATCAATCTTCGCCATTCGATTGTTCTTGCTCGTATTACAAGTCGGACAAGCGAGGACAAAATTCCATAAGACATCATTCTGTATATACGACCACGGAATAAAGTGATCAACATGAATCTGTTTGAGCGGCTTCATACAATAAAAACAGATGGCGTGACCGTGACTCAGTAAAATCTGTTTAAACTCGTCGAGCGATTGCCGGGCCGAGACGAACTCGATTTTACTCAAAATCTGCTCCATCGCTTCTCGTGTATTGTATTTTTCTAAGAAGACAGCGAGTTGATAGTTCGTGACGTTCATCAATACCCGCTTGTACTTTTCGAAAAAGACGATATAGCTCGGCACAAGTTTGACCCACTCTTCTTTTCGATTGAACGAATAAATGGTCCCATCGAACGAAGCATAGAACGAGCCGTACACGTATTTCTTATAGAACCGATTCACGTTCCGAGTCAATTGTTGTTGCTGCTCATCCGGCAGGCGGTCAAAGTTCCAAGTGTACGGAATCTCATGCGTCGCTTGAAACGTGAGCATCGTTTTCTCTACCGAGCTCAATTTCCCAATTTGATTCACTTGTCGCAACCCGTTCGTCACAATCAAATTCCAATACATCTTCGTCACGTGTTTCGAGATTTGCTGGAACGTCAGTACACCCGAATCATTCAATTCGGTCGTACATTCGAGCAGCGCCTTCATGAGCATATGCTTGTATGTCGTCGTATGTGTCGCGTTCATTAAAAACTGTTGCGTGAAGCGCCACAAATCCGTTTCTGTTAAGTACTCACTTTTCGCTTCAGCGACTTCTAAATTCCAGCCCAATGACCTCACCCCCACTCATTCGTTACATCATCGATTATAACGAATGAGGAACAAGAGCGGATCAAGGTAAATCAAACAGGAGCCGAAAAATCTTTTTTGATTTGTTCTATATCGATATTTGTTTTTTCATGAATATAACGGACTAACGTATCATACTGTTCGGCAGTATTTAGCTTTTTAAATTTTTCAATATCTCCTTCAAAACCTCTAAAATACTCGCTTTGATATTCCGGATTGTTAAAGAATCTTAAATATTCCATATAATCTTTGACGGCCATTTGGCTCATAATCTGGGATAGAATTGCACCCCACTCTTTTACACGTCCCTCATGGATATGTCTTTTGATGATGATGTCTTGTTCTTGTTCTTGTTTGATTTGTTGAATGCATTGCTCCACTTCTAACTTATATTGGAACAACTCGTCTCGATTTCGAGTATCTACTGTAGGGATTACCTCTGTTAAATAATATTGATATCTCTTCTTTCGAGGATGCATGATTTTGTCTTTTGCTTTTTTAGGATTTGATTCTTTATTCGTACGCTTTCTAAGTTGTTCCGTTACACCAAGTGCACCAAATGCTCCAACAATTTCATTTTTATGAGCAAGTGCAAACTTCCCTACTGCCGGACCATACTTTTTGACTCCGTTCATAATTAATTCCGTAGATTTTTTTGACATGAGGATTCCTCCTATGATGGTTATGTATATTCTCGTGACGATTTTTTAAAAACAGCTCATAGTTTATATTCAACAAAGTAATATTCAATCCTTTGATCCCGTTCAAAACCCAAATAATGGCGTCGTCCATTCAAGTTGTCCATTCACAAAGAAAGGATTATTGAGCAAACACTCAATAATCCTTTTGCTATAATGCTTTCTTATCATTCACCAGACTCTTTTGTGTCTTTTTGCTTCTGCAAATATGCTTCTCGAATCTGATTTAGCTTTTCTTTTTTATTCGAAATAGCTGGTTTTTTACCGTCTTGATACTTTGCAGCAGCTACTTTACTTTTATGATCTAATTGATATTTTCCCATTCTATTCACCTGCTTTCATTTCATTGTGATTGACTTGCTCCATTAACATCAAAAGACCTTCTAATCTCAATGAAATTAGAAGGTCTTCATTAAAAATCATTGATTGCAGTCACTGTAGACTGCTTAAAAATGGAGACGGCGGGAGTCGAACCCGCGTCCGAAGGCATCGTAACGCATGCTTCTACGTGTGTAGTTTATCTATTGAATCTCAATGTGACACTGCCGATAAACAGGCGTTGTCGCATCCAGTCTGATTCATCTCTTCTTCGCGCCCTCAGACGGCGAGGTTGAAGCGTAGCTTGCTTAGTTTGAGACCCTGATAATCATCCACACAAGCGATGGATGTCAGGATCCGCAGGGCACTTAGGCTGCTGCGAGTTGTGTGTTAGTTTTGCCAGTTATAGGCGTTTGCGTTTTAACGAGGCCGACCCCTCGACACGCCACATACGACCGACCTACCCCCGTCGAATCCATAACGTCCCCGAGGTGGTAATTGGTACTACAACAACTATACCACAATCAGGTCGCGCTGTCAGTATTTTTGCCGGTCCCGGAGTGCCCGGTCGACGTCACGCTTCGCGTCTTTCTTCTTCAAGTCATCGCGCTTGTCATACTTCTTCTTCCCGCGCCCGATGCCGAGGAGACATTTAGCGAAGCCGTTCTTGAGATACACTTTGAGCGGGATGATCGTATACCCGTCCCGGCCTTGTGCGCCGATGAGCTGGTTGATTTGTTTTTTATGCAACAATAGCTTTCGGATACGGAGCGGCTCGTGATTGAACCGGTTCCCTTGCTCGAACGGGCTGATATGACAGTTGTGAAGCGTTGCCTCGCCACCGTCAAAGCGGACATACGCGTCGGCGATGTTGATCTTCGACTGGCGCACCGATTTAATCTCGGTCCCGGTCAACACCATGCCGGCTTCAATCGTATCTTCGATCGCATAATCGAAGGACGCTTTTCGGTTTTGCGCGAGCGCGTTCGAATCTTTCTTCTTGGCCATATTACTCAGTCCTTTATATCAAATTACGGAAGGGGTCTCCCCCTCCCGTCAGCGACGTTTCTTCGCTCCGCGTTTCGCGTCGCCTGTTCGTTTTTGACCGTCTTGTTTCTTCAGATCAAGCGCCGAACGTCCTTGTGACGATTTCGGCTTCTCGCCCGGCTTACTCGGCTTGCTCGCTTGACCCGGCTTACCTGGTTGTCCAGGCTTGCCTGGCTTGCCGCGTTTCGGACGTTTGTCGTCACGACCGCGTCCACCGCGCTTATCGTCTTTCTTCGGACGACCTTCCGTCGCTTTGATCGTCGTCGGTTGGCGACGGCGCGTCTGTTCACGTTTTGGCATACCGACGACCGTGAAGTCGATCGTGCGCTCGTCTAGGTTGACGGCGTCGACTTTGACCCGGACCGAGTCCCCGATCCGGAACTGACGTTTCGTCCGCTCGCCGAGCAACATGAGCTGTGACTCGTCGAAGTGGTAGTAATCATCCATCGTTTGAAGACGGACGAGCCCTTCGATCGTGTTCGGGAGCTCGATGAACATCCCGAAGTTCGTGATACCGCTGACGACACCGTCGAACTCTTCACCGAGACGTGACTCCATGTACTCGGCTTTCTTGAGCGCTTGCGTCTCCCGTTCAGCGTCGACCGAGCGACGTTCGCGTCTCGACGTCTGTTCGGCGATCGAACTGAGACGTTCCTCGTACTTGGCGATCGTCTTGTCCGACAAGTCCTGGTTGAAGGCGTACGTCCGCATGAGACGGTGGACGATCAAGTCAGGGTAACGACGGATCGGCGACGTGAAGTGCGTATAGAAGTCGGTCGCAAGACCGAAGTGACCGAGCGAGACGTCGTCATACTTCGCCTGTTGCATCGAGCGCAACATGATCGTGCTGATGACCGGCTCTTCCGGCTGACCTTCGATCGCTTTCAAGATCTTCTGAAGCGTCTTCGGTTCGACTTTTTGGCCTTTGAAGCGTTCGATATGCACGCCGAAGTTGGCGACGAAGTCGAAGAAGAAATCGAGCTTGTCTGATTTCGGGTTATCGTGTACACGGTAGATGAACGGGACGTCCATCTTGTGGAAGTGTTCGGCGACCGTCTCGTTGGCCGCGAGCATGAACTCCTCGATCAACTTCTCGGCGACCGAGCGTGGGCGCAAGACGATATCGGCTGCTTTCCCTTCCGTGTCGACGATGACTTTCGCCTCGGCGAAGTCGAAGTTGATGGCACCGCGCGAGTTACGGCGTGCACGAAGTACTTCCGCGAGTTCGGCCATGAGGTCGAATTCACCGATGTACGGCTCGTAGCGCGCGAGCGTCTCCTCGTCGTCACGTTCGATGATTTCACGGACGTTCGTATACGTCATCCGCTCCGTCGTCTTGATGACACTCGGGAACAGCTCATGGCTAACGACTTTCCCGTTTTGCGGCGAGATCTCCATGACACAGCTGAGCGTCAGGCGGTTGACGTGCGGGTTGAGTGAACAGATCCCGTTCGACAAGCGGTGTGGCAACATCGGGATGACACGGTCGACGAGATACACACTCGTCCCGCGCTCGAACGCCTCGACGTCGAGCGGTGAGCCTTCCTTGACGTAGTGCGACACGTCGGCGATGTGGACACCGAGTTCATAGTTGCCGTTGTTCAGTTTCTTGACGTGGACGGCATCGTCCAAGTCTTTGGCGTCTTCGCCGTCGATCGTGAAAATCGTCTCGTTACGCAGGTCGACACGGCCGATGAAGTCTTTCTCGTCCGCCTCTTCCGGCACGGCGTTCGCCTGGTCGATGACGTCTTCCGGGAACTCCGTCGGGATGCCGTGCTTGTAGACGATCGACAAGATGTCGACGCCAGGGTCGTTCTTATGTCCGATGATACGGACGACGTCACACGCTCCGGCGAAACGTCCATCCGGATACTTCGTGATGCGGACGACGACTTTGTGTCCTTCGACGGCACCGAGCGATTTGTCTGTGTTGACGATCGGCCAGAAGTTGATGCGTTTGTCGTCCGGTTCAATGAAGGCGAACTGGTCGAGGCGGCCGCTCGGGAGTGTGTACGTCCCGACAAATTCAGATAGGCCGCGCTTCAAGACTTTGAGCAATACGCCTTCTGTCTTGCCATGGTTATCCTCGCGTTTTTTGACGAGAATCGTATCGCCGTGATAGACGTCTTTCAATTGGTCCGGTGGCAAGAACACGTCTTCTGTCTCGCCTTCGACCGACAAGAAGCCGAAGCCGCGTTGGTGGATCGAGATGATCCCGGCCGCTTGGCCGAGCACGGCGAGCGTGCCGTAACGGTTCGTCCGCGTCCGGCCGATCAAGCCTTCCGCTTCAAGTTCGTTCAAGGTGCGGATGAGCTCTTTAAAGGCATCCGTCGACTCGAGCGCAAGACGCTCGGTCAATTGGTCTACAGTCAGCGCTTTGTCGCTTGCCTGGATGATTTCTAGTAGTTGGTCACGTAAATTCAACGTGACACCTCCTTTTTCACACTGACCAGTCTAACGTTTCGAGAAAATCGAGCACGTCCTGGTGCAGTTTCTCTTTTTCTTTGTCGAGGGTGATCACGTGTCCCGAATGCTCGTACATGAGCAGTTCTTTTTGGAACGCGTTGATCGCCTCGTAGATCTCGTGTGCAGATTGAGGATCGACCATGCGGTCTTTCGCTCCTTGGATGACGAGCGCCGGTACGAAGATATCTTCGAGCCGAGACGTCGTCTCCTCGACGAACGCACGTAAATCGGTGAGTGTCGGCATCGGTTTGAAGTCCGCCATCTCCCGTTCGATTTGTTCGGTCGATTTGTCTTCCCTTGATTTATATTCTCGGGCGTATGCCTGGACTCCTTTATACAATCGGTCCTCGGCATCGATTTCAGTCGGTGCGCACATCGGCACGACACCTTTGACGCTCGCTTCTGAAGCGAGACGGAGCGACATGACGCCGCCGAGCGATAGGCCACAGACGACGATTTCGTCGTAGCCTTTGTCTTTCAACGCTTGGTAGGCGTCTTGGACGTCCTGCCACCAGTCGTTCGGTCCAAATTCGAGCAACTCTTCTGGTGGGACGCCATGTCCCCGGTACTGGGGTCCCATGCACGTGTAGCCTTCTTTTTGTAGGAAACGACCGAGCATGCGGACGTCCGCGCTCGATCCTGTAAAGCCATGTAACATTAACACGGCACGTGGTCCGCCTTCGAAGAAGAACGGTTTCGGTGCACTCACTTTCATCGTCCAAGTCAACTCCTCATACATTCCATTATTCCCAAAAAATAATGCAAAAAAACAAAAGCTGACCGCCTCACGTAAAAACCGAGAACGATCAGCCTTTCATCATAGTGATGCGACTAGTAATCCTAAAATGAAAAACAATGTGCCTAGTACAGCTGCAGTTCGGTTCAAAACAGCGTCAAAGCCGCGTGCTTTCTGGCGGCCGAACAACTGCTCCGCGCCACCTGCAATCGCCCCAAGACCTTGCGACCGACCTGACATGAGCAGTACGACGACAATCAATAAAACAGCCACGACGAGCAGGCTGATTGTAGCGATCGTTTGCATAATAGTCAGTTCCTCCTTCTTTTTACACGCTTCTTATTATATAGAAGTTGTGATAAAAACGCCAGCTTTCAAATTAACGGGATGGGTAGCTGAACCCTTCCCCGATCACTTCTTTCACTTGGTGG
The DNA here is from genome assembly GCF_004337245.1 of Exiguobacterium sp. SH1S1. NCBI lineage: Bacteria > Bacillati > Bacillota > Bacilli > Caryophanales > Exiguobacterium > Exiguobacterium sp. SH1S1. The sequence goes on from NZ_SJUZ01000001.1 coordinate 528,008, forward strand.
ATGACGACGAACGCACGAGGGTCGGTCACTTCGACGATTTTCTTGAGCGGACCGACTTGGCGCTTGTCGACGATCATGTACAACATGTTCTTATCTTGCTTCGAATAATGGCCGTGACCGTGGATGATCGTCGCTGAGCGGCCGAGCGTCTCCGTCAAGACGGCGGCGAGCTCTTCGTGCTTGTCGCTGATGATCGTGACGGCTTTCCGGATGTTCAACCCTTCGGCGACGAGGTCGATGACCCACGAGCCGATGATGATGGCGATGAGCGTATAAAGCACGACTTGTTCCCCGAGGAAAAAGCCCGACGCCCCGACGACGATGACGTCGATGATGAACATCGAGACGGCGACGCTCATGTGGAGATAGCGTTCCATGAGCCGGGCGATGATGACCCCGCCCCCGGTCGTCCCGCCGACGCGGAGCACCATGCCGATGCCGACACCGATCAAGATCCCGGCATAAATCGCCGCGAGCAGTTTATCCTCGGCCGGGCTGCCCCAGTTATGGGTCAAGCTGAGGAAGAACGACGTCGCGACGACGGCGACGACCGAATAGACCATCGTCCGGCGGTCGAGCAACTTATAGCCGACGATGAACAACAGGCCGTTCCCGATGATCGACGTGATGCCGAGGTCCCAACCGAACAAGTAGTACAAGATGATCGTGACCCCGAGCAGGCCGCCTTCCGAGAAGGCGTTCGGGACGGTGAAGTAGTTGACCCCGAAGGCGAGGATGAACGACCCGGCGATGATCCAGGCGATGTCCTTCAATGAGATCGATTGGAGTTTTTGCCAAACTTGTTGACGCAAAAGATGTTGTTGCTGACGTTTCATAAAAAATCCCCTTTCCATTTTGCATATAAAAAAGACCGCGGCAAAAGCCGCAGTCTTAACGTTGTACTGGCTTTGGCGCACCGTCTTTCATAATCGGCAACTTGCGGTCTGCGACGTTTTCGTAGACGTTCAAGAGTGCCTCTTTTTCCAAATCCCAGTTATATTTCTCACGCGCCGTCTTCGTGTTCTCTTTGACACGGGCGTAAAGTTCTTGATCTTCGAGCAGGCGGTTGACGCCTTCTGCGATCGATTGTGGGTCGTGTGAGTCGACGACGACACCGACGTCGTTGCCGGCGACGACACGTTCAATCTCAGGGAAGTCACACGACACGACCGGCACTTCGGCCATCAAGTATTCGAACAGCTTGTTCGATGACGCCGAGTAGTGGTTGAAGCAGACGTTGTTCAACACTTGGAAACCGAGATATGCGTTCATCGTGTAGTACGGTAACGCCTCGACCGGTACTTTATCAATCATCTTGACGCGGTCACTGACGCCTTCTTCCTCGATCATCTGTTTGATGACCGGCTTTAGTTTCCCATCGCCGATCATGACGAGCGTGCCTTCTTTAAAGTCTTTCGCCGCCAAGACGAGTTGTTCGAGACCGCGTCCCGCTTGGACGCCGCCTTGATAGAGCAAGATCTTCTCATCTTGCGGCAAATCGAGCAAGGCGTGTAAGTCTTTCCGGAGCGAGAAGTCGAGCGGACGGTAGAACGGATAGTTATGGAGCACGTACGGATAGAAACCGTACAACTCTTCGTTGTGCGCCGCACGCGTATGGTTCTCGACCATCATCGAATCGACGTATGGCAACAACCAGCCCTCAAGGTTACTTTGGATGTAGCCGTAACCGGTCCGGTCGGTCTGGACCTCATGCGAGTCGTAGACGATCTTGCCTTTATTGACGAGTTTGCCGGCGATCAACGCCTGCGGCAATGTGTTCAAGTCGTTCGCGTGATAGAAGTCGTACGACTTCTTCGTCGAGGCGAACACCATCTCGAGCATCGCGCTCGCGTTGACGATGTTTTTACGGACCGGCGGGAGCAAAATCGCACCCGCTGCCGCGCCGAGACCGAGCATCGTCAGTGGCGCGAGGATGACTAATCCCGCCCCGACGAGTCCAGCCCCGAGTTGGCGCGTCCTCTTCTCCGACACCCACGTCCGGACTGATTTCAACGCCTTCATCCCGTTGACGAGAATCGACGGTTGACGTTTCACGCGGATGACGCGGAAACCTTCTGGGCGCATCTCTTCGGCCGGAAGATCTTTATTTTTAGGGTCTTGCAAGGCGATCAAATCGACCTCGTACCCCGCCTCGGCGAGCGCCGAGCATTCGCGAAGGACACGGGCGTCATTCGTAAAGTGGTTCCAAACAAACATACATACCTTCATCGTTGTTCCTCCATCAATAACTTTTCGATCACGTCGTCGAGGACGTGTATATTGTTTTCCCAGCACAGGTTGTCTTTCACGTAACGGATGCCGTTCGCCCCGAACTTGTCGCGCAGATCCGGGCGATCGAGCAATGTCCGGAGTGACTGTTCAATCTCGTCGATGTCACGCTTCCGTGACACGTAGCCGACTTCCGCCGCTTCGATGACATTCGCCGCATGGCCTGACACCGCAGCGACGATCGGTTTGCCGACCGCCATATAATCGATTAGTTTACCCGGGATGACCGTGTCGAACACGTCTTGGTCGATCAGGCTGACGAACGCGACGTCGGCATTTTTGATCGCTTGGAACGCCTCCGTCCGTGGCATCGCCTCGAGGAAGAGGAAGTTCTTGAATCCGCGGGCTTTAATCGTTGCTTTCAATTCGTTCTTCCGGTAACCGTAGCCGATCAGCTTGAAATGGACACGCGGCTCGTCTCGGAACCGCTCCGCGAGTTCAAGCAACAGCGACACGTCTTGGGCAAGCCCCATGTTGCCGGCGTATAAAATCTCCATCCGGTCGTCTTCGGGAACGGTCCGCTCCAAGTTGCGCTCGCTCACACGGATCGAGTTCGGCATATAGTGGATCATGCCATTGTCGACACCACGTTGGCGCAAATAGCTGCGGAAGCCTTCCGAGTTGATGATGATCGCATCGGCCGACTTGTAGAGACGTTTCTCGAACCAAAACGCGGGCGTGAGCATCCAGTCGTACTTGAACACACCGACACCTTTGACCGACTCCGGCCACAGGTCACGGACGTCGAGTACGAACGGGACGCCATGTTTTCGCTTCGCATACACCCCGACGAACGCCATAAAAAAAGACGGGGTCGTCGCGAAGACGACATCCGGTTTCGTATCGAGTGCTCTGACGGCGGCGACACCTTTGATCATCTGTTCGAGGAACAAGGCGAGCCGGCTCAACATGTTCGACGTATGCTTGCGCTGTTTCGTGATCAACCGCTTGATGAACGGTTGGTTGTTCAGCTCCGTGTCGTTCCAGAACCGGTCGTCTTTATACAAGTTGAAGTTCGGATACGACGGGGCGGCCGTGATGACCTCGACCTCGTAGCCGCGTTCTTTCATGAGATGCGTAATATTTTGCATCCGGTTGCCGGCGCTGCCGATCTCCGGATAATAGTTTTGACACACCATTAACATTGTTTTCAAAAATAACACACCTTACTGTTGTTCGAGTTCGTCCACGAACCGTTTCAAGAGCTGATGGACGTTGGGTTTTAAATCTGGGTCGCATAACGCATAGGCAATCGTCGCCTCGATAAAGCCGATCGGTTCCCCGACATCAAAGCGACGGCCGTCAAATTCGTAGGCGAACACCGTCTGCGCCTCGTTCAAGCGCGCGATGGCGTCCGTCAATTGGATCTCGCCCCCGGTACCGACCTCTTGGGCCGATAACGCCTCAAAGACGTCCGGTGTCAAAATGTAGCGGCCGAGGATGGCGAGGTTTGAAGGCGCCTCTCCGGCGGGCGGTTTCTCAACGAACGTCCGCACCGGGATGAGCTTCCCTTCGACGGCAAGCGGGTCAATTATACCATATCGATTCGTCATTTCATACGGGACACGCTGAACCCCGATGATCGAGCGTTCATGTATCTCGTACTGCTCGATGAGCTGGCGTGTCGCCGGCACTTCCGCCTCGATAATATCATCGCCCAAAAGGACGGCGAACGGTTCGTCGCCAATGAACTTGCGGGCACACCAAATCGCATGGCCGAGTCCTTTCGGCTCCTGTTGGCGTATGTAGTGGATGTTGGCGAGGTTCGACGAGTGGCGGACCGACTCGAGCAGCTCCGTCTTCCCTTTCGACTCGAGGTTCTGTTCGAGCTCGATGGCGCGGTCAAAATGGTCCTCGATGGCACGTTTGTTCTTCCCGGTCACGATGATGATGTCCTCGATCCCTGAGGCGACCGCCTCCTCGACGATGAACTGGATCGTCGGCTTGTTGACGATCGGGAGCATCTCTTTTGGCATCGCCTTCGTCGCCGGCAAGAAGCGCGTGCCGAGTCCGGCGGCTGGGATGATGGCTTTGCGTACACGTTTCATGAACGTATCTCCTTTTTTCATTATGTAGATGATTATACCCAAAAATTCGACTTTCACGCACGTAAAAAACGGCCGTGACATGCGTCACGACCATTTCCGATCGTCCATATACTTATACAGGAACCACCCGCCGACACCGAGCGCAATGAGAAGAAGGAGAAAGCCGCTGATCATCATGACGAACGCCTCCTTTTACCTACACTAGTCTATTCCCGGAAATGCGAAGGGATATGCGCTCCGTCTTGGCGGCACCGATGCTTTCTGCAGGCAATCCACGGAGCCTCCTCGCGCTTACGCGCTTGCGGGGTCTCCGCGCGATTGCTTTCCTGCAAGAGTCACGGTGCCGCTCGGACGGAAATCAGACGGTGGGCGACTCCTTGGGGAGAGTGATGCAAGGATGACCCCGTAAAGCGCGCAGGCGCTGCGGAGGCATCCGCATCACCCCAGGAAAGCGTCCCGCCGTCTGATGAACGCCTTCTCCCCCCCTCCACAAAAAAACAGGCCCGCCATAAGGCGGACCTGAAACAATCAATTATTTTTTGAGGTTTTTGAGGTTGTAGAACGACTTGATACCGTCGTATTTCGCTACATCGCCGAGCATGTCTTCGATGCGGAGAAGTTGGTTGTATTTCGCGATACGGTCTGTACGTGAAAGTGAACCTGTTTTGATTTGACCAGCGTTTGTCGCAACTGCGATATCAGCGATTGTCGCATCTTCTGTTTCACCAGAACGGTGCGAGATAACTGCTGTGTAGCCAGCTTTTTTAGCCATTTCGATCGCGTCGAATGTTTCTGTGAGCGTACCGATTTGGTTAACTTTGATGAGGATCGAGTTCGAGATGCCTTTTTCGATACCTTCAGCAAGTTTCTCAGTGTTCGTTACGAAGAGGTCATCCCCAACGAGCTGAACTTTGTGACCGATTTTGTCAGTAAGCAATTTGAAGCCGTCCCAGTCGTTTTCGTCGCAACCGTCTTCGATTGAGATGATTGGGTACTTGTCAACGAGCTCAGCGTAGAAGTCTACGAGCTCAGCAGTTGTCATTGACTTGCCTTCGCCAGCGAGTTCGTACTTGCCAGTTGACTTGTCGTAGAACTCAGACGATGCAACGTCCATTGCGAGGTAGATGTCTTCGCCAGCTTTGTAACCAGCTTTTTCGATTGCTTCAAGGATAACTGTGATCGCTTCTTCGTTCGACTTAAGGTTTGGTGCGAAACCACCTTCGTCACCGACAGCTGTGTTAAGACCCATACCAGAAAGAACTGATTTGAGGGCGTGGAATACTTCTGCACCCATGCGGAGCGCTTCGCGGAACGTTGGCGCGCCTACAGGCATGATCATGAACTCTTGGAAGTCAACGTTGTTGTCAGCGTGCGAACCACCGTTGATGATGTTCATCATTGGAGTTGGAAGCGTCTTCGCGTTGAATCCACCGAGGTACGTGTAAAGTGGAAGGCCGAGCTCGTCTGCTGCTGCGTGTGCTGCTGCCATTGAGACACCGAGGATCGCGTTTGCGCCGAGTTTACCTTTGTTTTTCGTACCGTCGAGCTCGATCATTTTCGCATCGAGTGCGTTTTGGTCGAAGACATCGTAGCCGATGAGTTCAGGTGCGATTGTGTCGTTTACGTTAGCAACGGCTTTGAGTACGCCTTTACCAAGGTAACGTGACTTGTCGCCATCGCGAAGCTCTACTGCTTCGTGCTCACCAGTTGATGCGCCTGATGGGACGAGGGCACGACCGAAGCCGCCGTCTTCTGTGAATACTTCTACTTCGATTGTTGGGTTACCGCGTGAATCCAAAATTTCGCGTGCGTAAATTTCTGTGATCATTGACATAAAAATCGCTCCTTTTTGTTTGGAAAATGTAGTTTACTTCTTAACGATTGACGTACCGGTCATTTCAGCCGGTTGCTCTCCTCCTAGGAGGTGTAAGAGCGTCGGCGCGAGGTCGCAAAGCGAACCTTTCATAACTGGTTTCAGTTCAACGCCTGGCTTCGTGACGATACACGGTACAGGTTCTGTCGTATGGGCCGTCATCGGTGAGCCGTCCGGGTTCGTGACAAGGTCAGCGTTCCCGTGGTCCGCCGTGATGATCGCCGCGCCACCTTTGGCGAGTAGTGCGTCCACTACTTTACCGAGGCATTCGTCGACGACTTCGACCGCTTTTTTCGTTGGTTCGAGCATACCGGAATGGCCGACCATGTCCGGGTTCGCGTAGTTGATGATATACGCGTCGTACGTGTCTGATTCGATGCGCTCGAGAAGACCTTCTGTGAGCTCGTATGCGCTCATTTCCGGTTTCAAGTCGTACGTCGCTACTTTCGGCGACGGGACGAGGAAGCGATCTTCACCTTCGAACGGTGTTTCTTGTTGTCCGTTCAAGAAGAACGTGACGTGCGGGTATTTCTCAGTTTCCGCTGCGCGGAGCTGTTTGTACCCTTGCGCGGCGAGCGTTTCGCCGAGCGTGTTTTTCAAATCTTCCGGCGGGAAGACGATATCCGTATCGATCTCATCCGAGAATTTCGTCATCGAGACGAGCAAGACGTTCTCCGGATGCGCGCTCGAGAGCTCGAACCCTTTGAAGCCTGTCTTCTCTTTGAACACTTTCGCGAGTTCGATCGCCCGGTCCGGACGGAAGTTGAAGAACATGATCGCGTCGTTGTCTTTGATTGTCGCGACCGGTTGACCGTCTTTCTCGATGACCGTCGGCAAGACGAACTCATCTGTCAAACCGTCTGCGTACGACTGCTTAAGCACGTCGACCGCATTCGTTCCGACTTCGCCTTTTGCGTTGACGAGGACGTCGTAAACTTTTACGACGCGTTCCCAACGGTTGTCGCGGTCCATGGCATAGTAACGTCCAGACACACTAGCGACTTGACCGACACCGAGTTCAGCGAGCTTCGCTTCCGTCTGTTCGAGGAAGCTTGCACCTGATTTCGGATCACAGTCACGGCCGTCCGTGAAAGCGTGAATGAATACTTTTTCAATGCCGTGGAGTTTCGCGAACTCGACGATGGCAAACATGTGCTGGATGTGGGAATGGATCCCACCGTCTGAGACGAGCCCCATGATGTGGAGGCTTGAATCATACTTCTTCACATGTCCCGCCAAATGGTTCATCGCTTGACGGTCGAAGAGCGACCGGTCTTTGATGGCGTTGTTGACGCGTGAAAGTGACTGATAGACGACCCGGCCGGCACCGATGTTCAAGTGACCGACTTCCGAGTTGCCCATCTGACCTTCCGGGAGACCGACGTACTCACCTTGCGCGTTTAACAGCGTGTGTGGATACGTCTCCCAGTAACGGTCGAAGTTCGGTTTGTTCGCCGCAGCGACCGCATTACCGAACGTTTCGTTCCGCATACCGAAACCATCTAAGATGATAAGGGCGACAGGTCTTGCCATTTAAATCGCCTCCAACAACTTGAGGAACGAAGCAGCTTCGAGTGAAGCACCGCCGACGAGTGCGCCGTCGATGTCTTCTTGAGCCATATACTCCTTGATGTTCTCAGGTTTGACTGAACCGCCGTATTGGATGCGAACCGCAGCCGCTACGTCTTCACCGTAAAGGCCTTTTACAACGTCGCGAACGTATTTGCATGAGCTTTGCGCATCTGCTTCGTCCGCTGATTTGCCAGTACCGATTGCCCAAACTGGCTCGTACGCGATGACGAGTTGTTTGACTTGGTCAGCTGAAAGATCGGCGAGGCCACCTTCGACTTGCGTCTTGATGACTTCTTCGAACTTGCCGCCTTCGCGCTCGTCAAGTGTTTCACCGACACAAACGATTGGCGTAAGACCGTGTTCGAACGCTTTTTTTGTTTTGCTGTTGATGAACGCATCTGACTCGCCGAAGTACTCACGGCGCTCCGAGTGTCCAAGGATGACGTAAGTGACGCCGAGGTTGGCGATCATCGCCGGGCTCGTTTCACCTGTGTATGCCCCGCTGTCTTTGTCGTACATGTTTTGCGCACTAAGCTTTAAGTTCGATCCTTTAGCCGCTTCTACCATTGGGGCTAAGAATACTGCTGGTGCACCAATCGCCGCGTCAACTTTGTCCGTTGACGGGATATTGTTTTTAACTTCCTCTACGAAAGCGACCGCTTCCGAGAGTGTTTTATTCATTTTCCAGTTACCTGCAATAATCGGTTTACGCATCGATAATCCTCCTCAGTTTTACTTGTCGTTCAACGCTTCGACGCCTGGAAGTTTCTTGCCTTCCATGAATTCGAGTGAAGCGCCGCCACCAGTTGAGATGTGACTCATCTTGTCAGCAAGGCCGAACTTGGCTGCTGCCGCGGCTGAGTCGCCACCACCGATGATTGAATACGCGTCGCTGTCTGCGAGTGCTTGAGCGACACCTTTCGTTCCGTTAGCGTATTTATCGAGTTCGAATACGCCCATCGGTCCGTTCCAAACGACAAGTTTCGATTCGCGAATCGCTTCCGCGTAAATTTCGACCGTCTTCGGTCCGATGTCGAGACCCATGTGATCCGCAGGGATCGAGTCGATATCGACTGGTCCGACGTATGTTTCTTCGCCGAATTCTTTCGCAATCACAGCGTCGACCGGCAACAAGAACTTCACGCCTTTGTCTTCTGCTTTTTTCATGAACTCACGAGCGAGGTCGAGCTTGTCTTCTTCAAGGAGTGACGTTCCGACTTCGTTCCCGAGTGCTTTCGAGAACGTGTACGAGAGTCCGCCACCGATGATGAGCGTGTCAACGATGTCGAGAAGGTGGTCGATGACCCCGATCTTGTCAGCAACTTTCGAACCGCCGATGATAGCCGTGAACGGGCGATCCGGGTTCGAGAGCGCTTTGCCGAGCACTTCAAGTTCTTTCTCCATCAATAAACCAGCAACCGCCGTGTCGACGTTTTGCGCGATTCCTTCCGTCGAGGCATGGGCACGGTGAGCCGCACCGAACGCGTCGTTGACGAAGACGTCAGCGAGCGCCGCAAAGCCTTTAGCGAGTTCTGGATCATTTTTCGTTTCACCAGGGTAGAAACGGACGTTTTCGAGAACGACGACGTCACCTTCACCAAGTTTTGAAACGGCTTCTTCTGCAACTGGACCGTACGCTTCTTCAGCGAGCGGTACGTCTTTGCCGAGAAGCTCACCTAGACGTTTTGCAACCGGTGCGAGCGAGTATTTTTCGTTCTTCTCGCCGCCTGGACGGCCGAGGTGGCTCGCCAAAATGACTTTCGCGCCGCCGTCGATCAAATGCTTGATCGTCGGAATAGCTGCTTGGATCCGCGTCTCGTCTTGAATGACGCCATCTTTAGTTGGAACGTTGAAGTCAACGCGGCAAAAGACGCGCTTCCCTTTTACATCGATGTCACGAATAGACTTTTTGTTCATAAACTTCGCCTCCATATGTCGTGCGTTTAAATTTCATAAATAGAGCGGAGAACAATCTCTTGTTTCCGCTCCTATTTGGTTCTATTTAGTTCACGAACTTACTTCGCGATTTCAGCAAAGTGCTTGAGTGTGCGAACCAATTGTGCAGTGTATGACATTTCGTTGTCGTACCATGCAACTGTTTTAACGAGTTGCTTGTCGCCGACTGTCATGACTTTCGTTTGTGTCGCATCGAAGAGTGAACCGTAAGTGATTCCGACGATGTCAGAAGATACGATTTCGTCTTCAGTGTAACCGAATGACTCGTTCGCTGCTTTTTTCATTGCTGCGTTGATTTCGTCAACAGAAACTGTTTTCTCGAGAACTGTTACGAGCTCAGTCAATGAACCAGTTGCAACTGGTACACGTTGTGCTGCGCCGTCAAGTTTACCTTGAAGTGCTGGGATAACAAGGCCGATCGCTTTAGCCGCACCAGTTGTGTTCGGTACGATGTTCGCTGCTGCCGCACGTGCACGACGGAAGTCACCTTTAGGGTGTGGAGCGTCGAGCGTGTTTTGGTCGCCAGTGTAAGCGTGGATTGTTGTCATGAGACCTTCGATGATTCCGAACTGATCTTGGAGAACTTTCGCCATTGGCGCCAAGCAGTTTGTTGTACAAGAAGCACCAGAGATTACTGTCTCAGAACCGTCAAGGATTTCGTGGTTCGTGTTGAAGACAACAGTTTTCATGTCACCTGTAGCCGGAGCCGAGATCACAACTTTTTTCGCGCCAGCTTTCAAATGAAGCTCCGCTTTTTCTTTGTCTGTGAAGAATCCAGTACATTCGAGAACGATGTCAACACCGAGCTCGCCCCATGGAAGTTCTTCTGGGTTACGGTTAGCAAGTGTAACGATTTTCTCGCCGTTTACGAGGAAATGACCGTCGTGTACTTCAACTTCTCCGTCGAAACGACCTTGTGTCGTGTCATATTTGAGAAGGTGAGCAAGCATCTTCGTGTCAGTCAAGTCGTTGATTGCAACAACTTCGACTCCTTCGTTCTTGATGATCTCGCGGAATGCCAAGCGACCAATACGTCCAAATCCGTTAATACCAACTTTTACTGCCATAGTTAATTTCCTCCTTAGGGTAGAAGCTATTTATTAGAAGAGCCAACGGGGGTCAACTCTTTAATAACGATTTAATAATTCTGTGGCCGCACCTTCGTCTGTGACGAGGATGATGTTCGGCCTATGTTTCGCATATGCGGCAATCGCTTGTGCCTTTGACTTTCCTCCGGCGACGGCGATGACGGTGTCCATGTCGTCGAGCTCCTCTAATTGGATGCCGACCGTCTTGACCCGATGAACGATTTCGCCTTCTGCGTTGAAATAATATCCGAACGCTTCGGCGACGGCTTCGTGCCGTTCGATCATCCGCAAATGCTCCGGTGTGGCGTGACGACGTTTTGCCATCGTTTCGGCCTCACCAATTCCATGTACCACTATTCGAGCCGCTCTAATCATTTCCAGCACATTTTTTATGCTTGGTTCCTCCACCATCCGTTCAAACGTCTTTTGTGAAACCTCATCCGGAATGTGGAGTAAATGATAGTCGGCGTGGGCCCGGTCCGCCATTCGAGAACAGACGGTGTTCGCCTGTAACTCGAGCGTTTCGCCGAGTCCGCCGCGTGCCGGCACGAAATGCATCGGTCGTTCTTTTTTATCGGGCGACATCATTGCCGCAACCGATGCCATCGTCGTCCCGCCTGTGACCGCGATGATATTGTCGTCAGGTGCCAGTCGCGCTTTTAGTTGCGTGACGGCGGCCCGACCGATATCTCGCTGGACCCAGAACGTCTCGTCCGAATCTCCCGGTACGATGACGACTTGGCGAACGCCTAGTTTTTGCTCGAGAACTCGTGCGATTTGTGAAATCCCTAGGATTTCTCCCATGACCTCGTGCAAGTCTCTGAGAACGTTTCGGCCCGATTCTGTAAGTGAGATCCCTTGGGTCGCGACTGTGAGAAGACCTTGGTCTTTCAAAAAGTCGACTTCTCGTCTTAAGATTCGTTCCGTCAGCCCGAGGCTTGTGGCCAACGTCCGGCGGCCGATTGGCTGCATGAGCCGGACATAATGTAAGATGTCATAACGATGTCGGAGCGTGTCGAGCAGGTCAGGGACGATTTGCTTCTGAACTTGAATCAGTTGCTGGATCATGCTCATTCCCCCTCGACTTAAAGTGTGGACAAAAATTGTCCCACTTTTATTTTTACGTCCCACCGCTACGAGTTCATCTTACCAATCACCTTACCGTCTGGCAACCCCTTCAAACGTTTTTTTTCGATGTAAGCGTATACTTAACAAATTCTTCAACTTTCTCATCATCGTATCGCCCTTGACTGATAAGGGTTCCTTCATGTACAACGACGGGAATCTCAAATAAATATTTTTCTTCGAGCAACGCGTCACCCGTGATGTCGATTTGCTCGAGCTCGAATGGATAATCTTCCTGCAGCCATTCGAGCATGACGAGCGCCTCCTCGCAGAGCGAGCAGTTCTCCCGGCGATATAACGTCAGTACCATGTCACGTCTCCCCTTTCCATAACTGTCGTTCCCGCTCCCGCGAGTTGCCAAAACCTAGCGCCTCACGATAATTCGCGACCGTTCGCCGCGTCACGGTGTAACCGATCCGGGCCAGCTCCTCGGTGAGCGCCTGGTCGCTCAAAGGCGCCGTCTCTTGTTGGATCAGCTCGGCGAGCGCCCGTTTAATCATGAACGGGGCTTGGCCGTGGTATGTGGCGCGGACGAAGAAGTGACGCCACTCCATCACGCCGCCCGCGGTCTTGGCGTACTTGCCTTGAATCGCGCGGCCGACCGTCGACTCATGCTTGCCGATCTCGATGGCGACTTCTTTTCGTGTGAGCGGATGCAGGACGAGTTGGCCGCGGAGCCAGTCCGCCTGGCGTCGCTCGATGACGGCCCACACAGAGCGGAGCGTCTCTGCGCGCATCGCGAGCGTCTCTTGCCACCACTTCGCCTCCCGGTCCGAACCGACGTCTAAGGCGATCACCGGGCTGAACCACGTCGTGATGAGTTCCCCGTCTTGAACGACGACCTCGAGTTCGGGCAGAATATGCTCGGTTTCTTCATATAATATCGGTGTCCTCGGGAGCGTGGCGACGATTCGGCTGATTCGCTCGTATTCGTCGGTCGTCATCCCGAGCTTGTCCGCTACATGCTCGACCTTTGCGTCAAGCGCCTCGAACACGTCGAGCACGTGTGGATCGTCATGCTCGATCGCGTGACGGTATTGGCAGTCATGTTCTGAAGCCGCACCGATCCCGGTCGGCTCTAAAAATAACAGTGCGCGCCGGGCCAGATCGACGTCCGTCATCTCAACACCGAATCGCTTCGCGAGGACGGCATCGGTCTCCGGCAGTAGCCCGCGATGGTCGAGCGCCATGACGAGTTGTTTTTGAAGCTGCTTTTGGGCCCCGGTCCCGCTTCCTTCGTCAATCTGTTCAAATAGCCGTTCTTCAAAACCGCCCGCCGCGTCCGCAATCCATTCGACCGTACCGCCCGTTGTGACGTGCGCGTTTCGTTTAGCCAACCGGGCGAGCTGCCACTCGAGCGCGACCCGGTCCGCCTCAAGAACCGGCAGACGCCGGACCATGTCTTGTGTCAGCTGAAGCTTCTGCAGTTGTTGCTGTTCTTGCCGTTGCATCGGTCACACCCCTCTCACTTCTAATTGTAACGAATGGTCGCCAAACGCGCTTGCAAAAAAAGACATAACAACAGGATTGCTTTTTCAAAAAAACAATTGTATAATAAATCATGTCAGAGAACATGCACCCGTAGCTCAGGGGATAGAGCACTGGTTTCCGGTGCCAGGTGTCGGGAGTTCAAATCTCTCCGGGTGTATCAAATCAAGAGGTCAGGCAGATGCCTGGCCTCTTTTGTCGTTTATAATTGGGCGAACGGTGGAATATGTGAGAAACAAAGACTATCGTTTGACCAACATTGACTATAGCGGTTATGATAGGTTTACACGATACATACAAGGAGGCAAATTCAATGTTAATTCCAACAGTTATCGAACAAACAGGTCGCGGGGAACGCGCGTACGACATTTACTCACGCTTGCTTAAAGACCGGATCATCCTTCTCGGAAGCGCGATCGACGACAACGTCGCCAACTCGATCGTCGCCCAGCTTCTTTTCCTTGCAGCTGAGGACCCAGATAAGGACATCTCACTCTACATCAACAGCCCGGGTGGCTCGATCACTTCCGGAATGGCGATCTACGACACGATGAACTTCATCAAGCCGAACGTATCGACAATCTGTATCGGAATGGCCGCATCGATGGGTGCCTTCTTGCTCCAAGCCGGTGAAAAAGGTAAACGCTTCGCGCTTCCAAACGCGGAGATCATGATTCACCAACCGCTCGGCGGAACACAAGGTCAAGCGTCGGACATTAAAATCCACGCTGAACGGATCATCAAGATGCGTGAGAAGTTGAACCAAATCATGGCCGACAACACAGGCCAGCCGCTTGAAGTCATCGAGCGCGACACAGAGCGCGACTACTTCATGTCAGCTGATGAGGCGAGCAACTACGGTCTCATCGATAAAGTCATGACACGTTAAACCACAGGCGCCTTTCCCAGCTTCGGGAAAGGCGCTTTTTTTATTGGGTTGGTAACCAAATCTCAATCAAATCATCGGCCCCATCTTGCCCATGGATATAGCGCTCAAAATCGACTGCATCACGCAACGTCACATCCGGCAAAGCCAAAAGTTGATCGTACGTCGATGGAATGGCCGGGATCCCCCCTTCGACCGTTGCGACCAGGTAACGTCCTGCCGACAATTCGACTTGTCGGGCACCCTTCCCATGTACGGGTTCGGTCATGCCGGCCAGATAAGCTTCTTCTTTAGGCAAACAGACACCGTACGATTCGTTTGTCGTCAGCTCTGGATTTAGTTTTTCCCATACGACCGAGATTGCTGTGAGTTCGGATACGTACCCGTTCACAACTTTAGGTTGCTCCCACGTCTCATAGCGAACATTCATTTGATTCCCTCCTGTTTGCATCCATTCGATTTGTTGCTCGATTTGTCGCAACGCCTCGATTTCACGTTGGACTTCATCAAGCCTGCCTTCAAGTAACTCGCTCACACTTCCTGCGGTCTGAATCTGTTCGAGCGAAATGCCTATTTGCCGCAATAACTTGATTTCGTTCAAGCGTCTTATTTCTTCTATTCCGTATAACCGATACTGATTGTCTAAACGAGTCGGCTGGACGAGCCCTTTCGCTTCATACCACTTTATCGCTTTAATTGACAACCCCGTTAGATGGACAACTTTTCCGATTTGAATCATTGGCGTTCCCCCTTCTCGTTTATGTTAAAGCCGTCCGTAACGGACAGGTCAACTCTTTTATTCCTCGACCTTGACGCCGAACACGTAACGGCTGTCGCCTTGTGCCCAGTCCCCGCCCGTCTCGAACAAATAGACGCCCGGTTCATCGGGAACGACTTGCTCGGACGGGACGAGTTCCCCGTCGACAATCTGATTGAATGAAAAGTTCGAAGGCTCGGCGTGGAACGTCACGTCGATTTCAGCACCTGGTTTGACCGGGACGAGCTGCAGGTCGTCCGCTCCCGGTAACCCGTGGTCTTCACATACCCCTTGTCCCTGATCGGACCAACAAAACGTCGACTGTCTCACTTCGGCGGTCACTGAACCGACCCGGACCGTCGGCAGTGGCGGGCGTAGCGACGATTCTGTTTTCCAAAAGGACATCGCGAGCAATCCTCCCCCGACTACCAGTAACCCGATCACCAACACCCATCGCCCTTTTCGCTTCAACGCACTCATCTCCTTTCCCTGTCTATTCCCCACTCCACAAAAAAGGACCCACTTTCGTGAGTCTTCCGTTCATTTCGGGCGTCGTAGCCCTTTCAACATATATCCACCTTTGAAATCGACCGGGTCGAACGCGACGAGGAACGCCTTCGGTTCATACTCCTCGACCAGTCGGCGCAATTCTTTCATCCGCGTCCGAGCCGCCAAGACATCAAGACGATAACGCGTTCCATCACGGCCTTGGCCTTGATAGTGCGTCACACCATATCCGCTGTCGCGCATTTTTTGAATGAGCTCAGCCGGAAACTCTTGCGTGTGGACTTGGATCATGTTGTAGCCGATCGCAAGTTTCCGCTCGACGAAACCGCCGAGAAGAATACCGAGCCCGAACCCGACCGCATACACGATCATCCCGAGCGTCGTCAAATCTTGAAAGACGATACCGAGCGCAAAGATATAGATGAGCGTCTCGAGCGTCCCGAACATGGCCGCAATCACCGTTTTCCCTTTGACGAGCATGATCGTCCGAAGCGTGAGCACCGGTACAAATAGTAATTGTAATAATAAAATGAGCAAGAGTTGGCTCGCTTGTCCCATAGGATCGACCTCCATTCCAATTCAGTAACTCCACTATTCCAAATTTCCGTGACGGATGCAACCAAAAAAGGCTGACCGCGGTCAGCCCTTTTCTCATTTGCTTAAATTATCAACGCTCGTGAGCAGTTCATAGTCTTTACGGATAACTTGGTAAATCGCGTTCGTATCGCCCGACAACATCTCTTCAGCACGCAACTGGTTGAGGAAGAGGCTTGTCGCGAATGTCACGAGCGCACTTTTCGGAATCCCGATTTCTTTGGCCCGGTCCGTGATGACCCGGTCTAGCTCAGCGTCAATCGTGAGCGAAAGTCTTTTCTTTGCATTCGACATAATGTTGAAGCTCCTTTAGTTTACATTTCAAATTCCTATACACAATTGCTAATTATATAGGAAGAATGCTTTTGGCGCAACCGGTGTCAGGATGACCCGATTTCTTCGCCGCTGCGAACTTTCTCCGCAATCTGGTCGATTTTGCGAAGCCGGTGGTTGATGCCCGACTTCGAAATCGGTCCCGTCTCGAGCATCTCCCCGAGTTCTTGGAGCGATACGTCTTGATGGGTGACCCGAAGCTCGGCGATCTCACGGAGCTTGACCGGTAAAATTTCAAGCCCGACCGTCCGTTCGAGATACTTGATATTCTCGACTTGCCGGAGCGCCGCCCCGACCGTCTTGTTCAAGTTCGCCGTCTCACAGTTGACGAGCCGGTTGACCGAGTTGCGCATGTCTTTGATGATGCGGGCGTCCTCAAAATCGAGCATACCGCGCGTCGCCCCGATCAGTTTAAGGAAGTCGGAGATTTTCTCGCTCTCTTTGATGTAGAGGATATGCCCTTTTTTCCGTTCGAGCGTCTTTGCGTTCAAGCCGAAGCGGTTGGCGAGGTCACGGAGCGCCTGGTTATGGTTCTCATACAGACTGTACACCTCTAGATGGTACGATGACGTCTTCGGATGGTTGATCGATCCTCCGGCGAGGAACGCACCACGCAAGTAAGCGCGGGCCAGGTTCTGGTTGCGCGTCATATCCGAGTTGAGTGTCCGGATCATCTCATAGTTCTCCCCGAGGATCTCTAGGTCACGGAGCATCGTCTCGGCACGTTGCGAGACACGGACGATGTAGACGTTGTTCTTCTTCAACCGCATTTTCTTCCGGACGAACAGATCCAAGTGATGGTCGTACAGACGTTTCATGAGGGAGTAGATGCGGCGCGCGATCGCGGCGTTCTCGGTCGAGACGTCAAGCGTCATCCCCCGTCCTAAAGCGAGCGAGATGACACCGTTCATGCGGACGAGCGCGGACAATTCCGCTTTCGCCTCGGCATCGGTGACGTCGAGTTGCGTCAGTTCTTTTTTCACTTCTGAGGCAAAGCTCATCTCGGTCCCCTCCTTTCCATTCCTGCTATTTCAGTTCAAGCTCCTGGTACGAGCGTGGTTTCTTGATCCGCAGCACGCGTTGCATGACGAGCCCAGCAATCGCATCCGAATCGTGACGGATATAGTCCCGGTTATAGTCGACGATGTCCCCGGCGAGCACGTTCGTGCCATAGTTGCGGAGCTTCTTCCGATCGAACCGGACTTCTTCCGATCCGTCTTCGAGGTAGCGCTCTAAATAAATATCTTCAATCGGTTCGTTGTTGACGACGATCGTATCGACCGTCGACTTCCCGAGGTACGCCTCGACCGACTTCAAATGCCGCATCGCGTCGTAGCCTTGCGTCTCACCCGGTTGCGTCATGACGTTACAAATATAGACGATCGGGACGCCGGCCCGGACGATGGCGTCGCGCACTTCCGGGATCAACAAGTTCGGAATGATGCTCGTATACAGGCTTCCCGGACCAAGGACGATCACATCCGCCTGTTCAATCGCTTCGACGACACCCGGTGCTGCTTTGATGCCTTCTTCTAGCAAGAACATGCGCTTGATCGCTTTTCCGACGAGCGGGATCTTTGATTCGCCTTTGACGATCGTCCCGTCCTCAAATTCAGCGGCGAGCGTCATGAGCGTCTCCGTGACCGGCAAGACCTTCCCTTGGGCGTTCAACAGCTGCGACAGCACGTCGATCGCCTTGACGAACGACCCTTCACAAATATGTGTCGCCGCCGTCAACATCAAGTTGCCGAGCGAATGACCCTCGAGCCCGTAGCCACTATCGAACCGATACTGTAAGATGCGGTCCATGAGCGGCTCGACTTCAGACAACGCCAAGATGACGTTACGGATATCCCCGGGCGGGAGCATATGGAACTCGTCGCGGAGCCGTCCCGAGCTGCCGCCGTCATCCCCGACCGTGACAATCGCCGTGATCGCGAGCGGATAATGCTTGAGACCACGGACGAGCGTCGATAGCCCTGTCCCGCCACCGATGGCGACAACTTTTCTCTCGCGTCTCATCTTACTTCTCCTTCGTCGCGTGGACGAGGTCGCGATGGACGGTCTTGACGTTGTAGCGCTCGGCGAAATGGGCCGATACTTTTTCAGCGAACGTGATCGAGCGGTGTTTCCCGCCCGTGCAACCGAAAGCGACGACGACTTGCGCTTTCCCTTCCCGCTTGTATTGCGGCAACAGGAACTCGAGCATATCAATCACTTTTTTATAAAACGCCCGCGCCTCAGGATGCGACATGACGTAATTTTGAACTTCTTCCGTCTGCCCAGTGAGAGGCCTTAGCTCCGGGATGTAGAACGGGTTCGTGATGAAGCGGACGTCGAACAACAAGTCGATGTCGAGCGGCACGCCGTGCTTAAAGCCGAACGACATGAAGTTGACGGTGAACGGGATCCGCTCCTCGTTGAACTGGAGCAAGATCCGGTCTTTGAGCATTTGTGGCTTCAAGTCGCTCGTATCGTAGAGCGTGTGGGCCCGGTCACGGAACCCTTCGAGCAGCGAGCGCTCCATCTTGATGCCGACGAGCGGTGCGTCTTCCGGGGCGAGCGGATGCGACCGGCGCGTCTCTTTATAACGACGGACGAGCACGTCGTCCCGTGTGTCGAGATAGAGCAGATGCGGGTGCACGTTCTTTTGTTCGAGATCATCGATGACGATGAACAAGCTATCGATGAAGTCCGGCGTGCGCGTGTCGATCGCGACCGCGATCTTCGGACGGACCGAACTGATGACATCGATCAGCTGCGGTAACAGTACTGGCGGCAAGTTATCGACGCAAAAATAGCCGAGGTCCTCAAAGCTATTCATTGCGACCGATTTACCAGCCCCACTCATCCCGCTGATGATGATCAATTCTTCTAATCCTTTAAAGTCTTCCATGTCGCTGACGCCCCCTTAAATTTGACAACCG
Organism: Exiguobacterium sp. SH1S1; assembly: GCF_004337245.1. Lineage (NCBI taxonomy): Bacteria > Bacillati > Bacillota > Bacilli > Caryophanales > Exiguobacterium > Exiguobacterium sp. SH1S1. Next base: position 547,451 of record NZ_SJUZ01000001.1, read on the forward strand.
AGCCGTGTGTTCGGCTCTCTTCTACCCTCAGTATAACGAACGCCCGAAAAAAAGAGAAGGGATTGCGGTTGCCCGCAATCCCTTCTGCCTTGGTCACGCGTTTTGTTCTTGTAATTTCTCGAGGAGACCCTCGATGAAATGTTGCGCGTTTTGAGCGGCGATCGATCCGTCGTTCGTCGCTGTGACGACTTGACGGAGCGTCTTGTCGCGAACGTCTCCGGCGGCGAAGATCCCGGGGATCGTCGTCTCCATCGCTTCGTTCGTGACGATGTAGCCTTGCTCGTTCAAAATGCCGAGATCTTTGACGAATCCAGTGATCGGGTTCATCCCGATGTAAATGAATACGCCATCGATCTCATGCTCCGACTCCGTGCCGTCGATCGTGCTGACGAGACGGGCCCCGCCGACTTTCCCGTCTGCTTCTACGATTTCTTTCAACGTATGGTTCCAGATGAAGTCGACTTTCGGGTTGTCGAACGCACGTTTTTGCAGGATCTTCTGCGCCCGTAGCTCATCGCGACGGTGGACGATCGTCACTTTGTCCGCGAAGCGCGTCAAGAACACGCCTTCTTCGACAGCAGAGTCGCCACCGCCGATGACGAACAAGTTTTTCCCTTTGAAGAACGCACCGTCACAGACTGCACAGTAGGATACACCGCGACCGCCGAGCTCTTCTTCGCCCGGTACGCCGATTTTTTTATACTGCGCCCCTGAAGCAAGGATGATGGCGCGTGCCTTGTAGTCACGGTTGTGGGCGTGGACGACTTTATATTCGGTTTCGTCCGAGATGCTTTGGACATCGCCATACGCGTACTCCGCACCGAACGCTTTCGAGTGGTCAAACATTTTTTGAGATAGGTCTGGACCGAGAATGCTGTCGTAACCTGGATAGTTTTCGATATCTTCCGTGTTCGCCATCTGCCCACCTGGGATGCCTCGTTCGATCATAAGTGTCGACAAATTGGCACGCGACGCGTAAAGTGCCGCCGTCATTCCGGCTGGGCCGGCCCCGATGATAATGACGTCATAGATTTTTTCTTCTGTCATAGTGATTCCACCTCTGCATGAAATTGATTGACTTCAGTATAAGAAACCTAGGGAGGTATCGTCTATCTTTATGCTTGCTCGAGTGTCCGCTTGAACGTCCGGATCGTCCCGGTGAGCGTGTCGACCGAGACGCCGAACGTATCGGCGCATTCCTCGAGCAGGAGTGATTCGCGTTTTGCGTAAAACATCCAGACGAGCGCCGCGGCCGATGCCGTGACGTCTTCGAACGTTTCTCCCGCTAGCAGCAGTCGCGAGAAGCGCTCATAGAAATCGCCGTCGAGGCTCATCTGTTCTGCTTCCGTCACTTCCGTTTCGGCGAGGACGAGGGCGGCGTATCCTCGTTCGATCCGGGCGTCGCCCGTGAACGGAGAACCACAAATTTCAGCGCGACACTTTTCGGCGAACGAGATCACCGTCTCGTTATCGGTCAATCCGTTCGTCAAGGCGAGCGCCTCGAACGCTTCGTCATCGGCGAGCTTGGAGATGATCCGAATGATCTCGATGCGGGCCGTGTCTTCCTCTTGGCGCAGACCTTGGACGAGCGCCGAGCGGAACTCGAGGTTGTCGCGGATATCGAACGGATTTTTCTCTTCAAACTGTTTCAACTCGTCACTGTTCAAATAGGTAGCCGCTTCTTCAGAACGTCCTGTCTTGTAGGCGGATACGCTGAGCCAATGCCCGAACAGTGAGTCGCCACGGAAGCCGCGTTCTTTCAATAGACGCAGTTCTTCGTAGGCATGGTCGTACTGGCCGACGAGAGCTAGCGTCGTAGCGAGCTTGTAGCGCAATTCAAATTGGATCGGACGGACGCGTGTGAGCGGGACCGACAGTTGCAGCGCCGCTTCCGACTGTCCAGCCTCATGTAATAGAAGAATCGTGTTCAAGATCGCATGCAAGTTGCCCGGATTTTGGTCGAGGACGTACTCGAGCGTCTCGAACGCCGATTCGTCGTTGCCGAGGTAAAAGTGGACGATGGCCAAATTGTTGAACGCCGGCCAAAACGTCGGATATTGATCGATCAAGCGCTCGAGCGTCGACTTGGCGGCGAAGAGCCGACCTTTGTCGATGTGTTGCTGCGCCTCGGTGTGCCACGTGATCAACTCGTCCTCTTCTTCGTCTTCGAGCTCTTGTTCAAGCTCGATCAGTTCGAGAAGGGATTGGACCGATTCCGCGTAACGACCGTGCGCTTCCTGTTCAAGATAGCGGCTCGCATACGTGGCCGCTTCTTCGTACTGTGAGATATAGGCGCAGTTGCTCGCGAGGTGATAAAGTGCCTCTGTCGCCGTTTGGTCGAGTTCTAATACCCGTTTCCACACATCGTTGGCGTGGTAGACCTCCCCTACTTCGAATAACAGTTCAGCGTACTGTTTGTGGTAATCGACGCGATGGACTGCCGCAGCAGTTGCTTCAGCCATGAAAAAAGTCGCTTCATCTAGGCGACCTTCTCGTAACGCTCGACGACCTCTATAGTAGTGGAGCTCCGCAGCAAGCGGAGATTCTGGTTCGGGTAGCGTCATTAGTGCTTCATAGTTCGCTTCCATATTCTAAATCCTCCACATCGTCTCTAGTATCTTTTTTTAGTTGCAGGATTAAGAATACCGCACTCAATCCATGAGGGCAACCGAAAAAGTTTAAAAAAATCGGGACTATATTCCTTCTATAATGAATATATTTTACTAGGTCTGACAATTGTTTTTCGACAAAAATATACATGACGGCTCACCTCGCGACACGACACAAAAAAACGGCATCACCTTCAAATAAAGTGATACCGCTCAAGTATTTTTCACACGAAGACCAATCGAACAGCTTGAAATGATTTCGCGCTAAATTGTGTCTATTTCGTGTCTATGGTTTGTAGTTTAGCGCCGACGACGCGTTCGCCGGGCAAGACGTCGCGATGTACGACGGCACCGGCTCCTATGACCGCCTTGTCCCCGATCGTGATGCCCGGCAAGATCGTCACGTTCGCCCCGATCAAGACGTCGTCACCGATCCGGACGTCACCGATCCGATACTCGTCGACGAGGTACTCGTGACAGAGGATCGTCGTGTTGAAGCCGATGACCGTGTTGCGTCCGATCGTGATCCGCTCCGGGAACATGACGTCAGGCGTCACCATGAGGGCGAGGGCGCTATACTCCCCAATCTTCATCCCGAGGAAGTTCCGGTACAGCCAACGCTTCGCCTTGACGGACGGGAAGTAACGACCGACGAGGACGACCGTCGTATTTTTGAAGACGCGCAAGAAGCGGATCGTCCGATACATCTGCCAGAGCGGGTTGGGCCCGTCCAGATGATACCGTTCCGTCTTACGCATTGACCGTGACCTCGTCGAGCCACGTCTCGAAGTGCTCCATCGACTCGATGATGACGTCAGGCTCGAGCGTCTCTAAGAACGCCCGGCCCTTCAAGGCCCAACCGACGGCGACCGTCTTCGTGCCGGCGTTTTTGCCGCTGAAGATGTCCGTATCGTTGTCTCCGACCATGACGGCCCGCTCCGGTGTCGAACCGAGCGCGCGCAGCGCCTGCTCGACCGGCTCGGCGTGCGGTTTCTCGTTTTCGACGTCGTCAGCCGTGACGACGACGCCAAACAAGTGGTCGATGTTGAACAGGCGAAGTCCGTGTTCGACGACCGGCCGGCCTTTCGATGTGACGATACCCATCTTATAGCCTTTGGTGTGCAGACGATGCAGTCCTTCGATCACGCCAGGATATTCGGCGACGAGCGCGTCGTGCATGGCGATGTTGAAGCTGCGATAGAACGCCTGCATCTCTTTCCATTCCGGCTCATTGAGCGCTTTGAACGACTTCTCGAGCGTCGGTCCGATGAACGGGAAGATATCTTCGTCCTGATACGTCTCGTTCGGGAAGTAATACCCGAGCGTATGACGAAAACTCGCAAGGATGAGCGGGTTCGTATCGAGCAACGTACCATCTAAATCAAATAAAATCGTATCCATCAATCAAACAGTCCTTTCTCAGAAGGGTCATCGTACCGCTTCGCTTTCCGGCGCAACACCATCATCACGATCCCGAACACGATCATCGCGATCGAGACGAGCTGTGCCGTCCGTAGATCACCGGCCATGAGGCTGTCCGTACGGAGTCCCTCGATATAGAAGCGACCGATCGAGTACCAGACGAGGTACGACAAGAAGATATAGCCGCGCGGCGGATTGCCGACCATGCGCCAAACGACGAGCAAGATGACGCCGAGGATGTTCCAGACGCTCTCGAACAAGAATGTCGGCAAGTAGTACGCCCCGTCGATATACATCTGGTTGACGATCCAGTCTGGTAACAACAACGTCTCTTTCAAAAATCGGCTCGTCGTCTCAGACCCGTGCGCCTCTTGGTTCATGAAGTTGCCCCACCGCCCGATCGCTTGACCGAGCAAGAGCGATGGCGCGAGGATGTCGGTCACTTTCCAGAACGACATCGATTTACGCATCGAGTAGATGATGACGACGAGCAAGGCGCCGAAGATGGCCCCGTGAATCGCGATCCCGCCTTGACGGATATCGATGATTTGCCCGAGGTTTTGGCTGTAGTAATCCCATTGGAACACGACATAGTAAATCCGGGCGAAGACGATACTGATCGGGATCGCCCAGATGATGACGTCGACGACCCGCTCCGAATCATAATTGAGTCGCTTCGCCTCAAACAAGGCGAGGACGAGACCGAGCATCGCTCCGAAGGCGATGATCATGCCGTACCAATAGATCGGGAGCGACCCGATCTCGAACGCTACGCGGTCAAACGTCGGCTCCACCATCATTCCATGTCCCCTTCGTTATCGTGGATCGCGTTGGCGAGTCGTTCGGCGAACTCTTCCGCCGTGTTGATGCCCATGTTTTGCAGGCGATAGTTCATCGCCGCGACTTCGACGATGACGGCCAAGTTGCGTCCCGGACGGACCGGGATCGTGAGTAGCGGCACTTCACTGTCGATGATCTTCATCGTGTTATGGTCGAGCCCGACGCGGTCATACACTTTGCCGGCGTCCCAGTTCTCGAGGTTGATGATCAAGCTGATCTTTTTGTGCGAACGGACGGCGCCCGCTCCGAACAACGTCATCACGTCGATGATGCCGATCCCGCGAATCTCGAGCAAGTGGCGGATCAGTTTTGGTGCCGACCCGACGAGCAGCTGGTCGCCCGTCTGCCGGATCTCGACCGAGTCGTCGGCGACGAGACGGTGGCCCCGCTTGACGAGCTCGAGCGCGGTCTCGGATTTACCGACGCCGCTCTGTCCTTTGATGAGGACGCCGACACCGTAAATGTCGACGAGGACGCCGTGCATCGCCGTCATCGGTGCGAGTTCCATCTCGAGGAAGTTCGTGATCTGTGACTCGATCGACGTCGTCACCGCGTTCGTGCGCATGAGCGGAACGTTCGCCGCCTCGGCCTCTTCCTCGATCTCGATCGGGATGTCGAAGCCGCGCGTGATGAGAATGCCCGGTGTCGACTCCGTGCAAAGAATTTTGGCACGCTCGCGCCGGCTTTCTTCAGACAGGCTCGCGTAAAACGTGAGCTCCGTCTTGCCGAGCACTTGAAGACGGTTCTTCGCATAGTGTGTATAGTAGCCGGCGAGGACGAGTCCTGGTCGACTGAGGTCCGGTGTGGCGACAGGACGGTGAAGCCCTTCTTCCCCGGAAATGACTTGAAGCTTGAAGCGCTCAACGAGTTGAGCCGTGCGTACGATATTTTGCATAAGTATCTGCCCCTTTCACGCTCATTATTGTATCATAGCTCCTCATGAGAAGCGTTAATGAAAAGTGAGGCAGAACTTGTCAATTCAAAAGGAATGAAACTAATTTGTGGCAATTGCGTAGAACGGGTATAGAAGTTTATAAGGAGGTGAAACAAAATGGACGCACTCTTTTGGATTGCCATCGTCTTTATTTTCATCGTCGGGATCGCGGCGCTCGTCTATCTGATCAAGTCACTCATCGACATGTGGCGCGAATATGCGACGACGAAGAACGAGACGGTGCTCTTGTTGTTCATCCTGAACATCGTCGGTGTCTTCTTGTCCGGCTCGTTACTTTCGATGATCGTCGCCATCATCTTCTACTGGAACCGCTCGAAAAAAATGCGGAACCTCGGGATCTTCCTACTCATCGCTGGACCGATTCTGTTTATCCTCTTTATCATCGGCTCGTTCACGTTATATGACGCCCCGATGATGGAATGGGAACAGTTCGAGAACGAAATGAATTTATGACGTGACAAAGCCCGGAGGCAATCGCCTTCGGGCTTATTATGATTCACGCTGTACAAAAACAACCCCGAAGGCGCTCGCCTTCGGGGTTGATTGTCATTGCTGATGGAACGGGTTGTTCAAGTCGGCCGGATTGACCGGGTCGACCGGATCGATTGGTTCCGTCGGTTCGTGCTTGTCTTCTTCGAGGAACGTCGACGGCGTATGGAGTGAACCGTGCTCAAGGTCGATCGTACCAGTACGCGTACCGGCATCGACTTCGATGCGTGGCGTCTGACCACGGCCTGATAAGAACTCGAGACGACGCTGGGCGACGTCTTTACGATCGCGGACGATCTCGAGGTCGTCCAAGTTACAGTGGAGACCACCGAAGTTCGTCTCGAGTTCGCCTTCGATCTCGACGCCGTGCGGCAAGACGAGTCGGATGTTCCCGGCGAGCGAAGCGATTTCGAACTTGGCCGGACGCGCCGTCGCGAGTTCGGCGCGGATGTTGCCGTTCCCGGTCTTGAGCGAGGCCTTGTCATACTTCCCGTTCACGATGACAGAACCGTTACCGGTCCGGACGTGGACGAGCTCAGACTCGGTCGCTTCGACCTCGACCGTACCGTTGCCCGTGTTGACGAGGATCTCTGAAGCGTGCACCTCGTGAAGCACGACGCGGCCGTTCGCCGTCTGGACGCGGAAGCTCTCGACGTCGATCCCGTCGGCACGGACTTCACCGTTCAACGTTTGGACGTTCAAGTGGTCGAAATGATGATGCGGGACGTACAGTTCGACGTGGGCCCGGACGAGCTTGTCACGAAGTGAGATGACGAGACGGTCGCCGATGACCGAATGTTTGACGGCCGACTGGAGCTGTTCGAGCGCTTTGTCCGCGTCTTGCTGTCGGAGCGGACGACCGGTGACGATCAGTTCACACTCGTCATGGTCCGACGAGACGATCGTCGCCGAGGCGTTGAACAAGTCGAGCAGGATGTCTTTCCCGGTGAACGGGAACGATTTCGAGTACGTCACTTCCGGCCCGAAGTTCGAGCTGAACGAGAAGTCGCTGTCGCGAAGTTTAGTCACGAGTCCATCGACCGCTGACGTCAGTTTCGTCGTGAGCGACTCGACCGAGTAGGCATCGACCTTCTCCGTCTCTTGATGTTCTTCAAGCGCTTGGATACGCTCCGGCTCCAACTTCTCGAGCCGCTCGAGTTGGGTCATCCCTTCCTCGATCGTCAGTTTGCCATCTTTCACTTGCTGGAGAATCAGTTCACGCATTTCTTGTTTCACGTTCGTTTCCCCCTTCGATTTGGTTACACGTCAATCATGTTCCCGTTTCTAAACATTTCTATACTTATTTCTTTTTTCCTGCTTTCGGTTTGGCCCGGGCCGCATCACGTTCGAGTACCGGTTTCAAATATTTGCCGGTGTACGACGCCGTGACTTCGGCGACTTCTTCCGGCGTCCCGGTCGCGACGATCGCGCCGCCGCCGTCCCCGCCTTCCGGTCCGAGGTCGATCAAGTAGTCGGCCGATTTGATGACGTCTAAGTTATGCTCGATGACGAGCACCGTGTCCCCGTTCTCGACGAGGCGCTGCAATACGATTAACAACCGGGCGATATCGTCGACGTGAAGACCGGTCGTCGGCTCGTCCAAGATGTAGATCGTCTTGCCGGTCGAACGTTTGTGCAGCTCAGACGCGAGCTTGACGCGTTGCGCTTCCCCGCCCGACAGTTCGGTCGCCGGTTGTCCGAGCTTCATGTAGCCGAGGCCGACGTCAGAGATCGTCTGGATCTTCCGCTTGATTTTCGGAATCTTGTCAAAGAAGTCGAGTCCTTCCTCGATCGTCATGTCGAGCACGTCGGCGATCGTCTTGCCTTTATACTTCACTTCGAGCGTCTCCCGATTGTAGCGTTTGCCGTGACAGATCTCACACGGGACGTAAACGTCTGGAAGGAAGTGCATCTCGATCTTGATGATCCCGTCCCCGCGGCACGCCTCACAGCGTCCGCCTTTGACGTTGAAACTGAAGCGGCCTTTCTTGTAACCGCGCATCTTCGCCTCGTTCGTCGACGCGAACACGTCACGAATGTCATCGAACACACCCGTATACGTCGCCGGGTTCGACCGTGGCGTCCGTCCGATCGGCGACTGGTCGATATCGATGACTTTATCGATCTGGTCAAGCCCTTCGATCGTCTTATGCTTCCCTGGCTTCGCTTTGGCGCGGTTAATATGGTGCGCGAGCGACTTGTACAGGATCTCGTTGATGAGCGTCGACTTCCCGGAGCCGGAGACACCGGTGACGGCGATGAACATACCGAGCGGGATCGATACGTCGACCTCTTTCAAGTTGTTCTCTGCTGCTTTGACGATCCTGATGAAACGCTCGTCCGGCACTTTGCGCTCGGCCGGCAGCGGGATGAACCGTTTCCCGGACAAGTATTGCCCGGTGAGCGACTTTCGGTTCTTCATAATCTGTTTCGGTGTGCCGGCGGCGATGACTTCTCCGCCGTGCTCTCCGGCGCCAGGTCCGATGTCGATCAAGTAGTCGGCCGCCATCATCGTGTCCTCGTCATGCTCGACGACGATGAGCGTATTGCCGATGTCGCGCATCTGTTTGAGCGTCGCGATCAAGCGGTCGTTGTCACGCTGGTGCAACCCGATCGACGGCTCGTCCAAGACGTACAAGACGCCGGTCAGCCGCGAGCCGATCTGCGTGGCTAGACGGATCCGTTGCGCTTCCCCGCCTGATAACGTCCCGGCCGCCCGCGACAACGTCAAGTAGTCGAGACCGACGTTGTTCAGGAAGCTGAGCCGTTCTCTGATCTCTTGCAAGATGAGCCGGGCGATGGCGATATCTTTTTCGCTCAGTTCGTCCATGAGCGACTCGAACAAGGCGAGCGCATGCTCGACCGAAAGTGTCGTCACTTCCCCGATGTGGCGGTCGGTGATCTTGACGGCGAGCGTCTCTTCTTTCAACCGATAGCCGTCACACGTCGGGCAGGCGTGCGTCGCCATATACGTCTCCATCTGTTCCCGGATGTAATCCGACGTCGTCTCTTTATAGCGGCGCTCGATGTTGCGGAGCACCCCTTCAAAAAAGATCGTGTTCGTCCGGACTTGGCCGAAATCGTTCTCGTAGCGGAACAAGAACGATTCTTCTTCCGTCCCGTGCAAGACGAGGTCTTGGTCACGTTTTGACAGCCGTTCGAACGGCACGTCCATGTCGATGTCGAAATGCTGACACATCGAGGCGAGCAGCTGCGGATAATATTGCGAGCTCGTCGGCTGCCATGCGACGACCGCTCCTTCTTTCAGCGTCTTCGACGGGTCTGGGATGACGAGCTCCGGGTCGACGTCGAGTTTCGTACCGAGACCGTCACACGTCGGGCAGGCCCCGAACGGTGAGTTGAACGAGAACATGCGCGGCTCGAGCTCACCGATCGAGAAGCCACAGATCGGGCAAGCATGGTGTTCGCTAAACAACAACTCGGTCCCGTCCATCTTGTCGATGATGGCGCGGCCGTCCGCGAGGCGGAGTGCCGTCTCGAGTGAATCGGCGAGGCGGCCTTCGACGTCAGCGCGGACGACGAGCCGGTCGACGACGACCTCGATCGAATGTTTCTTGTTCTTGTCGAGCTCGATGTCATCGGTCAGTTCGATCGTTTCCCCGTTGACGCGGACACGGACGAACCCTTCTTTTTTGAGCGAGTCGAACACTTTGACGTGCGTGCCTTTCCGTCCCGACACGATCGGCGCCAAGATTTGCAGGCGCGTCTTCTCCGGGAGCTCCATCACTTGGTCGACCATCTGTGAGATCGTCTGGCTTGAGATCTCGATGCCGTGGCGTGGGCAGACGGGTTTCCCGATGCGGGCGAACAAGAGTCGTAAGTAGTCATAGATCTCCGTCACCGTCCCGACGGTCGAGCGCGGGTTCCGGCTCGTCGTCTTCTGATCGATCGAGATGGCCGGGCTCAACCCTTCGATCGTATCGACGTCCGGCTTGTCCATCTGTCCGAGGAACTGACGGGCGTATGCCGACAGGCTCTCGACGTAACGGCGCTGCCCTTCGGCGTAAATCGTATCGAATGCGAGCGATGACTTCCCTGATCCCGACAGACCCGTCAAGACGACGAGCTGGTCACGAGGGATATCGATATCAATGTTTTTCAAGTTGTTGACGCGCGCCCCTTTGATGACGATCGCATTTTTCTTTTCAGCCATTTAATTCCCTACCTTCAACTCCAAGATTAAGTCACGCAATTCGGCCGCCCGCTCGAACTGAAGATCGCGGGCCGCTTGTTTCATTTCTTCTTCTAGTTTGCCGATTGCCGCCTCGCGCTCGTCTTGATTCATCGAGCTGAGCGACTCGAGCACTTCTTCTTCGGCAGCGACGGTCGCGCGGATGACGCCGCGCACTTCTTTGCGGATCGTCTGCGGCGTGACGCCGTGCTCTTCATTGTATTCTTGTTGGATCGTCCGACGGCGGTCGGTCTCCCCGATCGCCCGCGTCATCGAATCGGTCATCTTGTCCGCGAACAGGATGACGTGGCCGTTCGAGTTACGGGCCGCCCGTCCGATCGTCTGGATGAGTGACCGGTCAGAACGAAGGAACCCTTCCTTGTCGGCGTCGAGGATCGTGACGAGACTCACTTCCGGGATATCGAGCCCTTCCCGCAGCAAGTTGATCCCGACGAGGACGTCGTATTTGCCGAGCCGCAGGTCACGGATGATCTCGATCCGTTCGAGCGTCTTGATCTCGGAGTGCATATAGTTGACCTTGATGCCCGCTTCACGGAGATAGTCCGACAAGTCTTCGGCCATCTTCTTCGTGAGCGTCGTCACGAGGACGCGTTCGTCCTGTTTGATGCGGTCGCGGATCTGGTCCATCAAGTAGTCGATCTGTCCTTTGATCGGGTGGATCTCGATTGTCGGGTCGAGTAGACCCGTCGGCCGGATGATCTGCTCGATCATGTTTGGTGTATGCTCGAGCTCGTACGGGCCCGGTGTCGCCGAGATGAAGATCGCCTGATTCAACTTCTTCTCGAACTCCTCGAACTTGAGTGGACGGTTGTCCTTGGCCGATGGTAGACGGAAACCGTGGTCGACGAGCATTTGTTTGCGCGCCTGGTCGCCGTTGAACATCCCGCGGACTTGCGGCAGCGTCACGTGTGACTCGTCGGCGATGAGCAAGAAGTCTTTCGGGAAGTAGTCGATGAGCGTGTACGGCGTCGCCCCTTCTTCCGTCAAGTTCAGATGGCGTGAATAGTTCTCGATGCCTGAACAGTAGCCCATCTCGCGCATCATCTCGAGGTCGTAGTTCGTCCGCTGCTCGAGACGTTGCGCTTCGAGCAGTTTGCCTTCTTCGCGGAATTTCTCGAGCTGTTGCTCGAGCTCGGCCTCGATGTTGACGATTGCCTTTTGCAGCTTCTCGTCGCGGGTGACGAAGTGGGATGCCGGGAAGATCGAGACGTGTTCACGGTCGGCGATGATCTCGCCGGTGAGCGGGTTCATCTCGCGGATACGGTCGATCTCGTCACCGAAGAATTCGACGCGCAAGCACTGCTCGTCGCGTGACGCCGGGAAGATCTCGACGACGTCGCCGCGGACACGGAAGCGCCCGCGTTGGAAATCGATGTCGTTCCGTTCATATTGGATGTCGATCAATTTGCGGAGCATCTGGTCGCGCCCCATCTCTTTGCCGACGCGGAGACTCAAGACGAGACTGTTGTATTCTTCCGGGTTACCGAGACCGTATATACACGATACAGATGCGACGATGATGACATCATCCCGCTCGAACAAGGACGACGTCGCCGAGTGGCGGAGCTTGTCGATCTCGTCGTTGATCGAGGCATCTTTCTCGATGAACGTGTCGGTCGACGGCACGTACGCCTCCGGTTGATAGTAGTCATAATAGCTGACGAAATATTCGACGGCGTTGTTCGGGAAAAACTCTTTGAACTCGGAATAGAGCTGGCCGGCGAGCGTCTTGTTGTGGGCTAAGACGAGCGTCGGTTTCTTCACTTCCTGGATGACGTTCGACACGGTGAACGTCTTCCCGGTGCCGGTCGCACCGAGCAGCGTCTGATAACGGTCGCCACGGTTGACGCCTTCGATGAGCTGGCGGATCGCCTCCGGCTGGTCGCCGGCCGGACTATATTCCGAATGTAATTCGAACGGAAGCTTGATCTTGTCCATATATATTCCTCGCTTTCTATCCCTTGCATATTGACTTGATTATAGCACATACACGAACAAATATTCGCTTCTGAGACGCTTCCCAAACCGCTCTCCGATTCGCTATAGTGAGGAGGAATCTAAACAGAAATGGGTGGGTCGTCATGTGGTCACTTCTCTTTATCCCGCTCGGCGCGGTCGTCGGCGCCTTGTCCGGTTTCTTCGGTATCGGGGGCGGTGTCATCATCGTCCCGGTGCTCTTGTTCAACGGATACTCGGCGGCCGAGGCGGTCGCGACGTCACTTTTGTTCGTCGTCGGCACGAGCCTGTCCGGAGCGAAGAAGCACTCGTCGCTCGGAAACGTGTCATGGTCGAACGGTCTCACGGTCGGTCTGGCCGGTGCCGTCACCGCGCAGCTGTCGAGCCGGGTCGTGCTGTCGATCTCCGGGACGTATGACTGGTTGCTGAATGTTTTCTATTTGCTTATCCTCTCTTATTTTGCCGTTACGCTTCTAAAGAAAACATCAAAGCCACCGAAACGCAAAAAATCTGGATTCGCCGCAAGTTTCTTCATCGGTGCGATCGCCGGGCTCTTGTCGGCGCTCCTCGGCATCGGCGGCGGTTTCATCATCGTCCCGTTGCTCGTGAGTTGGCTCGGTTTTTCGACGCACCGTGCCGTCGGGACGAGCCTTGCCGCCGTCCTGTTCATCTCGCTCGGCGGACTCATCGGTTACTTGCCTTCGTTGTCGCTTGATTATGTCGCGCCGCTCGCCTTGGTGACAGGTGCTTTCATCGGTGCCCCATTCGGCGCAGCGCTCACGAATCGTTATCGGGACCATGAGATTTCAAGACGACTCGCTTGGCTCTACTTGACTGTCATCGCCTCGATTGTGCTCGACCTCGGGGCGACATGGTGGACACCGTTGTCTTTCGTGAGCTTAGGGGTTCTCTTCATCTTTCTCGTCGGGATCACCCTTGATTTTTCCAAACATTTTACCAGTCCGAACCACTTTCCTCATTAAAAAGTGGTTTTTTTCAATATCTTGGTTTTAAAGCGCTTTCAAACGGGGGATATAGAAAAGTGGTAAGCCAAATCCAATATGGAAGGAAGGGAGTATCACATGTCAGCATTTGTCAGCGAAATTATCGGTACAATGCTACTCATCTTGCTCGGTAACGGTGTCGTCGCCGGCGTCGTCCTCCGCCACTCGAAAGCCGAGAACGGCGGCTGGATCGTCATCACGTTCGGTTGGGGTCTCGCCGTTATGGTCGGGGTGTACGCCGCAGGTATTTACGGAGGCGCGCACATCAACCCGGCCGTCACAATCGGCCTCGCCACGAGCGGGGCATTCCCATGGGAAGATGTGCCACTGTACATCCTTGCCCAGTTCATCGGGGCGTTCATCGGGGCCGTACTCGTCTACGTACACTACAAACCGCACTATGACGCGACCGACGACCCGGGTGCGAAGCTCGCGACGTTCTCGACCGCTCCTGGTATTCGGAACACTCCGTTCAACTTGATCTCGGAGATCATCGGAACATTCGTCCTCGTCTTCGCTTTACTATCGTTCGGGGCCAACACGTTCACAGATGGATTAAACCCGCTCATCGTCGGTTTCTTGATCGTCTCGATCGGTCTCTCGCTCGGTGGAACGACCGGTTATGCGATCAACCCGGCCCGTGACCTTGGACCGCGGATCGCGCATGCGATACTCCCAATCAAAGGCAAAGGGACGTCCGACTGGGGCTATTCATGGATTCCAGTCGTCGGACCGATCATCGGCGCTGTCATCGCCGCGTTGCTCTATGGTATCCTCGTCCCATAATCACCCTAACTTCTAAGGAGGCACATTCATATGGACAAAGAAAAACGGTATATTTTAGCAATCGACCAAGGTACGACCAGTTCACGGGTCATCATCTTCGACCACGACGGCAAGATCGTCACGACCGCTCAGCGCGAGTTCAAGCAGTACTTCCCGAAACCAGGCTGGGTCGAGCATAACGCCAACGAGATCTGGGGTTCGGTCCTCGCCGTCATGGCCGAGGCGTTCGGTTCGGCCGACATCGACCCGAAAGAGATCGCGGCCATCGGCATCACGAACCAACGGGAGACGACGGTCGTCTGGGAGAAGTCGACCGGCAGACCTGTCTACAACGCCGTCGTCTGGCAATCGCGTCAGACTGCCGGCATCTGTGACGAATTGAATGCGGCCGGTCACGCCGACTTGTTCCGCGACAAGACCGGATTATTGATCGACGCTTACTTCTCGGGGACGAAAGTGAAATGGATCCTCGACAACGTCGAAGGCGCCCGTGAGAAAGCGGAAGCCGGGGAATTGTTGTTCGGAACGATCGACACGTGGCTCATCTGGAAACTCTCGGGCGGTCTCGCGCACGTCACCGACTACTCGAACGCGTCACGGACGCTCATGTACAACATCTACGAGCAGAAGTGGGACGATGAGTTGCTCGACATCCTCACCGTACCAAAGTCGATGCTGCCTGAAGTCAAGCCATCGAGTGAAGTATACGCTCACACGATTCCGTACCACTTCTTCGGATTCGAAGTCCCGATTGCCGGCGCGGCCGGTGACCAACAAGCCGCCTTGTTCGGCCAAGCCTGCTTCGAGTCAGGCGAAGGGAAGAACACATACGGAACGGGTTGCTTCATGCTTATGAACACAGGAGAAGAAGCCGTCAAGTCGGACCACGGTCTGTTGACGACGATCGCCTGGGGCTACAACGGCAAAGTCGAGTACGCGCTCGAAGGATCGATCTTTGTCGCTGGATCAGCCATCCAGTGGCTCCGTGACGGACTGCGTATGCTCAAGTCGGCGAAAGATACGGAACAGTATGCGAACCGTGTCGACACGACCGACGGAGTCTACGTCGTCCCGGCCTTCGTCGGACTCGGTGCCCCGTATTGGGACTCGGACGTCCGCGGCGCCATCTTCGGGATCACCCGCGGTACGGAAAAAGAACACTTCGTCCGGGCGACGCTCGAGTCACTCGCCTATCAGACACGCGACGTCTTGACGGCGATGGAGCAAGATTCCGGCATCGCATTGAAGACGCTCCGCGTCGACGGTGGTGCAGTCAACAACGACTTCCTCATGCAGTTCCAAGCGGACATCTTGAACGTACCGGTCGAACGTCCGGAAGTGAGTGAGACGACGGCGCTCGGCGCCGCCTATCTCGCCGGACTCGCCGTCGGGTTCTGGAAAGACCAGAACGAGATCAAGCAGCAATGGAAACTCGATCATCAGTTCGAACCGAACATGGACGAAACGCATCGTGAAGCGCTCTACAAAGGCTGGCAACACGCCGTCGAAGCGACGATGGGCTTCAAACCATCAAAACTTGAAGTATAAGCATACGAAAAGGAGCATCCGCGACGGATGCTCCTTTTTATAATTTCCGTAAGCGCAAGCGCGGGCTCATCGGATCCCCGACGAACAAGATGCCGAGCTCGTGCGGGTCGGCCTCATACATCGCCCGTTGCACGAAGCGGATATCCCCGTTCAAGTTGAGCACTTCGAGCTTGATGTACGGCTTATGGAGTTGAAGCGCCTCATAAAAGCTGCTCCCTCCGGTGATGACCGTACCGTTCACTTTGTAGATCGACTCACCTGGTATGAGCTGCATCGTCTCCCCCGGAGAACCCGGAAGCGTATCGATGATGACCGCCCCGCGGTTCCCGTTCAAGAAGACCGGTGTCGTGCCGCGGTTCTCCCGTTTGATGAGCTGCAAGGCGAGCTCGTACAAGACGAACAGACCGATCAACACATAAGCGACGTACGGAACGTCTAGGACGTACGACCCGGCGAACAAGCCGAGCGCGACCACCGCGAGCAAACCGCGATACAGGCTCAACCGGCCGAGCAGCGTTCCCGGCAGTGCCCCGGTCGACAGCAGGCTGACCCCGATCGGGATCGGCAAGATGACCGGTACCGAGAAGTCGAGCCCGAACGCTGGCGGTAAAAAGACGATGAGCGGAAAGAACCAAACCCGCTTGACGACGTGTCCGCCGATGAACTGGCCGCGCTTCGACAAGATGAGCGTCGGTGACGTCTCTTTGGTCCCGTTCCAACGAAGGAGGATCGCTTCGGCGAGCGTGACGATGCCGAACACGAGCGCATACACCGGCCACTCGACGTCGGCGAGCCGGTCGACCCAATTCGTGAGCCCGGCTAGCGGGACAACGTCGCGCAGACCGATGACCACGAGCATGATCAGGAACGGAAACGCCGGACTCATGAAGCGCGGATGCATCGTCAAGACGATCAGGGCGTAGAGGACGGTGAACGTGACGACCCACTCGAAGTTGACCGTCGTCTCGAGCAAGACGGTCGCTACAGTTCCGAGGACCGCGAGCAACAGACTCGGCCACACAAAGTGGCGCCAATCTGACTTCGGCGAGCGTCGGCGCGACCGGAACATGCTTCGCTCCCGTTTAATGCGCGTCATGGATATGTAAGCGAGGGCGACGAACGTCGCCCAGAGCAGCGGACTACCTAACAAGGTCAACAAAGCGGTAAAACTCATTCGTAGAACGTCCACACTTGTCCAATCCTTTCCCTAATCCTTATTTTGCGGCTTCTTCAAGTGCCCGGTTCAACTGGGCATCGTTCGCCTCGTCTTGGATGACTTCAAGCAACCGTGACTCGAGCGCGGACGCCGTCGCTTCATTGACGACCCCGTCCTCCGTTAAGTTGTTGTCGGCTTGGAAGTCTGAGACCGCCTGTGCCATCGTGTCACCGAAGTAACCCGCCTGACCGCCCGGCTCATAACCGATCCCGGTCAACACCGTATGCAGGTTCGACACCGTCTCGCCGTAGTCCCCGACTTTGAGCGAATCCTCTTCCGCGAGGATACGGTTGACCCCAAAGTAATCCGGTTGATCGACCTCAACGTCAGGCTCGATACCCGTCTCGTTGATCCAATTGCCGTCCGGTGTGAGCCATTTGCTCGTCGTCAGCTTCAAGTTGCTACCGTCTTCCAAGTCGAACGCCGTCTGGACGACACCTTTCCCGAACGTCGTGTTGCCGACAACTGTCGCACCGGCGCCTTCCTTGAGCGCACCGGCCAAAATCTCGGACGCCGAGGCCGAGCCTTCGTTCGTCAAGACGAACAGCTTGTACGGCTTCGCCTCACGGGCGCGTCCGTTTTGGGCCTCACGTTCCCCGTCGGCGTTCTCGATTTGAACGACCGGCTTATCCGTCGGGACGAACCCTTCGGTCATCGCGATGACGGCCGGCAAGAGACCACCCGGGTTGCCCCGGACGTCGATGATCAAGCTATCGATATTTTGGCTCTCGAGCGTCTCGAGCTGCTCTAAAAACTCATCGGCCGTCGGCTCTGAGAACTGGGTCACTTCCAGATAGCCGATCTTTTTGCCGTCCTGCTCTTTCACTTCCGAGTAGACCGTCTCGATCGGGATCGTATCCCGCGTGATCTCATAATCGGCCTCTTGCCCGCCGCGACGGATCGTCAGCGTGACAACCGTTCCTTTTTCACCACGGATGAGCTGGACCGCCTCTTCGACGGCCATCCCTTCGATTGATTCGCCGTCGACCGCGGTGATGATATCCCCTGGACGAAGGCCTGCCGCTTCAGCTGGTGCACCTTTGATCGGAGCGACGATCAAGATGTCTTCTCCTTTCTTCTCCAAAGTCGCGCCGATTCCTTCAAAGCTCGACTCGATCGAGTCGGTGAACTGTGACGTTTCTTCCGCGTCGAGGAAGTCAGAGTACGGGTCATCGAGCGCTGCCGTCATGCCGTCAAGGGCGCCGGTCAACAAGTCTTCTTCCGAGATATCCTTTAGCGAGTGCGTCTCGATCAAGCTGCGGACTTGTTCGACCTTGTCCCAACCTTCTGCTTTCGGTTGGATCGGTAACCTCGTATCGGTGAACGCCATCGTCGCCAGGCCTGCACCGGCCCCTGCCACGAACGTCGCGCCGGCGAGTAGTCCTGCGGTTGTGTTTTTCACGGGTAAGTCCCTCATTTCTTTTTGTCGGTCTTTCATCCAGTATAGCAAAAACTTCAGAAAAACGGACGCGTTCCACATATTTGGGACGCGTCCGTCTGTCAGTAGCCGATATAAGGGCCCGGGTCGACCGCATTTGGTTGCCCGGGTGCCCATTCCCCACGATGGAGCTCGAAGTGGAGATGCGGTCCCGTCGACCAGCCCGTGTTGCCGAGCGTACCGACCGTCTGGCCCGCCCCGATCGACTGGCCGGCCGCTACCGTGATCGAATCTAAATGACCGTAGACGGTCGTCCAGACTTGCCCGCTCACGACGTGCGAGACGAAGACGACGTTGCCGTAACCGGTCGCTTCAGCCGCCTTGATGACGATACCTGGGGCGGCCGAGACGATCGGTGTGCCGGTCGCGTTGACGATATCGATGCCGCGGTGCGATTCGGGTGCCCCGGTGAGCGGGTTCTCCCGCGGTCCGAACCGGCTCGACACGTAACCCGACACCGGGCGCAAGAACGTACTGACCGGAGCCGTGACGGCTTCCGGTTCCGCTGCTGGCGGTGCCTGTGGTGTCACGGTTTCTTGATTCGCTTCGGCTCGTGCCGCTGCTTCGGCCCGTGCTCGCGCTTCTGCGGCGGCTTTTGCCTCGGCCTCTTGTTTCGCGCGGGCCTCGGCTTCCGCTTGTTCCCGTTCAGCCGTCGCGATCGCGTCGAGCTGACTGGCGATGATGCGGCGCTGTTCGTTCATGAGCGCCTGTTCTTCGTCACGGGTCATCTGTTCGAGCTCGAGCAGTTCGACCTGCTCGTTCAGTTCCGAGAGGAGCGCATGTTTCTCTGTGGCCGCTTGATCGAGCGCTTGTTTCGTGACGACGAGCTCGCGCTCTTTTTGTTTGACGAACGACAGCTGTGTCCGTTGCGTCGCCTCGAGCGTCTCGAGGCGCTCGACTTCATGCATATAGCTATGTATGAGGTCCCGGTCTTGCTCCGCGATCGTCTGTGCGGTCATGAGCCGCGTCACAAAATCCCCGAACGAGCGGGATTCGAATACGACTTGGAGATAAGACCGGTCCTCATGGATTTGAAGCACACGAAGACGCTCACTAAGGAGCGCCTTCTGGCCTTCAAGATACTGCCCTTGGGCAGCGAGTTGTTGGCGGGTCGCCTCGAGCTCTGAGCGCGCCGCGTCCGCTTCGACTTGCTGGACGGCGATCTGTTCACTTAAGCCCTCGAGACGTTCATTGACGGCGCGGATCTCGGTTGAGACCGCGTCGCGCTGTGCCTCGGTGACTTCGAGCTCGGCGTCCGTCTCGACTTGCGCTTTTTTAGACTGCTCCAATTGATTGGATAGACGATCTTGTCGTTCTTTCAACGTCTCTTTCTCCGTCGCCATGACCGGCGCGGCGAGTAGCGTCAAACTTAATCCAAGCGCAAGCGAACGTTTCATCCGCCAATTCCTCCTCATATTTAAATTAAACTTTTAAGAATCGACCGAGCGATGTCGTCGATCCCCAGATCCCGATGAACGCACCGAGCGCAAGCAAGACGAGCGAGACTTGCGTCGTGAGTACCGATGGATCGATCAATTTAAATATATCACTATTCAGTTGATCTAGCGATGGTTGTAAAGCACCATATGCGACGTCATACCCGAAATAAATGACCGCGATCGGGATGAGCGCGCCGAGCACACCGAGCAGAAGCCCCTCGATGAAGAACGGCCAGCGGATAAAGCTGTTTTTCGCTCCGACGAGACGCATGATCTCGATTTCGCGACGGCGTGAGAAGATCGTCATCTTGATCGTGTTCGAGATGAGGAACATCGCCATGAGCGTGAGTCCGACGATCAACACGAGTCCACCGATGCGGATCCCGTTGAAGAAGGCGAACATCTTATCGATATAGTCCTGACCGTACGTGACCTTATCGACGTTTTCAAGTGACTGGACCGCGTCGGCGACCGTCTCCGTGTTGAGCGGGTCTGCCGCTTTGACGATATAGCGGTCATGGAGCGGGTTGTCTTTCTCGACCGTACCGTACGCGTTGGCGTCTTCCCCGAGCTGGTTGCGGAAGTTTTCGAGTTCATCCTCTTTCGAGCTGAACGTCACCGAGGCGACGCCCGGGATCTGTTCTAAGTTCTCGCCTAGCTTCTCGACGTTCGCTTCCTCCGCCGTCCGTGTGACGAACACTTGGATCTCGACGTCGTTCTCGACGTTCTCTGAGATCTCGTTGACGTTGAACATGACGAGGGCGAAGACGCCGACGAGTAACAAGGTGATGGTGACGGCACTGATGGCCGCAAACGACATCCAACCGTTGCGAAGCGTCCCTTTGAACCCTTCGCGTAAATGGCGTAGCCCACTTTTAAATATCATAGCCATATGCTCCTTTCTCTTCATCGCGGACGACTTTTCCGTTTTCGATCGCGATGACGCGATGACGGATCTTATCGACGATGTCACGGTTATGTGTCGCCATGACGATCGTCGCCCCGCGGCGATGGATCTCTTGGAATACTTCCATGATGCCCCATGCCGTATCCGGGTCTAAGTTACCGGTCGGCTCGTCGGCGATGATGAGCTTCGGCTTGTTGACGATGGCGCGGGCGATCGAGACACGTTGCTGTTCGCCACCTGACAGTTCGTCCGGATAGTTACGTGCCTTATGTTTCAATCCGACGAGGTTCAAGACGTCCATGACTTGCTTACGCATCGTATTCGTGTCGGCCTGAACGACTTCAAGTGCGAACGCGACGTTCTCATACACTGTTAATGAAGGGAGCAGTTTATAATCTTGGAAGATGACGCCGAGCTGGCGGCGTAGTTTCGGGACGTGCCGGTTTTTTAATTTCCCGACGTCGATCCCGTCGATCAACAGTTGACCGTTCGACGGCTTCTCCTCCCGATAAATCATTTTCATGAACGTCGATTTCCCGGCGCCGGATGGTCCGACGACGTATAAAAATTCGCCGTCTTCGATCTTCAAATCGAGGTCGTCGACTGCGACGACACCGTTTGGATATACTTTACTAACTTTTTGCATCGAGATCATAACGTATTCCCTACCCTTTTTATAAATTTTTCATGCATCTATGACGAGTGTGTGATTGTTTAGTAAGTGAATATTTTCGCCTAGCCTCAGTTCTACACGATAACTAGTGATTCTGTCAAGGCACCGTCCAAGTTTCGGAACGGGCCAAGGTTTATCCGGTTCAGTAGTAGGAGCGCCTACAATTATAACAACCAGAATTTTAAATAACCATTACAGGATTGTTTCAGTTCGATTGAGTTCGGTGGGAAATTGTCGGACTGAACGTCCGTTTCACGTTGCGGTCACATTTGGTGAAACTCACATTCAAACAGGCACTCGCCGGGGCGAGTGCCTATGTTCAATCGTTCCGTTTATCGGTCGGACGTTTTTTCAACGCGTCGAACGGTGAACGTTTCCGTTTCCGGTATTTGATGTGGATCGTCGGTGACTCATACTCTTCCGACGCCCGGATGTCTTTGCTTGAGACGCGCATGAACGACCAGGCGAGGAGCACCATGATGAAGATGAGCGGGAATCCGCCGACGATGCTCGCCGTCTGCAACGTGTCAAGCCCACCGAGGAACATGAGCGTCAGCGGCATGATACAGAGAGCGAACGCCCAGAACAGGCGGTTCCAGACGAGCGGCTCTTCTTCGACATGCTTTTGCGTGACCGATGCCAAGATATAGGAAGACGAGTCGAACGTCGTCGCGAGGAAGATGATCGCGAGGAGCGTGAACACGGCGACGACGACTTTACCGAACGGCAGCTGGCCGATAATGGCGATGATCGTTGCCGGCGGTCCGTACATGTCCATATACGAGATGACGTCGAACGCGCCGGTCAAGTGGAGGTAGAGCCCGTAATTGCCGAGTATCCCAAAGAACAGGATACAGCCGAACGTCCCGTACACCATCGTCCCGATGACCATCCCGCGGATCGTGCGCCCCCGCGAGATCCGGGCGACGAACAGGCCGACGAACGGTGCGTAAACGAGCCACCACGCCCAGTAGAACACCGTCCACGATTCCGGGAAGCCTGTTTCTTCGAAGCCGCCGAGGTTGCCGAACGGCTCCATCCACGTCGCCATCAAGAAGAAGTTGTCGAGCATCGTGCCGACCCCGTTGAACGTCGTCTCCAAGATGAACCGGGTCGGACCGAAGGCGAAGACGAACGTCAAGATAATGATGGCGAGCCAAATGTTCAAGTCACTCAGCACTTTGATGCCCCGTTTCAAGCCGACGTACGAGCTGATGGCGAAGATGACGGTACAGATGAGCATGATGACCGCCTGCATGCCGAGCGTGACCGGGATGCCAGTGATCTCGTTCACCCCTTCGGCGATCATCGGTGTCCCGAGGGCGAGCGTCGTGCCGGCCCCGCCGAGAAGACCGAAGATGAACAAGATGTCGATGACTTTACCGACCGGTCCGTCCGCCCATTTGCCGATGACGGGCCGGACCGCCTCGCTCACTTTCAACACCGATTTGCGGCGTACATAATAGAAGTAAGCGATCGGCAGCGCCGGCAGCGTATAGATTGCCCAAGCGATCGGCCCCCAGTGGAACATGCCATAGGCGGTCGCCCATTGGATCGCCTCGGTCGACTCCGGTGTGACACCGAACGGCGGTCCTTGATAGTAGTACACCCATTCGATGACCGACCAATACAAAATACTCGAGCCGATCCCGGCGGCGAACAACATCGCCGCCCAAGAGAACGTGCTGAACTCGGGTTCCTCATCTTCAGCGCCTAACTTGACGTGCCCATTTTCACTGAAAGCGACGAAGATCAAAAATCCGAACGCGCCGAGTCCCATCGCTAAATACAACATGCCAAAGTTCGTCGTCATGAACGTGTTGGCGGCGCCGACCCATGCCTTCCCCGTCTCCGGGAAAAAGACGAGCGGCAACGTCACCGTCAGCAACAGGACGAACGCACCGATGAACGTCGGCCAATCAATCAGTTTTGTCTTCACATCATATCCACTCCGTTTCAATGTCTTTATCGTTCCTTACCAAAATTCGATCAATCCAAAACGCGGAATGCAAAAAAACCACGGTTATCCCGTGGTCCTGATGATCACTTCTTCTCGGCGAGCCAAGCTGCGACCGCTGTGATTTCTTCGTCCTTCTCAATCACGTTCGCTGGCATCGCGCCTTGTCCGTTTCGAATAATGTTCTCGATGTCTTCAGCCGAGAGGCGTGCACCGACGTCCGTCAATGCCGGACCGCTCATGCCTTCCAAGTTCGCGCCGTGGCAGGCCGCACAGTTCTGTGCGTATACCGCTTCCGCGTCGACCGAAGCGGTCGTCGAGCCCGTATCCCCATCGTTTGTCGTTTCTTCTTCATCGCCGCCGCCGCACGCACCGAGCGTGAGCATGGCGCCGAGGCCGATGGCCATCATCCACTTCTTCATATAGGGTTCCCCTCCTAAGTTGTAGAAATTGCCTACATTATCCATTATAACCGTTTTGACAAGCCCTTTAACCTAATCTCACGAAAAGTACACAAAGATTCCACATCTCACGGGACGTTGCTATACCGTTTATCTGAGGTGAAACCTTGGCCCATCACCTCGTGCGCCTCGCTGAAGATGAGGAACGCGTCGGGGTCGATGCGGCGGATCAGGTCTCTCAACCGGCTCACCTCGTTCTGACGGACGACGACGAGCAACATCGGCCGGTCGAGACGCGAATAGGCGCCGATCGCCTGGATCTCGGTCGCACCCCGGTCGAGCTCGTCGAAGACGGCGCGCGTGATGACGTCACGCTTGTCCGAGATGACATACGCCATCTTGTCTTGCGTGAAGCCGAGCTGGACGAAGTCGATCATCTTGATCGTGATGTACAAGGCGATCAGCGCGTACAGTCCCGTCGTGAACGAGAACGTGACGGCCGCGACGACCACGACGGTACCGTCGAGGATGGCGATACAGAGATAGAGCGGGATGTGGGTGAACTTATGTAGGATCTGGGCTAGTAAGTCCATCCCGCCGGTCGAGGCCCGGCCGCGGAAGATGAGTCCGAGGCCGATCCCGACACCGACACCGCCGAACACGGCCGCGAGCAGCGTATCATCGACCGCCGCGCCCGCACCGATCGCTTCATAAAACAAGATCACACCTGGTAAGAAGATCGAGCCGACGAGCGATTTGACGCCGAAGCCGAGCCCGAGGATCATCCAGCCGACGAGGAGGAGCAACACGTTCGAGACGAGCTGGAACGCCCCCGGCGAGATGCCGAACAGCTCGTACGTGATGATCGAGATCCCGCTGACGCCGCCCGAGGCGATGTTGTTCGGGAACAGGAACAGACTGAACGCCGAGGCGACGAACACGGAACCGGTCAATAAGTAAATATAGTCTTTGACGATTTGCTTCATTAAAGAAATTCTCCTCTACATACAACGTGGCCCAAAGACGGACGTCTTTGAGCCACATGCATCACATATTTGTCTTACGGAGGTAAGCGTCGATGAAGCCCATGATGTCTCCATCCATGACGCCGCTCGTGTTCCCGACTTCATAACTCGTGCGGTGGTCTTTGACCATCGCATACGGGTGGAAGACGTATGAACGAATCTGACTGCCCCAGCCGATGTCTGTCTTCTCACCGCGGATCTCGTCGAGCTTGCGTTGCTGCTCATCGAGTTCGCGCTGGTACAGTTTCGCCTTGAGCATCTTCATCGCCGCTTCACGGTTCTTGATCTGCGAACGCTCGGCCTGACATGAGACGACGACACCCGTCGGCACGTGCGTGATCCGGACGGCCGAGTCGGTCGTGTTGATGTGCTGACCGCCGGCGCCTGACGCGCGGTACGTGTCGATGCGGAGGTCTTCGGTTCTGACGTCGATCTCGATATCGTCATCGAATTCCGGCATGACGTCGCACGAGACGAACGACGTATGACGGCGGCCTGACGAGTCGAACGGCGAGATCCGGACCAAGCGGTGGATCCCTTTCTCCGCTTTCAAGTAGCCGTAGGCGTTATGCCCGACGATGCGGAGCGTGACCGACTTGACGCCGGCCTCCTCGCCCGCGAGGTAGTCGACCGTCTCGACTTTCCAACCTTGTTTGTCCGCGAAGCGCTGATACATGCGGAGAAGCATCGAGGCCCAGTCTTGCGACTCGGTACCGCCCGCACCCGGGTGCAGCTCGAGGATGGCGTTGTTCGCGTCATACGGTCCGTTCAAGAGGATCTCGAGTTCGAACGCGTCGAAGTCGGCTTTGAGCGCCATGACCATCTCTGAGAGATCACCTTGCATCTCGACGTCCGGTTCTTCCTTGATGAGTTCGAGCGTGACTTCGCCGTCCTCGTGACCATCCGCGAGCTCTTGATACTTGTCGACCATCGCTTTGAGCACGTTCGACTCGTCGATGACTTTTTGTGCCTTCTCTTGGCTGTCCCAGAAGTCCGGGTACGTCATCTCGTTCTCGAGCTCGGCGATGCGCGCCTGTTTCTCTGTTAAGTTGAGCGATTGTCTGTAATTTTCGAGGCGTTTTGCCATCGCCTCGAGTTCGTTCCGAATATCTGAAATTTCCATAGTGAGATTCACCTTTCCGTAGGAAAGAGGCGAGCAGGCTCGCCTCTTCAAAAATTAAGCTTGTTGTTTGCCGTGACAGTTTTTAAACTTCTTGCCTGAACCACACCAGCACGGGTCGTTGCGCCCGAGGCGTTGGTCTTCTGAACGGCGGACCGGTTTTTTCTTCACCGGTGCGTCGTCCTTGCCAGACACTGCCACTTCCTCCTCGACGACTTTCTCGCGTCGGAGGTTGTCGCCGACCTCGGCACGGAGCACGAAGCCGGTCACTTCTTCCGAGATGGCCGCGTTCATCGCGTCGAACATGCTGACGCCTTCCGCCTGATACTCACGGAGCGGGTCGTTCTGTCCGTAAGCACGCAAGTGGATCCCTTGACGAAGCTGGTCCATATGGTCGATGTGCGCCATCCAGTGCGAATCGACGGCACGGAGCACGATGATCTTCTCGAACTCGTTGAACCGTTCCGGCGGTGCGAGTTGACGTTTCGCCTCATATTGGGCGTTTGTCCGCTCAAGCAACAGCTCAGTGATCTCCTCGCGCTCTTTGCCGTAGAAGTCTTTCCCGGCGACCGCATTCTCGAGGGCGAGCGTCTGGTTGGCCCAGTGCGCCAGCTCGTCGATGTTCCATTCTTCCGGCACGAGTTCGAGCGGCGTGTATTGCGCGACGCCCATCTCGACCGTCTCACGGATCATCGAGCGAACGATATCGGTGACCGATTCGTTCTCGAGGATGCTGGCCCGGTCTTTATACATGACTTTCCGTTGGTCGGCCATGACGTTGTCGTAACCGAGCAGCTGTTTACGGGCATCATAGTTATTGCCTTCGACACGTTTTTGAGCCGACTCGACCGCTTTCGAGACCATGCGGCTCTCGATCGGTTGCGTGTCGTCCATGCCGAGGCGCTCCATCATGCTCTGGAGGCTGTCGGTCCCGAAGCGGCGCATGAGCTCATCTTCGAGTGACAAGTAGAACTGCGATTTACCCGGGTCGCCTTGACGACCGGCCCGACCGCGGAGCTGGTTGTCGATCCGGCGCGACTCGTGGCGCTCGGTACCGACGATGTAAAGACCGCCGAGCCCGATGACACCTTCGCCGAGCTTGATGTCGGTTCCGCGTCCGGCCATGTTCGTCGCGATCGTGACCGAACCTTTTTGTCCGGCGTTCTCGACGATTTCGGCTTCACGGGCGTGGTTTTTCGCGTTCAAGACTTCGTGTTTGATCTTCTTCTTCGTGAGAAGCTTGCTCAAGTACTCAGACGTCTCGACCGCGACCGTACCGACGAGGACCGGTTGTCCGGTCGCGTGCGCCGAAGCGATCTCTTCGACGACGGCTTTGAACTTGCCTTCCATCGACTTGAAGATGAGGTCGGAACCGTCTTCACGGACGATCGGCTTGTTCGTCGGGATCGTGACGACTTGCATGTTGTAGATGTTACGGAACTCTTCTTCCTCCGTCTTCGCCGTACCGGTCATCCCGGCCAGCTTCTCATACATCCGGAAGTAGTTTTGGTACGTGATCGTCGCGAGCGTCATCGATTCCCGCTGAATCTCGACGCCTTCTTTCGCCTCGATCGCCTGGTGCAGACCTTCCGAGTAGCGGCGTCCGTCCATGACCCGACCTGTGAACTGGTCGATGATCATGACTTGGCCGTCGCGGATCATATAGTCGACGTCATGATGCATGACGGCGTTCGCACGCAATGCGAGCCCGACGTGGTGGTTGACCGAAACGTGCTCGATCGCGAACAAGTTGTCGATGCCGAAGAACTTCTCGGCGAGGTCGACCCCTTTGTCCGTGAGTAACACCGATTTCGTCTTCACGTCGACCGTGTAGTCGTCTTCGAGCTTGAGCGTCCGGACGAACGCATCGGCACGTGTGTACAACTCGGTCGATTTTTGGGCCGACCCTGAGATGATGAGCGGGGTCCGCGCCTCATCGACGAGGATCGAGTCGACTTCATCGACGATCGTGTAGTAGAGCTCACGCTGAACACGGTCTTCCTTATAAAGGACCATGTTGTCACGCAAGTAGTCGAACCCGAGTTCATTGTTTGTCGAGTACGTGATGTCACAGTTGTACGCCGCCTGCTTCTCGACGCGGTCCATGTTCGAGACGTTCAGTCCGACCGAGAGGCCGAGCGCGAAGTAGAGCGGTTCCATGAGTTCTTTGTCACGTTTCGCCAAATATTCGTTGACCGTCACGACGTGTACGCCACGGCCAGTCAGGGCGTTCAAGTAAACCGGGAGCGTCGCGACGAGCGTCTTCCCTTCACCGGTCTTCATCTCAGCGATGTCGCCGTTATGGAGCACGTAGCCCCCGATGAGCTGGACGCGGTAGTGACGCATGCCGAGCACGCGTTCTGACGCCTCGCGACAGACCGCGAACGCTTCCGGAAGGATATCGTCAAGCGTTTCCCCTTTATCCAGACGCTCACGGAATTCGACAGACTTCGCCTGAAGTGCTTCGTCAGACAACGCCTTGACCGGCTCAGCGAATGACTCGACTAAGTCGGCCGCTTTTTCTGCTTTTTTCAATACTCGTTTCTGTGGAGCAAATAAATCTTTCAAAAAGTTCGCCATACGTTTTATCTCCTCTGCACTCAGTCAAAAATGCATGTTTTTTCCCTAATGTACAGTTTAACCGAAGTGACCCATGCTTTCAAGGAAAGGCAAAACGAAACGGCCCTCCAAGTCGGAGGGCCGTGTGAATTCAAAGTTAGATTATTCAGGTTCGATCAAGCCGTATTTACCGTCTTTCCGACGATAGACGACGTTCGTGTTCCCGGTCTCCGCGTCTGAGAAGACGAAGAAACTGTGACCGAGCATGTCCATTTGAAGGATCGCTTCTTCCGTGTCCATCGGCTTGAGCGTGAATCGCTTCGTCCGCACGAGTTCGAGTTCTGCCTCGTCCTCATCGTACGCAGGAATGTCTTCAGAACCTTCGAGTGATTTGAAATACTCGCCGATCCCGCCTTCTTTGGCGCGTCCTTTACGGTTGAGCTTTGTTTTGTGTTTACGGATTTGACGTTCCAATTTGTCGACGACGAGGTCGATTGCCGCGTACATATCGAGGTTGGTTTCCTCAGCGCGAAGCAATAAGTTCGTCATCGGGATCGTCACTTCTACTTTTTGCTTTTCGTTGTACACTTTCAAGTTGACGTAAACCGTCTGTGCATCCGTAGGAGTTGTGAAATACCGAGTCAACTTCTCCAGCTTTTTCTCGACATAGTCTTTGATGGCTGGTGTGACTTCAATGTTTTCGCCGCGAATGTTATAAATCATCTTAACTCCTCCTTAAAATAACCGCTTGAACCAATGATTCGTCATTTTGGACCGAATCTCCTGCCTCATCGCTTAAAAAGATCTTAAAAAGAAAGCGGAAGCGGGTGGCTCATATATAGTATACCCCGAATTCAGTTTATTTGAAAACGTTATCATCAGAAAATAATGACAATTTTGTTCCGATGCTCACGCCTGCAATCGAATCGGTTGTATAGAAAGAAGTTACCCGTTATCACCGTTTTTAAACTCGTTTTCTTAAGAGAAAAATACTATGTAGACAAAACAAAAAACCGACTTCACGAGGAAGCCGGTTCACGGTTTGAAATTATAATTTTACAACGTTAGCCGCTTGTGGGCCGCGTTCGCCATCTACGATTTCAAACTCAACTTCTTGACCTTCGTCAAGAGCTTTGTAGCCGTCAGTTTGGATTGCTGAGAAGTGTACGAAAACGTCTTTGCCGCCTTCTACCTCGATGAAACCAAAACCTTTTTCTGAGTTAAACCATTTTACTTTACCTACCATGTGCAAATCCATTCCTTTCACCATTGAAGAATACAGAGGCTTTCCCTCTAATTGCTATATTACCACCTTATCGGTCACGATACAAACATTTTTTACTTTTTTGTAAATGAATCGTCTTTTGGCTTACATTGGAATTATATTTCCCTACTTTTCATATTGGCTTATTGAATTTACATTTTTTGTGATATATCATGGAAGGGATGATTTAGGTTTGTGCTTTTTTTGAATATCGGCCGATCCTGAAAATCTAATACGAGGAGGATGGTGCAGCGTATGCGCCCCTACTATTCCGAGGAAAAATATCGCATCACGAAGCGAACCGTGGCGATCCTGCCTTGCTTCGACATGATGAAGCAATCGCGAATCATTCTCGAGGACGGCAGCGAAATCTCGACCCCGCTCCGGCCGTACCAGTTGCTGCAGCTCTCTTGCCGCCAGTACAACAGCTCGATCGAGGAACGGATCTTCGTCGCCAAACGCGTCGCCGGGGTCAAAGGCAAAGTGCCAGTCGTCATCGAACCGACGACGGGACTCGTCTTCTTCCCGACGAAATCGCCGAAACGTGAAGATTGCGAATGGTACGCCTGGTCCCACATTCGGGACATCGTGACTGTCGAGGGTGCCCCGAACGGCGTGATCGTCACGAAAGACGGTCACCGCATCCAGACGAACGCGACCGCGTACGTCTTAAAAAACCAGATCAAAGCGACCGGTGAATTGGTCGCCCGGTTCCAACAACTGAACATGAGCCCTGCGCTCGAATCTTGACCTGCCTTCCGTCGTTTGACGGGAGGTTTTTTTATGGCCTTTTTGCTTCACTTTTTGAAAAAGAGGTCGATATATTGGTCGAGGTGACAACAATGCAAATCCAAGCGCAACTCGCTACAACCGTAGCCGCGAACGCGGGTGTCCAGATGAACCGCGTCTATAAAGCTGAAATCGTCAAACAGACCGGTCCTGACACGGCCATCGTCAAGGTCGGCGGCGAACAAGTCGAGGTCACGTTCAAAGACGGGCTGCCGAAGACGAACCCGTTCCAACTAACGCTCGTCGAAGAGGACGGAGTGTTGCTCGGGACCGTCGTCGTGAAACCGGAAACGGAGACGGCGGACGCACCGGCGCCAGGGACGAAACCTGAGACGAAAGTCGATACGAAAATCCAAGCGCTGCTCGCATCGCTCCCGCCCGAAGTGCGGAGCGCCGTCAGCCGCTTGATCCAATCGGGACGCCTGCCTATGAACGAGGACACGGTCCGCTTGCTCGAGACCGTCTTCAAAGGCGACATGCGCGACGCCGTCTTGTTCTTGCGCACGATGGACGCACCCGTCGTCAAACCGGACGTGGCCCGTGACATCGCGGTCGCTTCATTAGATGAAGCGAAACGTCAACTTAAGGTGCCGACACCGGACGCGCCGTACCCGCAAAAAGAGCGCTACGTCGAACTCGTCAACTTGTCGCGCCCGGCCACAGAACGGGTCACACCGACACCGGAGACGGTCGACCGGCTGATCAAAGAACTCCCGGCCGCACCACCCGCCCGTCCCGAACCGAGGGAAGCCTTGCCGCCCGTAGGCGGACGCCAAGTCATGGTCAAGGAAGTGACGACGCATCTAGCAGCCGTGACGAACACGTTCCGCTCAGAACAAGCGACCGTGACGAAACAGCTCGGACAAGTCGCGGCGCTCGTCGAATCGAAGCCGCATTTGGCCCGCCCTGCCCTCGAGACGGTCGGGACGCGTCTGACGCAACTCATCCAAAAGACGGACGCCCTGTTACATACCGACGCTAGGCAAGAGAAAGCGCTCGTCGCGATGACGGCGAAGCTCGACGTCGCCTTGTCACTATTGTCGACGAAACCCGCCGAGAGTGCCGCCCTCATTAAAGACGTGCGCACCGCGTTGAACGAGTTCCGTTACGTGCCGAACCAGGTCCGCGTCGAATACATCCCGCATGGCGCCACTCGTGCCGGCGAAGCCCACGTGACACCACTCCGTCTTGACGCCAACCTGTCGGGCCGCCACGTCCAAGAGACGGCGCAGCGCGTCCAGACCGCGTCGCAACAGGCGCAAGCGCAAACGTCGCAAGCCGTTCAGGCATCGGCCTTGTCGGTCCGATCGGAGGCGGCGTCCCCGGAAGCTGCGCGCCTCGCCTCGTTCTTCCAAGTCCAACAGACGATCAACCGGCTCGACGGCGGGCAGCTCCATCAGCTCCTGCTCGCCCTGCCGGCGAAAGTCCAGGAGATCGACACCGGCATCCACGTCCACATCCAAAACCGGGAAGCCGGCGACGTCGTCGATTGGGAGAACAGTGTCCTCTACATCCGGCTCGAGACACCTCGCCTGGGCGAGATCGGCGTGAAAGTCGAAGCGCTCGACCGCAACCTCCGGCTCACGCTCGAGCATGATGACCCGACGGTCGAACGGATCGCGCGACCGCTACTCGGCAAGATCGAGACGACGCTCGAAGCGATCGGCTACCGGAGCGTGACGACCCAGTTCCGCCCGCTGACGAAAGCCGAGAAAGTCGAAGTCGAACCAGAGCGCACACAGACGACCGGCTATGACTTTAGAATCTAGGAGGCCCTTATGTATCAACGCATGGATTTGACGAAACGCAAGACGGCCGCCGTCGTCCGTTATGACGAGACGACCGACCGGGCCCCGATCATCGTTGCCCGCGGCACAGGTGCCGTCGCCGACAAGATTTTGGAAGAGGCACGCTCGCGCGGTGTGGCCATCGAGCACGACCATTCGCTCCTCGGCCACCTGCTCGACCTTGACCTCGGGGATGCCATCCCGCCGGAACTATATGACGTCATGGCCGAAGTGTTGCTTTTAATAGAAGAACTTGACTCGATCAAAGGAGAACAATCATGAATTCGAACCGATTATATGAAATGAGCCCGGAGGAGCTGACGCAAGCGATGCTCCACGCGCTCACCTATCACTACGAGACCGCGCTGACCGCGACGATCGCCGAGCGCAACCGTCATCTGCGCCAAGCGCGCGAACTGCTCGCCAAACTGTACCAAGGACTTCATGACGGCGGCGGCATCATCTCGGCCCAGCTCGAGGAATTGTATTTGTATATGGCGAAAGGCAGCCTCGAGGCGCTGATCGAACAAGACTTATGTAAAATCGAGGAGCTCCACTCGCTCGCGACCAACTTAGAGACGACGTGGGACGAGGCGATTTTGAACGCTCAGCTTCAACCCGCACACGTAGGAGGAAACCGTTATGAAAATTACCAATAACATTCAAGCGTTGAAAGCCTATACGTCGCTGTCGCTCAACCAGACGACGATGAAGAAGACGATGGACCGGCTCTCGAGCGGCGTCCGCATCAACAAGGCGTCGGACGACGCGGCCGGCCTCGCCATCTCCGAGAAGATGCGGATGCGCCTCGACTCGTTGTCGATGGCCGAGCGCAACACGCTCGACGGCATCTCGCTCACCCAGACGCTTGAAGGCGGCATGAACGAGACGCACTCGCTCCTGCAGCGCATGCGCGAACTGTCGGTCCAAGCGGCGAACGGGACGTTGAGCCCAGACGATACGAAAGCGATCCAAGAAGAGATCAACGCGCTCACAGAAGAAGTGAGCCGTATCGCCGAGACGACCGAGTTCAACTCGAAGAAGATCATGAACGGCGACTATATCGCCGGGAACGAGACACTCTTCTTCCAACTCGGGGCCGGCAGCGGTGAAGGCGTCGTCTTGAACGTCGCCGATATGCGCGCGGAAGCGCTCGGCATCGACGGGCTCGACGTCACGACACCAGGCGGCGCAAACGACGCCATCGCCAAGTTCGATAAAGCCATCAACGACGTCTCCCTCGAACGCTCGAAGCTCGGTGCCATCCAAAACCGTTTAGAAGCGAACATCGGTGTCGTCACGATCGGTTCAGAGAACTTGACCGCGTCTGAGTCACGCATCCGCGACGCCGACATGGCCCGCGAGATGATGGACTTCGCCCGCCTCAACATCTTGAACCAGTCCGGCATGGCGATGATCGCCCAGTCGAACGCTTTGCCGCAAGGCGTGTTACAATTGTTGAACTAACTTACAGAAAGGACGAGGCCTGATGGACATTCGTCGAATTATGGAGACCCAGTCGCTTCACGGCGCGGGCAAAGCCAAGCGTCCTGACGCGGAACCCGGCGTCTCGTTCCAGAACGTGATTGGACAAAAACGGGAAGACCGCGAATACGAGCGCTTCCAGCGCCAGATCGCGGCCATTCACGATCAAGGTGAGCTCCTCGCCGAGAGCCAGACGGTCGAATCGCTCACCGAATATAAACGATTGATCAAAGACTTTATGAAAGACGCCGTTGACGCGGCGCTCAGCCTCGAAGACAAACGCGGGTTCAACCGCCGGGGCCGAGCCAAGATCTATAAGATCGTCGAGCAGGTCGACCAGAAACTGCTCGCACTGACGGACCAGGTCATCTCAGGAGAAGCGTCACGCCTGTCGCTCCTCGACCAAGTCGGTGAGATCCGCGGACTTCTCGTCAACGTGTACGTATGAGGTGACGTATGGCTGAACATTTGTTTTCGAAGAAAGTGAAATGCCCGTACTGTTTGAAGGAAAGTGTGACACCACGCATCTTATCGCGCCATATCCGGCCGCAAGAAGTCGCGAAGGACGGCTATACGACATACGACGGCGAAAACCCGTACTTGTATGAGCCGGTCGTCTGCAGCCATTGCCACCTCGTCTTCCACGACTCATTCGATAAAGTCCGCAAAAACAACCGCGAGGCGCTCGAGACGAACTATTTGTCCCGGGTCAACCCGGAGACGCTCGAAGGTGACCGCACGCCTGAACACGTCATCCAACTGTACAAGTTCGCCGTCATGACGGCGCAGCTGAGCGGACAGAAGCCGTCGGTCGTCGCCATGCTCGGGATGCGTCTCGTCTGGATGAACCGCTTGATCGGGAACGGGGCGGCCGAGAAGGAATGGATGCAACGGACGCTCGATAAGTATAACGAGGTGCAGGAAGTGTATACCGACCAGATTCGGACCGGCCTGCCGTACGATCAGCTCATGTTGCGGATCGCCGACTTGTCGGCCGCCCTCGGATTGTACGAGGACGCCCGGCGCTGGTACGGGATCTTGCTCGGCAGCAAGGAAGTATCAGAACGGATCCGGACGCAAGCGAAGGATCATTGGGAAGACTTCCGGGCTGAGCACGCCTAAAAGGGAAAGCCGCGGCTTTCCCTTTTCGCATACAAAAAAACCGCGCTCATCCACTCACGGACAAACGCGATCGACCCTCTTAACGGATGAACCCCCAAACCGAAAGGAGATATGCGCGATTTGACTCGCGACAAAACCTAAACAGGGCACCCAAGAACCGATCACGCGGTGGCGTCTTGCACGGTTCCACTCCATTATAAATCGCATTTCGTTATTTTACTATTGTTTTCACCGAAGATTTTTCGGGGTATTGTTTATATGAATGAAAAGGAGGACGTCACATGTTTGAACAACGTTACCTAACCGAAGTACGCAGCATCTTCCAAGAACAGAAACAGCTCGCAGAAAGAGCGCTCAATCAAGTAAGTGATGACGACCTGCATCGCGTGCTCGCACCGGACACGCTCTCGCTCGCCGTCATCGTGCAACACATCTCGAACAACATGTTATCCCGTTGGACCGACTTCTTGACGACGGACGGGGAGAAACCGGACCGGAACCGCGACGCCGAGTTCGAGGACCAACAGTTGTCCCGCACCGAGCTCATGGCGACGTGGGACGAGCGTTGGCAACTGCTTGACGACGTCTTGGCGAGCCTGACACCGGACGACATCGGTAAGACCGTGTTCATCCGTGGCGAGGAGAAAAGCGTCATCTGGGCGATCGAGAAGCAAGTGTCGCACTACAGCTATCACGTCGGCCAGATTGTCTACTTGGCGAAGGTATTCGCCGGAGAGAGTTGGAGCGTGTTGACGATTCCGTTGCCGCATCAGCGCTGACATGGCGGCACTCGTCGCGTTCACCACGCGCGTCCGCTGTCACCAGGTGTTCGGACGCCAGCCCGTTGTTTTTATAGGGTACCGACATAAGCGCATCATCCCTATGACAAGCCTTTTCCTTCCTTGCATGTTACTTCACAAACGCGAAACATGTTTCATTCGTTGAAACGTGTTTTTTTGTGCGTGTTACCTATTCGATTCCCATTTTCCCCGTGGTAGTATTCAATTTGTAAAGCGCTTACAAAAATGATATGTCAAAGGATGGATGTTTATGAAGCGAGCAGTCAACATATTGCAAGACTTCGGAAAATCATTGTTCGCTCCGGTTCTCATTTTGCCAATCGTCGGGCTTTTCATCGCCTTTGGGAACATGTTCGGTAACGGGAACCTAGCGACTTATGTCCCATTTTTGAGCAATCCATATATCCAAGGATTCGGACAACTATTATCCGGCAGTGCCGTGGCAATCCTAGTCAACCTCGCACTCGTGTTCGCGGTCGGTATTCCGATTGGTCTCGCTAAAAAAGATAAAGGCTACGCCGCGTTGACCGGTCTTGTCACGTTCATCATTTTCATGAACGCGATGAACTTAACGCTCAGCCTGACCGGGAACTTGGCCGATGCGGAATCGATGCGTGCTGCAGGCCAAGGGATGGTTCTCGGTGTGCAAGTTCTCGAGATGGGCGTCTTCGCCGGAATCCTGATCGGTGGACTTGTCGGTTATCTGCACAATAAGTATTCCGGTGTTCAATTCGAAGGCGTCATGGCCATTTACTCTGGCCATCGATTCGTCGTCATTCTAGCGATTCCGACCGCAATCGTCCTCGGGTTCGCCATGACGTTCGTTTGGCCTTATGCGCAAAGCGTGATCACGAGTTCGGCCTACTTCATCAAGAGCGCTGGTGCGTTTGGGGTCTTCTTGTATGGATTCTTGGAGCGGGTCTTAATCCCGACCGGCCTACACCACCTCGTCTACACCCCGTTCCTGTATACGGAGCTCGGCGGAACGGCCGAAGTTTGCGGACAAGTGTATAATGGCGCCCGCAACATCTACTTCGCGGAGATGGCCTGTCAGGACGTGACTCAATTGAGCACGACTGCCGTCTGGGATGCGCGAGGCATCGCCAAGATGTTCGGTTTGACGGCTGCCGCTCTCGCCATGTACGTCACGGCGTCACCAGCTAAGAAGAATGCAGCGAAAGCCATCCTCTTCCCTGCCGCCTTGACGTCATTCTTACTCGGAGTAACAGAACCGCTCGAATTCGCGTTCTTGTTCACGGCACCGTTGCTCTTCGTCGTCCATGCTGTGTTGACCGGTTTCGGGATGACACTCTATTACCTTCTCGACGTCCACGCAATCGGGGCCAATGGCGCCATCGATTTCGTCCTGTACAATTTGCCGCTCGGTCTTGAAAAATCGAACTGGCACATGTATATCCTGGTCGGTCTCATCATGTCAGCTGTATATTTCATCGTCTTCCGGACGCTGATCCTGAAACTCGACTTGAAGACACCGGGCCGTGGGGATGAAGCAGAAGACATCAAACTTTACGACAAAAAAGATTACCAAGCCAAACAGACAGGCGAAGCAGCGGCGACGGACCTCGGTGTCGGTCACGTCATCATCGATGGTCTTGGCGGCCGTGACAACATCGACACGGTGGACAATTGTTACACACGCTTACGCGTCATCGTCAAAGACACGAGCAAGATCGATGAGCCGACGCTGCTCTCGACCGGGGCCAAAGGAGTCATCACATCAGGAGACAACATCCAAGTCGTATACGGTCTGCATGTGAAGAAAATGCGGGATGCTGTCGAAGAAGCATTATAACAAGGAGGAACTTGAAC
Source organism: Exiguobacterium sp. SH1S1 (assembly GCF_004337245.1). NCBI lineage: Bacteria > Bacillati > Bacillota > Bacilli > Caryophanales > Exiguobacterium > Exiguobacterium sp. SH1S1. Next base: position 585,085 of record NZ_SJUZ01000001.1, read on the forward strand.
ATGAAACAACAATCACCTTTCATCTTAACAATCGTCGGTGGCGGTAGCACCTATACACCGGGTATCGTGAAAAGCCTGATGGTACGGCTCGAAGAATTCCCGCTCAAGGAAATTCGCCTGTACGACATCGATGCCGATCGCCAACTCGCCGTCTCGAAAGTCGTTCAATATGTCATCAATCAACATACCGACCAAGTGAAACTCACCGTGACGACAGACCCGAAGGAAGCGTTCACAGATGCGGATTACGTGTTTGCCCAAATGCGGGTCGGCAAATACAAGATGCGGGAGCATGATGAAAAAATCCCACTCCGTCATCAAGTCGTCGGTCAGGAGACGTGTGGGCCAGGCGGACTCGCCTACGGTCTTCGCACGATCGAACCAATGATAGAGTTGATCGACTTCGTCGAGGCTTACGCGAACGACGCATGGATCATTAACTACTCAAACCCAGCCGCAATCGTCGCCGAAGGCATTCGTCGCTTACGCCCAACTGCGAAAGTGCTCAACATCTGTGACATGCCGGTCGGCGTGATGCGCAACATGGCCGCCGTGCTCGGGGTCGAACGTGAAGATTTGACGGTCAACTATTTCGGCCTCAACCACTTCGGCTGGTTCACGGAAGTGTTCGTCGACGGGGAAGACAAGTTGCCTGAGCTACGGGAACATATCGCTAAGTTCGGTTTATTGACCGAAGACATCTCGGTGATCGACGTACAACATTCAGATCCTTCATGGGTGAAGACGTATAAGAACATCAAACCGCTCATGGATTACTTCCCGGAATATATCCCGAATCCATACATGCAGTACTACTTGATGAGCACGGATATCGTCGAAGGGTCGAATCCTGAGCACACCCGTGCCAACGAGGTGATGGCGGGTCGAGAGAAGACACTATTCGAGGCTATCCGCACGTTCGACGAGACAGGCGAGATGCCTGAAGCGTTCCACGTCGGCGTCCATGGAATTTTCATCGTCGATGTCGCCATCTCGCTCGCGTTCGACCGCCGCGAACGTCACCTCGTCATCGTCGAGAACAATGGCGCCATCGCCAACATCCCGGACGATGCGATGGTCGAAGTTCCGGCTTACATCACGTCACACGGTCCAGAGCCGATTCGTGTCGGCCACATCCCGCTCTTCTATAAAGGTTTGATGGAGCAACAACTCGCCAGCGAGAAGCTGCTCGTCGAAGCGACGATCGAGAGGTCTTACGAAAAAACGCTACAGGCGTTCACGTTGAACAAGACGGTCCCGTCGGCCCGTCACGCCAAAGAGATTTTAGATGAGATGATCGAGGCGAATTCAGGTTTTTGGCCAGTTCTTGAGCCCAAACAACCTCTCGTCCGCAATTGACGAAAGAAGCGGTCCTTCACGGGGACTGCTTCTTTTTTTCGTTCCACTCGCTTATGATGAGATAGTGTGAAAGGAGAGATGGACGATGGAACCATCCGTATGGGATTTGTTAAAAGGGAAAAACCGTTTGACGGAGATGGAGTATAGCGTCTTGCTGTTCGCTGCCGAAAACGTCTCCCTCGTGCGCGAAATGAACATTCGTGAACTGGCGGCACGTTGCTACACATCACCTGCGACGATTATCCGCCTTTGCAAAAAGCTGGGATTTAAAGGTTACAGCGAATTCCTGTTTTTCTTGAAAGGACAGCAGCCAACATTGCATCAAACGCAAACGACTCACTTTGAAGCGTGGGACGACCAATTTAAAATGTTTTTGACCAATTTCGAGCGGACGAATACGTTGATCTCCGAGCAGACCCTCGCCTTCCATCGTTTGCTGGACGAAAGTCAATCGATTTTCTTATATGGAGCTGGATTCTCGACTTTTTTTGCCGAGTACATGGCGAAGAAGTTACATTTACTAAAGAAGCAAGCATGGGTTAGTTCGGCCGGAGACAGCCGCAGCCTGTTTCTCGCCCATATTGAACACCAAGATTTGTTCATCGCCTTCTCACGTAGTGGCGAAACCGAATCGGTGCTCGAGAAGGCACAGATCGCTAAACAACACGACATCCCCGTCATCGCCTTCACGCGTGCGACGAAGAATCGATTGGGTGATCTCGCTTCCGTACATATTCCTATTTATGACGATCAACGAGAAGAGTCGAAGGCGGCTTCTTCTTACGATTCAAATCTATTACTCGTGATGGAGATGCTCCTTCATCGCTGACAATGGTCGCACCAGTATCCTGGCGCGACCATTCCTCATTTCCCAACGTTGATCATATATTCGTAACGTTCTTCTCCGATTGAATTATAATCGGCGTCGAACGGTCCATCGACGACAAGTTTCAATTCGGTTAACTCTTCTGGCAACGCCTTGACGAAGAAGAGCACGTTCCCTTCCTTCTTCACTTTGCCGAGGAACTCGCCGCCGACGTCATCCGAGAACCACATGTCGGCCGTCACTTGTTCTCCCGTGTTCGTGACAAGCGTCGCTTGGTTCGGGTGGAAACTAACTGTATCGTCGACCGTGTTTTCAACGATGGCGTTGACGGCGACGACCGTCACCTCGTCTTGACCGTCGAACGAATCACGATACGCTTCTGCGACTTGGAGCCGTGACGTCTGCACTTTATCGATGGTAAACGTCAAGGAAGCGATCGTCTCTTGAATGTCGAGCGCCTTGTTCTTCATGTAGATCGTGTTCGTCCCGAGCTCGCTGTCTTGCACTTCCGCTTCATCTTTCACTTCCACTTTTTCTTGTGGAGCAGATTCTTTCTCTTCTTCCGCTACCGCGACTTCTTCCGTATCGGTAGCCGTAGTCTTCAATTCGTCCGCCTCTCCGCAGCCGACGAGTAGCGCGAGTGGTAAGGCAAATAAGAATCCGTATCGTTTCATGTTCATTGGTAGTATCTCCTTTTCGTGTGACGAGTGGTGGTTGATACAACGAGCATAACGGATTCCTTCGCCTTACCTTGATAATAAAAAGTGATAGGTCCACACCCTTATAAAATAAAAAACAAGGCTCGCGATTGAGCCTTGTTCGGTCTTGACATTTATCCGCGAGCTTTTAAGTCTTCTTCTTCATAAGGGTCTGGGTTATCTTCGATTGGTGCGTCGTCCTCGACGTACGCCTCAAGTTTCGGGTCCCGTTCCACGTATTCATCGTACGCCCCTTCTGGACCGTAGACGAAGTAACGACGATCTTTCACGTTAGGTTTTACCTTTTTCTCACTCATCTCGTTTCCCTCCCCTTTCCAGAACAGAAGCAACGGGTATAGTAGTATTTACCCGATATTACAATAAAACAGACATGAACGCATCCTCGTCATTCGTTGAAACGTTTATGCGACTTTTTCCGTATAAAGAGAAACAATAAAACGAAGGGGCTGGACGTATGTTATTCAAAACAGGATTGATTCGAGGAAGTTTACTGCTTGCGGGTTTTCTCATTCTTGCCCTATGGCAGAAATTGAATGGTGACGACAGTGTGGCTCGCAGTTTTCTGTTTTATGGAGTCATCGCCTTTTTCCTCGGACTGACGAGTGTCATCTACCAAATCCAAGATTGGCGCTTCTCGAAACAGATTCTTGCCCATTATGGCGCGATGCATGTCACCGTATTACCGACTGTCTTGTTGAGCGGCTTCTATCCATTGAACTCGTTCCAAGATCTACTCAACGTCTACATACAGTTCAATTTGACAGGGATCCTCTTATTTGCCACGACATTTTTTATCTCAAAATTTTTAAGAAACCGAAAACCTATCAAAACAGAGTGAACACAAAACGAGCCCGGGGCATCCCCAGGCTCGTTTATGTCTGTTGGTCAAATAGTCCAGAAAAGTTCGAGTCGACGTCCTCGTACGGGTCGACGTACGACTTGACTGTCTTCCGTTCTTGCCGCGTCGTCCCAAGCGTCATCCCGAGCCGTTGATGCTCGGCTTCGATCAAGCGGGCAATCTTTTGACTGTCGTCGACGAGCTGACGGATGACCGTCTGATCGGCCGCTTCTAAGTCGGGGCCGTGCGCCGACAGCAGCTGTTCGCGGTCGTCGAGCAGTTCATGGATCTGGTCCATCCACGTGTCATACGTCGGCTCTTCCGGCACTTGCGCCAGCAAGTCTTTCAGCCGTTGCGTTTTGAGAATGATCTCATCGATCGGTCTCATCCTTGTTTCGCGAGTTTCATCGCTTCCTTCCACGTGTCGCGGAGTTCGGTCGTGAAGTCGAGCACCTCGTCTAGGATCGTCGTATCGTTCTTGACGTTCGCATCGACGAGACGGCGCCATAAGTACTCGTAGAGCGAATCCAAGTTCGCTGAGATGGCGATGTCTTTATTTAAAGTTAGGCGCAACTCTTGAAAGATGGCTTGCGTCTTTTGGATATTTGTATTTTTTAAGTCAGGATTTCCTTGCTCGAGCGCGAGTTTGGCGAGACGCGTGAACTTGAGCGCCCCGTCATACAGCATGAGCGTGAGTTCCTGTGGGTTCGCGGTCGTTACCGCGTTGTTTTGATATGCTGCATATGGATTGGCTACCATTTAAATTCCTCCTCTTACATGCCTCCGCCTAGAAACTGTTGCAACGATGCTGCTTGCGAATTCGCTTGGTTCATCGCCGTCTCCATAGCCGTGAAGCGACGGTAGTAGGCGTTTTCTTTATTGACGAGTAAATCGTTTAAGCGTTGAATCCGTGTATCAATTTGTGCCATCTCCCGGCCCATCGAGTACGTCGGGGCACCGGAACCGTCTGCACCGGCAATCCGTGTGATGGACGACCGTGAGTTGGTCGCGGCGTCGCGAATTTTCGGAAGCAATCCACTATCCGCATTCGTAAACAGCTGATACACTTGCTCCGGATCTTTCTCAATGGCGGCTTTGAGTTTTTCTTCGTTCAGCTCGATCTTCCCGCCGTTTGTGAAGTCAGCACCGGTCGAGAGACCGATTTGGAACAGTTGTTTCATCGTATCGTCATTCGTCGCAGATGATGTACTCGACCATTTACTGCGCATTGAGTCCATCGCACTGCGAACAATCGTATCGCCGCGCAACATCCCGCTCATCGCTTTCTCTTCCCATTTCTTGATTTCATCATCTGATAGCTCATCGCGCTGGGCTTGTGTGAGCGGTGCAAATGAACGGAAACGATCTTCTTTGACTTTCTTGTTCATCAGATCAATCGTCTCGTTGTATTTGTCAACGAACCCTTTGATGTTGTCGAAGATTTTTTGCGTATCGGTGGCAGCGGATAAGGTAACCGGATTACCTGCCGCAAAAGATGACTTCAGTGTAACGGTCATATTATCAATCGTGACCGTGTTCGAACTTTGTGTCATCGAGATGCCATTCACCATAAAGCTAGCGTCCCCACCCTTTTGCGGAAGAGCTGCCGGATCTATCTTAAAAGCAGCTTTTGTGGTGGCATCAAATTCAATGATTGCTTTTTCGCCAGTCTGTTTTTGGGTAAGTGATAGTTTTCCAGAAATCGGTTCGAAGAAAGCAGAAATTCCTGAGTCTTTTCCGTTTAAGGCAGTAACCAGGTTTTCCATCGTAGCGTCTTCTGCCACTTTAATTGTTTTGAAGTCTCCACCTTCGACAGAGCGGATTTGGATTTGGTAGCCAGAAGTATAAGTAGCTGTCGTACCTGTAGGGACATCTGAACCATCATTCATCGTAACTTTTCCGGTCGCCTCGTCGTAAGTGTAGCTGGTGTCGGCAATTGGATTGTTGGTCGCATCTTTTAATGCAATTGTCTCTCCAGTCCTCGGTTTCGGGGAGAGCGTCCATTCTTTAGTAGCCGTACTTAATTTAATTTCTTGTGTCGCAGACTGTAAATTCATGTCTGCCACTTTTGTTGCTTTCGTCACTTTAACTCCGTTTTTATCAACCGGTTCCACGACTTGAGTAGCCGCGGTCGCAAGCTGGCTGACTGATTCAATACGAATCGCCGTATTCCCACTTGAAGGACCAGCCACGACAGAAACACGTGATTCGTCGGAGGAACTAGACGTCTTCGCATAAAAGTTACGACTAAACGAAAGGTCGACCGCACTATTACGTAGGTTCATAAGCGAGCGATTGATTTCGCGATACGCGTCACGCTTCCATTCAGTTGTTTGTTTCTTTTGTTCAAGCTTATCGACCGGTGCCCGTTCGACTTGCATCAACTGTTTAATAATTGTATCGGTATCAATTCCACTGGCGAGTCCGCCAAATCGGATTGGTGATGTCATAGTCTTCCTCCTTTAAACACGTTCATCGAATAAATGATTAAACTCCATGAACGCCGCGAAGAAGTCGAGTGACTTCTTGCTTGGAATCTCGCGGATGACTTCGTTGTTCGTATCCACGATTTGAATATAATAATCGTTCAATTTTTCATGTTTCATAAACTTTAAGCCAGTACGTTGTTGTTCTAAAACTTGATTCGCCTTCTCGACGGCCGCCTCTAACTTCGTGACGTGTTGAGGCGTCGGAAGAATGACGATGCCTTCATCGGCAAGACGAGCATGGTTCGCTTCGACGAACACGTTTTTTGTTTGTTCGTACGGCAGTACAGAAGATGGTAGGTGAAGCCGGACTTCAGAGATGGTCGGGTTCATAAGCTTCTGCTCCTCTTATAATTGTTCTCATGGACTTTATCGGTTCATTCGCCATCAGTTTGTAGTGATTTGCTGAAATGGTTCCTGCTTTTCACGTTCTAAATAGGCCAGGTGTGCTTGTAGTTCCTGAAATTGCTCATTCAATTGTAATCGCCTCTTATCCGCACATTGTGTCGCCTCGATCGCGATTGAACGCATCGTCCGTAAGACGTCCTCAACTTCCGTCAATCGTTCTTGTTCAATCTGAATTGCATGTAGTTGCTTCTGTAATCCAATCATCTGTACACCTTCTCTCAGTGTATGTATCGACTTGTCAATCAAAAAGTTGATTCAAGCTAGTCCATTATTGAAACCGGTACGCTATTCAAAACGGGAATAAATAAACTGAAGCTACTATTTCGTAAAGGAGAGAAAAGCGATGGACTGGGAAGGACTATCAGAGGAGCAAATCGCCATATTAGTCGCTAGTATTTTAGGGGACGGAGAAATCACAAAATGCTACGTGTATGATCGACGCGTGAATAATAGCTACCGCGAACATTTCAGCATGGGGCAACTGAGCTACCGAGAGTGGAAGCAAAGAAAGCTTCCAGAATTATTGTATTTACGCGGCAACAACCTAGTATCTCGTTCGATGCCACTCATGACGAGACTGTTTCCATTATTCTATCCGGACAATAAAAAACAAATCCCATTCAAATTGCTCGAAGACATTCGTCACCCTTCATTTCTACTCACGCTTTATCTCGATGATGGTTCCCTTTTACTTAGCAAACGGTTCAACCACAACAAAAAAGAAATTCAATTCACACCACACATCGCCTTGTACTTACAAGCGTTCTCCAAAGAACAGTTAGAGCGATTGGCAGTTTTCTTATTTGAACGCTTCAACATCAATGTCCGGACGTCAGGTACGCCAAGTGGGACAGGCTATTATCTTAAAACAACTAAAGTCATCGACACATTTCACATTCTTGATGTGTTGAAACCTTATCTGACTGAGTTACCAGACTTTGCGTATAAATTGGATTGGGAGACGCGTCTCGCTTCAGAAATCGCTCAATACAAAGTCTCACATCCCGCTTATACGGTCCGGGTATCAATCCCAGCCCGTCCGTATTCAAGTGAAGAAATCGCTTCACTTATTGAATGGAAACATCAAGGAGTCACCGACCGTGAGATTGCCCGACGCTTAAATCGAACATATTGGTCGGTCGTCTATAAATGGCAAGACGTGAAAAACCGTGAAGCATAAGCTCCACGGTTTTTAGTATAACTTTTAAATAGTCAATTGCTATATTAACGGAGCAATTGAAGTACAGCTTGTGGCTGTTGATTTGCTTGCAGATGTCCATATTTTTCAATATGGTCCAGACTATATCTTCACCCTTTTACAATACTGATATAAAATCAAGCATTATTGTAAAATAGGGGCTGGGCACTTCCCTCGCCGTTTACGAGGTACGGATCTCATAACCGTGGACCATAAGTCGTTAGGTCGTTCATCCTAGTCGTTGAACCTTCATCACAGTTTCCTGACAGATGCTTGGCTGCTGATTGTCCAATCCCTTCCTTTTTTCAAAACGTTCACGCTCACCGTTTCCAGTCACGTTGTCGTAAGGAGGGCTCTAAGGAGTCCCAGCAATTCACCCAGTTGTACTCTTATCCGTTACCAGATAAGACGCCCGTAAATCTTACCGAAGAAGTTGAAGGACTGCTTCTGGTTGAGATTTCGATTGAGCCAACATTGCTTGTGAAGCTTGATTGAGGATGTTGTTCTTCGTAAAGTTCATCATCTCTTTCGCCATGTCTACGTCACGAATACGTGATTCAGCAGCTTGAAGGTTTTCAGCAGAGTTGCTCAAGTTAGAAATAGTATGCTCAAGGCGGTTTTGGAATGCTCCCAAATTAGAACGTTGTGCTGATACTGTTTCAATTGCATCGCTAATCGCCTTAACCGCCGCTGTAGCTGAAGCATTATCAGCAACTGATAATGCAGCTGTTTTAGTAGCAGTCCCATCTTCTAATGAAACTGAAGCAGTTGAAGCATATACGGCACCAGCAACCGCCTCATAGTCAGTTGTTCCTAGGAGGTTTTCTACAGATCCACCCTGAGCATGAACATCGTCTGCATCACCAGTTAATCCTAAAGCTGCCGCACCCATATTTTGAATGTTGATTGCCATGCCTTGACCGTTGTTAGCTCCGACTTGGAACGTAGCCGCGAAACCATCAGTAGCGTCAGCAGAGTTTAGCATTTTTTTAGAGTTAAATTCTGTGTTCTCGCTAATTCTGTTAATTTCAGTTGTCAGTTCGTTAATCTCTTTCTGAACTTCATTACGATCTACGTCAGTGTTAGTGTCGTTTGATGCTTGAACTGCTAATTCACGCATACGTTGCAAAATGTTATGTGTCTCATTCAAAGCACCTTCAGCTGTCTGAATCATTGAAATGCCGTCTTGGGCATTACGTGAAGCTTGATCCAAGCCACGAATCTGTCCGCGCATTTTTTCAGAAATCGCAAGACCAGCTGCGTCATCACCCGCACGGTTGATACGAAGACCTGAAGACAGTTTCTCCATCGCTTTACCTGTTTGTGCTGTGTTGAATGACATGTTACGGTGCGCGTTCATTGCGTTCATGTTATTGTTAATAATCATTTTAATTTCCCTCCATAGGTTTGAGTTTTTTCCGCTCTTCCAAATCCATTTGTCCGAGCACACAAGGCTTAGGCCGGCCCTCACCTTGCATTAATTGGTAACGTTTTTGCGTTTCCATACTCTATATCGGAACGTAACTGATGATGTTTAGCACTGTTTTGAATTTTTATTGATTTTTTAGCCAATCAATCACACGATCTTGGCTAAGCTTGCTTCCACCGTGCTTAACACGGCTGATCCGTTCCACCACACACCCCGAACCTTCGTTTCGGACATAAATCCGCCCGGGTAACCCGATACTGAACCCCCACTCACATTCATAATAATTTTGGTCTTTGGTTTTCACGACGTTGCGCCGATACTTCGGTTTCCCCATTCGATAAGCAATCTCCATTTCAATTAATCCCACTTCTAAACTCATTCGTTCACTGGGATCTTTTAATTGCCTGTAATCTTTATAGAATGTATTAGAAAGTTTGACATATTGAAAAACTTTGTCAAAACCTCGTTCCATTCTTTGCTCTAAGTCCATTTTCTTCTTTAGTTCACTTGTCGTCGCTTCTCGTTCGAAGAATGTATCGGTTCGCTGCGTTATCAATTTTTCGTACTCGACCTGAAGTCGCTCCCGCTCATTCCACTCTTCATTTAACCAATTCTCAAGCTCTTCCATTTCTGCTCTTTGCAAACTAGTTGCTTGCCGCTCATCTTCTAACTGAGTCATATATGTATTCATCTCATCTTTGTACTTTGTTAAAAGCCCGTATAATTGCTCACGTTCCGAAACGACTTTCTCATAATCTCGCTTCATGATTTCTATATCTTGAAGATACTGACTCGCACGTGCTTTTTCCTGTACAAGTAGTTCCTCAAATTTTTGATTTTTATTGCTCTCTTGATCCATTTCACGGTCGATTTCTTCTGTCCGTTCCGTGACTTGAAATAGTTGATCAGTCAACGTTTTAATGAGGTGTTCGTAATGCCGAACCGTATTTTCACTTGCCGCTTCTTCTAGTTTCTCTTTGTACGTTTGAAGCAGTTTAGTCGTTCGTTGCTGCTCCTTCTGGACTTTGAGCCGTTCTTCTTGCAACTCTTTTAACATCGCTTTCGATTGACTTAAGCGATATTGTGTTTCGCTAATCGCCTTTTCAGATTCCTGTAGCGTATCTTCTAGTCTTTGTACTGCAATGTTCTTTTCATCTAATTGCTTTTGCTGAGCCTGAACGTGACGAAGTAGTTTCCCTACCACCTCATTCTTCTCTTTCAAAGCTTTCGAAAGATCATTCGTTCGTTGTTGGCTTGTATTCGATTCTCTAGCTTTCAACTTTTCTTGTAACGTTTGAATCGTTTTTTGATTCAACTGTTCTTTCTTTTTCAAAGATTCCAAAAGGCGGTTTTGCTTTTCAATCGTTTGACTTTGTTCAATCCATTTATCTTTCAGCTCTGTACCTTTTTCGTCCAAATGGTCCACCCATTTATCAATAAATCGAGTCGTTTCTTTTGTATACCTTTCAATTTTATCTTTCCACGTATCTACAGATTGATTCACTCCACATCACTCACCCTTTTATCAATTAACAATTATTTCAATTCATTTTATCTTAACAAAGGCTCGTACAATTATTTTTTACAGTATTTAGGTAAGTGTTTCGCTCAATCAAACAAAAAAACGACCCATCACTGGGCCGCTCCTCCTCACTTCACAGCTGTTCTAGCTTCATCCACAAACTTTGTCCCCGTCTTCCCGTGAATCGCCTCACCCGCTCGCTCGAGCGACGTGATGATCGCTTCGCGTCCGAAACGAGATGTCACGAAAGCGAGTGCCGCTTCCACTTTCGGTAACATGCTACCGGGCGGGAACTGCCCGTCACGAATGTGCGTCCGCGCTTCTTCCACCGATAACATATCGAGTCCACGCTGCGACGGCTTCCCAAAGTCGACCGCAACTTGATCGACGGCCGTCAGGATGAATAAGATGTCAACGTCGAGCTCGCGTGCGAGCAGTTCACTCACCCGGTCTTTATCGATGACCGCATCGACCCCGACGAGTCGTCCCTCTTGTTCAATGACCGGAATGCCGCCTCCACCGCCAGCGATGACGATATGACCAGCCGCAACGAGTGTTCGAATCACCTCGATTTCCACAACCTCCATCGGTTCAGGTGATGGGATGACGCGTCGGTAACCACGTCCAGCATCCTCGACAAAGACCATTCCTCGTTTCTCAAACCGACCGGCTTCATCTTTCGAATAAAACTGTCCGATCGGCTTCGTTGGGTTGGAGAAGGCGGGATCATCTGCGGCGACGACGGTCTGCGTCACAATCGAGGCGACTGCTTTGTCGACATTTCGCTGACGTAACTCTTCACGAAGCGCTTGCTGCAAATGGTACCCGATATATCCTTGGCTCATCGCCACGGCTTCCGCCATCGGGACGTCTGGAAGCTGATCGGCTTCGTCGAACGCCTGATGAATCATCCCGACTTGAGGACCGTTGCCGTGTGCGACAATGACCCCATGCCCCGCTTCAATCAAATCGACAATCGAGCGCGCCGCTTCCCGGACCAGTTCGAGCTGCTCGGCCGGGTTGTTACCAAGCGCGTTTCCACCTAATGCAATCAGTACGTTAGACATGGCTGACCTCCTCTGAATAGGCTTTCAACGCTTTTGTGAAACAATCGAGCGGCGGATGGACGATGCCGGCCCCGACTTGACCGATTCCAGCCTCACGGTGTGCCATCCCCGTATTGATGACCGGGAGGACACCCGTCTCGATGACTTTTCGAACGTCGATCCCGAGCGGCGTGCCACGGAAGTCGAGCGTCGGGATCGAGTACGTGTTGTTCTCGTCCTCTGTGATCGTATACATCGCCCGCGAATAGTCGAGCGCGTCCTCGACGGCCCCGCCGACGAACTGGACGATGGCCGGTGCCCCACCCATGGCGAACCCGCCGATGCCGAGCGTCTCCGTGATGGCACTGTCGCCAAGGTCCGGTGCCGCATCTTCGACTGTATAGCCTGGGAACAGCAGTCCTTCGACATAGTTCGCCGGTGCCGTGAACCAACCGTCGAGCCCGCTCACACGAATGCCGAAATCAACGCCGTTCCGGGCCATCGCCGTGACAATCGTCGATCCTTTGATGCCGTGCCCGGCCTCAAGCGACGCCTTGGCTGCCGGCATCGACAAGTTGAGGAAATAATGCTCGTTCTTTTGAATGAACGCGAGCGCTTGTTTCCGGACGTCGTCCGCCATGTCCGCCGCAAGGAATGCCGGTAACATGTCCCGTAAGAACAAGCTCGTCGCCGCCTTGTTGCGGTTATGGCACTCGTCTCCCATATGGAGCGCTTGGGCGATCAAGGCACGAAGGTCGACCGCTCCCGAGACATCGAGCGCTTTTTGCAACGCTGGCATATATACTTTCTCGATCCAGCGCAATCGCTCGAGCACATCATTCGAGAACGCCCCGAAGCGGAGCACTTTACCAAGCCCTTCGTTGACCGTGCAGTAGGCCCGGTTGCCATCGGTAACATTTTCAATGATGTGAACCGGCATCGACGGCGAGATAACCCCGGCCATCGGTCCAACGGCGTCATGCTCGTGACACGGCGCGAATTCGATGTCACCAGACGCCGCGAGTTCGCGTGCCTCGGCTTCTGTCGTCGCTAGACCTTCATATAAGAGGGCCCCGATGACCGCACCTTGCATCGGTCCGCACATATCACGCCATTCGACGGGCGGCCCGGCGTGCAAGATGAGACGCGCGTGCATCCCTGGGATCTCATAGCGGGCATGACTGATGCCGACGAGCATCGGATGCGCCGCTTTGATCTTCGCGACGGCCTCGGCGTTCTTTTCTTCTGTCTCGCTTGTGTTCAGTTGATCGAGGACGGCAAGCAGCGACATGTCCCCACCGGCAGGCGGTGACCAGTCATATTGAACGACATCCGTCCCTTGACGATCGATGTCTTTTGAGAACGTAGACGCACCGATATTAATTGCGTGTAACGTTGAATCAAACAAGTTAGCCATGGATTTCCACTCCTTTTTTGACAATGGTACAAGCGATTTCGACCGCCTCAGCGTTACTTCGAGCGACGTACGCGCCAATCTGTTCAAGACGGCGCTTCTGATCGGCATATCCTTGTTTATCTGTCTCCGTGCCGCAAATGTACGTCACAATCGGTAAAATGCGCCCATCACGTTTCGCGATGTCCTGTGCTACTTTCAACGTTTCAAGCGTCTCGCCGACCGGATCGTCGTGTGATCCATACCCGAGTTCGAAATCGAGCAAGAGTACCCCACACGTCGGATCAGCCGCTTCTTGTAAGATACGACCGTTCCGGAGCGCCGGTTCAATCATCGGGTGAGGCTTACCGACCGTGAACGCGTCGTCCCCGAGGTCGCAGAGCGTATGGCCCGTGCTCATGAAGACGTCCGGCATTTTTTCTTCTGTCCGTTTCGCGACGTTACTCGTGAGCGGGCTGATCCGGTCCCGTAAAATCGACAGCGCCTCGGCCGTGAGTGTCCCTCCACAGAACAGACCGCGAATGAACCGCTCCGTCCCTTGTGTCCGGTGTACGACACGGCTCCATGTCAATGCCTCGTCTGAGACGAGCTCCACTTCAAGATTCGAGTCATACGTCCGGGCTGCGGCGAGCGCCGCCTCGAACAACGTCGTCGTGAACGTCACATGTTCCGGCAGATCAGCGGGCACTTTCCCGTCAAGGAGACAGAGCACGACCGGTTTCGTCGCATGAGCGACCCGCTCAAGAATCATCTGTTCGACTTCTGGCGCAGGCGGTTTCGAAATGACGACGAGCACGTCCGTCGACTCGTCCGCGAGCAATGCGTCGATGCCTTGCCGCATCATGATGCCACCGATGTGACTCGACAAGTCACGTCCCCCTGTACCGATCGCTTGCGACACACCGTAGCCGAGACGGTCGACTTGGACCATCACTTCTTGGAGTCCCGTGCCAGAGGCAGCGACCATCCCGATGCCACCTCGCTTCACGTCGTTGGCGAAACAGAGTCCGGTCCCGTTGATCATCGCCGTGCCACAGTCCGGTCCCATGACGAACAATCCATTTCCCGCGGCGTATGTCTTCAAGTCCCGCTCATCTTCGACCGAGACGTTGTCACTGAACAACATGACGTGGAGCCCTTGTTCGAGCGCCCGTCGCGTTTCACGTGCTGCGAACTCACCGGGTACCGAGATGACCGCAAGGTTCGCGTCCGGGCTCATGTCGAGCGCCGCGTTGAAAGTCGTCACACTCGTTTTTCCGTTTCGTTTCGCCGCTGTCTTTTTGGCACCAAGCGCGTCGTCGACTTCTGCGAGGAGCGATGGCAGAACGTCCGCCTCAGCCCGGCACGCGATGATCAAGTCAGCATCCGTCGCCGTGCTCGCCTCTTCTGTCATCAGTCCGACGTTTTCAAGCAATTCTTTGTTCATCGGGGTCGCCATCGAGACGATGACTTCCTCGACCCCGTCTCGCTTCTTCAACTTACCAGCGAGTGACATGAGCGTCACCGAATCATGATATGTTTTCTTCTTTATGATTGTTTGATGATCCAAGTTTCCCACTCCTTTGTTCGATGAGTGCGGCGTGGACGCCCGTTAAAAAATCGGTACCTGACGTGGAGCCGATCTCAAGCACACGTTTTGCCGCTTCCTGCATGGCTGCATCTGTCAATTGTTCAAAAAAAGTAAGTACTGCTTCATTCGTCCGTCCATGATAGGCGTGACGCAACATGTGGTAACTGACACGCGTCGTCTTATCCCGACTCTCAAGCAGCGCGCCCCATCCGAGTTCAGGTACTCTCCCGAGTATCTGGTCTCCGAGTATTTTACCGCTCACGAAATCGTCACCTGCGGGCGTGAGGCCAGGCCCGAGCCCGATCAATCGTTCGAGACGGCCTTCCTGCATAACCTGATCGATGAATCGTTCTTCCGCGTTCCAGTGGCCGGTCGCCGTACCCTCCATCATTTTCTGATAAGGACGGAGCATTCCGCCTGCTTTCCCATACGTCACGAGAAACGTGTAGAGTCTATCGATTGAGGCATCGTCGAACTCGCAAGTCTTGACGAGAAGGTTGACAGGTGTCGCCTCAAGCGACACCTGTATTCCGTTCTCAAAGGCGAGGACTTCTCCAAAGGTGACCCGGTTGCCGATATCAGGTGCGACCGTTCGAAAATCAATCATCTGATTCAGTTGAACCATGTCTGGCGCGAGCGGTCGTCGTGGCGTGGAGATGGCAATCAAGCGATCGTCCTCGAGCAACTCGATGTTCAACACGTTTTGAAAGACACTGTGTACATAGCCGACTTGACCGTTCAACTGACCGATATCAAGCGCTTCATCTCGACGCCCCCCCTCGAGCCGCAACATTATGACACCTTCTCTTGCTCTACAACTTGGTCCTCACTCGCCCGATAGTAACTGAGTCCGACGAGACCCGCTGCTGCGACGAGGTAGCCGATGGTCACATCCATCCCGACGCCAATCCCAATTTCAGCACTATGGATGATGCCGAAGAAGGAAAGGAGTGCGGCAATCCCTGCGTAGACCGCGGCGAGGCGGAACTTCTTATCGATGATATAGATGACGATCGTCGCGAGGAGCATCGATACCAAAATGTCTGCCGAACCGAGCGTCCGCCATCCGAGATAAGGGATGCCGTTCGCGGCGAGTGTCGCATAGCCGACTTCTTGAGCCGATGTCCCGATGGCGCCGAGCGTATTGTTGATTTGGGTGATGATATAGCTGGCGACGAACGGCATGAGTGCGATGATGAGCGCCGGGATATGCCGCTTCTCCGTCTCCCCGAACGCTTGTGCCCCGATGACCATCGCGATGTAGACGAGAATCGGCAGCAACGCGACGAGTGGAATGACAGACAAGACGAGCGGGAGCAATCCGAGGAAGGCGAGGATCATGACTCCGACCCCGGTCGCGAGCGAATACCCGACGCGTGCCCCGGCTTTCTTCCAACCTGGATGTCCGATGTAGATAATCATAGGGTAGACGCTTCCGAGTACGGCGCCGACGAGTGTGAGCAACCCTGGAACGAGCATCGTTACGGTCGTCGGATAATGGTCCCCGTCCGCCGAGGCACTTTCGATATTGTCTAGGCTCTCTAGGAAGTCATAGATCGCGAGCGGGATTGCAGCCGGCAAGAATGGTGCGAGCAAGGCGAATCCTTCTGCGAGCAAATCAAATCCGAAAATGGACGGGAATGCGACCGAGAACCCTGCTGCGGCCGTACGGACCTCATTGAAGTCCATGTAGCCGGTCGCCCAAGCGAGCACCATCCCGACAGCGATCGCCATGAGACCAGCCGGCATATTTCCCGGGAGCCGTTTGTGGGCGAGCCATCCGGCGAGGACGATGACGAGTGTCAACAGACCGATATAAGGTGTCGTGTACACTTGGCCGAGCGGGTTCATCGCGATGTAGGTGAGCGCGATCCCCGCGAGTGACGCAAGCATCGCCGAGCGCGGAATATACTTTTGAATGAACGGTCCGATGAACGCACCGAGAGTCATGATGAGTCCTTGGACGATATTCCAGGCGACCCCGACCGCCCAGGCAATCATCCAGTCATTCGTTTGAACATAGACCGGCAACATGACGGCGAAGGCGACGACAAAATAGTGCGGGACACTAATCCCGTATGGCATTGCTGTGACGTTGTCACGGCCTTCCCGTTGCGATAGGCGACGAGCCTGGATAGCGAGAATGATCCCGCCGAGCCCGACCGCGACAGCCGTCGCCGGTACGATTTTTCCGTAGACGATATCACCCGGCATGTTGATGGCGAACACGAGTAACCCGATCGCCGCCAACAAGTTCGTGAGCACGTTACTGAATAAACCGAAGAAGCCGTTCAAATCCCCTTTCACGAACCATGGGGTGACGTGTCGGTCATTCATGGTCTCCTCCTCCAATCGCGTTCAAGAATTCACTAGACGGTGCCGTCCAGCCGAAGATGCCCCCTTGTTGGTGAATCATGCGAATCGAGTCCTCGTGGTCTTTCGGGTCAAACGCTGCCGAACAGTCTTCAAGCAACAGACACTCGTAACCACGATCGTTCGCTTCCCGGATGGTCGTCTGCACACACACGTGTGTCGTCACACCTCCGACGAGGAGATGGGTGATCCCCTTTTGCTTCAACACGTCGTCAAGTTCTGTATTGTAGAAAGCACCTTTTCCGGGTTTGTCGATGATCGTCTCTCCATCCAGTGGTTTCAACTCATCGACGATGTCATGCCCGTATTCGCCGCGGACGAGGATACGTCCCATCGGACCTTCATCACCGATGCCAGCGCCTTGCTTTTTCCCGCGATTCAATTTGCTTGGCGGGCAGTCCGACAAGTCCGGCACATGTCCTTCACGCGTATGGATGACGGTCATGCCGGCGGCACGTGCCGCCTCGAGGACACGCTTCGTCTGTGGAATGATCGATTGGGTAAGGGTGATATCGTTCCCGAGTTTTTCACCGAATCCACCCGGCGCACAAAAATCGCGTTGCATATCAATCAAGACGAGTGCCGTCGACTCAGAGCGGAACGTAAATTCATAGGGTTTAGCTTGCATGATCATTTCGGTTGTCGTGTTCATAGTTAAGTCCTCCTAGTTGATGGGTTGATTTATTTTTTCCGACGATGTAAAACAGCACTCCGATGATGACATAACTGAGGGCCATTCCGTTGTTGACAGCGAAGCCGACCGTTTCCTCATGGATGATCCCGAAGAAGGCAAGGATTGCCGCGATGAGGCTCGTGAATGCAGCCTTCGCGAAGTCTCGGTCGATGATAAAGACGAGGATACTTGCCCACAGCACGCTGACAAGAATCGCACCCGCACCGAGTGCCGCCATTCCTTCATAGTTGAGACCAGCCGCGAGAATCGAAGCGTAACCGACGGTCGACGCATCTGTTCCGGCCGCATTCAACGACGTATTGACGATGTTGTGCCCCCAGTTCGCCACCCAAGGAATGATGGCCAAAATGATGGCCGGGGCGTAGCGTGGGCTCGTCTCCTGGAACGCCTGGGCACCGATGATAAGACCGATATAGATTAGGATCGGTAAAATCGCGACGACTGGGATGATGGCGTATAACACGGAAACGATGCCAAACCAGGTCAAGACGAGCATCGTCACACCAGTCATCCACGAATAGCCAAGCCGTGCCCCCGCTTCTTTCCATCCGGCGTGGCCGATATAAACCGCAATCGGAAACGGGCTTCCAAACGAGCTCGCAACGAGTGTCGACGTGGCGTCGAACACGAGTGCTTGCCGCGTCGGGTATTTGTCACCAGCGACTTCCGCGCTCTCAAGATTATCGATCGTTTCCATGAAGTTATAGATACCAAGCGGCACAGCCGAGGCGAGAAACGGAAGGGCGACCGACCATCCATCGAGAAGACGCGTGAGCGAAAAGGTCGGTGCCGACAAATTGACCGCTGCGAGCGACTCGCTCACCTCGCGCACATCCATCACCCCGCTCACCCAACCAATCAACGTACCGACAACGATGGCGACGAGTCCGACCGGAAGGTGGAACGGCATCTTCACTTTCCCGAACCAACCGAGCAGGATGATGCTAAGTGACACGAGTCCGATATACGGTACATCCCACGTATCCATCGCGGGTGCCATCGCGATAAAGGTGAGCGACACCCCGGTCAGTGTCCCGAGCATCGCAGGACGAGGTAGCCATTCCCGAATCTTCGGGCCAATCAGCGAACCACTCATTGCGATCAGGCCGTTAACGAAGCACCAGACGAGACCGGTCGTCCAGGCGAGGTACGGGTCTTGTGTCTTCCAGTACACGGGACCCATGATCAAAAAGACGATCAAGAACATGTGCGGGACGCTGACGCCGGTCGGTAGCGCTGTGACATCCGTCCGCTGTTCCGCCTTGGCCAGACGAACGGCCATATACGTATAAAATAGACTGCTGACAAAAATGGACAATCCGACAGCGGGCAATATTTTACCGTATACGAGGGCGACCGGCAGACCGATGGCAAGATGAAGCAACCCCGCCATCACGAGTAGATTTGTTAAATTGTTGGTGAATAGGCCGAAGTATCCGTCCACATCTCCCCTTGTCCAATATTTGATACGAAATGGTGAGTCCATAGGCATGACCTCATTTCTTAATGATGACTGCAAATTCGCGAATTATTGGTACACCCTTAAAGTAACACCGACGCTTTTATCAATCATTGTCAACAAAACACGAATGAAACGCTTTCATTTTATCAACTATTGATAATAGCCTTTGAAATGGCTCAACCATGCTTGTTTACCTACTTACCACTTGATTGCTGTCACACATTGTACAAACAAAAAGACGAATCGTCGCCATGAAATGGCCAACCATTCGTCTCAAAGACGGCTTTTCAGCAAGTGATGGGCTTGATAGGCCACATAATACTCGCTCATTTTTTCCCCGTCGTTTAATTCCAACCCTAAATCTTTCAACCGCTCGATACGGTAACGCAACGTATTGTAGTGTATGAATAAGTGTTGGGATGCTTTTTGAACGTTCATTTGGCATCGAATCAGCATAAGCAACGTCCGCAACAACTCTTCTTCACCTAAAATCGGACCGATCCGACTCTCCACAAATTCTTGAAGCGACGTCTCATCCTGGAGCTCGAACAGAATCGAGTAGACGCCGAGCGCATCATAGGATTGCACAGGCTCGGTATCGATCGAACGCATAATTCGTAACGCTTGACGCAATCGCTCATACTCGTTCGCTACGTCTCGTAAATGGTCGACCATTCGCGAATAGGTGATGATCACATCGTACCCTGCTCGTTCAGCTTGGTCGTAAATGTAGTTCCCGATTTCTGCAAGCGATTTTTTCTCCGGTTTGTTTAAGAAACAAATCAAACTGTCCTCATAATAAATCACTTTATGTACGAAATCTCGCTCGGCAAACCGTCCTGATAACCAGCGTTCGAACCGCTCAATCGTTTCATTTTCCGAGAATGCGAGCGAAGCTTTTCGCTCGACGGCAATCATACCGAGAGGCAACGTCAATTCCCAATTGAATGTATTGGCGCGTCGGATGACTTCCTCTTCGCTCCGGAACCTTCCGTTTAAAATATCTCGTAAAAAAGCATCTAAATAATTACGTTCTTGCTGAACGATGGCACGTTCTCGTTGAAAATCGAGTGCGAGTAAAATCGACGCCTGCTCCATCGCGACGTGAATATTCGAATTTCGCTTTTCTGCGACATCTAAAGCAATCAATTCCCCGAGCTGTTCCTCACCGACCCGAATCGGTTGCCGGATGACTTCGTCGAGACCGAATGTCCGGTTCCCTAACGTCATCGAGGTCTCATCCCGTTCGAACGGCTCATCTGAAACCGACTGGGCGAGCAGTTCCCCATATCCCGAAAATAAAAAAACAGGCATTTGAATCATACCGGACAATACGGTGACAAACGTATTGATATGGGCCCCGTTCAGTAGTAATCGCATCAGCTGTTGATGAATCTCATCTCGAAACTTCAGAATCGAGTTCTGTTTTTCTAACAAGACTTCGAGGACGGCGTTGCTCAATTCAGACAAATTCGCATCTTCCGTCAGCACGATGAGCGGAAAGTCGTTCCGGTCGGCCGCCTCAATCATGACTTCCGGGATTTCCGTGACGTATCGGCCAACTTTCACCGCAAGACCAGCCAGTCCTTTTTCAGCCAATCGCGGAACTAGTTGTTGCATCGCCACTTCGTTACCCGCAATCGGATAAAACGTAGTCAGCAATAAATTCCCTTTTGAGACGTATGGCAAAATATCAGGCACTTCCATGAATGAGACGTTGTTCACGCCCCGGTTCATCCCGTTTCGACCGGCGATGACGGTCGCCCCAGCATACGCCGGGAGTGACAGGACTGCTTCCACATCAATTTTCACGAGACATCCCTCCACCTGTAGTGTAGCAAAAAAGCGCATGCATTTCGCATACGCTTTAAGAATTACGCTTCCGTCTTCATTTGCTCCGTCTCATTCTGCAAACTCTCCGCGACACGGACGAGTTCCGTCATCGCGCCGTTCACTTCGCCGAGGCTCGCCGCTTGCTGGCTCGCCGCCGACGTGACTTCTGTCGCGTAGCGTGACGCCTCTTCGACCATGCCAACGATGCCAGCCGAGTTCGTGACGACCGAATCGATCTGTCCACGTGACTCGTCTAAGAGCGCATCGACCGAATGGACGTGACTGTACACTTCGTTCGCCGAACTGTGGATCGTCGCGAACGCACCGCCCGCTTTCTCGACGAGCCCGACACCCGTCTCGACTTCCGCTTTCACGTTCGCCATCGATGACGACGTGTCGCCGACCAAACGTTTGACGTCGACGATCAAATCTGTGATCTCTTGCGTCGAGTTCGCCGTCTGTTCGGCGAGCTTTTTGACTTCGGCCGCGACGACCGCGAAACCGCGTCCGTGCTCACCGGCCCGCGCCGCCTCGATTGACGCGTTAAGTGCGAGCAAGTTCGTCTGCGCCGAGATGTCGCTGATGACGTCTGTGATGCGTGAGATCTCACCTGTCTTCTCCGTCAATTGACTATTGAGTGTCGACGACTGTTCGACTTTCCCAGCGATCGCATGCATCGCGTCGACCGACGACGAGGCCAAACCTTTCCCGCTCTCGGCTTCTTGTTGCATCTCGCTCGCCGATTCGAGCGCCGAGCCCATCTCTTTACGGATGTTCTCCATCGTCCGGGCGACGGCACCGAGCAGGTCCATCGAGCTGTATGTCGCGTTGACGTTATCCTCGAGCATCTTGTTCAAGGCGTTCATCGCCGAGCGGATGCTTTCGCCGGCCGTGTTGCCTTCTTGGACCGCTGCCGCAATCTCTTGCGCGGAACCCGTCAATTGGTCCGCTGTATAGCGCATGTTCGTCCCTTGTTCCCGCAAGTGTTCGACCATGTTGTCCATCGACAGAAGCAGACGCCCCATCTCCGAGCGGTCGCTCGTCGTCTCACTCGCGAACACGACCGTCAAGTCGCCGTTGCCGACCTCAACCGCCTTGTCTGACGCTAACTCGATCGCTTTAAGCGGGCGACGGGCGATCAAGTAAATGACGCCCCCACCTAGTACTGAAATGAGCAAGGCCACGGCCGTCCCGACGAGCATGACCTGACCCTTAGCTAGTTCGAGCTCAGTTAATTGAAGCGTGATGAACCCGACCGCCCCGCCTGTAATGAAGGATGTGACCAAGATCCAGGCGAGCAGTTGAGTCGTAAAGTTTTTAAATACTTTCACTATGAGTTCCTCCTCTGTGTAATTCATCACCTACTATATCGTCCACTTGGAAGCTTTTGTATAGCGTTTTCACTTGAAGTTTTGGTCAATGAAAAAAACGCCCTCGACTTCGAGAGCGTCCGTTAAAACCGGTCGTCTTCTTTTATCACACGTGTCCGTTCACGGGTCGTCGTGAGCGCATCGATTGCAAGGGCGATCGCCGCCACCCAGTGCAACATCATGCCAACGAACGGGATGAAGCCGAGCACCGACGCCGTAATCCCGACGATCGGGCCGAACGAGACTTTGTTCAGCCGCGATACCGACAGAATCAACACGACGATGTGAAACACGAGCATGAATCCGAGCGGTGAATACCCCATACTGATGATGAACAGTCCACCGAGCACCGGGATGCCGAGCAATGCCTCAAACGCGGCACCTAACCATTTCAAATTGCGAACCATCGTCTCCACCTCACAGTTCTAGTAAGTAAAACTCATAGCCGCCGTTCTCAGCGAATCCGGCCCGCTTGTAGATCTCGAGCGCGGCCTTGTTCTCGGTCTCGACGTCGAGTTCGAGCTTCGTGCGGCCCATACGGAACAGTTGTTGGACCATCTGCTTCAACATCTTCGTGCCGTAGCCCTGACCCTGATCGCTCGCCCGCACACCGAACGCGTGGATGCTCGCGGCATCGTCTCCCGACAATAGCGCGCGGATGACACCGACGGGACGGCCTTCAACTTCACCGATGTACGTCACCCGGTCCGGCGTGTCGATTTGGCTGTAGATGTTCTCGGTCACATCGACCGGGTCACCGAACGCCTCACTGAGCGTCTCGATGATGACGGGACGGTCGGCGTCGGTTGCCTCACGGAGCGACACCTCGTTCGGTTTCAAGAACAGCTCGGCTTTCTTCAAGACGAGGTTGTACTCCGAGAACTGATACGCCGCTTGAATGTGGTCGACGACCGCCTTACCCGACTTCGACTTGCGGTCGATGACGAACGTGAACGCCTCGCAACCGTTCTCTTTCGCGTCGCGTTTCGCTGCATCTAGGAGCGCCGTGAAGACGCCTTGCTGGCGATAGTCCGGATGGACGAGCGCATTCACCTCATACTCGTTCGGGAGATACGGGAACAACATCAAATAACCGATCAACGTCTCACCGTCATAGACGGCGTAGTCGTTCTGTCCGACCGCGACGTGACCGATCTTCACGTCGATCGCGTCATGCACGTTGACCGCTCCTTCGAGCGCTGTTACATGTTCTGCCTGTCTTGCTTCTTCTACTGTCCAATTCATCCAATCACCTCTTTTCCATTTTGCACGGAAGCGATTTACATGTCCACCCCGAGCCGTGCAATCCCATTGAAGACGAGCCAACCGCCTAAAAGAAACAAGAACACCGGAATCAGATAAACGCTTGAAACGTTCAACAAGTGGCGAAACGAACGTTCGAAACGGACGTAGCGCGCATCTCCATGAAAATAGATGTACAGACCATAGACCATGGCCATCGGTGCGATATACACCACCCCATAGCATACGAACGCGATCAGACTGACAATGATTTCAAGCCCTGCCCCAGATAGGATTGCGACGAAGCCGAACAACGGTAAAGCCGTCGGCAAGTCAAGAAACGTTGACGAGACCGAAAGTACGATAATCGAATACGGGTTCACGGTGCGGACAAGCGTCCCCACGACGTCTGGCAACGGCTCGTTTGCTCGGATTCGCCTGAATAAACGCAGCGTCGTGACGGCGCCATACACGAGACAGCCCAGTCCGATGACGAGTAACGATATCCCCACTTGAGTCGTGAATCGCTCGAGCCACGAAGACAAGACATCTCGCAGCAAGCGATCGAGCCCTGTATATATGGCGATTCCCGCAACCGTGTATACGACAAACGTCCCGACAATAAATAGACTCGCATGCCACTTTTTTCGAACAAGCGGCAGCAGCACCATCATCGTGGCAATCGTCGCCGGGTTCAGACTGTCGAGCAAGGCGAGACCTAGCGCGGCGAGAACGAATTCAAGATTCATCGTCTGCCGCCTCGGCTAACTGTCCGAGCAACCGCTCGAACGTTTGCCATTCTTCTGGCGAGAGCGCTTGTGAGATGTGATCGATAAAGCGTATATAGACGCCCGTTTCCGTGTCGACGAACTCACGCCCACGCGGTGTCAGTCTCACTTGAATACTTCGTTTATCTGTCTCCTGACGTACCCGTTCGACATATCCCGTTTTGACGAGGCGGTCGAGCATTTGAGACACGGACGCTTTCTTGACGCCCATCCGTTCGGCAAGCGATGAGACGGTGATTGATGTTTCCTCATAAATCGCCAAGATGTATGGATAATTCGCGACCGTGATGTCGTCATACTCATGGACTTCAATTTCCTTCTGTAAACGTCTTAAGTAGCTGTCATACAGTGTGTTGAAATGTTGAATTACAGACATCTGTTGCGCCCCCTTATATAGTTAGTTAACCTAACTATATAATAGATTATCTTATTCAGCAAACAAAAAAACGCCCGTCTCATGACAGGCGTCCAGATCAATCGATCAATTTAAACTCGAGCTCTGGGAGCGTCTCGAGCAGCTCCGCGATCTCATCCGTATGCGCCTCAGCGCCTGGGACGGCCTCAGTCGGTTCGACCCAGAAGAACGTCTTGTCGCTCGCACCGAGATAGTTGCCGTAACCGATTTCGGTCGCGAACGCCTCTTCCGAGAGTTCACGGTCGATCAAGTCAAGGTGGAACAACAGTTGGTCGTCCCCCTCCTCGACGTTATAGTAGAGGTCGAACGTGCCGTAGCTATTTTTATCGCCGACATCGACGACGTCTTGTGCTTTCTCGATATAGACGTCACCGCGCTCGATCGCCTCGGCGATCTTCGATGGGAGAATGATCTCGTAGCCGAGGTCGCGGTCACGGATCGTCTGTGACGTATCATCGGTCCGTCCGCGTGACGAGACGACACCGACCGTTGCGACGAGGGCACCGGTCACGCCAAGCGCGACGGCCCATTTTACTGTTTTATTCATGTTGAACTCACTCCTCTTTGATGACTGCCATGAGACGATTATCGCACAAAACATCACCAAATCATTAAATATTCTGAAAAAACTTTTTAGGATGCGTTGACGCCCGTCCGCCAATCCCATACGATGAAGATATCGTATTATAGAAAAGAGGAACTGACATGTCAAACGAATCCCAATTGTCGCGCGCACAGCTCGACGCGCTCTTAAAAAACGTCTTCGCCCTGCAAATCCCGGTCATCGAAAAATTCATGACGGATCTGTTTAAAAAATACGTCTCGACGGCGTCCACGTTCAAGCAAGACATGGACACGATGAAAGCGAGCGAGTGGCACCAACAATTCTTCGGTCAGAAGGCGATGCCGCACTTGTTCATCGAGAACCTTGGCTTCGGCGCTTCGTTCCGTCACCAGGAACAAGAAAAAGTCGTCAAGATCCCGGATAACATGACGGTCGTCAAACCGGACTCGGATAACCAGATCGAGGAGATCCTCCAAAACCTCGACAAGACGCTCGCGTCGATGGAAGTCAAAAACAAAGGACTCGTCAAAAAGTTCTATAAAGAAACGCTCGAACTCATTTGTCAGCTCGGCAGTCGTACCGGCATGATGGACGAGTTTTATGAGCAGGTCAAAGGCAGTTTGACAAAATCTTGATAAAACATCCACGTCCGCGGACGTGGATGTTTTTCAATGCCCGCCTCTAGGCTCGAACACGGCCAAGCGCTCGACTTTAGCCAAGACCGGTCGCGCCCGCTCGATCAGCGTCTTCGTCGTCTCAAGCGAGAGCGACTGTTGATGGGCGTCTACACTTTCCCACACCTCGTAGACGAGAATCGAATCGTCATCGAGTGAGACGTTCACCCGGTACATAGCGCACGTCGACTCTTGTTTCATCGCCTCGGCCGCCTCGAGCAAGATCGCGAGCAACGTGTCGCGCTCACCCGGGACGGCGGTCAACTTGCCGAACAATCCATATGGACGCATGAGATCTCTCCTTCCTGATTCTCGACTTGTTCCATAATTTGTGTCAGATTTCCTGCCTCGACCGTAAAATCCGTTGTGAGGTTTGCTATACTAAAACAAAAAGGAAAGGGGCGATACGCGATGCAGCGTCCACCGATGCCTTCCCCGACCCCGGAGGAAGTGCTCCGCTTAAAGCGGGAACATAACCCGATCAAACCGACCGAGCTCTTCGCGAAAGCGCTGCTCCTCTTGATCGGCGCCTTCATTTTCGCCATCGGACTCGAGGCGTTCCTCGTCCCGAACCAGATCATCGACGGCGGCATCGTCGGCGTCTCGATCATTGTCTCTTATCTGACGGAAACAAAAATCGCCATCTGGCTCGTCTTATTCAATTTGCCGTTCATTTACTTCGGCTACCGCCAGATCGGGAAGACGTTCGCCGTCGTCACGCTCGTCGCGATCTTACTCATGTCGGGCTTCACGATCCTATTGCACTCAATCGAACCGTTCACGGACGATCTGCTCCTCTCAACCGTGTTCGGCGGCTTCTTGCTCGGCGCCGGGATCGGGCTCGTCATCCGGGCCGGCGGTTCGCTCGACGGGACCGAGATTTTGGCCGTGTCGTTCACGGACCGGCTCCCGTTCTCGGTCGGCGAGATCGTCATGTTCTTCAACATCTTCATCCTCGGCACGGCCGGCTTTGTCTTCAGCTGGGACCGGGCCATGTACTCGCTTATCACCTATTTCGTCGCCTTCAAGACGATCGATATCGTGTTAGAAGGGATCGACCAATCGAAAGCGGCGTGGATCATCACGACGTCGCCGGACGACGTCGGTCAAGCCATCATGGACCGACTCGGCCGCGGTGTGACGTACCTTCACGGCGAAGGGGCGTATACGGGTGACGGCAAAAAAGTCGTCTTCACTGTCATCAGCCGTCTAGAGGAGACGAAATTGAAAGACATCCTCGACGACTATGACGAGAAGGCGTTCCTTGCCATCGGTAACATCCACGACGTCCGGGGCGGACAGTTCAAAAAGAAAAATATCCACTAAAAAGGTCGGCCCCGGGGCCGACCTTTCGCGTTATCCTAACCGTGCCTGATCGCGTCCGCTCATCTTCGCCGCATAGAGCGCCGCATCGGCCCGCTCGAACACAAGCATGCTCGGTTCGGCGTCGGCGACCGACGCCCCGATCGAGATCGTCATCGGGATTGCTTCCCCCTCGAACGTGAACGGTGTCTCACGGACGACATCGACGACCGCGTCGGCAAGCGCCACGACGGCCTCCCCTGCACCTTCGACGACCATCAAAAATTCTTCGCCGCCGTACCGACCGACAAATCCCCCGTCCGGGCAGTTCAGGCGTAACGTCTCACCGATTTGACGCAACGCCTCGTCGCCGGCACGATGGCCATATGTATCGTTCAATTGCTTGAAATGGTCGACATCGATGACGAAGAGTGCCCATGGCCGACCAGACAGTTCCACCTCGCTCAACCGTTCGAGCGTCATGTAGCGGTTCGGGAGTCCCGTCAACTCGTCGACCGTCGCCCGATGGGTATGCAGACGGAACATCCAAAGATGGGTCTCCAACTTCTTGGCACCCCAGTAGCACATCCAAGCCCCGAGCGATGTCATCAGGAAATACGGGATGAACACGTCAATAAACGTATCGAGCGAGACGTTGCCGACGACGCGGACGAGGACGAGCGCCATGCCGATCGCGATGTACACCGCGAACGAATGACCTCGGCGCACAGATTGACGACCGAGCCCGACGGCAATCACCCAAAAAATGCCGATCATGACGAAGGCGTTCATGATGACCGCACTGAATCCCTCTGTCATCAACCTGGCCGCGACAGATGTGAGGATGGCGACGGTCACCCCGACCGGACCGGCGAATGCCGCCGCGAGTGCGAACGGGATGATCCGCAGGTCGATTTTGGCCCCGTCGACTATGATTGAGTTGATCGTCAGCAACACAGCGATCAGTCCGTTCGACAGCCCGAACCCGATGCGGATGGCGAGCGGTGACGACACTTGAATCGGCAAAACGTCACGCATCACATAGAACGTCAACGAAATGAGCAAATAGATGATGCTGATATTGATGAAAAAAATGTTTACAACCTGACCCAATCGACCCAATCCTTTCCCAATTCTTCCTGTCTATCCTATCGTACCCGTGCGACACGTGTCAGCCTATCTAAAAATTCAGCCAGCTAAAAAGTCGAAAGCTCATGCTTCCGACTTGTTTTTAAGCATTTGTTTCATCAAATTGGCACTATCGCGGGCCGATTCATTCTCGGTTTGCATCTGGACATACACCTCGTGGCGATGGATGTCGATGTGACGCGGGGCGTCGATGCCGAGCTTGACTTGGTCGCCTTCGATGGCGAGCACGGTGAGCGTCACATCGTCGCCGATATGGATCGCCTCACCTTGTTTTCGTTTCAATACGAGCATCAGCGCACCTCTGCTTTCTGGCCGCCGAGCGGGTAGCGGGCCGAGTAGGCATCGTCTAAGATGACTTGCTTGCCACGGCGCTCTTTCGTCTCGATGACGATCGGTGCCTTCAAGTTGAGCGTCGAGGCGTCGAACGGTTCGCGAAGCGTGACGATGGCGTATACCGAGACGTGCTCGGCCTCACCGATCGCGAGCTGCTCCTTGGCACCGTCCGTCAGTTCGAACGCATAATCCGCCTTATGCCAGAACGGGTTCGTCACGACGAACGCACAAGCCGAATCTTCGATCGACTGCAACGACCAGAACGGGAGGTCGTCCCCGTACGGGATGAGGACGAACGTCTTCGAGTCCGGAAAACCGGGCACCTCGCTGACGAACGAAATCGTCTCTTCATCATTCACTTCAATCTTGCCAAAATAATCTGTCTCAATGAACATGGTTTGTCCTCACTTTCAACGCGTCTCATCATACATGCCACCGATTGGCCACATCTCGAGCGACGCCTCTTGGCGAAGCGAGATGTCCGTCGTCCATGGTGTGAACGAAATCTCGGCCGGGGTAAGCGATACATCTATTTGTGCCGGCGTCAGGTTCCATTCGATTTTGACATCCGCCGGCGTATACGTCAACTTGACGCGGTCGATCGACTTCGGCATATAGCCCATGTCGACGATCGGGTACGGGTCGTTCACTTTGCTCGCAGCGATGCTCGGAATCGGGTTACCGTTCTCGATCCGCATGAGTTGATCGCCTTCCCGGGCCGTCTGGCTCGTCGCCTCGCGCACGCCTTGTTCGCCGAGCTGGCCGAAGTAGCGGCCGAGTTCGAGCGCGCTTTTCAAATTGCTCTCACTGCGTGCGACCGAAGAGTCGACTTCGAGCGTGCCTTGTCTCGTCTGTTGCGTCATCTCGACCTTGCCTTGCGTCATCGACACATCGGCCCGCCCTTGTCTCATCTCGAGCACGGGGCGGTTCGACGTCATCTGGATCGCGGCCTGTGTCTGCCGCATCTCAAGTCTCGCCAGGTTCATCCGCGCTTACCGGAGGAAGTCGAGGAGCGTCGGCTGGATGATGCGGGCCCCGGCTGAGAGTGCGGCCCGGTGTACCGTCTCATGTGACTTGAGCTCCATGATGACTTTCTCGATATCGATATCTTCATTGTTCGACATGATCGTCTTGGCGATGATTTCGTGGTCTTGCAGACGATTATCGACGAGTTCGAGCCGGTTGGCGCGAGCCCCGAGTTCAGCCCGCTCCGTGATCAAGCTTTGCCCGAGCGTGTCGAGCGTCCCGAGCATTGTCGAGAAGTCTTGTCCGCTCTTCGTCGAGTCTTGAAGCGCCAAACTCAAGTCACGCAATCCTTTGAACAACTCTTCACCGAAGACGGTCTCCGGCTGCATATTCACTTGAACCGTGATTCCTTTTGACACTTCAAATTTGATTTCACCGCTACCAGCCGGAACAGCCCCGCTCTCATAAATATCGGCCACAGGAGCAGCCGGGTCCGTACTCGCCAAATATGCTTTTAGATTGGCGATATTAATAAGCGGCTTGTCTGTCTTCGTCCCGTTATAAATATACTTCTCGCCCGCTTTCGAGTTCGCGAGCGAACCGATATGTTCGACGAGTTGGTCGATCTCACTCTTGATGATCTCGCGTTGCGACGACTCGTACGTGTCGTTCGCCGCTTGCGTCGTCAGTTCACGGATCCGTTTGACGGCTTCCGTCACTTCGTTCAACGTCGAGTCGGTCAAGTCCATCCAGCTCGTCGCTTCGCTGACGTTACGACGGAACTGGTCGACTTCGCGCACTTCGGTCCGGTAACGGATGCCTTGCATCGCGACGACCGGGTCCTCGGACGCTTTTTGGATCCGTTTCCCGCTGATCAGTTGTTCTTGGACGCGGGCGAGCGTGTTATAGCTGCTCGATAAATGTTTCAAGTTCGTCTGTGTGAGCATCGTTTGTGTGACACGCATTACTCATTACCTCCCTACGACACCCATGCCGTTAATGATTTTGTCGAGCATCTCGTCGACCGCCGTGATGTTCCGTGCCGCAGCGTTATAGGCGTGCTGGTACTGAATCATCATCGTCATCTCTTCGTCGAGCGACACCGCACTGACCGATTGACGGCGCTGGTCCGAGCTAGCCATGAGCGCGAACGTACTCTTGGCGAGACTTCCGCTCTGACTGGCTTCGACCGCCATGTTGCCGATCACGTTCTGATAAAACTTCCCGACGGACGTCGTCGCCGTGGTCGATCCGCCTGTAAACGTGAGCGCCGTGTTTTTCAGGTCAGCGAGGTCTAACGCCCCACTGCCGTCCCCGATGTTTTTGTCTTTTGAGACCGCAATCAAATCAAGGTTTTTCATGATATCCGGGTTGACCGTGATCGTCGAGGCACCACCGACGACAAAGAAGTCGATTCCATTTGTACGGAGCGCCTCGTCAGGATTGCCGTCGAAGAATGTGTTGTGCATTGTATTGAACGCTGTCGAGAATTCTCTGGCCATTGTGTCCAAATCACTCAAAATGATCGTAAACTTTCCGTTTTTCGCCTCAGGTCCTGTCGAAGAACCATACATTTCAACGAGCGCCTTCAACTTTCCATTCGGCATATCGTCGTACGGCATCGAGATCATCGGGTCAGTCGCAAGCGCCCCTGCTTCTTTATAACTTGACTGACCGAATGAACCGACGTCACCTGTGATCCCGCTGACGAGAGTCTGATCGACACCCCCGATTTTGACAACAATCTCGATTCGCCCCTCGGCCATCCGCTGCGAGTTACCACGCGTCTCCCCGTTCAAGTAATCGACCGGTTTGCGTTCGAACTCGACGTATTGCGCGAGCTCGTCCATGTAGCGATCGCGCTCGTCATATAGTTCGTTCGGTAGAACGCCAAGGGGCTCCGAGTCCCCGATTTGACGGTTGACATCGCTAATCTTCGTCAACAAATCGTTCACTTTCTTGATGACGACATCGGCTTCTGACTTCAAATCATCTTGGACTTTCGTGAGCGAGGATGACATATAGTTGAACGTATCAGCGAGTGTCATCGCCCGTTGACGCACGACGCTGCGGGCGCCGGTATCGTCCGGGTTGACCGCCAAGTCTTGGAGTGCGCCCCAGAACAAGTCGAGCGATTTGGCGAGCCCGTTCTCAGAAGGTTCGTTGATGATGTCCTCCATCCGGCCGAACGCCGCTTCTTTCGTCGCATAAAACGAGTTTTTGACCGTCTCGTCACGGTATTGTTGGTCGACCATCAAGTCACGGATGCGGGCGAGCGTCTCCCCACGGACACCTGTCCCAAATTGGCCGGCTTTCGTGCCGCCGAAGTTGACACTGAGTTGTTCGGTCATCCCGAGCGTCAGTCGTTGACGCGAGTAGCCCGGGTTCGAGGCGTTGGCGATGTTGTTGCCCGTCGCCTGCAGCGCCCACTGGTGCGTCGTCAAACTGCGGCGCGCCGTCTCTAATCCCATAAATGTTGAACCCATGAATGTTCCTCCTTATACGTCACGGCTGAACGAGCGTGTCTCGAACGCCTGTTGCCCGTATGTGAAATCGTCTGCTTCTGGCATGAGCATATCCAAATGCCAATTGATATACCGGAGCGACTGTTCGAGCAACGTCGCGTTCAGTTCATTCTGTCGCTTCAGTTCGAACAGCACCGGTCGTAGCGCTTCCTTCTCTTCATCGTCCAAAACGAACAAACCTTGAAGTCGTTCCGTCTCTTTTTGTCCGATTTGTCGGACAATCGTCGCTTCTTCTTTGACGAGCGCGCTGAAAGCGGGCATATCGCCTTTGATGAGTAGTTGTTCTTTTGCGTAAGCGAGTTCGAGTAAACGTGTATGTAATGTGAGCATAATGGTCTCCTTTTTCCAAAAAAAGAGCCGACTAAAAAGGGGTTCCCTTGTCTAGTCAGCTTCCGTGCCGTGTTATAAGTGCGAAGGCCTCAAGCGGACCTCGCTTCCATTCATCCTTGTAGAAAGCGTTTGGCGATGTCGCGCGCGTCCCGTGTATACGTCCCTGCGTTGATCTCCGCCTTCAAGGCGCTGATCTTCTCAAGACGGTCCGGATTTTTCACCGGTTCTTCAAACCGGGCGCGGGCTTCCGCCGATATCGATATTCGGTCCGTTTGGCGTGTTAGCTCGGGCTTCGTCTCGGCTTGCGTTTTCTTCTCGTAAGTGTTCGGTAAATGTACCCACTTTGCAGAATCGATGCGCATGCGTGTCCCCCCTCTTCATGTTGTGTTAGTCCAAACGATAAGCGCGAGCGCTCGTCTTGTTTACACTTGCTTGTAAACTTTGTAGTTCTTGCTGCATATCTGCCTGGCAAGCCGAACAAACTTTTCCTTCGTTCGTCGCCTTGCCGCAGCGCACACAAGCGATGCTCATTGCTGGGTTGTCCTTGATGATCAAGCGTCCTTCATGGATATATCGCGTGATATCAAGTTCGGAGACACCTGTCGCTTCGACTAAGGCCCCGATCGTTGTCTGTTTGTTGGCTGGTTCCCGAATGAAGTCCCGAACTTTCAAGAAGTTTTGGAAATCGACTTCACTACATGACGGACAGTACGGTGAGCGGCTTTGTTTCATAAACAAACGCCCACACATCTGACAAGTTGCTGCTTCCAATGTCATTCACCTCTGCCCTTTATATCGGACGCATTTTTGATTTGTTTAGCGCCCGGAACAGGCAAACCGCAGAAACTTCTGCATAGCCGGCTTTCTTCAGTGTGTACGCTGCTTGGTGGAGCGTCGTACCGGTCGTATAGACGTCGTCGACGAGCACGATTTTCCCATATGTAGTCGCAGCTTGTACAGCAAACGGGTTTGGACGGTGCCGCCTTTCTCCTTTCCCAAATTCACGCTGACTTGAAACCTCTTCTTTTTGAAGGAGTTGCTGCGTCGGTCCGATTGATCGGGCGAGCACGTCCGCCTGGTTGAAGCGACGCGTCAAAAGCCGCTCCTCCCCGAGCGGGATGGGCACGTAAATCACGCCCGGTTCACGCGCGTTTCGTAACGTGTCCCGAACATGATCGACGAGCGCGACATCCCCGCCGAACTTGAAGCGATGGAGCCACGTCGCACCGGCCTCGTCGTAGGCGTAGAGGCAACGGACCGTCAAATCGAGACCGAGCGCGAGCCAGCGGACGCAGTCCGGGCACGTCTTCCCGTCTGGGCTCGGATGACCGCAGCGGGGACAGCCCGGCTCGAGCGGGGTCAACATCGCTTCACAGTCCGGACAGACCCAGTCACGTTTTAAAAGTGTCGACGGACTCCACGGCACCGTCATCGGTTGGCGGCAGACGAGGCAGTTCATCGCCGGTTCGCCTCCTCGATCGCGCGGATGGTCTGGTCTTGCCGGAACGTCCGCTCGGTATAGAACAAGACGACGTCCCCGGTCGGCGCGTCAGGCTTACGTCCGGCCCGGCCCGCCATCTGGATGAGGGCGCGCGTCGAGAACAGACGATGGTCACTATCGAGAATGGCGACCTGGACGCCGCGGACGGTCATGCCGCGCTCCCAAATCGACGTCGCGAGCACGATGCCGTTCGTTTCTTCTAGCCAGACGAGTGTATCCGTCCGCGCATCGGTGTCGGCCGAGACGGCCCGGTAGTCGAGCCCGGCCGCCTCAAGTAGCTTTCCATAACGGACAAGGTCCGGTTTCGTCGGGACGAACAATAGGCGCGGCGCCACATGGCTCCGGCAAAAGTCGAGAATGGCATCATCGGTCTGTTTGACGAGCCGCGGCATCGGCAAATCGTGGCCGTGGTAGCGGCGCGACAAGTGGGTGGTTGGAAACTGACGTTGCCAAAGCGTCGGTGTCGCCGTGACGAACAAGAAGACACCTTTCCCGGCACGATAGAGCGTCCACCAGAGCGATAAGTCGAAAGCGAACGGGAACGCGTCCGACTCGTCGACGAGGACATAATCAAACACGTCGCGCAAATTCACAAGAAGCGGGGCCGTCGCAACGGTGATCATCCCAATCGATTCCTTGTCCCCGCCCCCGTAGCGCCTTGTGATCGGGACGGTGAAGCTTGCCTCGAGCCGGTCGGCCCACTCGATGGCGACGTCACGCCGTGGCGAGACGACGAGAACGCGCTTCCCTTCGTTGACGATGCGGGCAATGACCGGGAACGCCATCTCGGTCTTGCCGGCACCGCAGACGGCGTGGACGAGACCGGTCTGTCGTTTCTCCCACCACGTGAGTAATTGCTCGCTGACACGTTGTTGCGCGTCTGCCAGCTCGAACGGCATAACGAGTTCAGTCGGTTCGACCGGCGTCGTGACGTCGATCTCTGCTAAAAAGTCACAGCGGCATACCCGCCCGAGGTGCAAGCAATTGCGGCAATACTGACATGCGCCGTGATGACAGGTGAACGCGCGGATATCGGTGCTCAGACAGCGCTGACAGACGCCGAAGCGAATGGCCCGCTTCCCGCCTTGTTGCAAGACGAGTTGTCCCATACGATCAGTCCTTTTTGTCTGACGTTATCAGGTCGCTTGCTTCCGTGCCACACCCGCTATTTCAGGCAAGTCGACCCGTTTCATTCTAAAGGATGATGCCTTCCCGGATGGAATCGAGTAAAGTAATGGAAGTAGTCAACTATATTTAGCGAGGAAGTGGTGAACATGCGTCGTTTCTTTGGGACGTTGCTTGGAGCCGGGCTCATCCTTTATGGCGTCGGCATGCTCCTGTCACACACACTGTTCGGTGACCCGCGGGACGAACGGCGGGCCATAGAGGCGGCGGAACAATACGTCACTTCGACATATCCAGAGATGGATTTATCAGCCGTCCACGCCGGTTTGATGATTTGGGGCGACGATACATATGTCGTTACAATCGCTTCACCTTCGAGCGAGGACACTCAGTTTTATGTGACCGTCTCCCCAGATGGCACCATCCTGTCAGACGAATACGATGATGTCCTTTCAGGGATGGTGACGTTCAATCGGCTGAATGCGGAATATCGCCCGCTCGTGGAAAAAGCGCTCCTCTCGCTCCCGTTCGACCACGATTTGTATGAAGAAGTGTTGACCGTCTATGAAGGTGAGGGCTCGGATGAGGAGGCGCTTGACCCGGCAACGCTCATCCTCGATCACCCGTATGACATCAAACAAATCGGAGAAAATCACGGTTCCCTCTTCATCTCGATTGAAGGCGAAGACGCGACAGCCCGGCACGCAAGTGAACGGATGCGTGAAATCAAACGCGTTCTCGACGAGGCCGATGTGCCGTTCCGGACGCTCCTCGTCACGATTCAAGACGGGCGCGACTCGTTCTATTCCGGACGCGTCAACGCGGAAGATATCGACGATGATGGGTTGGCCGAGCGCTTGCAACGAAATGATAACGAATGGAAGGATATGAAGTAATTGATGCATAAACGACTCATCCACAACGTCTTGACCGGATTAGGTATGCTCGGCATCTTTTTGTTAGGATGGTGGTTCTGGTATGTGCTTGACGGAAGCGAAAAAGCCGAACAGCGTGCCATCCAAGCAGCCGAAGACTATGTCCACCAGACTTACACGGACCGAACGCTTCATGTGACAGACGTGATGTACTTATCACTATATGATCCGAAATATCACGTCAGAATGACTTCGGACACAAGCGTCGACACCGATTTCACGGTAAGGGTGACACGGAGTGGCAAGATTGTTGATGATAGCTATGAAGAAGATGTCGTCTCAAAGTTCAATACATACACGCGTATCCAAGAAGCTTACGACCGAGCTGTTCAAGATGCTCTCCGGTTAGTCTTTTCAGATCGTATCTCACTTATGGCCGAATTACCGTATTTACAATGGGATGAAGACAAAGACGAAGTAAACAAGATAGACCTTGACGACCTAGAGGTAGACCAAGTAACAGGGCTCGCCTTTTATGGAGCACGATACGGGAGTCTCTTTGCTCATGTGAGGAGTAAATCGTACACTTATGAAGAAGCAGCGGATTTATTACGTGACCTCAAATATGAGGCTGACGACCGTAACATTCGCTTCCACTCAATCAAACTCCAAATCACAATCGATGGGGTGGATCGTTATACTGAAGATATCTTCTATGATGACATCGATTCACCTGATTTTGTAAAGTACTTAGAACAACGTCTCAATAATTAGAAAAGGTTCATCCGCATACAGCAGATGAACCTTTTGTTGTGCCTCTTGGACGTCAGGGTGGACGAGGCTGGACGTGCCGCCATATTCGTCAAAGAAGATGGCACTATTTGTTCGCGCTTCGCACATTTGTTTCAATGTATCTTCTAACGGCAACATTTCGTGGACGACAGGCAACTCTTTCACGTACACCTTTTAATCGACGGAAGGCTGTGCTCCAACTCTTCAGCGGATAACCCAAGTGAATTCCACCCTAGTTCTTCATAAATGTTTAACAATTCTCCAAAGTCAGCAGGTGGCTCTTTCGTATAGTGTATCGATTCCATCATCGAATCCTCCGTTCTTTTTGTAGACTCTTCCCTAATCCCGGACGTGAATAATCGCCTAGAGCTACTATTCGTTTAGAGCTTATAATCAATCGAGTCGTGCTCATCCCCCGCTCCATCTACTAATGAAAAAAGGCGACCGGCCCAATTCAAGTCGGACCAATCACCCCTTTTATTCACTTCTTGTAGAACATGATCGCCTCGTACGCCCGGAGCGACAACGTCGTTCCGTCGAGCTGCGGCACGTCGTAGTTATGGCTGACGACGTCGGCGCATGTGAACCGTTCCGGGATCTCATACGTCGTCTCGGGTCCATAGAAGTTGGCGACGACGAGTACTTCTTCGTCGTCCGTCTTCCGCGTGTACGCCCAGACGTCTAGGTCCTGTTTCGTCAACAGCGTATAGTCCCCGTCCGTCAACACGTCGAGCTCTTTGCGGAGCGAGATCAAGTTCTTGTAGTGGTAGAACACCGAATCCGGGTCGTCGAGCGTCGTCTCGACGTTGACCTCCGTATAGTTCGGCGCCACGTTGATCCATGGCGTCCCGCTCGTGAAGCCGGCGTGCGGCGTCGCGTCCCACTGCATCGGTGTCCGTGAGTTGTCGCGTGACTTCTGTTTGATGGCGGCCATCATGTCCTCGTGCGACACGCCCTCGTCGCGCTTCAGCTTGTAGATGTTGAGCGTCTCGATGTCGCGGTACTCGTCGAGCGAGTCAAACCCTGGGTTCGTCATGCCAATCTCTTCGCCTTGATAGATGTACGGTGTCCCTTGTAGGCCGTGGAGCACGGTCGCGAGCATCTTGGCGCTCTCGACGCGGTGGTCGGTATCGTTGCCGAAGCGGCTGACGACGCGCGGCTGGTCGTGGTTGCACCAGAAGATGGCGTTCCAGCCCTTGCCGTGCATCCCTTCCTGCCACGTCGACATGATGTCTTTCAGCTGCACGAAATCGAACGGTGCGGCGACGAACTTCTCGCCGTTCGGGTAATCGACTTTCAAGTGGTGGAAGCTGAACGTCATGCTGAGTTCACGTTCGTCCGGGCTCGAGTAGCGGACGCAATGGTCGAGCGTCGTCGACGACATTTCGCCGACCGTGATGACGTCATGCCCCTCGAACACTTCGCGGTTCATCTCTTTCAAGAACTCATGGATGCGCGGCCCGTCCGTATAGAACTTGCGGCCGTCCGATTCGTCCTCCGGGAAGTCCTGTTGCTTCGAGATCAAGTTGATGACGTCGAGGCGGAACCCTTTGATGCCTTTCTCGCGCCAGAAACGCATCATCTCGTAGACGTCCTCACGCATCTGTTCGTTCTCCCAGTTCAAGTCGGCTTGCGTCTCGTCGAACAAGTGGAGGAAGTACTGGCCGCTCTTGTCGTCATACTTCCAGGCGTTGCCCCCGAACTTCGACTCCCAGTTCGTCGGTTCGTCGCGCCAAATGTAATAGTCCCGGTACCGTTCGTCACCGGCGAGCGATTTTTGGAACCACTCATGCTCGGTCGACGAGTGGTTGACGACGATGTCCATCATCAGTCCGATCCCACGCGCCTCGGCCTCGCGGACGAGCTCGTCAAGGTCTTCCATCGTCCCGTACGATGGGTCGATCGCGTAATAGTCGCTCACGTCGTACCCGTTATCGTTTTGCGGCGACTTGTACACCGGTGTCATCCAAATATATTCGATGCCGAGATCGGCCAGATAATCGAGTTTCGACGTCACTCCTTTAATCGAGCCGGTAGCGTTACCTTCCGGGCTGTAAAAGCTTTTTGGATAGATTTGATAGACGACTGATTTGCGCCAGTTTGTTTGTGTCATGAACGACAGCTCCTTTTGTAAGAGTTTTCATTTTGATAGGAAAAGGGGAAGAACCTCCGTCCCTCCCCTTGATGAATCCCCATATTATGCGACTTTGTCTACTTTCAGCTCGCCTTTTTTCATGTAGCGTTTTGACAAGGCGAACGTGAGCACGAACGGGACGACGATCGCAATGACCATCCCGACCATGAAGAGCAAGATTTTATCTGTGAAGATCGACAGGAAGCCAGGGAGTCCCCCGACGCCGATGCCGATGGCCTGGACGTCGTTCAGCGTGATGAAGACGGCGGCAATCGCCGACCCGATCATCGCTGAGTAGAACGGGAATTTGTTCGGCAAGTTCACCCCGAACATGGCTGGCTCGGTGATCCCAAAGTAAGCCGAGATTGCTGACGTCGATGCCATACTCTTTTGTTTGGCGTTGTGTTTATAGACGAAGAACATCGCGAGCGCCGCCGAACCTTGAGCGATGTTCGACAGAGCGAGCATCGGCCAGATGAACGTGCCGCCTGTCTCCGCAATCAGCTGAAGATCGATCGCGATGAACAAGTGGTGCATCCCCGTGACGACAAGCGGTGCATAGAACAAACCGAACAATAGCGCACCGACGACCGGTACCGCTTCGAACACGTTGACGAGACTCGTCGCGATGACGTTCCCGATTCCGCGTGTGACCGGTCCGACGATCGCAAGGGCGAGGAAACCTGTGACGACGATTGTCGTGATCGGCACGACGAGCAGTTGGATCGCATTTGGAACATGTTTTTTCAAGAAGATCTCGATATGGCTCAAAATGAAGGCCGCGGCCAAAATCGGCAAGATTTGACCTTGATAGCCGACTTTCTCGATTTCGAACAGCCCGAGGATGTCGAACGTCGGGATATCGCCTTCAAGCGCCGCTTGCCCGTAACCCCATGCGTTCAACAAGTCCGGGTGGACGAGCAGTAGACCCATGACGATACCGAGCACTTCGCTGCCACCAAAACGCTTCGTTGCCGACCAACCGACGAGGGCTGGCAGGAAGACGAACGCCGTGTTCGCCATCATGTTGATGAGATCCCATAAGCCTTGCAAGTTCGGATACGCCTCGATGAGCGTCGCGTCGTCGACGAACAGTCCTTCCGACGCGAGCAAGTTGTTAATCCCCATCAAGAGACCGGCGACGATGATGGCCGGGATGATTGGCATGAACACGTCCGAGAACACTTTGACGAGTTTTTGGAGCGGGTTCATCTTCTTGCCGCCTGACGATTTGACTTCAGCGACCGTTGCCGCCTCGAGCCCGGCGAGTTTGATGAACTCGGCGTAGACGCGCTCGACGTCCCCGGCACCGATGACGACTTGGTACACGCCCGAGTTCTCGAACGCCCCTTTGACGAGATCGGCTTCTTTTACTTTTGCCTCATTGACGAGCGACTGGTCTTTCAGTGAGAGACGGAGTCGCGTGACACAGTGCGCCGCTTTATCGACGTTATCCTTGCCCCCGATGGCTTCTAGGATATCCGCGGCGATTTGACGATAATCTGCCTTCATAAGATAGGCCTCCTTTGTGTGAAAGCGTTTTTTGAGAACGGTTACATATGATTACAAACAAAGTTTAACTTATATAGATGAGTTCTGTCAACAACTTATCTATATAAGTTTATCGTGACGAATGTGTGACAAGCGTTCACTAATTTTGTTCCCTCTCCTCCCGATTCAAAACGACAAAAAAGACCCCTTCTTAAAGAAGAAGCCTTATCGACGCGCCACATCGCTGAACTGAAACTTGTCGAGCCGGTGACGGGACTCGGTATATTCGAACTGTCTTCCCTCATACAAAAACGTGTCGTTCGTGATGACGATGACGTATTCGTAATCGTGAAGATCGAGGCGTGACCGGTCAAGCTCGGTCACGTCCTCGGCCGCGATTTTCCGCTTCGCGTAGCTGATCTGTTGCCCGAGCTCGCGCTCGACGTATTGATAGATCGAGTGCTCGGCAATCTGTTTCGTCAGACCGGGGACGAGGTCTTTGACGAAATAGTTCACGTCTAAAATGACGTTCTCCCCGTCGAAGTTGCGGACCCGTTCGATCCGGTAGACGAGCGTGGCGGGCTCAAGACCCATCCGCTCGGCGAGCCAACTCGGTGCCTCGATCTCCTCGAACGAGGCGACGCTCGTCTCGATCGAACGGCCGAGCATACTGGCGTATATTTCCGAGAAGCTGACGATGCCGTTGAACTGGAACTCGATCTGGTCGCGGCGCAGCACGAACACGCCTTTGCCATGATGTTTGCGGACATAGCCGTGCTCTTGGAGCAAGTCGAGCGCTTTCCGGACCGTGCCCCGGCTCGCCTCGTATTCATGCATGAGTTCTGTCTCCGACGGCAGTTTCGACTCCGCCTCGTACTCACCCGTTTTCATCCGCTCGGCGAGCCGTTCATAGATTTGACGATACTTGGCCACAAGCCCACTCCTTTCTTCATCGAAAAAGACGACCATGCGGCCGTCTTCTGTTTATCGTTCGCGGTGATACCACGTGATGCCGATCGCGCCAGGTCCAAGGTGTGTCCCGATGACTGGTCCGAAATGACCGCCCGTGACTTGCGCTTGCGGAAACTTCTGTTTCATCGAGGCGATCTCTTCGGCCTGACGTTCCGGGCAGTTGGCGTGGATAATGCCGATGCAATATCCCGCGCCGTCACCGACGATCGATTGGTCCATCATCTCTTCGATGCGACGGACCGCCTTCTTGTACGTCCGGATCTTCTCGAACGGGACGATCTGTCTATCCTGAAAATGAAGGACCGGCTTGATCTGCAGGAACGAGCCGACGAGCGCTTGCGCCGCGCTGAGCCGTCCGCCCCGTTGGAGGTGGTCGAGGTCATCGACGACGAAATAGGCACGGATCCGTTCACGCGTCTTCTCGAGATGCTGCATGATCTCCTCGGCCGAGGCACCATTGTCACGCATATGGACGGCCTCTTCGACGAGAAATGCCTGAGGCATGCACGAGATTTCAGAGTCGAACGCGTGCACGTTGACATCGACCATGTTGTTCAAGGCGATCATCGATTGATACGTCCCGCTGATCCCGCTCGAGAGCGTGATAGCGATGACGTCGGTCACTTCAGCCGGAAGGCTGTCGATCAGTTCGACCGTCTCCCCGATGATCGGTTGCGATGTCGTCGGCAAATTCCCCGCCTCGATCCGTTCATAGAACGCCTCCGTCGTGATATCGACGGCCTCACGGAACGATTCTCTGCCAAAAATCACGCTTAGCGGTGCGACGTGGACGTCGTGTCGCTCACAAAATTCGGCCGGCAAATAGGCGGTACTGTCGGTCAAAATCGCTATGTTTCCCATACTATATCCTCACTTTACATCGTTTCGTTTTTCCAATTGAATTAAGATTCCATTCCATATTGTAGCACAAAAGCGATGTATTGCATCGGTCTAGGTCAAATCTCGACCCACCCGCGGCGGATCGCATCGACGACGGCTTGCGTCCGGTCGTTTACTTCCATTTTGCGCAGAACCGACGAGACGTGGTTCTTGACCGTCTTCTCACTGATGAACAGCATGTCGCTAATATCGCGGTTCGAGCGGCCATCGGCGAGCAAGTGGAGC
The DNA here is from genome assembly GCF_004337245.1 of Exiguobacterium sp. SH1S1. Lineage (NCBI taxonomy): Bacteria > Bacillati > Bacillota > Bacilli > Caryophanales > Exiguobacterium > Exiguobacterium sp. SH1S1. The sequence continues at coordinate 627,936 of NZ_SJUZ01000001.1, forward strand.
ACCTCGACCTCACGGCGCGACAGCAACCGATAGACGGGATCGTCCGTCCGGTTCACGACGTTCCGTTCGGCTTGTTCTCCTTTGAACTGGAGCAGGCGCCGGTAATCCTTCAACACGTTCGTCGTCACTTTCGGATGCAAGTACGCCCCGTCTTTCGCGACCGAACGAACGGCCGAGATGAGTTCGCTTGAAGCAACTTCTTTCAACAAGAAACCTGATGCTCCCGCTTCAAGCGCATGTGTTATGTAAGATTCGTCATCATGGATCGACAGGATGAGGACGCGCGTGTCCGACGATGCCGCGGTCAACTGTTTCGTCGCCTCGATCCCGTTCAAGTCGGGCATGTTGATGTCGAGGATCATGATCTCCGGTTTCTCCTCTTTGGCGATGCGAATCGCATCAGCACCCGTCCGCCCTTCAGCGATGACGGTGAACTCGTCTTCTAAATCAAAGATCCGCTTCAAGCCCTCTCGAAACAGCTCATGGTCATCGACGATTGCGATGCGGATTGTATTTGTCATTTCCATCGTACACTCCCCTTTATCTGTATTACAAAATCGGGATCGACATGCGGACGACCGTCCCTTTGCCGATTTCCGAATCAATGTTGATACTGCCGTTCACAAGCTCGATCCGTTCGCGCATACCAACGATACCGAACGACTCTTGCCCGATCATACTCGGCACGAAGCCGACCCCGTGATCGCGCACGTGAATGTGAATCACGTCTAGCGCTTGCTCGACGTTGACGATGATTTCCGTCGTCTTCGAATGCTTGATCGCATTTTGGACCGCCTCTTGGACGAGCCGGAAGACGTTGATCTCGAGTTTTTCCGAGAGACGTGTCCGGTTGCCGCGGTAGTTGAGCCGCGTCTTGATCGCCGTGTACTCTTCCGTCTGATGTAAATAACGCTCGAGCGTCGGCAAGAAGCCAAGGTCGTCAAGCGACATCGGCCGCAGGTCGTAAATCAAGCGTCGTACGTCGACGAGCGCCCCGCGAATCAGCCGTTTCAGCTCGTGCAGTTCGGCGAACGCCTCGTCCTTGCCTCTTCGGTCGAATGTCTTCTCGATCAAGTCGGCCCGAATCAAAATATGGGCAAGCGATTGCGCGGGGCCGTCATGCATTTCCCGGGCCAGGTGGCGCCGCTCACGCTCAGCCGCCTCGAAGACGCTGATTGCCATCTCTTGCTTCTTCATCATGTCCGAATACTCTTGCTGCAGGTCGTCGCGTAAAAAGTTGAGGACGACCGAGACGCGGCTGACTAACCGGTCCGCCCGCTCCATCGTATCCTGAAGGACGAGCAACCGCCGCTCGAGGTCGTTTCGGCGCTGCTGGCTCACCATCTCCTCTTTTTGGATGAGGAACCGCTCGAGCTGCATCTGGTTGGCGAGTTCATACGCCTCGCGGATCTCTTGCTCACTATGTATATGGAACTTCTTACTCACTTGAACGAGTTTATTCTTCGCCGCTTTCACTAATAGATCGAGGCGCTCGGACTCTTTAATGTGAAACTCGATCTTTTGCGTCAACTCTTTTAGCTCCGTTTGGATCGACGAATACTCATTAGCTGAATTTTCAGTTATACGGACGATCTCCTCTTTACTCTCCGTCACCGTATCAATCATATTTGTTATGATATGCTCTAATGCTGTACGATCGGTAATATGATTCACGATGCCATCCCCTAATAGTTCGGTAGTAAGTCCTCATTTGTTTCTATTATCGACTGCATAAGCGTTCGTTTCCAGTAAGAATCAGAGGCTATCTTCACAATTCGCCACTTAATCTACAGACGCCTACTCGATTTCAAAAAAAATACATGAAAATAGAAAGGAGAATTTTCAGAAATGTCTACTGAACAAAATTATACTATAAAACAAGACGGAGAATACGAGGTCGTCATACAAAAATCAAAATTTATCGCTCACTTTAAACGCGTCACGACCGAGGCGGAAGCCCAGACGTTCATCCAAACGATCAAAAAAGCGCATTGGAGCGCCAATCATAATTGTTCAGCCTACATCATCGGAGCCCGGAACGAATTCCAAAAAGCGAACGATGACGGCGAGCCGAGCGGGACGGCCGGCCTGCCGATGCTCGAAGTGCTCCGTAAACGCAATTTGAAAGACACGGTCGTCGTCGTCACCCGCTACTTCGGCGGCATCAAGCTCGGCGGCGGCGGACTCATCCGCGCCTACGGCGGGACGGTGAGCGAAGGGCTCGATGCGGTCGGGATCGTCGAACGGTTGCCGATGCAACGTCTCACGCTCACGGTCGACTACGGATGGATCGGGAAAGTCGAGAACGAGCTCCGCCAGTCCGCTTATTTGCTTGACGAGATTGTCTATGCCGACACCGTCACGTTCCACATCTCGGTACCGGTCGAAGCGACCGAGGAAGCGCTCGCCTGGCTCGTCGATTTGACGAACGGTCAAGGCCGACTCGAGACCCAGGACGTCCGTATCATCGAACGTGATTTTGTGCGCTAGGTCCCGTATACTAAAAGAAATGACTGAAATGAGGAGACGACATGGAACAAGACTCCCGCAAGAAACGCTCCGTGTGGAAAATCGGTCTGCTCGTGCTTGGCCTCGTCCTGCTGATCGGCGGTTCGGCCTTCGGCTACTTCGTTTTCAAGGCGAACGAGACGGCAGAGACCACGAACAGCGAACTGACGCGTGGCGACAAATCGGAACGTCGCGACGACACGATCGATTTGACGAAAAATCACTTCTCCGTCCTGCTCGCCGGCGTCGATGGCGGCGCCTCGCTCGAAGAGGGACGGACCGACTCACTGATGGTGGCGACGTTCAACAAGGAATCTCGCCAAGTGACGCTCGTCAGTATCCCCCGCGACGCGTACGTCGATATCGTCACGGAGGACGGCGAGTTCAAGGACAAGATCAACCATGCGTATGCGTACGGCGGCATCGACACGACGATCGCCACGGTCGAGACGCTGTTTGACATCCCGATCGATTATTACGCGACGATCAACTTTGACGGCATCGAAGACCTCGTCGACGCGGTCGGCGGCGTCGAAGTCGACGTGTTGATCCCGATCTCAGGACGCGCCACCGGCAACGTCGAGCTCGAACCGGGCGTCCAGATGCTAGACGGCAAGGAAGCACTCGCCTATGCCCGCATGCGGAAAGACGACCCTGAAGGCGACATCGGCCGGGCCAAGCGCCAACAACAAGTGCTCGAGGCCATCATCAACGAGGCGACGACGATCAATTCGTTCACGAAGCTCAACCGGATCATGACTGCGGTCGGCAATAATATCCGAACGAACATGTCGCTCTCCGAGGCGTCCCAGCTCCAGCCGTATACGAAATCGCTCCGCTCGTTCAACCAAGAGACGCTAGAAGGCGGCGACTTGACGATCGGCGGCGTCTACTATTATGAGTTGGACCAGGCGGATTTGAACGATAAGCGGGCACTGTTGAAAACAGAGCTCGGTCTTCCGGTCACGGCCGAAGACAGTGAACCTGACCCAGGCGACGGTTTTAGCGAGACGACGACGTACTGACCTAAAAAAACGACCAAGGACATGGCGTCCTTGGTCGTTTCTATGTGTATATCCAAGTCACGTCTTCGCCCGGCCGAGCAGGCGGCGTGACGTCTGGATGATCGGTTTGTAGTTCGGGTGGATCAACTCCGTCGACTCGACGATCAGTTCGATGACGATCAAGACGATGACGAACGTGATGACGGCACCGACCATCGTCGTCTTCGCGAACAGAATCGAGGCGATCCCGAAGAAGAACGTCATCCCGTACATGAGAAGCACCGCTTGGCGCGTCGTGAACCCCATATCGATCAACTGGTGGTGCATGTGTGACTTGTCAGGCGACATCGGCGGGCGCCCTTGGACGAGCCGGCGGACGATCGCGAAGATCGTGTCCGAAATCGGCAGTCCGAGCAAGAGGACCGGCACGACGAGCGAGAACAGTGTCACGTTCTTGAAGCCGATCAGCGAGAAAACGGCGAGCATGTAGCCGAGGAAGAGCGCACCCGTGTCCCCCATGAATATCTTCGCCGGGTAGAAGTTGTGGACGAGGAACCCGAGCGTGCTCGCGAGCAGCAAGAGCGCCATCATCGTCAAATAGACGTTCCCTTGAATGATGGCTAGGAGCGCGATCGTCCCGAGCGCGATGCTCGAGACCCCGGCGGCGAGACCGTCGAGGCCGTCGATCAAGTTGATCGCATTCGTGATCCCGATCAACCAAAGCACCGTCACCGGGATGCTCCAAGCGCCGAGATAGAGCTGTTGGTCGAACGGCAAGTTGATGAGTTCGATCCGCATCCCGGCGTTCAAGACGACGACCGTCGCGATCATCTGCCCCATCAACTTGATGCGGGCGTTCAACTGGAACCGGTCGTCGATCAGGCCGGTCAAGATGATGATGACCGCTCCGATCAAGATGGCCTCGTTATAACGACTCGTCGGCAACAACAAGGCGTAGCCGATCAGGAAGGCGATGAAGATGGCGAGGCCGCCGATTCGCGGCATCGTCCGTAAATGTACTTTTCGGGCGTTCGGGTGATCGACCGCTCCGATCAGAAAAGCGAACCGGCGAACGAGCGGCGTGATCAAGATGGCCATCACAAAACTGACCAACATGGCAATCCATAACATGGCCAACGTTCCTCTCTCAAAAAAATAGACTCTGGCGAATTATAGCATATTTCCCGTCACCAAAATCGTATCAGAAATGTTACAGCAAAAAACCGACGAACGTTCTCGTCGGTCAAGCGTGTGCTGGTTCAGTCGTGACTTCTTCAGCTGATGCATATGTATATAGTCCGCGCCCGACTTTCTTGATTTCCGGATTGACCGATTCGATCTTGACCATTAATTGGTAGATGTTGCTAATATGGTGACGGTAGCGAAGCTCGAGCTCCATCTGGATGTCACGCACACTCATCGTCTGCCGTTCTTTCAAAAGGTCTGTGACCTGATGGACGTAAACCTCGAGCGGATAACGTTGATTGACGCGACGCGGACGCAACCGCTTTGATGGATCTGTCGACAGCTCTTCTTCCCGTTTGTCCCGGCTCAGTTCAGAAATTAAGTATTCGGCCCGGCGCTGTAATTGACGATACGACTCCTCGATCTCCATCAGTTCGCGATAGATATGTTCGTTGATGTTCGTAGATTCCATACACAATTCCCCTTCTACATCCAATTGAACTTCTCGATTACCTATTTTAAATCAAGATTTTCTAATTATTACTTGTTATCTTCTAAAAGTGTAACGGAGGTGTAATGTGTTTGTCATCTGTTTTTGGGCGTTTTGGACTTTTTAGGACTTTTGGACCAAAAAAAAGATGACGACTGTTCGGGGCAGTCGTCATCTCACGGAAGATGAACGTAGTCTGTTACGCGCCGACGCGTTCGAGGATGCGTCGGAGCGAGAGTTCATCGGTCGAAGCGACGATGAGGTCTGCATGACCAAGCATCGACTCTTCCCCGACGGCGACAGCAAACATGTTTGCCGCTTTGATTGCAGTCACGCCTGCGGCTGCGTCTTCAACGCCGATGGCATGTTCGGGTTTCACGCCAAGGGCAGAGGCAGCCTTCAAAAACACTTCGGGATGTGGTTTTGAGTCGGCGACAGTTGCTGCATCGACAATGTGATCGAAGTAATGGCGGACACCAAGTGCGTCAACGACCGCGAATGCGTTCTTTGAAGCAGATGCCATTCCGATTTTGAGACCGGCCTCTTTAATTTCATCGAGAAATGAAACGATGCCAGGAAGCAAATCGGCCGAAGAGATGTGCTGAATGAGTTCAACGTAGTGCTCGTTCTTCTTCTGGGCGAGTTCCGCCTTTTCATCCGGTGTGAAATCGTCCTGTCTTCCGCCGAGCGCAAGGATGCGTTCGAGCGAGTCAGTCCGGCTCACCCCTTTGAGCGTCTCATTGAACTCGCGGTCAAATGGAATGTCGAGCTCTTCTCCGAGTTGTTTCCAAGCGAGGTAATGGTACTCCGCGGTGTCAGTGATGACACCGTCCAAATCAAAAATGACTGCTTCAATCGTCGACATACATGCTTTCCGCCTTTCCTTCAAATGTTTGTGTCCTCAGACTACATTTAGGGAACTTGACAAGTACCCGTTGCACGATTGGTCAATGATGCAAACGGTTGCACTTGTTCGATTTCTATTATATCGGATAACGCCTCATCTATGCAACCGCTTTCGCAGAAAAAATAAAAAATAGGAAGAGCGCTTCGCTCCTCCTACCATTTTACAATTGAATGCCGACGACTTTCACGTTCACCGCTAGCGGTGTCATCGCGAGCATCGTGTCCATGTCTTGGGTGATGCGCTCTTGGACGGCCGTCACCGTCTTGACGATCGATTGACCGTAAGCGATGTAGAGCGACAAGTTGATGATGACGCCTTCCGACGACTCATCGACTTTGACGTGCTTCATGAGCGCACGCTCTGAGAGTTTCGTGTCTTCTTGTGTGAACGACACGTGTTTCGTTTCTTTGACGACGACCGCGGCGATCATCTCGACGACGTGGCGTGAGACGTTGACGTCTCCTTCTGTACTGTTCATTCCATTTTCATATGGCATGCTGTCACTTCCTTAGCTCTAGTTTCGGTTCCCATCTAAAGTGTAGCGGAAAACCGCCGTTTAGAAAAGGGTTTACGATTTTGGGTCTTTCACGTCCTGCGCGCGGCGGACGTCAATCTCGACGAGCGGCCTCAACATCCGGACGGCCGGCGGGCTGATGATGAGCAGGACGATGAGGCAGGCGACACCGAACAAGACGAGCAACTGTTGCCATGACGTCGGCATGAATCCGACCGGCACGAACGCCTTCCAGGCGACGATTAAAAACACATGGACCAAGTAGACGTATAGACTATACTTCCCTGCCCGCGTGAACACGGGCAACTCACGCCCCGGCACGATGAGCGCGAAGCTGACGGCCATGAGCGTCGACACCGTATAGACGATCAAGAAAGCGAACGGACCGCTCCAAATCGCCTCCGGCACCGCCGTCTCGTAGGCGAACCGGAATTTGAACAAGTTGCCGACGTGATAGAACGTGCCTTCTTTTTGGAAGCTCATCGAGGCGAGCAGTCCGAGCGTAAGTGCGATGAAGACGACCGCCCCACCGACCCGGTAACGGTTCCGTTGCTCGGCCCGCTTCGGCAACTCGAAGAAGTTCATCGTGTTGCGCTCACTCATCCAGTTGCCGATCAAGAAGAACGGATAGAACATGATGACTTTCCGGAGCGCGAAGAATCCGGTCGATTCTTCTTGGAAGCCGAACAACAGGGCGAACAACAGCGCATAGAGCACATACCCTTTCAACTGGGTCACGTACGGCGTGATGACGTACCAGATGACGATGGCCATCAAATACCAGAGCGCCCAGTACGGCTTGAGCACGTTCAGTCCCGGGTTCTCGAGCGACAAGAGCGGGACCCCTTCCGTGAAGGCGAACCATGAGCCGAGAATGACTTGCCAGATCACGTAGACGACGAACAGCTGGATGACACGCAAATAACGGTTCTCCCGAAAGAAGTAACCGCTCAGCATAATGAATAACGGCATATGAAACGTATATAAGAACAAATAAACCCACTTCGGCAGTAAGTCGTCGTAGGCACCGCGCACATCGGTCAGCAAGTGACCGAAGACGACGAGCAAGACGAGCACGCCTTTAATATTGTCGTACCAATGATTTCGCATAGCGTCCCCTCTAGTTCTCCTGTTGCTTTTCCTCTTTGTTGTTGGCGTATCGCTTCTGAGCGACAACCCGGATTTCAGCCGTCCATGGCACCAACGAGTCGATGGACCTCTTCTTGTTCGAACCCTTCGTTGAAGTATTGGTTCAACGTCGTCTTCACATCGTTGTGCTGTTTATACAAGCCAACGACGAGCTCAATCAACTCTTCTTGAGTGAAGCGCTTCAACTCAGCACGCAGTTCACCGACTTTTAACTTCTTCATCTGACCACCCGCTTCATTTTTTTCCTTTCCCATCATAGCCGATTTTTTGACCCGGTGAAATTACGATTCAACAAAAAAATGATGACGTCATTGTCATCATTCCCTGTATCTGCCGCTTGCAAGCCGAATCGTTAACAAATCTTCATGCGCGAGCAGGTTTTGCGCGTATTCAAATGGACGAGAGTGGGTAGAGTATAGTATAGTGGTTTTACTAAATAATCAGAATATTCTAATAAAGGAGGTGTGGAGAATGGCTTCTGTCATCCGTAACCGTCATCACGTGGTCCATGACCCGAAACGTTCGTTCTCTAACTTTGGATTTTGGTGGAGTATCGGCGCGCTCTCGATCGGTTTATTCATCATCGCTTTCGAACCGCTCCGTGAACGGTTCAGCGCCTTACATCCGGTCGCTTCAGTCTTGTTCCTGATTGGCATCTCGTTCGTGGCCGGTGTCGTCATGAAGCTCGCCCGTGACGTCTGGTGGCTCAACTACCTGCTCGAGCGCACGTCGAACCGGTACATGTATGTCGGGGCGGACACACTCCGGAGCTGGCAATACACGCTCGACTCGATCTGGTTGTTGACCCGCACCTCACAAAAAAAGCTCGGCCGATTGTACATCCAAATCGACCGAACCGTTCGTGCTGAAGAAGCGAAACGCATGTTCGCTGCCTATTTGATTGATCGTGGCGTCCTCGTCGTCTACTCGAGATCGTCCAAACCGAAGAAAATGGCCTGACCGTTTCAATCGATTAACGGCACAACCCATGCTCGAGCTGCTTCGACTTCCTCCATTCGCAGCTCGTGCCCGCCTCCGTGATAGAAGAGCTCGACGTCCGCTCCGGCTTCCCGTAGCGTCGACGTCAGCTCTTCTGTTTCTTGTTTCGGACAAATCGGGTCACGCTCGCCGGCCGAGATGAACACGGTCGCACCCGTCAAGTCAGGGAGCGTGAGCGAGCGGTCCGGTACCATCGGATGGAACAAGAGCGACGCCTTGAACGCGTTGTCCCGGTATAAGGCCGATCCGATCAAGTTGGCACCGTTCGAGTAGCCGAGCGGGATCATCTTGTCGCGGGCAACACCGTATTTAGCTGCCGCCTCGTCAAGAAACGTGAGGAAGCGCTCCGTCTGTTTCTTCAAATCTTCAAGGTCTAACACGCCTTCCGCATGACGGCGGAAGAAACGGGACATGCCGTTCTCGAGGACGTCGCCCCGGAGCGTGAGAATGTTCACTTCAGTTGAGAGTTCACGGGCGAGCGGGATCAAGTCCTGCTCCGTCCCGCCTGTACCGTGCAACAAGACGAGCGTCGTCTCGGTCGTGCCTTTAATGAATTGATGAATCATATTCTGTCTCCTCTCGGGATTGTGATGGTTGGTAGCGTTCGTGTGATCTTGTCGCGGTCGACTTCGAGCCAGTCCGGCAGCTTCAGCGCGCTACCGAGTTCGTCGATCGTTTCATCAACGAGGAACCCGGGTGCGTCGGTCGCGAGCTCGTGCAAGATGCGTCCTTCGTCATGGAAGTAGACCGAGCGGAAGTAGTGCCGCTCTCTCACCTCGGTCGGACGGAGGCCGCGGTCAAAGATTGCGTCTTGCCACGTCGTATACTCGTCACCGTCCGCGATACGCCAGGCGATATGGTGGACCGTCCCCGCACCGGGCACGCCGTTCGGGAGGACGGCCTTTTTGACGTCGATGACGTTGCCGTAATCGGCCTCGCCCTCAAGTCGGACCCATTCCGAGTCTTCCCCCGTCTTCGTGAAGCCAAACAGTTCGGTCAATAGCCGCACCGTCGCCTCCGGGTCTTTCGACAAAAGCGTCGCCCCGGCGAACCCGGTGATCGCTTCTTGTTTCGTGATACCTGGAACGAGCCAGTCCGTCTGTTTCGCGCTCGCCCGCGCGACGAGCTCGACGACGAGTCCGTCCGGGTCTTCGAACAACAACGACGGCTCGCCGAACCGTTCGGTCGCGACCGTCGCGACACCGTGTTCGCGGAGACGCGCTTCCCAAAACAAGAGACTGCCAACTGGTACGAGATACGCGGTGACACCGACCTGCCCGCTGCCGACGCTGCCTTTCCCGATACCCGGGATCGGGAAGAACGTGATGACCGTTCCCGGCGTCCCGGTTTCATCGCCAAAGTATAAATGGTACGTGCCCGGGTCGTCGAAGTTGACCGTCTGCTTGATGAAGCGGATACCGAGGACGTTGCCGTAAAAATCTAATGTGCGTTGCGGGTCTTTCACCATCGCCGAGATGTGATGGATACCTGCTGAGTGCGTCGTCATGACGTGTCCCCCTTTTTCATTATCTTGATTTCAAGATAAATCATTTCTGATGAAAAGTGAAACTTTTTGCTCACAATGCCGTACGCTAAGAGTAGACACCTAATAAGGAGGACTTACATATGACTTTACAAATTGACCGTGTCTCGAAGCAGTTCGGGGAGTTCACGGCCGTCGACGACTTGAGCTTTCACGTCCCCAGTGGCGAGATGTACGGCCTGCTCGGGGCGAACGGTGCCGGCAAGACGACGACGTTCCGGATGATCTTAGACATTTTAAAGCCGACTGACGGCACGATCCTCTGGGACGGACGCAACGTCGACCACCGCATCGTCGGCTATTTGCCGGAAGAGCGCGGCCTGTATCCGAAGTCGCCCGTCCGCGACCAGCTCGTCTTTCTCGCCAGCCTGAAAGGCATGAAGTCGGCTGAGGCGAAACGTGCCGTCAAGTCGTGGCTCGAACGGCTCGAGATCCCGCAGTACGAGACGATGCGTGTTGAACAGCTGTCAAAAGGAAATCAGCAAAAGATTCAGTTGATCGCGGCGCTGCTCCACAACCCGGAACTGCTCATTTTGGATGAGCCGTTCAGCGGCCTCGATCCCGTCAACGTCGAGATCTTGAAGCGTGAAGTGCTCGCCCTGCGCGACGAAGGGACGACGATCGTCTTCTCGAGTCACCGGATGGAGCACGTCGAAGAGCTGTGCCAACATATCGGCATCTTGAAAGGTGGCCGCGCCGTCGTCAGCGGCGACGTCCCGACGATCAAGTCGCGTTACGCCGAGCCGGTGCTTTTCATCGAGACCGATCGCGTCGATGTCCTCACGGCACTCCCGATCGTCAAAGCGGTCGAACCTCATCGCGACGGTCACCTCGTCCGGCTCGACTCGTTCGAAGGCAGCGACGCGGTGCTCGGCGCCCTCGTGCAAGCAGGTGCTTCCGTCAAGACGTTCATGCGCCAACCCGTCTCGCTCAACGACATTTTCATCAAGGAGGTAGGCAGCCATGTTTCATAACTTCAAACCATTGTACGCGTTCACGCTACGCTCGAAACTGCGGTCGAAGGCGTTCCTCATCTCGACGATCTTGACGATCGTGTTCATCCTCGGCTTCACGAACATCGACCGCCTGCTCGCGAACTTCGAGGACACCGATCAAGGCCAGGCGCTCCTCGTCACGCAAAACGCCGAACTGACTGAAATCATGCAGTCGCTCGGTTACGAAGGGGTCGAATCGGCCGACATCACCGAGACCGAGGCGCGCGCGGGACTCGAAAATGGGGATTACGAGATCGTCGCCTTCATCGACGGCGCTTCGGCCCGCGTCTTGTCCGACCGTCCGGAGCCCGATTTCACGACACTCCTGCAGACGGCGCTACGCGAAGTCCGCAACGCCGAGCTGATCGAGACGTCGAACATCGACCCGACCGTCCTCGCCGCTTTGAACGAGCCGGTCCCGATCGAGGAGTCTTACCTCGGCCGTGGCGGCGAGAACTCAGAGGAGCTGTTCTCATCATTCGCGTTCGTCTACATCATGCTCATGCTGCTCTACGTATCGATCATCACGTACGGTTCGATGATCTCGACCGAAGTGACGACCGAGAAGTCGTCGCGCGTCATGGAACTGATCATCTCGACGACGCATCCGGTGACGCACATGCTCGCCAAGATCTCGGCGATCGGTACGCTCGCCCTGTTACAGATCGGCATCTTCCTCGGGTTCGGTTACTTCAGCGCCCGCAGCAATGAGATGGCCCAATCGGTCATCGACAACGCCGGCAACGCCCGGGCCGTCATCTACTTATTGACGTTCTTCACGCTCGGCTATCTGCTCTATGCGGCCATGTTCGCCGTCCTCGGCTCGCTCGTCAGCCGTGTCGAAGAGTCGCAGCAGATGACGATGCCGGTCATCATGCTCCTCGTCGCCGGTTTCCTCGCCGCGATGTTCGGGTTGAACAATCCGGAAGCGCAGATCGTCACGATTTTGTCGTTCGTTCCGTTCTTCACGCCGATGCTCATGTTCCTCCGCGTCATGCTCGTCGACGTACCAGTCTGGGAAGTCGCCTTGTCGATCGGCATCATGCTCGGCTCGATCGGTGTCATTCTCTGGATCGGTTCGAAGTTCTATCGCGGCGGCGTCCTGTTCTACGGGAACAACGCGATTAAACAATGGCGTCAAATATTACAAAATCGTCAATAACGTTTACAGCATTTTCGTTTTCGTATACTCTAAAGAATGTGCAAAATGAGGAGGAAACGAACTATGCGATCACGATTACTCGCAGCCTTGATCTTTACATTCATGACGACGCTCACGACGTTCATCTGTTATACCGTCTTCTTAGAGGCCGACGCGTTGTGGCAAATCTTGCTCGCATACGCGGGCAGCACGTTCCTCGGAACGCTCGCGTTTTGGTATCCGGTCAGTCGACGTTCTGAGACGTCAAGGTTCGGCGGCGCGTGGATCGGGATTTTGATCACGCTGACGACACTCGTCGGATTCACGATCATCCGCTTCACCGTTCGCGGTGATGCCGCTTCCTTACTCGACTGGCAGACGATGCTCGCGAGCCTCGCCTATACGTTCGGTTACATCGGCTGGGTGCTCACGATTCTCAACATCGTGCTCGGCTTCCTGCTTGCCGGGACGAAACCGAAAGTGCGTTATGAAGCAAGACCAATGCGTTAAATCAAAAGCAGCCGTTCTGCTCAGAACGGCTGCTTTTTTGTGCTCACTGTAACTTATACGACTTATCGACGATGCCAAACTCCGTATATTGGAACGAGTTATCGACGAACTGCTCCGGGACGAGCTGGTCGACGTAGCGGGCGAACGGGACGATGCGATGTGTCGCCTCATGCGTCCGTCCGAGGTCGAGCACGGCATCGACCAACGCTTCTAACGCGTGGTGCGACGTCGGTTCCTCGTCCTCTTCAAAGATGCGGCGCAGTTCCTCTTCGTGCATCAAGTCGAAGATGCGCATGCGCGTCTCGAGCTGATGCTGCATATCTTCCGTCGACTTTCCGTGCATCGCTTCTTCATAGGCGAGCTTCATCTGTTCGAGTTCAGGGGCTTTGCCTTTCATGAGCACCTTCAAGGATTCCCCCGTCCAAATGTGCCGTGCCAAGTAGTTCGCGTCAATCTTCAGCGCCTCGGCGAGCGCCTCTATGTAAGGCATCGTCGGGTACACTTCACTGAGCTCGGTCCGGCGAATAAAGTACGGAGCGACACCGATCTGTTCGGCGAGTGCCTCGATCGAGATACCCGTCCGCTCACGCAAGATTCGGATCCGGTCCCCATAACCCCGGTACGGTGCATTTTTACCATCCATTGAATTCTACCCCCTCTTTTCCATTATAGTTCCCGAATCCACAAAAAAATACTCGGAAGCGCATGCTTCCGAGCAAGTGGTCGAATTAATTATTTTTTCGTCAACTCGACGACTTCAGATGAACCGGCTGTAACGTTGTCGCCTTCGGCAACAAGTTTGTTCACAGCGAAGCTGTCATGGTTCGTGATGATGATCGGTGTGATCGTCGACGGTGCGTTCGCTTTGATGAAGTCAAGGTCGAACGTGACGAGCGGGTCGCCCGCTTTGACGGCTTGGCCTTCCGTGACGTGCGTCTCGAAGCCTTCACCTTTAAGGTTGACCGTGTCGAGACCGATGTGGATCAAGTACTCCGCACCGTTGTCCGCGTTGATACCGATCGCGTGTTTCGTCGGGAAGACCGTCGCGATTGTCCCGTTGACCGGTGACACGACTTTTCCGTCTGTCGGTTCGATGGCGATGCCATCACCCATCATTTTTTGTGAGAACACTTGGTCAGGCACGTTCGTAATATCGATGACTTTCCCTGTAAGTGGTGACACCGCGTTCAGTTGCTCGTCTTTACCACCAAAAAGTTTTTTAAAGAATCCCATAGCTTAATCCCTCCAACATGTTCTGTTAATCAAAGTCTTAGCTTTTATACCCGAAAAGCTATTACTTCAATCCCTACCCTATTCACGGTATAGTTGTATTAAGGTAGTGCGAATTCGTTTACACATCGTAAGAATACGAGTGTGCAATCGCTTTTGCAAGCCCTTTTTACACTTTATAAAAATTTCACATGATGGAGGCGCTTACAATGACGACTTTCACAAAATTGTCATACGAACGGCCCGACGTGGACGCTTTAAACAGCCGATTGTCGGACTATTCAGTCGAATTGCAGCAAGCGAGTACACTCGAAGAGGCGAACGAATTGATTCGCCAAATCAACCAGGAACGGAACGCGTTCGAGACGCAAAGTCAGCTCGTCGCGATCCGCCACTCGATCGATACGCGCGATGCGTTCTACGAAGCCGAGCAGACGTTCTTTGACGACGCGTTGCCGGTCTACGAGAAAGAAGTCCAGGCGTACTATCGCGTCTTGACGGAGCACGACCTCCGCAGCCAGCTCGAAGCGGAATGGGGCAGCCAATTGTTCGAACTCGCGGAACGGGCACTCAAAACGTTCGACGAATCGCTCATCCCGAAACTGCAAGAAGAGAACCGACTCGCGACGAGCTATCAAAAAGTGATGTCGGCCGCACAGATCGAGTTCGATGGCAAGACGCTCAACTTGTCACAGTTCGGCCCATACTTACAGTCACCCGACCGGTCGGTACGAAAAGCGGCGTCCGAGGCGCGTTATACATACCTCGCCGACAACGGTGACGAGCTCGACCGCATCTATGGCGAACTCGTCCGCGTCCGGACCGAGATCGCGCACGCGCTCGACTTCCCATCGTTCGTCGAACTCGGCTACGCCCGGATGCAACGCGTCGGCTATGATGAGTCGATGGTCGACAACTTCCGTAAACAAGTGCGTGACGTCATCGTCCCGCTCGCGACGACGTTAAAAGACAAGCAGGCGAAACGCATCGCTGTCGATACGCTCCGCTACTATGACGAATCGTTCGTCTTCCCGGACGGCAACGCGACACCGCAAGGCGACGAGTCGTTCATCATCGAGGGCGGCAACAAGATGTACCGTGAGCTCTCGGGCGAGACGGACGAGTTCTTCCAGTACATGCAACAGCGCGGCGCCCTCGATCTTACGGCGAAGCCCGGCAAAGCCGGCGGCGGTTACTGCACGTACTTACCGTCTGAAGGTCTCCCGTTCATCTTCTCGAACTTCAACGGCACGGCCGGCGACATCGACGTGCTCACGCACGAGGTCGGTCACGCCTTCCAAGTATATGAGAGCCGTCATTTGACGACGCCGGAATACGCGTTCCCGACGTACGAGGCGTGTGAGATCCACTCGATGTCGATGGAGTTCTTCTGCTGGCCGTGGATGGAGCTGTTCTTCGGCGACCAGGTCGACAAGTACAAGTTCAACCACTTGGCCGGAAGCGTCACGTTCCTCCCATACGGCGTCCTCGTCGACGAGTTCCAGCACATCGTCTACCGGAAGCCGGACATGACGGCAGAAGAACGTCGTCAGGCGTGGCGTGACCTTGAGAAGGTATACTTGCCGCACCGCGACTACGAGACGAACGACTACCTCGAGTCGGGGGCATGGTGGCATCAACAAGGCCACATCTTCCAGAGCCCGTTCTATTATATCGACTACACGCTCGCCCAAGTTTGTGCCTTCCAGTTCTGGGTGCGCATGCATGAGGACCGTGAGTCGGCGTGGAGCGATTACCTCACACTCTGTCAGGCCGGCGGTAGCCGCTCGTTCCTCGAGCTCGTTGAACTGGCCGGACTGAAGTCGCCGTTCGAAGACGGTGTGTTAAAAGACACGATCGGACAGATTGAAGACTATCTATTGAAGCACCCGTTAGCGAACTGAAGATAGAAAAAGGGTGAGTCCGCATGGGCTCACCCTTTTTGTCCTCAAATCACATCTAACGGTTCTTTCCCGCTCGGCGGCGGGAACGCCTCGTCGAGCGCTTTGAAATCTTCTTCAGTCAGATTGAGGAGCAGCGCCGCCCCGTTCTCTTCGACGTGCGCTTTCTGCCCTGCTTTCGGGATGGCGATGACGTTGCCGCTCCGGACCGTCCACGCGAGCAGGATTTGGGCCACCGACGCATGATACGCCTCGGCGATTTGTTTCACCGTCTCATCGTTAAAGATCTTCTCTTTCACGTCGCTGCCTTCGGCGAGCGGCGAATAGGCCATCACCGGGATGCGCTGCTCTTCTAGGAACGGCAACAAGTCGTGCTCGATGCCGCGGCTGCCGAGATGATACAGCACTTGGTTGACCGCGCAATGCTTCCCGTTCGGCAAGGCGAGCAGTTCTTTCATGTCGTCGACGTCAAAGTTTGAGACGCCCCACGCCCGGATCTTCCCGTCTGCTTTCAGCTGTTCGAGCCCGTCGACCGTCTCCTTGAGCGGGATGTTGCCGCGCCAATGCAACAAGTAAAGGTCGAGATAGTCGGTGCCGAGCCGCTCGAGCGTCGCGTCGCACGCCTGTACGAGCTTGTCGCCCCCGGCGTTATGTGGATACACTTTCGAGACGAGAAAGACGTCCTCGCGCCGGTCTTGGATCGCTTCCCCGACGAGTGTCTCCGACTTGCCTTCCCCGTACATCTCGGCCGTATCGATGACGTGTAATCCGCAGTCGAGACCTGTTTGTAACGCCTCGATCTCCGCGTCATGTTTCGATGCGTCATCGCCCATGCGCCACGTGCCTTGACCGAGGGCGCGCATCTCGCGCCCGTCCGGCAATTTGACCACGTGTTGTTTCAATGCCGCCAAAATCAGTGTGTGTGGAATTCGGTTCATGTTGTTTCCTCCTTGATCCATTGATCGTGCAACGGCCCTGTCGTCCCGAAGACGGGATCGGTCGCCGGTTTGTCGACGCGTTCGATTCGATGGACGTTGTCCGGGCGTTCTTCAGGCTTACCCGTCAACGTGTCATAGTCGCGTCCTTCCGGATACGCCCCAACGATTTCGAAGTCATCGCTCGCCTCGAGTCGACGGTGTCCCGTCCCTGCCGGCAGGATCAACACGTCACCCGCATTCAACGAGACGAGATCGCCGGTCGCGCCGCCGAGTTGAACGGTCGCACGGCCTGACCTCACCCCGAGGACCTCGTGCGTGTTGCTGTGATAGTGGTGATAGTCGAACACACCGTTCACCCAACTGTTGCCCCAACCGTTATGCTCGAACGTCGCCTGGATGCCGTCCGCCTCATCGAACACGCGTCGGTATAAGAGCACCGGGAAATACGGGTTGTTCGGGATCGAGCCGTCATCTTTAAACCGATATGTGGACATGTCCATGTGATCGCCTCCTTGTCTCTGACACTGTACCCGACTTACACGGGATATAATCGACACAAAAAATGACCCGACCCTTTAATAAGGGCCGAGCCACTGAGTTAGCGTACTTCGCTCTCGAGCTGTTTCAACTTCGTCGAGTAGTACTCGATAATGTCACGGCGTCGGATGATGCCGATGAAATACTTGCCGTCATCGACGACCGGCACGAAGTTTTGATCGGTGATCGCATCGACAAGCTCCTCGATTTGCGCCGTGATCGATACCGGTTTATAGCGTATGCGTTGTTTGATGTCTTTCAGGCGAGTCCGGAGCACTTTCTCGTAATCTTCTTCCCCGCGAAGTTGTTCAGCGAGTGCCCACAGTAAGTCTCCTTCCGTCATCGTTCCGGCGTAAAAGCCGTTCTCGGATACGAGCGGCACCGAGGTGAAGCGATGATGCTTCATCTTCTCGAGCGCTTGCCGCACCGTCGACTCCGGGTCTAAATATTTGACGTCTTCTTTCGGATATAAAAAGAAAGCGATGTTCATATATAATCTCTCCTCAATCTGTTAATCCACCACGCTATTGTACCATGAATCGTAGGGTTGACCGCAATAATTGACCGCACCCCACAATTGTTTCACCCTCCCTTCATTAGTTGCTGTCACAGAAAAAAGTCCTTTACAAGAACAGGACCGGCGTGACACGTCATCAACAGAAAACTGGAAAGTAACTCCAATTATTTATACCCTGTACGCATCGATTCTACCCGTCCGAGTCCATAAAAAAAGACGCCTTTCGATCAAGGCGTCTCGTCTAATCAGATAAAATGTAACATCGTTTGATTGAACTTCTCCATCTCGTCGAGCACGGTACCGTGACCGCTCTCCTCGAAACGCTCGATGCGCGCGTTCGGGATGCCTTTTTCCATCTCTAGGGCAAACTCGAACGGACAGACTTTGTCGTGGACGCCATGGATGATCAGCGTCTCGACGCCGACTTTCGGCAAGTCTTCACGAAGGTCCTCGTCGCGGAGCGCTTTCGCCGAGGCGATCGTCCCGTGGCTCGAGGCGATGAGTGACAAGCTGTGGAACCAGTTTTGAAGCGGTTCTGGATGCTTCTTCTCAAAGAAGATCTCGCCGAACCCGGTCAACATCGAGGCACGGTCGCGTTTCGTATCTTCGATCAAGGCGTCGACTTCTTCTTTTGTCATGCCGTACGGATAGTCCGGGCGTTGCGTGAATACCGGTGCCGCCGCGCCGGCGAGGATGAGTTTTTTCAAACCACCGTCCGGATAATCGACCGCATAGCGGATCGCGATCGCCCCACCCATCGAGAAGCCGACGAGTGTGAAGTCTTTGACACCGAGGCCGTTGACGACCATGTTCACGTCAGACGCCATCGTCTCGTAGTCATAGCCCGTAGCCGGTGCGTCCGACTTCCCGTAACCCCGGTAATCGATACCGACGTAGCGGTAGCCCGCATCCAACAGCGCGTTCCTCTGATACTCGAACATGTTGTTGTTCGCCGGCCAGCCGTGCAAGAAGACGACCGCGTCGCCCGTTCCGACGTCCTCGACAAAAATAGACGTCCCGTCATGTGCTGTAATGTAATTCCCCATCATTCAAAACCCCCAATCGTATTGTTGAGCGTTGTGCGCCGTACGTTTGCCCACAACCCATCTGTTCCCGTTTGAACGAACTGAAAACCTGTCAACCGTCGCGCCAGAGCGATTCGGCCTTCAAGATATGCTCGACCGCTTGCGCGCCTTCTCGTAACACGGACGTCTTCCACGTCTCGTCTTCCGGGTAGAACATGGCCATGAATTCTTTTTTGATGCCGTTCCGTGCCTCCGGGTCTTTCGTGCCTTCGAAATAGAGACGATTCTCTAAAATGATCGTCAAAAATTCACGGATCAGCGCTTTCGTCGACGTGCCGAACGTCCCGAATTCGAACAAGGCCGAGACGAGCTGCTTGTCCGGATGCTGCGTGTCGCGGACGTAATAGAAATGGTTCGTCGAGTCGCCGAGCACGTCATCCGGATTGTACGTCTTGATGTTCTTCAACCCGTATGTCTGTTTTAACTGCTCGGCGCTGCGTCCGTCCCGCTCGCTGACGAGCATCGTCACTTCGTTCGTCGGCCCGAGCGCGGTGTGCCAGTCCATATGAACGACCCGGTCGTAACGGTCGAGAAGATCGTGCTGGATCTCTTTCATGAAGACAGCGGACGGTTCGTCGGCGTCTCCGCCATAATAGACGCCTTTCGGGAATTGGTACTGGCCCATCCCTTTCGCCTCGGTCATCGCGTCGAACCCGTCGAGCTTGATGCCAGAGCCGAGGAACGAATAAATGTGTTCGCGCGCCTCGTGATAGTCGTCGATGACACCGTCCGGGACGAACAAGTGGCGCATCACCTCATACTCTTTATTGACGTTTCGCGGCAGCGACTCCCGGTCGACGACGTAGTTTCGGTTCAAATCGACGTTATGTTCGTTGACGCGCCGGAAATGTTTCATCCCCCATGGGTTGACCGCATGGATGAAGCAGACGCCTGTCACGTCATGGCGGACGTTGCCGAGCTGTGTCTCGATGAATTGCTGCGTCACGGCCGCACCGGCGTAGCCTTCGATCCCATGCTCGCCGATCGTCATGAGCAGCATCGCCTCACGTGACCCGGCCGGTTCGCCGATGATCACGTCGATCGTATCTTCCCCGATCGAATGCGACATCGTCCGCGCGCTCGGGTAGTATTGTTTGACGGTGTCGAGCAAATCGAGAAACCTCTCGCGCGACTCGTCGTAAGATGATGAAAAATAAGTACTCATATGATTCCCTCCATTCATGTCTTCTGTACCCCTTTCCCATTTCGAGGCAAGCTAAAAACGCCTCCCGAGGAAGGCGTTTCGATTAATGGGCTCCGGCTTTCGTGCCGCGGTCTTGGCGGCGGAACGCAAACAAGTAGACGAGCGGGGCGAGCAAGACGGCACCGAATAGCCAATACGCACCAGGGCTTGCGAACAACGGTTCGAACGCGCGGAAGAACAAGGCGACAAGTGAAAACCCGACGACGAGCTCGGCTGTCCAAATGACGGCGCGCCGGACGGCAAGGGTGATCGTGTTCGTTTTTTGGAAGAGTGCTGCGATAAACGCGATCAAAAAAGCCGGGAAGCTACTGAACCAGAGCATCCGATTCAACGTCGATTCGGCAAAATAAGTGTTGCCGAGCGACACGGTGATCGCGTAATGGGCGATCAACACAAGCAAGACGACAATCCACCCGACAAGCACATCTCGTTCCCATTTTTTCATCCTTCTCCCTCCATTCTTTAGAAAAAGAGCTACACTTGTATTTACCCGTTTCTCGTACTGTTCGGTCATACGACACAACAAAAAACGCATCCCATCAGGAACGCGTCTTCGTTCACTTATCGAACAGATGGCTCGCCCAGTCACGGGCCCGCTCGAGCTCTCCCTCTTTGAGCGGTCCTTCTTTGTCGAGGACGAGGAATGATTCTTGAAGCACCGGCTCTGCTCCTTTTTCCGTAAGCGCCCGTTCAATCCGGGTCGCGGCGTGGCCGAACCACTTGACGATCTTTCCGACGAAAAAGCCTTGGTCTTCTTCGGCCATGCTCGTATCGAACGCCGCGGCCCGCACTCCGCGGAGCGCATGATCCGACAGTCCGTCGAGAAACGTCTTCACGTCCTCGGTCTCGCGTCCGCCGTGTGTCGGTGATCCGACGACGAGTAAATCGAGGTTGGCGAGATCCCCGTAGCCGATATGACTGATGTGAACCGCCTCGACTTGATGAAGCTCGCCGAATCCGTCTTTGATGGCGTGGGCGACTTTTTCTGTGCATCCGTACATCGAGTCAAAAGTGATGAGGATTTTCATGACGTATCCCTCCATTAAGCGAAAACTTTCTTATGTCTACATGGGACTATTCCCTTAATGATGGACCGCTCATCATGTATCCATTCTTTTCTCTATAATCCGATTCGAAATCTGTTCCTCAAAATTATATAAGTTCATCGACGTTTCCTCAGCCTAGTGCCCAAAAATACCGCGATTCCCAAGCCGATGGCGGCATAGGCGATTACGTCTAGATGATTTCGGCTGTCAAACGGTGCTTCATGGACGAATTCGGCCCGCTTCCACTCAGTACCGTCCTCGACCGCGAGCACGTCTTCGACCGACTCCCCTTCCACTTGACGATATTCTGTTCCGATCGGATACATGTTCGAGGCGTCCCCATAATAGTCGCCGGTCATATCGTCAGCCAACGTCTCGACCTCACCGACGACGTCACCAAGATCAGCCTCCAAGACCATAATGTCCGTCACTTCATACACCCGTCCGTCCAAGACGACGAACGCGTACGCCCAGGACAAGGCGTGGACCGACAGTGAGACAGAAAGCAGCAACACCAACATCCAAACGACTCGTTTCATTCGATTGCCCAGACGAACGTCGCCGTATCGCTCAAATCGATATCGTCCGGCTGAAGCTCTGGCATCGACGCCTGTGAATGGAACACCTCTTCATGGAATACCAAATTAGTTGGCGAGTAAAGATGGAGCTCGGCCCACGTATAGTCAATCCGTTTCAATTCCCCAAGCTTCGCACCGGCCGCTTTCGTCAACAGTTCAGCCCGATGCAACGCACTCTCCGCCGCGCTGGCGAGGAGTGCATCGCTAACCACATCTGAATCTTTGATCGTGAACTTGATGGACAGTTTTGGATCTGCCATTGAATTCGTGACGCTTTGGATGACGTCAGACAAGCGTTTCGTGTCGAGGTCAAACTCAAGTTTTGTTCGTTGCTCACACACATAGCCACGGAAACGAGATTTATAATTTCCGTCCTCGTCACGGTAACTTTCATAGTCTGTATCGATCGAGAAGTCCGTCGTCTTTAGAGCGGTCTTATCGAAGCCGGCCTGTCCAAGCGCCTTTTGCAGACGCGCCACGGCCGTCGCCGCCTCGTTCATCGTCTCCTCGTAACGCACGGCCTTCGAGGTCAACTCCATTTTCACGACAATCAAGTCTGGCTTGGCCGATACTTTTCCCGTTCCTTTGACTGTGATGGTGCGTTCCATGTTTCATTCTCCCCTTTCTCTCTATCCTAAGTCGCTTAATTGTGCAATTGCCATTGCGTCATCGTCCGAAACGGAACGAAGCCGATGCTGTAATAAAACATCTGGTCTGAAGCGACAATCGCCTGTTCCGCCCCTAGTTTCCCGCTCCGTATGATCGCCTCATAGACGACCGACTTTCCGAAGCCTTTCCCCCGGTACGTCGGGTCCGTCACGACCGGTTCGACGTAACTATAGCGATCACCCGGGCGATACCAGACACCACAATGTGCAACGTACTTCCCCTCAGGTGAGGCAATGGCAACGATCAGTTCAGGGAGAATCACTGGACTCGACAACATTTTTTTCCGTCCGGCGATGGTCGCGGCATCATCCGGCGCATTCCCGTCGTGGTCAAAGCCACGCCACATCACTTGGTTGTATTGTCGCCAATCCCATTCATCCGCGAGAGACACGTAGGAGAACCCGTGCGGCAACGACTCCTGATTTATCCGAGAAACATGGATTTTCGCGAACCGCTCGATTTGTCTCGTCGGTCGAAATCCGGTCTCTAAGGCGGCAAGTTGCAGACACTCATCCTCATCCGGTAACAATAGTCGCAAATCACCATGCCTATGCAACCGCTCGACCGCATAGGCAACGAGTTCAGGCTTCAATGCGTTGTACCCTTCCTCCACGACCAAAATCGCTTCCCCTAAATTGAGCTCATACGTCGCCAGGGCGACAAGGCGCCCCTCATCTTCCCACATGCCAATCCGATGCACATGTTCTTGATCACGAAGCGCATGGTTCACCGCCCAGTCCCACGCCCCCCATAAAAGACGTGGTGCCTGCAGCTCCGTTAAGTTGATTCTGATGAGAAAGTCTCTTACTTTTACAGCATCCTCCGACACATAAGGCTCATGTGAATACGGTCGAAATGAGATCACTGTGCCACCCTCCTCTATAAAGCTTTCACTGAACAGCATCCAGTCCCTGCCAATACGTGATGTTGCTACAATTCGCCAGCGACTTCGAAACCTCCTTCACGATGGCATCACACTAGCCGCCCACTTGACGTCGGTCAGTTCGTACAAGAAATGAAAAGAGTGAGCAACCGAATAATCGTGTCCCCACTCCCGCTTCAACTATTCTCTTGTTATGTAGCAGTTTTTTTCAAGAGGAGACAAAAAACCGAACATGATACCACGTCCGGAAAATCTACAAGCATTTTACGAAAATGTCACGATTTTACGACATGGAGACACTCTGGCCGCTCAAACCCGACATCCCCTAAAAACCGCAACTCATCAATCGTCAACTCGTCGAGCGTGATCGAACGAACGCTCGGTTCGGTCTGTTCATCGACCCACACTTTCCAAATCTCGACTTCATCCGCCGTCTTCAGGTGGTCGGTGATGTAGTCAACGAGTTGCTGGGCTCTCGTTTCGGTGTAGCGCCAACGCAATTCAGCGACGTGCGGTTTTTTCGAGTACGCTTCGACGTTTTCCTCTGCATAATAAAGTTCTCGTTTGACCTCAATCTCGTCGAGTTGCTCTTCTGCCTCGACGTGCATCAAAATCTTTTCGTCGCGATCGAGGTCTTCGTCGTCTGTGAGCATTTCAGGCAACACGACACCTTTTTTGATGGCCTCGTTGATGGATAAGAATTCGATATATGGATTTTCGACTTCTTTTAGCGGTCTATCGCTCGTCATAAATTGAATTTCACTCATGTTATTTGCCTCCCACTCTTATATCATCATAGTCATTGTTTCATCGCGCGAATGGAAATGATGAGTCCAATCAAATAGCCGATTATCGAGCCGATGACAATCCCGTATGCAACCGTAAAATCGAATAGTAGAGAGATGATCATCCCGGCAGCCGTTCCGAAAATAAGACCAAGCCCGACCGCTGATTCGCGCCATTCGTTCATTTCCACCACCACCTTCCTTCCGCTCACTACATACGAATTAACCCAATAAAATGTTTCATTTTTCACTCACTCTCTCGCCATTTAGCCAACAATGTGTTACAACGGCTGCGGACAGCCGGACTTCCTGTCTCGAGTTGTTTATGGAGCAAATCAATCAGTTCATCATGGAAGCGCGAATAGCGGACGCTCAAGTCGAATAGCGCTTGGAGCGAATTGACGATGACGATTTTACTCGTCTCGGAAGCAATCCATGCTTTTAGAACACGGACGACCTGCCCCGCTTCGTCATCGCTGAGCGGCAACCGCGGCATCAGTTGGGCGACGTGCCAACGGACTTCTTGTTGGGTGAACGCTGGCAAAAGTTCGAGGAGCGGCGCCTGATGCGCCTTCAACAGTTCAGGATAGCGTCGCGTGATCTTCTCGACCGCATCCGCGCTTCGCATTCGGACGACAGGACGGTCATCGGTCAACCCGACCATCAGTTCCGCGAATCGTTCTGAATCGTCGCCAACGAATTGGACGACCTCATCGACCCGTCCGATGGAACGCAAGTCCCCGCCTTGAAGACGTTCCAACAGATTCTCCTCCATCACTGATCCCGTTCGACCAGTTGACGCGCCTCCCTCAACTTTGAAAGTTTCCGATATTGTTTCAGCACGAATGTGATAAATAGTATACTGACTAACAAATTAGGAACCCAGAGGAAAGATTCGATACCGTTCGACAGGTTGAGGAATGCTACAAATAAATTGAGATACAACACAAAACTATACAGATGAAAAATCCGTCGTTCATGGCGAATCTTCGAGTCAATGTCTGAGTAGAGTCGAAACGGTCCGTCAGTTGTTAGTTTTCGGAGAAAGACCCAACGAAATGTCGTCGCGACGACCTCAATGCCCATTTCCTCCAAAAATTCAAAGTAAGCGACCGATTTCGGATGACTTGGTGCCTCTTCAATCAATTCGATTCGATAAGTATATTTGTTCGGCTCCCCTTGCACAAACGTGTAACGCCCAAGTCTAAAACGTTCAAGAAACCACCCTGTACCCGCCATATCGTTCAACCAAGCCTCTTCCTTTTCGTAATCCGCGTAAAAGCGATATACCGTTTTGGTTTTCATGATTTGTTTCCCCCAATCCACTGTTTTCCATTCGTGACGAGTTCTTCGAGCCGGACGAGTTCGGCCTCAAGCACTGCTTGTCCTAGAGGTGTGACGACATACTCTTTCTTTCGTCCGCTCGCTTTCTCCACTGCTTCAATCCATCCTTTTTCAACTAAGTTGCTTAACGCGCCGTATAATGTTCCCGCCGCCAACTGGACACGGTCATCGCTCAATTCTTGTACGAATTGCATGATTCCATACCCGTGACGCGGAACTTGTAGCGACAATAAAATGTAATACACCGCTTCCGTCAACGCGACGGTTCCTGCTGATTGTGTCATAGTTTATCTCCTTTACTTCGTCTACCGTTATATCGTCTCCCGATATAATGAGTGTACGCTCATCTTCAATAATTGTCTACAAAAAAAACCTATGTTCCCATAGGTTGCTCATCCTGTCGTGTGGCGCTGATACACCAACAAATTGACGCCTGCATAATCATCTTCTTTCATATACGTGAAACCGAGACGTACCAAGACCCGTTGCGAACGCTCGTTTTCAGGATAGCTGAGCGCGATGATTGGTCCTATTCCCGCCAGCAAATCGAGAAACTCGAGTGCCTCTTGAGCTGACTCGACCGCGTACCCTTTCCCCCATGTGGTCGGATCGAAAGCATACAATAACTCGACATCGCCAGTCGGTAACCGTGAGAAACCGCAATGACCGATCAGTTGGTTCGTCGACCGTTCAACCACACCCCAGACCCCGTAGCCATATTCCATCCACTGCTCCTGGAAACGAGTCAGCAAGTGCGCGGCATCTTCTCGAGTCTTCTGTTTCCCGTCCCCTAAATAACGGCTCACCTCCCGTTGACCGAGTATGGCGGCGTATGTTGTTAAATCCTCTTGAGTGAGTGACCTCAATACCAGCCGCTCAGTCTGTCGAGTTGGAATCATCTGTTCGTCCTCCTGTTAATAAATATAGAAAAGGAGCGACTATGCGCTCCAAAATTAGCTTTCAATCAGCTGTTCTATTCGTTTATTTCCTTCAAATTCGGCGAGCAGGGCCCGCACTTCATCTGTCGATTTCGTATCCATCAGTTTCACACGGAGGTCGCTCGCCCCGGGGAACCCTTTCACGTAAATCTTGAAGAACCGGTGCAAGTTCGAGATCGAACGCGGCACGTCTTCTTGGAATTTGTCTTGCAGGTCGAGCTGGAGACGAAGAAGATTGAGGTGCTCTTCCATCGAGTGCTCACGCGGCTCTTTCTCGAACGCGAACGGGTTCTTGAAAATCCCGCGACCAATCATGACGCCGTCGACGCCGTATTTCTCGACGAGTTCTAATCCCATTTGACGATCGAGAATATCGCCGTTGATTGTGATGAGCGTATCCGGTGCGATCTCATCACGTAGTTTCACGATATCCGGGATCATCTCCCAGTGTGCGTCGACTTTACTCATCTCGTTGCGTGTGCGTAAGTGAATCGACAGATTGGCGATGTCTTGCTTCAAGAGATGCGTCAACCAATCGCGCCACTCGTCGAGTTTTGCGAAGCCGAGTCGTGTCTTGACGCTGACCGGGATGCCGCCAGCTTTCGCCGCTTGAATGAGTTCGGCCGCGACGTCAGGACGGAGGATGAGGCCGCTCCCTTTCCCGCGTTTGGCGACGTTCGGGACCGGGCAACCCATATTGATGTCGATACCTTTGTAACCCATCTCGGCCATGCCGATGCTCATCTCGCGGAAGTAGTCCGGGTTGTCACCCCAAATATGGGCGACCATCGGCTGTTCGTCCTCCGTGAACGTCAAGCGTCCACGCAGGCTGCCTTTCCCTTCCGGATGGCAGTAGCTGTCCGAGTTGGCGAACTCGGTGAAAAACACGTCTGGACGTCCGGCATGGGCGACGACGTGACGGAAGACGACGTCAGTCACGTCTTCCATCGGGGCAAGTACAAAGAATGGACGCGGAAGGTCGCGCCAGAAGTTTTCGTTCATATAAAATCATTCCCTTTCGTAATCAATCCAACAAAATCACTTTATCCATTCTATTATGGACGGGGGAATGTATCAACTGACAATACTTTCGAAATTTTTAACGCTCCTCATTCCCAATAATCTTGAAGAAGTGCGTGAACCCGTCTTGCAACAAGTACTCCAATACACGATTCATATGTTCCGGCTCGACAACATTTGTCTGCAGCAACGTTTGGAGCACCATCCCATCGATCGCTGCCATCGTCCACGCGGCGACCGCTCGTGTCGAAGGACCTCGCTCGACACCGTACGCTCGTACGAAGATGGCTTCCACCCGGTCGATCCACTCCTCATACTTCTCTTTGAACTTTTGTTGCAGTTCCTTGTTCCCGAGCATCGCCTCATGGGCCAAGTAAAACTGTAGTCGACTCTCCGCATCTTTTTTCAAGCGGTCTTGCATCCCGTCGAAAATCTCTTGAATAATGGCATGGGCTTCTTTCTTGTCTTCGATCGATACGGTCGCGATTCGGCGAATCTCGCCCAAGCCCTCGTCCATCACATCATAAAGAATGGCCTCTTTGGAACTGTAATAGTGATAGATGGCGCCCGTGCTAAGCCCCGCCTTCTTCGCGATGCCACGAAGCGTCGTGCCTTGGATCCCGTTCTCGATGATCGTCGCTCGCGCCGCCTCTAATATCTTTTGTTTCCCTTCGTTCATCATGTGCTTCGACGCTCCTCACTTAATAATGGCTAATTATATCATAATGATTTGACGGTTCTATGACATGTCCCTGTGACGTCCCGAACATCATTGACAACGCTTCCAATAGTTTGTTACACTTTTCACATAA
Organism: Exiguobacterium sp. SH1S1; assembly: GCF_004337245.1. Taxonomy (NCBI): domain Bacteria; kingdom Bacillati; phylum Bacillota; class Bacilli; order Caryophanales; genus Exiguobacterium; species Exiguobacterium sp. SH1S1. Next base: position 656,368 of record NZ_SJUZ01000001.1, read on the forward strand.
ACATAACGAACGTTCGGTATGTTTATTGACATCATATTTTTCATTGTTGTTTCGTCACCAATACTTTAGAAATGAAAGGGGCGTTATTTATGTTCTTCTTTGAATCCATTCCTTGGTACAATGTCGCCATGTGGTTCGTCGTATTCGGCTTGTTGATCGGATTAAATGAAATCGTCCGGTCCAGCAAAAAAGCCAGCATTCTCATGTTCATGGCGGTTCCGATCGTGTTGACCCCGATTTGGTTCTTCACCGCCGACCCTGAGATCACATCATGGTTTCACTGGGTGAAAGTGTATTCCGCTCTCGCCGGAAGCTTGATTTACATGGTCATCCGCTTCACCGATTATCACAAAAAACATCCATGGTACTTGATACTCGTGCCGGGTATCTTGGCCCTCAATATCGCCGAGGCCGTCGTTCGAGAATTCCAAGTCGGCATTCTGGGATTTGAAGGCATGGTCGACGGGATGAATTACATCTCGGGTGGTTGGAACTACGTGAACGCCGTTGCCGGGATCCTGAACTTGCTACTCATCTGCGGCTGGGTCGGCATCTTCGCGACATCCGGCAAGAAAAAAGACATGCTATGGCCAGACCAGACGAAGCTTTGGATTGTTGCTTACGGCATCTGGAATATCGCCTACGTCTATTCATGTGCACCGGGTAACGCGTTCTATTCAGGGTTCGCCTTGAACATCGCCGCGACGGTTCCTGTCCTGCTCTGGGCGAAAGGGACGTGGATGCAAAACCGTGCCCAGACACTCACGTTTTGGATGATGTGGGTCATGACGTTCCCTTACTTCTTCGCCGTCGGCAGCACGTTCAACGTGAGCGTGTCGTATAATCCGGCAGCGAACTGGACGATCGCGCTGTTCAGCCTTGCGCTGAACGTCGTCCTCGCCGTCTGGCAAGTGACGCGCATCGTCAAATACAAACTCAACCCGTTGAAAGACGAGTTGTGGAAAGATACGAACGAATACAAAGAAATCAACGCGTTGCGTGAAGATGCAGTTCCTGAACGGGAAACCGCGATCGGTAAAGCGTTGTAAGCAAAAGACGGGCTACGAGGCCCGTCTTTTGCTACGTAAATTTAGATAGCTCTGAGAGCAGCTCAAAATAAGTTGCTCTTCAAAAAAATTTTTTACGTGTATGATATAATTGTAAATAAGTTGATCAAAGTGAAAAGGGTGATAAAAGTGGATAAGAACTCATATATCGAACGTCAAAGGCAAGTAAAATTTGCAGTTGGTATGGCTGCAATCGACGGGGGAAAACCAAGTCCCTTCACACAGAAATTGCTGAATCGATATGAAAACGGTGAGATCACTTCAGCCCAATTTAAGCAAGCCATTATGGAGCAGTATACGAAAGCACATCAATCCTAATGGATCCTTATGTTTACCCACATACAAATGTACTCATTAATAAACTTGGGATAACTGACGAACAACAACTGATTAATGTTGAAGCACAACTCATCATTGCAAACATATTAGAGATCGAGTCACTCATTTCGGAAGTGGATTTCGATAGTTATCATTCTCTGCAACAAATCCATCGACATCTATTCAACGAACTATATGAATGGGCCGGCGAATTTCGCTCAATCAATATCTATAAAAATGAGCGAATTTTGGGTGGCTTATCTGTGGTTTACAGTGATTCTTTGCAGATTCAAACGAACTTAGCATCTATCTTTGATTGGAAACAAGAAATCACATGGACCCATAAAAATATACGACTGCCCGTCTATTTCGCTAAGCTAATGACAGATTTGTGGCGGGTTCATCCTTTTCGTGAAGGAAATACCCGTACCGTTTCTGTTTTCATGAAACTTTTCGCTCAACATCATAATTTGCCTTTTAATGCAGAACTGCTTTCTAATAACGCCGGTTACCTTAGAAATGCACTCGTCATGGCCGCTATCAATGATGCGCCAGATCCGACCTATTTACACAAAATCATAAATGATGCTTTATCTATCGACGTCTCTACTAGCTTGTCAGATAGTGACGCTTCTTCTGAAAAATATCGCACAATTGGTTCGTATAACGTTTCTAGTTATGAAGAAAAGCCATTCTCTACAGACCATCATGAATCATAATTCAAAAAACAGACAACCTTAGAGAAACCGCTCACCGGCCTCTCTAAGGTTGTTTATTTTCAAATATAATTAAACGACGATCTAAATTTTGAATGCATGATCATTATTGGGGATTCAACTCTCCCGTACCAAAAGTTGCATCGAACGCCCGGCACCAGATCACGACTGTTGAATATTGCGTGAGCTCGACGTCTTCAGGAACCAAATAGTTTTGGTTCCCAGTATTTCCTTTTAACGAACCGAGGCTGATTCCTTCTGTCGTCTCCATCCCCGGCTGAATCAAATAGACGAACAAGTCGGGACCATTTGTCGTTTGGAAATCTTCGAAACGCAGGTACACGCCATCTTCTGCACGAATCGTTTGAATGTTGCCTGACGTCTCATAATTTTTTTCACCATCCATGAACACCCCTGCCAAGTCGGTAAACTCCGTAGCGGCTCCATCATCCTCAGAAGCCGGAGGTTCCGTCGCCTCCTCAGCTTCTCCTTCTTCTACAGTTGTATCAAGTGAAGTCGGTGGAAGTCCTTCATCAACCGTCTCTTCCAAGAACAGCGGAGAAATGAGCCACCAACCAATCAAAAGGACGGCTACTCCTACTATACCTAGGATCACTTTTGTCACGGTTCGCATCATCTTCGCTCCATTTCATGAGAAAATCTCTAACCCTTCACCATCCTATGATGGCTGCGAGCACTCAGTACAAATAACCCAACAGATCCAATCGACCATCCGTCCACGCCTTCGTACCTACGGGGCGAATCATCAATTCATCAAACGATTCTTCCCCAATCCCGCGTATCATCTGCCGCTCATCGTCTATTTGGAGCCACGAACAAGCGTTGTCAACATGGCTGAATCCGGCTCGTAAATAAAGATCGGGTCGATCCGCAAACAATAAGAGAAAATCGACCTGTTTCGTCTCTCCTATACTAATAACCTCGTTCAATAACGCTTCACCAATCCCGTTACCACGCACATCTTCCTGTACACATAAATCAATCACACCAAGAACTTGAATCGGATGCCCGTTCAAATTCATCACCCGATAGTCTAACCCGACATGACCCACAACCTGACCTCGGTCTCCAAAAACAAGGAGACGAAGATGAGGTAATTGCTTGAAATATCGGCGTTTTGGATAGAGGGGTTCAAATGACGCCACTAACAAATCACTTAACTCATTGTTCAATTTCTCGTCAATGTCTAATTCCATATACCGCTGAATTTCCATTCGCACTTTCCTCCCCAACGTGATACTAAAAAACCTCCGATTTTAACAAATCGAAGGTCATTTTTTTCAGTTTATTCTATTTTTTCAAGCCACGCCACCGTCTCGACATGCGCCGTATGCGGGAACATGTCGACTGGTGTCACTTCGACTAATTCGTAGCCGCGGTCGGCGAGATAACGCATATCGCGCGCTTGTGTCGCGACGTTACACGATACGTAGACGATCCGTTTCGGTGCCATCTCGACCATAGTCTCGAGGAACGACTCGGCACAGCCTTTGCGCGGCGGGTCGACGACGATGACGTCCGGATTGATGCCGTCTTGCTTCCACTTCGGAAGGACGTCTTCGGCCGCGCCACAGGCGTACGTCACGTTATCGATCTCGTTGACGAGCGCGTTCTGTTTCGCGTCCTCGATCGCTTCCGGCACGACCTCGACGCCGTACACGTGCGCTGCTTTCCGGGCAAGGAACAGACTGATCGTACCGATGCCGCAGTAGGCGTCGACGACTTGTTCCGTGCCGGTCAACTGCGCATATTCGAGCGCCTTGCCGTACAGCTTCTCCGTCTGGACCGGGTTGACTTGGAAAAACGAGTGCGGCGAGATCGTGAACGTCAGTCCACCGATCTTATCCTCAATCGTCTCGTGGCCATAGAGCAGCTTATTCGTCGCCCCTAAGATGACGTTCGTCTTGTCCGGGTTGACGTTTTGCATGATCGACGTCACGTCCGGAAGACGTTTCAAGATGTCGGCGACGATCTCATTCACGCCTTTGATTTTCGTCGTCTTCGTGATGAGGACGATCATCAATTCACCTGAATGGTACCCGTAACGGGCCATGACGTGGCGGATGACGCCGCGTCCTGTCTTCTCGTCATACGCCGGCACACCGTGCGCCGCGAGCACGTCGCGGACGACTTGGACGGCCTCATCGTTCCGCTCGTCTTGGATGAGACATTCCTTCATCTCGACGATGTCGTGCGAGCGTGGGCGGTAGAACCCGGCGACGAGACGATCTCCTTCTTGCTTGAACGGCACTTGCGCCTTGTTGCGGTAACGCCACGGTTCTAGCATCCCGATCGTCTCGTGGACCGGGACGTCGAACTGGCCGAGCCGCTGGAGCGCCTCGACGACGCGGTCCCGTTTTTGACGGAGCTGGCCGTCATAGCTGAAGTGTTGGAGCTGACAGCCCCCGCACTGATAAAAGATTGGACACGGCGGTTCGACCCGGTCCGTGCTCGCTTGTTTCACTTCGATCAGCCGGGCGAAGCCGTACTGTTTGTTCGTCTTCGTCACGACGATCTCGACCGTCTCACCCGGGAGCGCGTTCGGCACGAACAACGTATAACCGTCGACGCGTGCCACGCCTGCCCCTTCGTGTGTGAGGTCATGGATGTGGACGTCGAGACGGTCGTTTTTAGTTACTGGTAGCATGAGTCTCTCCTTTCCCGATTCGAGAAGTACGTATTGGTTCATTACCCGTTCAGAGGCCAACGAAAAGCTCGGCGTGAGCGCCACGCCGAGCCGACTTATTCTGCTTTCTCATTCGACACGTTGAACAATTGCTTGATCATCTGTTCGCGTTCGTACTGAGCGTTCAACTCTTCCATCTCGCGGATGCGCGCGTTCGGTGCGAGCACCGTCAAGTGACGGAACAAGTTCCGCATCTCACCCGTGCATTCGCCGCCGTACTCGCCGTCGATGTTGAGACTCATCCGCTCCGTCGTCGTCTTCATCTTGACGTGGCCCGTCTTGACGTGCTCGACGAGCGGGCTCGACAAGTGCTCACCCCGGAGCAACAAGCGGACGACGTGGATGAATTCGAACAAGTTACATTTCCGTAAGATGAACAAGTCAAACAAGCCGTCATTGAGTGACGCGTGTGGCGAAATCTTCTCAAAGCCGCCGACCGAGTTCGAGTTCGACGTGAGGAAGATCATCACTTCCCCGCTGAACGTCCCTTCGTCATGCTCGAGCTCGATATACGTCGGCTTGATGAGCGGTAGCTTCTCCATCCCTTTGACGTAATAGGCGAGCTGTCCGAGCGCCGTCTTCAACTTCGACGGCACTTCGTACGACAGCTCGGTCATGATGCCGCCGCCGGCGATATTGATGAAGTAATGGATATCTCCCGCCTCGCCTTCGATCTCCCCGAGGTCGACCGGCATCTCGAAGCCGTCACAGATGACGTCGAGGGCACCGACGACGTTTAAAGGAATCCGCATCGCCCGAGCGAAATCGTTCGTCGTTCCGACCGGAATGAGTCCGATCGTCGGACGTTCATCGAGCGGAGCGAGTCCCGAGATGACCTCGTTCAACGTCCCGTCCCCGCCGGCCGCGACGATCAAGTCGAACTCGGCCGCCGCGGCCCGCTCGGCTTCGAGCGTCGCGTCACCGATCGCTTTCGTCGCGTACGTCGACGTCTCATAACCCGCATCCTCGAGGCGGTTCAAGATATACGGGAGCTCCCGTTTGATCACTTCTTTTCCAGATGTCGGGTTATAGATGACCCGTGCGCGTTTTCGTTGCATATCGTTTCTCTCCCCTATGCTCATTTCGAGCGAAAAGCGAGACACAAGTGCCTCGCTGCTGCTTAACGTTTCGCGATCTCTTCGTGGAACAAGCCATCGAGGAGCGCCGGGTTCGCCATCCCTTTCGTCTGCTTCATGATCTGCCCGATGATGAAGCCTTTGGCACGGTCTTTCCCGTTCTTAAAGTCTTCGATCATCTGCGGATGCGCTTCGAACAAGTCGAGGATATAGCCGCGCAGCAAGTTCTCGTCCGAGATTTGGGCGAGACCTTTCGCTTCGACGTACGCCTTCGGTTCGGCGCCTTCCTCGATCATGGCCGTGAACACGCGTTTCGCGATCTTCGAAGAAATTGTACCTTCTCCGATCAAACGAATCAACTCCGCGAGCGAACTCGGCGTCAATTTCATCGTCTCGACCGTCTCGTTCGACTTGTTCAAGTGGCCGAGCACTTCGCCCATGAGCCAGTTCGCGGCAGCTTTCGGTTCGGCACCGGCCGCTGTCGTCGCTTCAAAGAAGTCCGAGAACTCGCGCGTCGACGTGAGCGCCTTGGCGTCATAAGCCGACAAGCCATAGTTGTTCATGTAACGCTCGCGGCGTTCGACCGGAAGTTCTGGGAGCGTTTTGCGAATGCGCTCTTTCCACTCTTCGTCGATCTCGAGACGGACGAGGTCCGGCTCTGGGAAGTAGCGGTAATCGGCCGCCCCTTCCTTGACGCGCATGAGGATCGTCTTCTTCGCCGCCTCATCGAAACGGAGCGTCTCTTGACGCATGACGCCGCCCGTGATGAGGAGTTTACGATGACGCTCTTCCTCATAATCGAGTGCCTTCAAGACGTTCGAGAACGAGTTCAAGTTTTTGAGCTCCGTCTTCGTCCCGAACGGCTCTTGACCGAACGGACGGACCGAGATGTTACAGTCGCAACGGAGCGACCCTTCTTCCATCTTGACGTCCGAGACGCCCGCGAACGAGAGCACTTCTTTCAAGCGTTCGAGGTAAGCGACCGCGTCTTTCGGTGACCGCATGTCGGCCTCACTGACGATCTCGATGAGTGGTGAGCCGGTCCGGTTGAAGTCGACGACCGAATGTTTCTCGCCCGTATGGTTCATCTTCCCAGCATCTTCCTCGAGATGGACCCGCTCGATGCGGAACCGTTTCATCTCGCCATCGACTTCGACATCGACGTGGCCGTTAAAGCCGATCGGTTGGTCGAACTGCGAGATCTGGTACGCTTTCGGCGTATCCGGATAGAAATAGTTCTTGCGGTCGAACTTCGTATCGGTCGCGATTTCACAGTTGAGTGCCATCGCGGCCTTGATGGCGAGGTTGACCGCCTCTTCGTTCAATTTAGGCAGAACGCCCGGGTGTCCGAGACAGATCGGACACGTTTGCGTATTCGTTTCGGCACCGTACGTGCGCGAGCAGCCACACCAAATCTTCGACTTCGTGCTCAGCTCGGCGTGCACCTCGATCCCGATGATCGTTTCAAAGTTCATCGTTGTCCTCCTTAAAGCTGTGGCATCTTAAAACCGCCGTTTGCTTGTTCAAAAGCATGGGCCACGCGGTAGAGTGTTGGTTCGCTGAAGTGGTTCCCGATGATCTGTAGACCGACCGGGAGGCCGTCTGAGAGACCGGCCGGCACCGAGATGGCTGGTACACCAGCCAAGTTGACCGGGATTGTCATAATGTCGTTGGCGTACATTGTGAGCGGATCTTCGAGTTGTTCGCCGAGCTTGAACGCCGTCGTCGGCGCAGTCGGCCCGATGATCGCGTCATAGTTCTCGAACACGCGCGCGAAGTCTTGCTTCATAAGTGTGCGCACCTGTTGCGACTTCTTGTAGAACGCATCGTAATAACCTGAGCTTAACGCGTACGTCCCGAGCATGATGCGGCGTTTCACTTCTTCGCCGAACCCTTGCTCGCGTGAATACGTGAACACTTCTTCGAGCGCATCGGCCTCGGCGCGACGTCCGTAACGGATGCCGTCAAAGCGAGCGAGGTTCGAAGACGCCTCAGATGAAGCGAGTAAGTAGTACGTCGGGAGCGCGTATTTCACGGTCGGGAGCGATACCGTCTCAACGGTCGCACCGAGCGACTTGAGCGTCTCGACCGCTTGTTCGATTTGTTTGCGGACACCGGCTGACACGCCTTCTGCCATGAACTCTTGCGGCAGGGCGAACTTCATACCTTTAATGTCGCCATGAAGTGACGTCGTATAGTCCGGAAGGTCGACTGTCGCCGACGTCGAGTCCATGTCGCAATGACCTGAGATGACGTTCAACAAATAGGCGTTGTCTTCGACCGAGCGCGTGAGCGGACCGATCTGGTCAAGTGACGAGGCGAACGCGACGAGACCGTAACGTGACACGAGACCGTACGTCGGTTTCATGCCGACGACGCCACAGTAGGCTGCCGGTTGGCGAATCGAGCCACCCGTATCCGAACCGAGGCTAAACAGCACTTGTCCGGCTGCGACCGTCGCGGCCGAACCGCCTGACGAGCCGCCTGGTACGCGCGTTGTGTCCCACGGGTTGCGGACGACTTTGAACGCTGAGTTCTCGTTTGATGAACCCATCGCGAACTCGTCCATGTTCAACTTCCCGATTGTGACAGCACCGGCGTCGTGAAGACGCTCAACGACTGTCGCGTCATGGGCCGGGACGAAGTTCTCAAGGAACTTCGAGGCACACGTCGTGCGTGTCCCTTTCGTGACGATGTTGTCTTTGACACCGATCGGCAACCCGAAGAGCGGGTTGTCCGCTGTCTTGGCGAGGTCGTCCATCCGTTTCGCTTGCTCGAACGCGTCCTCGTTCAACGTGAGAAAAGCACCGATTTTGTCATCGGTCGCTTCGATGCGGTCAAATGATTCTTTGACGAGGTCCGTTACCGTGACCTCACCTTCTTTTAATAAGGTATGTAGCTTGGCTACACCGTGATCGAATAGTGTCATGAAGGGCCTCCTTACTCAAAGACGGCTGGGACGCGGACTTGGCCGTTCTCCCAATCAGGCGCCATCCGTTCGACTTCCTCGCGAGGAAGTGACGGGCGGACCTCGTCTTTGCGCATTACGTTTTTCAAATCTAGGGCATGGGTCGTCGGGATGACGCCCGTTGTATCGAGTTCATCGAGTTGCTCGGCGAACTCGAGGATTTTTGTCAATTGCTCCGTGAAGTGCGTCACTTCATCTTCCGTGATCGCAAGTCGGGCGAGTCCGGCGACGTGCCGAACTTCAGCTTCAGTGATTCGAGCCAAAGGTTCCACCTCCAACAGTTTTCAATACATCGTTCATTATCATACCACTTTTCCATAAGACAAAAAAGAAAATCCAATCCGGTCAAAGATGATCATTTTTTGAAAGTTAGGGAATCGCGCTAGAATATTGACTCGTTTCAAAAAACAGCTATACGGTACACCGACAAATCTCATTATGCTAAGAGAGTAGCAAACATTTCCCGAGGAGGATCACTATGTCAATCCGTAACAAATTGATCGTCGCCTTCACCGTCCTGTTAGTCTTATTACTCGGTGTGAGCGGCTATTCATTCTATGCGTTGAACGCCTCGAAGGCAGCCCAACAAGACATGAACGTCTCTTGGGTGCCCGGCATGGACCAAATTCATCAAATCGACAAGCAGTTGCTCGAGATTCGCCAGCATATGATGCGCCACTCTCTAGTCGAGGACGAGGTGACAAAGCAAAATGTCGAAATCAGCATTGAGACCGGTATCACGATTTTAAAACAACAGCTGACCGGCTATGAGTCGACGATCATCAACAAGACCGACCGTGAACTGTTCGATCAAGCGACGGCACAATGGACGACGTTCCAGTCAAACATTGAGGAATTGATTCGCATCTCGAATGAAGAAGGACAAGCCGCGGCCGACGCCTACATCCGAGACACGGCCACGCCAAGCGCAGACGCCCTGTCGAATACGCTCGGTCTCCTCATCAACTTGAACCGTGATGGGATTCGTTCTGACACCGAGGCTGGTGAAGCGTTGTTTGCACAAGTCCAACTCACGCTCATCGTCATCATGATCGCCGCTATTCTGTTCACCGTACTCATGATGGTGTTCATCTTCCGCTCGATTTTCGAACCGTTGAACGAGTTCAAAGTGAAAATGCGCGAACTGGCGACGAGCCAAGGCGATTTGACGACGTCGATCCCGGTGAAGCGACGTGATGAGTTCTCTGGGCTCGCGCGCGACTTCAACCAATTCATCGCCAACCTGCGCCAGCTCATTTTGCAAGTGAACGGCGTCTCACGCGGGGTGACCGAGCAATCCACTCGCATGTACGACGAATTGAAAGCGCTTGATTCGTATATGACGACGACCGCCGCAACGACCGAGGACTTGACGGCCGGCATGCAACAGACCGCGGCGAGTGCCCAGGAAATGAACGCCTCCGCGTCGGATATGGAACGAACGCTTCACAACATCGTGACGATGGCGGCCGAACGAAAAACTGAGGCGGAACAAGTCGATGCCCGGGCCATGGCGCTCCGCAGCCACGCCGTCGAAGCGAAGGCGTCAGCGATCGACGTCTTGTCCTCGACACGGCACAATCTCGAACGGGCCATGCATGACGCCAAGGCCGTCCGCGAGATCGCGACGCTCACGAACGATATTTTAGACATCGCGGCTCAGACGAACCTGTTATCGCTCAACGCCTCGATCGAAGCGGCACGGGCCGGTGAGGCGGGACGCGGGTTCGCCGTCGTCGCCGACGAGATCCGTAAACTGGCCGAGACGAGCCGGACGACCGTCGAACGAATCCAAGCGATCTCGACGACCGTGCTCCATTCGGTCGATCATTTAAATGAAACGTCGAGCGAGATGCTCGGTTTCCTCGATACGAACGTATTGAAAGATTACGACCAGCTCGAAGAAGCGGCCGAACGCTACAGCGAAGACGCCGGGCGCTTTGAGGCGACCGCCTCTGAATTCGCCGAAGCGGCCACCGAACTCGAACAATTGACGGCCGCGATGATCGGCGTCATTCAAGACGTCGCCGTGACGGTCAATAACGGGGCGCTCGGTACGCAAGACATCGCCGAGAAAGTGACGTTGTCGGTCGAACGGTTCAGTGAGTTGAACCGTGTCACCGAAGCGTCGCAACGGAAGATGGACGAGTTGAGCGAGTTGATCGGCCAATTTAAAGTGTAAATAAAAGGACGCACTCCCTCGGGAATGCGTCCTTTGTCATGCGGCCGACTGTTGCCGCTCTTTCCGTATCTCAAGTTCGAACCGCTTCGTCTCGGCGACGACGACACCCGACAAGAACAACAGACCGATCAAGTTCGGAATCGCCATCAGACCGTTGAAGACATCGGAGACGGCCCAAATCAAGTTCAAGTTCGTCGTCATCGCACCGAGTCCGGCGACGACAATGTACACCATCCGGTACGGGACGATCGCCCGTTCCCCGAGCAGGTAATGGACCGAGCGTTCCCCGTAATAACACCAGCCGATCACGGTTGAGAAGGCGAAGAAGACGAGCGAGATCGTGACGATGAGTTCACCGATCGGGCCGAGAAAGTAAGCGAACGACGCTTGCGTCAGCTCGATGCCTTGCAGCCCTTCCGTATACTGACCACCCATGACGATCGTCAACCCGGTGATCGAACAGACGATGAGCGTGTCGATCAACACTTGTGTCATCGAGACGAGCGCTTGCCGTCCCGGGAAATCCGTCTTCGCGGCCGCGGCCGCAATCGGTGCCGAGCCTAGCCCAGCCTCGTTCGAGAACACGCCGCGCGCGACCCCGTAACGGATCGCGGCACCGAGCGCTCCGCCGCCGATTGCTTCGGCACTGAACGTACTCGAGAAGATCGTCGCGAACGCGGACGGGATCAAGTCGAAGTTCGTGACTAAAATGACGAGCCCGGCCCCGACGTAAGCGAAAATCATGACCGGGACGAAAATCCCAACGACTTTCCCGATCGATTTGACGCCACCGAGGATGACGAACCCCGTCAGGACCATCATGATGATACCGGTCGCAACCATCGGGACACCGAACGACGTGTTCAGCGCTAAACTGATCGAGTTCGTCTGGACGCCATTGCCGATACCGAACGCGGCGATCGAGGCGAACAAGGCGAACGTCATGCCGAGCCAACGTTTTTTAAGCCCGTGTTCTAAATAGTACATCGGGCCGCCGGCAACCTCGCCCCGTTCATCGACGGTACGATACTTGACGGCAAGGATCGCCTCGGCGTATTTTGTCGCCATGCCGATGAAGCCACTCAGCCACATCCAGACGATCGCACCCGGTCCTCCGAGGACGATCGCGGTCGCGACCCCGACCATGTTGCCGGTACCGACCGTCGCCGCGAGCGCCGTCATGAGCGCTTGGAAGTGCGAGATGTCCCCACGTTGCCGTTTTCGTTTTTCGGCTTCCACGCCTGTCTTTTGCTTCGGGATGAACGCTTCTTTCAAGCCGAACCCGAGCCGTGTCACTTGGATGAATCCGAGCCGGAACGTCAAGAAGATGCCCGTCCCGATCAATAATATGAGCAAGTGTGGTCCCCAGACGAGGTTCGATAGACTCGTCACCCAACTTTCAAACTGCTTCACGTGATGTTCCCCCTATGTATGTATTCGCTTGACTGCTGGTTTATATTTTTCAGAATATTCACAACTTCGTCAAGTTGACGCGGGGTGAAATCATACCGATTCCGCGTAATGTTTTTGTAATATATCTGTTCAACGCTCGGTTTTATCCTGTTTCCGACTTTAGTATTTGAAATAAAAATGTAACGATTCACTTCATCAAAAAAACCGACCTCCCCTATTGGGAAATCGGTTGGGTCCAACTTATTTGGCGAGCGCCGCGACGACCTCGTCGACGTGACCGTTCACTTTGACGCCGCGCCACTCCTCTTCGATATAGCCGTCCTCGTTGATGAGGAACGTCGAGCGGACGATGCCGTAATATTCCTTGCCGTAATTCTTCTTCAACTGCCAGACGCCGTATAGTTCTGACACTTCATGCGTGTCGTCGACGAGCAAGTCGAACGGCAAATCGTTCTTCTCGATAAAGTTTTGATGCTTCTTCTGGCTGTCGGCCGAGATGCCGATGACGACGGCCCCGCTCATCTTCGGTGCGGCGTCACGGAAATCGCACGCCTCGGTCGTACAGCCCGGCGTCGCGTCTCTCGGGTAGAAATAGAGGACGACTTTCTGGCCACGATAATCTTCGAGTGCGACCATGTCCCCATTTTGGTTCGGTAGTGTAAATGTTGGTGCTAACATCTGATTTCCTCCTTATCCGAACGACGGGTCGACGAGCTGTTCGTCATATCCGTCGATCGCTTGTTCTAGTTTTTGTTTGAGCGGGTCGAGCACTTCGAGATAGTCGACCGGGTCTTCCGTCGCGGCCGCGTCGCGAAGCGCGGCCTCATTGTCGATATACCACGTCTGATACGCTTTAAAATAATCGGTCATGATCGTTTGGTTTTCCGGGACGGTGAGCGTCTCTGACATGAGCAGGAAGACGTTATTGTCCGCCTCGAGCGCGACATAGTCCGTCTGGGCGTTGACCCGGTCGTAAATCGGTCCGGCCTCATCTTCCGGCACGTCGGCGAGACGGGCGTTCGCTTCAGCGTTCACCCCGTACTCGCTCGCTTCGATCCCCGTCAACAACTCCCCGACCTCACCGATCACGTCAGCCGGGACTAAGGCCGGTGTGACGACGAGCGACCAATCGTCGCCTTCCTTGATCGCGACTTTGGCGAGTCGGTTCGGCAGTTCGTTCCCGTCACCATCCTCCATCTCATGGACGATATAGGCGACGTCCTCATCCTCGTTCACCCAACTCTCGACGATGTCACCCGGCGTCAAGTCACGCGTCACGGCACCAGTCGCCGGGATGTCGGTCCGGGCAGCAGCGTAGTCGATGTCCGCGAGCGCATCGGCGTCCCCGTCACGGAGCGCTTGTCGATACGATTCATACACCGTCTCGACCTCGTCCGGGAGCGGTCGTTTCGTCTCTTCGACCGGTGCTGCCTCTTCATTCCCGCAAGCGCCGAGCATGAGTGTGAGCGCCAGCGGCAACATCCATTTTCTCATCCAATCATTCCTTCCTCGATCGATCTCTTTTCACCATCCTACCACGACTGAATTTAGAGCGGAAACGACACGCTTTTCCGGAAAATTGTTTCACTAGGATTTCATGAAGAATTCCGATACAATACAGACGTAAGCGCTTAACTGCATAATCACTTTAAGGGGGAACGAGAATGATTCCATACAAACATGAACCATTCACAGACTTTACAAACAAAGAGAACGCTGCCTTGATTCAAGCGGCGATCGAGAAAGTGAACGGGGAGCTTGGTCAGGACTATCCGCTCGTGATCGGTGGGGAAAAAGTGACGACGGAAGGTAAGATCACGTCTTACAACCCGGCCAATAAAGACGAAGTCATCGGACACGTCTCGAAAGCGAACCAAGAACTCGCGGAACGTGCGATGCAAGAAGCGCTCAAAGCGTTCGACACGTGGCGTCACGTCGACCCGTCAGTCCGTGCCGACGTCTTGTTCAAAGCGGCGAACATCGTCCGTAAACGGAAGCACGAGTTCTCGGCCTACCTCGTCAAAGAAGCGGGCAAGCCTTGGAACGAAGCGGACGCGGACACGGCGGAAGCGATCGACTTCATGGAGTACTATGCGCGTCAAATGCTCGAACTTAAACCGGGTAAGAAAGTCGAGAGCCGTCCGGGCGAGTACAACCGCTATGACTACATCCCACTCGGGGTCGGGATCGTCATCAGCCCATGGAACTTCCCGTTCGCGATCATGGCAGGGACGGCCGTCGCGGCCATCGTCGCCGGTAACACGATCCTCTTGAAGCCAGCTTCGACGACACCGATCGTCGCGGCGAAATTCGTCGAGGTCATGGAAGAAGCGGGTCTCCCGAAAGGCGTCCTCAACTTCATCCCGGGACCGGGCGCTGAAGTCGGCGACTACCTCGTCGACCATCCGAAGACGCGCTTCATCAGCTTCACTGGTTCACGCGACGTGGGTCTGCGCATCAACGAGCGCGCCTCGAAGTTGAACGACGGCCAAATCTGGCTCAAACGTGTCATCGCCGAGATGGGTGGAAAAGACACGATCGTCGTCGACGAATCAGCGGACCTCGAACTCGCGGCCCAGTCGATCGTCAAATCGTCGTTCGGTTTCTCGGGACAAAAATGTTCAGCTTGTTCACGCGCCGTCATCGTCGATAGCGTGTATGACACGGTGCTCGACCGCGTCATCGAATTGACGAACGAACTGTCAGTCGGAAACACCGAGCAGAACGAACACTTCATGGGACCGGTCATCGATGCGGCCGCGTTCAAGAAGATCACGTCATATTTCGACGTCGCGAAAGAAGAAGGACGCATCGTCACGGGCGGTAAAGCGGACGACTCGACCGGCTACTTCGTCGAGCCGACGGTCGTCGCCGACGTGGCACCGAAAGCACGTCTCATGCAAGAAGAGATCTTCGGGCCGATCGTCGCCTTCACGAAAGCGAAAGACTTCAAAGAAGCGATCGACATCGCCAACAACACCGAGTACGGCTTGACGGGCGCGGTGCTGACGCGTGACCGCTCGAACCAAGAATACGCACGCCAAAACTTCCACGTCGGCAACTTGTACTTCAACCGTGGTTGCACAGGCGCAATCGTCGGCTATCAGCCGTTCGGCGGCTTCAACATGTCAGGGACCGATTCAAAAGCAGGCGGGCCGGATTACATCCAGCTCCACATGCAAGCGAAAACGACGTCAGAGACGTTTTAATCCAGGAAGGCACGACGGGATAGCCCGTCGTGCCTTTTTTCTGTGTCGGCCTCACCCTAACGCCACGTCTAAAATCATCATGACGGTAAATCCAAGCATCAAGGCGATCGATGCCAAGTCCTTATGGCCATTCTCTTGCGACCCCGGGATGACTTCTTCGACGACGACAAAAATCATGGCCCCGGCGGCAAAGCTCAATGCGAACGGCAGAAGCGGCTCCATGACGAACACCGCCCAAACGCCGAATAAGGCGGCGACCGGCTCGACGACGGCCGACAGCTGTCCGTAGAAAAAACTCTTTCGTCGTGACATCCCGTCACGCCTTAACGGCAGCGCCACCGCCACGCCTTCTGGAAAGTTTTGAATCCCGATCCCGATCGCGAGGGCGATGGCACCTGTCAACGAGGCCGATGGAAAGTCAGCCGCGACCGCCCCGAACGCGACCCCGATCGCTAGCCCTTCCGGTATGTTGTGCAACGTGATCGCTAAGACGAGCAACGTGCTGCGCTTTCGTTTGAACGGGCCGATCCCTTCCGCCTCACTGAGCGGGGAAGTCGGATGCAAGTGCGGAATCAGTTGATCGATGCCCCATAAAAAGAATCCCCCCAATAAAAAGCCGATCGTGGCCGGGAACCAGGCCGGCCAAGCGTCCTGTCCTGCCATCTCGATCGCCGGCGCGAGCAGCGACCAAAAACTGGCGGCAATCATCACCCCGCCGGCAAATCCGAGCATCCCGTCCATCAGCCGTTGATTGATCGATTTCGTCGTGAACACGACAGCCGCCCCGAGCGCCGTCATGCCCCATGTGAACAACGTCCCGAGCAAGGCTTGCACGGCCGGGCTCAGTTGAGCCACCCCGTCCCACATCGCCATCGCCTCCCCTTAAGCTTTGTATGCGCGCCCTATTCTTTTCCCGTCGTCCCTGCGTCGCTAATCCCGATTTGAACAATCAAAAAAGAGGAGAGCGACGTCGCTCTCCTCCGTTACAATTCTATTTAAAACGTGCGCATCAAGTTCGCCATCTCAATCGCCGCTGTCGCTGCTTCCCAGCCTTTGTTCCCGGCTTTCGTGCCGGCCCGCTCGATCGCTTGTTCAATCGTCTCGGTCGTCAAGACGCCGAAGATGACCGGCACTTCCGACTGATAGCTCGCTTGGGCGACACCTTTTGCCGCTTCGCTGCAGACGTAGTCGAAGTGCGGCGTCGCCCCGCGGATGACCGCTCCGAGCGTGATGACGGCGTCATACTTCTTGCTCATCGCCATCTTTTTGGCGACGAGTGGGAGTTCGAACGCGCCCGGCACGAACGCGATCTCGACGTCGTCTTGCTCGATGCCGTGGCGCTTCAGCGCATCCTTCGCCCCGTCTAGCAAGCGCATCGTGATCAAATCGTTGAACCGTCCGACGACGATCCCGATTTTCAAGCCTTTACCAACCAAGTTACCTTCAAATGTATGCAACATTATTCTTCTCCTCCAAAATGATTCATTTTTTGTTGTTTCGTCAAGCGATAGCGTTCATTCTCGGCGTGCTCCCCGACGATGATCGGGACGCGTTCGACGACGGTGATGCCGCACGCCTCCAAGGCGTCGACTTTCTCTGGGTTGTTCGTCATGAGCCGCACGTTCGTGACGCCGAGGTCACGCAACATGCCCGCGCTCACCCGGTAGTCACGCAAGTCGGTATGCAACCCGAGCGCGACGTTCGCCTCGACCGTGTCGAGCCCTTGCTCCTGCAGTTCATACGCCTTCAATTTATTCAGTAAACCGATGCCGCGCCCTTCTTGACGCATGTAGAGCACGACGCCGCCCTCTTCTTCAATTTTAGCGAGTGACGCATCAAGTTGCGGACCGCAATCGCAGCGGTAAGAGCCGAACACGTCACCGGTCAGACATTCCGAATGGATGCGGACGAGCGGTGCATGTTCAAGTTCGCCTTTGATGAGCGCGACGTGCTCTTCGCGGTCAAGGACGTTTCGATAACCGATCAGGCGAAACTCACCCTTAGCCGAGGGGAGATTGACGTCCGCCTCTCGTTCGACGAGGTCCGTCTCCATATAGCGGACGAGCTCCTCGATCGTGATAAATTTCAAATCGTGCCGTTCCGCGACGTGGACCAGGTCCGGTACTCGAGCCATCTCGCCGTCTTCACGGATGATTTCGCAAATGACGGCGACCGGCTCACTCCCTGACAGTCGGGCCAAATCGACCGACGCTTCGGTGTGGCCGCGCCGCACCGAGACGCCACCTTTTTTCGCGATGAGCGGGAAGATGTGTCCCGGCCGTTGAAAATCGGCCGGACGCGCGTTTGCATTGGCCAGCTCGCGGACCGTGTGGGCCCGTTCGCTCGCCGAGATGCCCGTCGTCGAGTCGACATGATCGACACTGACGGTGAACGCCGTCCCGTGCGGATCGGTGCTGTTGTCGACCATCGGCGACAAGTCGAGCCGGACGGCGACTTCTTCCGCCAGGGCGGCACAGACGAGCCCTTTCCCTTCCGTGATGAGGAAGTTCATCGTCTCGGCCGTCATCTTATCGGCGAGGACGACGAAATCACCTTCGTTCTCCCGGTCCTCGTCATCGACGACGATGATCGGACGCCCCATCTTCAAATCTTCGATTGCTTGTTCGATTGTGTGAAACATCACCATCCCGCCTTTCCGTATCCCATCGACGCAAGTGATTCGAGCGTCATGTCCTTTTGATTCACTAGCTTTTCCATATATTTAGCCAACATATCGCATTCCAAATTGACCTTATCCCCTGCCTGCTTCATCCCGAGCACCGTCTCACTGTACGTGTGCGGGATGAGCGACAGCGTGAAGCCGCGTTCAGTGACCTCATACACCGTCAAGCTCGTCCCGTCGACCGAGATCGAACCTTTAGGGACGATGAAACGGAGTAGCGACGGCTCGCAACTAATATCGATGTAGACCGCGTTCGCGAGCGGACGCTTCTTGACGATGCGACCGACCCCGTCGACGTGTCCCGAGACGAAGTGACCGCCGAAGCGACCGTTCGCCGGCATCGCCCGCTCGAGGTTGACGTCCGTTCCAGGGCGGACCCCATCTAGACTTGATGCTTTGAGCGTCTCCGGCATGACGTCGACGGCAAAACTCGTTTGATCAAACGCCGTCACGGTCAGGCAAATCCCGTTCACCGAGATGCTGTCGCCGAGCTTCACGTCTTCTAACACGATCTTGCCCGCGAGCGTGAGCCGTAGCGACGGCCCGTTCCGCTTCACTGCTTTCACACTGCCGATTTCTTCAACGATTCCCGTGAACATCGGACTCCCCCTTTCTCATGACGAGCTTGATATCGGTACCGACAGTTTCGACCGAGCCGATCGCGAAGCGCTCGATCGCATCTAACGGCCCGGCTTGGCTCGAGCGATAGACGCCTCGGTTCCCACCGAACACGCGCGGTGACTGATACATGACCCATTCGTCGACGTATCGTCCGTCAAAGAGTGACGTCACGAGCGTCGGTCCCGCCTCGATGAGCAAACGGCCGACGCCGCGACTATGCAAGTCACGAAGGACGTTGTCGAGTGTCGAATAGTCGGCAAGCTCGACACCGTTTCGCGCGAGCTCGGTCCGTTTCACTTCATCATCGGACAGCGTATAGACGAGCACCGGCACATCTTTCGCGCTCCGGACGAGCTGACTCGAGAGCGGTAAGCGGAGCTCGCGGTCGAGGATGACCCGAAGCGGCTGACGTGTCGGCGTGTCGAGCCGGACGGTCAAGGCAGGGTCGTCGGCGAGCACGGTCCCGATTCCAGTCAAGACGGCATCGACCGTCGCCCGTAGTTCGTGGACGTCACGTCTCGCTTCAGTCCCGGTCACCCACTGGCTCTCACCCGTGTCGAGCGCGACTTTCCCGTCTAGGCTCGTCGCCGTCTTCAATACGACGTACGGCCGTTTCGTCTCAAGCGAACGTAGGAACGCCGGATTGAGCGCACGGGCCTCGTCTTCGAGCAGACCGACTTCGACGTCGATCCCCGCCGCCTTCAAACGGGCGACACCTTTCCCTGCGACGAGCGGGTTCGGATCTTTCATCGCGATGACGGCGCACTTGATGCCCGACTCGACGATCAAGTCGGCACATGGCGGCGTTTTCCCGTAGTGCGAGCACGGCTCGAGCGTGACGTAAATCGTCGCACCGTATGCGGACGCACCGGCCATGCGAATGGCGTGTACTTCGGCGTGCGGTTCACCGGCCTTCAAATGGGCACCGAATCCGACGACGCGACCGTCTTTGACGACGACGGCCCCGACGAGCGGATTCACACCGGTCTGTCCGGCAGCGGACTTGGCCAATTGGATTGCTTGTTGCATGTACTGTTGCATCGTTCTCCCTCCTTGTTTCGTACAAACAAAAAGACCCTAAGGATGTCCTTAGGGTCTCGGCGGGAGGTCTCAGTCGTCATTTGGCAGGCCAAATAAGCGTTTTCTTTACAGAAAAACGTACGACGAAGCACAGGTCACGAGGACCTGTCTTTTTTCCTTCTCCCATCCAGACTATACTGTCGGCTCTAGAGTCACACTAGATCCACCGTTCGCACACGTGCGCCCGGGTCACGGACTTAGGGCTCGCGCCCATCACCGCCGGTTGGGAATTGCACCCGACCCCGAAGGAATATTTGTTTGTACGCATTTACTTTATCGCAAAAAAGAATCGAAGGCAAAAATAAAAGTGCAAAAAAGCGCCACTCCGATGAGCAGCGCTTCCAATCAAGCCAAGAACAAGACGACGAGCAAACCGACGATCCAGCAATAGAACGAGAAGTACTTGAGCTCACCCTTCGCCATGATGTGCTGGAACCATTTGAGCGAGATGGCCGTCAGCGCGTACGAGGCGATGAACGCCAAGACGAGCGGACCGAACAGATCACGCGTCGCTGGGTCGGTGAAGAGTGCCGGGCCGTCCAAAATCATCGTCCCGAGACTGACCGGGATGAACAAGAAGAACGAGAACCGGAGCGCCGACTCTTGTTTAATGCCGAGCAACATCGCCATGACGATCGTGGCACCCGAGCGGCTGATCCCGGGGATAAGCGCGACCGCTTGGGCGAGACCGATCAAGATGGCGTCACGTAACGTGATACCGCCGTCACCTTTATTCCCGCGCATGTTGCGGATGAACCAAAGTGCGACCCCGGTCAAAATCAATGTGTAGCCGACCGTCGCGACGCCGCTGAGCGTCTCACCGATCCAATCTCCGAATAACACGCCGAGCACGCCGGCCGGTACGGTCGCGACGAGCAAGAGACCGATGAACTTGACGTCGATCATCGTATCCTCGCTGCGGTCTTTCTTAAATAAGAACGTCCACAGACTGACGACGAGGCGGACGACATCTTGGCGATAAATCGTCAAGACGGCGAGGAGCGACGCAAAGTTGACGAAAATCTCGAACGACAGCCCAGGTAATTCGATATTGAATAGCTCTTGGAAGATGACCAAATGACCGCTCGACGAAATCGGGATCGGCTCCGTGAACCCTTGGACGAGACCAAGCAGCAAGTAAAATAACCATATTGTCATATCATAATATCCTCTTTTCTCAAATTCGCTCAATGCGGCTATTTTAGCAGAATCACAGTTTCATTGACCACCCTTAAAAAAAAATTCGTATATTTTGAAAACTTTTATTGATTAGTCTGAAAATTAAATTTATTATAGAGGTGTACTCAACTGGACAACGGTGATGACCCCATTGTCCAGCTGGGTACATTTTTGTATGGAATTCATATAAATTACCAAAAATAAAACTTTTTGTTTACAAATGAACCCATATAATATTAAATTTGTAATATACCTGTTACCTTTTTTTTCAATCTTTCATCCGACTTTAGACCTATCACGTCCCATTTTTAACATAAAAAACTTACAAAAGCGCTTATAAATCGTAAAAACTATCCGATAGTATGATTGTAGAAGCACTTTCGTCATCATTGTCGGTTCAGATATGAGTCCATGGAAGGAGGAACCATCATTGAGTCAAACGCTATCCACTAATACTCATCACTTATCAACCGAACAGCAACGCATGATTCACTGTATTCGTTTGCTCGGGGATTTATTAAAGGAACGTCCTCGTCGCTCTGTCTATCGTCGTTTCGCGATGGAGCAAAACTGGCCGTCTCCCGAATCGATCATTCGACAGTTCGGATCATGGGCCGAGGCACTCGCCATCGCCGGCTATGAATGGCATGGGGAAATCGCCGTTGATTTACCCGATAAAATGCCAAAATATACACGCGATGATATCGTCGAGACGCTTGCCCTCTATTCACGGGACATGGGTTCGATCATCACGCTGAAGAAATATCAAGAATGGCGGAAACTACATCCGAAAGCACCGAGCCATTACCACATCGTCAAGACGTTCGGTTCGTGGCATGACGCCTGCGCCGAAGCCGGGCTTGAGGCGAGCGTGACTTACTCGAAGTCAGAGTTGTCGAACGCTCTTCGAGAAGCGATTCATGAGATGGGCTTCTCTCTTTCATTCGAGGCGTACCGAGAATGGGCGAAACGCAACAACAAGCCATCTACGAAAGCGATCTTGCATCGTTACGGGTCTTGGTCCGCTGCCATCCATGCGGTCGAGTCCGACATGTTCAGCCAGAAATCATAATCATTCATTCAAAAAGGAGAACCGTTTAACGGTCCTCCTTTTTTTCATTGAATTCGTTCGGTCGACGTGTCCCGGTAATGGGCGACACGGTCGCGACCGTTAAACTTCGCCCCGACGTACATCGCCCGGTCGGCATGTCGCAACACCGTATCGAGCTCTTCGTACTCATGAATCGTCTCGATGCCGATGCTCGCCGTCACTTGGACCCGGATCCCTTCTGTCCCGAACGGGTGTGACCGGAGCGCTTGCCGAATCTTCTCACCGGTCACAATCCCCGCCGCCTCGTTCGTCCTCGGGAACACGAAGACGAACTCTTCGCCGCCGTAACGCGTGACGAGGTCACTGCTCCGGACGAGCCGGTTGAACAGGACCCCCGCTTCAATCAACACTTCGTCACCGAACGCATGGCCGTACGTATCGTTAATCGATTTAAAATGGTCGAGGTCGATCAAAAAGACCGACAACGGATACGACGCGACGTCGTTCAATCGCTCTTTCGTCCAACGTTTCAACGCCCGTTGGTTCGGCAACCCGGTCAACGGATCGGTCAGACTCTCGTGCTGGAGCCGATCCCGTTCATCGATCCGCTCGAGTGACCACGACAGGGTCTTGAGCAAGCGGTGAATCTCGACCGCGAGCGCCTCATCATAGGCACCGTTCGCCGTCGTCGAGATCATACAGCTGACCGCGTTCGTCGTGCTCGTCACCGGTTGAATGACGAGCGCGGAATGATGCAGTTCGCTTTGGTTCAGCTGAAGCTCTGGGTGCCACTCGTGGAGCGAATCGTACAGAAAGTATGGCTCACTCGCGTCACGGTGCCGTTCGAGCGTATACGCATCAGTGACCGCTTCCGCTTTCCGCCCCCGGACATCATAAAACGTCTGGTCCCCGTCTCGATTGATTTGAAGCCAGCCGCGCTCGACCTCGACGACTTCCCGTAAGCCGTTCCAAAATTTTTCAATTAACAGCGCTTCGCTGTCGACGCGATAGAGCTGTTCTTTCAACCGCTCGACTTGGTCGATCTTCGATTGCGTCTCTTCTGTCTGTGTCGCTTTCGACAACCCCATCTTCAAGATCGACAAGAGCAGGAACGTCGCCATCAACCCGACATACCCGAACAGTTGGAACGCCTCGAGCGCGACCATCGTGAACAACAGCTCGAGCGAGATGACGAGCCAATCGAACCGTAACAACCGCCACATGATCGGCAGCGGGATCCGCTCCCCGATCAAGAACCGGGACATGACGAAGCTGAAGCCGAGGACGAGATAAAGCACTCCGAAGAAACCGATCAGTGCCACTCCTTGCTCGAGCAAGTGGACGGTCGACCCGATCTCACCGCCGAGCGAAAAGTAGACGAGACCCGGGATGACGAGAATCATCGCCTCGATCAACGTGTTGAGCGGATAAAAGTGTAAGAAGCGCCGGCGGCCGACTTTCCTGTTGAACGCCCGCGCCTGGAACGTCAACAACAGCAATTGCCCCATTAAAAGTGCCGGGACGAGCCCGTACAAGAAGAACGTCATGAAGACGAACAGCTCGTGGAATGTGAAGTGCAGGTGCCGCCGCTTCAACGGGTTCATGACGAACAAGGCACCGAGCGTGTAGATGAACCAGAAGAACGCCCAATCGAACGTTTCCAGATCGGTCCACGTGTAATAGACGATCCCGATGAAGACGAGCGACCACGAGAGCCAGCTCCTTATGAGATACTTCCGAAACCGCATCGTCTTCCCCCTTTTCTTGTAACATTCTTTAATAGTATGAAGGGTTTTGGAGAAACATTCCAGTCGTTGTTTGAAAGTTGTGACAATGAAAAAACCGTGGCGTGCGCCACGGTCTGTCCGTTATTTCGCTTTCAAATAAGAAATGCCGATTGAGCCGGACCCGGTGTGGGCCCCGAGCAGCGGCGCGAGCGTGTCGACGCGGATCGGCACCTTGTCGCCGAGTTCCCGTTTCCACGACTCCGCAAGCTCTGGCACGTTCCCGTGGAAGATCGAGACGTCCGTGCATTCGCCTGACTCGATCGCCGCCCGGATGACCTCGAACAAGTGGGCTTGCGCCTTTTTATACGTCCGTACGGTCTGATACGGGACGATGAGCCCGTCCTCGAAGCGGAGCACCGGCTTCAGCTGCAGCATGTTGCCGATGAGCGCTTTTGATTTCGAGATGCGTCCACCTTTTTGCATTTGCGTCAAATTTTGAATCGTCAGTTCGATCCGGACGTCCTCGACGCGCTGTTTCATGTACGCCTCGACGTCATCAAGGGCGTCTCCGCGCTCGACGCGCTCGATCAGTTCTTCGAGCAACAGACCCATCGTATAAATACCCGACCGTGAATCGATGGCGAGCAGCTTGAACTCGGCGATCTCGGCCCCTTGGATCGACGCAGAGTACGTGCCGCTCAAGTCAGACGACAGGTGGACGGCGATGCCCATGTCATACTTCGGCTTCAACTCTTCATACAGCGTGGCGAAATCCCCGATTGCCGGTTGGCTCGTCGAGACGCGCTCGCCGGCATCGATCCAGTCGTACACCGTCTCGGCGTCGACTTCGATGCCGTCTTTATAAGGTTGATCGCCCTTGACGACGTAAAGCGGGACGATATGGATGTCTGGGTGGTGTTTGATCGAATCTGGCAAGACGACCGTGCTGTCCGTGATGTAGGCAATTTTCATGTGAGCCTCTCCTTTAAAATCGTGATTAGTACCTGGTAGTATGATTTTATCACAGGTGAAACGGTTTCACTAATTTTTCAAAAAATGTACCCGTCTTCGTCAAACGTTCAAACCTCTAAGGTCCACAACCCGCCCGAAACGGGTAAAAGATAACATGGACAAAGGAGGCGTTTTTTTATGATTCGAATCGAGAACGTCAATAAGATTTACAAGACCGGTGACATCGAGACGGCCGCCTTGAAAGACGTCGACTTGACGATCAACGACGGGGCGTTCGTCGTCATCCTCGGACCGAGCGGCAGCGGCAAGAGTACACTCTTGAACGTCATCAGCGGGCTTGATACGGTCACGTCCGGGAACATCACGTTCGATGACACCGTCTTGACCGACCTGTCCCCGGAACAGATGACGGCGTTTCGGCGCGACCATCTCGGCTTCATCTTCCAACAATACAATTTGCTCCAAAACTTGACCGTCTACGAAAATATCCAGATCGGGGCCGACCTGTCGACGCAACCGCTCGGTATCGACGAGCTGTTAGAGCAGGTCGGGCTGTCGCCTGCGCGCGACAAGTACCCGTACCAACTGTCCGGCGGTGAGCAGCAGCGCGTCTCGGTCGCCCGGAGTCTCGCCAAAAACCCGTCGATCATCTTTTGCGATGAACCGACCGGCTCGCTCGACGAGGACAACTCGAAGAAAGTGCTCGAGCTGCTCGAACGATTGAACACGACGTACGGCAAGACCGTCGTCGTCATCACCCACAACACCGGCATCAGCGCCATGGCCGACGACGTCATCAAGATGAACTCGGGACGCATCGTCGAACTGACGCACAACCCGGTCCGACAAGCCGCGCGCGATATCGCTTGGGGTTAGGAGGTTTCGACCATGCTGTATAAAAACGTTTTGAAGACGCTCGTCGGCAAATGGATGCAGCTCGTCGCCATCGCCGTCATCATCGTCATGAGCTCGCTCACCTATACGATGATGTTCTACGGCATCAGCGGGATCGAGGTCCCGACCGAGGACTACTTGGCGTCGTCTAACCAAGAGGACTTCGCCGTCGAGATGCTCAACCGCGTCACCGCAGACGAAGCGAACGATCCCGAAATCGCCTCCCTCGTCGCCTCGGGCACGTATACGCTCGCCGACTTGAAACAGGTCGACCCGGAACGCTTCGACGACTTGATCGGCGCCCGGATCGACGCGGTCGAGTCCGTCATGCCCGAGGCGACACTCGAACTTCGCGAATCCAAACTGATCACTTATCCATTCGCGGGCAGTGAACATCGGGGGCTCGTCTTAAAAGAAACAATGACGATCAATCAGTCTTACCTCGAAGCAGGATCGCGTCCGACGACCGACGACGAGGTCGCGCTCAACGCCAAATACGCCGAGAAGAACGGGATCGAGGTCGGTGACACGATCGACCTCGGCACGCCGTTCACGGTGAGCGGTTTCGTCTTGTTCCCGGACTATACGCTCCCGCTGTTCGATGAGAACTTCTTCAATCTCGACGCCGGGACGCAGACGCTCCTGCTCATGACGGACGAGGCGTATGAAGCGGTCGTCGGGACGGAATCGTTCCGGCTCTCAGGCGTCACGGACGGCGCGATCGACACCGTCGAGCTCCCGTTCGTCGTCTCGGTCATGGAGACGGAGAATATTATGCGCAGCGGGGCCATCTATAGTGAGATCTCGTCCGGGAAAGCGATGGCGCTCGGACTTAGCCTATTCATCGTCTCGATCGCCGTCATCATCGTCGCCATTCTCATCTCGAACATGCTCGAGGCCGAACGCGGTCAGATCGGGCTGTTGAAAGCGATCGGCTACAACCGGCGCCAGATTTCAATCCCCTACTTGGTTCTGATCTTGGTGTTCGCGACGCTCATGCTCGTCATCGGGTACTTCCTCGGCCTCTACTTCGCCGACCCGCTCAAAAACCTGTACCTCGACTTCTATCTGTTGCCATCGATCACGATCGCTCAAAACCCACTCGTCTTCATGACCGCCGTCTTCGCCCCGCTCGTCTTCTTCGGCATCGTCGCCGGTGCCGTCATCTACAAGCTTATGGGTGAGAGCGCGCTCGCACTGCTGTCACCGCGCGACAACATATCGCTCAACCGGCTCAGCCGGCTCGTCAGCCGAATGCTAAGCCGGGCCAGCGGGAAAACGAAGTTCAAATATTTATACGCCGTCAAAAGCACGGGCAGCTTCATCATCTTCTTCCTCGGTATCTTGTTCTCGACATTGTTGATCGTGTTCGCGCTCATGATGAACGGGGCCGTCGACCGGATGACGGTCGGCGGATTGAACGACGTCGACTATGCGTATGAGGCGTACGCGAACACGGAATCGCCGCCAATGCTCGCCGACGGTCAGGAACCGTTCCTCGCCTATCCGTTCGCGTTCGTCGAGGATCAACTCGTCACCCTTAAAGGCTTGAGCGACGACAACACGCTCTACCGGTTGCAAGACCGGGACGGGAACGAATTGACCCCTGCAACCGATGGCGTCATCGTCACCGAACCGCTCGCCTTAAAACAAAGCTTTGACGTCGGCGACACGATCGACCTCGAGCTCGACGGGGAGACGTTATCGTACCCGATCCTCGGCATCGCCGATGACTTCACGGGTGACGTCGTCTATTTACCGATTGAAATGCTCAGCAACGAGCTGACAGACGGCGCCTCGAGCGATTTGTTCAACGGCGTCTACGCCAGTGAACGGCCGGACGAGTCGGTGTATCCGACGATTCTGTCGCGCGACGGCTTGATCGAACAGTCCGAGTCGATCAACGAGTATATGAATTTGATGATGAACGTCATGATCGGCGGCTCCGCCTTGATCGCCTTCAGCATCTTGTTCGTCTTGACCGCGCTCACGGTCGAGAAAAACTATTACGTCATCTCGCTCCTCAAAGTGATGGGGTATAATCGACGTGAGGTTCGCTCGATGATCCTCGACAGCTATTTCGTCTACGCGCTCATCTCAGCACTCCTCAGCATCCCGATCGCCCTCGTCGTCCTCCGGATCATCATCGTCGTCTTCGCCGAGGACTACGGGCTCGTCTTGCCGCTCGAGTTTGAATGGATCTACGTGCTCTATACGGTCGGGGCCGTCACGCTCTTGTTCTTCGTCAGCACGTTCGTCAGCCGGCGCAAGATCGATCAAATCCCGCTCCAAGAAGTGTTGAAGACGTATCAAGAATAATTTTGCTCGAAATAGGGCATAATAAGAGAAGAGACTAGGCCTCTCGCTTGAGGGGCCTAACTATTTGCAGAAGAGGATGATTCTAATGAACCGTACACAAGTGTTGCTCGCTATCCCAGGAAACTGGCCATCGGCCGAGGCAGTGAGCGAAAAGATTAGTATACATAGCGAAGGCTACACAATGGCCGGCCTGTTGCTGTTAGAAGACGAGACCGGAAAAGCGTTCACCGTCGAAGTCGTCGAACGCGACCCAGCGCTCGCCGAGGCGATGATTCACGCCAGCACGAGCGGCTTCACACCGAAAATCGCCAAAGGACTTACGCGTCACACACATATCGTCTATTTGATCGGCGACGTCAATGATGTGACAGACATCGCCGCGGCCCGTCGCGGGGCGAACGCCCTGTTGAACGCC
The DNA here is from genome assembly GCF_004337245.1 of Exiguobacterium sp. SH1S1. Classification (NCBI taxonomy): domain Bacteria; kingdom Bacillati; phylum Bacillota; class Bacilli; order Caryophanales; genus Exiguobacterium; species Exiguobacterium sp. SH1S1. The sequence continues at coordinate 684,965 of NZ_SJUZ01000001.1, forward strand.
GGCGGACTCGGTGTCATGGTCGAGACGGCAGGCGTCGCTTATTCGAAAGACGAATGGCAAGCGTCGAAAGAAGAAGACCTCGCCCTCGACTACTCGCTCCTCACCGCCATCACGGAAGAAGAGACGGCGTACGTGTCGTGGGGCATGAAAGCGTTCGGCCATGCCGACGTCGCCGTACCAGAAACGCTCGAGATCGAAGACGCGATCCACGTCATCCATTCGTTTAACTTCCATTTGATCGCAGGCGGATCAATGTTCGGTGACGGCGACAGCTTCACGTTCGAGGACGGCAAGACGTTCACGGTCGAGATGGGCGAAGACGAGCGCACGTCAATCGACAACTTGCTCCATAACCCGTTCGGCTTGATCTACCTCGTACCACAAATTGCAGAATAACATGTCAATCGATTAATTTGGACCCACATCCAAATTGATCGATTTTTTGATATCGCTCGTCCTTCCGGCGCCCACGCTTTCCGCAGGCAATCCCGGAGCCGCATCGCGACTCGCGTCGCTGCTGGGTCTCCGTCGGATTGCTTTCCTGCAGGAGTCGGGGCGCCATCGGACGAGCAACAAAAAGGTATTGTACGAAAACTAATCGAACAGCTAATAGCCGAACGGAAAATCATCCGTGTAGGAAATGGGACATCTACTCGCTACCAGCCCCTAAAGTAAACAAGAGCTCACAGATCATTCGTCTGTGAGCTCTTGTTGTTTCGGCATGTCGAGCGGCATAAAGTAATGGTCGCACCCTTCCCATTCGAGCTGTTCGCTCAAAATATCGAACGACGTCCGGAAGAATGCCTGCACGTCTCTCGTTTCCCCTACGTTCTCAAGAGATAAAAAGAACTCACTCTTGCCGGCATCATAATAGGCGTCTTGCGGTTTGAGCCGCTCCGTCCCGATCTCCGTGTACTGGAACGGGTAAGGCAAGATGAAGAACGTCGGAATATCGACCGCTTCATCACCGAGCCAAAACCCGAACTCGACCATGTGCTCGTCAAACGCCGCCTTCTCGATGACTTTATCTTCCGGGAACGGCTCAGGCCGTCCATAGACGATGAGCGACGACACGTCAAACGTTCCCCAAAACAGGCCTGGCTTCACTTTCCGACAGCGGAGCGGTGCGAGAAATGCCGTTTGCTCCCGCGCGGCGTATTGAAACAGACGGATGCCTCGTTGCGCCGCCATAGCGTCATAGGCGAGCGGTGTCTCGTCCCGGTCCAGATAACGTAACTCCCGCATCTCTTGCGTTCTCGGATTGAGGGCGACCGAGACGCCGTTTGCGCGCAGGGCACCCATGATTTCTTCATAGTACGTACTGATCGACTTGCCTGCTTCGAGCGGGAATACCGACGTGTCGGCACCGACTTGGACTCTGATATGAGATTGAAAGACATCGACGTCGAGTTGTAGCCACGTCTCCCCTTGCACGAGCGGGCCAGTCGAAAAGCCGCTCAGCGCAACGGGCAACGTGACGTGTGTCCATTGTGGCTCTTGCGGAGCCAAAGCCAACTTGATTTTCCCCAAGATTTGCGACAGCAAATGGAGCGTGAGCTTTGTCTCAGCCCATTCCGAGTGGCGTATCATCTCCATCACAGATTCCTCCGTTCCTTCGTTGCAAAAGTGACAGAACCACTTCATTAATTCCCGTTAAATCATCACGACAATCAAAAAAATCCACAGACACATGTCTGTGGATTTACTTTCTCATCTCTTGGAGCCGTTCGAGCTGGTGGGTCAACTCACCGATCGGCACGAACCGGGCCCGGCGGAGCATCTCTTTGCCGTCGATGAAGAACAAGACGACCGGTACGGTGAAAATCGAATAGGCGCCGGCGATATCCGGCACTTCGTCCGAATCGACCGCGACCGCCTCGATGTCGGGAAAATCAACGAGCATCTCCTCGACTTGCGGCTTGAGCGAGTGACAGACGCTGCATCCCGGGTGCGAGACATAGACGAGCAACTGCTCGGCCTCAGCGACCCGTTCATTCAACATCGAAAGTGTGTTCACAGCCTCCATGCTGTCTCCCCCTTTCAACTTAAGCGTCGAGCCAAAGCACACCGACCGTCTCAAAGCCGGCATGGACCGCAATCGACGGACAGAAACGTGTCTTCACGACGTCAACCTCCGGCAATTTCGCTTGGATGAGGGCGACGAGGTTGTCTTGCATCTCTGGAGCGAGCGCCGTCTGGACGAAGACACGGTTGTTATGGATTCCGTTCGCCGCATGAAGACGTTCGAGTTCTGTGACCATCTCAGCGTACGCTTTTTTGATCGAACGCACTTTCTTGAACGGGATGACTTTCCCAGATTCGTCGAGCGTGATGATCGGTTTGATGTTCAAGATGTTCGCGAGGAACATCTCACCTGATGACACACGTCCGCCTCGGCGCATCGTCTCCATGTTCCCGATGATCATGAAGAAGTTTTTCTTGTCACGCCACGCTTCGAGAAGAGCGACGATTTCCTCGACCGACTTGCCTTCTGCCTCGGCAGCGAGACCGAGACGGACGAGCTCTTGCTGCGCCTCGAGCGCTGCGTGCGAGTCGACCGTGTAAACTTTAAATCCAGCCGCCTCAGCCGCTGCACTCGAGTTTTTGACGGTGCTGCTCAATCCGTTTGAACAGTGGACGGCGATGGCGCAATCGTACCCTTCTTCTTTTAAGCGCTCGTAACGCGAGATGAAGTCACCAAAAATCGGTTGCGACGTCTTCGCTTCTTTCTTTTGGTCGATCATGTAGCGGTGCAACTCCTCAATCGAGAGGTCGACTTCACTGTAGCCGCTCCCGTCGACGATCAATTGGATCGGGACGATCTCGACGCCGAGCTGGGCGGCCTCCTCTTTCGAGAAGTTGGCCATACTATCGGTGATCCATGCAATTTTTGTCATAACAAATAGTCCTCCAGTAGTCGTTCAATTTTTTCCTCTTTCATTATAACCCATTTTCCCCGCCACTTCCCCGAAGAAAAAAGCAGAACGATTGCGGAATCGTCCTGCTCCCGTTCATTTTGTCGAAATCAGTTTCGTGTGGGCGAACTCATCGTGCGGCAGTTCGAGGTCTTTATTCGACTTCATCTGTTGAAGTGCACGAAGAAGTGGTAGACCGAGCGTCGCCGGATAGACGACGTCCTTGTAGAGCGTCCGTTTCATGACTTGTTCGAGCGTTAGCGGCCGGCCGTCTTGGCTCACGACTTTAATCCCGACGATTTTGTCGCCGATCGTCTGTCCGTCCCGGTTGAGCAAGAAGTAGGCTTCTCCTGCGATGGAGACGATTGTCGGTAAGTAATAATGCTTCATTTCTTTATCCGGCCAGATTTTTTTACGGATCGTCTTCTCGACGAGTTTCGCGGGTGCTTCTAATAGGATTTTATCGATTCGACTAGCTACAGCGCGTTTCCAGATTGGGACTGCCACGTTCATCATCCTTTCGTTTCGTTTCCTAGCCTTTAGATTCCTCTTTTGGCTTGGCTTGAAACGCTGAAAACGGACAACCTGACCGTGCGAACAAGTTCGGCGTCACAATCTTGTCATCATAGTGCCGATGAAAGACGTGGGTCGAGGCCGGTGACAGCGGCGGGATGAGCCAACTCCACTGTCCGGTCACGTCACGACCGGCGTCCGTCTCATTTTTCTCGAACCGTTTAAATTGTTTCGCCGCTGTATGATGGTCGACAATCGTCACGCCGGCGTGCTCGAACGATTGCAAGACGGCGACGTTCAGCTCGACGAGGGCGCGGTCACGCCAGAGCGTCCGCTCTTTTGTCGTATCGAGACCGAGTGATGCCCCGACAAGCGGGAGCAGGTTGTATCGCTCGACGTCGGCGAGGTTGCGCGCCCCAATCTCTGTCTCCATGTACCACCCGTTGAACGGGACCGATGTGAAGCGGTGTCCACCGATTTCAAGCTCCATGTCAGCGATGGCCGGGACGGCGTGCCACTTGACGTCACGTCCCCCGAACAAATCGACGTCGTCATGGCGAATATCGACCTCGAGCACGGCATCGGCTGGCAGTTCATACATGCGGATCTCGTTCCCGTCTGTAAGCAAGAGCGGTAACAGATCGAAAGCCGTCCCAGCCCCGACCCACCCGAGACGCATCGCTTGTCTCGTCATCGACAGCGATAGCGGGTCACCGACGATGCCGTCTGTCGTCTCGTACGCCGCGTAACGGATGAGTTGTGTGTTCAAAATCCGAAAATGGTTCGGGAGGACGGTCATCGTCGAGCGAATCTTTCCGCCATTCGTCGCGTAGCGAAGATGGGCGACGATTGCTTCAAACACATCATCAAACGTTTCCGCGTCACGCGCGTCGTGGAGGGTGAGCGTCTGCCAAAACAAGCGGCCGATGCAGCGGTTCGAGTTGCGCCATGCGAGTTTTGCCCCGGACGCCAATTCATCCGTCGTGAGCGTGTACGTCCCGGTCCGCTCGATTTCGGCTTCGATCTCCCGTAACCGTTCGGTATGCTCCCCTTCAAGTTGTGAGAAAAAGTGGCGGGCTGCCTGTAGTCGATCCATCGTTTCTGTCTCCTCTTCTAATCTGTCCCTTCCATCTTAGAGAAAACTGCGTCCCGTTTCTAGTTTTAGAGCGCACAAAAAGCGAGCCGGCAAATCCGGCTCGCTCAGGCCACACTAAACCAACTATTTGAAGGTTACCAATGACCCCAGCATTAGAACCGGTTTTGTTATATGCCTGCCATACAAATTTCGAACAATAGTTACTTGAAACAGAATTAAGACCTGTCGAAAAATAATAATACGAAACCTTACTGATATTGTTTACAGCCTAAGTGCCAGCTTTTACAGCTACTGTAGTATTTGCATGACGATAAATACGAACTTCTCCACCACTTTGATTTGAACGGTGTTGAGACAAAGTACGAGTTTTTCCAGGTGCTGTATCGAAAGGAAGAACTTCTATTATTCGAAACTAATACATCACCCGACTTCACAACAATGGTACTATTCGGGTATCTAACTGTGTCGCCTGAGTTAGGAACAGCGTATGTAAGACCGCCTGGATTTTTTACTCCGATATCAAATATATTTGGCGAATCGACAGCAGGCTTCATCAATAAATTCTTCAGAAACAAGGTTTTCATGATTATCGGCTGGATATGGATCATCACCTTCTGCTTTCGTACTTAAGGGGTTTAAAACTAAACCAAAAATCAATAGCAACGAAAAAACTCTATTTACCTAAAAAAGGAAGGTTGCCTTATATGACATCTAAAAAACCTTTGCCAAAGTTCCAAATATTTTTTGCTTTATTGACTTTAGGAGGCCTACTATTTCTTTTCAACGAGATACATCAGCGAGAAGTTATTTTAAACGAAACATTAGAAAACAACTTTTCGATAGAAAAAAATGCCTATGATGTTGAGTACGGAATTAATCAATTTGGATACTTATATCGTTTGAAATTCAAAGACGAGAAAAGAGTCGACTATGAATTCTTCGTCAAAAAAAATAAAGAAAAAGAATACGTTGTAACCTATTACGGTCATAATTCCAAAGGAGACTCGCCTTTAAAAGAAGATGAATTCACAACCTTGAACGAAGGATACTAATTTTCAATAGGAGGTCAAGAGATGCATTTTTGACTGCATCTCTTGACCTCCTATTTTCTTTTATTACGTATGTTGGATAGGCTACAATCAGTTGGATATAAAAGTAGAGGTCGATTAGCCTGAAACAACTCATCCATACGAGGAGAACATCAGACATGCCAAAAAGAGCGCACCGCACCTATACAGATAAATTCAAAGCACAAGTCGTCTAGCTTTATTTCAACGGAAAGCCAAGGATTGATTTCATCCGAGAGTATGACCTGTCACCGTCAGCCCTGGGCCGCTGGATCAATCAGAGCCGTGCGACCGTTTGCGTTGCTCGTCCGGCGGCGCCCCGACTCCTGCAGGAGAGCAATCCAACGGAGACCCAGCAGCGACATAAGTCGCGATGCGGCTCCGGGATTGCCTGCGGAAAGCGTGGGCGCCGGAAGGACGAGCGATTCTATTGATGTTGGTCAACAAGCTGAGCGAGCCGGCAAATCCCGCTCGCTTTGTCTCATCCTTCGACTAAATCTTTCGCTTGTTGAATCGTGAAGCCGCGCGGTTTATCACTCTCGAGCGCGGTCAGCCGTTTCTCGAGTTCGACGGTCTGTTCGTACGTCGCTTCATACTGGTACAATCCGTTCGCGAGCTCGGTCAATCGCGTCACTTGGATCGGTAGCGACGGCTGCCCGTCATCAAGCAAGATGACGAGATTGATGTCACTATCGACCGGTAACCGGATCGAGCCATAGAAGGCGATCGCTTTAAAGCCGCGCTTCATTATGACGATTGGCGATGTCCCAACCGCGACCGCTTGATTGCGCAGCCGCGTGATCGTGATACCGGCGTGGATCAACCGGTTCGACGGTTGGATCGTCTCGACGTACTCTTCGATCGGGATGAGCGTTCCCGTCTCGAGTGCTTGTTCAAAATCGGATTCTCGCAACGGTCGGCTGAAAATGAAACCTTGAATGACGTGACACCCGAACTCACGGAGTCGAAGCAGGTCATCCATCATCTCGACACCCTCGACGACGACGTTCATCCCGAACTCTTCGGCGATGAGGAGCAGACTCCGGATGATGCCTTGGGCTTTTCGGCTTTGGTTGACGTTATGGGCGAAGATGCGGTCGATCTTGATCGTCTGGGCACTGTACGCCTGTAAGTAAGCAAGCGACGAATACCCTTTACCGAAGTCGTCAAACGCGATCGGGATACCGAGGCTGTTCAACCGTTCGAACGCTTGTGTGATCTGCTGGGCGTCGTCTAACAGTGACGTCTCCGAGATCTCGACTTCGAGATACGACGCCGGGACGTGGAAGCGGTCTAACATCTCTTCGAACACGCGTTCAAACCGTTCTTGATACAAGTATTTGGCCGAGACGTTGATTGAGATTGGGACTCGATGTTTGAGCGACGTGATATAGCGGCACACCTCTTCGATCAACCAGTTCGTCAAGTCGAGATGGAGGCTGCTCTCCTCGGCGAGCGGAATAAACTCGGCCGGTGAGATCGAGCCCCACGTCGGGTGCGTCCAACGCATGAGCGCCTCGGCTCCGACGATTTGACCGGTCCAGGCGTTCACTTTCGGTTGATACATCAAATAGAACTCGTTGTTTTGCAGCGCACCTCGCATATCGCGCAACAGCTCGTAGCGTTTGAGTGACTCGATGTCCATTTGCGACGAATACAGTTCGAGTTGCGTCCCGAACTTTTTATCGGCCCGGTTCATGGCGACACATGCGTGCTTGATCAATTCGCTCGCCTGTGCCCCGTCTTCAGGATAGCGGCTCACGCCGATCGAGATACGCGCGAACAAGTCGTACACGTCAATATGGAATCGATATTTCGACAACGTTCCTAACTCTTTCCCGAGCGCGAGCACTTCTGGGTCTTCCATCCGGCGCGGCAACACAATCAAGACGTTATCCGCATCGAGATGACCGAGCAAGGCGTCTTTTGGCAACAGACGAATCAATTGGTTCACCGTCGCGACACGCCACTCGTCACCGAGCTCGTAGCCGAACGTATTGTTGATTTCGGCAATCCGGTTGAACGAAAGCGAGAACAATGTGAACGGGTCGCGTTTGCGCGTGAGTTGATAGACCGATCCTGTGATCGACTCACGGTTTGGCATGTTCGTGATCGGGTCGAGCGAGGCGAGGCGCCAAATCTCTTGTTGCTGTTCTTTCAATTGGGTGATGTCTTTGACGAGCGTCCGAAACCCGATGACGATTCCGCCTTCAGAGAAAATCGGTTCCCGGTTCTCTTCGATCCATTTGACATTGCCTTTCGCATAGATACGATACGAGAACGTTGTCGGTTTACCGCTGAGCGTCACTTCTCGGGCTTGGTTCACTTTCGGCACGTCGTCAGGAACGACGACACGCTGCCAATAGTCAGGGTGTGTGTTGAACTGGTCTTCCGTATAGCCAAAGATGTGCGAGAAGCCCGGCGTCAAAAACTTAAACTGTTTCGTCTCGAAATAACGTTCAAAAATGACCGAGTCGACGATTTCGCACAACTGCTTCACTTTGGACTGCTCCATCGTGAGCGCTTCTTCGACTTTGACCAAATTGGTGACGTCAAACATTGCCCACGTCACCGATTTTCGATCTTTTGACATTCCGACTTTGACGATCAAATCCAAATATTTTTGTTGCTTCGGATTGAACGCCTTGATTTGGGTCTCATACTCTTGCACGTCAGCATCGTGGATGAGTGTCTCGATGGCTGCCGCAAATTCTGGACGGTAATCCTCATGGATCATGTTACGGAAATGTTCGCGTTTCATATCTCCAAGTTGCCGCTTAGATAACCCGAGCAGTTCACCCGTCTGCGGTGAATGGTAAAACTCGCCGGACTCGAGGTCAAGTTCGATCAGGATGAGACCCGGGATGCGCTCGAACAGCGTCCGTCCCACTTTCATCCGATTGTATCGTTCGCGCAGTTCCATCTGGGTCGTCAAGTCTTTGACGACGCCGTACAGGCCGGTGATGACCCGGCCGGTATAGAGCGGCGTATTCGTGACCGACAGATGAATGCGTCGCTTGTCCGCATTCAACGCTTTCAGTTCATAATGGACCGTCTCCCCATGGAGCGCCCGCTGATGAAAGGCGTGAACACGTTCGCTTTCTAGTTTTGGAAGCCAGGAGTCAGGATCGACGAAACGCTCCTCTTCCCCGCTAAAGAGAAGCGACAACTTTTCGTTCGAGTCGACGAAGTTCAAATCTCGATCAAGGACGTACACCGCGTCAGGATATTGATCGAGCAATAACGGATCGATATTGATTCTCCCCTCATGCTCAGCCTGCTCAACGTTTGATTCCAATACATGCTTCCAATTACGGAAGAAGCCCATGTGTATCACCCTTTCGTGTGACAAATGTCACGTTTCGATACGTGTTAACTTGATTATACAAGATTGACTAGTTTAAAGAGCTTCTGCATTTTGCAAATAAGGGAAATGAACCGTATTACATACATATATTCAAAAAAATGTCATGTCTTAATGTGCTGTCAACCTACTCCTCCACACGATGATGACGCAAAAAAGACCACGGATATATGCTCCGTGGTCTCGCGCATTATGGTTGTTTTACGACGACCGTCGCATACGATGGCACGTCGACATAGCCCGAGACGCGTTTGATCGTCTTCGTTCCTGCCTGACTGCCGTCGACAATCACGTTCCACTGTCCTGTCGGAAGTTTCACTTTGACTGTTTCTGCGTTGGCGTTATGTGTGATGAACAAGTCTTTCTTCTGGCCAGGCGCTTTGTCATCGATCAAATACGTGATGACGTTTGGCGCAGAACGATAGAACTTGACGTTCTTCTTAACGTCAGTCGCTTTCGTCATGCGAAGCCCTGGGTTTTGTTTACGCATCTCGATCAAGCCTTTCATGTACTGGACGTCCGCCTTACGGTCAGCGGCGCGTTTCCAATCCATTTGGTTGATGCGGTCCGGTGATTTGTACGAGTTGTGGTCGCCTTCTTTCGTCCGCATGAACTCTTGGCCGGCGTGGAGGAATGTCGTCCCTTGGCTCGTCAAGAGGATGCTTGACGCGAGACGATGCATCTTCGTCCGGTCCGCTTCCGCCGTCTCTTTATTCGTGAGTTCGAGCTTGTCCCAAAGCGTGTGGTTGTCGTGCGCTTCGACGTACGTGATCGCTTGCGTCGGCTCTTTCGTGAAGCCTTTGATCTCGGCATTGTAGTCGATCTCACCGACGATTCCCGTCTTGATGCGGTTCTCAAGACCGTCTTTGCCGTTGATGAAGCCGTTGTCCGTGTCGATAAAGACGCTGCCTTTCAAGCCGTCACGGATGTTGTCGTTAAAGTGCGCGACGCGGGGCATCTTGTAGGCGTTCTTTTGGTTCGCTTTCAGTGCCGGGTCGAGCGGTGTGCTGAGGTCCCAACCCTCGCCGAAGACGAGGATCGATTTATCGACTTTGTCGAGCGCTTGGCGGACTTGGTTCATCGTCTCGACGTCGTGGATGCCCATGAGGTCGAAGCGGAACCCGTCCCAATGATATTCTTGCGCCCAGTAGACGACTGAATCGACGATGAGTTTTTGCATCATCTTGCGCTCCGACGCGGTGTCGTTGCCGACGCCCGTCCCGTTCGCGAAGTCTCCGCCTGCCGTGTAACGGTAGTAGTAGCCTGGTACGATCTTATGAAGGTTCGAGGCTTGCGCATCGAACATGTGATTGTAGACGACGTCCATGACAGCACGCAAGTTGTGGTCGTGGAGACCTTGAATCATTTCTTTCATCTGCATGATTCGAACTTTTGCGTCATAAGGGTTCGTCGAGTATGAGCCTTCCGGCGCGTTATAGTTTTTCGGGTCATAGCCCCAGTTGTATGTCGCGTTCGGTTTCGTCTCGTCGACCGAGGCCGTGTTGTAGTCATACACCGGGATGAACTGGACGTGCGTCACGCCGAGGTCTTTGACGTGGTCAAGGCCTGTCTTCGTCGCCGTCTTCTTCCCGTTTTCAATCAAGCGAGTACCCGGTTGAACGACACCGAGGTATTTACCTTTATAGCGAATTCCTGAATCGTACGTGTTCGATGTGACGTCAAAGATTGAGAAGTCACGGACGTGTGTCTCGTAGATGATTGCGTCCGTCGCGTTTTGAAGCTTCGGTTTCATCGAGTTCCAACGTTTCGGTTTCGTCTCGTTCAAGTCGACGATGACCCCTTGGTCCCCGTTGACGCCGACCGCCGTCGCATACGGATCGACCGCACGGACGCTGCCTGACGCATGCTTGACGTTGTACGTGTAGCCGATGCCGTCGAGGTCACCGCGGACTTCAGCAGTCCACGTGCCGCGTTCGCCACGCTTCATCGCAATCGTTTTCTTGATATCCTTGTCGTTCGCTGGACGCTCTTTCGGCATGTTCCACAGTTCGAGTGAAACGTCTTGAGCCGTCGGTGCCCAAAGCACGAAGTTCGTCTTCGACTGCTTGTATGTGACGCCGAGCTTGCCGTTATACGCATACTTCGCATCGAATTCTGGTGATCGAAGTACGTCGCCTGCTTGCAGCACTTTGTCACCGAACGTCGGGTGCGACGCCGTGATGACTTGCGCCAAGTCGAGGTCAGCGCTGAAGTTTACCGTGACCGATTTGTCGCCAGTCTTCTCGACCGACTCGACTGCCGCGCCATCGACCTTCAATTCACTAAGGAACTGCTCATCGATCGCGCGGTTGAGCGTTAGTTCCGCCTGACGGAACGTGTTTGCCTCGAACGAGACGATTTTTGGTGAGCGGTCGATTTCTGGCTCTGAATAGTAAATCGTCGAATCACCTTCGACGAGCCAAATCTCTTTCGCCGTGCTGAGCGCGAAGCGGTCTTCGCCGTCCTTGTCGGACCATTCGCCTTTTTTCGTGATCAGACCGATGAGTTGTTTCGCATCCGGATTCGCAAACTTCACGTTCGCGACACCGCCGTAGGCGTCCGTCTCATCAAAGTTGATGCTTTGACCGTCGCCACCGTCCGGCCACGTCCAAACACCCCAGTCGGTGTATGTATTGTCATAGCGGAAGTAGTGGACTTTCATGTCGACTTCCGTCTTCGCCGTCTCCCCGTCCGGGTTCGACGTGTAGATTTTCGAGTCGCCCGACTTGATCCACACTTCGGCGACACCGTCCTTGATCATGTCTTTCGTGATCAGGCGGTCGTTTTCCGACCCTTTATCCTTGTCCCAATTGTCCGTTCGGACGATGAGACCGATCTGTTCAGGTGAGTCGACCGGGAATTCGTAGGCCGCCACCTTGCCGTAATCGTCCTCGCCGTTAAAGGCGAAGCCTTTGTTCGGGAAGTAATCTGGGCCATTCGCCCAAAGCCATAAGTTCCAATCCATTTGATTGTCTGGCGCCTCTTGATAGTGGACGACGACTAGTGTCGACTTGCCTTTATCAAGGGCAGACGCTGACATCGGAAACATCGACAGAATCAGTGCAAACGTTAGCACAACTGCCCATACTGGTTTCCATTGTTTGTTGACCATGTGGGTCCCTCCTTGTAGCATGAATTTAGGAAAACGCTTACACAAAAATTGTAAACGTTTGCTTCCTTAATTTCAATTCTTTTCTAAATAAACAACTAACGTTTCCCATATCAAGCCACTTGTTGGTTCGAACTCATTTTCCCATCACAAAATGATTGCTTTTTTATCCTCATCTGTCGAATATAGAAAATAGGGGAGGAATTTTTAAAATGTCGATGACCAATTTAATCAATAACTTGATTGCCAACGCCAGCTTACTGCTGATCGGCCTTTATATGATCTCGCGCCTCACGAAGCTCGGGTTCACGAGCAAGCTCCCGTTAAGACGGCAAATCACGATTTCACTACTCCTCGCCGGCCTGACGATCGTCATTACGTTGCATGGTGTGCTCTGGAACGCCCAAGCCGACTTTCAGTACGGGTTTGTCCCCATCATCATTGCCGGCCTTTACTTTGGCCTCCAAGGCGTCCGGATCACGTACGTCTCGAGCATACTGCTGCTCCCGTTCATCATATCGGATACGTTGCTGTTAATCGTTTTTCTCGACTATACGGTCGCGGCCACAACCGCAGTCGTCTATATGAAACTCCGGGAGCGAATCAAACCGACGCGGGACATCCGCATCGTCAACGCCATCAGCCTCGGATTTATCGCCTTGTTCTCGCTCTTAAACTTTAGTACCTATACCGCTCCAAAAATGTACGTCTATACGTTGATTGCTTTCGTCACGATTGGATATTCAACCGGGTTCGTCCTTCATATCGTCTATGGGGGCATCCGCAAGATGCAGCGCACGGAACGGCAGATCACAAAATATCGAGAAGCAGCCTACACCGACGCCTTGACGGGTCTTGGCAACCGTCGTCGCTTCGAGGAAGAGATGAAGCGCGTCGACGAGGAAGTGTTCTCGAGTCCTTACGACATCACGCTGCTCTTACTCGATATCGATCATTTTAAATCGGTGAACGATACGTATGGCCATGATGCCGGCGATGCCATCTTGATCGAGCTTGGCAAACGGCTCACAGAGACGGCCCGTACCGATGACATGGTGTGTCGCCATGGCGGCGAAGAGTTCTCGGTGCTGTTGTCGGACTGCAACTTGTCGCAAGGGTTCGTCATCGCCAACCGCTACTTGCGTCAAATCGCGGAAAGTCCATTTTTGCTCCCGGACGGCAAACAGCTCGACATCACCGTCTCAATCGGTGTCGCGAGTACGTCCGAACCAAAGATCGTCACGTCCGAACAACTCACCAAAAAATCCGACCTCGGTCTGTATGTCGCCAAACGTAGCGGTCGCAACCGGGTCAGTAAATGGAATCAGCAACAAGCGAACTAACCCCCGATGTCAGCGCATCGGGGGTTAGTTCACAATTTGTTGAATTCGTCTAACGATTCCAAATACCGGCGATAACTCAGTTTTAACTCCTCGTCCGTCACATCTGGCGGCCACATCGCTCTCGGGATGAGTCCTGTGAACTTCGCGCCGCCTGTATGAGCATAAATATAAGACCCTACTTGTTCACACATATCGCGCGTCAAAAAACCGGTCACGAACTTCCCGTCCTTACTCTCGAGCACGATATCGAGCCGGCGACCTTCCATTTCATCAATGATCAGTTGATTATAACGACGATGTTCCTCGTCCTTATGTTTGTATACCATCCCACGCCGTGCGTTATCCTCACGTTCCCATTTGTGGTCCTTTTTTTCCTTCGCCGTAAAAATTTTATCGATCATACGCGGGTCATCAATCGTCAAACAGCAGAAGATATGCTCATACGACAGCTGATCATCATTCACGAGGTCCATAATATCCGTTTTCGGAATGATGCGTGCCTTGTAGCGGACCATCACACGCCGGACGACTTCTTCTTTTTCAAAAATGAGCCACTGCTTCCGGCGCTCAAACTTCTCATGCAACATCCGGTAGTTCATGATATTCACCTCACTGATAAGCATATCAAAACAGGGCGTCCGAAAAAATGATTCGGACGCCCTGTTTGTTAATTCCCGTGTTTTTTGAATAGTTGATAGTTCTTGTTGCCGCCCGATAAGTTGTAGACGTCGGTGAAACCGAGGTTACGGAGCACGTTTTGCGCTGCGTTCCCGGTGACGCCGCCGTTGCAGTAGACGACCGTCGGCTTGTCTTTCTCGAGGTCTTTTGACGCCTCGCGAAGCTTGCCGAGCGGGATGTTGACCGCACAGTCGACGCACGCCTTCTCAAACTGCGCCGCTTTCCGTGTATCGATGACCTGGATGTCCTCGTCCGCGTCGATTCGCTGCTGTAGCTCAGCCGGCGTGATGAGACGGGCCGACTTGTTCATGCTGTTCGCCAGTGCCATCCCCGTGTACATGACCGGGTCTTTCGTCGTCGAAAACGGCGGTGCGTACGCGAGGTCGAGATGGAACAAATCGTCGACTTTCGCTTTGAACGTGATCGCCGTGACGAACACGTCGATACGCTTGTCAACGCCTTCGAAGCCGACGATTTGGACGCCGAGCAGTTGACGTGTCGCCCGGTCGCCGATCGCTTTGATCGTCATGTCTTTCCCGCCCATATAGGCCGGCTTGTCCGGTTTCGTGTTGTGGAGCACTTCGACGTCGTAGCCGAGGTCACGCGCTTCACGCTCCGAGAGGCCCGTCTGCGCGACCGCGAGGCCGAACACTTTGAAGATGCCCGTCCCGAGGATGCCGCGGTGTTCGAGTTCCCCGCCCGTGAGCAGATCACCAAGTGAACGTCCCATCTTGTTCGCCGTCGAGCCGAGTGGGCGCCAAATCGGTTTGCCTGTGACGAGCGAGAAGCTTTCCGCGACGTCGCCGGCAGCATAGACGCTGTCCACGTTCGTCTCCATCCGTTCGTTGATGGCGATCGCACCCGTCTCACCGATCGTGACACCGATCGACTTGGCGAGTTCCGTGTTCGGACGGACACCGACCGATAGGATGACGAGGTCGGTCTCGACCGTCTTCCCGCTCGCGGTGACAACGCGTTCGACGTGACCGTCGCCGACGAGCTCTGTCACGGTCTCACCGAGCAACAGCTCGATGCCGTTCTTCTCGAGGTGGTCCTCGACGCGGCACGCCATGTCTTTGTCGAGCGGCGGCATCACTTGCGGGATGCGCTCGATGATCGTGACGTCGATGCCACGAAGTTTGAGCTGCTCGGCCATCTCAAGACCGATGAAGCCGGCCCCGATGACCGTCGCATGTTTCGGGTTCGTCGCGTCGACGAAGTTGCGTGTCGCTTCCGCGTTCTGGATGTTGCGGATCGGGAAGACGTTATCTGACTTCACGCCCGGAATCGGCGGGACGATGCTCGAGGCACCGGTCGCGAGGACGAGGACGTCATAGCTGTCCGTGAACGTCTCACCCGTCTCCAGGTTTTCGACCGTGACCGTCTTCGCGTCCGCATCGATCGCCGTCACGTTATGACGCGTCATGACATCGATGTTGTAACGCTTTTTGAAGAAAGCGGCGTCGCGTGGCGTCAAGTCATCGCGTGACTCGACTTCGCCTCCGACGTAATATGGGATCCCGCAACCCGAGTAGGAGATATCGTAATCACGGTCGTAAATCGTAATTTGTGCGTCTTCGTTGTTACGACGTGCTTTCGCCGCGACCGATGTACCGGCAGCGACTGAACCGATGATGACTAACTTCATAAAAAATCCACTCCTCAATATAGTAGTAAGCTGATATACAGGCCGAGCAACGTGATGGCAAGCGTTGGGATCGTCAAGATGATTCCAACTTTAAAGTATTGTCCCCAACCGATCTTAAGTCCTTTCGTCCGGAGCACGTGAAGCCACAAGAGCGTCGCGAGCGACCCGATCGGTGTGATCTTCGGTCCCAGGTCGGAACCGATGACGTTCGCATAGATGAGCGCTTCGCGAATCTGACCCGATGTATTCGTCAAATCGATGGCGAGCGCGTCGATCATGACGGTCGGCATGTTGTTCATGACCGACGATAAGATCGCGGCCAAGAAGCCCATCCCGAACGTGGCCGTTAACACGCTACCTGAGAACCAGTCGATAAAGTTGGCGAGCACTTGCGTCAGCCCCGCGTTTTGTAGGCCGTAGACGACGATGTACATCCCGAGCGAGAAGAAGACGATCGCCCACGGCGCGCCTTTGACGACTTGCTCCGTCTTCACAGCAGGCGAACGGTTCGCCATGATCAGGAAGAACAAGGCGATGACACCGGCGACGAGCGAGACCGGGATGCCGATGATGTCGCTCGTGAAGTAGCCGATGACGAGCAGAGCGAGGACGACCCACGACAAGCGGAACATCTTATGGTCTTTAATGACCGTGCTCGGCTCGACGAGTTTTGACAAGTCGTACTGCTTCGGGATGTCTTTTTTAAAGTACAAGTACAAGACGAGCAAACTGCCGGCGACGGCGAACACGTTGACGAACACCATCCGCGCCGCATACTCGGCAAAACCGATCCCGAAGAAGTCGGCCGAGACGATGTTGACGAGGTTCGAGACGACGAACGGCAAACTTGCCGTATCGGCGATGAAACCCGAGGCGATGACGTACGCCAAGACGACGGCGTCCGGTAGTTTAAGCGCCCGTACCATCGCGAGCACGATCGGCGTCAAGATGAGCGCCGCCCCGTCGTTCGCGAATAATGCGGCGACGAGCGCACCGAGAAGCGTGATGTAGACGAACAGTTTGACACCGCCCCCCCCGGCGATCCGAGCCATATGTAAAGCGGCCCATTCAAAGAATCCGATCTCGTCCAAAATGAGCGAGATGAGAATGATGGCGATAAACGTAAACGTCGCGTTCCAAATGATGCCCCATACGGTACCGACGTCATCAAAATTGACGACCCCAGTGATGAGGGCAATGGCCGCCATCCCCATCGCCGAGTAACCGATGCCGAGGCCTTTCGGTTGCTTGATGATGAGGA
Organism: Exiguobacterium sp. SH1S1; assembly: GCF_004337245.1. Classification (NCBI taxonomy): domain Bacteria; kingdom Bacillati; phylum Bacillota; class Bacilli; order Caryophanales; genus Exiguobacterium; species Exiguobacterium sp. SH1S1. Next base: position 701,959 of record NZ_SJUZ01000001.1, read on the forward strand.
AGAGCGTCACTAAAAAGATGATACTAGCAATCCACTGCACAATGAGTTCCTCCAATAATCTCTATTTTTGTTAGCACGTTTCTTGAAGACCACGGAGCACGAGGCTCGCACTGTCTTCTGTCGATTCGACGTCGAGTGTGACGTTCTCCGCCATCGCTTCTGCGTCTTTCGAGACAGCGAACGTGAGGCCGTCATAATCTTTCACGTCGTCCGTCGTTTCCGGAGCGGCGATGTGAAGACCGAGCGTCGGGCCGCAGCATCCTGCTTCCGTACAGATCCGGACTGATTTCACTTCTTCATCCTCGAGTGCTGTTTTCATAAAATCGATCGCTTCATTCGTGATGTTCATTTGATTTCCTCCTTCAATAGTTGAGATAACGCCGGATAGCCGACCGGCAAGTGTTCTTGCCACGACAGTAACGTCGGACGCGGATACGTGTTCACCCGTTCGAGCCAAATCGCCTCACTCGCGACTTTCGCCGTGAGCAGTTTGCTTTCGACGTCGAGCGGTGTGAATGATTGGTTGACGACCCAGGCGAACGGACGGATGCCGGCCCGTTCCAAGTCGGTGACGAGCCGCTCGGCTTCATACACTGGTGTCGCTTCAGGGAGCGTCGTGATGACGACGTGCGTCTGTTTCGGGTCACGGAGCTTCGGCAACAGTTCGCGGACCGCTTCCGGGACGACACCGGTCGAGCGTTCGAGCTCACGGTGATAGCTCTCGGTCGCGTCGAGCAAGAGCAGTGTATGTCCGGTCGGTGCCGTGTCGATGACGACGAACCGGTCTTTCGCTTTGGCGACTTGACCGGCGAAGGCACGGAACACCGCAATTTCTTCCGTACACGGCGAACGTAAATCTTCTTCAAGCATCGCGTGCTGTTCGTCGGTCATGTCCCCCGCTTCATGGAACACGTCGGCCCGATAGTTCTCGATCTCGACTTTCGGGTCGATCGCGTCGACGGTGAACGTGGCGGGCACGTCCTCACCGATTGTGAAAGCGACGTGTGCCGCCGGGTCGGTCGTCGTCAAATGGACGGCGTGGCCGCGTTCGCTCAAAGCGACGGCGAGGAGTGAGGCGAGTGTCGTCTTGCCGACCCCACCTTTGCCCATCGTCATGATGACGCTCGGACCGTCTGCTTCGATTTCATCGACGAGCGTATCGATCGAACCGTAACGGCTCGCATCATATGTCATATCCGGTACGTCGACCGTCTCCCCGTTCACCCAGCGGCGCAGTGCCGGGACGCCGACCAAGTTCTCGTAGGCGTATGGGAGCGTGAACGTCTCGAGCGTGTCGACGCCTTGTGGCAAGTTGTCGAGCGCGTCTTGTTGGCGCTCGATGAACCGTCTCGTATAACGGTCCGTACCTTCCGCCGGGTCGACAACACCGTTGATGACGAGTTGCATCCGCTCGATCCCGATGGCGTGGAGCTCCGTCGCGGCACGACTCGCCTCGACGAGCGTCGACGTCTCAGGACGGGCGACGAGCAACAGTGTCGTCTCGTCCCCGTTCGAGAGTGTCTCGACCGCCCGTTTATATTGGTGTTGCTTGTCTGATAGACCAGCGAGCGGACCGAGGCATGAGACGCCGGTCGTGTTCGTCTCTAAAAATTCGTCCCACGCGCTCGGGAGCGTGAGCAACCGGAGCGTATGCCCGGTCGGTGCCGTGTCGAAGATGACATGGTCGTACGTGTCACGGGCCGTCTCTGACGTCAACAGCTCGGTGAACTGATCGAACGCCGCGATCTCGACCGTACAGGCACCGGACAGTTGCTCTTCCATCGACTGGATGGCGACGTCCGGGAGCACGCCGCGATACGGGCCGACCATGCGTTCCATATACGCTTTTGCCGCTTCTTCCGGGTCGAAGTTCGCAATCAATAGCTCCGTCCCCGGGACTGCTCGCGGTGTCTCGTCAAGTTCCATCTCGAACACGTCCTGCAAATTACTTGCCGGGTCGGTCGAGACGAGCAAGACGCGCTTGCCACGGTCAGCGAGCGTCAAGGCGAGGCTCGAGGCGGTCGACGTCTTCCCGACGCCGCCTTTCCCGGTCAAAAACATGTAACGGGTCGGCTCTATCGTATTAAAATCAAAGCGATTCATCATGACGCGCCTCCTTATTTTTTAAGCGTGATGCGGACTTTCGGTTTCTCGCCGTCTTGTTTCGCGAACGCCGCGACCGGGAGACCGGTCAGTTCAGCGATCTCTTCGTTCGTCATGTAGGCGCCGCGTTTGACGATCTCACCGTCGATGACGGTGAGCGGGAGCGTGTCGAGCCCTTTCGTGATCTCGGCTTGCACGTTTGCGTTTTCAACGAAACGGTTCGGCTCCGAGGCGAGGTTATAACGCTCGACGTCGAAACCGCGTTGTTTCAACACGTAATGGATCGTCGCGATCCGCGTCAGTTCCGGGTCGATCGATGGGCCACATAGTCCGGTCGGACAGCACATGGCCGGTTCGAATACTTCAAGTTTCATCGTTTATTCCTCCTTAAATGGCACACTCGGCGTCACAGTCACAGCTCGCATCGATCATCTCGACTTGTCCGAGCAGATCGACGACGATCGAATAGAACGGGCTCGCCTCGTTCAACCGGTAATGGATCCATTGCTTGTCCCGGCGCTCGAGCAGCAGTCCCGCTTGCCGCATCATCTTCAAATGCCGGCTGATCGCCGGCTGCGAGATGTCGAAGCAGTCAACGAAGCTGCAGGCACACTGTTCCCCATCCTGCATCTGCTTTAACATCGTCAACCGCGTCGGGTCAGCGAGCACTTTGAGCACTTTACTCAGTTCTTCTGCGGTATGCATCGTCATTCTCCTTTACTCCGTGTATAACAAAACCGTTATATAACCTTTACGTTATGAAATTACCATAGTTTTTAATGATAAGCAATTGTCTTTTCTGAAAAAGTTCGTTATGATAAAACACGTTGTGAAAACATGTGTCGGTTTAACCGCTTCCTTCATATAATGACGCATTTGATCTTCGTGAGACTCGGAGGTCAAAGTCAAAACTATAAAGAGAGGTGTGTTCTTTTTGGAAAAATTGAATACTGTCAAACAAGAATGGCTCGGTAACGTCCGGGCTGACGTCCTTGCGGGGATCGTCGTCGCGCTCGCCCTCATCCCTGAGGCGATCGCATTCTCACTCATCGCTGGACTGAACCCGATGGTCGGTCTATACGCTTCATTCATTATCGCCATGGTCATTTCGATCACGGGCGGTCGACCAGCGATGATTTCAGCTGCAACCGGGGCCATGGTGCTCCTCGTTGTCGATTTAGTTCGAGATTACGGTCTCCAATATTTATTAGCAGCCGGTATTTTAGCCGGTATCATTCAAATCGTGCTCGGGTTCTTTGGTATAGCGCGTCTTATGAAGTTCATCCCGCGTGCGGTCATGGTCGGCTTCGTTAACGCCCTCGCTATTTTGATCTTCCAAGCTCAATTACCAAACTTTGAAGGCGAGAGCTGGATCATGTGGGCGATCGTCGCCGCATCACTCGTCATCATCTTCTTGTTCCCACGTATCACGGGCGCAATCCCGGCACCGCTCGTCGCCATCGTCGCGATGACGCTACTTGCTGTCTTTATGGGGCTCGATACGAAAAACATCGGCGACATGGGGACGATTTCAGCAACGTTGCCGGAATTCTTATTCCCTGACGTTCCGTTCACGCTCGAGACGCTCATGATCATCTTGCCGTATGCCTTCTCACTCGCCTTCGTCGGCTTGATCGAGTCGTTGCTCACAGCTCAAATCGTCGATGACATGACAGGAACGGATTCGAACAAGAATCGTGAGTCAAAAGGTCAAGGGATCGCCAACATCATCGCCGGTTTCTTCGGCGCGATGCCAGGTTGTGCGATGATCGGCCAATCGGTCATCAACGTCTCGTCTGGAGCACGTGGCCGTCTATCGACGTTCGTCGCCGGACTCGCGTTGTTCATCATGATCATGACAATCAGTGACGTTCTTATGTTGATTCCAGTCGGCGCCCTCGTCGGTGTCATGTTCTTCGTGTCGTATGCGACGTTTGACTGGGGCTCACTTAAAGCGCTCCGGACGGCACAAAAGTCGGATACGGTCGTCATGCTCGTCACCGTGCTCGTCACTGTGCTCACGCACGACTTGTCAATCGGTGTGTTCGCCGGGATTTTAACAGCTGCGATTTTGTTCGCCGCGAAAATCTCGAAAGTCGAACTCGACCGCAACGTCGAAGCCGACCACGCCCACTACGTCGTGAACGGTCAATTGTTCTTCGCATCAACGTCTGAGTTCGTCAACCAATTCGACGTCGAAGAAGATGTCGAGGCAGGCATCAAACATGTGACAATCAACTTCTCGAACACACACCTTTGGGACGATTCGGCCATCGGCGCCATCGACAAAGTCGTCTTCAAATACCGTGCGAATGGAATCGAGCCAGAACTGTTGAACTTGAACAAAGATTCAGAGAAGCTGCTCAATACGCTCGCGCTTCACTTGAAACAACAAGATGCCGGCATCGGACATTAATTCGGGAGGGATTCACATGACAAAAATCTTCTTAGCCGTTGACGGATCGGACCATTCGATGCGCGCGACCGCGAAAGCGATCGAGCTCGCGAAAGTCTCGAACGCCAAAATCGATGTCGTTCACGTCGTCAGCTCGAAAGAGTCAAAAGAAAGTGCCCTGCAATCAACAGGCAAAATCGACCTGGAGGCGAAACGGATGCAGCGGATGCAACGTTTCTTCTCAGCGATCGAAGCAGCCGGACTCGAGTACGAATATATCGAGCTCCGTGGTGAACCGGACGTCGAGCTCGTCAAGTATGCGAACCATGAACCGTTCGAATACGTCGTCGTCGGCTCGCGCGGCTTGAACACGTTCCAAGAGTTCGTGCTCGGCAGCGTCAGCCATAAGCTCGCCAAACGCGCGCTCGCGCCGGTCGTCATCGTCCGATAATCAGACAGGAAGTGAACCTCAGCGTTCACTTCCTTTTTCTGTATCTCGAATCGACACAATTGCGAATGCGCTTTCATAAAAAATCGCATATACTTGTAGTAGCAAGCGTACAAGAGGAGGCGTTGAAAGAATGGGTAAAATCTTTTTAGCGGCAGATGGCTCGGATCACTCGAGACGAGCTTTAACAAAGGCAATTCAACTCGCCAAAGCATCAGACGCATCGATTGATATCGTTCACGTCGTCAGTGCGAAAGAATCGAAAGAGGCCGCGCTCAACTCGACCGGCAAGATCGATCTCGAGACGAAACGAAAACGCATGATGCAACCGTTGTTCGATACGATCGAAGCGGAAGGCATCGCCTATGAATACGTCGAACTCCGCGGCGAACCGGACGTCGAGCTCGTCAAATACGCCAATCGCGATCCGTTCGAATACGTCGTCGTCGGCTCGCGCGGCCTCAATACGTTCCAAGAGTTCGTCCTCGGCAGCGTCAGCCACAAACTCGCCAAACGGGCGCAAGCACCCGTCATCATCGTCAAATAAGCCATCCCCTTTCTCGACTCGAGAAAGGGATTTTTTGTGTCTTATACAGGAACAACGTCCTATGTGTGGAATCAAATAGTGTATGTACAACTAACTAAGGAGGCAAGCTTTCATGGAGATTGTCAACGACCCGAGCACGTTACTTTTAATTTTACTGCCTTTATTGGTGCTGCAACTGATCCTCCTCGTCGTCGCCATGATCGATTTATTCAAGCGGCCTGAAACGAACGGACCGAAATGGGTGTGGCTCCTCGTCATCGTCTTTATCAACATCCTCGGTCCGATCGTCTATTTCCTCTGGGGACGGACAAAACAATGAATGCGAGCCATCTCACCAAACGATTCGGCACGTTCACCGCGCTCGATGACGTCAGCTTCTCGCTGCGCCCGGGCTGCACGTCGCTCCTCGGCGAGAACGGGGCCGGCAAGACGACGCTCCTCAACATGATCGCCCGTGTGACGACGCCGACGTCCGGACAGATCGAGGGTCACGACACGATCCGGGTCGGTTATTTACCGCAACGGCCGGCGCTTTACCCTTCCCTCACACCGGTCGAGACGATTAAATATGCGGCCGACTTGACGGGCACGACCGGCGTCGACGCCTTGAACCTCTTAAAACGCGTCGGCTTAGAACCGGTCGACCGCCCGGCGGCGCACTTGTCAGGCGGGATGCGGCAACGGCTCGGCATCGCCCAAGCGCTCGTCCATGACCCGGAACTATTGTTGCTCGATGAACCGGTGTCGGCGCTCGACCCGCGCGGCCGCCGGGAAGTGCTCGATCTCTTGAGCGACTTGAAGCGCGAGCGGATGATTCTCTATTCGACGCACGTGCTCCCTGACGCCGAGGAGGCGAGCGACTGGGTGCTCCTGCTTCGGCAAGGACGCCTACTCATGGAAGGCACCGTCACCGATTTGCTCGGGGCCAAATCGTCCATCCAACTTCGCCTGTTCGATGACATGACGACGGAAGACGATTGGAGCGCGCTTGCGGGTGTCGTCCGTGTCTCGCGGACGGGGACGACATGGACGTTCGAGACGTCCGATAAAACGATGTCCGAGCGGGCGATTCTGCAACGCGTCCTCGCCCAAGGACTGATGATCCAATCGTTCCACGTCGGTCATCCGTCGCTCGAATCACTGTTTTTGGAGGTGAACGCTTAATGAGGACGGCCATTTTTAAACAAGAATGGAAAGAATCGTGGCGCAATAAACGGCTCGTTTGGGTGCCGGTCGCTCTGATGTTGCTCGCGGCGATGCAGCCGCTCACGCTCTACTTCTTACCAGACATTTTAGCGTCAGGCGGCAACTTGCCGGACGGGACCGTCATCGAGATCCCGACGCCGACACCGGCCGAAGTACTCTTATCGGTCAGTGAGCAGCTACGACAGATCGGCCTGCTCGTCGTCTTGCTGTCGGCGATGCATACGTTCAGCCAAGAACGTACACTCGGTACGCTCGCTTGGCTCAAATCGCTCAACATTCCGGCTTCTCGCATCGTCATGAGTAAATGGGCACACTACACGTTACTTTCCGCTGTTTCCATCTTGCTCGCCCAAGGCACAGCCGCCTATTATACGGTCATCTTGTTCGACTCGTTCGATGTGACGGACTTTCTCATTTCCACGGGTCTATTGATCGTCCATTTCGTCGTGCAGCTGTCGATCTTCTTCTTATTCGCCGCGCTGCTCGAGAGCGGACTCGTCGCCCTCGTCATCACACTCGGTGTCCACTTCGTCTTATCGCTCCTGCTCAGTTGGATCGATTGGGACTGGTTGCCTTGGAACCTTGGCGGATTGTCGGGTCAAGCGTTGATCGAAGATATCAGTGTCACGTGGCCGCTCGTCACTAGCATTGTCTTGATCGGGCTGGCGTTGGTTATCGCATCCAAGCGTTTATTATTTTTGAGTAGTTCCTCTTGACCCTTGATTGGCATTTTCGCCGTCCATTGATTCATAAGCCACCGAGAAACCGGTGGCTTTTTTTAGGTATAACGAATCAAATAAAGAAATCTAATTTCCTATTTACGATAGATTTTATCGAATTATAAATACAAAATGCTACACTTTGAGCAATCGTTAAAGCGCTTACATTTCCTAAAGGAGGAACTCTTATGAAGAAATGGATTGGTGGCCTCGCTGCCCTGACGCTCGTGACCTCATCCGTCGTCTTGCTCGACGCCGATGCCAAGTCGACACCGAAGAAACCGAAAGTTGAACTCGGGGTCGACCGGTTGATGGACGACCCGGAACTGCTCGCCGGTAAACGCGTCGGGCTGATCACAAACCCGACCGGTGTCGATGCCACGATGACGAGCATCGTCGACTTGTTTCACAACGCGGACGACTTTGAACTGACGTCACTGTACGGACCGGAGCACGGCGTCCGCGGTGATGCGCAGGCCGGCTCGACGATCAGCTCGTATATCGACGACGTGACCGGTCTTCCGGTGTATAGCTTGTACGGGGCGACGAAAAAACCGACGCCTGAGATGCTCAAAGACGTCGACGTGCTCGTCTTCGATATCCAAGACGTCGGCACCCGTTACTACACGTACATCTATACGATGGCGTACGCGATGGAAGCTGCGGCCGAGAATGACATCCCGTTCGTCGTCCTCGACCGGCCGAATCCGCAAGGTGGCCTCCGTGTCGAAGGACCGGTGCTCGATCCGGCCTATTCAAGCTTCATCGGCCTGTACCCGATCCCGCTCAAACACGGCATGACCGTCGGTGAACTCGCACGTCTGTTCAACCGTGAATACCAACTTCAAGCCGACCTCGAAGTCGTCAAGATGAAAGGCTGGAAACGCTCGATGCTGTACGAAGATACAGGCCTCCCGTTCGTCATGCCGTCACCGAACATGCCGACGACCGACACGGTCAACGTCTATCCGGCGACCGGACTGTTCGAAGGAACGAACCTGTCCGAAGGGCGCGGCACGACGAAACCGTTCGAATTGATCGGCGCCCCGTACATCAACGCGCACGAGTACGCCAAGACGCTGAACGCGCTCGATCTTTCAGGTGTCACGTTCCGCGCCTCCTCGTTCACACCGACGTTTTCGAAGAATGCGGGCAAGCTGTCGCACGGCGTCGAAGTCTACATCACCGAACCGACGAAGTTTGAAGCGGTCAAGACTGGCATCGCCATGTTGAAAGTGGCGCACGACTTGTACCCGGACGACTTCGAGTTCCTCGCGAACGACTTCATCACGAAGCTGACCGGTAACACCTACGTGAAGGACATGATCCTCGACGAGGAGTCGCTTGAGGCGATCATGGATAAAGTCGACGCCGAGCGCGACGCGTTCTTACCGATTCGTAAAGATTATCTTCTGTATAAATGAAACGAAGGCAGGCTCTTTTGAGTCTGCCCTTATTTGTAATCCAATGGTAATACCCACTATTGCCCTATTCAATATATTATATGGTTATATTATCGGAAAAGGAGACTTCCCTCTTGAAAAAACCAACTACCATCCTCGTATCAAGCGCACTCGCCGCGGCGCTCACGTTCACCCCGTCGACGGCTTCGCTCCCGCTCGAACAGGCCACCGTCCAAGCGGCGTATACAGAAACAGCAATCAACACGAAAGGTTCGGTCACGGGCATCAGCCAGCTCCCGGTCCGCAAAACGCCGTCGCTTTCAGCAGCACGACTCGGCTCGATCAAGCGTTACGGCACGATGACCGTCCAGACGTCGTTCACCGTCGGCGGATCAAAGTGGTACAAGATTAAATGGGGGGCTGGCGTCGCCTACGTCCCGGCCGCTTACGTCAAACTGTCGACGGCGGAAGTCGCGTTCAAGAAAACGGCTTACGTCGCCCCGTCGAGCGTCTATTTGAAATCACGACCGCTCACGACGTCTTCGAACGTCGCTTTCCTCCGCCAAGGTGTAAAGCTCGAGACGAGCTCGTACCGTTATACCGGCTCGACACGTTGGTATAAGGCGACGAGTGGTACGAAGACCGGTTACATCATGGCGAAACACGTCACGTTCACCGCTCCCGCGAGCGGCGTCTTGAGCGAGACGAACAAAGAGCGCCAAGCGGCTGGCCTGACAACGCTCGCCGCCTCGAGCGAAGCGAACCGCGTCGCCCAAGTCCGGGCCGATGAGATGGCACGGACCGGTCAATTCTCGCACCAACTCCGTGAGAACGGCAGCCCGGGTGACACGCTCGACGCCTACAACGTCAGCTATCGTGGCTGGGGCGAGAATATTTATATGGGGTCGAGCGACCCTGGCCAAGCGGTCGACGCTTGGATGAACTCGAGCGGGCACCGCGCCAACATCTTGAACGGCCGCTTCACGCATCTCGGGGTCGGCACAGCGAAAAACGCACAAGGCTCGACGATTCATGTCCAAGTGTTTTTGACGAAATGAAAAATGGAGGATCGCCCCATGGCGGTCCTCCATTTTGATTAGCGGCGCTCGTCTTTCAAGCTTTCGAGATTTTGCTGGGCTTGGCCCGTCTTCTCTTTTGCCGTACCTTTGACTTGATCCTTTTGACCTTCACGTTTGAGCGACTGGTTGTCCGACGATTTGCCGACTGCTTCTTTCGCTTTTCCGGCCGCTTTATCGATGAATCCGTCGACTTTTTTGTTTAGTCCGTCTTTCATATGAATCTCCTCCTCGTGGTATCGTGTCTAAACAATGTACCACTCTGAAGAAAACTCAAACATAGTGCTCTTTGACGAGCACACGAAACCGCGGCCGGACGGTCAGCTCGATCGTCGTCACGGTCCGAGTCCGGTCCTCGGTCATGACGATTAAAAGCTCCCCATGGTCGCGCCGGTCTTCGAGCACTTCGACTTTGCTGACGGTGCGGAGCAGTTGATAGTAGAGCAGTTCGCCCGTCTCGCCTTTGACGTTCACCTCGAACTCGTGGTAGCTCGGGGAGACTTTAAAATAGAACGACTCTTTCCCGTTCGTGAAGCGGAACACCGACTCGTCATAATAAAACGGGAGCGTCGCATCCATCCGCTTCGGCTCGACCGTGCAAAATAACGCCCACGCCATCTCGTCAGGAAATTTTTCACCCGCTTCTCCTTTGTTGAACTGCCACCCTTTCATACTCAATCCCTACTTCCCTCTTTTTATAATTGTCTGAATAATCGGACTATAACAAATTGATTCGCCAACACGTTCAAAATCCCTGCAAACGGGAACAAATCTCTGTATGCTCTTTTTCTGTCCGTCCATCTGAAAGGGGTTGCGTCCACGTGTCCATCATCGCACTCGACCATGTCACGAAGCGTTTCGGGGAGACAATCGCCTTGAACGACTTCTCGCTCCACGTCGAAGCAGGCGAACTGTTCGGTCTGCTCGGTCCGAACGGGGCCGGCAAGACGACCGCCATCTCCGTCATGCTCAACCTATATCCTGCCGACAGTGGTACGATCCGTATCTTTGACCGCGTCATGCCGAAAGACGAACAGGCGATCAAGCAACGCGTCGGCATCGTCCCGCAGCACGTTTCCGTCTATGACCAGCTGACCGTGTTCGAGAACATCCAATTTTTCGCCGAACTTTATGGCTTCAAGCCGGCCGAGGCGAAACAAAAGACCGAGGCCGCCCTCGACTTCGTCGAGCTGACCGCTCACCAAAAGAAACGTCCGCCGGAACTGTCCGGAGGGCTGCTGCGTCGTTTAAATATCGCCTGCGGCATCGTCCATGAACCGGAGCTCATCTTTATGGACGAACCGACCGTCGCCATCGACCCGCAGTCGCGGAACACGATCCTCGAGAACATCCGTGAGTTGAACCGGCGCGGGGCGACGATCATCTATACGTCCCACTACATGGAGGAAGTCGAGATGCTGTGCGACCGCGTCGCCATCGTCGACGAAGGGAAGATCATCGCCGAAGGGACGCAAGACGAGTTGAAAGACCAAGTCATGACGCTCGAGACGGCCCGCATCAAAGTTGATGCCTTGACGCCAGGGCTCATCGAACGGCTCGGCGCACTCAGTCAAGTAAAGAAAGTCGAGTATCATGAGCCGTACATCGAGGTGTCGCTCGAGAAAGACACGCCGCTCGCCCCGCTCCTCGACGTGCTCCACGACGCGAAGGTCCGGTTCACGTCGATCACTGTCGACCGCCCGTCCTTGAATACCGTCTTCCTGGCCTTGACCGGCAAGACGCTAAGGGAGTGACGGTCATGAAGACGTGGACGTTCATCAAATACGATGTCAAACAACAACTGCGCGACCGCTCGACCTTGTTTTGGATGTTGCTGTTCCCGATCATCCTCATCTTCGGGCTCGGCACGATGCTGTCTGCCATTTTCAGTAACGACTTCTCACTCCCGGTCACAGACGTCGCTTATGTCGAGCAGTCGACCGACGACTATCGCGTCCCGCTCGAGACGTTCCTCGCCGACGATGACATCAAGGCGTTCGTCAACCTCGTCCCGTACGACAGCGTCGCCGCTGCCGAACGTGGCGTCAACGACGGCGATGCCGACGTCATCTTGCACCTCGACGGGTCGAACGTGCGTCTCTTGTATGAAGAACCGACGACGATCGAGTTCGATGTGCTCGAGGCGGTCATCCGGCAATATACCGACGTCGCCAATCAACAGATCATGCTCGCCGAGTCAGGCGTCGCCGTCCCGTTCGAGCCGGAGACGTTCATCGACAGCGAGAGCGTCGACTTGTCGGGCCGCACCCCGACCTCGCTCGAATACTTCACGGTCACGATTTCGATCATGACCGCCTTATTCGGCGCCTTCTATATCACGGGCATGCTCAGTGAGGAACAGCCGATGAAAAGCAGCTATCTCCGGATCCAGGCCGCTCCGGTCAAGACAATCGACTACCGGCTCGCTCGCACGTTCAGCCGTTACGTGCTCATCTTCCTGCAGCTCGTGCTCGTCTTTTGGTTCAGCCATTTCGTCTACCGAAGCTTCTCGCTCGACTACGTCCACTTCGGACTGTTGTTTCTCGCCTGGGTCGCACTTGCCCTTTACGGCACCGCGTTCGGATTTATAATCGCCAGTCTGCCTCGCGTCACGCGAAGTACGAAAGACGCGATCGTCAACGGTAGCGTCGCCATCATCATGATCCTCTCCGGGGGCTACGTCCCTGGATTCGACCAAGTGACGCTGAGCGTCGCACCGTGGGCGAAGTACGTGTTCATGCCGATCTTTATGCGCGACGGCATCCTCCAAGTGCTGCTCCGAGGCGGGGACGTCACCTTGTTTTGGCAAGGTCTCGGTTGGCTCGCCCTGCACGTCGCCGTCTTCACCGTGATCAGCCTGCTGTTGTGGAAAGGAGTGAGCCGCCGTGGTCTTGTTTAGGCATGTCGCCAAACGGATGCTCCGAAGAAAAGGGTTATGGGTGTTCACGTTCGTATCCGTGTTCGGATTCGCCCTCGTCCTGTCGTTCCTCAACTCGACGTCTGCTTTGAACGTCTCGATCGGTATTCTCGACCGTGACGGCGGCTCGTTGTCGGGCCGGGTCATCGAAGAGGCGGGCCGGTTCGGTTCGGTGACACCGCTTGAGACGGACGAGGCCGACGAGGCGCTGCTCGAAGGACAAGATATCGTCTTAACTATCCCGGACGGTTTTACGGAAGACTTGTTCGCCGGCGACATTCCGCGGCTCTCGTTCAGCGCGACCGAAGGGAGTGACGCCGCCTTGATCGAACAGGCGCTCAACTCCCACCTTTCCCGCGAGCGGCAACTGCTCGCGGCGAGTGAGTTTGACGAAGGGCGATTCCTCGAGTTGGCGGAAGCGGAGACAATGAACGGTTACACGCTCTCGAGCGAGCCGTTCCAAGAAAGTGTCGGCACGACCGCGCGGACACAGGCGTTCCTCGGGCTGTTGTCGTTCGTCATGATGTCGGCGTTCCTCCAGTTCATTCCGCTTTTTGTCGCCGACGACCGGGATGAATTGATTTACTCGCGCTTGTTCGCGGCACCGGTCACGCCGCGCCGCTACGTCGGGTCGCTGTTTTTATCATTTTGCGCCGTCGGGCTCATCTACGTGCTCATGCTGCTCGTCTTTAGCGCCGTCCTCTATCGGCAAGACATCATCGCTCACCTCCCCGTGCTCACGTTGTTGTTCACCGTCTATTTGTTCGTCTGTCTCGCGATCGGTTCACTCATCGCGGTCCTCGCGACGAATCGGGACAAGGCGAACATTTGGCAGACGTCGGTCACGATGGCCGCCGCCATCACCGGGGGCGCCTTTATCAGCCTGACGTGGCTCCCGGAGTCGCTCCAGCTCGTTGGACGCTTCTTGCCAACCTATTGGTTCAATAGCGGGGTCGCCGACATGTATGACGATCGGTTCCCGACGCTGTCTGTCCTCGTCATGGTCGGTATGGCGCTCATCGTGTTCGCGGCGACCGTCTTCGCGTTGAAAAAACGACCGCTCACATGACACAAAAAAGGCGAGACACTCATCAGAGCGTCTCGCCTTTTAGCGTTGTAACGTCGGAACAATCTTTTGGAAGAACACCTCGACGAGCACAGGGTCGAACTGACGACCTGCCTCTTGTTCGATGACGGCGAGCGCCTCGGCGAGCGTCTTCGCTTGGCGGTACGGTCGGCCCGTCATCATGACGTCGAACGTGTCGGCGAGCGCGATGATCCGGGAGGCGAGCGGAATATCAAACCCGCTTATGCCGTTCGGATAACCGTTCCCGTCCCAACGTTCATGGTGCGCCAGTACAATCTCTGACAGCGTCCCGTACTCAGGGACAGTGCTCAAAATATTGTAGCTCACCTCGGGATGACGTTTGATCTCGCGCCACTCGGCTTCGGTCAAAGCACCCGTTTTGTCGAGAATCTCATTGCTGATCGCGACCTTGCCGATATCGTGCAAGATGGCGGCCGTCTTCAACTCGTTCACGTCACTGCTCGTCAAGTTCATCGCCTCGCCAAGCTGACCGGATAGCTCGGCGACACGCTGCGAGTGCGCCTCTTCGCGCGGGATTTTCTCATACAACGTCCGCATGATCAATTGAATCGAAGAGTGGCGGCGGCTCTGCTTCTCGGACACTTTATGATGGTACATCTGGTCTTCAGCCAAATTGAACACGTCCATGATCGACAGTGCGCCGTCGGTTTTGACCGCTTCTCCGAACGATGCCGAGATCGGCAACCCTTCAATCGATTTTTCAAGGAATAAACGGCTCAATCGATTGGACAACTGCTGCGCATCAGATAACGACGTATTCGGCAAGATGATCACGAATTCGTCACCGCCGATCCGGGCGACCGTATCGACACCACTGATTTCACGCTTCAAAATATTCGTCGCTTCAATCAAGAGACGGTCTCCGACCAAGTGGCCGAACGCGTCATTCGTCAGTTTCAGGCCGTTGATGTCGACGACGATGAGGGCGAGCGGGTAATAGCCCGGCTCGTCGAACGTGACGAGCGCCTCGTCGAAGTAGCGGCGGTTTTTCACCCCGGTCAACTGGTCGTGATAACTCAAATACTCGATTTCCATCTCGTACGTCTTCTTCTCGGTCACATCCCCGATGTATCCGTGCCAGAGCACGTGCCCCTCGGCGAGCTTCTCGGGACGGGACGACCCGAGGATCCACTTCGTCCGCCCGTCCGGCGTATACACCCGGAACTCGGCGTCCCAAATCGTCAAGCTACGATATGACTCTTGGATGCTCGCCATCACTTGCGGATAATCGTCCGGATGAATTTTTGAGAAGACGAGATTCGCATCCCGTTTCACCTCGTCCGCCGTGACCCCGGTCAACACTTCAAAGCCACGGCTGAAGAACGGGAAGTAGAACGACCCGTCCGGCCGGAGCTCGAACTGGTAGATGGCGCCAGGGACCTGGTCGGACAACTTTGTCAGCAGACGGTCGCGCTCAGCGAGTTCCTCTTCGAGCTGGACGCGTTCGGTCACGTCCTTGGCAACGGCGTAGATGTAGTTGCCTTGGACTTTGCAATGCCATTCGATCGAGCGGTAATCTCCATCGATCGTCCGGAAGCGGTTGACGAACCGGAACAGTTCACGCGCCGTATCGAGCTCACTAAAGGCCGCTTCGGTCTTCACCTGATCGTCAGGATGGACGAGCCCGATGAAGTCCATGTTCTCGAGTGACTCGATTGGGAAGCCGAGCACACGCTCCCACGCCTTATTCAAATGCAGTACGTCTCGCGTCGTCAATGACATGATGCACTCGAGGTCGACGGTGGCGAACCCTTCAAACATCGATTCTTTCGCCTCACCGACTTGACGGTCGACTTTCGTCATCTGTTCGAGGATATGGACGATGTACAGCTCGACGAGACCGAGACGGTCGGCCCGCTTCTTCCCTTGCATGACGATCGTCAAATCACCGTAAAAGACGCCGTCTTTTTCAATCTTGAACAAGATGACTTGCCCGAGGTCGAAGATGCGTAAAATGTTTTTGACGAGCCGTTTCGGCAACACCCCGTCCATGAGTGGTTCGATCTCGTCCAAGATGATCGGACTAGGCAACTCCAACAGCTCGATGCGTTTCCGGCTCATCGGCCATTTCTTGCCGACCGGGTGGAAGCCGAGGACATCCAAGCTGCGTTCGAGCAGCTCGTCGATTCCAGAGATCGCGACCGTCGAGTACGTTTGTCCATCGTCATTCACCAAGTTGAGCGTCACCGCTTTCGCACCGGTGAAGTCCCGGATCTGGTCAAGGAAATGTTGGTTCATCAACAGTTCCCGGCCCGTGGCGACGAAGCGATGCGACACGTTGACGAGTTGTTTCAAGGCGTTGTTCTCTTGGACGTGCGGGGTGATGTCATGGAACAAGGTCGAGACGAAACCTGGTCGTTCGCTGAAGACGGACAGTTCATACCACGCTTTGTTCCGGCGCGAGAAGTGTTCGAACTTGATTGTCTCGCCGTTGTTCACCGCTCGCGCGACTTGAACGATCCATTCGCGTTCGCTGTATTCAAAGTCTTTCAACTGCTTGGTGATGCGTCCGCCGAGAAACTGCTTGCGCTTCGCCTTCATCATCTTTTCGAACGCTTCGTTCACTTCGACAAACTCATAATCGACCGGCTCCCCGGCACCGTCGAAGATGACTTTGAATTCGACGTAGCCTTGGGGCATATGGCGCAACAAAGATCTATAATGGGTGCTGTCTCGTTCTGTCACGTCATTTCCTCCTACGCTGTTTTTCTACATTTTAGTTTACCTCATTTTCGATGAATTCCCTATATTTTCCGAATCAATTCCTCCCAATGTGCACACATTAAGTTTTTGTAAATCCCACCTCACAGGTTGCACGGTTTGCTCCCCGTTGTTAGTATGATTACGAAACCCGATATCGGAAATCGATTTCAAGGAGATGAAGCAAGTGGAAGACCGCGTCCTTCGTAAGCTGTTTCTTGGTTTTATTCATATCCACATCTTGCACCATGCGTCCGAACATCCCGTTTATGGGGCGTGGATGGTCGAAGAGCTGCGCGAGCACGGTTACGCGATCAGTGCCGGTACGCTCTATCCGATCCTGCACGGCATGGAACAAGACGGCCTGCTCGCTCGGACGAACGAGTTGGTCGACGGTCATATCCGCAAGAACTATACGACGACCGAAAAAGGGCTCGTCGTCTTGGCCGAAGCCCGTCAAAAAGCGCACGAACTATTCAAAGAGATCAAGGAGTGAAACCAATGGCCAATCAACGCGTGACGTTCAAGACGTTACTGGAGATTTTATTCGTATCGACCCGTCTCGGCTTGACGTCGTTCGGCGGACCGGTCGCCCACCTCGGCTACTTCCATGAGGAATACGTAAGGCGTCGGAAATGGATGGACGAGCGAACGTATGCCGACCTCGTCGCCCTCTGTCAGTTCTTACCTGGCCCTGCGAGCAGTCAAGTCGGGATCGGCATCGGCATCGTCCGTGGCGGTATCCTCGGCGGTATCACCTCGTTCATCGGCTTCACGGCACCATCCGTCATCGCCCTCATCTTGTTCGCCCTTTTGGTCTCAGGACTCGACGTCTCGGACGCGGGCTGGCTGTACGGCTTGAAAGTCGTCGCCGTCGCCATCGTCGCCCACGCCATTCTCGGTATGGCCGGCAAACTGACACCGGACGCAAAGACGCGGACGATCGCCTTCTTCGCGCTCGCCGGTGTGCTCCTCTGGCAGACGACGTATAGCCAAGTGCTCGTCATCGCCTTGGCCGCGCTCGCCGGATTCTTGCTGTTCAAGCCGCAACACCTCGACGTCAAGTCGGCCTCGTTCCCGCTCTCGAAACGGCTCGGGGCGACGCTGCTCGGTCTGTTCGGAGCGTTACTCGTCATCTTGCCGCTCTTGCGCGAGACGATAGAAAGCCAGTCGCTCGCCATGTTCGACAGCTTTTACCGGGCCGGTGCCCTCGTCTTCGGTGGTGGTCACGTCGTCTTGCCGCTCCTCGAGCGCGAGCTCGTCCCGGCCGGATTCTTGAGCGAAGAGGCGTTCCTCGCCGGCTACGGGGCGGCCCAAGCCGTACCGGGTCCGCTGTTCACGTTCGCATCGTACCTCGGGACCGTCATCAACGGTGTCCCGGGAGGACTGCTCGCGACGTTCGCCATCTTCTTGCCGGCGTTCCTGCTCATCCTCGGGGCGTTGCCGTTTTGGGATGCACTCCGGCGCAATCCAAAAGTGGCCGGTGCGTTGATCGGTGTCAATGCGGCCGTCGTCGGGATTTTGATCGCTGCGTTCTATCAGCCGATCTTCACGAGCACGGTGAACGGCGCCGTCGACTTTGTATTCGCCGCCCTCTTGTTCGTCATGATCGCCTATTGGAAACTGCCGCCTTGGGCACTCGTCATCGCTGGCGTCATCGGCGGGACGATTATCGGAATGTTGTAACGGGACTAGGGACTTCGTGTCCCTTTTTTCGTTCCCTGTTATTCTCCACTTCGGAAGCTAAAATGTTAATCATTTGAAACTTTTTCTAGTCCAGCGCTCGCTATACTGGAGTATAGGTCCCTTTACAAATGAGGGAAACGTTCCGCTTGGATTTGAGAAAGGAAGTGGGGTCATGCAGCCCTTACACCATAAAACAACGTATATGCCAGGTCTCGACGGCCTGCGCACGTTCGCCGTTTTTGCAGTCATACTCTTTCATTTGAACGCACCATACATACCCGGCGGCTTCCTTGGCGTCGACTTATTCTTCGTCTTGTCCGGTTATTTGATCACCGGCATCTTGCTTCGTGAGCAAGCAAAACACGGACGGATCAATTTGAAACGATTCTATGTCGCCCGGTTCCGGCGCCTGTTGCCGGCGCTCGTCTTCATGCTCTCGGTCGTCATGGCGTACGTCACGTTGTTCGAGCGCGGACTGCTCGATACGGTGCGCCAAGATACGCTCGCCGCGCTCGCCTACGTGAACAACTGGTGGTATATCTTCCACGACGTCTCGTACTTCGAGAGTTTCGGCAAGCCGTCACCGCTCCAAAACCTGTGGTCGCTCTCGATCGAGGAGCAGTTCTACTTGGTCTGGCCGCTACTGTTGATTTTTGGGCTGACCGTGAAGAAACGCTTCCTCCAGCTCACCGGCATCGTCTTACTCGCTTCAACCGTTTGGATGGCAATCAGCTTCACACCCGGGACCGACCCGAGCCGTGTTTATTACGGTACCGACACGCGTCTGTTCGCGCTCCTCATCGGGGCGTTGCTCGCGTTCGGTTGGCGTCCGGATGCGTTCAAGCGCGAGATGCCAGCGCTCGGTCTTCGTATTTTGAACGTCGGTGGCGCCGGAGCGCTCATAACGCTTGTCACGGTCATGATGACAGCGAACTCTTATGATGCGTTCCTCTATTATGGAGGTTTCTTGCTCGTCGCCGTGGCGTCAGGTGTGTTGATTGCCGCGACGGCCCATCCGTCGACGCTCTGGTCCCGTCTGTTTGGAAGCGCTTGGCTTCGGTTGATCGGGACACGGACGTACGGCATCTACTTATGGCACTATCCGGTCATCATCTTGACGACCCCGCTTGAGCGGATCGGTTCGTTCAATCCCCTCCTCGCGCTCGGTCAAGTCATGCTCACGCTGCTCATCGCTGAAGCGTCTTACCGCTACGTCGAGACACCGATTCGCCGCAACGGGTTCCGCCATGTCATCCGTAACCTGACCCCGACTCGCAACATCAAACCGGCTCGACTGTTCGCGATCACAATCGCGACGGTCTTGTCATTCGTCCTCGTCGGGAATTTGACGATCCTCGCGTTCACGGATAACTCGGACCGGCAACACGAGCTCCCGGTCGTCAAAGCACCGAAGCCGAAGCCAAAAGAAACGACGACCGAACGGCCGGTCGAGTCATGCCCGCCCGCCCTTGCCATCGGCGACTCGGTCTTGCTCGGCTTGAACGAGTATCTCGGTACCACGTTCCCGAACATGACGATCGACGCCGAAGTCGGCCGCCAAGTCCGTGACGCGCAAGACGTCGCCGCGGGCTATCGTGAATTTGATGCCCCCGGCCATGTCGTCTTCCTCCATCTCGGGACGAACGGAGCTTTCAAGATGGAACAGCTCGACACGTTGATCGGTATGTTTGAATCAGCCGATCACGTGTACGTCATCAATACGCATGTCCCGCGCCCGTGGGAACGCGAAGTGAACGAGTTGCTCAAGCGCGCGAGCGAGCGGCACGATTTCGTCACGCTCATCGACTGGCATGAAGCGTCCGCCGATAAAGCCGACTACTTTGAGAGTGACGGTGTCCATTTGAACATCGATGGCGCCGAGGCGTTCGGAAAGTTGTTGTCTGAAGAGATTGGCTGTCACGACGAACAAGGACTTAGCAACCGCTAAGTCCTTGTTTTCATGGGCGCCACTTCCAGCGCATATAGTTGATCAACAGCTTGATATAGGCGAGCTGTTCACGGATGACATACTTCGCTTTCGCCGCAGCCGGCGTCGGGGCATAGAGCGCGTCCGTCTTGAGCCCGAAGTAGAGCCTCCCGACGAGCCGGGCCCGGCGCACATGGAAGTCGTTCGTCACGACCGTCAGTCCCGTCTCGCCTGCCCACACGTCGCGGCTGAATAAAAAGTTCTCGTACGTCGACGTCGAGTCAGCTTCGATGTGAATGCGCCCCGGGTCGACGCCACGGTCGATCAATTCCCGGGCAATGACGCGCCCCTCGGCCATCCCTTCGTCCGGACCTTGCCCGCCGGAGGCGATTAGTTTGACGTGCGGATATTGGTGCGCATATGTAGCCGCCACGTCTATTCGGTTTCGGAGCGCCCGTGACGGTGCCGTCCCGTTCACTTTCGCCCCTAAGATGAGGACGTACCGGTACGTACCGTCCGCTTGATGTCGTCGCATAGGGGTCACCTGCCTTGATTTCAAGTATAGCATCAACGGCTTCTTCGATTGACTGATACGTTTTTGTTACAGTAGGTAAAGCAAATATATGGTAGAATGAGTATCGGATTAATTTGAATTTGAAGGAGTCGCAACAATGCAAAACTTGAATCCTACGCCTCGGAGCACACGACAGCGGCACGAGACGCGACATATCGTTACAAAACGAGTATTCCATAGTTTGCTAATCATAGGCTTCTTAGCCTTTCTTATAGGCGGCGCCTATGTGACGCTCTCTTCGGAGAAACGCGAAGTCTCTGCCATGGAGAATCGCCAACTCGCCAAAGCGACCGCCGACCTCACGTTCGAGAACGTCATGTCCGGCGCCTATATGAAGAGCGTCGAGACGTATGTCACCGATCACGTCTTTAATCGTGACAGCTGGATCAGCTTACATGCGTTTTTATCGAAAGACTTGTTCCGGCAGACTGTGAAGAATGGGATTTATGTTTCGGCTGACGGGACGATGGAGTCTCCCATGAAAGAGACGATCGATACGAACATGCTCCTCGATGATCTGTCGGCGTTCACGACGTCGATGCAGTCGTCTGGCGTCGACGTCTACTTCGGGCTTGCCCCGAACAAAGCTTCGATGGTCGAAGTCGAACCGAACATGCCTGACTACATGGGCAACGAGGCACCAACAATCTTTAAAGAAACGCGTGACAGCTTGGCTACGGTCGAGGGAATGACGGTCATGGATTACCGGAAGCCACTGAACACGGCAGACAAATTGAGTGACGTCTTTTATAAGACCGACTACCACTGGAATATAAACGGCGCTTATCTGGCTTACGTCCAAACGGTGAAGCAGATTGCTGCCAAACATCCCGAAGTCAGTGATCCGCTCAAGCCAGGCGAACTCCGGACGAAGGCGCACGACCGCCCATACTACGGCTCTTACGCCCGTAGCACAACGCTCCAATACGTCAAAAACGGTGATACGTTCGAATGGATGGAACCAAAGGCCGGATTCACGCCAAGTTCGATTTGTTACAACCGGGCCGAACCGTGTAACGGTAATTTGATCAACAAAAAACCGCTCAAATCAGAAGAGACGTACACGGAGATGTACTCGCTCTTCTTACACCGTAACTGGCCGATCATCACAATGGACCAAGAGGCGCCGAAGAATGATACACGGACACTCATCTTGAAAGATTCGTACGCAAATCCGATGCTAACGCTGTTGCCGGAACATTTTGGTCATCTGTCGGTCATCGATATCCGCCATTTCGATGAGTCATCGATTGAAACGTATGTGAAGGATAACGACATCGACGTCGTCTTGTTCATCCACAACGTCAACCTCGGTGAGTTCATCCCGCTCTATCACGACAAGTTGAATGAGTAAACAAAAGAGAGACGAATCATCCCGAATAGGATGATTCGTCTCTCTTTGTTGTGCGCTCTTCCTAGCCGTTGCTTAGAACAAACAGGAATTAAAACCGGAAATAGATGAACGGGTTGAAACTGCTCGCGATAATATACGACACGGCGAAGATGAAGATTGTCGCCATAAATCCGAGGCGCATGAAACCGGCCATGTAGTTGACCCATAGTTTCTTGCTCTCCTGTTCGAGACGGAGCACTTTTTCCCCAAACACTTTCGGGAGCGGTGTCGCCGCAATCATCGCAATCAGTAAGATGACCCCGTATTGGACGAAGTAGAACATCGCCTCACTATCCCATACCGCCGCTCCATTCAAGTTGAACATGGCCGCCAAGTACGAGATGGCGTACGGGAAGTCATCCGCTCGGAAGAACACCCAACCGATGATGACGACGAACAACGTGAACGCATGGGCGAGCGGTGCCGGGAGTGCTTTGAGCCACGCCCCGAGGAACGCCCGCTCAAGCATGATAAAGATTCCATAGTAGGCACCCCAGGCGATAAATGTCCAACTCGCACCGTGCCAAACCCCGGTCAGAATCCAGACGACGGCGAGGTTACGATAGAGCTTCCACGCACTGCCACGGTTCCCACCAAGCGGGATATAGACATAGTCACGGAACCAACTACCGAGCGAGATGTGCCAGCGGCGCCAAAATTCAGACACCGACTTTGAAATGTACGGATAATTGAAGTTCTCAAGGAAATGGAAACCAAACATCCGTCCTAGCCCGATCGCCATGTCGGAATATCCAGAGAAATCAAAATAAATCTGAAGCGAGTACGCGATAATCCCGATCCAAGCGAGGCCCATCGACATCTCCCCGGCATCTTGCGAGAAAATTTGGTCGGCCACGTAGCCGGCGTTGTTGGCGAGGAGCATTTTCTTAGCGAGGCCGATGACAAACCGTTGCACCCCGCTCGCAAAGTCGTCCATCGTCTCACGGCGATCATTGATCTCGTCAGCGACCGTCTGATAGCGAACGATCGGCCCGGCAATCAGTTGTGGGAAGAGCGAGATGTAGAGCGCGAGATCGAGCGGGTTGCGCTGGACTTTCCCATCTTTTCGATACACATCGATGACGTAACTCATCGCTTGGAACGTGAAGAACGACACCCCGATCGGTAGAGGGATTTTGGGATCGGTCAGCTCGAGACCCGTGATGGCGTTCACGTTCTCGATAATGAAACTCGTATATTTGAAGACGGATAACAGCAACACGTTTCCAGCGACCATCGCCCCGACGAGCCATTTCGCCTTCTTCTTGTCGTCACGGTTGTTGTCGACGAGCAGACCGAACGCATAGTTCATGACGATCGATGCGAGCATGACCGTCGTATAGATCGGTTCTCCCCACGCATAGAACAATAGACTGGCAATCAGGAGCACCGTGTTCTTCAAAAAACGCGGTGCGACATAATAGAGAATAAGAACAATCGGTAAAAACCAGAATAAAAAAATCGTCGAACTGAAGAGCATGAGTTCCCTCCTTTCTCATAAAAAATAAAAGGCTGCCCCGAGGGACAGCCTAAACCCATCAACGCGTGAAGCGTTCGACGATTGCGTCGACGATGCGGCGTGACGCCTCCCCGTCCCCGTATGGGTTAGACGCTTTCGCCATGCTTTGGTGCGCCGCCGCGTCAGACAAGAGCTCGTCAGCGAGGCCGAAGATGACTTCTTCTTCAACGCCTGCGAGTTTGAGCGTTCCGGCTGCGACACCTTCTGGACGTTCCGTCGTGTCACGAAGGACAAGGACCGGTACGCCGAGTGATGGTGCTTCTTCTTGTACGCCACCTGAATCTGTCAAGATCAAGTGTGAGCGTGATGCGAAGTTATGGAAATCGAACACGTCGAGCGGCTCGATCAAGTGGACGCGGTCGAGATCGTTTAAAATCTCACCGGCCAGTTCCCGAACGATCGGGTTCATATGGACCGGATAGACGACTTCGATATCGTCATATTTTTCAATCAAGCGACGGACAGCACGGAACATATTGCGCATCGGTTCACCGAGGTTCTCCCGACGATGTGCCGTCAACAAGACGAGGCGCTTGCCTTGTGACGTGATTGAGTTCAACAGTTCATTGTCGTACCCGTCTTGAACGGTCGTCTTCAACGCATCGATTGCCGTGTTGCCTGTGACGAAGATGTCTGCTTCTGTCTTGTTCTCACGAAGCAAGTTCTCAGCTGACGTCTCAGTCGGTGCGAAGTGTAGATCAGCCATGACGCCAGTCAATTGACGGTTCATCTCTTCCGGATATGGCGAGTACTTGTTGTACGTGCGTAGCCCTGCCTCGACATGACCGATGGCAATCTGATTGTAGAACGCCGCGAGTGACGCCGCGAACGTCGTCGTCGTGTCCCCATGGACGAGGACGATGTCCGGTTTCGCTTCCTTCATGACTTCATCGAGTCCGTGAAGGACGCGTGTCGTCACGTCGAAGAGCGTTTGATTCTTCTTCATGACGTCTAGGTCATAGTCTGGTGTGATTTTGAACAATTGCAAGACTTGGTCGAGCATCTCCCGATGTTGGGCTGTGACGACGACGATCGGTTCGATCCCTTCACGGTTTTTGAGCTCCAAAACGAGTGGAGCCATTTTGATGGCTTCGGGACGCGTGCCGAACACGGTCATAACTTTAATCATAGTGATTCTCCTTTTCGGGGGTGACGCGGCAAAATGATCGTCTCACCGATATCGTGCTGGTCGACGATCGTTGTGCGTTGCTCCATTTTTTGCTGTTTGAACTCCGATTGACGCTTCGAATCAAGCGTACGGAACCATTTCAAAAACTTCATGTACTCGTCGGCCACATCGTCGACGAGTCCGTACTCACGGATCTCACCGTATTCAAGCCAGATCGCCTGCGTACAAAACTGCCGAACTTGTGACACCGAGTGACTGATGAAGAAGATGGTCTTTCCTTCGTCTTTGAACTCGTTCATCTTGACGAGACAGCGGTCGGTGAACGTTTGGTCTCCGACCGAGAGCGCCTCATCGATGACGAGGATGTCAGGGTTGATATTGATCGAGATGGCGAAGCCGAGTCGTGCCTTCATTCCGCTCGAGTACGTCTTGACCGGTTGATCGATAAAGTCGCCAATATCGGCAAACTCGATAATTTCCGGGGTGATCGCTCTGATTTGATGCTTGTCCATGCCGAGCATGAGGCATTTCAGTTCGATGTTCTCCATCCCGGTCAAGTTTCCGTTCAGCCCAGACGAGATGGCGATGAGCGACGGTTTTCCGCGCAGCTCGATCTTGCCGTGCGTCGGCGGGATGACGTCCGACAGAAGGTTCGACATCGTCGATTTCCCCGAACCGTTAATCCCGAGAATCCCGACGACTTCCCCAGGCGGGACTTCGAACGTGACGTTACGGAGCGCATAAAACTGCTTACCGTTCGCCCGGTTGAACAACACTTCTTTCAGCTTATCACTTTGTTTCCGGTACAACGTGTACCGTTTTGATACGTTTTCAAACTTTACTTGGTAGCTCATACGTCACCGCTCCTTAAATATAGTCAATGAAGTAGCGACGGAAACGAACGTGGATCGCCGAACCGATTAAGAACGTCACGAGCGTGAAGCCCCAGAAGTAGAGGCCGTAGCTAAGATTTTGCATGAGCCAATCCGTTCCGAGGAACATCGATCGGTACCCTTCCACCAAGTAGTAGAGCGGGTTGATCATGAGAATCGTTTCAAGCGTTCCGGTCGGTTGCCAAAAGATAGGTAGTAAATAAAGCATCATCCGAATAATTTGTGACAGCAAATTTTGAAAGTCGCGGATAATCGTGGCCAGTGCCGACGTCAAAAGTGAGAACGCATAAAGGAACGCGAGCGCACTGAGAAGCAGGTACGGCAAGAACAGGATGTTCCAGCCTTCACTGATGCCAAACGCCATCATCAAGATGAACGCGATCACGACCATCGCTACGTGTCGGTATAGTTCCGACAAGATGACGTACGCCGGGATTGTGCTGATCGGGAAGCTCATCTTTGAGACGAGTGCAATCTTCGAAAAAACGGATCGAGAACCACTGACGATGGCCGGTCCAAAGAAGAACCATGGCACAATTCCGGAGACGAGCCATGGAAGGAACGGGACATCACCAACGTCTCGACCCGCACGAAGACCGAACCCGAAGACGAGCCAATAGATGCTGATTTGAATGATTGGCGTCAAGATTTCCCACAAGTATCCGAAGTACTGCATCGAATAGCGACTTTTCGTTTCATATAGAGAGAGTCTCACAATTAAATAGAGACTCTCCCATAGTTCGATGAATACTTGCTTCGAGGCTTTGATCATAGTCGGCACACAGGTTAAGCCAACGTTACTTTTCCGTTGACGTATTCGTACAAGTTTCCGTAGTTTACAACCGCGAGGTCGCTGTCATCAGCCTTCACGATATTACGTGTATCAAAGATCATCGGGCGACGCATCGCTGCGTTCAACTCGTTGAAGTCGAGCGCTTTGAACTCGTTATGGTCAACGAGGACGAGGACGACGTCCGCATCTTTGATCGCTTCTTCTTTCGAGACGAGATCGAAGTGTTTCGACGATGAGACTTCAACGTGTGGATCGTGGACGGCGACGTTCATGCCTTGCTCGAGCATCAATTCGATGATCTCAACAGCTGGGCTTTCACGCATGTCATCAACGTTCCCTTTATACGTTACGCCGAACGCGGCGATTTTTGCGTCTGTTTGACCTGACACAAGTTTTTGAACGTTTTCGACGACGTATGCCGGCATCGAGACGTTCGTGTCACGTGACAACTTGATGATTTTCGCGAGCTCTGGTTGTTTCGCGACGATGAAGTACGGGTCGACCGCGAGACAGTGTCCACCGACACCTGGTCCTGGGCTGTGAAGATTCACACGCGGGTGTTTGTTCGCCATTTCGATCACGTCGAGGACGTTGATGTCGAGGGCGTTACACACTTTCGCAAGTTCGTTCGCGAGTGCGATGTTGACGTCACGGAACGTGTTTTCCATGAGTTTCGACATTTCAGCCGTCTTCGCGTCCGTCTTGATGATTTCACCTTTTACGAACGTACCATATACTTTAGCACCGGCTTCAGCGCATTCTGGCGTGATGCCGCCGACGATACGGTTGTTGTAAACGAGTTCATGCAGAATTTGTCCTGGGAGGACACGTTCTGGGCAGTGCACGAGGAAGATGTCTTCACCTACGATGAAGCCTGCTTCTTCGACAATTGGTTTCACGAAATCATCCATCGTACGCGGCGCGATTGTCGACTCGACGATGATGACGTTGCCCTTTTCAACATATGGCAATACTTTACGTGTTGCATCCAACACGTATGTGAGGTCACAAGACTTATGCTCGTCATCGTTGTTCGGTGTTGGAACGGCGATGATGAATGCATCTGCTTTCTCTGGCTCGAGCGAGGCACGGAACTTGCCTTTGGCGACGACTTCTTTGACGACGTCTCCGAGGCCCGGTTCTTCGATGTGGATTTCACCACGATTCAATTTATCGACGACTGACTGATGGATGTCTACGCCGAGTACATCGACACCGTATTGTGCGAAGACTGCAGACGTTGGGAGTCCAATATATCCTAATCCGATTGTACATACTTTCATAGTTGAGCTTACCTCCATAGATGTTAGTGACACTGGTCACTGAATATTGCTTAACATTTCACTTTATTTAAGAATTCATCAAAAATCAAACCCATTATACTCCTGATGTGAATTGAGAAGCAATTACATTTTAATGACAAAACGGGATTACGACGACGCAACCGCTCGCACGGTCGTACTAAGCACATATTCTGTGCTCAAGGAAGCCGCCCGCACATCCCCTAAACTATAACAAACTTCAGGCAACAATGACCAATTCGACACCGAAGCCATGTTAGCGAACGTCAGACGACGGAATACTTCCGGACTGACAGCTTCGGCAAGCTTACCTCGAGTGAACGGACTAAGCAAGTAAACACGGAGAATCGTGTCTTTCGGATATTCCGAGACGAGTCGTTCGACGTTCTCGAGCTTTTCCCCGAGTACTAGTCCAACCGTTGCCGCGTGTTGGTTCAAGATGCTGTATGAGAAGTACGGCAGATCGCTCTCGACGACAAGTTGATGAATGGCCCCGCGCTCCTCAGGATGATCTTTGAAGTACAGGCTCATCATCGATGTTTGGGCATCAATCTTGCGCTCGATGAAACGGCGCGATGCGTCATTCGCGTTCATAAGCAAATCGCTAAGCGACTTGATGACGGCGAGGCGTTGTCGAATCGAGAACTCGCGGCTCACTGCCTGCCGAGATACTGAATTGTCTCTCACTTGGCGGAAATAGACGGCGTCCGTGCCGCTCGGCAACAGCGTGACGGCCGGTTGATAGGTCGAGAAGAGCGTCGAGAAATACACGACGTCTTCTCCGCTGCGAAGCGACGGCTCGTAACGGACTTGTTTCGCATACACCGCTGGGATGAGTTTGCAGGCGTTCAGCGTCAACAGCTGTGCCATTTGTTCGTACGACCAGTCACCTCCGGCGAGTCGCTCGAACTCACGATGGAGCGGCGAGACGAGTACGTTGCCCTCGGGATCGAAGTCTTGAATATCGGCGATGACGACCCGGTCCGGCAACGCCTCGTTTAATAGTCGTTCCAAGTAGGTCGGGCTGAACGTGTCGTCCTCGTCCAAGAACGTCACGTATTGACGCGTCACCGTCTCGAGTCCTCGATTTCGGGCGATACTCACGTTCGCTTCGTCTTCAAGCAGACGATGCACGGTCACGTCACGGCCAAACTGCCGACTCGCCTCAAGCAACATTTCGTTCTTGTCTCCATTGAAGACGAGCACCCATTCGATGAGCGAGGCGTCAAGCGTCTGGGCCTCGAGCGAGGCGAGACATGTCGCGAGCAGCTCTTCCGAGTCATGAGAGGCCACGATGACACTGATTCCTCGTTCGACCGGATCGTCAAACCATGGCGGAAGTTTGACCGATTCGAACGTTCGATCGACGAATCGGTTCCACGCTTTCTTCTCGGCTACGATTTCAGCTAACAGCTCATCGTAGTGACTCATGATGGCTTACATTCCTGCTCGAGTTTCGTGACGAGTTTACCCGCGAACGGGATTGATTTCGCCCGATTGACCACATCTTGCAAACGTTCAACTTGACTAGTCAACTCTTCGACTCGCTGCTTTTCCTTCATCGCTTCTTGTTTCCACTTGTCCGTATTCGCTTTCGCTTGGCGGATTTCTCGTTCAAGCTCTTTCATTTTTTGGACGGTGTTCTCTTTGCCGCGAATATGCTTCGCGCCTTCTTCAAGCACGTCTTGCTTCACCGTTTCGATTTGGTCTGTCAGTGCATGTAACTGTTCCCGCAAAAATGCGTTCTCACGTTCTACATATTCAACTTGTTGACGGTCCATGACGATTTCCTCAGCTTTCTATGACCCACGACCCCATCCTCACTTGGACGGTGTGTTGATTGTTTTGGAATTTAATCGCTAACTTGACGAACTTGGCCTCGACTTCTTTCGGCAAACGGTGGCGGAGCGTGTTCGCGCCGGGACGGAGTTCATGGCTGAACGCCGTCTTCTTCAAATTCTTTTTCGCATCGTATTGCATGACGTATAGTTCGATCGGTGTCGTCTCGTCAGACACGAGTTCGATCGTTCCTTCGATGTTTATATAAGGGGCGCTACCGAGTGTCGCATCTTTTTGGAACTCTGTCGATGGCGGCGCACTGAAGCTCTGGTTGAACAATTGTACGTAGCCGTTCTCCCCGCCGAGCGGTTTGACTTCGATATGGGTGGCAAATCCTTCTTCACGCATGTTGAACAGTTCGGCGTTGAACGGGATGAAGTAGTGATAGATGAACGGCTTGATCGTGACACTGCGCGGCTTGTGTGCCTCCGGAATCATCAACTCGACCGTCTCCGGTTCGATTTCCGAACCAGACAGGCGGGCCGACCAGTTTTTAGCCGTCCAGTCGTTCCAAAGTGAGACGTAACCATGGTCTGGCGTCTCGCTCGGTTGGAAAGCCTCAGTCACGCCCGATTCGACACCGAGCAATTCATTCATTCGCTTCACTTGAGTGGATGCGGTCGCCTCAAGCATGAGCCGCCAGTTGAGCGGCGTCTGTACGACCGTCGGCAGCAGCGGTGCATCACTCCAAGCGAACGTCTCCTTGACGAAGTGGAGCGGCTTCGTACCAAATAGCTCCTCGAGCGCAACTTTGACGAGATGACCTTGGCGGCGCAGTTCGTATGGCGCTTCGAGGATGTGACGCAAGACGTCGCGATCGAAGAGCGGTTGCAACAGCGTCATCTCACCCATGAACCCACGCCGTGCGTAAGCATGGAAATGTTCGATTTTCAAATGGAACCAGACCGCTTCGAGCCGGCCGTTCCAATCGCGTTCCGGTTCTGCGTCGAATAGGCGGTCGAGCATACCTTCAACTTGTTCGCGTTCCGCTTCACCAAATCCTTCGAATGCACGAATCGCTTTACGTGATAATTGTTGCTTCGCTTCGTGCTCATCCATGTTGTCTTTCAAAAACACGTGTTTCCCGTACAACCAATCCGTACCGTGTTTCCCAACCTCGACATAGTCAAGGTCGACGGCTCTACCGGTCGGGATGCTCTCATAGGCAGTCAAGTTGCCGTCTGTCGCCTCGTAGGAAGCGGCGATCCGTTTAGAGAGCGACAACGCGAGTGTCGCCTCGGGGGCAGCCGTCTCGGCGAGCTCGATGTCGTCGAACAAGTCGCGTGCGACACGCGCCTCGTTCCCTCCCATGTCAGGTACGTGCAGCGTCACGTTTTTTCCGGCTTCGAGATAAAGTTTTGTGAGTAACACGTCGAGTGCTGACCCGGCGAACGGGATATTGACGGCTTGCATCGGTACGTTGACCGCGTTTCGAAGCGCCGTCATCCACGAGTCGACAAAATCGTCGCGGAGTTGTGGCGTACTTTGCGGAAGTTCGTCCCACGTGTCGATCAATATCGCTCCGTCACGCACCGTTAATCGTTCGCCCGCACCGAGACGTTTGACCCCTTCGAAGCGAGTCCCGTCCCCAAACACATGCCCAATGAGGCGCATCTGAGAGACGGCCTCTGCGCGAACGGCCGTTTTCCCGGCTAGCTGTGCCACTTCTTCAAGTGACGTCCCGACGACGACCGGACTTTCTGAATAGTAGACCGGGATCAAGTTATTGAACGGGACGGCGACGCTGAACTGTTCGTCTAACGTGAACGAGATGTTCATCCCGTTCGGTTCGTCTCGTGACTGATCGTACATACCGAGACGAACGTCGAGCGGCGTCTCCGAGACGATGTGTGTCAGACCGTCGCGGCGCTCGAAATCAAGCGTCTGACCAGTCGATTCATATATAAAATGGCTCATAGCGTATCTCCTCAAAATAATTTCAAAACAAGCAAACCCGGAATGACCGGGCTTGCTTTTAGTGTTTCCGATTCAATTCTATCAAAAGGAGCTGTTCAAGCTTCGGTGCGAGCGTCTCGATGGCGAAATGATGATGTGCGTAAGCCATATAGTCTTGTGTCGCTGCGAGTAGCTTGGCTGAATCATCGCGGAACGATCGGATGATGTCGACGCCGTCTAGCACGTTTTCCATCAGCACGTCGTCCGGATAAATCGTTTCACTCCCCGTCCAATGGCGGATGATCGGGAACGTTCCCGACGTCATCGCCTCTGCTGGCGCAAGATGGAAGCTCTCGAGGTCACTCGTCGATAAGATGAAGCCGATTTTCGTCAGCCATTCCGGAACATCATCACCGTGACCGTCGAAGACGACACTGTCCTTGAACGTCGGTTCCTCAAGTCGTTCGAGCAGACGATCGTAATAGGCGCGCTCGTCTTCCCGTTTGTTGATCCAGTAAATCTCGTTCGGATGATGCCCTTTGATGAACAGCTTGTAGCGCGTGTCTTCCTTGCGGAGCGTCTCGAGCATGTCGAGCGCGAGATCAAGTCGTTTCAACTTCGGATTGACCCCGATCATACCGAGGTGGAACGTCAACTCGTCCAGCTGTTTCGGTTGGATGAGACGCGTCCCGTCGACCGCGTTGTAAATCATCGTCATCTTATGGCGCGGGATCCGGAACAAGCGGTACATCTCTTCGAGCATATACGGCGACACGAGGATGATCCGGTCGATGTTGTGAAGGTTGTACTCCCGCGGGAACGGCGTCTCTTTCTCTTGGCGGTGGATGCGCACGATCATCGTCTGGTGTGGCTTTTTATGGTGCGAATACCAGACCGCGTTACCGAGACCCCACTCACAGAAGATGATATCGGCCTGGTCCAAGCACGCCTTACTGTGATTCACGTCATGGATTTTGTGACCTTCCCACTCGTCAATCAAGACGTTGAAGCGCGGATGGCGCTCAAAGTAGTCCATGAACAGACGCAGGAATTTGAAATCGTGTCCGGCGAAGAGCAAGTTGATCTTCTTCATCCCCCACAGTTCATCGTGGAGACGTTTATACGTGTTCGTGAACGTATAATACTGCGCCATCTCATAGAGGCGACTCGCCGCATCACGATAGACACGTTCATCTGTGAGCGCGAGCTTCGCCTTCTCGATGAACTCGTCTTCCGAATTGACGAATAGCGGATAGTCCGCACCGAGGATGAGTTCGTGCATCGGGTTACGGTTCAACAGCACCGGTTTTCCGAGCGATCCGTACTCGAGCAGTTTCGTCGACAGTTCAAGACTCGCGTCGAGCTCCGGATGACGCCACGACACACCGATCGCACTCGAGTCGATCAACGTCTCGACATCGGCGCGTGGAATCCCTTTCAACCAATGGACGCCGTCATCCGCCTTCAAGCGGGCGAGTACGTCTCGTTTAAAGTTCGGGTTGTTCGGGTCTTGATTGAACTTGTCGCCGGCGACGTGGAGTTCGGCCGGGTAGTCGGCCCGAAGCTTCGCGAACGCGTCGAGAATCTCCGTCGAATACCATAGCGGGGCGAACTTGCCCGTATAGACGAGGCGATCGTTCGGTTTCGTGAACGTCGGCGTCTCGTCTTTCACGTTCGGGATCATCGGGTTCAAGATGAGGAACGGCCGGTCCGTCGGCAGGAACGATTCGAAATACGTCTTCATCGCCTCGGTCTGACAGAGCATGCGCGCCGAACGCGACGCAATCTGCTGCAAGCGGGCGAGTTCTTCTGCCGACGCCTGCGTATGGTCGTGTGTGAAGTCGGTGATATATGTCCACGTCTTCGCCATCGTCCGTTCATACTGTGACAAGTCGTAGGCAAGCTGGAAGCCACGGATGAATGACATGTCGTAGCCGCCTGTCGTCATCAACTCGTCAATCAGCCCGGCCGCTTCGTCGGCTTGGAGTACCCCGCGCTCGTAGTACGGCGCGTCTTGTCTGCCTGAATCTTTGGCGAACACATCGATGAAGCGGACGTTCGGCAACTCACGGATGCCGGCCGTCACTTCCGGTTTTGTGATCGAGCGCTTCAGCAGCACGTCGACTTGAATCGATGGGTCTTGGTTCAACATCGAGACGACGGACGTCAGCCAAATGGCCGACCCGTCGATCAAATTTAAATTGACATCCCCATAGACGAGGACGCGAAGTGGTGTCGTCATAATTGTACCTCCTGAGCGACCGCTTTTGGCATATCGCTCCCTGCTTTCACGTATTGATACGGGTCTGTACTGAAGATCCGTTCTCCGGACTGAGCGAGCTCTTTGAGCGTCTCGTCTTGTTTTAAGACATCGAGCGCTTCAAGGACGCTATAGAAGCGGAGCACATCTGGCTTCATGATCGAGCGCGACGGGGTCGCGTCGAAGACGTAGCGGTACGTGCCGTCCGAGTCAATTTTCTCGAGTCCGTCTTTCCAGACGAAGTAATCTTCTTTCGTCAAGATGTTCGAGTCCGCGTAACGCGTCGCGAGCATGTAGTCAGACACGTACGCCGGTCCGTAATAGTCACTCGGACGGATGAACGCCATCCAGTCGAAGCCTTCAAGAATCTCAGACAAGGCGTTATATTGCGTCAAGTAACTGAGCATGAACGTCGAGATGTCCTCGGTGTTGTAAGCTTCATACAAGTCAAGATGCCCCTCGAACTTGTCGAGGAAGACGACGAGGTGTTTATGCTCGTAGTCTTGCGCGCGGAACGTCTCGACGGCGCGGTCCATCTCGTCGGCTGAGCGGACGAACGCGACGAGCGCGACTTCCGGGTGATCGACACGATACGGCAGACCGATGTTGCCGACGACTTGGGCGAGACGTTGTGTGTACGTGTGGTACTTGAGCACGTGTCGCATGCCGCCCATGGCGACGTCTTCATAGAAGCTGTCGTCCGTGAGCAGTTTGCGGAACGTCTCTTCGAGCATCTCGTCGCCTTCGTCTAGGAAGACGTAATCCCCGAGCATCTGCTTGACGCCGACAGAGCGCGTACTGACGACCGGCGTCGCACAAGCGAGCCCTTCGAACACGCGGCGTGAGAACATCGTCGGTGAATCGTTCACCGAGTTGACGTTCAGCATGACTTTGAAGCCTTTATACGCTTTAGCGATTTGGTTGTACTTCAAGCTGCCGCGGATGGATTTACGGAACTGCTCCGGGAATTGGAGTTGATCCGTCTCACCGCGTTGGTTCATTTCATAGTTCCGGTCATAGATGACAAGGCCATACTTATCAGCCGCCGCGAACAAGCGATCCATATCGATACGGCGCGATTCGTGACGGTTTGCGTAATACGAACCGGCGAACGAGGCGTACGGTTCACGTGTGCCCGGCAGGCGGATCGGATTATGCTCTTTCGGCTGCGCCGCGAACGGCAAAGCGCCGACCCGGTCATGTCCGCAGTCTTCTTTATAGTTATCGAGAATGTTCGCATCCGTCGTGTAGACAAAGTCGAACCGTTTCGCCGTCTCGATGAAGCGGTCATAGTGAATCGGGTCTTCTTTATTCCAAAACACGGTCGGCACGTTGTTGACGCGGCACCAGTCAAGGAGCGCGTCGAGCTCTTCCCACGTGTTCGTGCCATATTTGACGATTTTCTTCTCCCACGTCTTGTCGTTCCCTTTCCAGGCCGATTCGACCATGAGGAAGTCCGGTTGACGGTCGGCGAGAACAGCCGGCCAATCGTCCGGCGAGAACGTGATCAGTTCACATTCAGGGCGATACGAGGCAGTCGTGAACTCATCAAAGATGGCTGCGACTTTCATCTCGTGAAGCTCGCGTGGTTTCGCCTCAAACAGACGGGCCTCGCGTGGGTCGATCCACTCTGGCACTTGCGTCCGGTCCGTGATGATCTCTTCGGTGACGCGGATGTTCGTGACGAGCGTTTCGCCAGTCCCGTCGACGCGGAGTGCGAAGCGCAGGTAGCGCACGTCTTTTCCGAACTCGAAAATCTTCTCGCTGCCGAGTTGTACTTGCTGCATCGACAACCGCTCAGTCAACGAATACGAGATGATGTAGAGGACGACACCGGTGTTCGCATCGAGTTCACCGTCGACCGTCACACGGTAACGATGGTTCGGTCGGACCGTATACGGTTTCTCTTTCGGGAGGACCGTGAAGCGGTTGTTCGTTTCCATATACGACACGTAGCGGCGCACGTCCGGCTCGACATCGAGGACGAGACGGAGACCAGACGGATCTTGTTTTAACTTGATTGATTCCGGTGTCGGGATCGTCCAGAACGTCGGATCAAGGTCGAACGTCTCGGTACGGCGTACACTGTTCTCACGGATGACGCCGAGCTTCAAGTCTGAGAGTGTACCGTTGCCGTGGAAACGGATGAAATAGCGAACCGAATCATGGCTCGGTGTAAGGCTCAAGACGTTACTGAAGCCGAGCGGGACCTCGATGAGCTGGTCGCGTTCACCGTGGGCATACGTCGCGACGAACAACGTCGCTTTCGCCAGCTCTTCGGCTTCTCCTTTTAAATAGAAACGATAGACGTAATCGTCCATATCGGCGAGCGAAAAATCGATACCGCGTTCGGTGTCGACGTGAGGGAGCGCCGTCTCGAGCACACCGTAGTGCTCGTATTGGTTCCCTTGCCCGCTGACACGAATGAGCCCGCCATCGATCTCAACGATTCGGCTAAGCGGCGAGATGAGTTCGAGCGAATCCACATCTAAAGGAATCATCGCGTCAAAGTCGGCGTCTGCCACCGCACTGCTCATTCCTTCGACGTTCCAAAGCGATTGTCCGTCAATCAGGAGCGATTGAATCAAGACCCGACCTTTTCCTTGCGTTTGAATCACAAAGCGTGTCTTCGTCTCACCGTCTACAAGCGAGACCGTCGTACGGACACCGTCTCCGACGCGAACGACACGTTTGCGTTCTTCGTCGCTATAAATCATGACGAGCAACGTGACTTCGATGTCACCGCTCTTCTCAACGTTTAAACTCGCGTCAAACTCGCGGATTGACGGGTTGAGTTGAAATGAGTTCGCACCAGGTACCGTCCGAAACGACGAGGCGCGCTCACCGTATGATAAAAATTGTTTTTCAGCCATCGTAGAAACGAGCGCCGCACCGTCAACTTCATAGTTCGCAGACGTCCGAGCGTGCCAAGACGGGACGACTTCGACGAACTGCCTCGTCTGCACTTGCGTCTTCGTTCCTTTCATCAACCGACGGCCGATTCGTTTGCCGCGTTGCATGCCTAAATAGACACCACGCTTCACTTTTCGTTTCCAACTCATGGGGGGTTCCTCCAAATTCATAATGGCATCGTTTTCTCTTTAACCGATGCCCTGTTATTTGAAACATCTCGTTTCGACACCCATTGATTATAGCAAACGCTCAATTCAAAAGGCAAAATCATCTGTTTGACAAAACGGAGACAAAAAAAGGACACCCAGTGGATGTCCTTTCGAAAATCATTATTTGACGTCTTTGATACGGTCTTCAACAGTTGGTGTGACTTCGCCTTGCTTCACGAGATAGTCACGCATGATCTCCCAGTCGATGAGACCAAGGTCGTTGACGCGTCCTTCTTCATAAGCCTTCTTGAACTCGAGGTAGTTGTCGCCACCCTTCGCTGCGAAGAAGTTTGTGGCAATCTTGTAAGTTGCTGCCGGGTCGATGTCGACATACGTCTCGCCTTGGAGCACTTGCGCCTTGACGACACGGCTGTTCGCCGGTTTCGAGCTATCGAACTCAAGCTTCATGCCAGACATGTGGAGGAAGCCGCCGCTCTCGATCGGATAGACGCTGACACTACGTTCAAGTGCCGCGAGCAACTCACTGCCTTGAAGCGTCATGACCGCGAGTGTGTTTCCGAATGGAAGCGTCGTGAGCACTTCGCCTGTCGTGATTGGGCCTGCATCGATTTTAGCACGAATACCGCCCGCGTTTTGAATCGCCGCGACGACTTGTGGGTCGGCTTGTTTCGCACGTTCGAGCATGCCGTCCGTGATCAAGTTACCAAGAGCCGTCTCATTTTTACGAACGCTCGGCTTCGTCACGTCACCTGCGTCGCGCAAGTTTTCAAACTCGGCAGTCGCTGTCGCGCCGATTTCAGCGTTCTTGATGCCGTCGATTTCAGCCGCGAACGGTGCGAGGAGTCGGGCTGCGCCTGGGTCTGGTGCATACGTCTTCACATCGATGAGCTTACCGGCTTGTGAGACGACTTTTCCGTCTTTATCGAAGACGAGGTCGAGCGTACCGAGGAAGTCACCGTATTGATACGCTTGGACGACGACGGTCGAGTTACCACCTTCTGTGATGACGACCGGTGCGTCAAGACGTGAGTGTGAGTGACCGCCGATGATGACATCGATGCCGTCGACGTTTTTCACGAGTTCGAGGTCGTTGTCGATTGCCGGGTTGTCGTCGTAACCGAGGTGCGAGACAGCGACGATTTGGTCGACGCCCATGTCTTCGAACGCTTTGACGGCTTTTTTCGCTTCGTCGATATAGTTTTGGAATTGAATCGGTCCTGGGCTCGCGATGTTCGCCGTGTCTTCCGTCGTCAAACCGAAGAATCCGACTTTCTTACCGTCGACTTCTTGGATGATCCCTTCATACAAGCGACCGTTGTAAGGCTTCGTCGCGATCTCATCACGGAAGAGCGACTTCACGTATTGATCGTTCGAGTAGTCGACGTTCGAGCTGACGAACGGGAAGTTCGCGTAACGGACGAATTGTGCCAACTCTTTATGGCCTTGCTCTGTGCCGAGGTCGAACTCGTGGTTACCCGGTACCATCATGTCGTACTTCATATAGTTCATGAGCTTAAGATCGACTTGTCCTTTGAATTCGTTGAAGTAGAGCGATCCTGAGAAGACGTCACCCGCGTCAACTAAGAGGCGGTTCGGGTTAGCGGCACGGAGTTCTTTGACTGCCGAAGCACGGTTCGCCGCAAAGTCGAGCGACGCATGCGTGTCGTTCGTATGCATGAACGAGAGTTCGAAACCTTTTACTTCGTAAGGAACGTCGAGCGTCACCGTGCGGCCTTTGTGCGTGTACGATGCCGTCGCCGTGAACTTCCCGATTTTGTCAGTCGATAAGTTCGTCCACTTCACCGGTTGGCGTAGAACGCGGTCGACGAATTGGATTTGGAGTGTGTTCAATTGCCCAGTCAACTTCTCGCCGTGCTTGAACGTCCACTCACCCTTCGGTGCGATGATCGCTTTCGGATAGTTGATGACGCGCACTTTCTTCTCGAAGTGTTGGTTCTTCCACTTGATGTAGCCTTTTACCGTTTGATATGTACCGAGCTTGTCCATGTTGACTGTCGATTTGTACCAATAGATCTTGTTGCCTTGGTATGTCTTGTCGAGCGCTGCGTCAAGATCCCCGTTCTCAACGAAAGCCGCCTTCAACTTGATCGTTTTTTTGGCCGGGGCTGCCTCTGTCACGACCGCTGGGGCGATCACCGATGCCGTGAGCGTCGCCGCGAGCATCCCTTGATAAAACTTGCGTGTCTTCGAATTCAACATGCACTGTTCCTCCTCTATTATGTATAAGTCGACCGAACCGAAGTCATAACCGCCATTTCGTCGCCACTGCCAGATGTCTGACCTCAAGCCAATGGAAGCGATTACAAAACACGTACAGACTTCACTTTTAAAGATACGCAATCTCATAGAATAACACAATTACTTTTCTGTAAATATTTCGTTATTTCTTTTGAATTTTGAAAAAAAGGACACCTATTGGCATCCTCTCACTCATTCTGATATTTCACCTTCCTCAAGCTCCAACACCGGTCCTTCACCCTTCGGCATCTCAATCGTCCGCGAGCGTCCGTCCGAAAGAGAATACGTGACAACATAACTCGCATCATTCTCAACCACGTTCGAGAACGTAACGTTCGTCCCCGACTTCGACATGTGGAACAACGTGACGAACGATGTCCCTGCACCCGTTTTCGTCGAGACGACTTGGTGACGCGGCACCCACTCGAAGTCACGGTAGGCGATAAAGCTCGACTCTCGTTTCATGGCATCAGACGACGCGACCGGAAGCTGAACGACTTGGAGAGTGCGTCCCTCTTTGTCGCGGAACGTCATCTCACCAGTTTGTTCCGCGACCGGTTCTAACCCGACACCGAGGTGGAAACGTTGGGTGAACGAGGCACGCGAGTCCGACCGAATCGTATCGGCGACAATAACCGTGCCCGCTTGATCATGGGCGATACTGCGCGTATGGTGCATATCCTGCCCAATCAACTCGCTGTACCCAAGTGCTCGTTGTAACCCTTCCGTCTCCTCGACCGAGACGATCCCGCTCTTACCGATCGTACTCGGATGAAGCGTCAATTGCCGGGTGCCAGTGTTCACCGTGTTATGGGCGTTGACGTGCACCGCTGCATTTCTCTGCGGAAGCGTCGTGTACCCGAAGCGTCCCGTCTCGACGATGAAGTCACGGCCGTAGCCGTACAAGTCGATGCTCAAATCGTCTTGATGCTTGTGCGCCGTATTATGGAAGCCGGCCGTCATCATGAGGGAGATGGCATCAGCGAACGTCTCCTTCTCACCCCAATGTTCACGTAGAATCGCGTATTGGGTATGGAGCTGTTTCGTCCGTTCGAGCGGGCGTTCCCCTTCCTTCCCGCCACTGACCGCATACATGAGATGCGGATAATTGCGCAGCGTCGATATCATCGACATCGTCCGCGGCTCGCCTGTCGTGTCCCCAAACAGCGGCAGCGTCCGGTTCGGCTTGACGAGATGAGTCAGCGTCTCCGGCATCTGTCGGACGGCTTCGAGCCGTGGTGACGTCGTGAAGGCGTTCGCCTCGATCCAGCGATTGAAGCGGTACAGCATCTCATACGTGTACACTTGATAGCCCGGCGAATGCTCGAGATGGACGTTGTCCGGGCTCAACGAGTGGTCGAGCTGCTCGGTCAGACGCAACGCGGCGAGGTCGCGCCACTCCGATGACCGTTCGAGTTCCGGGAACGTCTCGGCGATATCGGTAAGCGCCATGTCTTGGAAGATGCCGTGATTATGGCGCGGACGATAAAATGACGGCGTCGATAGGATGTCACCGTGACCTTCGACCGTGCGCAACACGAGCGCGCTGAACGCCGGGTCGTTGTTCAGACGCGACTTTTTAAATTGATTCCAAAAGTTAATCAAGTGGAACGTCCGGATGGCCGTCCCTTGCTGATGGTAGGCGTTCGGATAACGCTTATACTGCGCCGTCGGATACTGCTTGATCCACCCTTCGACGAGCTGTTTACCGTATGCCAAATACTTGGCATCTTTCGTGTAATGGTACGCCATCGTCACTTGGTTCAAGACCATCCAGTACTGGGCCTGGAACATGAACGACGTCGAGTCGCCGACTCGAATGTCACGCTCCCAATCGAACGTCGCGATGTCCGGGACGGCTTGTCGACCCGGTGCCGCACCGAGACGCCAACTGCCTTTGAGCGCCGAGTCCGCTTGCGATACCGCCTGCGCCTCGGTCAAGAAACCATAATAATATGGCACTTCGCGCTTCACCGAGCGCGCCGTATAGTTGTGGAGCAGACGGTCGTACTGACTATCAGCGACAACTGCCTGAGTGAGGAGTGCCGTCTTGAGCGGGATGTCCCGTTTCAATCCGTATGTACGGCGTCCATTGACCTCGACTTGATAGTACCCGCCCGAGACGCCAACGACGTCATAGCGCTTGTTCGGCGCGAGCAATGCGATCGGCTTCATCGACTTATCCGGCATGAGCCGATAGACGGTCGTGTCTTTCGCGACTTCTGTGAAGAAGGGACGCGCGCCGGCTTCGGCCCCGACAGACGTCGCCGCCATGACGAGCGCCGTCGTGAGAAGCGTCCCTTTCATTAATGTGTTCATCGAATACCCCATTTATCTTTTTTTACCATCATAACACGTACATAAGGAAACTTTTTCAAAATAGAGGGAACTGTTTTTTGGTTTTTGTTTTCAAATAACTCGTTTCTACCTTCATACAAAGGAGACTGTTTGCGTATCCGCTCGTCGGAACATGCATGGCTTCAACACGCTCAGCAGTTCAAGACAGATGGGATGGCCCCACTCGCAGTAGGCAACATGTTTCAGGCAGGCGGATACATATCAAGCAAAGGAAAATCGATTCGAATTCAAGCGTATGGCTACACAGATGTACTCGTCCGAACCCCTTAATTTCTATGCTTTCGAAACGCAATTTCGTAAAATTATTCAATTCCTTGTATTTGGAATTCATAAAAGAGTAAACGTCAATTAATCCAAAATCACAGCCTAAAAAAACAAAAAAAGAAGCGACAAATTATGGATATAAATGTATACTGATGTGGAAGAAACTGATAGAAAGAGGTGCGGTCATGACAACTTTTCTCCCTTGTTCCGAGCGATTCACATATAAACGAAATTTACAACGGCTCGCGGAGATCGATTTGCACCAGTCAGCCACATCTGAATTCTCGTTCACGCTGCGCGTCAGTGAGCAAGCGAAATTGGCCGAGCCATTCCAACAAATCGATTCACTCGACTC
Source organism: Exiguobacterium sp. SH1S1 (assembly GCF_004337245.1). Lineage (NCBI taxonomy): Bacteria > Bacillati > Bacillota > Bacilli > Caryophanales > Exiguobacterium > Exiguobacterium sp. SH1S1. The sequence continues at coordinate 744,110 of NZ_SJUZ01000001.1, forward strand.
GGCAGCGCTTTGGAAATGGTTCCCGAACGTCAAAGCCAAATACGATACGCAGCGCGACTGCCTCAAAGCGGCGACGTCTTGCCTGTCTGTCATGGTCATCAATTAATTTTTCAAACGAGGTGCTTCACGCGCCTCGTTTTTCTTCACAAGAAAACGCCTGCCCGATTTCAATTCGGACAGGCGTTTTTCGGTTTAGCGGACGGTCACATACACCGTCTGCGTACGCCCTTTCGGCGTCGTGAATTTGATGGTCAGGCGTGTGCCTGACTTTTGTGCCGCGATCGCGACCGGTGTCGATTTCGATGTCACCGTCTTCGTCGCGATCAGCGTCGTTCCGCGACGGACCGTGATCGTGCCGTAGTCGACGTTCGAGTTCACCGTAAGCGTGCGCATCGTACTCGTCGGGGCGGCGACCTTCATGACCGGGGTAAGACCCGCCTTCACGTTCACCGTCTGGACGAAGCGATAGACACCGCGTGTGCTGACGAGCGTGATCTTCGCCTTGAGCGGTTGCGGTGCCAAGCTCATGACGACACGGCCCGTCGATGAGCTCTTGCCGCTCGTGATTTGTTTCGTCCCGTTCTGCAACGTGACGCGACTGTTCGGGAGCACCATGCCGACCCACGTCTTCTGTTCATCGTGGAGACGAATGTTGCTGAACGTCACTTGCGGGAGGGCAAGGCGTGTGTCGAGCTTTTGCCCGCCTCGTGTCAAGCGGACGAGGACGATGTCGCCCGGTTTTGCCGGCACCGTGAAGCGTGTCGATGAGACCGGTGTCGCCGTCGTCAACTTCCCGTTGATGAAGAATTGGAGCACAGCGCGCGTGTCACGGCGAACACTGACGACCGTATGCGTCGCCGTCATCGCGACGTCCGTCACTTGGAGGATGGTCGGACCAACTGCGGCGACACGATGTTCGAGCGTCTTCTCCCGGTCACCGGCTTTGGCGACGACTTTGATGACGTCCCCGTCTTTTAATGGCGTCGTCAACGAGACCGTCTTCCCATTCCCGACGTGTTTTCCGTTGATATAATGTGTGAACGTCGTCAATTTTGCCGTCGAAGATATCGTGAGTGTCGTATCTCCTTCGTTCGGCGTGCCGGCTAGACTGAATACCGGTTCGGCCCGTTCATAGACGACGAGCTTCTTCTCGGCTCCTTCCGTCCCGGCCGGCGCGTACTGGATCTCGACACCCTTGGCGATCGGGTCGACCGTATCGGTCACACGGGCGATACCGTTCGCGTCCGCTTGTATCGTGTCATAGTAGCGGTGCGCATACTCGATGACGTACAAATCGATTTTCCCGTTCGGCACCGTCTTGAAGACGACACCTGCCTCCGCTGAATCGCTCACGACCGTGATCGTGTTCGCTTCCGGATTCGGCGTCGGCACGACGAACGGTTTCCGATAAACGTATGTCCCGCTCGAATTCGACGTCACCGTGAGCGGTGTCCCCGGGAGCAGGCGCTCCGTCTGCATACGGAAGACACCCGTCGCATCAGCACTTGCCGTGTATGTCAACACGTCAGTCTCTGACTTCAACACACGGACGGTGACACTTGCCCGCGGCGACGTCTGTCCGACAATTTCACCAGCAAGACCAAATCGATTTAAACTGACCGTCCCTTCATCTGTCGTATTCAAACTACCGCTAAATACTTTCCCCAGATAAACAAAATCGTAATAGACGGTCGTCGCATAGCTCCGATTGAACGGCGACGTCAACAGCTCATAACGGCCATTTTTCTTCGCTCGTTCAATCGAGATGGACTCGGTCGTCCCGTCCAGGTAAGTCGCGCTCAAATAGACCGGGTAGTCACGCTTCGTATAAATCGTCGTGTCCCCTTCGCGATTTTGGCGCTTGTCGACGACGAGTTCGAGTTTCGTCGGAAGCTTTTTGTAATCCGCCATCGGCATCGTCTGATCTGTGAAGCCAAGGACGCCGTTATAGACGCGCGGCACGGTGTCCGTTTGGTACGTCTCGGTTTCGCCGGTCGTCACATCGTGCACCGAGTAAGCTTTTTGTCCGGTCCAGTGCAGCGCCCCGTTCGACATCGCATATTCGGTCCGTGAGTGGTTTCGTGTCGTCAAGGTGACCGCACCGGTCGTTTCATTGTAAATGTAGTGGGCCTCGTTCGAATAACCTGTCACATAGACGATCGTCTTTTCGAACGTGAGCACTTTGTTGATCGGGTTCAGTTGGCGAGGCAACGTCCGTGTGAAGAGCGTCGCGCCCGTCTCGACCGACACATGGTCGACCGTCTCGAGGTGGCTCGACGCGGCGAGCACCGTTTTTCGATCTGTCGACAACGACACGTAACGTGTACCAAGGTCTTTCTCCCAAATCACGTCGCGGTTAAGTGTTGTCATGACGGTCTTGCCGTCTTTGTACCAGAGCAAACGATCATTTTCAACATCCGCCCCGAGCAATTTGTCGTCTTCATCGAACCAGAACGTGGTGACACTGCCGTCAAACCCGATGAGGTAACTCGTCGTGGAACAACCCGAGCAACTTCTCAAGATGACGACGTGGTCACCATCAATACTTGCGAAGCTATTGACGTCATGATGACGCATAATGTCTAGCGTCTCCTCGAGCGGGATGCGCTCGCCGGTCGCAGGCTCATATAGCGCCGTCCAGTCGTTTAGTAAGACGTAAGGGCTGTTTGAGATCCGGTGGTGCCCTGGGATCGGCTCATTGGTCGTCTCGGCGTTCGCACTTGGCAAAGCGAAGCCGGAGGCAACCAAGAAGAGCGCCAACAAAAAGATAATTCGTTTCACGTATGTTTTCCTCTTTTCTTAAAATTATGGGAAATGATATTTTTTATTACAAAAAAAGTATAATTGCTTTTTTAGAAAAGGGGAATAGTTTTTTGTGCAAAGCACAGAAAAAACCGGCAGTGCCGAAGCACTACCGGTTTACAAGATGGCTCCGTCCGAAGACTTTGCTCTATTTAACCCTAAGGGAGGGTCAACGATTACTGAACGACTTTTACGTCGAATGCTACTGGTGCAGAAAGGAGGTCGCCATTAACATCAGACACGATTTGCGGAACCACTACCGTGAAGGTACCAGAAGGACGTCCCGAAACGAGAGTCACTACGCCATTGTTAATGTCAACTCCGACTTTGTTTGTTACAACAAGATCTTCTGGAGAAAGCTTCGCTCCATTAGAGAGTGTTCCAAGTACTGCAGCACGAAGATCATAGTTCATAGGTTTCCCGAACTGATCTTGAACAGATACAGCTGGTTGCAAAGTGAACTTAGTTTTCTCTGAGTTTACTTTTCCGAATAGAAGGTTGTTAATTGACAATCCATCAACATCTGAAAGGTCGATTGTGCGCGAAGTTGTGTTGATCATTGCTTTAGTCGCTACTGAATCAGTGTTTGAGTAATCAACTGCAACCGTATCGACTTGAACCCCGTTCACGAACGCTTTGATTGTAGCTTTACCAGAACCGGCGAATGTCTTAGCAGCAGTAGCTTTGAACGAGAGCGTGCCAGCAGAATTTTCTTCGAAATAGTTCGCGTGTGATTCTGAAGAGAATGCTACATCATAAGTTACTAAAGCCGTTTCCGGAGTTGGAATCACGTTACCGAATTTATCGAAGCTCTTCACAGTGAATGAAACTGCATTATCGACATCAGAAGCAACGTTTGCATCATCTACGTCAGCGTCAAGATATTTGTTATCTGATGTGAGAACGAGGTCGTAAGAAGCGACTGTCGCATCAAATTCAGATACTTTAACAGCGACTGACTTCGTGAATACCACTTTGCCATCGTTGTCTTTGAACGTGATCGTGATAGTAGCAGTACCTTTGCGGTCCTGTTCTTCAACTGACACCACGCCATTTTCGAGTGTTACTTCCGCAACATTTGTGTTGCTAGATTTAACTTCAAGTGTACCAACTTTAGAGTTGTCAACTTTAACGACTCCATCAGATCCGATGACTGCACCGAGTGCTCCTTTGTACTGGTCAAAGAAGTTGACACCAACAGGTTTCGGGCTATCATTCCCTGCTACAGTTCCAGAATCAAAGCTGAGTGATGTAGTTGTAAGTGTCGCGTCAGCAACCTTAGAGCTAGCTACAACTGAGAACTCTACGATGCGCTCGAAGTCGCCGCTCACAATTTTAACTTTAGCCGTTCCAGTACTGTGCGCAGTGATGACGCCTTCTGGAGATACAGTCGCAATCGCTGGTGTCAAGTTCGTGTACGCTGAGTTAGCTTTCGTAAGAACTTGGATGTCACCAGACACGTCTTTCACGAACACATCCAAGAATTGGTCATTCTCAGAGAGTTTGATTGTCGTATCAAGTTTGCCATCTTTCTTCGCTTCTTTGTAAGCTTCTACTACTTCATCTGCTGATGTGTCACCAGGATATGAAGAAATGTGAACGCCATCGAATGCTGCGATTTCTTGCTTACTAGATACAGTTACTTTGACAGCGCCTGTAGTTGCCAACACTTTGTTAGCAGCATCCACTGCTTTAACTTCAACAAAGAATGTGTTTGCAGATCCAGTAGTAGGGTTAGTCTGGAACTCGAACTTCCCATCTTCTAAAGCAGTTGAAGTTGAAGAAACTTCTAATTTCGCATCTGACAAGATGACACCGTTTTTGTCTTTAACAACGAGAGATTTGAAGATGTCATCGCCATCAAGGAAGTTTGTTTTCGTGAGTGTTACTGAAGCAGCAGCAGCAACTTCGAACTCGAAGTCTTTTTCGATCGCAGTTGTCACTTCACCAGATGGAACTGAGAAGTTATTAACTGAGAGCGTGTACTCGCCACGGTCAACCAAGTCTGCGTTGAGTGTGAGAAGCAATTTAGTCTTGTCATCAGCGTCAACTTCTACTTTAGTAACGTAACGGCCGTTGTTGAGTTTGAAGTCAGCAGCTTCAACGCCTGAAACTTCTTTGTTGAATTTCACTTCAAGTTGGTCAACTTTAACTGGCTTCACTGAGAATTCAGTAGTTTCAACTGTGAAAGCAGTTTCTGCAGTCATTACTTCACCAGACTTGATGACGAATGAGTGAGTTCCTGCAGGAAGAGCTGGAGTCTTAGCAGTCAACTTACCATCCTTGATTGTTGCAGCAACTGGGATTGCTTTAGAAGCGTCTTTGAATGGGTAGATGAGAACATCTGCCTTCGTATCTTCTTTAGCGTTTTCAACGTCAGCAGTTACAGAAAGAACTTCTTTCGCTTGATCGACTGAAGAAGCAACGTTTGAGAATGCAACTTCGCTTGCGACAACTGTGTAAGTCAAGAACGAAGTGATACGGTTCCCGTTGTGGTTGTAAGAGATGAGGACTTTTTGTGCGCCTGCATCTTTCGTGTTGTAAGTTGAGCTCATTGTGAAACGCTCAGGAGCTTGTGTGTAAACTTTACCGTCGCGGTACATGACGCGAATCGATGGTTTCGTAAGTTCAGAACCAGCTTTTACTTCTCCAAGGTCTTGATCGAAGATGTAAAGTGGGTAGTTACGAGCGTAAAGTTTCTTGATGTAAGTCTTGCCATCAGAACCTTGGCCTTTAACTGTTTGCCACTTGTTGATTGCTGTTACGAGGTATTTGCCCCATTTGATTTCTACACCTTTAGGCGTGTTAAGCGCGAGCGCTTCTTTGAACTTGCCACCGAGTACGACCTCTGCTTTAAGTTCTACTGTTGAAGTTGAAGCTTCTGCTGCCATTACCGGAGTAAGAGCTGCTGCCGTCACAGCAAGTGCTGCTGACGCTTTGACTAGCTTGAATGATTTCTTTGCCATCTTGTGTAAATCCTCCCTTTGGTATGTTGCGATTTTGCGCTACCAGCTTGCAAGCTACGCTCCCCCCACTAAACGATTCCATATGTATACGCCATTCGTTCGAACGACTTATGCAACCTGATCCTTTAGGTCTTGAGTTTCACTTAAACTGATAGGTATTTTTCAAGATGTGAATCTTGAACAATTTACCAAGTATGAACTTGGAAAACCTTACATCCATAATATACATAACGCTTCCAATCAGCACAAGCGTTTTTTTTCGCAAAAATGGGAATGATTTTGAATTTTGGAGTTTGTGAGATAATTTAATATCACATTACCCACTTTTTGAAATGTCGAAAACCGTCGAAAAACGCCGATATAACGCCATTTCGACATTTTTCGATATGATTAATCCTTTAAATGTATTTAATTTTACTTTTATTACCTTCTCATATAATTACCATGTCTAATTTTAGATTGTATCAAAATAAGGAATAATTTAACCCTTATTTTTACATTGACCAAACTTTTAAAACTGATTCAATAAGACTAGTTTGAAATTTGGGGAATACATTTTGACTAGTCCGATTGCAAATTATACACAAAAAAAGCTACGAACCGGTTTGGTCCGTAGCTTATGAAAAACGTCTTTCTTCTATATTAGTAACCCGCGTATTGGAGCGATTGAATGAAGGCCCGTTTCTCGCCCCCGAGGAGCGCCCATTCGAATTCATACTCGTAGCCTTCGATGGTGATGACGATCCGGTTCTCTGGACGGACGTGTTGCTTGATGAACGCGATCATCTTCGCATCCGGAATGAACCAATACGTCTCGTCGACCGTTCCATCGTCGTACTCTATATAGTCGACATCGAACGGATCAATCGTATGGACGTACGATGCCGAACCGACACGGATACGGAGCTTCTCGAATTCGAGCGGCTCACCGTCTTCCGCATAGTATTGCAAGAGGAAGCCCATGCTCGCTTTCGTCGGACGTTCGAAGAAGAACGGTGCGAACGTCTCGTTGTAACGAGTCGACCCATCAGCCGCGAACACTTCCTTATGAACGACGATACGATTTCCCTCTTCGTCACTGACACGGTGGAAGTTGTTGAAGAGCGCGTGTTGGACCGTAAGCGTCTCTGATGCGCTACGGTTGCCGGCACCGTCACGGACGACGAGCGACATCTTCTTGCCGAGCGGTTGTTTCGGGATCGGGAGAACGAACTTCCCTGTCGACATGACCGGGGCCGTGTACGCTTTCCCGTCGATCGTCACGATGACCGTCGCGAGCGGCTCTGCCGTTCCGGCAATCCCGTTCGAAAGCGTCGTGACCGCTTGCGTGAGGCGCGCCTTGCTCGGTGCGACCTTATCCGCTACGACCATCGACTTGACGAGTTCGCTGATCGCACCGTTCGCCGTCTTCGCCTGCGCCGTCAAGACGGTACCGACTTTTTGAAGCGCGATGACACGGCGGTAGTTCCCGTTCGCGTCGAACGAGCCGTTGAACGTGCTGCCCCCGACCGTCACAGTGACGGCGAGTCCTGGTGTACCTTTCACTTCGATCGCACGAGCCGAGTTATCGACTGGGTTGATGACCGGTGCCGCCGGACGTGCCGCCGGGTCTTCCGCGACGATGACGCGTGTCACAGCGCTTGCGTTCCCGCTCGCATCGACTAAACGGACATCGATGACGCGGCCGACTGGTTGTGGGGACATCGTGAACACGGCTTCACCGTTCGTACGGATGACGCGCTCGTATGTTTTCCCAGCGACAAGGATTTCAGCTTTTGCACCGATCTCCCCTTGAATCGTGAGTGACGTCGACGTATGGAACGGTGCCGCCACGACCGGCGCAGCAGGTGCCGTCACGTCGGCGACAGTCGTCGTGTCTCCTTCAGCCGCGACGAACGTCGGTGTAAAGCCACCGACGACGAGTGTCCCGGCGAGGAAAAGCGCTAAGTATTTCGGTTGTTTCATTTTATGAATTCCTCCTAAATAATGTATCGAATTAGACAACAACTTTATTTTAATGGATTTTTTTAAAAATAGGTACATAATTTTCTATTTTAGGTGCATATTTTTTCGATGCACAAAAAAACATCTCCATCGCTGGAGATGCCTGATCACGTCTCGTGAATCATCGTCGCTTGTCCGCCTTGCCAGAGCCACGTGTCCTGGTCTTTCACGTACAAGTGCAGTGCCCAGAATCGGCCCTCGTAAGCGTTCGTCCCAAGGATGAACCGCTCCTCGAGCAACAGTTGCACGACAGCGAGCTCACCTTTGATCGTCTCGTCGAACGTCACCGTCTCTTGGGCGATCCATTGGACGGCGGCCGGGTCGACGAACTGGTCTAAAAACGTCTCTTTATCGAACTGACGCCCGCTCGAGTCGACGTAGCGGAATTCATCGTGCATGATGCCCCGCATCGCGTCAAGGTCGCCCGCCGTTTGAAGCGAGGCCCGGTCGTCAGAAAGTTGTTTCATGTTGAGTGTTTCCATAGCTGTACCTTCCTTTCACCGTACATCATAGCATACATTTCCCGCTTAGACCGCCCAATCTGACACTACCTCATCCACCCAAAGTACCTCTGCGATTGTCTATAGAAAAGACCGTATCGACAAGCTCCGCAAGATGAACGGCAATTTGAAAGTGTCTTGAGCACCAAAATCCTTTGACGCATACGAAAACCGGCCCTCTATGGAGAGCCGGTTTTCGTTCGTTCATTTGACGGTGACGGTCGTGATTTTACTGACTTTCTTCGTCACGTCTTCAACGTGGACAGACAAGCGCTCACCTTTTTTCAAGGCTCGCGTCTTCGCCACGTATGTGCCGTTCAATGCTATTTTCGACTTGCCGATGACACGTTTGTTCTGATCACGCACGACGACGGTCATCCCGGCTTGCGCTTTCCCGGTCACTTGTTTCGCGTTTGCACGAGGTGCTGTGACGCTCGGGGCACTCGGTCGAAGCCCTTTGGCGACGACGACACGTTCTCCCGTGAAGAGTGGCCCGTTCGTATACGTGACACGAAGTACCGTTCCCGCTTTTTGTGGGGCGAGCGACATCGTCAACTTGCCGTTTTTGACCGTTCCCCAGCCGATCCGTTTCGTTTTATTATACACGTTGACGACCGTTCCCGATTTTGCGGAAACGTTGAAGACCGGCGCGTTATCAAATATGCGCTCCGGCTTCGGCGCGAGTTGAAGCATCGACTCGGCCCGGTAGACGTTCACTTTCCCGTAACCGCTCACGACGTCATAATACGGGAGGAGCGGAGTGTTCAAACCATCTAACACGTCTTGCATACCATCATATTCACGCGGGTCTTTCGGTGCGTCTCCACCCGTGAAGGCGAGCGGCTCCGACGAACGGCGTAAGATCGTCCGGACGCCTTCGACTGTCACACGCGGGTGTTGCGAGACGAGAAGTGCCACAGCGGATGCGACGTGTGGCGTCGCCATGCTCGTCCCGTCCATATAGACGACGTTACCGTCCGGAACAAGACTCGCGACTTTTGAACCTGGTGCGACGACATCGACGTTAATTCCGTAGTTCGAATAGTCCGTGACGAGACCGAACGTGTTCGTCGCGCCGACCGAAATCGTGTACTTCGAAGACGCCGGATACGAGACGCGCGACTGGCCGTCGTTCCCCGTTGCTGCAACGATAATGACACCGCGGTCATGCGCATACTTCAACATATAACCGATCGTGCGGCTTTCCGTTCCGCCGAGGCTCATATTGATGACTTTCGCTCCGGCGTCGACGGCATACTTGATACCGAGTGCGATTTGATCCGTCTCCCCATATCCGCCGGCATCAAGTACTTTTACCGGTAAGATGGACACGTTCGGGACAATCCCCCGCATCGACGTGCCGTTGTTTTGAGCGGCCGCGATGACACCGGCGACGTGCGTCCCGTGACCGTGGTCATCGATTGCGTCGCCTTCCCCGTTCGGGTCGACGAAGTTCTTCCCATTTCGGACATCAACTTTCCCTTTCAAATCGAGAAGGCGGTGGTCGACACCGGTATCGAGAACGGCAACTTTGACGGTACGGGCTTTCAAGTTGAGCGCCTCGTACTTATCAAGGCTGATGCCCGCGTCCCCGAACGGTTTCAACACAGAGCGGCTGTTGACCGACCATTGATAGCTATAGCTCGGGTCCGCCATAAATGCAGAGTATGTCTCGATCGGCTCGATATAGTCGACGTTCGGGTCTGACTCGAGCACCGCTTGTGCCGACGCTTTCGTCTTCGCTGACGCCGTTTCGACATCGACGAGCGCGAAATGGTCACCCGGTGAACCGATGGCGAGACGTTCGGCCGAGACATCACGCATCGCGTTCATCTTGCCAATCGATTGGTTCGGTGACGACTTGTATTTGACGATATAACGCGGGGCGTCCGTCACGTTGACGGTGACGCCGATGCGGTCGAACACGTCCGTGAGCGGTGTTCCCGCAAGTTCATCCATCCCGGCAAGACCTGCGACAGACGCGATGTCCGCCTTCAATCCTTCCGGCACGCTTTGACTGACGAGGGCGTGCATCCGGTTGATGGCCGCTGACTCTTTCGACGACACTGTATGCTGTTTTCGCTCGACGAGAGCTGTCAAAAGCGGTTTGAGTGTCACCAGGTCGTTATACGCCGCCTGACGCTTCGTCTTGTCGAACGTGATCGCCTTGATGATGTAAGGCGAGGCACGGTAGTAGAGTGCCGCGAGTTCCCGCCCTTCTTCTGATTGGTTGAGCACGTCCGTCTGGACACGTCGAATCAGCTCGAGCATCGTCTTTTGATCACTTGCCGGCATTAAAATCGATTCGACGGCACACATATCGCCGCTTGCCTGTTCATATTTCACCGGCAATTTGACCGGGTTGTAGACGAGGTTGATCTCTGAAGCGAACTCCGACGGGTCCGGTTCGCTTGGCGGTTCTGTTCCGTCCTCACTCGGTTCTGTTCCTTCTTCACTCGGCTCTTCTCCTTCTTCAAGTGAGAAGATCTCCTCTTCCGGTGGATACATGTCCGGCGTCTCCATCGGCATGTACTCGACTTTGACGTAGTATGGTCCTTCCCATGCATATGGGAGATGGATTGTCGCTTTGCCGTCCTCTTTCGAGGCGCTCGCACGGTAAGGATAGAACGTATCGTCTTTCCCGGCCATATCGGCGCTCGGATAGACCGAGACGTTGGCGAGTTTCGTCGCCTCCATGACGATTTCCATATGGGTCATCTGGCTCGGAGCTCCTCGCTCCATCTTGAACCAGTATGTATTGACCGGGTCGACGCCCGTCGTGAACGTGACAGCCTCCCCTGCTTCCAGTAGTGTCGCTTGCTTCATTCCGGCCCCGGCATCAGCGTGGATGCGCGGCGGGACGAGCGAGACGATAAGTAGGACCGCGAGCAATGTCGCAACAGTCCGTTGCACCAATCGTTTCATTTGTTTTCCTCTTTTCCAAGTATTAGGTGAATCACCTTGGATATAGTATACGAGATTTGTTAGAAAATGTTTCAATCGTGTTACAAAAATATTTCGACAATGAAACACGTCAAAGATTGACATCATCACGTCATCCCGTTAAAGTAACGATAACATCATACGAACTCGCGATGAGAAAGAAGAGTAGCGCGAAGGGACGTCTCCAGAAAGCCGGTGGTCGATGCGAACCGGTGACGTGTCTTGCGTGAATGGGCTTTTGAGCGTTCAGACCGATACGTAGGCTCTGACGGGTCCTCCCGTTACCGAGGACAGCGAATGATCGTTCGCGATGAGTGGAGAGACACGAAGTTTCTCAACGAAGGTGGCAACACGGGGAAATCTCCTCGTCCTTCATGTCCGATTGGGCATGAAGGGCGGGGAGATTTTTTGTTTTAAGGCTTCAAGGTGTTCGGGTGATGTCCCGCGGATATAAGCACCACGGTCATCATAAATAAACAGCACATGGTTTTTCGTTTGATGAATGAACTGAATGGAAGGACACGTCCAACGGTGACGGCAGAGCCTTGGCGAGAAGTGGAAGTCTTGATGACAAATTGCTTCTAACAAGGCATGGAGTCGAAGCTGTGACCTGCCTGAAATCGCTACCGTATAGGTTCGAATCGTTTCTTCATGTAGGACGGAACGCGTTAACGTCGTCTTAAATCGGGCGTTTCGGTCACGAATGAAGCGAAAGAGGTGCGTGGGCGTAAATGCGGTCCCATACACGTGATACACGAGAAGGATGGCATCCCCTTCATCGAACAAGGCGTCAAACAGGTCGTGCGCCTTCTGTAAGACCGCCTGAAAATAGGCCGGATTGTACACGTCCGACTCGATGTAAGGTGACATTGTTTCTTCAAGTTCGATATGAGCCGTCAACGGGTCACCTGAAAACTGGTCTGGTCTTAGAATCTGCACGTGCTTCTCCCCTTTCTGTCTACATTATAAGGAGGTCAATCCTATGAAACAACTAATCATCAACGGCGACGAACTGACCCCGGTGGCAATCTTCCACCGGTTGCAAGGAGAGCGGAAAGTACTGCTCGAGAGCCGGGCTGAAGGTAAACACGGACGTTACTCGATCATCGCGGCGAATCCGGTCGAGACGATCCGTGTCGACGGCAACACCGTGACCGATGCAACGGGTACGACCCAAACGGACGACCCGCTCGCCGTCTTATCCACATTGATCGCACGTGACACGGAAGACGCGCCCTACCCGTTCATCGGCGGCGCCGTCGGGTATATCGGCTACGACCTGCTGCGGACGTATGAGCCGATCCCGAACACGCCGACCGAGACGCGCGACTTGCCGGACGCGTTGTTCCAGCGCTATGAGACGGTCGTCTTATACGACCATCTCGAGGAGCGCGTCATCTTGATCGACACCGGCGACAGCGACGGAGCGGCCCGGCTCGAACAGTTGAAAGCCGAGCTCGAGACGGCGAAGACGCATGAACTCGCGCCGGTCGTCCGAACGAGCGAACGGATCTTGACCGACAAGGACGCATTTATCGAGCGTGTCTTGAAAGCGAAAGAAGCAATCCTTGCCGGCGAGGTGTTCCAGCTCGTGTTGTCGCAACGGATTGACGCGACGTTCACCGGTGACCCGTTCCACTTCTACCGGACGCTGCGAAAACTTAATCCGAGCCCGTACTTATTCTACATCGACCTCGGCGAAGCGATCGTCCTCGGGGCGTCGCCTGAGAGTCTCGTCCGTGTCGAAGGGAACCGCGTCTCGACGAACCCGATCGCCGGTACGCGCCCGCGCGGCAAGACCGTCGAAGAAGACATGCGCCACGCTGCCGACTTGATTGAAGACGAGAAAGAGCTGGCCGAACATCGGATGCTACTTGACCTTGGCCGGAACGACATCGGCCGCGTCGCCAAAGTCGGAACGGTCACGATTCCGAAACAGATGGAAGTCGAGCGTTTCAAAAACGTCATGCATCTCGTCTCCGAAGTCGAAGGCGAACTACGTGACGACTTGAACCCGATCGACGCGCTACGGGCCTGTCTCCCGGCCGGCACCGTCTCCGGGGCACCGAAGATTCGGGCGATGCAGTTGATCGATGAGCTCGAGACGGTGAAACGTGAAGTATACGCCGGGGCCGTCGGCTATCTCGACGTCCGGGGCGGCTTCGACTTCGCCCTCGCCATTCGGACGATGGTCGTCCAAAATGATACGGCGTACGTCCAAGCCGGGGCCGGCATTGTCTTTGACTCGGATCCGGTATCGGAATATGAAGAGACGCTGCATAAAGCCAAATCCCTGTTGGAGGTGTTCGCATGATTTTACTGATCGATAACTACGACTCGTTCACATATAACGTCTATCAAGATGTCGCCCGGTTCAGCGATGTCTTGGTCGTCCGTAACGACGAGCTGACGGTCAATGAAATTCGTGACCTCAATCCGACTGGTATCATCATCTCACCTGGTCCAGGGGGTCCGCACGACGCCGGTGTCTCCCTCGACGTCGTCCGACAGCTGTCGGGACAAATCCCAATCCTCGGTGTCTGTCTCGGTCATCAAGTCATCGCCGAAGCGTTCGGCGGCACGGTCGGCCGGGCCAAACAGGTCATGCACGGCAAGACGTCTGTGATCGAGACGACGACCGGTGCCTTGTTCGACGGAGAGCCGATGGACGTCATGCGGTACCACTCGCTCGTCGTCCAAGCGACGGAACTCAACGTGACGGCAACGACTGCGGACGGCGTCATCATGGCGCTCGAACATCCGACACATCCGACGTACGGCGTCCAGTTCCACCCCGAGTCGATCGGGACACCGGACGGACGTGACCTGTTCGAACGATTCGTCGCGATTTGTCATACAAAAAGACCGAGGAACGTATCCCCGGTCTAAGTACTGATTTTATCGATTCGCGAACACTTTGACTTCGTCCCCTTCTGACACGATAAACAATTTTCTTGGTTCGACTTCCGCCTTGAAGTCAAGATTGATTGCACGAGCCGCTGATTGATCGATAACCGCCATATGCTCGTTTGCGATCAGCTGGATTTGATTCCGTTCACGGCTCGCCAAGGCGAAGCGAACCTTGAATTCTTTCTCGTAGCTTTCAAGCCCTTGATGGAATGCATGACGCTTCGATTCGAACTCTTGGCTAATTGTGTTCACTTGTTTTGTGGCTTGATCAATCGCCTCTTCAGGGTCCCCCAACAGGCGCATCGCGTGAATTTCTCCTTGCAAGCTTAATAGGAACATATAGATGAGTTCTTCATACTCTTGGAACTCGCCGATGACTTCCTTCATCGTTTGGATTTTGTCAGCCTCTTTGAAAACAAAAGCACGTTTCTTCAGTTCATTCATTTTCCCGAGTGGGGAATCGATATGTTTGAGCAAGGCATAGATGGTATCGATGTCTGCTTTATAGTTGTTCTCAAGCTGGTGTGTGACCTTGCTGTCCACAGTATTTTGTTTTAAAAATACGTAGACGCGATCTAAATAGTTAAACGAACTCCGGGCTTGACCGTGATATTCATTCAATTTCATCGTGACTAACTTGTTTACAATCGTCTCAATCTTGTCGAGCGACTGTTTGATTTCTCTTAAGTGTTCTTGGGCAACGACCGTTGTTGCCAAATCTAGCGCAATCCGCCGAACTTGGAGCGGGTTAACTTTCTTCAAATTCGCTTGGGCTTTAATTGTATTTTTTCCGTCCACCAAGATGGCTCGCCAATAACCGTCTTCTTTTGATTTCCTTAAAGAATAGACACCACTTTTCAAGGCGGCTTCTACTTTCGGCGAAAAAACGAGTTGGTACGTAGGCTTTTGGCCGAGCGATTGTATTGCCGCCGGGATGCCGACAGATTGCACGACATGTTTTAACAGTTGCGCCATATCCGCCCCGACCGTAATCTCTTCTTTATTAGACACGTCCTCTAAAACAACCGGCAAAACGGTTGCCGAGTGCTCTTGTTTGACCAATTCATGCGCTGCGCTAGACTGGATCACTTGATTGTCTTCTGAGTTGAGCGGAATTGATGTTTCAGTCGGTTTCTGACGCTTCTTCCAAATCAGGACAACGATTGCAACGAACAAAACACCAAGGAATATGTACAGGTATTCCATTTGAACTCCCCCCTTTATCGTTGTATCTAGTATAAAGGGAAATCAGTTTTTATGTGCAACACTATTTCGATTCCATAAGAAAGACCGAGGAACGCGTCCCCGGTCTTAGCCTCATCTTAAAAAGTCTTCAAGTTGGAAGTCATGTTTGTCGAGTACGATCTGTTCCGGCATGATGCCGCTTCGGCGCAACACGTCGATCGTCTGATGCAGGAAGTCGTCGCTACCGACGAGATAGAATAAGCCGTCTCGGTCCGTCGCGAGCGTCTCGACCGCTGTATAGTAGTCGACACGATTGGCGACAAACTCTGCCGTGAAGCTGTTTGATGACGTAAATACGTCGTTGAATAGATAGTTCGCTGACGTGTCGACGTTCAGCGAGTGGAGATGCGACACACCTTCCCCGTTCGCCAAATAGTCAAGTACGATCGGGCGGAACGTCGCGAGCCCGACACCGGCCGACAACAAGTACACATTCTTCCCCTCACGCTTCAATGGGACGTTCGAATGTGTCTTGAAGATGGCGACTTGTTCGCCAATCTTCATATCACGCAAGATTGACTTGAACTCGGAGCACTCTCGCTTGATCCGTGTCGTGATACCGATCGCGCCTTCACGCGGCAGCGTCGAGATCGACATGTGGCGAATCAAGCTCCGGTTCGGTTTGTCTTCTTTGTTGAACCCTTCTAACGCGAAGTGGGTATGCGCCCCCTCGTCCCACGTGAAGCCGTCCGGGAGCTCGAGTTGGAACGTGTATGTATCTGGCGCTTCCTGTACAACTCGTTGAATCGGTGTCCAGTAAATTTGCATCGTCGTCACTCCTTCCTTCTATTAATAGACCGCAATCGGTCCGTATGGTCCTTGAATGATTTCAAGCTTCGTCTCAAAGATGTCGGATAGCGTCTCGGCGACCATGATCTCATCGACTGTACCGAAGGCGGCGATCTTGCCGTCTTTCATCGCACAAATCCGGTCCGAGTACTTGGCCGCGAAGTTGATGTCGTGGAGCACGGTGACGATTGTCCGGCCGAACTCGTCGGCGACGTGGCGCAAGTATTCCATCATCTGGACCGAGCGAGCGATGTCCAAGTTATTGAGCGGCTCATCGAGCAACACGTATTCCGTCTCCTGGCAGAGCACCATCGCGACGTACGCCCGCTGGCGCTGCCCGCCCGACAGTTCATCGAGATAACGATGCTCGAGCTCCGTCAAATCAAGGAAGTCGATATACTTCGAGATGATGCGTTCATCCTCTTGCGTCAACCGTCCTTTCGAATATGGGAAGCGACCGAACCCGGCGAGCTGACGGACGGTGAGACGCGTCACGAAATGGTTTTCTTGCCGTAAAATCGTGATGATTTTCGCCAAGTCTTTCGATTTCGTGCTCGACACGTCCATCCCCGCGACTTGAATTTGACCCGCGTCTAAATCGAGCAGGCGGCCAATCATCATGAGCGTCGTCGACTTGCCGGCCCCGTTCGGCCCAATCAACGACGTGAACCCGGCTTTCGGGATGTCGAGATTGATCGGTCCGATTCGGACGTCATCCGTATACGATTTTTGTACTTGTTCAAGTTGAATCATAGCGATTTTCTCCTTAAGATGATTGCCAAGAAAACGATTCCGCCGAACAATTCGATAATGACGGACACGACACTCGGTGTATTGAGAATGTGATACATAAAGAAATACGCGCTCGTCAACACGAAGAAACCGAGCGCGAACGCCATCGGGAACATATACTTATGGTCATACGTCGAAGCAACCTGATAGCTGAGCGTCGCCACCAAGAATCCAAAGAACGTCAGCGGTCCGATGAGCGCTGTCGATACCGACATCAATAGCGAGATGAGAATGAGCGTAAAGATGACGCTCCCCCGATGGTTCACCCCGAACGATGTCGCTACATCTTTCCCGAGTGCGACGACGTTCAAGCGATTTGAGAAGCTATACAACATGATTCCGACGACAATCACAATCGGAATGACGATTGGGAAGTACGCGGCATCAGCATGCATGACCGATCCGAACAGACGGGCCTGAAGGATATCAAAGTCCGACGGCGCGAGCATACGGCGCATGAACGAGGACACCGAATTCAAACCGGTCCCGATGATGATCCCGACGAGAAGCATGAGTTGCAGATTCCCGTATTTCCCGGACAAGAGCCAGCCATACAAGAGCAGGCTCATGAGCACCATGAGGCCGACCTGGGTCAAAAAGGCACCGGTTCCCGAAAAACCGATTAACGCACCCGCACCGAAGAAGAAGATCATGCTCGTCTGAATCGTCGAATAAAGCGCATCGAACCCGAGCAAGGATGGCGTGATGATGCGGTTGTTCGTCACCGAATGAAACGCGACCGTCGCCAAGCTTTGACAGAGCGCGGCGATCGCCATCGTAACGACGGCGACGACCCGACGCTCGACGACCGGGATGAACGACGGCGAATCGAACGGGACCGGATTGTTGTAGACGAGTAACCCGAACGCACAGAGCAGTCCGCCCACGATGAAGAATGCAAGGAACAGCCAATAACGGCGCTGTTCTCGTTTCGAACGGAACGCCGTCGCACACCGCTCTTCCGTATGCACGGATCGACCATCGACGTCATACGCTTCCCGTTGCTTCGTCTTGTTTTCGATGAGTGTGCTCATCGTACCCCTCCCGTCTTCCGTTGTCTCAAGAGAATCGCGATAAACACGACCGACCCGACCGTCCCGAGAATGAGCGATACCGGTAATTCAAACGGCATGATGATCGTCCGCGAAATCAAGTCGCTGACGAGAACCGTGCCCATACCGATGACGCATACCCACGGCAAGTTGCTGCGGAGATCGTCTCCACGAAACATCGAGACGATGTTCGGGACGATCAGTCCGAGGAACGGCAGATTGCCGATGACCGTCGCGACGACCCCGACCGCAAGTGCGATCAGCCCCGTCGCAATCAAGATGAGACGGCTATAGTTGACGCCAAGGCTCGTCGCGATATCTTCGCCGAGTCCGGCGAGCGTTAACCGGTTCGCGAGGATGAAGATGAAGAACGTGACGAGAATGATAAGCCACAAGTATTCATAACGTCCGACCTGCACCGATGCGAACGACCCGACGAACCAGCCTTCAATAGTCTGACTCGCTTGGAAGAACAAGCCGAGAAACGTCGACACGGCCGATACGACCGCCCCGAGCATGAGCCCGATAATCGGGACGATCAACGATGAGCGAAGTTTGACCGAGCGCAGGAACCAGAAGAAGACCATCGTTCCGATGAACGAGAAGACGATGGCCCCCGTCATGCGCATCATGAGCGTCGGCGCCGGAACGAGCAGATACACAGTGAGCAGACCGAGCCCCGCCCATTCGAGCGTCCCGGTCGTCGTCGGTTCGACGAGACGGTTTTGCGTAATCAGTTGCATGACGAGCCCCGACATCGCCATGGCGGCACCGGTCAACATGATGGCAATCGTGCGCGGGACGCGGGTAATCCAAAACATATCCGCTCCGCCCTCCTGACGAATGTCATAGACACCGGTCACGAGCGAGAGGCATGCCAACATGAAGACAACGAGAACTGCTACGATAAACGACTTTGTCCATATGTTAGAAAAGGAGGGCTGAGACAATGTCTCAACCCTTGCTGTCATTGGTTTTTGCACAACATGACTCCCTTACTTCGAAAGCGCGGCTGCGATATCGTTGAATAGTTCAGAGTATGTTTGAATCGACTCGTTGATGTACGTGTCGTTCGGTGCATAAACGATTTTTGCATCTGTCACGGCTTTTGTTTTTTGAAGTGCCGGTGCGTTATCGATCACGTCTGCTGCAGGTACAGCGTCTTCCATGCTCGAAATCGCCGCGTCACGGTCGAGGACGAACAACCAGTCCGGGTCACTCTCAGCAATCGCTTCAACCGATACCTCATCCCCTTGGTGGTCACCTGTCGTTTTCTCTACCTCGAGGGCAGGTGTCCAGTCAAAGATGTCATACATCGGTCCGAAGACACGACCTGTATTCGGTGCCGAGAATCCGATATCGCCGCCTGAGACGATGACTGACATCACTTTGTCTTCACCGTTGTATGAAGCTTTTACACTGTCGATCGATGCTTCGAAGCTTTTGATGAGTTCATCTGCTTCCGTTTCTTTTTCAAAGATTTGGCCGAGTGAACGCGTCGTCGTCTCAAAGCCTTCTACCAAGATTTCACCTGGCGTGCCCGCATCTTCTGGGAGCTCAATATTCAAATCGATGACGGCTGCTTCCGGAACTAATTTTTTAATGTCGTCGTAGTAGTCGGCGAATCGTTGACCGACGATGACGACATCCGGATCGACACCGGCGATTGCTTCTAAGTTCGGTTCATTGTGCATCCCGACGTCAACGATGTCTTTATCATTTTTATAAGGCAAGTCCGCTGGAATCAATCCGATTGGTGCCGCGACCAAGTCGATGTCCCAATCCGAGAGCGTCTCGAACGTCCGGTTGTCGAGCGCGACGACCTTCTCCGGGTTGACCGGTACTTCGATCGTGCCATGTGCGTCCGTGATTTCCACCGTCTTCGGTTTCGCTTCCGCTTCCGCGTTACCCGTATCTTTTGCTTCATTCTCGTTCCCGCATGCCGCGAGCAACAAGACGAGCGATGTCGCCATGATTGATGCTTTTAATTTCCCCACTTTTTCCATCTCCCTATATGTATTGATTACGCCGACAACCTTCTCAATCGAACGGCATCCCTGTTGTTGATCTTGTCTATGTAGGCAACAGGAATGCTTTATCGTTGATAATGATTATCATTGTCGTTTTCATTGAGAAGCATAGCAAACAAAAAAAGGATGCGCAATGCCAAAATTTCAAAAAGAGATTGGAAATATTTTTCCTACCATATAATGCAAAATAAAAAGAAAGTGGTACGAGACCACTTTCTGGAGGGTTAGCGTTCAGTTTTTCTTATCCCGCTTTCTCCCGAGAATGCTGTAAGTGAGAAATAATACGAACGTGTACGTGAACGAGAAGAGAATGATTTTCAGGAGGCCGTCCGGAAGCAGTTTCACGATGAAAAACAGCGAAAAGATGATGGCAATAATCAGATGAGGACCCCGGATATCTTCCGGCAGATCGCGCCAGTAGATCACGACGAGTGCCAACGCGAGCGGCCCGCATAGCGCAAATAAGATGAAGAACGGGACAGGCCGCATCAGAAATGGTACGTCTTGTTTCTGATGATTCATGCTTCCGAAATTCCGTTCGCGAGTAACAACAGGAAAATCCAAATCGATAACGGTACAATCAATCCGATGTTCGCGAAGAGGCTGAATAATCTAACCATCTTCTCCTTCGAGAAAAGTCCCCAGATGAGTGTGGCAAGCAACGCGATATCCAAGGCGAGATACACCCAGATGGCCGTCATCAAATTTAAATTAGGAAAGACACGGCCGTTCAATGTGAACAGCGTAAGCAGTGTTACCAAAAAAAGCACGAGCGTCGTGTAAAGCGGTGCATAATGACGTTTCGTCATCCAACCACCTCCTTTTTCCTAATTATCCCATTCACTTATTCTATCGACAACCCTTATAGATTTTGCTACATTCACAGCAACGTACATGAAGTAATGACATTGTTGGAGGTCACGGTTATATGGGTTTTGCTTATCTAGTTGCTGCGATTATCGCGGAAGTGTTCGGATCAAGTATGTTAAAACTGAACGCAACGTCGACGAACCGACTGCCAATCCTCGGTGTCGCGCTCGGATACGTGACCGCGTTTTATCTGTTGTCGCTCGCGCTCTTGTCCATCCCGCTCAGTTTCGCCTACGCGTTTTGGAGCGGGGTCGGCACGGCCGCGACGGCATTGATTGGCTTTCTCGTGTTCAAGGAACAAGTTCGAAAACAGACCGTCATCGGCATCGGACTCGTCATCGTCGGGCTCGTCTTGATGAAAATATGAAGGAGGGACACGTGTGAAAGGGTATATGCTATTACTGGTTTCGATTTCGTTCGAGGTGCTCGGTACATCGATGCTGAAGCTGTCAGACGGCTTCACAAATTTATTGCCGAGCGTAATCCTGCTTGCGAGTTTCGCCGTCTCGTTCACGCTCATGGGCTTCGTTTTGAAGACAATCCCGCTCAGCATTGCCTATAGCGTCTGGGCCGGTCTTGGCACGGTCGCGACCGGATTGATCGGGGTATTCGTCTACGGTGAAGTGCTCTCGACACTGAATAGCATCGGGCTCATCGTCATCGTGCTCGGTGTCATCGTCATGAATTTCGGGAAAACGAATACGGTACACGGCTAACGTTTTTAGAAAGGAGTGACGCGAATGCTCGCACCATTGATCGAAGAGAAAGAACGACTTTTATTGACGACGGAAGTTCGGACGTCGCCCGAGCGATTGCGTGAACTGTTGACCGAAGATTTCTTTGAAATCGGGAGCTCCGGTCGCGTCTTATACAAAGAAGACGACACGAATACGATGGACCTTGGAGAGATTGACATCACGCTGTCCGACTTCAACCTCGAAGTCATCCGCGACGATGTCGTGCTCGCTACGTATCGAACCGAGAATCACGCGACTGAGAAGACCGCTCTCCGCAGCTCGATTTGGGTCAGGATTGACGGCGTATGGAAAATGCGATTCCATCAAGGGACACCTGCACAATAACGATAGATAGGGCGCGCCGATTTAAGCGCCCCCTTTTTTTCTATTCACCCTGCCATTTTTTTTGCTCACCCGCCTTGTCCGGATGTCCTATAATTCACGTATGAATGACACCAAAAGAGAGGGTCGACAAAATTGAATACATATAGCACACGCAACCACCTTGAACCGGTCATGCGACGACCGAGAGCCACGTTAGAAGAGAAGTTAGCGCTTATGGAGTCACGCCGAAAGAAATTGATGTTCGAGCCGACGATCCCGCTCGATGCCATCCGTAAAAAGAAACCGTCCATCACCGTCACGTTCTCCGTCGGTGGCTTCGGTGTCCACAACGAGTCCACGTTGACGTTCTTTGAAGACGGGTCGGTCAAACGAGAAGTGATTTGGCGCGAAGATTACGACTTGAGCGTAGCAATCCCAAGCTCAGGTTGGTACGAAAAGGAGGATGCGATACGCGTCCACGAACGATTCGTCGCCCTCTCCTCACATCGTTGGCCTGAAGTGTTTGAAGAAAAAGGATATTACACCACCGATGGGACGCAGTGGAGCCTCGTTGTGAAACGTCACGGGAAACTTATCCATCAGCATTCCGGCAGCAACGCCTACCCATCGAGCTGGAAAGCCGTCACGGAACTGTTCGGCATCTCGTGAACCGACAAAGGGAGCACCCACTTGGGCGCTCCCTTTTCTCATATCGCCTGAATCATCTCGACCCGATTGCCGAACGGGTCGCGGAACTCGAACCGGTCAAAGCCAGGGATTGGAATCCCTTCGAGCCGCTCGATTCCTTCTGCTTCGAGTTTCCGTCCCCACTCCGCTAAATCGGTCACCACATAGGCGACATGTGCTTTCGTCGTCAGCCGATCGACCCCGTCCTCGGTACCGACATGGACGCTTTGGTCGCCGACTTGAAGCCAAAACCCGCCTCGTCCTTGAAGCGACTCCGGTTTGTCGATTTCATTCAAGCCGAGCACATCGCAATAAAACGCGCGTGCTGTCGCTTCTTCACCTTTTGGGATCGTGATTTGGACGTGATGGATGCCTGTGATCATGTCGTTTTCCCCTTCCGATACGTCAATCCGATAAACTGCAGTTTTTGGTTGAACAAGCGTGGATACGACATATAGCCGACCATGACGGCTGAGATCGTCGCCGTCGTCAAGATGAGGAACAAGATGAGCAGTTGGTACAACACCGCCTCCATCGGGTCGGCGCCGCCGATGATGAGACCGCTCATCATGCCCGGGAGCTGGACGAGCCCCATCGTCTTTTGCGCCTCGACGGTCGGGATCATACTCGTCCGGATGGCGTTCTTCAAGCTCCGCTCGATTGCGATTTTCGGTGCCCCGCCCATCGACAGGATGAGCTCGATGACCTCATCGCTCCGTTCGACCTCGTCTTTGAACTTGTTCAAAAACAGGAGTGACAACACCATACAGTTGCCGATGACCATACCGCTGATTGGAATGATTTTCTCCGGCTCGAACGGGATGATGCCGAGCCCGAGCATGAGCCCCATCGTCAGCGACTCGACCGTGACGAGCGTGAGGACGATCATCCAGGTGATGCCAGGGATGCCGTCCCCTTTTTTGATGATGTTTTGCGTCGCCGCGCCAATCATGAGGAGGATCATGAGCAGCATGAACACCGGGTTATCGCTCTCGAAGACGAACGTCAAAATGTAGCCGATCAACAACAGTTGAATGATCGAGCGTACCGTCGCGATGACGATGTCACGCTCGAGACCGAGCTTCAAAAATAACGCCAACCCGAGCGGAATCGCCACGAAAATCAAGGAAGTCATCAGTTCGATGAAAGTCATAGCTCTTCCCCCCTGACGAAACGCCCGATCATCGGATTGTCCGACTCGTCGATGAACGACGCGTCTCCGAACTCAATCAATTCCCCGTTCCGTAAAAACCACATGTCGTCACTGACCCGTCTCGCTTGATCGAGGTCGTGGGTGATCCAAATGACGGTGACCCCGAAATCTTTTTGAAGTCGCACGATCAAATGCTCGATCTCTTTCACCGTCCGGTAGTCGAGGCTCGACGTGATCTCATCTAACAGCAAGACGTCCGGTTTATTGACGAGCGTCCGGGCGATGGCGACCCGGCTCCGCTCCCCGCCCGACAACGTCTTGATCGGTTGGTCGAGCGAGATGCCATCCAAGTCGACTTTTCCGAGCAGCTCTGTCGCTTTAGCCCGGTCGAGCGTCTCCCCGAAAATCGCTTTCGGTAAATTCAAGTTGTCGTACACCGTCCCGTCGATCATCGGGGCGCTTTGGAACGCCATGCCGATCTGTTTCCGGAGCGCGATGACATCGATATCGCGGATGTTCTCGCCTTTGAAATAAATGTCGCCCGCGTCCGGCGATAGTAGCCCGTTAATATGCTTCAGGCACGTCGTCTTGCCGGCGCCGCTCGGTCCGACGAACGTCGTGATCCGGCCTTCGCGGAAGTAGCCGGTGATGTTATGTAGGATGTCGTTATGACTGACCCCAATGAATTCGATAATGTGCATGTGTCTTCAATCCTTTCTCGATCCGATCCCTATTTACTGAAAGTTAGACACGTCGTCGACCACGACGTCACCGTTTGAATCAAGTAACGGCGTGATGCCGCCACCCGTCCCGACCCATGTCTGGATGTAGTTGACACCGGTCGCTGTGTCGACGAGTATCATAACTTGGCCAAGTTCCGGCAACTGTTCCGTCAATTTGACTTGGAAACGCGTCGCCACTGTCACTTCCTCGTCTGTTTTTTTCTTGAATAACATGACATCCCGCCTTCCTACTGTTAACTGTACGCAACATGACCCTTGGTTTCAATGAATGCGATATCTCCAAGGCTGACAAATCCTTAACCCGTTCATTTTTGTTTAATATGACTACAAAAAAACACGCCAGGTTTCGGCGTGTTTTCAAGCGTAGCTCCGTTCGATGACAAAACTTGTCTTGTCCCCTCGGAAATATGAACGTGAGTACTCGATCGTTTTTCCTGACGCGTCCTCGGTCACCGTCTCGATATAAAAGCACGGCGTCCCGAGCGGACAGTCGAGAAGATCGCTTATCCGTTCGTCGGCGAGCGCGATCTCGAGCGCCTCGGTCGTCTTGGCGACGTGGACGTCGTGGACTTCCGCTAGCGTTTGGAACAGCGAATGCTCGGCCTGGTCTTTCGTGATACCCGGCGCGATCTGCCACGGGATGAACGAGACCTCGTATTGCGTCGGCTCCCCGTCGGCGTGACGGATCCGTTCGATCTTTTGGATCGGTGCTTGTTCGTCGACCGTGAATACGTCGGCGAGCTGGGCGTTCGCCGAGACGACCGACAAGTCGATGAGCGACACTTGGCCGCGCTTGCCTTGAACGGCGAGCTGGGCCGCGTAATTGTTCGGCGTATGCGATAACGTCTGCCGGACTTTCTTCCCGGCGACGAACGTGCCGCGCCCTTGCTGGCGGACGAGATAGCCTTCCGTCGTCAACTGGTTGAGCGCGCCGCGGACCGTCGTCCGGCTGACGTCGAACTCTTCGCATAACGCGTACTCGGTCGGGAATTTCTCGCCTTCTGTATAATGTCCGCTCTTGATACGGGACAATAACTCTTCTTTGATGGCTGTTTGAAGCGTCGACTGCGACATTCTGTCACCCCTTTGTGTCATCCTTCTTTCCTTTATTCTGATACAGCAAACATACAAATGCAAATACAAAAAACAATTTGTATTATTTGTACTTTTTATATTGCGACAAGTTGTACTATTTGTTATATTTGTTACAACAAAAAGAAATCGCTTTCACAAGGAGGAGTTGGCACTATGGCAGTCAAGGTCGTCATCATCGGTGGAGGTTCGAGTTATACCCCCGAAATCATTGAAGGTTTGATCCAGCGACAAGCGACGTTTCCGGTTCGGGAGATCGTTCTTGTCGACATCGAGGAAGGGAGAGACAAATTAGACATCGTCGGCCGTCTCGCCGAACGGATGATTCAAAAGGCAGGCGCTGACATCAGACTCAGTTGGACGCTCGACCGGAAAGCAGCACTTGTTGGCGCCGACTTCGTCTCGACGCAGATCCGCGTCGGTGGCCTGAAAGCCCGCGCCTTGGATGAACGCATCCCGCTCAAGCACGGCTTCATCGGTCAAGAGACGAACGGTGCCGGCGGCTTGTTCAAAGCGTTCCGGACGATTCCAGTGTTGATCGAGCTCGCTAATGAGATGGCGGAGATTTGCCCGGACGCGTGGCTCGTCAACTTCACGAACCCGGCCGGTATCGTCACCGAGGCCGTCTTGCAGCACTCGGCCCACAAAAACGTCATCGGCGTCTGCAACATCCCGTTCAACATGCGCAACTCGGTCGCGGAGATTTTAGACACGCCGGTCGAACGTGTCGCCATCGAATTCATCGGACTCAACCATTTCGTGTTCGGCCGCCACGTCTGGGTCGACGGCGTCGATCGTACGGACGACGTACTCGCGTCACTGAACGCCGGCACCGACTACTCGCCGGCGAACATCGTCGGGCTCGGTTGGAGCGAGTCGTTCTTGAAATCGCTCCGCATGTTGCCGAACCCGTACCATCAATACTATTTCCAAACGGCGGACGTACTCGCGAAAGATCTAGCGGCGTATGAACAGAACGGCACGCGCGCCGAGGTCGTCCAGCAAGTCGAGGCGCAACTGTTCGAGAAATACAAAGACGTCGAACTCGACGTGAAGCCTGTTGAGCTCGAACAGCGTGGCGGCGCCTACTATTCCGACGCCGCCTGCAACTTGATGGACTCGATCTACAACGACCGCGGTGATATCCAGACGGTGAACACACTGAACCGCGGCACGATTCGCGATTTACCGGACGACGCCGTCATCGAAGTGAACGCCGTCATCACGAAGGCTGGTCCACGTCCGATTTCAATCGGTGCGTTACCGCTCCCGATCAAAGGACTCATCACTAATTTGAAGACGTTTGAACAGCTCGCCATCCGCGCAGCGATGTCCGGCTCATACAACGATGCCTACCTCGCCTGCCTGATGAACCCGCTCATCCAAGATGAGAAGAAAATCGATCCGCTCCTCCGTGAGCTATTCGACGCGCATGAAGCGTACTTACCACAATTTAAGAAGGAGGTTTACTCATGAACAAGTTTATCGAAATCGCTGGGCGCATCGGTTCCCAGCGACACTTAGTCGCCATCCGTGATGGATTCGTCTCGGTCATGCCGCTTATCATCGTCGGTTCGCTCGCTGTCCTTATTAACAACTTCCCGGCCATCAATTTAGGTGGCCTCTCGCTCGACTTCGTCGGCATGATGAACAATGCGTTCGGCGAAGGGAACTGGCAAGGACTCGGCGGCAACATTTGGACGGCCTCGTTCGCCATATTAGGCCTTTTGGTCGCTTTCTCGATCGGGTATAACTTGGCCCGGTCATACGGGGTCGATGGGCTCGCCGCAGGTATTTTATCGGTCGCGTCATACATCATGCTCGTACCGGTCACAGCCGACTGGGGACTTAACTTCGCTTGGCTCGGTGCCCAAGGATTATTCGTTGCCATCATCGTCTCGATCGCCGTCACCGAACTGTTCCGTTACCTCATCAACACGAAATTGACGATCAAGATGCCGGAAGGCGTACCGGGCGGGGTCACCCGTTCGTTCCAAGCACTTATCCCGTCGATGCTCATCTTGACGCTCGTCGCGGGGGTTCAACTGTTCATGACACTCCAAGTCGAGCTCAGCATTTTTGAAGTCATCTTTAAAGTCATCCAGCAACCGCTTCAAGGATTCGGCGACTCGCTCGCGGCCGGTCTCGTCATCGCCTTCTTGAACCATATCCTTTGGTTCTTCGGACTGCACGGCACGAACATCATCGGTTCCGTTATCGAGCCGATCTATCTCCCGCTCATCGAGCAAAACTTGGCCGCGTTCCAAGCAGGAGTGTCGGCGTATGACGTCCCGTACACGGTGACAAAACCGTTCCTCGACTCGTTCGTCTTCATGGGCGGATCAGGTACGACGTTCGCGCTGTTACTCGCCATCTTCATCGTCGTCCGCAAACAGCGCAACCACCCGTACCACCAAGTTGCGAAACTGTCGGCACCGGCCGGACTGTTCAACATTAACGAACCGGTCATCTTCGGTCTGCCGATCGTGTTGAACCCGGTCATGTTGATCCCATTCATCTTGGTGCCGGTCACACTCACGATCGTGTCCTACGTCGCCCTCTCAACGGGCATGGTACCGAAGACGGTCGCCATCGTGCCATGGACGACGCCACCGATCATCAGCGGTTACCTCGTCACCGGCGGCAGCGTCCGCGGCGTCTTGCTCCAACTCGTCAACTTGACGATCGCGACGGCGATGTATATCCCGTTCGTCATGGCAGGTGCGAAAGCGATGACGGCCGAAATCAATAAAAATAAAGCAGAAATCAACGAAGGAGAGAAAATCAGTTGAAGACAGAAAGCATCCAACAATTGTCGTTCATGATCATCTTGCACGCCGGCAACGCCCGCTCGTCGGCGTTCGAGGCGATCGCAGCCGCCAAACGCGGCGAAGGTGAACTTGCTGAAGCGAAAATGAAAGAAGCGGACGAGGCGTTTTTAGAAGCCCACAAGCTTCAAACCGAACTGTTGCAAGAAGAGGCACGCGGGGCGACGAGCGACATGAGCGTCCTGCTCGTCCACGCCCAAGATCACTTGATGACGGCAATGACCGTCAAAGAACTTGCGATCGAGATGGTCGATATGATCACTCGACTCAACCAATTGGAGGAATTGAAATGAACATCTTACTTGTCTGCTCGGCCGGTATGTCGACATCGATCCTTGTTGAAAAAATGCGCACCGAGGCTGCCTCACGTGGCTTGGACGCGACAATCGAAGCTATCCCGGAATCACGCTTGAAAGAACAAACGAACGTCGACGTCATCTTGATTGGACCACAAGTCCGCTACCTCGAAGGTAAGATCAAAGCATCCGTCACGGTACCGGTCGCTGTCATCGACAATATGGCTTACGGGCTCATGAAAGGCGACCAAGTGCTCGACCAAGCGCTCGGTCTCGTACAAAATGCATAAAACACACGTCTTGATCAACGCCGACGACTTTGGACTGACATCTGGTGTGAATACCGGAATCCTCGACAGTCACCTCAAAGGGATCGTCAATTCGGCAACGATGATGATGAACGGCTATGCCGTCGATGAGGCCGTCACGCTCGCAAAACTCCATCCCGGCTTACGTGTCGGCGTGCATCTCGCCTTGACGTGGGGACGGCCGCTCGCAAAGACGAGTACACCGCTCACGAAAGCAGACGGGACGTTCCGCTACACGAACCGGTTTCTGACGGAAGCGGCACCCGACCCTGAGCTCGTCTACCTCGAGTGGAAAGCGCAAATCGAGGCGTTCCGCGCGACGGGACTGTCGCTCCATCACCTCGACAGCCATCATCACGTCCATGGCTGGCCGGCGATCCAAGACGTCATCGTCCGTCTCGCCGAAGAATACGACACGACGTTTCGGGCCTTAACGACACTCGATGCACGACGGGACTTGTGGGTGACCGAGCGGTTCAGTGACCAGTTCTACGGCGATGGTGTGTCCCGGGCAACGCTCGACGCAATTCAACCAGGCGAC
The DNA here is from genome assembly GCF_004337245.1 of Exiguobacterium sp. SH1S1. NCBI lineage: Bacteria > Bacillati > Bacillota > Bacilli > Caryophanales > Exiguobacterium > Exiguobacterium sp. SH1S1. Next base: position 773,722 of record NZ_SJUZ01000001.1, read on the forward strand.
TCGATCGAGGTCATGGTCCACCCGGCCGACATCGATGAGATTTTACCAAGCGTCACGTCTTACCTCGTGCAACGCTTACTGGAAAAGCAGCTATTGATCAACTATGAGCGCCCTGATTGGTGGGTGTAGAAAAAGAGAGTTGTTCACCGTTTACCGGCGAACAACTCTCTTTTCTGTTCGTAGATTAACCAGGTAGACCTCTTTCTTGTCTACTCATATCTTCAATCACAATGTCATAGATTTCACCTAGCGACGCACAATATTTAACGAGATCCCACGGTTCGTTCGTGTGAAAATGAATCTTGATTAGATTTTCGTCCCCGACTGCCAACAAACAATCTCCCGCGAAGCTTGTGTTGATGTACTCAAATATCGCATCTTCGGACAGTTGCTCCCCTTCGATCAACAGTTGTGTATCATATTTGAATTCTATCATCTTGTTCACCTCGCATTTCAATGGATAGACTGCAAAGAATGTAATGGTTACCATCTAGTGCTAGATTATCTCTTTTCGTCCCGATTGGCAAATCAGTCGTCGCTCTTTAAACTTCTAAAGGTTGAACTGGCGTTGGATCTGCCCAGCGACCGTCGCCGCGTCAAGATGCGTGTTATTAATCCGCAAATAGTTGTCGACATCGATCTCCCCATCACGCGAGTTCAAGCGGTACAGCGTCGCCGTCTGCTTCAGCTCGGCCTCGGACCAAGCGATATCCCGTTTCGTCGGCTTGTGTGCAAGCCGGTTCTCGGTCGTGTTCCGGGCGAGCCGCTCCTCGATGTCCGCTTCGAGCTCGACGTAGTAGACGTCCGCCCCGTGCGACTCGAACAGTTCCGCCACTCCTTCGATGTAGGTCCGGTCTTCTTCCATATCAAACGCCCAGACGAACGTGAAGATCAAGCCGGGCTGATCGCTTTTCGCGACCGCTTCGAATAACTCGTGCCGAAACAGTTGGACGAGCCGGCGCCCCTCGTCCGTCCCGTAATCAAAGAACGGGCTGACGAGATCGATCGTCATATGGTTATGCAGTAACTTCAATCCTGTCTGTTTCGCGAGTTCCTGTCCGACCGTCATCTTGCCGACGGCTTGTGGACCGATCAGTATGACAAGCTTCATTCTTCCCCCGTCCTTTATCCATTTTTTTCTAGCATACCATACGGCTCGAGTCCTCGAATAGGAACACTGAAAAGCGGGAAAACACGTACCAACGGCTGCTCAGCTTCTAAGGAGGACATTCCCATGCCAAAAGACCCCAAACTCGAACGCTTCGTCCTACGTGTCTCTGTATTTGGCTCCTTGTTCTTCGCCATCGCCGGGATCATCGTCGGTTACGCGTTATCGTCCGCCTTCATCCTGTTCGATGGCGTCTATTCGTTCTTGAGCGTCATCATGAGCTGGATCTCGCTCCGGGCCGGCGTGTTCATGCTGACGTCGGACAAGCGCTTCCCGTTCGGCAAGAGCACGATCGAGCCGTTCATCATCTTGTTCCAATATGGTGTCCTCTTATTCGTCATCGTCAACGCCTTCCTCGGTGCAATCGATGATATCCGCGCCGGCGGCAACGACCTCGTCCTCGGTTGGGCGCTCGTCTATCTTACGATCAGCGGCGCATTGACGTACGGGATCTTCCGCTACTTACGGACGTTCCAGATGAAAGCGAGCTCCGGTCTCGTCAGTGCCGAGATCGTCCAGTGGCGGCTCAGCTTCATCTTGACCGGTGGTGCCCTCGTCGGCTATTTGATCGCCCAAGTGCTCGTCTGGCTATCGTTTGACGCCATCTCCCCGTACGTCGACCCGGTCATGCTCATGCTGATCACCCTTTGGCTCGTCAAGACGCCGCTCATCGAGATGTGGGTCGCCATCAAAGAATTGATCGGGATGAACACCGAGACCCCGTACAGTAAACAGATCACACTCACCATCCTCCAAGTCGCCCATCAATACGAAGTCTCGAAAACATACGTCCGGACGACGAAGTCCGGTAATCTTCTGTTCATCGAGATCGACCTCGTCGTGGCGAAAGACTACCCGTATGACAAAATCGCCGAGCAGGACCGGATCCGTCAAAAGATCGAGGACGCGCTCGCCTTCTTGCCGTATGAGAAATGGCTGACGATCTCGTTCACACAAGACAATCGCTGGGCAGAATAATAGCGAGCGACATAACGTCACTCGCTACTTTTTATTGCTCAAACGCCCGGCGCAAAATCTCTTCTTCCTCAGCGTTTCCTAAGTTCCGGTTCACGACGCGCTCGATGTCGATGTCGAGTTCATCTTTCAATAAGTTCGCACTCCGATCTTGCCCGATGATGACGACCTCGTTCCATTTATGTTTCTTGTGTAAGGAACGAATCTCACCGGCGATATCCCGGTAAAACCGTCGGACTTGTTTTTCTTTTCGGCTGTCGAATTGGTCGATTTGGCTGCTTGACGCTGCCTCGCCACCCTTGCCGCGGCCTTGGTACCGTCTCCATTGATCGGTGTCTAAATCAAGATCGAACACGACGACGTCCTCAACTTCACCGAGCCGCGTATCGTAGGCGGTGATGCTGTCGAGCTGGGCGAGCAAGATTCCCGTGTTCGGGAATTCGGCGTCGAGTCTCTCGATTTGGTCCAAGTTAGGTTTGTCGCCGTAATGAAAATCGTTGTCAACGTCAAGCTGCAGGAAGTGGAGCTCGAATAAGCCATCATTTCCTTCCGCAAACAAGACGATGCTGCGCAACAGCTTATGCTCGTTGCCCATAATCTCACGCTCGGCCCGTTCCCGGACGCCTTTGAACGCTTTCAACTTCGCCTCGTCCCCGTTCTTGATTTCTTGCTCGAGTCGGCGCAGCTCGTTCTTCAAATGAATCTCCCATTTGTCGCGCTCGCTCGGCTTCGTACTTAAGTAGAGACTCAGTACGCCCGCCTCCGCGTTATGCAGTTGCTTGATCTTTCCGAGTTCTGTTGATAATGCCATCTTGTTCCCTCCTCAGTAAATGAACGCAGCAAGTATCCCTGTGATGAACACAGATGTGATCGTGACCGTCGAGAACCCGGCGACAATCATTTTCGGTAATATTTCATCCTCGATAATATGCACCTCCTCTTCCGTCTCCCCGATATTCTTCGCCGCCTCTTCGCTCAAGATGAGTGTTCCTGGGAAACCATATAACGACGTCAACCCGATCGCCATCGACATCTCTTTCGAGTAGCCGAGGAAACGGCCGACGAGGAGCGCAAACAACAAAAGTCCGGACACGCCGAGAACGAATGAAATCGTGATCGGCACGATCAAATCGAACAACGCACTCGGTGACAGCGTCGCGAGTGGTCCGAAGATGATGAGCAGGATGGCGATCATGATGAGACCGTACGCATCGATCCCGTTCAACGCGTTCGCTTTCAAAACCTTGAAGCGGCGCAACACGATACCGAGGATCAAGGCGATGACGAACGTGTTCAGGTAACCGTTCGTCCATCCGCTGATGACGGTCGAAATCAAGACGACGACCCCCATGACGAACAACGTCCCGGCCGTCGTATGGAACGGCGCCGGCAAAATCGAGTCATCTGTCTCGTCATGGACGACGGCATGTTGTTCAGGCGTGACGAGCGTCCCGTCCCGATGTGCCGTCCGGATGCGGAGTGCCTCTTTCCGTAAGATGATCGACGTGAGCGGAAAACCAATCAGCCCTTGCGTCGCCGCGATCAAGACCGGGAATACAGCGACCGAGACGAGTCCCGCGTTGACGGCGGCGTCTTGGACGAGAATGATCGAGATCGTCCCGCCGCTGATGGCTGCGATGGCACTTAAAATATAGTTCGTATCGAGGAAAAATTGCCCGATCACGTATAGAAAAATCCCGATGCCGAGCACGGCGGAGACACCGATGACGAACGTCTTCCATTGCCGCTTGAACTCGTCGAGACTGATGAGCGTCCCGAGATGGACGATAACGAGTCCGACGACCGTCTGACCGAGGGCTAGTAAAGATGATGACGGTAACAAATCTTCCGGGAACAATCCGGATTTGAAGCCGACGAGAAAGATGACAGACGCGACAAATAGCGAGGACAGCAACGCTTTCGTTTTCTTGGCGACGAAATCACTGATCGTCCAAATGAGCATGACGATCGTGAAGGCGAGTAAGGAGTTCATGAAGGGCTCCCCTTTCCAAAGTTAGACGCGCGGTTGGTAGCTGAATCCTAATCCATGCACATCGGCGACGTTGTAGACGATCATGAACGAACGTTTATCGATTGCGTCGATCGTTCTGAGTGCCGTCTGATATTCGCCACGTGTCAACACAATCATCAACATCTCCCGATTTTCTCCTTGAAACCCTCCTCTCACGTCAAAGACGGTGATTCCCCGGTCGACGTCCCGATAGAGCGCCTGCTTGATGTCGTCTAGGTGCGACTCGCTCATGATGAAGATGGCTTTTTTCCGGTCAAGGCCGAGCTCGATATACGCCATGACCGCCGACGTCAAAATGATCGAGGCGATTGCGAACAGGAACGATTCGATCCCGAAGACGAACAAGCTTGAGACGACGATGAGCGCATCGGTCAAAAAGAAGCCAATCGCCGTGTTCAACCCGGTGTATTTGTTCAAGATGAGCGGCGGGATCGTCGTCCCTCCGCTCGAGGCACCGATTCGGTACAGCATGGCGACCGCCGCAGCGAACAAGATACTGCCGAACACGACCGAGAAGAACCGGTCTGTCGTGACCATATATTTCGGGACGACGGCGAGAACGAGCGGCAAGAACAGGCTGCCGAGCAGCGTATTGTAAAACACTTTTTTCCCGAGAAAGACGAACGTCAAGACGAGCATGACACCGTTCAAGACGAAGACGACGATTGAGCGGTCGATGCCGAGCACTTCTTCTAACAAAATTCCGATCCCGGTCACGCCGCCGGCCGCAATCTCGTGAGGACCTAAAAACAAGTTGATCGCTAACCCGAGGACGAGGATCGAGGCGAGGATGATGCCGACGTCGATGATTCGTTTTCGCACGACAACCCATCCCCTTCCCTCATGCTTTGAACGACTGCATCGTCTCGATCAACCGGAGTACGAACGTCACACTGTCCTCGAGCTCTTTGATCGGGATCGACTCATCGACCGTATGGATCGAGTCGTACCCGATGGAGACGTTGAGTGCGACTTTTCCGAACTCGTTGAACACGTTGGCATCACTCCCACCGCCGCTATGCTCATAGCGTACCGGGAACGAAGTATGCGCGAGCGCTGCCGAGACGTGGCGGACGAACGGTTCGTCTTCCTCGAACCGATAGCTCCGGATCATCTGTTGTTGCTTGATGTCGACCGTGCCGCCATGGTTTTGTGCCGCTCGTTCGAACGTCTCGACCATGTGTGTGACTTGTTCGACGCAGGCGTCGTGATCGAGCGACCGGGCCTCCCCGACGAGCGTCGCGTGTTCCATGACGACATTACTGCCGGTCCCGCCCGAGATCTTACCGATGTTCGCGGTCGTTTGTTCAGTGATACGTCCGAGTTTCATCTGATGAATCGCCTCGGCCGCGATGACGAGTGCCGAGATGCCTTTCTCCGGTTCGAGTCCGGCGTGGGCCGCTTTCCCGTGGATATCGATATTCAGGCTGAACATACTCGGCGAACTTAAGATGATGCCGCCGACCGGTCCGCCGTTGTCGAGGATGAGCCCGTGCTTCGCTTTCAGTGTTGACATATCGAGCGCTTTCGCTCCGAGCAAACCGACTTCTTCTCCTGGTGTGAGTACGAGTTCGATCGGCCCGTGCCGGGTTCGTCCTTCACGCAACCGTTCCACCACTTCAATCATGATGGCGATTCCGGCCTTGTCGTCGGCCGCTAAAATCGTCTCTCCTTCTGAATAGACAACATCATCCCGAATGACCGGAACGATGCCTTTACCAGGTGACACCGTATCGATATGAGCCGACAGGAATAACGGTGCGATCGAGGCGTCGCCGGCTAGACGGGCGATCAAATTGTTCGAACCGAGACCGGTCTCTGCTGTCGAGTCATCCTCGTCAATTTCAAGACCAAGTCCATCGAATCGTTCTTTTAAATACTCTAAAAATGGACCTTCGGCATAAGACTCTGAATCAATTTGTACGAGTTCCATGAACGTGTGGGTGATGCGCGAGGACATATTAGTCGCTCCTTTCGATCGGAAGCTTCGACTGTTTGCGTAACGCGTATAGTTTTTGCAAGTTGAGGAACGTGACTTTCAAGACGGCATAGAACGGGACGGCGAGCAACATGCCGACGATACCGGCGAGGCGTCCCGCGACGAGCAGGACAAGAGTGATGGTGATGGGATGGACACGGAGTGACTTGCCTTGGACGAGCGGTGAGATGACGTTGGCGTCAAGCTGTTGGACGATGGTGATGGCGATGATGACGTAGAGCGCTTTGACCGGTTCGTCGATGAACGCTATCAAAACGGCGGGTGCGGCCCCGAGAAACGGACCGAAGTAAGGGATGATGTTCGTCGCGAAAATGAACAGACCGAGCGGCAGGAAGAACGGGACGTCGAGTAGCCAAAGAGCGATTGTCGCGAAGAAGCCGACGAACGTACAGACGATGAGCTGGGCCCGGACGTAACGTTTGATCGTCTCGTGCATGTCATGCAAGATATGGCGGGCGTTTTGTTCGTACGCCTCAGGGATCCACCGCACGATTGCCGTCGCGAGCTTGCCCCCGTCAATGAGCATGAACACGTACAAAAATAGCGCGATGAACAACGTGAACAGTCCAGACACGATCAGCGCGAGCACGCGTCCGAGCGAACCGGCGACAGTACCGATGAGTGAACCGAGCGCGTCGGTCAACTGACGAATCCACGTCTCAATCGATGCCGCGTTCTGCTCCGCATAGTCCCGAAACCACGCGTATTCCTCGAGCCGTCCGTACAGTAGCAAAAACTGGCGATAGCTCCCTTCGGCAAAACGTGGGAACGCGTCAAGCAGCGCGAGCAGTTGCCTTGTGATGAGCGGTCCGAGCGTGACGACGAACAACACGACGAGGGTGAGGAGCAACAGGAGCACGCTCAAAATCGCAAGTGACCGTCGCTTCCATTTGATCTCAAGGAAATCGACGAGACCGACTGTCAAATAAAACAAGATGCCGGCGAACAAGAACGGTGTCAGTACGGTCGCGAAAAAGATACCGATTGGATAGAACAAAAACTCGACTTGTTTCGCCATGAAGATGATCGTCAAAATGAGCAGTACCCAGATGCCGTTACGGAACGCACGCGTTGTCCAAAAGGGCTGCATGGGCGTTTCCCCTTTCTTGAAATATATCTATCTCTTTCCCGATTTCCGGAAGTTCATTCCAACCCCATCTGCTTACCCCATCAAAATATTGTTTATCCCTGTTCCATTTAAGGTATAGCTAATCATCTATGCATATGAAGGAAGGTGTCACCCTCGTGACTTGTCCACGCTGCGGAACGAAGACCCGCTCAAAAACAACTGCTTGTCCGACGTGTGGCCATCGCCCCCGTCGCTTGAAATGGATTGCCATTCCGACCGTGATTGCACTTATCGCATTCATCTCTATTTTAACAGTCGCCTATTTGAAAGAAGCTCCTCGTTCGACGGATTCACTCGCTGACAAAGTCAACTTGAACATCGCCGAAGACACCGTCTCAGCCGATAACACTTCGATGATTGATTTGGCGACGCTCGAGAAAAGTCTGTTTTCTGTCGGTGCCGGGACAGGGTTTTTAATCAGCCCGCAAGATATTTTGACGGCTGCCCATAATGTTGAAGGTTTGACGACGATGACAATCGACCACGATGGGAAGAAAATTAAAGGGACCGTCGTCGGACGTACCGTCGACATCGCCGTCATCCGGATCAATCAAATGAAAGAGACGCCGTTCATGTTCAGTCACGCGATTGCTGCGGCGGACGAAACGCTCATCACGCTCATGCCGTCTAAACGGATCGAAGGCCAGATGACGTTCAATGAAACCGGGTATGAGCGCGAGTTCGATATCCCGAGACGGGCAATCGGCAGTCCGATTGTTGCTTCAGATGGACGGGTACTCGCCATGCACCTCAAGTCAAAAGCACTCCCGGTCGCCCTGTTCGAACAAGACGTGCTCGCGTTTCTTGAATCGGACACACCAGCGCCACCGTTAGCTAAACTAGCACCGGTCGCACCAATCACGCCACCTCGAAATGAGCAACCCGTGACGGAACCAGCGCCAGCGCCGCAACCAGAAGCCGAGGCCCCGGAAGCTGCACCAGAACCGGTCGCGCCTGCCGAAGAGCCGGTTGAAGACGCACCGGCAACGCCAGAGGAAACGCCAGAGCCTGAAGTCGTTGAACCGGAAGTGCCAGCTGAAGAACCGACGCCGCCTCCCGTCACAGAAGAACCGGTCACGCCGGAACCTCCTGTGACAGAACCGGCAGAACCGGTGGCGCCTGAAAAACCAGCAGCTGAAGCAGAGAAACCAGTCAAAAAGCAAGAAAGCAAACCGAAAGATCAGCCAAAAGAGAAACCAGTCACAGAAGAAAAACCGGTTAAAAAAGACCAACCCGCTAAACAAGAAAAGCATGTTGAAAAAGAACAGCCCGTTAAACAAGAAAAGCCTGTTAAAAAAGAACAGCCTGCTAAAAAAGAACAGCCTGCTAAAAAAGAACAGCCCGTTAAACAAGAACAGCCTGCTAAACAAGAACAGCCTGTTAAAAAAGAACAGCCTACTAAAAAAGAACAACCTGCCAAACAAGAAAAGCCTGCTAAACAAGAAAAGCCTGCTAAAGAAGAAAAAGCTAAACCGGCTGCCACAGAGCGAGACGAAGAAAGCACGCCTTCCGACTAAATCGGAAGACGTGCTTTTTACTCGCCCTTATTCAATTTGCGTTGCACGTTACCGACCGCGGCCCCGAGTAACAGCAGCAAAATCGATAGCATCCAAAACGGGATCGCGTCTTGCAAGAGCCAGACGAGAAATGCGCTCAGCGCGATGACGCCGCCGAGCCAAAGAAAATTCCACTGTCCCATATGACTCACCTCTCATCCATCATAGCACATCAATCCGGTGCGCCGCCGCCTGGGGCGGCAATGATTTCGTCATCATCTCACTATGCTCGACCCGCACGAATTGGCCGACCGTGAGCGTCGATGTGTCCCCGATCTGCTCGTCTAGATGAAACACGATGCCGTCGAACGGTTCAGCCTCCAACTTCGGTGCGACCCGAATTCGCGCTGCCTCGAGTTCGACGATATAGCCCGTGAACGTGACCACGTTGATCCCTCCTTCCCCCAAATGCGCTCCCCCTCTTTTCTTTTCCCATTTTTTCAAATAATGCTACTTCGTGAAGCGATTGACTTGTATAATAAAGCGACAATCACAAAAGCTGGGAGGGACCTCATTTGAAACACACCATCGACTTACACACCCCAGACTTTCAGCGCACCTTCCTTGAGATGATGCTCCTTGAAGAGTTGATCGAAGACTATAACGCCGAGGCCATCGAGACGCTCATCGTCCGCGGCGAGACGGCTTTCCCGAACGACCCGTTCTTCCCGGCGATGCGCGCTTATCCGCTCATTCGCGAAGGCGATTTCAAGACAGCCAGACAAGTGCTCGAAACCGCGAGTACGATGGGCGACCATTACCTCATCCATTGCCTGCACGGCGCCCTCAGCGAAGACGCCGGGTTTACGTTTGAGGCCGAGCAACATTACTGCCGCGCCGTCGAGCGCTATCCGGACGTACCGATGACACGGCGCGCCCTTGCCGTCCATTACTTCAATCGTAAATTCTACGGCGAAGCGGGTTTACACATCATGCACTACGTCCGTCTCGCCGGTTTCAGCGAAGAGACCGTGCCGATGTTGCTCGAATTCTTCCAAGCGTTCGATGAGATCCCGCTCGAGATGAACGACGAGCTGCTCAAAGCCGCAATCGGCTATTTGAACGCAAATCCGCGAAACCCACGGGCCCATTCGCTCTATGCCTCGATTTGCAGCCACCGGGTCGAGATGCTCGTCAAACGTTTGCCGGAAGACGGTCAACTCGACGACGAGACGATCGCGACGCTGCTCGAAGTCGAAGAGCACGGCATGTGGAGCGCGACGTACGACGATAGTGAGGACAAAATGTTCCGCGCCATGTTCGCCGACTATATCGATAACGTCGTCTTACCGAACACGTCCCGAACGTATGTATATCGCCTGCGTCTGCGCTACTGGTATCATCGCCTGACCCACCGCCTGACCGGGGGCTATGCGGATACGATGCGACAATCCTAAACGACAGCCCGAACTCAAAAAGAGTTCGGGCTGTCGTCTGCTTATGGTATTGAATGCTGTCTAACTCACCCCATATACGGATGAATCGGTCCGCGCAGTTCAAATGAGTAGTCCTCGTGATTGACGATGCCGACCGTTTCATCGCTCTCAAGCAATTGAACTAAAAACTCGGCCATCTCTTCGGCCGTATGGTACTTCGCGACGTTCTCACTGTAATCGAAGTTCTCTTCCTCGCGGGCCCGGCTCGCGAATCCGGTCTCGGTCGCAGCCGGTGCGAGCACTTTCGCCCGCAACTTGTCGCCGTTTTGGATAAGTTCTTGGGCGAGTCCTTCCGTGTAGGCGCTGACGAAGAACTTCGTCGCGCTGTACGTGACCCCTTTCGCCGCAATGCGGTAGCCGACGACCGAGGCAATGTTTAGGAGTGTCGCCCCTTCGACCTTGTGGTAGTCCCGAACGTACAAGTTCGACAAGACGGTCAGCGCCTCGACGTTTAGACGAATCATGTTTTCCATTTTCCCGACTTCGGCGTCTTTCACAAGATTCGAGTCCCCGAACCCAGCGTTATTGATCCACGTCTCGATATCGAGGTCGGCGAGCGACTCATAGAGTGCATAGACGTTTTCACTATATGACAAGTCATTCGTTTTGAGGATGACGTCGCTGTCTGGTGAGATCGACTTGATCTCGTCACGCAATTTTTGAAGCTCGTCCGTGCGACGCGCGACGAGCACGAGCGATTTCCCTTGCTTGGCAAGCTGCTTCGCCGCCTCGTAGCCGATGCCTGAACTTGCCCCTGTGATGACCGTATATTTCATTCAAATTCCCCTTTTCCATCTAAAATGCGTTCTATCCCGTCATTCCCGAAACGTAGCATCGTCAATCCTTTGAACGTACAAAAGCCGTCCGAGGACGGCTAAAGTCACGTATTGAATTTTCCGATCAACGTCTGCAGATCTCCCGTCATGTTCCCGAGTGACTCGGCGACGCCGTTCAACTCTTGGATCATCGCGAGCTGTGAATCGGCTGTCTCGCCGACCGAACGCATCGTCTGCGCCATCTGTTCGCTCTCGGTCGCAATCCCGAGGGCGGCCGTGGCGACTTGTTTTGTCGTCAAAGCGATCTCGTTTGAGGCGACACGAATATGTTTCGTGTTCTCAACCGACGTCTCGAGTTGGACGACGATTTGTTGGAACGCGTTTGTCGCTTTCTCCAACAGTTTCGTATTCGCCTCGACCCGCTTCGCACTGAGTTCGTGCCTTGCGAGCACGGCGTTTGATTGGACTTGGATCGATTCGATCAATCCGGCGATCCGTGTCGCCGACTGTTTCGACTGTTCGGCGAGTTTCCGGACTTCTTCGGCGACGACGGCAAACCCTTTGCCTTGTTCACCGGCCCGGGCGGCTTCGATGGCCGCGTTCAAGGCGAGCAAGTTCGTCTGGTCCGTGATTGATTGGATGACTTCCGTGATCAAGGCGATCTCGTCCGACTGATGTTTCAACGCCGCGATCGATTCCCCGGTCATTCGTGTCTCGGTTGCAAGGGCGAGCACTTCTTGTTTCGCTTGTTGAATCGTCTCGTCCCCTTGTTCGGCGAGCTTTAGACTCATCGCGACGTCTTCGCTGATCGTCCCGATTGAACGGGCGATCTGTTCGACGCCTTCATCGGCCGCAGCGACCGCTTTGGCACTGCCCGTCGCTTCTTTCGCTTGTTGAATCGTCTCTTCGACGACCGCCTCAATCATCCGCGTCGTTTCTTCAGTTTGCGACGACATCTCTTCCGTGCTGGCGTAAAGCTCTTCCGATTGCGCCGTGATCTCTTGGGCGTTACGGTTCACTTCATTGATCAACTCACGCAAGTTGCCTTTCATTTGGTTGAAGCCGACCATGAGCTGCCCGATCTCGTCACGCGTCAGCGCGTCCAAGTCGGCGCGTGTCAAATCGCCATTCGCGACGACGGCGACTTCGTCTGACAACATCCGGAGTGGGACGGTCACCATTTGTTTCAAGGCGTAACCGGCACCAATTGTCAGGAGCAAGATGAGAATCGCGATTCCCGCGGAGTACAAGACTGCCTTCTCACCTAACTTTTCAAGTCTTCGTTGCTGCTCGAACATCTCCGCCTCTGACTCGGCTTGTAACCGCTCGCCCGTCTCCGTGATTGAAGCTGTCACATCCGGCATGAGTCGAAGCGCGAGTCGGTCGATCGACTCTTCGTCCCCTTCATCGATTGCTGCAATCAATTGGGCGGCTAACTCATCATAGCCGGTTGCATAGGATAAAAGATTCTCGAGTTCTGTCTGTTCTTCTTCTGTCTCGGCAAGTTCGATGAGTGTCTGAATCGCCTGTTTCTTGTCTTCTGACCCACGTTTCTCTGCGTCGAGACGCGAGTCATCTTGCTCGAGTATGTAACCCCGAAGTCCATATGCCTGACGCGTCATGCCGAGCGACAGGTCGTCGGCCGCCTTCATCTTCATCACATCATGGCTAATCATATCTTCATACTGATTCGTCATATTTTGAAGCGTCCATAAGTTATAGCCCATGCCGAACGCAACGAACAATAAAATAAGTCCGATACCACTAAATAATTTTTGCGTTAATGACAGTGTTTTCAATCGTTTCATCTCTTTTGAGGAACACGTCCTCTCCCACCTCTACTTCTCTCTAATTTTGTATTGCCATTCTTATATCGGATGACGAAACCTAATATGTACCAAATAAAAGAAGTCTGACTTCTTATTGACTACCTTTATCAGTTTTATGTTCCAATTTTTGTCACAATTAAAGACCACAGTCGTTTGACTGTGGTCCGGTTTCATAACTTGAACTGTGACACGCGATTCGATAGTTCGGTCGCCCGCTGTTCCGTCTCGTTCATCCGCTGTTGGACATCGTTGAACCGTTCGACGGACAGTTGAACTTTCTCTGAGATCGACTGCGTCCCGTCCGCTCCTTCCGTCACGGTCGTCGCGACTTCTTGGATGACGTGCAAAATGCTATCGGTCATATGGCGGAGCTGCAGCGCGTTCGTCTCGAACGTGTTCGCCGTCTTGCCGAATACGGTCGCGTCCTCTTCGTACTGCGTTGCCGATTCCTCGAGCCGGTCGTAGTCGGCGAGCACGTTCGTGTTCAAGAACGTGAGCATATCCGCCGAGCTCGTATTGAGCCGTTCGACCGAATCGATGACCGTATTCGATACCGCTTGAATCTCGTTCACGGTTTGACGCGAGTTCTCGGCGAGCTTACGGATTTCTGACGCGACGACGGCAAATCCTCGTCCGGCGTCACCAGCTCGTGCCGCCTCGATCGATGCGTTCAAGGCGAGCAGGTTCGTCTGGTCGGCAATCGTGAGGATCGCACTCGTCAAGACGCGGATCTCTTCGACCGACTTGGCACCTTTAATCGCCTCATCGAGCTCGACGCGTTTTTTCTGGATGATGGCGTTCGCTTCCGTCTTCGAGGCGATGGCTTGCGTACGCATCGCGTGGGCACGCTGTTCGACATGTCCAGCTGTTTGGGCACTATCGTTCGAGAGTTCGACGATCGTATCGATCGAGCTGCCCATCTCGGTCGTCGAGGCACTCATCTCTTGCGACGAAGCAGCCGTCTCTTCCATCCCGGCCGTCAGTTCTTCGACCGTACCTGATGTCTCTTCCATATAACGGCTCAGTTGGGTCACTTCCGCGGCGACTTCTTGCGACGATGTGAGCACGACTTTCGCCGTCTCGTCGACATCGATCATAATCTCACGAAGCGAGGCGAGGAAGGCGTTGAACGAACGGCTCACTTGCGCGATCTCATCGTTCGACGTGACCGGGATCGACATTGTCAAATCCCCGCCTTGTGACGCCAGTTCATCGAATTTCGTCTGGAGCATCCGCATCGGCTTGATGATCGAACGAAGTAGACTCATCCCGAGGAACAAGAGGATCACGATCGCCCCAACCGTCACGGCCAGCAAGGCGATGAGCGCTTGTTGGAACTCACGCTCCATGTCCGCCCCGACTTGCCGCGAGCCTTCTGAGTTGTAATCGACGAGTTCGGTCAGGCGTTGCGTAAAGTTCTCATATGTAGACTGGGACTGGGCATCGTAGTACGAGCGGGCCATGCCGTTGTTGCCCGATGTACTAAAGATGAGCATGTTGTCTGACACGCGTTGATACATCTCCCATTGGCGGGCGAAGTTGGCGAACAGTTCTTTATCGGTTTCGCCTGACGCTGTCGCCTCATATTTCGGCGCGAGTTCATTGATTTGGGTCCGAATCTCTTTCAGTCTCGCCATCAATTCTTCTTTTCCGGCCGCGTCCTCGGTCACGATATGCTCGAGTTCGAGCGCACGATAGTTCGCGGCGAGCGTGTTTAGTTCGTGGGCGTAATCGAGCCCTTTATTCCAGTTGTTGACGATATCGTCGCCTTGACGGTTCGCGTCGGCGAGTGACAATAGCGAGTAGCCGCCGACACCGGCGACCATGACGAGTGCGAGGATGACGAGTCCCCATAACTTTTGACGAATCGTCAGGCCTTTACTTGAAGGCGCGGATGTCTCTACTTTTTGTCGTTTCCGTTGTTTCGGTTTCCATGTAAAGCGGCGGACATCGATGCGACGCAGGTTCAATCGACGTACAGCCGCTGACCATTTTTCTTTCCATGCCATGTATGTATTCCCCTCTCAAGTACAACGTTTCATTCTTTATCGTCTTGAAGTCGAGAAGTTTAAAGTGGATTGACCAAAATAAAAAAAGGTGACTGAAAACTCAGTCACCTTCCGGGTTCGATTATTGGATGTTCAACACCGTCTCGGTGCCTTCGATCATCTTGATCTCGGTCCACTTGACGACGTTTTTGCCGAGTGGGTCGTTCGCGACCATGAAGTCGGCGAGCGCTTGCACTTTCACTGGGTCGACCGGTTGTTTGACGTTGTTCAAACGGAAGCGGGCAACTTTGTTAAACGTGTCCAAAAAGGCGATCTCTAGTTTTGTCTCAGTCATGGTTCATTTCCTCCTTAGAATGTGAGTGGATTAGGCTAAGTCGTATTCGCGGATGACCGACACGGTGAAATCTTCATGTTCGAGAAGATCGAGCATGAGCTGACCGTATGAATCGGCTTGATCTGCCGTGAGCGCAGCGCGAATCGGACCGAACCGTTGCGTCTTCTTCGTCGGTTTCAAACTTTCGAGGTCATGATGCGTCGTCAGGACGAGCGTGGCTTTCTTTTCTGTCAGCTGTGCCATAGGGGATGGCTCCTTTCGGGGAGTGGTTACAATTCAGACGGATAGGTGGAGTCCAGACGTTCGAGCAGCTGAATCATCCGCTCAAGACGTGTCTCGATCCGGTGGAGCAGATAGAGCGAGACGACGATCGGGAATCCTAGGTTTGAGATGAGTTCGGGCCAGCTCATGTGACCACCTGCTCATCGTGCCGATTGTGAGCGGCGGGACGAGGGGGTATTAGCATAAGTGGGAGCCTCCAATTTAGACCGTCACGTGGAACTCACGCGACACGACGTACGCAGCGGACTCGACCGCGAGTAACGGGATCAACAAGTCGCCAAACTGTTTGATCTCCTCGGTCTCCATCCGCGCACCGAGCGGACCGAAGCGGACGAGCTGACGTTTTTCCTTGCCGTAAACGAGCCGTTTCGTGTCGAGATAAAAAACGCTTGCGTATTCTCGATACACTGCCATATGTCTCACCTCCTTCGCCCTTATTAACCGACGAGGAAACCGTTTTGCTCAAAAGTCGTAAATGTTCCAACCGTGACTTTTGAACCACATCATCAAGCAGTCGTTACATCTGCCTCAAATCATTCCTATGACTTGCATCGCCATACCATTTAGGGTATTTTTATAGACGTTGTGTAAATTTGACAACCGCATCGAAAGTCCCATAAATTCATTTCCACGCTTTCAAAAAATGAACAGTTAATTTTTTGAAAATAGGGTACTATACGAGGGAGGGTACTACCACCCGGCAGACTTGAAGAAGGAGCTAACACTAGATGAACAACTTAGACATCGCACTCGCCACTCCAATTCCTTCCGCTCAATTTGAAGTTGACACGATCGATTTAACGTTCTTTGCGACCGAATGGGATGCATATCGTCCCGAACTAGGTAAACCATTTCAATATAACGGACGCCATTTAATTGTCTATCCGCTTAAAGAATTGAGTCGCGCCTTCACCGTTGCCGGCATCCCACGCAGCCAGCAACAGTTGATCAAATGGGAGACGGACGGCGTCTTACCGCCGACCCCGTTCACGATGGGACGCAAACGTTTTTATACGGAAAATCAGATTCGGACAATCATCGATATTGCTTTGGAATGTGGATTACGACCACGTACGCACGTCAGAAAGACTAACTTTTCAGATCAAGTACATGTAGAATTGACGTACATACTCCAATACGAATTAGCCGAGCGAGAAAGTTCACTCGCATGAGCACACAAAAAGCCTTTCCCGACGACACGTTGATCGTCGGGAAAGGCTTTTTGGGTTGAGGTTGATTTGAGTCTACCCCTATAGTTGCTCTCGAGCCGCCTTCGGAATATCTGCGACCGTTACTTCATCGTAAGACGTGACGACGTCTTGATCTTTCACATATAGCTTCAAGTATGCCCCGCTTCGAAGCTCCTTCGCCGCCGTGAACGTGACCGGTTGCGAATCCCCGTCTTTCGTCAACGCCGGCATCGTATACTCGTAGCGGCGGACGACGTCACCCGACTCGAGCGTCGTCTCCTCAACGTTTGTCGCTTCCCCGATTTGTACATATAACGCCTCTTTCCCAAGCCGGTTCCAGTCGATGTTCACAAGCCCGAGCGCCACGATGACGAGGGCGAAAGCCGCAATTACTAGTTTCTTCATAATATTCTCTCCTTCAGATAACGTATTTCGTAAACCGTCGAACCGTCAACACGTAATACAGCGTATAAATGGCAGAATAGACCGCCATCCAGACGAGCACCGGTACCGTGAAGTCCATGACGAGCAAGCGCGAGAACGCGAAGAGCGCGACCGAGGCGTGCAAAATCCCTAACGAGAATGGGGCGAGGAACACGACCGCGATTTGTTGACGGATCGTGCGTTTAATATCCCGCTTCGAGATCCCGACTTTTCGTAACACCGCGTACTTCGAGCGGTCTTCCTCGGCCTCGGTCATCGTCTTGAAGTAGATGATGCTGCCCGTTGCGACGAGGAAGACGAGTCCGAGAAAACTACCGACGAACAAGAGTGCTCCGTGCATGGCCATCGTCTCAGCGTATAACGCTGTCGCACTCGAGAAGTTATCTGCTGTCGACAAGCGATCCGACAAGACGGTCTGCTCTTTATAGTCAGCGACGGACACGGCTTGATACATCGTCCCTTCTCCCGGCAATGTCTTGAAGACGTCATCCGGTGTGACTAGGAACAGTCCGCCGAACGTCATGACGTTGAGCGGTGTCTTGTCATAGCGGGACGCGACCGAATACGTCGTCTCGTCTAGCGTCACATCGTTCACGTCTTCCGAGAACCGTTCGTCATAGAACGGATCAATCAAGAAGACGCCTTGCTCTTGCAGCGGTTCCGGTTCACTCCAGCCTAGGTCGGCGGCAAGTTTTCGGAACGTCGTCTCATCGATGACGCCATATTCCCGCTCTCCCGTCTCTAAGGCGACACGAACCGTCTTTTGCATGACACTCGTCTCAGCCAACACATCGGCGTCGATGTCTTGTTTGTCGCCTTGCCAAGCAAACGTATAGGGAGCGTACGAAGTGACTTGTTGTTCCGCGTAGTAGTAGACGCTAAAGATGGCCCCGCCAGCCGTGATCGCCGTCGCACTGATGATACTGATGAGCGTCAACGTCTTCGCGTTGCCTCGAATCCGGTATAACAACTGTGACGTCGTCAATAAGTTGAGCCGGCGCCACGCCCAACGCTCGTTCGCTTTTAGGCGGCCGAGGATAAAGATGAGGACGCTATGGAACAAGAGACCGGAACCGATGACGGTAAGACCGATGATGAGAAGCGGCATTGCCGCCGCAAGATAACCCCAAAGCGGAGACGTGGCGAGGTCTTGCAGCGCGAGCGTGTAAGCCGTACCGAGGGTGAGGATACCGAGTAGCGCCATGAGCGGGCTCGCTTTCGGCACGTCCTCGCCTTTTTTGTCGGCATGGAACAGTTCGATTAATTTGAAGCGATAGATGACCCGGTAACCTTGGAACGATGTGAATAAAAAGATGGCGAGGAAGACGAGCGTCGTCTCGACGAGCGCCGAGGTCGAGACCGTGAACCCGATCGACAAGTCGCTGTTCATCAAGTTGAGTAGCAGCCGCAACAAAACGTTCGACCCAATCAAACCGAGCCCGATCCCGATCACGAGTGATACCGCACCGATGACGAGGTTCTCAAACAACAGGATGAGACCTATCTGCTTTTTCCGTACCCCGAGAAGAGAATACAGTCCGACTTCCCGTTTACGTCCTTTCAAGAAAAAGGCGTTCGAGTAAGCGATAAACAGCGCGACGAAGATGAGCAGAATGAACGTCGAAGCGTTCATGAGACCGCTGATCTGTCCGGACGTCTCGGCGAGGGCACTAATTTCCCCGCTATGTTTGAGCGTCGCGAACGTCATGTAGATGATGATGGAAAAGATCGTCGTCCCGACGTAGAGCGCGTACCGCGATAGATTGCGAGCGACGTTCTTCTTCGCCAAATCAAATAACGTCATCGGTCGCACCGCCTTTTGCGAGCTCGTCTAAAATCGCTTGATAAAACGCGTCACGCGACTTGCTGCCGCGAATCAGTTCGCGCGATAGCTTTCCATCTTGAATATAGAGGACCCGGCGACAAAAGCTTGCGGCGTAGGCATCGTGTGTCACCATCATGATCGTCGTCTCGGCCTCGTTCAGCCCGGCGAGCGTCTGTAACAGGTCGGTCGCCGACTTTGAATCGAGCGCACCTGTCGGCTCATCGGCGAAGATAAGTTTTGGATCGGCAACGAGCGCCCGGCACACAGCCGTCCGTTGTTTTTGCCCGCCTGAGATCTCGTACGGATATTGATCAAGGATCGACGCGATCCCGAACCGCTTGGCGAGCGCGTCGACTTTAACCCGCGTCTCGCGGACCGGTGTCTTGGCGACGGCGAGCGGCAGCAAGATGTTCTCCCGTACCGTGAGCGAGTCGAGCAAGTTGTAGTCTTGGAAGATGAAACCGAGGTGGTCGCGTCGGAAGTCCGACAGTGATTCCTCGTCGAGCTTGGCGATGTTTTCCCCTTCGATGAGGATATCCCCCGCGGTCGGCGTATCGATCGTCGCGAGCACGTTCAACAGTGTCGATTTCCCGGCGCCAGATGGTCCCATGATGCCGACAAATTCGCCGTGTTCGATCGTGAATGATACATCGTCGAGCGCCTTGAACGTTGTGTCGCCTTTCCCATATGTTTTTTCGATTGCGTTGACTTGTAATAATGATTCCATGAATAGCACCTCTTTCTAAACACTACGATACACGCGCCACCTTAACTGAAAATCACGCGTACCTTACGAAATCCTTAAATGATATGCTACAAGGAGAGGTGATTTCATTGGACCAACCACGTATTTTAATCGTCGACGACGAAAAAGATTTATGTATACTCATTCAAAAAGCGCTTGAACGAGAAGGATTCACACAAATCGCGACCGCCCACACCGTCAAAAGCGGCTTGGAGACGTTCCACACGTTCGCCCCGCACATTGCCATTCTCGACGTCATGTTGCCGGATGGTGAAGGCTATGACCTGTGCCGCCAAATCCGCGACACGTCGAACATTCCAATTTTGTTCTTATCCGCGAAGTCAGACGAAATCGACAAGATCCTCGGCCTCGCCATCGGCGGCGACGATTACATCACGAAGCCGTTCAGTCCGAAAGAAGTCGCCTTCCGCATCAAGGCGCAGCTTCGCCGTGTCTCGATGTACGACGCACCAGCACCCGTCGATACAATCGTCGGGCCGTTCCGGTTGAATGTAGACGAGACAGAAGCATACAAAGACGGCGTCCGGCTCGAACTGACGGCGAAAGAGGTCGGCCTGCTCGCCTGCTTCATGCGTAATCCGAACCGGATTCTCAGTAAAGAAACGTTGTTCACCCGCGTCTGGGGCGAGGACTTTTACGGCTCTGACAATACGGTCATGGTGCACATGCGCCGACTCCGCGAAAAAATCGAACCGAACCCGTCACAACCGATCTATATTAAGACGGTCAAAGGGCTCGGCTATAAGTTTGAGGCATAGGGGGCGTTTGAATTGAAATGGAAATTGACCGGACGTTACTTGGTGTCGATTCTCGCCATCGTTGCCATCGTCGTCATTTTGAACGTCGTCATTCTCGTCACGTTGCTCGTCAACGACCGGACCGGGATTGATGACGTCGAGAGCAACTCCGGAGAGACGTTCACCCGCACGTTCAACCAGTACATGTCACTCGAGGACGGCGCACCGGTCGTCAACGAAGACGGGATAACCGCCCTTGAGGAGTTCGGGGCGTTCATCCAAATCCTCGATGCTTCAGGTGACGTGGTCAGCGACGTCGATGCGCCCGTTGACGCACCCGATTCCTACTCCCCAATCGAACTGATTCAGATTTATAAGTATAAAGACGACGACCTCGTCCTCTACTTCGTCGGTGAATTTGAAACGTATAGCTACTTGATCGGCGTACCAGACGCCAAAGAGGACCGTGCCCTGTTCATGCTTGATCCCGAGGCGATCTTCGCTTACGTGTCGCGAGCGACAGTCATCTTACTCATCGTCGATCTCGCCGTCGCCGCACTGATCGGGCTCGCCTTCAGTTCGATTTTGACACGCCCTGTCTATCGTTTGACCGAGCGGATCGCCCAGCTGAAAGCACGCGACTTCTCGACCGTCGAACCGAAACGGCCCGGCATGTACCGACCCGTGTTCGCAAACTTGAACGATGTGTCACAGACACTGACGACATATGAGTCAGAACGGGAACAACTCGAGCGCCGCCGCAAAGAGTGGATGAGCAACGTCTCCCATGACTTGAAGACACCGCTCGCCTCGATCCAAGGCTACGCCGAACTGCTCGAGGATACAGACGTCGACGAAACGGAACGGCGCCAGTACGCTGAAGTCATCGAACGCCAAGCGCTCTACATGAAAGAACTGCTCGACGACTTCAACTTGACGATGCGGCTGCAGCACGGTGATTTCCCGCTCAACCGCGAGACGACCGGGCTCGAGCCGTTCGTCCGCGAGCTCGTCATCGACGTCTTGAACGACCCGCGGTTTGCGACGCGCAACATCACGTTCTCAAGCACAGACGCGGCGTCACGCGACGTCGACCGTCATTTCATGAAGCGGGCGTTGCTCAACTTCATCTATAACGCCCTCCTCCATAACGACGAGTCAGTGACGGTACATGTCACGGTCCTAGGCGGGACGATTATCGTACAAGACGATGGGAACGGCATTGATGAAGCCGACCTGCCGTATATTTTCGAACGTTATTACCGAGGGACGAATACGACCGACGCGCTCGGCAGTGGGCTCGGGATGGCGATTTCCCGGGACATCGTCAAGGCACACGGGGGCACGGTCACCGTGACGAGTGACCTCGGTGTCGGGACGACGATTCAAATTGACCTGCCGTAATGAAAACAAGGATTCGCTCAACGGAGCGAATCCTTGTTTTCATTGTTATAAGCTTCAATCCATACCTCAAGCTCATCAATCGCGAGCGGACGCGAGAAGTAATACCCTTGCATCTCGTCACAGCCGAGCAAACGGAGTGCGTCGTGCTGCTCGGTCGTCTCGATGCCTTCGCAGACGGTCTTTAAACCGAGGCCGCGGGCGAGCTCGATGATCGATTGGACGATGACGTTTCCGGTCGGGTCGTTCTCCGTCGCTTGGATGAACTGACGGTCGATTTTGATCTCATGAATCGGATAATGCTTTAAATAGACGAACGCCGAGAAACCTGTCCCGAAGTCATCGATCGAGATTGAGAATCCTTGCTTGCGGAAGGCGATGAACCGTTCGATGACGTGCTGCTGATTCTCCATTCCGACGCTCTCCGTGATCTCAAACGTCAAATAGTTCGGGCAGACACCCATTCTTTCGACGACACGGGCGAACTTCTCGACAACGCCTTCTGATAGGAAGTGACGGGCCGACAAATTGAGCGCCAAGTGATATGTCCGACCAGAGGCGTGCCACGCGTTCAATTGGCGGCATGCCTCCTCAAGCGCCCACTCCTCGAGGGCGATGATGACACCGGTCGACTCGGCGAGCGGGATAAAGTCGAGCGGCGGGATCAGCCCCTTTTCCGGATGGATCCAACGCATGAGCCCTTCAAAACCGTTAAGCTGTCCGGTCGAACCGTCAATCTTCGGCTGATAGTAGAGCGCAAACTCGTTCAAGGCGAGCCCTTTGCGCAAATTCATCTCAAGCGTCAATCGGGCCGTCGCCTTCTCGCCCATCTTCTCTTCATAGAAGATGATGCCACCGCGTTGGACATGATGATAACTAGCGGCGATCCGTGTCGTGTGAATCATCTCGAGCGTCGAGCGCGTCTTATCCTCAATCGAGATAAAGGCACTCATCGTCAGGACGACATCCAGTTCATCGACGGTAAACGGCTCGCTCATCACCGTCTCGCAAAGCATGTCGGCAATCCCGTACGCTTTGATCCGGTCGCCGTACGGTGTCCATACGACGAAACCGGATTGAGAACTCCGGGCGAGCATCGCCGGATCGACGACGAGTTGGAGCCGATTCGCGATTTCCTGGATTAATTGATTGGCCTTCTCGCTGCCGAGCGCGTCCTCGACAGAGCGGAACTCATCGATTCTCACGTAAATGAGTGACCCCAGGTGATGATCAAGTTCGTCCCGCATCTGGTCGACTCGTTCGATGAACGCGTTCTTATTCATCAGTCCTGTCAATTCATCCGTATAAGCGAGCCGGGCGATGTGTTGTTCGACCGACTGACGTTCGAGCCGGCTATATAAAATAGCGACAAAATCAGCGAGTGTACTCACGATCAGCTCTTCGACATACGTCCACTTCCGAAGCTCGTACGTCTCGCAGCAGATGACACCGCGGGCTTGTCCGTCCGCAAAGATCGGTGCGTCAAGCATCGAGTAAACCCGTTGTCCTTCGACGAAGTATTGTTGATATAAATTTTTCACCCATTCGTGCGTCCGGACATTCTCAAACAGGAGGACACGGTTCGTGCAGAGCGCATCAAAATAGACCGGCGCATCCTGACGATAGACCGTTAATGCCGGCTTGCTGATGCCTTTATCTTTTGAATATGCGACTTGACAACTGATCGAGTGTTGCGTCTCATCGAAGTGCCAGATCGATACGGTGTCGACTTCGAGCATATCCGCGACGACTTCGCACATATAGCTGATCGCCTGCTCGACTGTCGCGTCGGACACGTCCGGCATCCGTACGAGCTCGAACAGTTTCTCTTGATGTTTACGGTATGTTTGTGTTGAAAAGTTCCCCTCGATCATAGTCCCCTACCCTCGTTCAAACAGTTTTGCCTTAATGATAGCATGAAGCACAAATACGAAACCTTCCAAAATTCAACATAAAGTCAATTTCTAATTTCCCTCTTTTTAGGAGACATCTATCTGACAGACCTATCAAAAAATATTGACCTGCTTTTCAAGGAATCTCGCTCGAATGAGTCCTTTCCACCATTGCTTCCCGGTTTCTCGGCACCGTACAATAAATGTGTATCGTTACCCGTCATGAATGACTCTATTATATTAAAGGAAGTGACTCCATGAATCACAAGTCCGGCCTCATGTACTCATTCGCCGCAATCGCCGCCGTAAGCGTCCTCGCCCAGGCCGACGAAGCGTCCGCCGCTAGCACCCATATCGTCCGAGCCGGTGACACGCTTTGGTCGATCAGCCAACAGCATCAAATCCCGCTCGCGACACTCAAGTCGATGAACAACTTGACGACCGACCGAATCGCCATCGGACAAACACTTAACTTGGCCGGATCACCGACCGTACTCACGACGGCAGTAAGCAAAAATCGAGTCACGACCGCTGCATTAAACCTTCGCGCCGGTGCCGGTACGAGCCATAATGTCTTGCTCACCATCCCAAAAGGTCAAACGCTCAAACCGCTCAAGACGAGCGGTAAGTGGTCGCAAGTCACCTTTAACGGGAAGACCGGCTGGGTACATAACGACTATCTCGGTACAGCCAAGGCAGCAACGACTAAGCCGACGGCATCAACGAGCACCGTCAGCCCGACCGCCCAATCGACGTCACAGACGACCGTCAACTTGAACCTCCGGGCTTCGAAATCGACAAAGGCGAACGTACTCGTCACGATCCCGAAAGGAAAAACGGTCACGATCCTAAAAGTCGAAGGTTCGTGGTCGCACATCAAATACGGTTCGACGACAGGCTTCGTCGCCACTACATACTTAAAGAAAGCCGCCGCGACGCCTTCACCAAGTCAACCTGCCACACCTTCACCGAGTCAGCCGGCGACACCGGCAGCGCCGAAAGAAGAGAGCGTCAATCAATCGTTCGTCACGACGGCGAACTTGAACGTGCGAAAAGGAGCAGGCATCGGTTTCGCGCTCGTCACGACGATCCCGAACGGCGCGACCGTGCAAGCAACGAAACAGAGCGGCACTTGGTACTACGTCACGTATAACGGAAAGAGCGGTTACGTCAGTGCCGGCTACTTGAAACAGACGACGACCGCACCGAGTGCACCGGTCGCACCGAACTTAGGTGACGCCGGGGCTGGGAACACTTCGGTCGATTACGTCGTCAACACCCCGTCCTTGAACGTCCGTGCTGCTGCGTCGACGAGTTCCGCCATCGTCGGTAGCGTCAAAGCCGGTCAGACGCTCCGCGTCGTCCAGACGGCAAACGGCTGGCACCAGATTTATATCGGTAACACGACCGGCTTCGTCGCAGCCTCGTTCGTCAAGGAAGTACCGAAAGGCTCAACGACGGCACCAACATGGGTCAGCGGGTCGTTCGACTCACATACGTTCTATACGGCAAGTCCGGCCGCCATCCGCGCCCAAGCGAACGATTCGAGCCAGGTCGTCGGGTCGACGCTCCGCGGCGGACTGTTGAACGTCGTCGGCGAGACGGCGACACACTACCGTGTCAACGAGAACGGGACGCAAGGTTTCGTCGCCAAAGCGTTCGTCACCCAAGTCAACGGACAGACCGCCCAAGCAACCCGGCTCGCGACGATCGCCGTCGCTAAGAAATACGTCGGGACGCCGTACATCTGGGCGTCGTCTAGTCCGGTCAACGGCGGCTTTGACTGCTCAGGCATCATCTATTACGCGTTCAACCAAGCAGGGGTCTCGATCCCGCGGACGAACGTCGCCAACTATTGGGCCGGGTCTTACTTCGGTCCGCAGCTCGACAAATCGTTCGTGCCTCAGGCCGGCGACCTCGTCTTCTTCGAGAACACGTATACGGCCGGTCCGTCCCATATGGGCATCATGATCGACGCCGATACGTTCATCCACGCCGGGACGTTTGGTCTCGGCTACAACCAAATCAGCAAAGAGCCATATTGGAAATCACGCCTCATCGGCTACAAGCGACCGTGACCTTTGACGCATTTGAAAACCCGACCTTTGTCGGGTTTTTTTTCAGTTAGCAGGATTTCACTTGAAAGACTCGAAATGCGATATAAGATAGGAAAGGTAGAAAGGGAGTGTACGATGGGAAGCAACCGATTCGCCAAAATTCCGTACCGGATCTATACGATGGTACTTGCTGTCGCCTGCCTCGTCGGTGTGTTGTTATTCGGTCTCGGATTAAGCTATTACTGGAAAGAGAAACACGTCAGCGTCGATCAGTCCGTGACGAACTTGAACCATGCATCCGACCTTGCCGGCGTCGAGTCTTACCTTGTCCTCCACCAGGCCGCGAAACTGTACGAACTGAACTCGGGCCAGCCGACGGCGTTGTTGTCCTCGCCTTATCGCGAACGCGCGCTCCAGTATAACACCCAGCTGCTCGATGATTTCGAGACCGGGGTCCACGAACGCGAACGGGATGCCCTCCTCGCTTTTTCTGAACGACTAGACGAGACGCTCGACGGCGAGTTGAGCGAATTCGACAACGTCCCGTTTGACGTCATCGAATCGATTGATCGGCGTTGGCTCTACCAAGGCTTAGAGCGGACCGCCCAAGCGAACACGGCCTACGAGTTGACCGATGCCGTCATGCGGATGCAGATGACGTTCATCCAAAACGTGACGAACTTGCTGGCGGAGACGCCGGACCGAGAAAAATTAGAAGCCGAACTCGCCTCCATCGCCACGGAAGCGCGTTTACTTGAAGAGATTATCGCGACGAATCCTACTCTCCAAACGAAATCGACCGCTGATTTAACGGAGAGCGCCCTAGCGTTGGGACGACTGACTTCGACCGGCTCGACGCTCGAGGCGCGTTACGTCAACGGGACCAAGTTTTACGAAGACTCGCATGAAGTTCTCCAGACTATCCGCTCGTCGACCGAGTCATTGCTCCTAGAGGAACGAAACCGATATGGGACGCTCGCCGTCCTCGTCCTGCTCGCGACGCTCGTGCTTTCGACCGGACTCTTGGTCGCGCTTTGCTATACACGTAAAATGTATGCCCATGATTTAAGTCATTTGAAAGCCCGTGCGCTCGCCATCGACCCAAGCACCGAACCGGTCGAGGCGTCATTCCCGGCCAGTCATGACTTCCGTGGCATCGAGGACGAGCTCCGCGAGATTGCGGTGAGCGTCCATTCGACCGTCAACACGCTCGAGACGCAATCGAACGACCTGCTTCGCTATCACGAGCGTTGGTCGTCCCTGTTCTCAGAGACCGGTCTCGCCATCGCGTTGATCGATGATGCTTATAACTTCATCGAACGGAACGATGTGTTCGATCAGTTCTTCGGCGCCCGGAACTTGTACGAGATCAACCAGCTATTCACTAACACAGGTCGTCGCCTGTTCCAGGAAGCACTTGAAGGTGTGACCGAGCACGGGACGAGCGCACAATTCATTTTGCATTTAAAAGGAGAACATGCCCGTTTCTTGAACGCGAAAATCATCCCGCTCAAGCGCGGGGGAACACTCACGTACTACTTGATCCTCGAAGATGAGACCGAGCGCGTCGAGCGCGAACGGAAAGTCGATCGCCTCGTCCGATTCGACCTCGCGACCGAACTGTATAACGAATACGGTTTTATCCGAGCGTGGGAAAAACAAGACATCGATGGGACGTTCCTCTTGATCAAGTTGAACGATTTCCACCATCTCGTTGACTGGTACGATACGATTTATGCTGACCTGCTCATGACCGAGTTCGCCCGTCACGTCGAGGACCGGCTCGAGAAGTATGCGCATCATTTGTTCGGCCGCTATCGTGACGACACGCTCATGTTGTACGTCAAAGGGTTCAGCACGCTCGACGAACATGAACTGATGGAGCTGTTCCCGACCGAACTGTTGATCAATCAAAAACGGCAGACCGTCCACGTTCAAATCGGGGCGGCACACACGACGCCGAACTATACCGATTGTTTGTTCGAGGCGACACGAGCACTCCAACACGCCAAAGAGACGCGGACGCCGTTCGTCTGGTATGACGCGAGCATCCTCGCCCAGCTGCAGTGGGCCGCCTTGATCGAACAGGCGCTCCCCGAGGCGATCGAGCAAGGACACATCTCCGTCGCCTACCAGCCACAAGTCGAATTGACAACTGGACGCGTCGTCGGGGCCGAGGCGCTCGCCCGTTGGCAGCATCCGGATATCGGTCACGTCCCGCCGAACGAGTTCATCCGGATTGCCGAACGGTCAGACCAGATTTTATGGTTATCTCACTCGATCCTCGACCAAGTCATCAACCAGCTCGTCGCTTGGCGCGATACGTCATTCTCCGACGTCTCGTTGTCGTACAACTTGTCTGCCCACTCGGTCGACCCGTCGATTGTCACGAAGCTGCGTGATTTGATCGAGACGTACCCGTGGCTGCCGGACCGCTTGAAAATCGAATTGACCGAGTCGGCCGACATCATGTCACATGCGAACGAGCTCGAGCGGCTCGAGGACATCGCCGACCTCGGCTACTGCTTGTCGATCGATGACTTCGGCACCGGCTACGCCTCGTTCGAAGCGATTTGGCACTTACCGATTCAAGAAGTGAAGATTGACCGGATGTACGTCAGCGGGAAAGCGAAAGACAGCACATCCTTCCTCCGTGCCGTCTCACGCTTCGCGAGCGAGCAGGCGCTCACATCACTCGCCGAAGGCATCGAGACGAAGGAAGACCTTGAACGGATGATTGCCGAAGGGGTCGAGCTCGGGCAAGGCTATTACTACGCCCCGGCGCTCAAACCTGACGCGTTCGAGGCTTGGGTGAACGAAAAAAAAGGACGCCCTGACTGAGCGTCCCGATCGGTTGACGTCTAGCGCGTCAGCCTTTTTTTCGTCTGATCACGTTCAGCACGAGCTTTAAGGCGATCAACCCGAAAATGATCGGCAGAATGACCGGAAGCGTGCCGCGCGGCAATAGACCGAACACGATGAACACCGTCATCCCGACCGCGAAAAACAGTTTGATGCCCCGGTCTGTCGTGAATTTGTCCCACTGCCAGACGAGCAAGAGCAGCGCGAGCGGTGGAAAAAAGAACGTCAGGAAAAAGAACGGCATGTTGCGCGCGTACCATGGACTCATCGAGTGATCACCTCCTCATATAATTGTTCCGTTGCTTCGTTCGTTTCAAGATTTAGATAGATCGGTTTTCCGCTCCAGTCGATGCGGATGGCGGCTGTGGCGTCACGGTTGATGAAGAGAAGCACGTCTTCCTTATAAGTCGTTCGAAAGTGTCCTGTCAGTTGTGAGCTTGTAGCGGCCCCGTTCGTTCGACGCTCGACGTCCGGGACGTTGGTCAATATGACATCAACAATCTCGTCATACGGCACGGTTTGCCCGTAACTGCCTTCGATGACGAGTGCCGTATCGGTGAGTGTCACTTCGGTCGGTTGAGAGAACCAAAGCAGGAGCCCCGGTACGACCGTGAGCAAGAGCATAGAGACGAGGACGATCGGGATGAGTTTCTTCTTCCCGCCCGGACGAAGCCGTCCCGTGTCGTCAAAAATATTCCCGTCATACTTTTGGGCGCGCCAAAGGATGACGACGATGAACAGGATGAGCACGATAAAGAGCGGCTCGATTGGGACGACGAGCCCGAACCAATCAATGAGGCCGACGATGAGAAAGATGAAGCCGATGCCGTAACACATGATACCGATCAACCGTGCGACCGGTTTGATGTCGACGCGTGCCTTGTCTGCTTCGTTCATCGTGTTATAGCCCGAAATGAGAAAGTGCCACCCTAACTTGTGGACGGCGAACCCTAGGACAAACATGAGTAGTGCTGCAAATATAAGAATCCACATGAACAAGTCCCTCCTATCTCCTTCATTCTACGGGAAAATCGACCGAAATGTTTCACCGAATCATCAGACGTGCGCGAACGAAAGGCACATGCGTATACTAGCGGTAGAATACGCAGAAGGAGGTAGTCTTATGTATCGTACCGCTAACGACTTCAAACAGGATTGGACAAAATCATCGACCGGCACGCTCGACGTGCTCCGCGCCATGACCGATGACACGCTCGGCCAAAAAATCGTCCCCGACCATAACTCACTCGGTTGGATCGGTTGGCACGTCACGACCGCCCTCGGCTACTTCACGAACTTGCTCGGTTTCCGTCTCTCAGCTTTGAAGAGCCTGACCCAGCCCGATCAAGCGAGCGTGATCGCCGACCAGTACGAACGATACGCGCAAGAAATTTCAAGCGCCGCTGACGGTTTTACAGATGACTATTTGCTAGAAGAAGTCGACGTCCACGGGAAGATGACGCCGCGCGGTGCCGTCCTCCGCATGATGATCGACCATCAGACGCATCACCGTGGTCAGATGACGGTACTTTTACGCCAAGCGGGACAACACGTTCCCGGTGTCATGGGCCCGACAAAAGAACAGACGAATCGCTAACCGCCGTCGCACTCAGCACCTAGGTCATGGACCGCAACCAAAAAGACGAGACCTGTTGAAAGGTCTCGTCTTTGCTCATTTCGATGACGGTGTGTTCGTCTTGCCCTGCATGCGGCCGACGCCTTCGTACTCGACGTCTTCTGGGTCGCGCGCATACTTCCATGCGTTGCGTGCGTCAATCAACCGTTTCGTCCGCATCCCGGCGAACGCTTCCGGCTTCAAGTTGACGAGTTCGTCCCATTCCGTGACAAGAATCGCCACGTCGGCTCCTTTAAGCGCTTCTTCTGGTGTCAACGCTTGACGGTACTCCCACTTCGCGAGCGGATCGTAGCCGACGACTTCGACTTCACGTAACCGTAAGTGATTGGCGAGTGTGATCGACGGTGCGTCACGCATATCGTCCGTCCCTGGTTTAAAGGCGAGACCGAGGAAAGCGACACGCAGGTTCGGACGGTGTTCGATCTTCGATGCGACATAGGCAATCTGTTCATCGTTCGCTTGAATCGCCGCACGGATGACCGGCAAGTCGAGTTCGTTCTCGGCCGCGACGTTCAAGAGCGCGTTCATATCTTTCGGGAAACACGAGCCGCCGTAACCGAGACCAGCGTTTAAGTAAGAACGTCCGATGCGCGGGTCAAGCCCCATCCCGTCGGCAATCGTCGCGATGTCGGCGCCTGCTTTATCCGCGAGGCGTGACAAGTCGTTCATGAAACTGATCTTTGTGGCTAAAAATGCGTTCGAGGCGTATTTAATCAATTCGGCGTTGATTGGTGTCGTGCAAACAATCGGCACACCGAGACGGCCATAAATGCCGGCGAGTTCTTCGCTGATTTCAAGATTCCCGCTGCCGATGACGACGCGTTGCGGTTTAAGGACGTCGGCGAGCGCACGCCCTTCTTGTAAGAATTCCGGCACGATTGCGAACGTGTGGGATGGATACATGATGCTGAGTAAGTCGGTCGTTCCCGGTGGCACAGTGCTGCGGATGACGATTTTTTGCTTCGTGTTGATCTCAGACAAAGCGGCATCGACGAACGTCATGTCGCAGCTGCCATCTTCCTTGCTCGGCGTACCGACAGCCAAGAACAAGTAATCGACATCATTTGTGTCGGCGGTGTTATCCGTAAGTGTGATCGAGTCTGCATAGTCTTGGAGCACTTCCGCCATACCCGGCTCGTGAAACGGTGCGTGGCCGCTCATGAGGTGGCGCAGTCTCGGTTGGTCTTTCTCGACACCGATGACTTCATGTCCCGCTTTTGCAAGGCCACACAGGGTGGCTAATCCGACATATCCTAAGCCGATGATTCCAAATTTCACGCTAGTTCCTCCTTAGATAATCTATCTTCAACTGTAGCGAAAAGTCGTCTTAAAGGGAACCCTCTAACACTCTCGCAATGTTGTCTGCTATAATTGGTCAAAATGATGCTAGAAAGGACTAACCGCATGGGCTTGCTCGCTTTCTTTTTGATCACGTTATTCATCTATTACTGGTTTCCGGTCCGGGGGGGACTGCGAACCTTGTTGCTCATCCTCGTCATGATCAGCGGATGGTTGTCCATCTTTGAAATTGTCGCGATTCTCGAAGCCCGTCCTTGGGTGGCCGCTCCGATTTTCCTCGTCCTCGGTCTCGTGATTTGGAAATGGCGTAAAAATCAACAGCTTGAAGACAAGAAGAGCGTTTGACGACAGTCGAACGCTTTTTTCTTTTTGCAGTATTCCACGAATCTGCCGAAACTCCTGCTTTTTCGATATGTATGACACGTGAACATTCGCTGTGATAAATGTTGTTCAACATCTAGCTGTCGATTCGATTTCTTGAAAGTATGCTCGCGTTGTCGCTTCGTTTTCGAGTCGAAACAGGAATAGACAAAGAGAGTCTAGGAAAAGAGGGGTGTCTATGACGATCATGACGTTCATCACGGCTGCATGCGTGGCGAGCACGCTCAGCCTCGTGTTCATCTGGTTCGCCGAACATCCGGTCGAGCCGATCAAACTACAAGTCTTCGCGACCGTCTTATATTTACTGTTCGTCGGCTCGAGCGTCTACTACTACAACTTGGAACAAGACAAGCTGCATGTCAGCGCCGACTTAGCTGAGGTCGAGGCGAGCTACGACGAATCTCTGCTCGCCCTCGAGGAACAACATGCCGACGCCCTCGCTTGGCAAGCGATTCAAATCGAGCGGGACGTGACCGAGAAACTCGAGGCACGCCTTGCCGTCCGCGAAGACACGATGAAAGACAACTTGTTTCAAAAAGTGTTCGATCTAGAAGAAGTCATTGAGACGCAACGGACCGAGATGTACGCGCTCGAAGACGAATTGCGGGAAGCGCACGCCTTGAACGAGCAACTCGAAAGTGAACTAGCCGCCCTCCAAGACGACGCAATCGCCGCGGCCGACGAGACGGATGCGTTCTTCGAGGTGTACGGTTCCTGCCTCGATTTGAACGCGGTCTACCCGGACGGTGTCCCACTCGAGCACGACGCCTATTTGCTGTCGTTCGACACCGATCTTGACGGCATCGCCTGCGGACAGAGCGACACCCAGTAGAAATGAGGGTGTCGCTTGTTCATTCTTTCGGCATCTCGACTTGGTCCCCCGCCTCAATCTCGCCAGACATGACCCGCTCCATCTCCTCTAAGCTGAACGCGTCGAGCAACTTGATCCCGTTCACATACACGGTCGGCACGTATTCGACGCCGAGGTCACGTGTATAGAGCCGTGCGTTTTGAATCCCCGCGTCGACTTGCGGCGCGAGCAGAGCTTCCGCGTCCACATCGAACGTTTCCGCGAGCCGTTGGACGTACACCTCCGTGCCGAAGTCCGAGACCGTCTCGGCGTCGAGCCCGATGTGGCGTTGCAACGCATAGTACCGTTCCGGCATCACTTGTTCCGCATTCGCATCGACACTAGCGAGCAGTTGCGACTGCTCATTCAACAAGACGAGCGGCTGTCCTTTGAACGTCGCCTCTCCCGTCTCGATCCACCGCGACTCGATCTCCGGCAAGACGCTCTCCATCCATTTTTTGCACCATGGGCAACTGTAGTCAAAGACGAAGACGATCTCGTGCGAACCATCGCCGAGCGCGATCTTATCTTCGAGCGGGAGCTCATACCTCGTATATGTAAACTGCTCTCCCCGTTCATCCGCCTCGCTTGTCCCGCAAGCCGCCAACATCATCACACCGAGTAAAATCAATAGTAAACGTTTCATGCTCATCCTCCGTTTGTTCATTTATTCACATAAATCTGTTATACCATGCCTCCTATGAAAATTCGAGTGACGTTCTGTTGACACTCCCCGGGCCAAACAAAAAGAAGCGCTTCGATTCTATTCAGAACCTTCACGCTTCGCGCTCCATAATCACATCGTTCCCCGCTTGTCCCGTCCCGACGAAGCCATGCTTTCTATAAAATGAAATGGCGTGCTCATTCGTCTTCTCGACGTGTAGCCGGATCAACTGCTTATGATGCTGCGCCGCCTCATCGAACAGTCTGACCAACAAGTCATGCCCGCTCCCTTTCGGCGCCTCCGGCAAGACACAGATATGGCTGATAAAGGCGACGTCCGTATCGAAGTAGGCCGCGAGGAGGCCGAGCAACCGGTCGTCGTCCCACAGTTCGAACGATGTCGCCCGGTCATGCAGCTTGCGCGCATATTCGTGCAAGTCGATCCTCTCCGACAGTGCCGTCGGGAACAAGGCATCACACGCCTCGAGGTGGGCCTCGTAGTCGGCGACCGACCCGCGGCCGAGCGTGATCATACGTCCTCCAAGACGGCGACACCGAAGCCGTCACGTCCGAAAGCGTTGCCGTTATACAACAAATACTGCCGCCCGTTCATCTCGAACACGTGCGGGTAACATTCCATTGCTGAATCCCACCCCGAGTCGCTCCGCTCGAAACCGAGCGAGGCGTCGTCGCGCGTCCACTGCATGAGGTCGTCGGAATAAGCGTAACCGAGCCGGTAGCCGCGCGTCGGGTCGTCCCGGAAGCCGAACGTGTCACGGAAACAGAACACCATGTGATAGCGGCCACCCGCCTCGAACACGGTCGGGAGTGCCTGGCTCTCGTCTGGAATCACATCATCGACGATGCGGCCGCACCGGTTGAACGTGCGCCCGTCCTCGGACGTCGCGAGCGCGATCTTGTACGTCCGTTCGGCGACGCCGTCCGGTCCCGTCTTCCACGTCGTACCGTAAATGTAGTACATATACTGCTTGTCTTTCGTGAAGACGAACGGGTCCCCGACGAGGAACGGCTCGTCAACACTCGCCGATAGCACCGGCCCATCACCAAGCCGCTCGAACGTATGCCCGTCGTCATGACTGATCGACAGGCCGATCCCCGTCTCGACCGACACCGACTCGCGTCGGCTCCAGCCGCTCGTATATCCGTACAGGCCCGCGTCCGTCCGCGTGACGTGGAACGGGAAGATGCCGTGCTCATCGAACGTGCCCAGTTTTCCGAGCGGGATGACCGGGTCGTGCGATACGGCGATCACTTCGAACGACGGTGTCATATCGACGTAACGGATATGGCTCTTGAACGTCCCGTCCGCATCCGGCTCCCGGGTCGAGAAGTAGATGCGGACGAAGTCGTCGAAGACGAGTGCTTGCGGTGATTGAGCGAACGCAGAATAGTCCCCGAAAAAGCCGTGCGGCTTGGGATCGAAAATATGCCCGAGTTTCCGCCACTTCATGTCGTTTCCTCCTTCCGCTCGGCGATGCCGAAACCGGCCCGTCCGACCTCGTTGCCGAGATAGAGCAGATAACGCTTTCCGCCGACGACGAACGTGTGTGGATAGGCGACCATCTCGTCGTCAAACCCGACGTCTGAGCGGGTGAAGCGCATGACGTCATCGTCGCGCGTCCAGTTCAACAAGTCCGGCGACGACGCATAGCCGAGCCGATACGTCCGTTCGGGATTCTTCCGGTAATCGGTCGCGTCGCGATAACAGAAGAACATATGGTACGACCCGTTCTCATAAAACACGTCTGGGCT
Organism: Exiguobacterium sp. SH1S1; assembly: GCF_004337245.1. NCBI lineage: Bacteria > Bacillati > Bacillota > Bacilli > Caryophanales > Exiguobacterium > Exiguobacterium sp. SH1S1. The sequence continues at coordinate 809,023 of NZ_SJUZ01000001.1, forward strand.
CGCCTGTGCCTCGTCCGGGACGATGCTCTCGATCAAGTCGCGCTCTTGTTTCACCCAGTTCACGCCGTCGGCTGACGTGGCGAGACGGATCTTGTACACCGGTTCCGGTTTACCTTCGTGCATGAGCCACTCCCGGCCCGCGATGTAAAACAAGTACCACGTGTCATTAAAGCGCCGGATTTTCGGCCCGCTCAAGACGAACAGTTCATCGAGCGTATACGACAAAACCGGTCCCGGTCCGATCCGCTCGAACGTCTTGCCACCGTCCTGACTCACTGCTTTGCCGATAGCGACGTTGAACGGGACCGACGTACAACGTGTCCAGCCGCCGTAGTAGGCGTGTACCTCGTCCCCGACGTCGATCGCCGAGAACGGATAGATGCCGAACTCGTCGAACGTGCCCCGCTCCCCGAGTGAAAGCACTGGCTCTTCACTCACACGTAAAATCGAGAAGTCTCGTTTATCGACGTCGACGTAAGCGCTATAGCTGACGTAGCGGCCATCGATTGGTTTCGGCCGGCAACTGAAATAGATGCGCAAATACGTATCGCGCTCGAGTACGGACGGCGCCTGCGCGAATGCATCCATCCAATCGATGTCGGTATCTCGTTCCGGACTGAACAGCAAGCGCCGGTTCGTCCATTCGTACGTCGTCTTCGTCGTCTCAGCCATTCCCCGTCACCCTTTCGCGTACATCTTGTCGTAGTAGTGTGCATAATCCCCGGAAACGATGTGGTCGACCCAGTCAGGATGCGTGACGTACCAGTCGACCGTCTCCCGCAAGCCTTGGTCGAACGTGTAGGCCGGACGCCATCCGAGCTCGGTCGTGATCTTCGTGTTGTCGATCGCGTAGCGGCGGTCGTGCCCGGGACGGTCGGTGACGAATGTGATCTGGGAGTCATCTTTACCGAGCAGTTCTAAAATTAAGCGGACGATCGTCACGTTCGCTTGTTCATTGTTGCCACCGATGTTATACACGTCGCCGTCGCGTCCCCGCTCAGCGACCGTCCAAATCGCCACGCAATGGTCTTTGACGTGGAGCCAGTCACGGATCTGTTGACCGTCACCGTACACCGGGAGCGTCTCCCCGCGCTCGGCGCGTTGGATCATGAGCGGGATCAGCTTCTCGGGGAATTGGTATGGCCCGTAATTGTTGCTGCAACGCGTAATATTGACCGGGAGGCCGTACGTCTCGTGATAGGCTCGGACGATGAGGTCGGAGCTCGCTTTCGAGGCCGAGTACGGACTGTTCGGGGCGAGCGGGGTCGTCTCGGTGAAGAGCCCGTCTGGCCCGAGCGTCCCGTACACCTCGTCGGTCGAGACGTGGACGAATTTGACGCCTTCCGAATAGTCACGTGAGTGTTTATCATCAGGACGTAAATTCCAGTGCCGCTTCGCCGCGTCCAACAGCACTTGTGTCCCGAGCACGTTCGTCGTCAAGAACACGTCCGGTTCGACGATGCTCCGGTCGACGTGCGACTCGGCCGCGAAGTGGATGACGCGCGTCACGTCATACGTCGCAAACACGCGTTCGACCGTCTCGCGGTCCCGGATGTCACCTTTGACGAACACGTAACGCGAGTCGTCGATGTCTTGCAGCGTCTCGAGGTTACCGGCGTACGTGAGCGCGTCAAGGTTGACGATACGCCACTGCTCGTTTTCCAGAAGCATCTTTATGAAGTTTGATCCGATGAACCCGGCTCCGCCAGTTACGAGTAAAGTCTTCATCTTCGACACGCTCCTCTTCAAGAAGTGATAGGATATACTGCCCGTAATCCGTCATCTTTAACGTTTGGCCGATATCGCGGAGCTCGGTCGACGTGATGAACCCGCGGCGCCAGGCGATCTCCTCGAGACAGGCGATATAGTAACCTTGCCGCTCCTGCACCGTCTGGACGAACACCGACGCCTTGATCATCCCTTCCGGCGTCCCCGTATCGAGCCACGCCATCCCGCGTCGGAACAAGACGACGTTCAAATCACCGGCCTCGAGGTACATCTGGTTGATCGAGGTGATCTCGAGCTCGCCGCGCGGGGACGGCTGGACTTGTTTGGCGTACTCGACGACACGGTTGTCATAGAAGTAGAGACCGGGCACGGCATAGTTCGACTTCGGCTGCGCCGGTTTCTCTTCGATCGAGATGACGCGGCGATTATCGTCGAACTCGACGACACCGAACGCGCGTGGGTCCTTGACCGGATACCCGAACACGGTCGCCCCCGTCTCGCGTTGTTTCGCGTCACGTAAGAACTGCGTCAAATCCTGTCCATAAAAGACGTTATCACCGAGGATGAGGCAGACCGAGTCGTCACCGATAAAGTCCGCGCCGAGGATGAAGGCGTCGGCGAGACCGACCGGTTTGTCTTGCACTTTATACGTGATCGACAACCCGAGCTGATGTCCATCCCCGAACAACCGCTCATAGCCATTGATGTCTTTCGGTGTCGAGATGAGCAGAATGTCTTGGATCCCAGCGAGCATCAAGACCGACATCGGATAGTAGATGAGCGGCTTGTCGTAAATCGGGAGCAACTGTTTCGAGACTGCTTTCGTCATCGGATAGAGCCGTGTCCCATTACCGCCTGCTAAAATGATTCCTTTCATGTCCGGTTCCCTCCTTCAATAATCAAGTCGCAAATCCGGTCGACCATCTCGAGCGTCATGTCCGGATAGAGCGGCAGCGTCAAGATGCGGTCGGATACATATTTCGCGTTCGGCACGCGGGCGTCGAACGTATAACAACCAAAATCGGTGACGAGCGGATAAAAGTACTTCCGGGCGAAGATGCCGTGCTCGGCGAGCCAAGCCATCATCTCGTCGCGGCGGCGCCGGTCGCCTTTGAACAGCACCGGATAGTAGGCGTAGTTCGAGACGGTGTCGTCGCCTCGGCGGTTCAAGCGAATCGTCGGGATTCCCCTGAGCCGTTCGTCATAGCGTTCGACGATGGCGCGCCGTTTCATGACGTCGTGCTCGAACCGCGGCAAGTTACAGCGCCCCATCGCCGCCTGGAACTCGTTCATCTTGGCGTTGCCCCCGACCGATTCGACCGCTTCAGGTCCGGTGATGCCGAAGTTGACGGCCTGTTCGATGGCGTCTCGGTAACTCGTCTCATCGTAGGCGAGCGCACCGCCCTCGATCGTATGGAATACTTTCGTCGCATGGAAACTGAACATGCTCATGTCTCCATATGTGGCGATGCTTCGTCCTTGATGCGTGACCCCGAACGCATGGGCCGCATCGTACAGTACTTTCAACCCGTGCCGTTTGGCAATGCGGTCGATCTCGTCGACGTGGCAAACGTTGCCGTACACGTGCACCGGAAGGATGGCCGACGTCTTGTCGGTGATGAGCGACTCGAGCTGCGAGACGTCTAGCGTATAGTCGAGCGGATTGATGTCACAAAAGACCGGTGTCAGTCCTTTTCGGACGAGCGCATGCGTCGTCGAGGCGAACGTGAACGGTGTCGTGATGACCTCGCCCGAGAGGCCGAGGACGTCGATCGCCGTCTCGAGCGCCAAATGTCCGTTCGTCAGGAGCGAGACGTGCTCTGTACCAAGCAATTCCGTCAATTCTTCTTCGAGTGCGCGGACGTGTTCGCCGCGATTGCTGAGCCAGCGGCTGTCCCAGAGTGGCCGGATCATCTCGACGTACGCCTCGAACTCAGGCATCGCCGGACGTGTCACGGCGATCGGCGGCGACAGATCGTGTTTCGGTAAGTTCATCTAGTCCCTCTCCTTCTATTAAGTCAAGTTAGCGTGTAGGCGTTCAGCAGCTCGCGGACTTTCGGTTTCGAATTGAACATGAGCACATCGATGATCGACAAGTTCGGTGTGAACGGTTCATTGAATTGCCGGTATGTGACCGGGTCCATCTTAATGAAGTCGAGCACGACCCCGGCTTCGGCGAACATCGCTTTATCGTATAAGGCCGTGCCCCCGATCGCGTTGATGTAATGGTCCGCATCTAAATGTTCACAGATGGATAAAACGAGATGCTCACACTTCGTATTTTTGTCGTTCGTGAGCTCCGACGAATAGACGATTGATGTGTCGAGTCCGACGTAGTCACGCACCTCACTCAAGAGACGCCCTAAGTAAGCGGCGACGTTCCGCTCCTCGTCTTTCATGATCCGCTCGACCATCGGCATGACGTCGTCAAAGTGAGGCGCACGCTGATAGGCGTGACGGATGAGACGTAACTGGGAGTGCCGCTGCTTCGAATCAAGCACACGGTCATGCTCATTGATCAAACGCAGTTGGGACATGTGCTCGACCGGCATGAGAATCGGTTTCGTTTTACCCTCGAGCAGGATCGTGTTGCGATGGATCCAGCCCCCTTTAATGAACTGGACATCGTCCAGGATGACGAACGTGTCGACCGCGGCCATGAGTTGGAAGTAGCCGAGGTATGGAAAATAGTAAGGTTGCATGATTGCCAGTTTCAAGTTTACGACCCCCTTATATCAGTTGCCGCGACCGAAGCCGAATCAATAGTTCGGTGACGATCGGATGCCGCACCATCAAGTAAGGACGAATCCGCTCTTTCCCGACAAAACGGTCAAGGTAACGGTCGTATCGTGGTGACTTTAAAGCGGCATAGTCTCGTCTCAGCCGGTGCAGCCCGACCTCGAACGAGATGCGGGAAAGTTCCATCTCCTGATGATACTGTCCGTTTGAATACGCATCGAACGTATCGATGAAGCGGATGAACGCCTCGTGACGCGCGATATCCCGCTCGAGGTTCCCTTCGTTCCAGATCGTCGTCGCCGATCCTGCGACGCCATATCGATAGACGCTCATCACCTCGGGCATATAGTAGGCGTAGCCATGACTCGCGACGTACAGTTTCATCGCCCCGTCTTTTGCCGGCGCATCGCTCAACCAGTCCGGCCCGTCCATGATCAGTCCGTTTCGGTACAACATCGACATCGTCGGGATGAACCCGAGCAGTTGCAGCTCACCGGCGTTGTACGTCCGTGCTTCAAACGACGCATACTTCCGGTTCTCAGGCATCCATGGAATGACGCGCCAATCCGTATGCAACGTGTCGTCCGTCTCAACGTAGGCGTCGTGGAAGCAAAGCGTGCAGTCGGGATTTGCTTCCATGTAGTCGACTTGCTTTTGCAGCTTGTGCGGGTCGATCCAGTAGTCGTCACCGTCACAGAGGGCGACGTATTTGCCGCGGGCCCGCTCTTCGTTCAACAAGTTGACGAACACGCCTTTTGAGTACTGGTTCTCCATCTGATAAATGACCCGGATCTTGTCGGGGTGAAGACGTTCGTAACCCCGGACGATCTCGGCTGTCCGGTCCGTCGACGCATCCTCATGGATCAGGATCTCGAAGTCGAAATCCGTCTCCTGCATGAGGAATCCTTCGATCGTCTGGCCGATATACGCCTCATGGTTATAGGTGATGCAGTTGATACTGACCATGATCATCGCGTTTCCTCCTCACAGCACTTCGGTTTCAGCTCGGGCGACGGTGCCTGAGTACGTGTCGGGCTGGCCCGGGTCGAACGGTTCGTTCACCCACATGATGGTGACGAGGTCGGTCGTGCCGACGTTCTCGATATTGTGGACGTATCCAGGCGGGATCTCGACGACTTCGAGCGTTTCCCCGCTCACATGGAACGTCATGACTTCCGTGTCGTCGACCAATCGGAGCCGGATGACGCCTTCTCCGCTGACGACGAGGAATTGCTCATGCTTTGTGTCGTGCCAATGTTCCCCTTTTTTGATGCCGAGCTTGGCGACGTTGACGGACACTTGCCCCCGGTCCGGCGTCTTCAAGAACTCGGTGAACGAGCCGCGCGCGTCGCGGTGCATCAGGAGCGGTGTCACCATCCGCTCTCTCGGCAAGTAACTCGTGTACGTGCTATACAGCTGTTTCGTGAACGCGTCCGACAAGTCCGGCACGCTGTGCGCCGCCCGCATCGTCTCGAACGCCTCGAGCGTCCGGACGACGTCGAGCAGGGAGATCTCATGCGCCGGGACGGTCGGATAGAGCGCGACGTCCGTCGTCAACGTCTCAAGAAACGAGGCGACGACATCATCGACGTGGGCGAGTGTGAGCAATCGGTCCGGGTCGTTCACCGTGACCGTCTCGCCGCGCGCGATCTGATGACAGAACGTCGTGACGGCGCTGTTATAAAACGGACGCCCCCACTTCCCGAACACGTTCGGCAAGCGGAACAAGTGGACCCGCGTCTCCGAGCGTTCACTGTAGACGACGAGCATGTTTTCCGCGTCACGCTTGCTGCGGCCGTAGTCGTTGTCTTGCGTCGCCTGGATCGACGAGGCGAACACGATCGGGACCGGGTTGTATGACAACAGCTCCGTCGCGATGACCTCGGTCAAATCGACGTTACCGGTGATGAATTCGTGCGGGTCTTCCGGCCGGTTGATACCGGCGAGATGGAAGACGAAGTCGGCCGCTCGGAGCATCCGGCTCCGTTCAGCGAAGTGTGTCTCCCGCGTGACTTTAAGGACGTTGTGCCCATCCTGTTCAAGTGCGTGCGTGAGGTGTTTTCCTAAAAAGCCGTTTGCTCCGGTGACGACGATGTCCATGATAATCTCTCCTTCCGTTGAGTAGCCGGCGTGACGTGAAGCGTCACCCATTTGTCCGGATGATCGAGCAAGCGGAGCATCGTCGGCACGTCTTCAAACCGAAGGATGAGACTGCCGAGCGATTTGTTCGCCCCTTCGAAGCACGGAATATCCGCACCGATCGCGTAGGCCAAATTCGATTTGACGATCGTGTACCCTTTGGATGCGAACGTGAGTCCGATAAAACGGCCTGGGATCTGGCTGCCGAGAATGAAGTAACTCGACGGCGTCGTGACATGTTTCATTTCCAGTTCGACCGGTCGTCCGAGCGCGAGGTCGATCGTCGCGCTCACCATGTCGACACCGGTCGCCTGTTCGATGATCTGCGGGATATAGTTGCCGCCGTTACGGGGGCCGATGTCCATCAAGTAGACGTCACCTTTACTGACGAAAATGTCGAAGTTGAGCGGACCGTTCTTCAGCCCGACTTTCGTGATCATGCGTTGAAGCGTGACGTGGACTTTCGCTTGGACGCGGTCCGGTTGGACGCTCGGGAAGCTCGCACCGATGGGCGCGAACGGGTTGACGCCTTTCACGTTGAAATGGCTGTTGCCGAAACAGCGAAAGACGAGTTTTCCATCGACGACGAACCCGTCTCCGGCGACTTGATAGCCATCACGTTTGATGAACTGCTCGACGACGATCTCTCCGCCCGGTGACACCTCGAAGGCTGCGGCTAGCTTCTCGCGAATCCTCCTGGGCGTATCCGATGAGGTGATGCGGCTGATCCCTTTGCTGCCCGACGAGTCGGCTGGTTTGACGACGTACGTCCCACGCAGCGTCGACAGTGCCGAAACGGCCGTTTCGAATTCGGTGAAGGCGTACGCTTCAGGTGTCGGGAAGCCGTTCGCTTTCAAGAAGGCGCGGAACTTGACCTTATTCGTCAACGTCTCGACCGTCTGGAACGGGTTCGTGACGAGTCCGAGCGCTTCGCCGACATAAGCCGCAGTGCGAGCGGCCGGGTCTGACGCGTAAGCGATGATCCCGTCAATCTGTTCCTCGCGCGCCACTTCGAGCACGCGTTCGCGGTCGAGCGTACTGACGCAATAATAGCGGTCAGCGACGGTTCGCCCCGGATTGTCCGGCAAGAAATCGCACAGAATCGTGAAGATCCCTTTCTCTTTCGCCTTTAAAATGACGGGCGTTTGATGCATCGCTCCTCCTAACAGCATGAGCTTCACCATGTCGTTGGTCTCCTTTGGCGTCAAATGATGTGTGCTTGCGTGAACAGTTGGCGATACGTCGCAGCGGTCGCACGGTTGCGACGATTCTCGACGCTTTGTTTTGACAGGGCGCCATGCGGCGCGAGCCGTTCCGGTGCTTCCAGGTAGTTCCGGAGCGACGCCTCGAGCGACGCAGCGGTCGGCTCACATTTGAAACAGTTCTCCCCTTCCGTCAAATGCCCCGAGACGTTGTCGACTTGACGGCTGACGACGACGCCCATTCCGGACGCGCACGCCTCGATGATCGTCAAGTTGCCGTTCGAATAGGTCGCCGGCAAGACTAAGATGTCCGAGTCACGATAGACGAGATGCATATTGTCCCAGGCGTCGATTTCATCCAAGAACGTCACACCTTCGAGGTCATGCTCCTTGATGTAGTCACGACACGCCTCGTACAAGTGTCCGTCCCGGTTCAACGCGAGCGACAGGTTCGGATAGTCTCGTTTCAAGGCCCGGTACGCTTCTAGGGCGACGAGCGGTTGGTAGCGGTCGATGAGCCGGTTCGCGAACAAGATCCGGACCGGGTCACCTCGGCGCTTCACGCGGAGCGGATGGTCGAAATAGGCGTCGATATCGATCGGGTACGGGGCGTTGACGACTTGTTCTTCCATGAATCCGAACTCGCGGACGAATTGGTCGCGGGCGACCTGCCCCATTCCGAAGATCAGGTCGGCGTCACGGAACATCGTGTGGATGATCCGCGTCTTCCACTTCGCGTTCGCTTGTTCGAGCAGCTTGTCCGAGGCGTTATCCTCACCCGACACGTCGCGGATCGGCTCGCTCAAGACGACGACTTTGCTGCCTTTCCGTTTCGCGAGCTTCAAGATGAGCGAGTGCAGCGGTGTGAAGCCGGCGACGAGAATGATGTCCGGTTTGAAGCGGGCAAGTTCTTGGAACACTTGGAGTGACACATAGTTCAATGGTCCGGCGAAGTAGTTGCTTTTGAGCACTTTACAGCGGTCGCCGAGCGGGACTTTCCACCAGTCGGGACGTCGGGCGGTCAATTGGTCATAAAACCAAAACTCGGTATCGAAATGTTCTTGGAGCGCGTAGCAGAATTTGACTTGATACGGGGCGGCGATGTTCGTGATGAAGACGAGTCGTTGTTTCATCAGATTCACCTCACCCGATCCGCTTCGTCGAGCTCGGCACGTGCCAAGCTGCGAGTTCTGCTTGAATGTAGGGCAGCGTCAACAGCAGCCGTTTCACGTCTTCGACGCCGAGCTGTTCGGTGTTGTTCGAGTTGTACTCGCCTTGGACCGTCAGCTCCCTGCTGCCTTCACTGAAATATTTGTCGTAGTTGAGGTCACGGTTGTCAGCCGGGACACGGAAGAAACCGCCCATATCTTCGGCGAGGACATGTTCTTCACGTGTCATGAGCGTCTCGAACGTCTTCTCGCCGTGCCGGGTGCCGATGACTTTGACCGGATTGTCGACTTGGAACAATTGTTTGAGCGCCTCGGCGAGGTCACCAATCGTCGAAGCCGGTGACTTTTGGACCATGATGTCGCCCGCGTGCGCATAATTGAAGGCGAAGACGACGAGCTCGACCGCGTCACTGAGACTCATCAAGAACCGGGTCATGAGCGGGTCGGTCACGGTGAGCGGTTCCCCGTTTTTGATCTGTTCGACGAAGAGCGGGATGACCGAGCCGCGGGACGCCATGACGTTACCGTAACGGGTGCCGCAGATGAGCGTCTTGTCCGGACCGACGGCGCGTGCCTTGGCGACGAACACTTTTTCCATCATCGCTTTCGAGATGCCCATCGCGTTGATCGGATAGGCCGCCTTATCGGTCGACAGGCAGATCACTTTCGCGACACCCGCGTCGACGGCAGCGTTCAAGACGTTCTCGGTGCCAAGGATGTTCGTCTTGACGGCTTCGATCGGGAAAAATTCGCACGAGGGGACTTGTTTGAGCGCCGCGGCGTGGAACACGTAATCGACGCCGTACATCGCGTTCTTGACGCTATTCGAATCGCGCACGTCACCGATGTAAAATTTCAGTTTGTCATCGTTGTAGCGCTTGCGGATGTCTTCTTGTTTTTTCTCGTCGCGCGAGAAGATACGGATCTCTTTAATGTCCGTATGGAGGAACCGTTCCATGACGGCGTTGCCGAACGAGCCGGTCCCGCCGGTGATGAGCAAAGTCTTATTCGAAAACATGATCGAGTCTCCTTTCTAATCTGCATTGTCTAAGAGGTCAGGAGGTTGTGTATGAAGTCTTTTACCCGCCAAATTTGAAATGAATTGGTAATAGAAGGGAAACCCTTATCATTTTTTCGCAACATGTGTCATCTCTTTTTCTTTCAACGGGACGGTCGGCGGTTCGACCTGCCCTTCGATGATGCCTTTGCGCAGGAGGACGTTTCGGACCGTCAACAAGATACAGACGAGGTCGAGACGGTGACCCATGTGCCGGACGTAATCCCCGTCAAACTTCGCCTTCACCTCGATCGGGAGCTCATCGCGTCCTTTCACTTGCGCCCACCCGGTCAGGCCTGGTTTGACCGGGGCGACGCCTTCTGCGCGTCTCGCCTCAATCAGATCGGTCTGATTCCACAGCGCCGGTCGCGGACCGACGAGCGCCATGTCGCCTTTTAAAATGTTGACGAGTTGCGGGAGTTCGTCGAGGCTCGTCTTCCTGAGGACGCTACCGATCGGCGTGATGTGTTTCGTCGGGTCGGCGAACAGGTGGGTCGGCACGTCTTTCGGCGTGTCGTCCCGCATCGTCCGGAACTTATAGATCCAAAACAACGTCTCGTCCTGACCGACGCGCTGCTGTTTGAACAGGACCGGTCCTTTCGAGTCGAGTTTGATCAAAATCGCGATCAACACGAGCAACGGTGCGAGCAAAAATAGTGCGAGCGAACTCAAGACGATGTCGAGTTTCCGCTTTTGATTCAAATAGCGCATCCCTCACACCTCCTTCTTGAGCGGACTCCCCGGAGTCTGTTTCCACACTTCGCGCATCACATAATCCGTGTACGACAACAAGATGCGGAGCACTTTATCGGACACGTTCGGCATCGCGTAGTCGGAAACGAGTCGCATCGGCGTATCCGTCTCCTCTAACACGCGGAGCGCCTGGAGGACGCGGTCGCGTTTCAAGCCGACCATCATCGCCGCCCCTTCTTCCATCGCCTCGGGCCGTTCGTGCGCTTGGCGGATGTTTAAGCCCTTCAGCCCGAGGATCGAGCTCTCCTCGCTGATCGTCCCGCTGTCACTGAGTACCGCTTTCGCATGAAGTTGCAAGTGGACGTAATCGCTGAACCCGAGCGGCTTGAGCGTGCGGATATTCGGGTGCAGCGTCACCCCGGTCTCGCGAATCCGGTTGGCGGTGCGCGGGTGCGTGCTGATGATGAGCGGGAGGTCGTACGTCTCGGCGATCGCATTCAACGTGTCGACGAGGTCGAAGAAGTTCTCATCCGCACTAATGTTCTCGTCCCGATGCGCGGAGACGACGAAGTAGCCGCCTGCCGTCAGACCGAGCCGGTCGAGCACGTCCGAGCGGTCGATTTTGTCTCGTTGGCGCGTGAGCACCTCGAACATCGGGCTGCCCGTCTTGATGACGCGGTCGGACGGGAGCCCTTCTTTTAGAAGATACTCGCGGGCGATGTCGCTGTACGTCAAATTGACATCAGCGATATGGTCGACGATGCGGCGGTTCGTCTCTTCCGGCACACGTTCGTCAAAGCAGCGGTTCCCTGCCTCCATGTGGAAGATCGGGATTTTATGGCGTTTGACGGCGATGGCGGCGAGGCAGCTGTTCGTATCGCCGAGAATGAGGACGGCGTCCGGTCGTTCCGCCTTGAGCACCGGATCGACCGCGATCAAGATGTTGCCGATCGTCGCCATCGGCCCGTCCGCGGAGGCGTCGAGGATGTAGTCCGGTGTGCGCAGACCGAAGTCTTCGAAAAAGATCTCATTCAACTCGTAGTCGTAGTTTTGTCCGGTGTGGACGAGGATGTGTTCGATCGCCTCCGACGCCTCGAGCTTGGCGATGACGGCCGAGAGACGGATGATTTCCGGGCGCGTGCCGACGATGGTCATCACTTTGAGTCGATTCATAACGTTCCCTCCTAAGAAGTATGGTGGATGGATAGGATGCGGATCTTCACTTGGGCAAACACTTGATGGACGAGTGCTTTCTCGCTGTCATCAAACGCGAGGAACCACATGATGATGCCATAGAGGACGACGAGCACGCCCCCTTTCAAGGCGAAGGTGAACAGGTTCGACGCCGGGAACAGCTGTTGGATGCCCCAGCCGATGACCGTATAGAGCGCGAGCGCCGGAAGAATCCTCACGTGGCATGACCGGAAAAACAGGACGATGTCGAGTTTGAGGATGCGGCTGTAGACGAAGTTCATGTAGAAGACTAGCCCGACGACATTGCCGATACAGATGGCGACAGCCGCCCCGATCGGCCCGTAAATCGGGATGAGGAGCGGAGATAACGTGATGCTGATACAGGCGACGATGAGTGCGCCATACGCCCGATATTTCACTTTGTTCTCGGCGATGAGCGTCGTGTTGCCGATGTCTTGTGTCAATGTGATGAGGCTCGGGGCGATGAGGAGGAGCGCGACGTAATATGAATCGTGAAACGCCTCGCCGACCCAGAGCCGCATGAACTCTTGCCCGAGGACGAAGAATGACAGGACGATCAATCCGACGATATAGAGCTGGATGCGGCCGATCCGGACGAACAAGACGGCGATTCCTCCCCTGTCGTCACGCGTGAGCATCCGGCTCACTTTCGGCAAGAACAAGAAACCGAGCGCCGACGCGATCGTCCAGACGTACCCTTCGATGACCATCCCGACTGAGAACAAGGCGATCGAGGCACTGCCGGCGAGCATCCCGAGCAGGCTCGGCGTGATGTTGAGGATGAAGCGTTGGGCGACGAGCGTGACCGTGCTCCATGTCATGAAGCCGAAGATGTCTTTATAAATTCCTTTGTCGCGTTCACGGAAGTTCGCGCGGACCGTCGTCTTCCGGTGGATAAAGATGTATTCGATGATGAGCACGAGCGTGCCGACGAACGCGGTGACGAGGACGAGCGCATACAGCCCGTAGCCGAGAAGGAGCGCCGTCACCATGAGGACGACGGTCGCGATCTTTTCTGTTAACTGGAGCGCGCTCGAGAACAAGAAGTACTCATGTGAGACAAGGATGCCCGTGAACGGTTTCGCCGGGAATGACATGACGATGAACAGACCGGCGACGACGTACAGGACTTTCAACTTGTCGAGCTCGGCCGCGGTCAGCCCCGCGTATACCGAGTCGAGGAAGAAATAGACGACCGCGAGGATGACGAACAAGACGAAGCCGATGACGGTGAACAGTTTATAGGCGACGCCGAGGAAGCGTGCCGCCTTATCCTCGTCCCCTTCGGCCATGTATTTGCTCATGAACCGGGATACGGCCGCGTCGAGCCCGAAGTCCATCGCGAACATGCTGATCAGCGAGATGGTGAGCATGTAGAGCCCGTAGTTCGCCTGACCGATCTCCTGGATCATCCACGGCGTATAGATCAATCCGGACAAGATGCCGAAAAAGATTTGCGTATACGACATCGCTGCCCCGTATTTGATTTTGCGCGTACTCGCGGCCTCATCGGGCTCGACGCGTGTCGACATGTGTTTCCACCTCTCTTCCTTACTGCCAGAAGAACGTATACACCGGTGCGTCCTGCAGGAACAACAAGACTAACAGCGTCACCGCCGCGTAATAGACGAGCAATCGTTCGCGCCGCTCGAACGTCTTGAGGATCTCCGGGATCATCAAAATCAAGAACAGCGTGAAGTATTGGACGAGTCGCATCATCGACGGGTTGATGAACGTGAGCGGCAAGAAGCATGCCGCGAGGAACAACGCGTTAAAGTAATGCGTCGCCGACGGGTTGTTCGCCAAAATCTCATCGCGCCGCCATAAAGCGACGAACAGGACGAACAGGAGCATGACGCTGAAGTTGATCGCACCCGCACCATTCATGTAGTCATACGTGTCGTAGCCAGATAACGTCACCAACATCTCAAAGAACGGGCCCCGAAACACGAACAAGGCGGCGATGAAGCCGAGCATGCCGAGAATGTACGCTTTCGTCAGTTGGCGGTTCGCCAAGAAATAAAACGGCAAGAACACGAGCGCCGACTTATGGATCGTCATGGCGACGAACACGAGGACGAGAAACAGTAGGAGCTTGCGGGCCCTGACGAAGTGATAACCGATGAGGACGACGAGCGCCGTCGCCACCGTCTGGCGTAACCCCGTCACGGCGAAAAATTCATAAAACAGGACCGAGAAGAGTAAAAAGCTGATGAGCGGCTCGCTCGAATATTTATAGATGAAGTAACCGAGCGGCACCATGAAGATGACGGCGATCAAGACGAGATACAGTTGATAGTCCGAGATGACGAACTGGGTGATCCGTTGGAACAAATAATAGCCCGGGTCCTCGCTCTCGGTGAAGACGAGGGTAAAGAAGTCCTGTGTCAGCGCGTCGAGCGGCAACGGCTTCGTCGCAAGGAACAGCGCTCCGTATTGCGCCGTGTCGTCCCCGACCGAAATGTGACGAAATCCCGACAAGACGATCCACTGGACGGTCGCGAACGTCACGAACCAACCGCGCCTGTAAGTCGTGTCAGAACGCATGAGCAGCATCGCCCAGAGGACGAGCAGTGCGATGTTGACGAGATAGATGGTCATGAGGTCGCCTCTTTTCTAACGATAGATGAGGTTCGTGACGCCGCGATAGAGCGACAGCAAGTTCGAGATCAACAGTCCGTTGAACCGCAGACGCCCATGTTCGAACGGACTGAAATAGTCACGCACGTCCCGGGTCGCGAGATACGCTTCACGCACCGCCGCCGCGTCTTCTTTGAACGTATGGCGCAAGATGATCGGGATGAGCGTACCCGCGTCCGGACGGCGCTCAACATCGATCAGTAACTGGCTGAGATAGCGGTCCGATTCGATTTCGGCACGGTGGGCAATCTTTTTCGTCTGTTGGGCCCCATGAATCCGGGACAGAACGAGCGGCTCATCCGTCAAATAGTAGTCAAACCCTTCAAGCGCGAACCCGATCCAACATATCCAATCTTGGATGAACCGGTCCTCCTCCGAGAAGCGCCGCGCTGCGAACGCCGCGCGTGGGATGAGGAGCGCACAACCGTTCAGGCTCGACGTCAGCATCAAGTGACGGAACATATCACCCGCTTCATACAACCCGGTGAACTTGCGCTGGTAACGTCGGATCGGGGCCCCGTGTTCGTCGATGAAGCGGGTGCCGGTGACGAGGATCGTCCGCGACGGGTCGAGTCTTTCCCGCTCGAGCGTCTCGAGCTGCGCCTCGATCTTCCGCGGGGCGTACAAGTCGTCGTGGCTGAGCCAAGAGAAGAAGTCACCGCGCATCTCGTCGATCCCACGGTTGAGCGCGCTCGAGACGCCGCCGTTCACTTGCTCGATGTAACGGATCCGGTCGCCGTAGGTCTTGGCGACGGCGGCCGTCTTCCCTCCGTCGGTCGAGCCGTCGTTGACGACGATGATTTCGATGTGCGTATACGTCTGGGCCAGGGCGCTGTCGATACATTCGGCCAAATAGTTGCTCCCGTTGTACACCGGGATGATGATCGAGACGAGTGGTTTCATAGAATATTCCTCACTTTCTCGTGTCGGAGCGCCGCATAGACGTCCAAGTAGTCGATGGCGCGGTCACGGAGCGCAAAATTCGTCCGGGCATGGGTGACGCACGCGTCTTTGTACGACCGTTTGCCACGGGCAAAGATGCGCTCGATCCCGTAATTCAAATCAGCGAGTCCCCGTGTCGCGACGACGACACCCGTATCGTCGGTGACGAGTTCCGGGCTCGCGGTTGCGTCCAAGACGAGCACCGGCGTCCCGCACGCCATCGCCTCGACCGTGACGTTGCCGAACGACTCCTGTTCCGATAAGTTGAGGAACACGTCGGCGAGCGCGTAGTAGCGGGCGAGCTCACGGGCGTCGTTCGTCTCGTTGACGTGGATGACGTTGTCCGGGAGCTCTGTGTCGTCAAGCCGGCCGATCAAGAGAAAGGCGTCGTTCGGACGTGCCGCCGCGAGGTCGAGGAAGGCACCGAGCCCTTTCGCCTCACTCCACGTGCTCGCGACACCGAGTAGCACCATCTTGTCGGCCAACTGAAGCCGTGCCCGGAGCTCGGTCGCGTCGACCGGACGAAACACGTCGAGGTCGACCCAGTTATGAATCCGGCGCAATACGGCAGCGTGTCGGAGGAACGAAAAGCGCGCCTCGGTCGTGATCCAGTCGGAGACCCCGACGACGGCGAGACGCGGAATCGCCGTCAACCAGCGACGCTTGTCGTCGAGCATCTCGCTCGTCCGGTCGAACAGCCAGCTCGGGATATCGTCCCGAAGTTGCGGGCAGTCGCCGCAACCTTGTTGCCACTTGTTGCACCCGACCGTCGTGTAATGCGTACATTTGCCGGTGAAGAACCAGCAGTCATGGAGCGTCAACACGGTCGGGATGTCGCGTGCGGCCAAGTATTCGAACAACGTCCTGAGATGAACGTAGTTGGCATGCAAGTTATGGAGATGGACGACGTCCGGGGTGTAGCGCTCGATGTCACGGACCAAATTCTCCGTCGCAAATCGTGAGGCGTAGCCTTGCCGTCCGGTGAGCCGGGCGTGCAGCGCGTGCAGCTTCACGTCTACGGGATCGCCGATGACGTAACTCGCCTCGGTGACCGGTCCCGTCGAGTGGGCGACACGCGTCTCGTGTCCGCAGTCGTGATGGACAGATGCGAGTTCTTTACAGATTCGTCCAGTGCTCTTCACGTCGTTGATCGCGTTAATATGGAGAATCTTCATCGTCGCCACCTCACTCGTACGCGTAATACTTATGCCGTCTGCTCTTCCGCTTGTTCAAGACGAGGCCGAGCATATGCGTCCCGGTCCGCTCGAGCTGTTCTTTCGCTTTCACGACGAGTTGGCGCTCCGAATTTTCACAGCTGATGACAAGGATCGTGCCGTCGGCGATTTTTGCGAGCAGACGGGCGTCCGCCACTTGCATCATCGGCGGCGCGTCGAGGATGACGATATCGTATTGCCGGCGCACCTCGTCGAGCAGTTCGACCATCTGGTCAGAAGCGATGAGCTCGGTCGGATTCGGCGGAATCGGTCCGGCGGTGAGGAGCGACAACCGCTCGACGCCCGTCTTTTGAATGGCCCGCTCGAGCAAGATCCGTCCGACGAGAATCGTCGATAGCCCGGCTTGGGACGAGAGGTTGAACGTGAACTGCGCCGTCGGTTTACGAAGGTCACAGTCGATGAGGAGGACGCGCTTTCCGAGCTGCGCATAGACGACGGCAAGGTTCGCCGCGGTCGTAGACTTCCCTTCCCCGGTCGAGGCCGATGTGACGTTGATCATCTGTAGCTTCTGACCGATCGACGTGAACTCGAGGTTCGTCCGGATCGTCCGATACTGCTCCGAGATCGGCGACTTCGGATTGGCGAGCGTGATCAAATCACGCTGCCCGTAATCAGGAAGATTGTCGTTCTTTTTTCTCAGGAACATGAGGGACCTCTCCTTTCCCTTTAGGGGTGCTCGTTTTTATTTTTTTCGGTTTCATGTCACGCCGTTCTATGACCGGCACCGACCCGATGACGGGAAGGTCTAACAGCCGTTCCGCCTCTTGTTCGTTTTGGATCCGTTTGTCGAACACGTAGCGTAAGAGACCGATCAGCCCGCCGAAGAACAAGCCGACGAACATACCGATTATTGTATTGACGAGGATGTTTGGTGAAATCGGGGTGAGCGGCACTTCAGCCGGCGACAAGATGCGGACGTTGTCGATGTTCATCAAGTCCGGGATCTCGTCCGCGAACACTTCGCTGATGACGTTCGCCGTCTCGGCCGCCACCGCCGCGTCCGTATGGGTGATGACGACGCTGATGACTTGTGACTCTTCCTCACTCTCGACCGTGAGCACGTCACTGATCGGGTCTGGCGCGTTCGGGACGCGCTCTGTCACTTCGTTCAAGATGGCCGGGCTCTTCATGATGACCCGGTACGTATTGACGAGCGAGAGCGACGAGAGCACTTCCGAGCTGTCGACGCGGTCGCCTTCTTGTTCGGTCACTAAGAGCACTTGCGTCGAGGCCTCGTACGTCGGTTGGATGAACGCCGTGCTCACATAATAAGCAGCGAGCCCGCCGAGCAGGATGAACGGTACGAGTAACCACTTGCTTTTCTTAAGTACCTCGACGAGATCACCGACGATCGTCGTTTGCTGATTCATACATGTTTCCCTCCCTACAGACAGAATGGACGACAGAAATAAGGCATGAGCCTACCGTAATACGTTCTTTCCCTGTTCATCTTGACAATCGGAGGGAATCATTTATCATTTTTTCGCAACATCATGTCATGTTGCCGTTCCGTTTCGTTCTTTGTCTTTTTAGGAACTTGGACCTAAAAAAGACCGCCTCGCGAGGAGACGGTCGGTCAGTTCAGTTCGCGATGCAGTTCGCGGTCGGTGATATAGTCGGGTTCGAGTTTTAAGATGACGCGGTCGAAGGCGCGTTGAAGGCCGAACATGCCAAGCAACAGGACACCGAGCGCTAGAAAGAACGACGTCCCCGGCGAGCCGGTTTCAAACCACCCAAGCAACGCGTACAAGACAAGGAGGCCAAACAGCGTCAGCCAAAACGGGAAGCGGATGAGCCGTTGATACGTCGCGTCATCGTTGAACGTACTCCGGATTGTCCCGAGTTTCCATTCACGCACGAGCAGCGGGACGACGCCGAGGAAACCGAGTCCGATGAGGAGCGGTTGCGAGAGGTCGTCCGTTCGCAGGAACGTGCTCGTCAGGAAGATGGAACCGGCTCCGATCATAATCGCTTTTGCTTTGCCTTGCCGTGCGTAGTCGACGAGGCGGCGGATATGTTGTTCGCGTTTCATGGGAGTCCCTCCTTTGGATTACATATCCATGTACGTAAAAAGCTCGGCACAAGTTTCGAAATAAGAAACTCGCCCGATCTTTTCTTAAAATTCTTCCAGTTCAAACAAGTAAGGTTTTTGAACCGAGAATTGATGGGAAGATTTTAAAATCAATGCGTCTTGATTTACATTGAGTTTAATTTGTTTGCCATCCTCCGTTTCGATGACTAATACTCCATCCGCGTAAGACGCATTCTTCACTTCAGAGTTAAGCTGAAACTTAACTACTGACGTCTGTTCCGCATTCACTGAAAAAGAAAGCATGAGCTCATTCACCTCTTTTCTAAGCTTAAAATTGTGTTGTATATCGCAAACTTTAGGTGAGTTCGCATTACACATTTTTAGTCTGTCATAGGGAAAAACCGCTTCGATTCGGCTCCTTTGACGGAGTGTAAATTAGGCTATGTCGATAATGCGTTTTTACTTTAGGAGAAGAGTATACTAAATCACCACATGTTGAAATTAAATAGTGGAGTGGAATTGAGGTGACAAATAAGTTACTATTTCCGTCGATTTTAAGTCTCAAATCTTACTTCATTCAAGTGTAATTCTTCTAATGACCCCATTCTTATGTGCTGACTACTTGATGATGACGGTCTGCGTCTGTTTCACATACCCTGTTTTTTGTTGTGTCACGAGAAGTGATTTCCCTTTCGCTTGTGCTGGGATGGCGACGCGATACGCTCCTTTGGCGTCCACTTTGACGGTCTTCCCAATCATCTTCGTCCCGATGAACACGCGGACGAACGCACCTGGCTCACCTTTACCGCTGACGACACGCGGTGTGGCCGTCGCCGTGAGCTTCGCTTGGACACCGAGCACGGTCCGTTTGATCGAACTTGACGTGTTTCCGGCCGCGTCCATTGCTTGGACTGACACGGTATCACCACGTGTCAGCTGCGACAAGTTAAGTGAGTAGACACCTGCTGACGAAGCGGTCGTAGTCAATTGTTTCTTATTGTGATGAACGACGATTGTCGAGCCGGCTTCCGCACGTCCGAACACACGGGACGAGCGGTTCGTCAACGTCGAGACGGTAGCGAGCGGTGGAGCCATCACGCGTCCACAACAGATCACGGCGCGGTTTAAAGAAGCGATGTCTTCTTCATTGCATACAAAATAAAAAAAGCGTCTCTTGTTTTGAGTTAAAACGAGAGACACCTTTTTTTATTACTACAAATGAATAATAGGTTAGTTTCGTAAGAAGTTTCTTACATCATCCGCGTTGCGCATGACATTATCCGTCGGCACGTCGAGTAAGTCTGCCAACTCGACACTCGCATCGAGACGCACGCTCACTCGCTCGTTTTCATCAAAGGCGATTGCCGAAAGCTGTCGATACTCCTCATATTGTCTGAAGATGGTTTGAAGCACCGCCTGATACTCCACATTCATCATCGCGATGGCAGCCTCGTATGTGGCTTTCACCTGCTCCGTATTCGTATATAAGCTCTCTTTGAACGTATCCATCAATTCGTTCAATTTATAGAGCGAAGCGACCAATTCATCAATCGCATACATCAACGTGGCCACGACGATCCCAGTCAGGATTCCGCCAATCAATCCACCAATCAAGTGAGCAAACATTGCGAACGGCGTCGTTTGTAGATACGTCACGAATGATTCCGTCAATAATACGCCGGCAGTCGTAGCCAAAGCCGCCACTACAAGCTTTGTAGCTTCTTTCATCGCCGTTTTCGAATCCATCCCTTGAGGCGGATTCGTCAACAATTTGAACGCACTCCACAGTCCCGTTACGCCATCATTAATCAAACGAGCCAATTTTTTCGAAGTCGTCATAAATGTATTAATGAAGACGGTCAACAGATTCCCCATAAATCCACCGATGAAGCCATCTTTGAACGTTGTGGCAAACCGTTTCACATTTTGAGTCATATGGACAAACACTCGCTCGAGCATTTGTTTAAATGCCACGGTCCGTGATTCCCAATCTGTATATTGTTTAAAATTTTTATAGAATACTTTTATTTCTTTGAATAGACTATGTTGCAACTCATAAAAAAATAATCCTACCGCCTGTTTAAATCCAACACGTACCCCTTGATCAAGCCCAGTTTTAGCCATTTTTTTCACGTAATATGTGTTTTTTGCTTTAGTAACAGAAGAGTTGACATGCTTTTTCGCTTCAACATATTTTTTCGTCGCGGCTGCTTCGTCTATTTCATAGCGGTCTAGATTTGTCTGGCTCGAATCTTTCGGGTTAGGGGAATCCATCCATACTTTTAAATCCTTATCGCCTTTTGATTTATTGAGACGATCATTCGCCCAAGCCAAATTTTGTTCATCGACCGCCATTTTACCTCGTTCATCATCTGACATATATAGACGGGCTTCATTGTTTTTATGAATCTCTGAGGCCGACACAATATGGTCGCGATGACTGGACCCATCTTTTTGCAATTCTTTTCCCGTGTAGTCATCTACCAGTGTCTGGTTTTGCTTAAATTCATGCTTTCTCATTTTTTTAAAATCTTTTTCGTATATGTCCTGTCGCGTTTTTTTTGAATAGTCTCGAGAATATTGCTCTTTTAAGTCATCATCTAAAAACACACCCGCGTTGGCATTATGCAAGGTGGTCACATTGCCACCTCGTTTGTAGTCGTCTATAAATGGGCTTAACCCAAATTCTTGAATCACTTTTGTAATGGCAATCTCTTTATATTGTTCTAATAAGATTTTGATATGGGATTCTTTTAAGCCGGACGTTTCGTTCAAATCAATTTCAAAGTTGGAGTGTAGGGATTCAGAGAACAATTGGCTCATTTAGATTTACCTACTTTCTTATTCAACAACTCGGTTGCACTTTCTAACGAATTCATCCACACTCCCAGTCGTTTTAACAAATCTTGATCTTGTTGAATCTTTTCCATGTCCCAGCTGTATGTATTTAATTTGGGTTTCACTTCATTCAATAAGCGTTGCAAACCATCATAATAATGATTCGTGAGATCGATTAATTCTTTAATCTCTGCTTCGTTCTGTTTTAGGGCCACACGTTCCTTTTTCAATGCAGTGGCCTTCTCTCGTGCTTCTCGCCCCATCTTTTTATTTTTCCCATTTTGAAGTAAACCAGTTGCGAAAACAATCCCCCATCCAATGGGACCAGTTAAGCCGATAAGGCCACTCCCTATGGCTAAACTTCCACTGCTGAACACACTTCCCCCCAACCAAGCTATAGAGGCACCGGCAGCCACACTCCCACTCATCGTTCCACGAGAGGCAATCCCGAAAGTCGTAGCAATGGCAGCCGCAGTAGTCCTAATGTTTGCATTGTTTAAACCGTTCACCGCGGATTTTAAAGCATCTTGCAATTCTTGATTGGCTGCAATCGCAGTCTCTACTTCCATCAAAAACGTATCGTATGTTTTAAATCCTTGCTCAATTTTTTGTACTTCGAGTTGCATGACCCTCGGTTGATTTTTTAATCTGTGGATTACATTCCAATTTCCTTCAATGATGAGTTTTAAATACTTTCGTTTTCCAAATAATTTTTCTGACTCGTCCATTACACTAATTTTCGCTGTTTCATATTCAATTTCAGATTTTTTATATTCTGCGATTGAATCATCTCGGAACTGTCGATTTAACATTTTTCTACCACCCCATGTTTTAATTAGGAACATAATTACAAAAATTCTAGCCTTATCCTATTATAAGGATTTAACATGCTATAGGTTGGTATTTTTATGTTTAAGGTAGATGATTTTAAGAAGTAATGCACCACACGAGTAAAGGGATTACACATTAAGGTTGATTTATCTCACATCATGTCTATTTGAACGGGCACATCAATTCGGATATCCATGGAATCGGCGCGGTTTGAAGAGACGATGTCTTCTTCTGTCACACCTAAATAAGGAAAACGTGCTTCGCTCCGATTAAATGGAGTGAAGCACGTTTTTTATTGGAAGTCGACCCGCCCTGTCGCCGGATAATCCCCCACTTCCCACTTATGGTCTTTCTGAAGCGTCGCATCAGACACTAAGAAGTAATCATACCCGACCTCCCCCGGCCGGTTCGGCACGGGATCATTCCAGGTTGTATCCAAGTGATACCAAGCACCGTCCAACTTCACGAGATTCCAGGCATGCAACTCGGTCCCGGCTTCCCCGGAAATATACTTCGCCTCTACCCCGGCGGCTTCCAATAACAGTAACGTCGTCAAAGCATACCCTTCACACACACCCTCGCCGTTGAACAAAATTGAGTACGGCGTATAAGGACTGGCCGCACTTTTTAAATTGTAGGCTGTATTCAAGACGACAAAGTCATTCACATATTTCACTTTCTCATAATCGTTCAAGCCGCTAGGCATCTCCTCGACGACTTGATCGACTTTTGCTTCGATTTGCTTAGCTTCCTCGATGTTCATATCGTAGGCCAATCGCATATCCAAATCGACATACCCGCCGTGATCCCGATACTCTGTCTCGCCTCCGCGTGACAAGCGGAAGACATAAATATGGTTCGCTTCGAGCCAATCCCACGCTTCATCCATCGTCTGCTCGAAGTCACGACTTTTACCGATATAACGGATGCTGAATGAATCATCGAATTGGCTCATATGGTAGGCGATTGCCCTGCCGAGCTCTTCGGGAGAAGCAATCTGATTCGGTAACTCGAACGTGTCCCCTAAAATCGTAGCGGATTGACTCTCGACCTGTTTCGGGCCGAAAATTTCCGTCATGTTACCTTCCATATACACCATGTATCCGCTCACGAAGCTGACCCCGAGCATTGTCATCGTCAAAACGCCGCGTCCAGTCACGACGATGGACGACCAAAGTGCCGACCGCTTGCTTTTAATCAATCTGTTCAGTTCATTGCTGACCATCTGTTCTAGCTGCGTCCGTTTCATCTTCAATTTAGGATGAACTTGAAACACGACTTTCCGGTACACCGGATCGAGCAGTTCAAACTGTTTAGCGGGGTTATGCTCATACGTTTTCAACTCGATTCGGATGGGACGAAGTTCACGCTTTAATGCTCGATGGACAATCCTCATTTCACGCCCTTGACGAAATAAGAGAATCGTAATACCCCCACTTAATAACACGATCAACGTATATATGATGACATTCACGACGTTCGTTTCTCCTCTCGTTCATGTATGCTACCGAATAGAATATTTTCCCTACTCTTAAACCTCTATAAGTATATAATAACTCTATAAACAATATATGGAAGGTGTTGCCACATGAATATTAATACATATTTGAAAGAGTACGCTCAAACTGTGCTCGGTGACGGAACACATATCGCCCCGAACGTACCCGACAAAAAATTGAACGGTGCCATTAAAACTTATGCGCAAGATGCACTTCCAGAACACGTCGTCGTCTTGTACGATTCGACTCTCTTTAAGAGCGGCAAAGAAGGCATGCTGTTTTTAGGGGACCGCTTCTACTTCAAACCGCTTCTTGAAAAGCCAATCTGTGTGCTCTACAAAGATTTGCAACGTGTCGACTTGGACCGAGAAGTAACATATAAAAACGACAAGCGGAAAGAGAAGCTTCATGTCGTCATGCACACCGAGCAATACGACTATAGTATGACCGACAAGCTCGCGACGTATAACGTCGAAGGCGTCGTCGAGTTATTAAACGGCATCGCAGCGCTCAAAGACAAAGAAGACGAACTCGTCAACGTCTCGCAAGTGACCCCCCTCGCCGACTTGCCGGAAACGTATAAGCTTACATATTTAAAAATTTTGGCGAACTTCACATTTGTCGACGACCAGCAAATCGATGCGAAAGAGTACAGTGAACTCATGTCACTCGTCACTCGGATTCACCTCAGTTCCGAGTATCGATTGCAGCTTCGAAGCTACTTGAGCAACCCGTCGCTTCACACTTCGACGACCGACTTGATTGAAGAATTACGTGCCCTGTCGACGACGATCGATTTCTCCATCGTCGAGAAATCATTGTTCAAAGACTTACTTTATCTGTTCAAATTAAAACGCCCACTCTCAGCATGGTTTGAGAATGCGTTTCTCCAACAACTAAAAGAGGATCTGTCGATTTCAAGAGACGAAATCGAACTTATCTCAAGTGCTATCCAAAGCGATGAGGATATTTTGACGTTCCGGAAAAATGACTCTGAGATTGCCAAGTCGATGAAAGACTTGGCGGCGAAAGCGGCCGCGGTCGGAGTCCCATTGACGGCCATCTATTTATCAGGATCTGTCGTCGGCTTGAGCGCCGCCGGATTGACGTCTGGTTTGGCTTCTCTCGGCATGGGCGGATTGCTTGGATTCTCGAGCATGTTCACCGGAATCGGGGTGTTGGTCGTCATCGGAGTCGGGACATACCAGGGATTGAAGAAAATCACAGGAATTAAAGATATCGAGAATAATAAGCAACGGGAATATATGCTTCAAGCCATCATCCGGAACACTCAGCAGACGCTCAACTATTTGCTCGAAGACATCAATGAGATTTCAAGTCGTCTCGTTGTCGCCATCCAACAGGGGAATGAAAATTCGGAGAAAATCAATCAGTTATCCAATATGCTACAGATGCTCAGCCAAAGTGCTCAATTCAGCGCCGGTAAGCAAACCCATTCGCAGAAAGAACAAATCATGACGCAACTACCGTCAAAACTGAGTACGGTTCGCTTAGATGAGTTGACGTCGAAAGCGACATATCAAAAGATTCGCGATTACATCTATACGTGTTATACGCCTGAACCAATCCAATTGGATGACATGACGTTCAGTAACGAAGAGGAGCTCGTCTTGAAAGAGACGCTCACGCTCGAAGAACTAGAACAATTGCATGAGTCATTCCAAGCGATCGGTTACTTCGAGATGACAGGCGGCGGTCTCGCTGAAGTGACGGGTGGAGCGAAGCGTCTCGTCAAGAACGTCTTCGGTGACAGATGAACCGGTCCGAACAAGACATGGTAGACAAGGCGAAAGCGCTACTCGTCCAACAGCATCAAGCCGCCCAGGCCGAGCAACGCTTAGGTGAAGTAAACAAGCATCTATCACAACTTGAAAATACACAGGATGCGCAGGCTGCTGTCCTCGATGATTTGTTTGAAGATATGATGCGGCTCATGAACGGGCAGTCTCTTTCAGCGGAGGCAACAACGCTTGCACCGCTAGCCGTCCCGATGTTTGACGAACTCGAGCCGATTCAAGTCTCGGGCGTCTCCTGGGACATTTATTTGAACGAGCTCGATTCGTACGCCGCAAGGCATGACGTAACGGGACTTGATGACCCATTCGTCCATTTACTCACAACGCGACAGCGGCACGACTTGGCGATGTCATTTAAAGAAGAGTTCATGCTGAAGGAAGCGGAATGTGACCGCTACGATTATATGATTGCCTCCTTCAGTGGCCTTATCGCCGGTTTGATTGACAGCTTCTTTGTCGGTTCCCCATCCGACAGTAAATTGCGCGCATGGTCGGACGAAAAAGTCGACAACGTCGTCATCAAGTTCGCAAACCTCGTCTGGAAACAAGACAAAAAGAATGGGGCTCGACTCCGGAAACAACCGGACTCGATTGCGAGCGCCATCGGTTTTTTAGAGCGTCGGTTTAAAGTAAACTACGACGCACGCTATGCGAGTGATTTAAAGATGGGCGCAACAACGCTCAACATGCGGCCGTCGGACCACCACTTGAAATCGCTCGCCCACGCGCCGGATATCATCGGTTTGTTCTTCTCGATTTTAGATCAATTTACGGGTAAGGCCAGTTTCATCTCGGACGGCCGACTGCTTCGGCTCGAGCCAAAAGAAGACGGGACCCAAGTGCTTCAAGGTGGGAACGTGTTGGCTAAACTGTTCGCCGGGTTCGCTAACTGGATCGGCCACCTTTTATCAGACGTGTCAGGATCGAGTGGTGTCCGGGGACATGACGATGGTCGTCGTGGCGCCGGTATCCCGCTCCCGTTTTTCGAACTGTTCCAATTCGCCGACTTCGGACAGGTTTCCCATAAAGGCAAGACACTCTCATTTGCCGACTTCTCGACAAAAGTGTTCGAGAGCGGATATGATGCGCGTCATGGTGTCGCGATGGCGGTTCCGGTCGTCTTCAACGAACTCGTCATCCGCCTGCTTTGGGGATTGAAGAGTCTGTTTTATCACAAAAATGGATGGATGGAGTCAATTCCTGTCGGCAACAAACCGACACTTCGAAAAATGCTACTCGTTGGTCACGGGGCCTTGTGCCTGACCGACGGAATGGATGCATATATACGGAGTGGAAATGTCCCAATTCTGTTTGCGACACGGCTAAATTACGTCGCTTGGAGCCGTTTTGCCTTCGCCTCGATGCAAGAGCTCAAGCATGTGCTCGGGAAAGACGTGTACGACTGGAAAGCCGTTGACGCCCATTTGGAGCAGGAATGGAAGAAACTCAGCGGCGAATACTGATCATAAAAGAGCTCTTATTCCCTACTTACTCGTACCACCTTACAACTAGAAAATTCGACCGATGTCTCCGACTGGACGAACGTAATCATTGTGAAAGAAGCCATGACGTCGCTCCTCGATGCTCCTGCGTTTCGTTCATTTAGTGCGACAGTGACCGAAGTGTTGAATGAGCTATATACTGTAAAAGCGCAACGCAAAAGACCATCGAACTTGTCATACACAAGTTTGATGGTCTTTTTTCACTCCACCCCAAACCGATAAACCGTCCGCGAATGATACAATTCACCCGGTTTCAGTTCGATCGATGTGGCGATGTCTGGATAGTGCGGCGCGTCTGGAAGCGCCTGGGCTTCTAAACAGATGGCGCTATGCTTCTGCCGTCCCTCGAGCGTGACCGGTGTTTCTTCACTGAGGAAGTTCGCCGTATAGACGACCATGACCGGTTGGTTCGTCTCGACGTCGAGCACGCGTCCGCTCACCGGGTCGTGCAACCGCGCCATCCCATTCTTCAAGATGAACGGATGATCGAGCCCGCCGGCTTTCGCGATGGCTTCATCGTCTGACGTGATCGCCTCGCCGACTCGTTTCCCGTCGCGGAAGTCGAACGGTGTCGCATCGACAGGCTGCAGTTCCCCGGTCGGGAGCGACTCGTCATCGAGCCGCGCGACGTGGTCGGCCGGTAGCGTCAGCACGTGATCGTGGATCGTCGGCCGGCCACCGAGATTGAAATAGTTGTGATGGTTCAAGTTGACCCACGTCAGTTTATCCGTATCAGCCGTCATCGTGACAACGAGTTCGTTGTCGTCCGTCAGTTCATAGATGACTTTGAAGCGGACGTTCCCCGGGTAGCCTTCTTCCCCGTCCGGACTTAAGTATATGAATTGAATCGCCTGTCCGTCGACGTCCATGTCCCAATACCGCGACGTGATACCGTCCGTCCCGCCGTGAATATGATGCGGGGCCTCGCTTGGGGTCAAGGCCACGCCATCGATCTCGGCGTTACGGATTCTTCCGGCGATACGGCCGACGACCGAGCCCAAATAGACCGGATTCTCGAGATATTGATCCAAGTCGCCATATTTCAAAATGACAGAGTCCATGTTGCCGTCACGGTCCGGTGCCGTCAGCTCGGTCATGGCACAGCCATACTCGATCGCCGACAGCCGCATCCCGTTCTTGTTTTCAATCGTTGCTTCTCTCATTGGCTCACCTACTTCGACTAGTTTACCTGTTACTTCCCGTAGTCGACGCGCCGTACTCCACTTTATCGACGTGACTCAAAAATGAGCTCATGAACGCCGTGAAGCGCTCCTGCCCCTCGACCGTCTGTTTGAACACACCCGCGTCCTCTAACCCTTTGACGAACTTGTCGACGACGGCCTGGTCGACGATCATCCGAGCGTCACCTGACTTCGTCTTCAACTCCTCGGCCCACGCCTTGTGCATGTCCGCGACCTCGACGTCCTCGCCTTCGATGAAACGGACGACTTGTTCGAGCTCGGTCTTGAGTCGGGCCGGTAACACGGCGAGCCCCATCACTTCGATCAAGCCGATGTTCTCGCGCTTGATATGATGGACGTCGGCGTGCGGATGGAAGATGCCGTCCGGATGCGCCTCGCTCGTCCGGTTGTTGCGGAGGACGAGGTCAAGCTCGTAGCGGCCATCGCGGCGCCGGGCGATCGGCGTCACCGTATTGTGGCGGACGTCGCCCGTATACGGCACGATGTCACCGTCCTCGTAGTTTTGCCAGTGGCCGAGCAGTTGGTTCGCCAACATAGCGAGCTGCTCACGCTGCGTCGAACGGAGCCGGACGACCGAGAGTGGCCATTCGAGCGTCTCGATGTCGACTTGGTCGTAACGGTCCGAGCGATACGTCGCGACGACGTCGGCATCGTCCATCGCAAACCGGTAGCGGCCGGCTTGGTAATGGTCGTGCGTCAAGATCGAGCCGCCGACGATCGGCAGGTCCGCGTTCGACCCGGCGAAGTAATGCGGGAACTGACCGACGAAGTCGAGCAGACGCTCGAACGCCGACCGGTCGATGACCATGTCGCGCACTTCGTTCGACAGTAAAATCGAGTGTTCGTTGTAATACAAGTACGGCGAGTATTGGAACGACCACTCTTCCCCGCCGAGCGTGAGCGGGATGATGCGGTGGTTGGCCCGGGCCGGATGTTTCAAGTGTCCGCCGTAGCCTTCGTTCTCGATCGCGAGCAACCCCGTCGGATAGTTCGTCTCTGGCGCCGGTTGCAGTCGGGCCCGCGCAATCTCGCGCGGGTCTTTCTCCGGCTTCGACAAGTTGATCGTGATGTCGAGCGTGCCGTAGCGGGTCGGTGCCTTGTATGTGATATTGTTTGCGATCCGCTGCGTCTGGATATAGTTCGACGCCTGGCTCATCTTATAGAAGAAACTCGTCGCGGCCTCGACGTCAACTGCCCGAAGCGCGTTGAACGTGCGCGTCACCTCGGAAGGTTTCGAGACGAACACGTCCATGACCTCGGCCATGAACCGGTCCTTCTCCTCTAATAAATTCTCGACGAGCCCGGCCTCGACCGCATATTCGGTCAACGTCTCGAGCAAGTTCGGGATCGAGTCGCGCGGCACGAACGTCGGCTTGTCAAAGTCGAGCTTGTTCAATCGCGCGAGCACACGGTTCCGCGAGTAGATGCGGTCTTGCTCCGTGATCAGTTCCTCGCGGATCGTCGCCTCGACGAGCGCTTCAATCGTTGCATCGATCATCGTCTCGCCCCCTCTACGTGTTTGTAGCCTTCCGGATGTGACTCGTGCCAGTTCCAGGCGTCTGTGAGAATCATATCGACCGTCGAGCGCTCTGGTGTCCAGCCGAGCACGCGTTTCGCCTTGTCCGGTGACGCGATCAGCATCGCCGGGTCGCCGGCACGGCGTGTCCCCGTCTTGACCGGAATCAGGTGTCCCGTCACGCGGCGGGCCGCCTCGATGATTTCGAGCACCGACAGTCCCGTCTCCGTGCCGAGATTGAACACGTCGCTGTCTCCACCTCGTTTCAAGTAGTCGAGCGCGCGCACGTGGGCGTCGACGAGGTCTTGGACGTGGATGTAGTCGCGGATGCACGTCCCGTCCGGCGTGTTGTAATCGTCGCCGAACACGGTGATCGCCTCACGCTGCCCGTTCGCCACTTCGAGGACGAGTGGGATAAGGTGTGTCTCCGGTGTATGGTCTTCACCGATCACACCTGACGGATCAGCCCCGGCGACGTTGAAGTAGCGGAGTGCGACGAAACGGATGCCGAAGGCGCGGTCACACCACTTCATCATCGTCTCCATGGCGAGCTTCGTCGCCCCGTACGTGTTCGTCGGGTTCGTTTCAGCCGTCTCCCGGATCGGCATCTCGTCCTGATCGCCGTATGTCGCGGCCGTTGAGGAGAAGACGATCCGTGCGACGCCGTGTTTGCGCATCGTCTCGAGCAACACTTGTGTCCCGAAGACGTTGTTGTCGTAATACGCGAGCGGTTCCTCCATCGATTCGCCGACGAGCGAGTTGGCGGCGAAATGAAGCACTTCCGTGACGTCTTCGTTCGCGAACGTCTCGTCCATGAACGCACGGTCACGGATGTCGCCTTCATAGAAGCGGACTTGTTTCGGGACCGACTCGATATGTCCGGTCTGAAGGTTGTCGATCACGATCACGTCTTCCCCGCGCGCGAGCAAGGCGCGGACTGCATGGGAGCCGATATAACCGGCCCCGCCGACGACGAGTACACTCATTTGACTTCCTCCTCTACGAGTTCACGCGCGCCGTCCCCGACGGACGCGATATAAAATGTCGGCGCGTAGCCGATCGTTGTTTCGTATACGGTCGACACGGTCTGGATGACGGCTTCTGTCGACGTCTTGTCGACGATGGCGATGGCGCAGCCACCGAAACCGGCACCGGTCATGCGGGCGCCGATGACGCCATCGCAATCTTGTGCTGCCTGGACGAGCGTGTCGAGCTCGATACCGGTCACTTCGTAATCGTCACGAAGCGACGCGTGCGAGTCGTTCAGAAGTTGCCCGAACACGTCGAGCTTTTCGTCTTGAAGGGCGGTGAAGGCGAGCTTCGTCCGCTCGTTCTCCGAGATGGCGTGGCGGGCCCGTTTCCGGAGCGTCTCCGGGAGTTCCGATGCGACCGTCTCGAACGTCTCGACCGATAGTTGGCCGAGCGAGGCGACATCGAACCGCTCTTTTAGCAGGCCGAGTGCCGTGTCGCACTCGGTCCGGCGCTCGTTGTATTTCGAGTCGGCCAGTTCACGGCGCTTGTTCGTGTTCATGATCAAAATGTCGTAACCGTCGAGCTTGATCGGCGCGTAGTCGTGATGGAGCGTATCGCAATCGAGCAGGATGGCGTGGTCGGCCTTGCCCATCCCGATCGCGAACTGGTCCATGATGCCTGAGTTGACGCCGATGAAGTCGTTCTCGACACGTTGACCGAGATGGACGAGGTCGATTCGCTCGAGCCCGAGGCCGTACACGTCATTGATCATGAGCGCCGTCACGAGTTCGAGCGAGGCCGACGACGACAGTCCGGCGCCGTTCGGGATGTTGCCGGCGAGGAAGAAGTCGAATCCTCCGACGTCGTGTCCGTCTTGTCGCAGGAGCGCGACGACCCCTTTGACGTAGTTGGCCCAGTCGTGACCGGCGTCATACGTCCCGTCCGTCACCGGGAACGTGACGACGCCGACGTCCTCGAAGTTGAGCGAGTAGACGCGAATGATGCCGTCCTCGCGCTTCCGGACGAGCCCGTACGTGCCGAACGTGATGGCACAGGGGAAGACGTGACCTCCGTTGTAATCCGTGTGTTCGCCGATCAAGTTGATGCGGCCCGGCGCGAAGAAGATCCGCTCAGGCCCCGCCAAAAACACGGTCTCGAACTGTTCGTTCAGGTGTGCTAAATCAAATGCAAGCATACGACTCCATCCCTTCCATCGCTCACGCCGGGTGGATGACCAGGCAGTAAGCGTCATAATCGATTTGTTGTGTCAGTGTGATCCCTTGTTGCATCAAGTAGCGGCCGCTCAAACGTCTTCCTTCATATAAGTAGACGCGGTCCGGGTCGAGCCCGGCGAGTTTGAGGCGCAACTTGTTGTTGCCGTAATGACGGCGGTCTGCGTTGACGAGGGCGACATAGTCCTCCCCGTCCGTATAGCCCATCGCGTGGAATCCTTCTTTCTTGAGTGAGGCGAGACGATAGCTCGTCCCGTGCTGCACGAGCGGGCGGATCGACTTGTACGTCTCGATCCAACGCTTCGACGCGGCTAGGTCTTCCGTGCTCCATTCGAGCAAGTTGCCGCCGATGCCGAGCGTGCCCTGCATCGCGCTGACGAAGCGGTAGTTGAGCGGGAGTGCGCGGGCGTTCAGCCAGTTCGGCGCGTCCGTCACCCAGCAGCTCATCATCTTGGCGTTATAGGCGTAGGAGAACCCTTCCTGGATCTCGAGCCGGTCGAGCGCGTCGGTGTTGTCGCTTGTCCAAACCTGTTCGACGCGCGAGAGCACGCCGAGGTCGATCCGGCCGCCGCCGCCGGCACAAGATTCGAAGGCGACGTCCGGGTGTCTGTCCCGGAGCGTGTCAAGAATGCGGTAGACCGCTTCCGTATGACGGAGCCACAGTTCTTTCGCATCACCTAAATGCGGGCTGTCCGGTTCGGAGAAGGCGCGGTTCATGTCCCACTTGATGTAGCGGATCGCATGGTTCTCGAGCAGATCGTCCAACAGATGCGTCACGTGCGCCTCGACTTCCGGCAGCGCCAAGTTCAACACGAACTGGTTGCGTGACGTCGTCGACGGGCGTCCATTCGTGTGGTAGATCCAGTCGGGATGCGACCGGTAGAGATTCGAATCCGGGTTGACCATCTCCGGCTCGACCCAGAGGCCGAACTGGAGGCCTTTGTCCTCGACGTAGCGGATGAGCGGCTCTAGCCCGTTCGGGAACTTCGTATTGTTGACGTGCCAGTCGCCGAGACCGGCCGCGTCCGAGTTCCGTTCGCCGAACCAGCCGTCGTCGACGACGAACAGCTCGCAACCGATCGCAGCGGCCTCATCGACGAGCCGTTTCTGTCCGTCCTCGCTGACGTCGAAATACGTAGCCTCCCATGAGTTGTAGAGCACGGGACGCAGCGTCTCGCGCGTCCGTTCCGG
Organism: Exiguobacterium sp. SH1S1; assembly: GCF_004337245.1. NCBI lineage: Bacteria > Bacillati > Bacillota > Bacilli > Caryophanales > Exiguobacterium > Exiguobacterium sp. SH1S1. The sequence goes on from NZ_SJUZ01000001.1 coordinate 842,414, forward strand.
CATGATGACGTCGCGCTCGAAGTCGTGCGCGTTCCGGCTCATCGCCCCGAAACCAAGTTGTGTGTAGCCGATATAGGCCGCTGGCGTCGTGAACACGTCACCTGAAGCCAGCCGTTTCGCGAAGTCGAACGTGTTGAGCCCGCCCGTCACTTGCGTGAAGCCGAACTGGTCGCGCTCGAAATGGATGGCCCAGTTGCCGGAATGGCCGAGGAAGCCGTAGATGACCTCACCGTGCTGTTCCGTCGCCGCGTCGTCGAGCGCGAACCACGGATTGCTTTGATGGCTCGTCAAGCCGCGCCGGCTCTCGATCGTCTTCTTACCTGGGAGTAACTCACCTTGTTGTAATTGGAACTCACCGGTCCACGCCCCTGAAAAATGACTGAGACGCAGATTGCGCTCGGTCAACCCGAGGCTGAACGACTGCGCACTCTCGAGCGTGACGTCCGTCCCGGCTTGAACCGTCATCTTCCGTTCAATGATGTCGTACGCCGGATACACGGTGAAGTGGAGCGTGACCGTCAGCTGTTGGATCGAGTCGACCAAGTCGAGCTCGAGCGTGTCGTGACCGATCCGTGCGTCTTGGAACGTGAAGGCGTGCAACCGTTCAGTCGCCGTATGGCTTTTGAGCGTCGGCTCGGTGTAGACGAGGTCGCCGAACGAGACGAACTCGTACGCGGCGACGCCTTCTGGTGTCTCGAACGACGAGTGCAACACCCGACGATCTGGTAGTTCAATGTAATCCGTTTCATGGAGCCGATCGCCGAGGTATTGATGGACGAGCCGGCCCCGGTCGTCGACGTCGAACACGTAGGCAATCTGCTTCCCTTCGATGACAAACCGGTTGTCGAAGCGATAAATCATGCCCCCACCTCCCGTTTCAACATAATGACGTCGAGCGGTTTGAGCTCGAGTGTCCCCGAGACCGCGTCCCCGTCGAGCGTCTGCCACTCGTCACCGATCTCGACCGTCGACGTGACGTCCGTCGAATGGTTCATATAGAAGCGGATGACGTGACCGTCGCCGTGACGATCGACTTTCTCGACGTCGTCCGGAAGACGCGTTGCGTCGATGCCGGCGCGCGTGAGCGCCTCATTGTATATTGTGTCAAGCATCGTATCGTCGACCGATGAGCCGATGTACGTCACGTCGCCTTTATACGTGTGACGCGTGACGGCGGCCGTCCCTTTGTAGAACGCCTGCTCATACGTCGCGAGCACGTCGGCACCTTTTGGCGTGATCAAGTCGCACCAAATGTTCGCCTCAGACACGTAGTCGCCTAGGCGAACCTGGTTCGACTGGACGGCCTGCAGGCTCTCGTACTCGTCGATCTCGATACCGGCGTATGTCGCGAACTTGCCCGGGAGCGTGTCTGCGTGACAGCGGTTGATCGGGTCTTTGACGCCGGTCCGGTACGTGAAGATGACGTGGCCGCCGTTCTCGATGTAGTCGATGAGCGATTTGTCGAACGTGTCATTGCCGAGGAAATAAAGCGGCACGACGACGAGTTTATACTTGTCGAGCGCGTCACCCGGGAAGACGATGTCCGTGTTGACGCCTTGGCGCACGGCCGCGCCGTAGAAGCGAACGAACTCTTGCTTGAAGTTGAACGCGTCCGAATGGGGTTGGTGCGTCCAGGCCCATAAGTTCTCTTGGTCGTAATAGACGGCGACGTCGGCTCTATATTCGGCCGCGTTGATCATGTCGCCGTGCGTCGTCAACTCTTTCATGACGCCCTGTACTTCATCGAACTTGCGTTTCGGCTTGCCGTCGTGGTCGATGATGCCGTGGCAGAACTCCTCGGTACCGAAGTGCGCGGCCCGGAAACGGAAGTAGACGATCGCCTCGGCGCCGCGGGCGACGGCTTGATGCGTCCAAAGACGGATGTGGCCCGGACGAGGCAAGTAGCCGATCCGGCTCCAGCCTTGGGCGCCACTCAACTGCTCCATCACCCAGAAGCCTTTACCTTGTTTCGACGAGCGGCACAGGTCGTGGTCGTGCGCCGTCTTCTCGAACCGGTTCGGCTCCGGTAGCCCGCCCCAGACCGGATAGTTGTCGAACGAGACGTAGTCGAGGTCTTGGGCCATCTGTTGCTGGTTGATCGCCATGTCGCTATAGACAAGGTTGTGCGTGATGAACGCATCGTCATGGATGAGCGGACGGAGCGTGTCGACTTGGAGCTTGTTGAACGAGCGGTACGCGTCCGAGCAGAAGCGATCGAAGTCGACGAGGAGCGACGGATTGTGCTCTTGGAACACGGTGCGAGGGACCGGAATCTGGCTCCATGCCGAGTATGTATGGCTCCAGAAGACGGTCCCCCAGGCCGCGTTCAACGCGTCGAGCGTCTCGTAGCGGTCTTGTAGCCATGCTTGGAACGCGATTTGGTCGACGTCGCCGTACGAGCGGTCCGATTTCTCGTGGCCGTACTCGTTGTCGGTCTGCCAGCCGATGACGCGCGGATGCTTGCCGTAGCGCTCGGCCATCTTGCGGGTGATGCGCTCGCAGTACTCGCGGTACACCGGGCTGTTGACCGTGTAGTGACGCCGGGCCCCGAAACTGATGCGGACCCCGTCGGCCGTCACCGGCAAGATGTCCGGATATTTCTCGATCAGCCAGGCGGGTGGCGTCGCCGTCGGCGTGCCGAGGATGATGTCGAAGTCTTGGCCGAACTTGGCGACGACCTCGTCCCAAAACGCGAAGTCGAACTCGCCGTCGGCCGGCTCCATCATCGTCCACGCGAACTCGGCCATCCGGATCACGTTGACACCTAACTCTTTCATCAAGCGGACGTCCGTGTCCCACAGGGCACGGTCCGTCTGTTCTGGGTAATAGTCTACTCCTACATACATGTTAGTCACCTCAATCGATTATTTGACCGCTCCCGAAGTCATCCCTTTTTGTAAGAAGCGTTGGAAGAAGATATAGAACACCATCGTCGGCAAGCTGATCAAGACGAGCGAGGCGTATAGTTTACCCGGGTCCCCGCCGAGCGCTTCCGTGAAGAACGTCGGCGCGAGCGTCACCGTCTGCTTGGCCGGGTCCGTCATGAACGTGAGCACCATCAAGTACTCGTTCCACGAATTGAGGAACGCATAGATCGTCGCTGTCGCGAGCGCCGGTTTGGCGAGCGGCATCATGATCTTATAGAAGATTTGGAACGTCGACGCCCCGTCGATATGGGCCGCTTCCATCAATTCGTTCGGCAGCTCGTCGAAGTAGCTCTTGATGAGCATGAGTCCGAACGGGAGGAAGAACGCCACCTCAGCGCCGATCAAGCCCCAATAGCTGTTCAGCCCGTCGAGCGTCCGCAGCGTGAAGAAGAGCGGGACGATGAGCGAGGCGACCGGCAGCATGAGCCCGGCTAAGACGAGGTTGAACAACAACCGTTTCCCGGCGAACTCGAGCTTCGAGAAGCCGAACGCCGCGAAGGCGAGAAACGAGATCGAGATGATGATCATGAAGAAGGCGACGATGAAGCTGTTGAAGACGAACTGGGGAAAGTTCGGGTTCTGTAACGTCGCGATATAGTTACTGAAGCCGTTGACCCGCAAACTCTCTTTGAACATGACGAAGATCGGGAACAACCATATGATCGCCATGAGTGACAGGCCGACATTGGTGAGCCATCTTCCTTTTTTCGTTTGAATTTCCATGGGTACCCCTCCTCAGTCCATTTTCTTCTGCACACGCGTCTGGAAGTACGTGATGCCGAGCGCGATGATCAACAAGATGATGGCGACGGCACTGGCGTAGCCGACCTCTTGGTGCAGCATCGACTTGCGGAACAAGTACGTCGAGATGACCTCGGTCGAGTTACCCGGTCCGCCTTGCGTCGAGATCCAGACGATGTCGAACGTCTTCAGTCCACCGATGACCCCGAGGATCGTCAGCGTGAACGTCGTCCCTTTAAGATTCGGGAACACGACGCTCCACAGCGTGCGCCAGAAGCCGGCGCCGTCGATGTTGGCCGCCTCGAACACTTCTCGTTCGATCGCGAGCATCGCCATGTAGTACATGATCATCGACGAGCCCGTCCATTGGAAAATGTTGATCAAGATGATCGAGTAGAGCGCGACGTCTTGGTCACCGAGCCAGTTCTGCTCGAACGCGCCTAAGCCGACCATGCGTAAGAATTCGTTGATGTAACCGAACTGGAAGTCGAAGATCTGTGAGAACGCGGCGCCGAGGACGACCGGGCTCAAGACGACCGGGAAGAAGAACACCGATTTGAAGAACGTCCGGCCGACTCCTTTCGTGTGGAGCAAGTACGCTAAGACGAGCCCGAGCCCGGCTTGGATCGTTACAGTCAGGACGGTGAAGATGCCCGTGTTCTTGAGCGCGTTATAAAATTCAGGGTCGCTGAACATGCGGCCGAAGTTCTCGAGCCCGATGTACGTCTTCTCGAACGAGATGCCGTCCCAAGAGAACACCGAGTGATACGCGTTATAGAAGATGCCGTAATAGATGAAGGCGATGACGAACAGGACGGTCGGGGCGACGAACGCCCAGCCGATCAAGTTCTTTTTCAACTGTGCTTTCTTCTTCACCGGGTCCGGTCGTTTCGGCGGCACCGCGGACAGCTTTGGTTCCTGTTCCGTTAAGTCGGTTGCGTGTTGCATAGTGTTCCCTCACTTTCCGCTAAAAAAATCGAGCACCAGTCAGGCTGGCCACTGGCGCTCGTGTCGATTATTTACCTTGGTCGGCGATGGCTTGGATGCGTGCGAGTGCTTCTTTCGCATCTTGTCCGCCCGCGATGTTCTGGAGTTCTTTGCCGAGCGTGTCGTACACTTTCGGGTCACGGATGCCGCGGCCCGCGACGGCATTTTTCACCGTCTCGTTCAAGATCTCGTACGATTCGCGCTCGACGTCAGACGTGAACTTGTCTTCGTACGCGACTTCGATGTCCTTGACGGCTGGCGCCATCTCGAACTTCTCCATGTAGAGCGCTTGGCCCTCGCCTTGCGTCATGTAGGCGATGAAAGCGGCCGCGCCGTCTTGTTGCTCTGACTCTTTGTTGACGCCGAGCGCCATGTCGATCGAGGCGATGACCGGTTGCTCAGTGCCACCTGCGAGGTTCGGGAGCGGGACGAATCCGATCTCGTCTTCGAAGTTGTTCCACTTGTCACGCTTCTCGACCGTCGTCATCGAGTGGGCTTCCCATGAGCCGATGACCCACATCGCTGCTTTCTTGTCGAAGAAGTTGTTCATACCGTCCATGTATGTCGCGAGGCCGAGCGCTCCTTCTTGGAAGACTTTGTCTTCGAACAGTTGTTGCCAAAGTTCGGCCGTCTCGACCATCTCTTTGTCCGTCCATTTCGCTTCGCCTTCGAGTACTTTTTGGATGTAGCCTGGTGCGACCTGGTGGCTCAAGACGTTGAACACGTCCGTGCCGACCCAGGCGTCTTTCGCGCCGAGTTGCATCGGGATGACCGCGTCGCCCGAGGCGTTGATCGTCTCGATCGCTTTGACCGTCTCGTCATACGTCTTCGGTGGCGTCACGCCGTATTTGTCGAGCATCGTCTTGTTGTACATGAGGTAGGCCTGGCCCGTGAAGCCGACCGGCACCGCCATCTGTTCGCCGTCGACCGTCGTCTGTTCGACGCCGAGCTCGATCAACTTGTCTTGCCAGCCCGCGCCGGCCGCTTTGTCCATGTAGTCTTTCGCCGGGACGAGGCGGTCCTTGTATTGCGGGATCATCGGTTCCTTGAGGCCGATGACGTCCGGGCCATCGCCGCCGAGCATGGCGACTTGGAGTTGCTGCTCATAGTCCTCGAGGCGCTTGAACTTGACGATGTAGTCGTCTTGCGACTCGTTGAACGATTTGGCGAGTGCCTCGCCGACTTCCGGTTGCGGCGCCCAGCCCCACCAGTTGATGACCGGCTTGCCGTCTTCCGTCGTCGCGGCCGCCTCTTCTTTCCCGCCGCAAGCTGCGAGCAATGATGACAAGACGAGTACCGATGATGCGAGTGCGATTGTCGATTTTTTCATGTCCAATTCTCCTTTGAATGTTATGCGACCAACTTGAGGCAAAGCTCCCGAATCAAGTGGTCTGGCATCGGTTGATCCCCGAGCCGGGTGAGCGTGTACGCGATCAGTTCCAAATCAAACTGCCAATGGTCGTCTATGTACGAGCCGACGACATACAGGTCCGCCCCGAACGGCAGCGCGTCCTGTTGCTTCAAGCGCCAGAGCAGCATCTCGAACAGTTCGTCGAAGCTGTTCGCCCGCTCGGCCTGGTTCAAGTCCGAGACGCGGAACAGGCGGATGTCGCGTGCCTCCTCGTCATATAGCCGGAAGATGCCGTCCCGCCGTGAGCGGGTGACGACGACGCCGTCCGCTTTTGTGAACGCTTCCAATTCATCAAACGTCGAACCGTCCCTTGTGAATAGCCGCGTCGCTCCGTAGCGACCGAATATATCGTGAAACTTGTCTTTCAGCAATGGTGTCTCTATGTCCATGTCTACCCCTCCACTTTCCCGTTTGAGAGTGTCACCCCTTACTTAGTAAATTAAATTTATTATCTAACTACAAACAGACTATACCATATGGTTTTTATATTTGTAAACGGTTTCATTTAAATTATTTTTCGACACAAAAAAATCGCCCTCGTGTGAGAGCGATTGAGTCATTGAATTTCGCCGAACAGCTGGTTCGTGATGAGTGCGGCCGCACCGAGCGCACCGTGGTTGGCGTTCCACGGGACGACGCGGATGTCGGTCTGGCGCGCGTCCATCGTCAACGCCGTCTGGGCGACGCGTTCCTGGATGTTCGTGACGACTTGTGGCGCGTAGTTGAACAGCGGCCCCCCGAGCAAGATCCGGCTCGGGTTCAATAGATGAATCATATTGAGCGTCGCGATGCCGACGTACTCCCCGGCCCGCTCGTACAGCTTTTGGACGTCCGGATTCGTCCCGACCGCGTCGCGCATGCCGTCGAGCGTCAAGTCATAGAGCTCTCGCGCCTCGTTCAAGATGGCCCGTTCGCCAGCGACCGCCTCCAAGCAGCCGCGGTTGCCGCACGAGCAGATCGGCCCGTCGAGCATGATGCGCATATGGCCGATCTCACCGGCGATATGGTGCTCGCCGTCGATCAGCTCGCCGCCGTGGACGTAGGCGCCACCGATACCATAGCCGGCGTAGACGTAGAAGAACTCGTCGATGCCGATCGCCTCACCGAAGTAGAGCTCCCCGAGCGCGAGCGTCCGGACGTCGTTCTCGACGAAGACATGCTGTTTCAGGCGCGCCTCGAGCTCCCGCTTCAGCGGGATGTCATGCAAGTGGAAGCGCGGCGCGAACAAGACCATCCCCGCTCCGGCCTCGACCATCCCGTGGACGGACACCCCAAGTCCGATCACGTCCCCTGAAGTCTTACCGGCAAGTTGTATGTATAGCGTCACGATGGCGTCGATGAACTCCTCGTTCGTATCGAACCGCTCGTCGTGCCACGCCTCGTCAAGTAATTCTCCGTGAATGTTCGTCACGACGCCGTGCAGTTTTCGTTGCGTCGCGTCGATGCCGATGACGAACCGGTCGCTCGCCGCGAGCTCGAGCATGATCGGCCGTCGTCCCCCGCTCGAGACGCCAAGCTCACGCTCGTTGACCAGCCCTTCTTCCTTTAACTCATTGACGATGTTCGAGATCGTCGGCTTCGTCAAATTCGTCGCCTTGGCGAGCTCGACCCGGGACACCGGCTGATGGAGCCGGATGAGCCGGAGGATGAGCGAGCGGTTATACGTCCGCATCCATTTCGAGTTCCGTGGTGTCGTCTTCCCCATAACTAGTCCACCCATTTCTGTGCTTTTTTCTTAGTATAGCATGTCGAAGAAAGCGGTCATGGGTTGACTGAAAAATTCTGGCAAATCATTTTCTTTCGGTGACGACGACGCTGTCAAAGAAGTCGCGAACGTGATAGTCCTGCGGATACGCCGAAAGCTCTTTCGCGTACGCAAAATCCCCGAACAGCTTGTTCATCATGACGTTTCGGTCGACGAGTTTTCCGATGACACCGTTAAACAAACCTAAGCGCCGGACGCGGTTGCCGTGGACGGCCCCGATCATCGAGACGAGGTCGGACGTGCACACGTAGTCCGCGTTCTGGGGATGGAACGTTCCGCTATCTCCGTTCAAGACGATGAGCGCTAACAACTCGGACAAGTTGTCGATATGGATCATGCTGCGTTTGTTCTGATAGCTCGGGAAGAACGGGACTTTTTGAGCAAGGCCCGCGAGTTTCACGTAATTGCCTTTCGAGCCCTTCCCATAAATCATCGGCGACCGGACGTTCGCGACGACGAACGTTTCGTCTGCCAACTCCGCGAGCTTGTTCTCGGCTTGGAGTTTGCTGTCGCCGTAAAAGTTGGTCGGGTTCGGCACCGTGTCGCGCGTGATCAATTTCGCGTTCGTCGCGTCCCCATAGACGATCATACTGCTGAGGAAGATGAACTGCTTGACGCCAGACCGCTTCGCTTTGGCTGCGACTTCCGCTGTCAGCTCCGTGTTCACCTTGTAGTAGAGGTCTTCCATACTTTTATCCGTCGACACATGGGCGATCCCGGCCACGTATAGGATTGCATCGTAGCCTTCAAACGAACGTTGTCTCCATGCGCCGTCACGCATCCCGACCGTATCGACGTGAATCTGCTCCTTGTAGTGCTCCTCGATCCAACGCTTGCATGAATTTCCGACAAAACCCGTTACTCCGGTAATCAACACTCGCTTCACGGTATCGCCTCCGATGTATGTTTCACTCGTCCCTTCCACTTTCTCTATAATTCTTCCCGTAATTGTCATTGGATACACATAAAAAAAGAACGCTCATTTACGGAGCGTCCAACTTCTAAATTGCTTGATCAAACGAAGCCAACTTACGGTTAATTCGGATGGCATCCCTCATCGAATCCCCTATTTTTGACCAAGCGGAGAATATTCATTGATATTCAATTTTCGGATGTTGCTACACGGTCGCCTTTCGACTCCATACCTTATCTTAGGGAGATATTTGATATAAGCTCTAGGCTTACGTGCGATAAGGCCATTGGTGCATCGGGGATATCAATGACTATACTCGAAGCATCCTAGGAAATTGACAGAGCGCTCGAGAAAGAGCAACCAATGAACACAATCGATGATCAAATTCACGAGTGGGAGCCGATGATTCGTTATGTCATCCGCCACTTACACATCCATCCGAATGAACAAGAAGACTGCGCCCAAATCGCAAGGATTGCTTTATGGGAGGCGTTGAACCGCGGCTGCACGTTATCGAAGACGTACTGCTTCCAACGTATCCGAGGAGCGATCCTGAACCACCAACAAAAGAACGTCCGTCACTTGAAGCATGAAGTCGCCGCCGAACGCCTGCCCGAACAATGCATCGAGTCCGAGCGTCACTTCTACGACTGGCTCGACGAACAACGGATGTTGCTGTCACCACGCCATTTCGAACTCCTCTGCCACTTGATCGACGGGACCGAACAGACGTTGCCTTACTCCCCGAGCCGGCTCCGGGCGTACAAGGCGGACGTCCAACGCGAACTTCGAGAGGCAATCCAGATGAAGGAGTGAACACGATGAAGAAGATGTTGTTGAACGATGCGATCACTGTTTATTTGAAAGACTTGGAGCTACGACGCGAGAAACCCGAGACGACATTGAAATCGTACCGCAACACGCTGCGACGCTTTGAACAGTTCGCGCTAGAGCGTGGTGCCGTCTATATCCAAGACATTACCGAGAAGAAACATGCCGTCCCTTACAAACAATCCATCAACGACAAAGCCGACAATACGGTCCGGTCCTACATCATGGCGGTGCGAAGTCTGTTCACGTTCGCGATGGAACGACGCTGGGTGAAACAAAACCCGTTCAGCCGAATCGTCACGCGCGAGAGCGTCCAAAAACAACCGACCATCCTCAGCCGCGACCAGCTGAACACCGTCCTGTATCACGCGCGCAACACGACGCTCTATACGATTTATCTCGTCGGGGGTGACGCCGGTCTCCGGATCAGTGAAATTTTAAATTTGGAGCTGAACCATCTCGATTTCGAAAACAGCATCCTAATCGTCTGGAAAGGGAAAGGCAAAAAAACGCGATTGATCCCGATGACGCCTCGACTCGCCCAAGAATTGAAGACGTACATCGAGAAGGACCGACCAAACGTCGGAGACTCCAACCATGTCTTCCTCATGCCGAGCGGCCGCGTCGTTCAGGCGAACTTTGTGAACGAGGACTTGAAACAGATCGCGAAAGCGCAACTCGGCCTCCACTTAACGAGTCATATGTTGCGCCATAGCTTTGCGACGACACTCTATAATCAAAGTCACGATATTTTAGCAGTCGCGGATCTGCTAGGCCATACATCGACCAAGACAACAGAACGCTATCTGCATGTGTCTCAGGAGCGGAGTCGTAAATTGATTGAAGGATTGAACGAATGAGTAAATAGAATGACTCACATGCTTTGTTTGTAGCTAGCGGAATGTGCCCCTATCATGACTTTTCGTACTTGACAGTTTCAGCCCGACGATCAATACGGGATGAAGCTACTAGACAGAAGAATTTAAACTAGTAAACTAGCCAAGTTTGATTATTGAAATAGCATGAAGCCATTCGGCCTCATGCTATTTTTTTGTATTTATTTCTTTCCGTAATAATCAACATACCAATTGGCAAATTGTTGCAACCCATCTTCAATTGAAGTTTCTGGTTTAAATCCTACAGCTTTCTGCAATTGATCAGTCGAGGCATAAGTAGCGGGTACATCACCCGGCTTAATCGGCTCAAAGACTTTGTCAAATTGAACGTCTCTTCCCAATGCATGTGTCAAAGCTTTTTCAAGAGTTTCAATAAACGTCATCAATTTTTCAGGATTGTTGTTGCCGATATTGAACACTTTATGTTGAACATCACCTTCTGGCGGATGACTGATCAACCGTTCGATTCCTTCGACGATATCATCAATATACGTGAAGTCACGATAAAGGTCATTCTCGAAATCACCATTGTTAAAGATGTGAATCGGTTCATCAGCAAAATACTTATCAGCAAATCCAAAGTACGCCATATCTGGTCGACCTAACGGACCATATACGGTGAAGAAGCGGAGTCCGGTCGCTGGTATCTTATACAAGTGGCTATACGTGTGGGCCATTAATTCATTCGATTTTTTGGTCGATGCATATAACGACACTGGGGTGTCAACAAAGTCTGTTTCCTCAAATGGTACTTTTTTATTGGCCCCATATACCGAGCTAGAAGACGCATAGACAAGATGGTCGACTGGATAATGACGACAAGCTTCTAAAATGTTATAAAAGCCAATGATGTTACTTTGAATGTATGCATCCGGATTCTCAATTGAGTACCGTACTCCCGCTTGAGCTGCTAAGTTAACTACAAAAGCAGGTCGATGTTTCTCAAATAATCCAAGGACGAAATCTTTATCTGAAATATCACCTTTAATAAACGTGAATTTCGAATAAGGTTTCAATTGATTCAAGCGCTCGTGTTTAAGGTTAATATCGTAATAGTCATTTAGATTATCTAAGCCAATGACAGTACATCCGTTATCAAGCAGATGCTTAGATAAAAAGTATCCGACGAAACCGGCCGCTCCTGTAATAAAATACGTTTTTGTTACATCAAGAGTTGTGTAGCTCAACATTCTTCAACTCCTTATTAGTATCTCGAAGAACAGGGCGCCTTCCAACTGAATAGTATTCTACGTCCGCTAACACCATTTCTTCTATTAAATAAATATTTCGACCGTCATACACTAGTGGTGTTCTCATCAATGTCTTATAATCAGCAGGCTGAATCGCTTTAACTTCTCCCCATTCAGTAAAGATGAAACACACGTTAGCATCCTCTAAGGCATCTTCAATATTATCCACATACGTAATGCTACCCTTACCATGCTTACCTTCCGGATGAACGTGGGCAAAGTTCTCTGCTCCAACAGGATCATAGGCAAAAACATTCGCACCTTGTTCAAGAAGTAGCGGTACATTTTCTAAAGAAGCTGCTTCCCGTAAGTCATCTGTGCCAGGTTTAAATGTCAGACCAAGTACCGCAACCTTCAACCTGTTAAACGTGATTAGACGCTTGCTAGCTTTCTTATAAAGTAACGTTTTTTGTTCAGTATTAACATCAATCGCAGCTTTGACTGTTTTGAGTTCATAGTTGTTCTGCTTGGCAATATACTCAAGAGCTTTCGTGTCTTTAGGGAAACACGATCCTCCATAGCCGATACCGGCATTTAAAAACTTACTTCCAATCCGGTCATCAAAACTCATACCTTTTGCTACGTCTTGAACGTCAGCACCTACTAATTCACACAAGTTCGCGATATCATTCATGTAAGAGATTTTAAGAGCTAAAAAGTCATTAGATGCATACTTAATCATTTCAGCAGAACGACGATTAACCGAAACGATAGGTAAGTTAAATGGCTCATAAATTTTCGTCAGTAAATTTCCGGCCCACTCACTCTCAGTACCAATAACGATTCGATCAGCATATAATGTATCCCTTACTGCTGACCCTTGCGCTAAGAACTCAGGATTTGAAGCGACTTCAACTTTTACATCATGTACAAGGAAGTCCTGAATAAATTGTTCAACTTTATCATTCGTACCAATAGGAACAGTTGATTTCACAACGACCAAACAATCCTTCTCAACCGACTCAGCAATTTGACGAGCAACAGTCGCAATATGTGAGAGATTAGCAGATCCATCTGGTTGTTCAGGCGTTCCCACACCTATAAAGATTGCATCAGCATTTTTATAGGCTGAACTATAGTCCGTGGTATAATCAATCATTCCAGCAGTATAATTTTTTTTCATTAACTCTTCTAGACTTTGTTCGTAAATAGGGGAAACACCAGATTTCATTAAATCTACTTTGTTTTCGTCGATATCCACACATGTTACTTGGTGACCTATCTCAGCAAAACAGACTCCTGCTACCAAACCAACGTAACCAGTCCCTGCAACAGCTACCTTATACATATATAGCACCTTTCTAATAAAGATTTTATTTTAAATTAATTCAAATATATATTCTCAACATACCCAGCCGAACCCTTCGAGGAAACTATTTTTCCAGGAATACCAACAATCACAGATTTATTAGGTACATCTAAGTTAATAACGCTATTAGTTCCAATAACTACGTTATCTCCAATATTAATCTTACCGATTATTTTAGCTCCTGGTGCGATATAAACCTCATTGCCGATTGTCGGAGAACCTCTTTTTTTCCCGCGATTAACTTGACCAATCGTCACACCATGGCTCAAGTTACAATTTTCACCGATTATCACATCTGAATTAACAACGATTCCTCCAAAATGACCGATATACAGCCCTTTACCGATTTTAGTTGAATAAGGAATATCTATTCCAAACTTGTATCTATATTTTCTTAAAAAAAGAAGCGCCAAGAAAAATAAGACTCTACTAATTCCGTTTTTATCCTTGTAATAGTTTGTGGTTCTTAGATAAAAAGTATATTTGAAACCAGGACTTTTTATTAATACTTTTATAAAGTTAGTAAAACCTATTTGCTTTTCATATCTGAATAAATCAGCCTTAATAAATTCAATTAAATCTTTAAATTTCAAAATATGAATGCCTCCCAAAAAGGTTTATTTAATCATTATTTTTTTGTAGGAATTAACTACGTAAGAAGAATAATATTCTTTTAAATCTATTTCGGGATTAATATTTTGTTTGTATCGTAATCCTAATAATAAGTTTTCTGCCATCTTAATTTCGTCTCCTACAGGAGTTAAAATACCGATTTCACCATTTTTCAGTATCTCTTCAGGACCACTAGGGCATCTAGTTGAAACAACTTTAGACCCTACTGCGAGAGCCTCCACTAAAACAGTTGGTAGACCTTCCCATTTTGATGACAAAACAAACAAGTCACAATTCCTCATGTATTTATAAGGATTATCAGTAAAGCCTAAAAACAGCACACGATTACTGACCCCTAATTCTATCGCTAACGCTTCTAAACGTTTTTTCTCTTCCCCTTCTCCCAATATCAATAAATCCCCATCATATTGTTGAGCGATTAATGAAAAAGCAGATATTAGCGTTGCATAATCTTTTGCTTCAGTTAATCTACCAACTGAGAGAAGATACGGCCGATGTATAGGTACGGGATTGTTTAAAGGGGCTTTAGCTTGAGTAAAAATCCGTTCTTCCAAAATAGGGTTGTAAATTACTTTTACATCCTTATGAAGGGATTTGATGTTTTTTTTTAAATCTTCTGCTACTCCATTAGATACAGCAACTATTTCATCAGCATACTTATATGTTAGATTCATAAATAACGGAAAAATTTTTTCTTTAATGCTTTTTGAATGTTTAATCCCATGAGTTAAATTACTGTGTTCTGAGACCACTATTCTAGTGGTCCCTTTACTAAACAACTTTGCTAATATTAGTACAATATTAGCATGTGTCAGTGCTGAAAGAATTGATTCAGGATTTTCTTTCTTTAGGTAATGAATTAGTTTCGGAAGAGATTTTAAAATCCGACTTGATTTTAAATCAATAATCCTTACGTTTTCAGGGACTTGATTGATATATTCACCTTCAGCTTGAGCCAAAATCAGATCAACATCTAAATTCTCTTCCGCTAACCCTTTTGCCAAATTGAGCATCACTCTCTCGGCACCGCCACCCCTTAAAGAAGGTAAAAAGAGTGCCACCTTTTTTTTGCTGATTTCACTCACTTTATCTCCTCCCAACAAAATCTATTAGATGTGAAAAATAATATAAAATTGTAGATTTTAATTAAATGATGAACTTATCGATTTCATTTTTTTTTTGTGAAAAAGATAATTATTAAGGCTCCTATTATTAGACTCCATAAGTACAAGTTAAGATAAACTTTTGGATCTCCTCCCATCATGAATCCAAAAATCGTAATACCAAAAGCAACATATAATAATGTATATATTGGGTGTGTATCCTTAAACTTAGTCAGGTATAATTCTAGTCTTCTAACTAGGTGTCCGAATAGAAAACTTCCTAAAATTACTCCTGCGAAAGGTAAGCTATAAAATAAAAAACCTAGAAGACCAGGAGGTATTGTTTCTTTGAATACACCTGTTAATTGATAAGTATTATAACCTGACACGCCAAAAGGCAAGTTGATTCCTAGTAGTCTCTCAGGAACAAGTTGTACTACAGATAAAATTAAATCTGAAAAAAGTCCAGGAGAAAGTGGATGTGGTACTGAGATAATCATCGAATTTAGCGAAGCATATGGATGAGAAAACTCTCGTAGAAAATCAAAAAAAGCCGTTCCGCTTTCTCTGTTTTGTTCTATAAAAGATTCGCTGCCATTTAGTCTACGAATGATTTGATCGCCATTTAGTAGAAAGAAAACAAATGAAACTGATAATCCAATCACCGTCACTGCACTAGGTTTTTTATTCCTCCACAAATACCAACCTAGAATCACTGGTGAAATTAAATATAAAATTTCAGATCTTCCAGCAGTGGCAAATGCTCTTGCTAGTGCAATTGTAAAAGTAGTTGCCACTAAAAAAAGTAAAAACAATCTCGTATATTCGTTTGCTTTATTATTAAATAGCAATGAAACAGCTATCCAAAAAGATAATGTTAACATGGCGGAGGGTAACTTAAAAAAAACAAACGGACTACTCGTAGTAAACCAACCTGACCTTATTCTATCAGCATTTTCTATAATGATTTGAAATCCTCCATAAGAGCTAGCATATAGAGAAAACGAAATCAATCCAATTGTAAAAAACAATAAGCTTAACTTAAACAAGATTTTATCTTTAATGATAAAATCTTGTCTTAGTGATTTGTTAAAAGTAATAAAGTATCCACATAAAATGAAAAAATATCCAAGATATACATAAAGAGATGATACTAAAATATTTCTATTATTTAGATCGATATAATAATGTAATTCTTCAGGAAATCTATACATAAACATGGGAACAATACAGTACAAAAGTATATATGTGTAATTGATTACACTCAAGTAATCCCAGTTTATCTTATTCCTACCTAATTCAACCGCTAAGATTATAAACGCTAATATTAAATAGATCGATTCATAAGAATGTAAAGATACAAACACTATAGACAAGAAGAAAGATAAACCAAACCCGATTTTTTTCACCATAAACTATAACCTTTCGAGTATACTTGACTCTATTTTTAAAATCAGATGTAATATTTTGATAGTGCTTGTTCGTATATCTCCATTTTCTTTTTGACCCAAATTTCACTGCTAAATTGCTCTATAACTACTTTACGTGCCATGTAAGATAATTTTTCTCGAAGGGTAGTATCCTCGATAGTTTTTAGAACCAGATTAGCTAACTCTTTTGCTTCGCCAGATTTAAACAGTAGACCATTTTCTTCATGGGATATTAACTCAGAAAGTCCACCAATATCAGAAGCAATCACAGGTTTTCCGACGCTCATTCCTTCTAATGCTGAAATCGAACTAGCTTCCACTACCCCATTTACCGGTACAGATGGAATAATAACTCCTGTAGATTGATTTATTAAGTTTACCATTTCTTCTGTTTTCACAGTCCCTAAAAATTTCACGTGATCATCTAACTGCATGTCACATACCATTTGCTTTAATTTTTCCTTTTCAGGGCCATCTCCTGCAATCCAAAGTTCGCATTCGTTATTCTTTAGATTTTCAAATGCCTTAATTGCAACATCTACACCATTTTTAGGAACAAGTCTTCTTGGAACTAAAAATATATTTTTTTTGTTTTCCAAAACTTTTTTAGGCTTGAATACTTCAACGTCTACGCTGTTTAATATAACAGATATTTTATCAGGAGAAATCCCAAAATCTTCAATAACTATATTTTTTTGACCCGTATCAACCGCAATAATATGATCAGCTTTTTTAAACGCTTGTCTTTCATTCTCAATAAGATATTTTGAATAGAGTTCCCCAGATTTGTTCGACATTACGGCCTCTCTTGACGTTGGACCGTGTACTGTCAAAATTAAAGGGAAATCATTATTTTTAATAGTATTAGCAAATATAATATCTTGAGCATGAACTAATATCTTTTCATTTTTTAAAGAACTATTCTCGATTTTATTCCTAAGTTTTTTTTCAATATTTCCTTTCCTTAATTCAACTAATTCACACCGAGCTTTATCTCGATTTCCGTAACTTTTTATCAAAGACCTCATTTTCCAAATAGAAGTTGTTTGATTTGGAAATAAAAGTTCTGATTCTAACCCTTGTTTGATCAATGAATCATTTAATGTATTCATATAAGAGTTGACTCCGCCTATTTCAAAATTTGAAGAAGTACCGATAATAATTTTCATGATTGCCTCCATTTATAACTAATTATATTTTTTATTAATAATACTTTTTCAAGAACATATTTAGATAACTGTTTATCTATTGTAAACAGTATTAAACAAAATATAAAAACAATTAATATTGATCCTAAAAATGGATGAATTGATAATTCTAAACTTTTTGAAACTGATACAGTAATTCCTAAAGATACTAACGTCAAAGATGCTCCTTTAAAGAGTATCTTTCCACCTGTTCGATTGAAAATCAAATAGCCTACCATTAAAAATAGTTCAATGCTTATTGCAGAAATCGCACCGCCGACAGCGCCATAAAGTTCACCTAGGTTAATATACAAAGCTATACCAATAAACATCGCTATGAGAACTAAATTCGTTCTTATCTTTTGATATCCTTTTGTCGTAAGTGAATCTGCTAATGGATAGTTTATGGACTGAATAATCACTATCACTGATAGAATTTGTAAAATGTAAGATGACCTCACCCATTCTTCACCAAACATGATGACAATCCACCACTCTGCGTATATTAAGAATGGCAGTGATACGACTGCCCCTATAAATGACATTATTTTTAATTCGAGAATACTTAAATTCAAATGTTCATCCATTTTGTTAGAATTCGCGTATTTGAATAGTAAAGGATAAAATGCAGTTGCTATTATCCCTGGTACTTGATAGAGTACAGCAGGAATTCTATATGCCGCTGAAAAAAAACCTACTTCTGTAACTGTAGTGACCTTTTCAAGAACTAAAGGTCCTAACTGCGGTATAGTCATAACACCAAAACCGCCAATAGAAAATACTAATAATTGATTAAAGATCTTCTTATCCCATTTTCTTGTAAATGTAATCCGTTTAAAAACTAGTCCACATGAAATAATTCCACCTATAATACTTGACAATCCATATATCACTGAAATTA
Source organism: Exiguobacterium sp. SH1S1 (assembly GCF_004337245.1). NCBI lineage: Bacteria > Bacillati > Bacillota > Bacilli > Caryophanales > Exiguobacterium > Exiguobacterium sp. SH1S1. Next base: position 860,698 of record NZ_SJUZ01000001.1, read on the forward strand.
TATGAACTTCTAAGTTTAGATGCATTCCTATAATCAAAGAGATTGAAGCTATTAATGCTGACATGCCTCTAATAAGTGCTGTGTATTTCATTTTTTGAGTGACTTGAAAGTACACTGCTCCTATTCCTTGAAGGGTAGCTCCTAAAATAATAGGAAGAACCATAAATGACAGTATCATTTTAAATTCTGCATCTTCATAAAACCATTCTATTATTCCAATGCTAAAGAGAGCAGTAATTGCACCAAATAGAAATCTTGCCTTGATGTAGCTACTCATTAAGACGTTTAAATCTGCATTTTTCTTAGTCCCTTCACGGATTAAAGTATGTGCTAAGCCTAAATCTGCAAAGTATCCGGCAACTACAGAAAACGCCAAAGCAACACTGATCATTCCGTATTCTGTTGCACCTAAATACCTTGCCAATGCTATTGCTACGATTGCGGTAATTATTCTTGTAAGCACATCACTAAAGAAAAGATATGCCACATTTTCGAATACTATTTTATTCTGCATATATAGAATCTCTTTTCTAAAAAGTCAAATCCTAATTCAATTTTGTTTAATAATATAATATTCGCTAAGCCACTCACTTAAATAAGTAATATTAAAATTATATTTTTTAAACTTATGCTCTAAATTATTTCTTGATATATTTTTTCGGTTCAATATTTCATTAGCCCAAAATTCAGGAGGTTTTTTAAGTGAAATATAATCTATGTGCCCCATTTTAAAATCAACTTCATTACTAATACCATCAGAAATTATGCACTTTAAATCGCTTACTTGAGTTTCAACTAGCGTGACTGGTAGTCCTTCGAAATGTGACGGAAACAAAAAGATATCCATCCCCTTCAACAAAGAACTAGTATCTGCACGTAACCCCAAAAACCGAACATTTTCCTCGATTTTTTTTTCTTTTACTTTTTGTTTAATTGAATCTAATAGAGAACCAGAACCAATAAGAAGCAAAATTGCTTTATTATCATTTTTGACAACTTCAGAAAAAATTTCTATTAGATAGTCATGATTTTTTTGATATTCAAATCTTCCTATATGACCCAAAACAAGCTGATTATCATTAATCCCTAACTCTTCTCTAACTTTTTTTCTACCGGACTCTTCATAAGAAAATTTTTTTATATCAATAGCGTTAGGTAATATTTCGCACTTATTAGAAGACATTATTTTTTCACCAAAAAGATAATGTCCTGCATCTCTTGAACATGCAAAAAAGTCATCAGCAATATATTTCAAAGGAATCTGTAAAAAATCCTTAATGAATGCATTTACCCCTTTACCATTTGAAGTATTATGACTATGAATTATAGTGTGCTTCCCATGTTTTCTAGCTATCCATAAAAAAAGTGACGCAGTACTTCTCACATGCGAATGTATGATTCTATACTCTTTAAAAGTCTTGAAAAAAGTATTCCAGGAAATACAATAATTAATTGAATTTTTAGTATTAAAATTAGGAACTCTGTGAATTCTGCCACCTAACTTTAAAATTTCTTTGTCATAAAACCCCTCTTTCTGTGAATGAACTACAAAATCAAAAATGATTCTTTTTCGATCTATGTTTCTGAATAAGTTCATTATGAGGGTCTCTGCTCCTCCAGCATCCATAATACCTACTACGTGTAATATTCTTATAGGGTTATTCATTCTCATTTAATTCCTCTTTAATAATAAATTTTATTTTATTTCTTCCAAAACCTTAATATAGTGTTCTACAATTATTTCTCTATCAAATTCATCCACCATTTTTTTTCTGCCGTTTAAACCCATTTCCTTTTGTTTTTCTCTATTAAGGTTTAAAAACGTCTCTACCTTAGAAATTAAATCTAATGTATCTTTTTCTTTAATTAAAAAACCGCTCTCGTGATTATCTAAAGTTTCTTTGCAACCATTTCTATTAGTGGTAATAAGAGGTCTTGCTGAAGAAGCAGCCTCTAGTAAAACATTTGACATTCCCTCAGGATAAAAGGAAGGATGAACTAAACAATGAGATATTTCATGGAATTTTCTAACATCATTTTGCATTCCGTGATAAGTAATAATTCCTTTGTCTTCATGCTCCCTCAACTTACTTTCGTAAGCTTCTTCACAAAAACCTAATACGTGAAAACTTGTAGTTGGATATTTGATCTTTATATAGTTAGCCATTTCTAAGAATTGATCTATGCCTTTTTCTTTCATAATCCTTGATATATATAAAAATACTGTTTTATCTTCTTCCATAGGATATGGAATTAAATCGAAATATGAAGTATTTACACCAGATCCAGGTATTACTTTGCTTTTTAAAAATTTCACACCTTTACTTCTTAAAATTAACTGATCATTTTTATTTTGAAAAAATACACAAGTAGCTTTAGAAAAAATATATTTATAGACTTTTAAAACACTCTTTTGGAGTAGCGTGTCTTTTTCAAAGACTGACCCTAGTCCTGTTACGTTTGGTATAAAAGGAATGTCTAACAAATTACATACTATTCCTCCATACATATTTGGCTTAATTGTGTAAGAAAAAACAGCTGTAGGTTGAATTCCCTTTAATATTTTATAATATTCTTTTAATAAGGTTAATTCTTTAAATAAGTTTTTCCCTCTTCTTTCGAAATTCACATTAATAAATTTGCAACCTAATTCCTTTAACGCTTCTACTTTTGGCCCATAAGGTAATACAATATAAGTTTCATAACCTTCATCTAAAAACTTTTGAATAATTTCCTTACGGAAATTATAAGTGTAAGCATCGTGATTTGATAAAATAACTACTTTTTTCAAGTTATATCCTCCGTCAATCTTATAGATGTTTCTAAATCTGAAAATAATATATCTTCATAATCTTCAATATCAAACGATATTTTTTTAGAGTAAACTAAATCCCCAAATATTTTGTTTAAAAAATTATTAGAATTCATAATTTTTCTTAAAAATTCAGGTGCTTTTATAACCAAAATTTTTTTTTCATGTACTTCTCTAATAGCTTTGTACATATCAGAAGTATTAATATATTCTTTATTTTGTACATGGACTATTCCAATTACTTTGTTTTCAATCATGATTCTTAAATACTCTGATAAATTATCTATAAATATCATACTTCGCTGGTTATCCGCTTGAATAAAAACAGGACTAATTATAGAAAATTTAGAAAGTCTATTATAATTACCACCACAACGTTTTCCGTAAATCATCGGGGGCCGCACAATAGTGATATTGAAATTTTGATCTTGCAGTTGTTGCAACCTCTCTTCCGCTTCAAGTTTCGAAATACCATAATTTGTATTTGGTTTCAGTTCGGTTTCCTGATCAATTATGCCACTTTTTTTACCATAGACACTCATAGTACTAATAAAAATAAAATGCGGTACTTTATCATTTTTTGCTTTTCGAGCAATTTCATAGGTTAAATCTCTGTTGATTTTCCGATAGAACTCTAAACTATTTTCAGTTTCCTTTTTGTGAACAATTGCTGCAACATGAACTACAGCATCATATCCTTCAAGATTTTGTTTTTTCCAATTTTGATTACGCAGACTTAATTTTTCTATACTATATTTCCGAGGGTAATTATTTAAGAGAAATGTTTGAAATGAATTTCCTACGTAACTATTTTCACCTGTTATTAAGATTTTTTTCATTGATTTTCTTCCTTATTCGAAGCTAAATCTGTAATTATTTGCTTTTGCTTTCCTTCTATTACACCTTTACTTTTAAATACTGCCCACACCGTCCCAAAGTAACATCGAACATCCATAAATAGTGAGATGTTATTTCGGTACTCGCCATCTAGTTTTGCTTTAAGTAAAATTGGTAATTCATCACGTCCATTTATTTGAGCCCACCCTGTCAAACCTGGTAAGACGTCATTTGCTCCATATTTCTCACGTTCTTCAATCAAATCATACTGATTCCAAAGCGCTGGACGAGGACCAATCATAGCCATCTCACCTTTTAAAATGTTAATAATCTGTGGTAATTCATCGAGACTCGTTTTCCGAAGAAACTTTCCGGTTTTCGTGATGTATTGTTCTGGATCTGCTAGTAAATGAGTCGGCGTATCTTTCGGTGCATCGATGCGCATCGTGCGAAACTTTAAAATATTGAAGTGCGATTGATAAAGTCCGACACGTTTTTGTTTGAAGAAGACCGGACCTTTTGATTCAAGTTTGATTGCAATCATAATTCCGATAAACAATGGCGACAGGACAATTAATCCAATCAAAGAAAGAATAAAGTCGATTTTTCGTTTTTGCTCGCTATACTTCATCATTCACACTCCACTTTTAGACGGTCTCGCGTACGTCTTTATTTACGTTCATATTATTTAAATCTAAACAATCATTTGCCCAGTTAACTAGATACAAACCAAGCCCTTCGCTCGTTTTCAATTCGTTCATGCGTGCTAACTTCTCGTCCAAATTTGTCTCTTCGGTCACAATCCCAGTAAAGATTTTGGGGTACACTGCTTCAGGATGGACTTCGCCTTCTTTCAGCAGCTCCTCAAACATCTTCTCACCAGGACGAATCCCGCTAAAAGCAATCGGGATTTGCTCTTCCGTGAACCCGCTCAATTTGATCATGTTACGGGCAAGGTCGACAATCTTCACGGGTTCCCCCATATCAAGGACGAACACTTCGCCACCGTCAGCGAGCGTACCAGCTTGAATAACGAGACGGCTTGCTTCCGGAATTGTCATGAAGTATCGGGTCATATCAGGGTGTGTCACCGTAACGGGACCGCCCTTCTCAATTTGCGATTTAAATAGCGGAATGACCGAACCGCGGCTTCCTAACACGTTGCCGAAACGCACGACGGCGTATTTTGTCCGACTCGTCTTCGCCAAGTTTTGAATGATCATCTCGGCAACTCGTTTTGTCGAGCCCATGACGTTCGTCGGGTTAACTGCTTTGTCCGTCGAGATCATGACGAAGCGGGCCGCACCATATTCATCCGCCATCTCGGCGACGTTTTTCGTGCCGTAAATATTATTTTTCACTGCTTCATGTGGATTCGCTTCCATTAACGGCACGTGCTTGTGTGCTGCCGCATGGAAGACAAGATGTGGTGAGTGCGTCATAAAGACGTCACGCAACCGTTCGACGTCTTGGACGTCGGCAATGATTGGAATGAGTTCTACATCTAAGTTTAACTCCCGCAACTCACGCTCAATTAAATAAATACTGTTTTCACCGTGTCCGAGCAGCAACAAGCGCTCTGGTTTAAACTTTAAAATTTGACGACAAATCTCTGATCCGATTGAACCGCCAGCACCGGTAACGAGCACCGTTTTACCTTCGACCTCAGATTGAATACCCGAGATATCAAGTTCGACCGGTTCGCGGCCGAGCAAATCTTCAATCGACACTTGACGCATTTGATTGACGGCGACCTTACCAGCTGCGACTTCTTCAATCATCGGCAACGTATGCACGTTCGTACAAACAGCTTTCGCCCGCTTGATGATGGCTAATCGCTCTTGATATTTCATCGACGGAATGGCAAAGACGATTTTATCGACTGCTTCCTTCTCAACGATATCTTCTAACTTATCGACTGTCCCGACGACTTTGACCCCGTTGACGGTAAGCGTCTGCAGGTGACGGTTGTCATCAATAAAGCCAATCGGATTCATCCGGTGATTATCCGACTGATTGATCTGACGGACGAGCATGCGACCGGCTTGACCCGCTCCAATGATGAGCGTCCGTTTCTCATCTTTACGACGTTTCATATTGCGACCACGCAAAATTGAAAGCTGATCGTGTTTCCACGTCACGTAAATACGTGACCCTAAACGGATGCCACCTAATAATAGAAGAGATAAGCAAAAACTGAGGAACAACATCCGCTCCATCGCTTCGCCATACACGGCGAACTGGATGAGATAAAGAGTAATCGTACTCAACAAAAGCGTCATCGCGAGACGGATCGCCTCAGACATACTCGCAAAGCGCCAAGCGACACGATATAGCCGGCTGACACCGGCCATGACGATAAATAACGCACTATATAAAATGGCTGACTCAATAAAATGATTTTGATCAATATTTTGAATGAATTCGACTGGATACAAGAAAAAATAAGTGACGACCATCGACGATAAGATTGCTGCCATATCGAGGATGACCAATATACTCGTCCGTAACGACTTTCGACCTAGTTCAGGAATGGACAATCGTTTTCCCTCCCTTTCAGTTGATCGCACTCATAGAAGACTGTTCTTCTACTAACTGCGTCATCATCTTTAAGACATCGTCTCGTAAGTCTTCACGTGCCAAGGCGAATTCTAACGTCGTCTGGATAAAGCCGAGCTTTTCCCCGACGTCATAGCGCTTACCTGTGAATTCAAAAGCGAATACGCGCTGGACTTCGTTTAACCGTGTGATCGCATCCGTCAACTGAATCTCGCCACCCGCACCCGGCGCTTGTGTCTCTAAAAATTTAAAAATTTGCGGCGTGAACAAGTAACGACCGAGAATCGCCAAGTTCGACGGTTCCGTTCCTGGTGCCGGTTTTTCGACGAACGACTCGACTTTATGTAACCCGCCTTCAAGCGATGACTGAATGTCGACGATGCCATAACGGTGCGTCACGTCACGCGATACCGGTTGGACACCGATGATCGAACTCTCTGTCTTGTTGTACTGTTCAATCAATTGACGTGTACATGGCACATCCGCTTGGACGATGTCGTCCCCAAGCATGACGACGAACGGCTCGTCGCCGACGAACGCTTTTGCTTGGAGCACGGCGTGACCGAGTCCTCGCGGCTTCGATTGACGGATGAAGTGGATGTTAATGTTCGTCGTCTCCTCGACGAGCTTCAAAAACTCCGACTTCCCTTTCTCAATCAATTGTTGTTCGAGCTCTGGTACCGAGTCGAAGTGGTCCTCGATGGCTCGCTTGCCTTTACCGGTTACAATCAAAATGTCTTCAATCCCTGACTCAACCGCTTCTTCAATGATGTATTGGATTGTCGGTTTGTCAACGATCGGCAACATCTCTTTTGGCATTGCTTTTGTCGCCGGTAAGAAACGCGTCCCGAGACCAGCTGCCGGAATGACGGCTTTTTTTACTCGTTTAATTGTCATATATCCCACTCCTCTTGGATGGTTCTTTCTATTATGTCTAACCCATAGAAAAAAGGATGAATCTACCATCCTTTAAAAAAATTATAAATTAAGGGTATCACGTTCTATCCACCTAAAAAACCAAGGAAAGGAAATTAAAACATAAAATCGTTCGACAGATGTCGACAAAAATCATAATGATAACCTAGTTGTCAACCGTTTATTGTTAATAAAGGGAAATCATTTCTTCCATTTCCCTCTCCAATTTTTAATTGGAAGAATTGGGGGGTCGATGAAGACGAACTCGTCTTTCAGGACCGCCTCGGCGTTGCCGACGTACGTGTCCCACTTGTCTTGGCCGAGTTCTTTTGTGATAGCGGCTTTGGCGTCATCCCAATAGAATGTGCGGCGGCCGGTGCTGTGGGCGTCCGAGGCGATCAAGTGACTCAGTCCGTTACGAAGGAACATAAAGGCGAGGTCTTGCACGTTCTGTCCGAACTCACCCGTCAGACTGCCCGTCGTGATTTGCGACAAGGCACCAGACGACACGAAGTCCATCAAGCGTTTCGGGTTCGTCGCGAACTCTTTGTTGCGCTCCGGGTGGGCGATGACCGGCGTGTAACCTTCTGTCTGCAGTCCGAAGAACAGTTGCTCGGCGTAGGCCGGGACAGAGTCGCTCGGAAACTCGACGAGGACGTAACGCGAGCTGGCGAGCGAGAGCGCCTGGCCTTGCTCGAGCGCCTCGACTAACTCGCCGAACACGCGAATCTCTTGCCCAGCGTACAGGTCAAGCGCGATGCCCTCATGGCGCAATACGTCTTGAAGCTTGGCGACGGCGTTGTGGACGTTCAACTCGTCCGTCTCGAACTGGGGGTGAAACGCGTGGGGGGTGACCACGATTGCGGTCACCCCTTCGCTTGCCGCGCGCTTCGCCATTTCTACCGCTTGTTCGACCGTCTCCGGTCCGTCATCGACGGCCGGGAGCAAGTGACAATGGATATCGATCATGGCGTTGTCTCCTTTTTACTCATAGGCGTAGTAGTAATAGTAATCGTCGCTGCCTTGCGGCTCACGCTTATTCAAGACGACACCGAGGATATGGGCCTCGGCGAGCGTCAATTGTTCTTTCGCTTTGACGACCATCTGGCGGTCCGACTTGTCGCATCCGACGACGAGGACGACGCCGTCTACTTTCCGGGCGAGGACGCGTGTGTCGGCGACTTGCATCATCGGCGGGGCGTCTAAAATGATGATGTCGTAATTCGTCTTCAACTCTTCGAGCACGCGGTCCATCGTCTTCGACGACAATAACTCAGAAGGGTTCGGCGGGATCGGTCCCGCCGCCATCAAGTCCAAGTTCTCGACTTGTGTCGAATGCGTCGCTTTCTCGATCGTCGTCTTCTTGGCGAGGACGGTCGACAGTCCGATCCCGTTCGATAGACGGAACGTGAAGTGGGCCGTCGGGCGGCGCATGTCGCAGTCGACGAGTAAGACGCGCTTGCCTTGCTGGGCATAGACGACGGCGAGGTTCGATGATGTCGTCGACTTGCCTTCACCAGACGAGGCAGATGTGATGACCATCGTCTGTAAGTCGTCATCGACGGCCGTGAACTCGAGGTTCGTCCGGATCGTCCGGTATTGCTCAGAGATCGGCGACTTCGGTTTGTGGACTGTGATCAAGTCGCGTCCGGTCTTGTCGTATTTGATATGTTTGTGTTTCTTTTTCCCGAAATTAAACATGGACTTCTTCACCTTTCACTTTCGCTTGGCGTTGTTGCTGCATCTCGACACGGTCAATGACCGGGATCGACCCTAATACCGGGAGTTCTAAAATCGTCTCGACGTCTTGCTCCGTCTTGATGCGACGGTCGAGCACGACTTTGAGGAAGGCGATAGCGACTCCGATCATCAAGCCGAGCACGGTCGCGATCGCCGTATTGAGCAAGATGTTCGGGCTGACCGGAAGCATCGGTACGGACGCATCCGACAACACTTTGACGTTGTCGACGCCGCTCATTAATTCTTTCACTTCTTTCGAGAACACCGTGCTGATCTCGTTGGCGATATCTGTTGCGAGCACCGGGTTCGTATGTTGGACCGCAATGTTGATGACTTGCGAGTTTTGTTCGCTGTTGACGGTAATCAAGTTACTGATGTCCTCCGGGGCACCGACGACGTTCTCTTGGACCGGCTCTAAGATGGCCGGGCTTTGGATGATGACGCGGTACGTGTTGACGAGCGCGACCGACGACTGGACTTGGCCGGTGTCGATCATGTTGTTTTGTGTCTCTTTCGGTGCGACGAGCACTTGTGTCGACGCCTCATACGTCGGTTGGATGACGTACGAGCTGACGAGGAAGGCGATGAGTGCCGCGATAAGTGCTAAACTTGCGATGAGCCATTTGCTCCGCTTCAAGATGGAGAACAGTTCTCCAAGGGAAATCGTTTCTTCATTCATATTCGTGTTCTCTCTCCTCTATTCTGTAAAATCACGACTGGAAAATTTCCGCAAATAATATTTTTACTGACAATACCAAAACATTATAGCAAAAATTCTCTCCCGTGATGACCCATTTTTTAAAAATTGGGTTTTTTGGCATGCAAATCTGCTAAACTTTGAAAGGAATAACTTTACAAAAGGGGGAGACAATAGTGCACGTTAGTGAGCGCCTACTCCAGCTATATGCCGATGTCGATGCGTCGACACGTACAAAATTGCAAACTTTAATCAAACAAAATCTAGGGGACGGCAAATCGTTGACCGTTTCTTTTGAAGAACTGACCGGTGCGACGAAAGCCTCACTCCCGACCGACGAAAAATCAGCGGCCGACTTCACGGCCTGGATCAAAGACGGGAAGAAAGATGCCACGTTCCTTCCATATTATGTGTCTTTACTCGAGAAGCATGATCGGGTGCTGAACAAAGAAGCGACGGTGCCGCAACCGATCACGGTTGACAAGACAGTCGTCAACGAGACAACGGAAGACGCCGCATCGGAAAGAACGCCACAACCAGCAGCACCGGCTCAGAAGCCGCGTTACGTACCAGAGACACCGGTCCCGTCACGCGCCGAACGGGCCAAGCGAATTGAACCGGCCCGCCCCCGTAAGAAGAAAGGCAAATGGCTCGGTGGCCTGTTGCTCGTCGCGATCTTATTAGGCGGCGGCTATATCGGGTATCCATATGTAGCGGCGCTGTTTGAGCCGAGCGAGACAACGGAAGTCGAAGCCCCGGCGCCTGAACCGGAACCGGTCGTCGAACAACCGGAGACGAACTACGTCTGGCTGGCGACCAAAAACGTCAACCTCGTCAGCGAACCGAACGGCACGACAGTCACCTATATAGGAGATATCGGCGATCGCTACGAGATTGTGAACGAACAAGACGATCATGTCGAAGTCGACCTCGACGGCACGACGGCTTGGGTCGCACTCGACGCCGTCACGACCGACTGGCCGTCACGCGACCTGACTGACAGTACGCTGCTCGACTGGGCCGAGACGAACCTAGACAACGCTTGGCTTGGTGAAGCGCTCCCTGATTTCTTCGCGATGAACGAGGCCGCACTCACCGAGACGCTCGGCGCACCGTACGGTCGTGAGACCGACGCCTTGAACGCCTATGCGTTCTACAACGGCGGCTTCTTCGTCATCCAAGACGACCAAGTCCACGCCATCGACTGGACGAACACGCAACTCGCGCGTGAGGCGTTCGACCCGCTCGGTGAACCAGTCATCGAGACGAGCGACGCGCTCGTCTATGAGAGCGAGACGTACTCGCTCCGCTTATTTATCGGCACGAACGGACAGACCCGCGTGCGTTTGACAGAAAAATAATAGTTTTCTTCGGAAGGAGTAATCCCCATGACTACAATTTTAGTTACAGGTGGTGCCGGCTACATCGGCACCCACACCGTCCTCCAACTACTTGAGACCGGACACGACGTCATCGTCCTCGACAACTTGTCGAACAGCCGCCGTGAGGCGCTCGACCGCGTCGAGGCGCTGACCGGTAAAACGGTCGAGTTTTATCTCGGCGACATCCTCGACCGGGAGTTATTGGAACAGATCTTCTTGAAACATACGATCGACGCCGTCATCCATTTCGCCGGACTGAAAGCTGTCGGCGAATCGGTGAACGAGCCGCTCCGCTATTACGAGAACAACGTCGTCGGGACGACCGTCCTGCTCGACGTGATGAATGCGTTCGACGTGAAACGAATCGTCTTCAGCTCGTCGGCGACCGTGTACGGCATGCCGGAACGGACCCCGATCGACGAATCGTTCCCGCTCAGCGCGACGAACCCGTACGGCCGCACGAAACTGATGATCGAAGACATCATGCGCGACTTGGCCGTCGCCGACCCGTCATGGAGCATCGCGCTCCTCCGCTACTTCAACCCGATCGGCGCCCATGAGTCAGGCCAGATCGGTGAGGACCCGTTCGACGTGCCGAACAACTTGATGCCGTACATCACGCAAGTCGCCGTCGGCCGCCTGAGCGAACTGAGCGTGTTCGGTGACGACTACGACACACCGGACGGCACCGGCGTCCGCGACTACATTCACGTCGTCGACTTGGCGGAAGGCCACTTGAAGGCGCTCGACTACGTCATGGACCACACCGGCGCCGAGGCGTTCAACCTCGGGACCGGAACGGGCTACAGCGTGCTCGACCTCGTCAAGGCTTTCGAGGCGGAGAGTGGAAAAACTGTCCCGTATAAAGTGACGCCGCGTCGCCCAGGCGACATCGGCAGCTGCTACGCCGACCCGACAAAGTCGAAAGACGCGCTCGGCTGGGAAGCGAAACACGACGTCCGCGCCATGTGCCGCGACGCCTGGAACTGGCAAGCGAACAACCCGAACGGTTACCGGGCATAAGAAAAACCCCTTACGCGAGAACGAGTTATCGTTCTTCCGTAAGGGGTTTTGTCATGTCTTCTTCTATCAGTTCTTCTTCTATCACATCTTGTCGCTCCCGCGCCCCGAGCACGCCGTAGTCGAGGACGACGATCAAGATGGCGATTCCCGCGAGCGTCCACGCGGCGTCGATGGCGAACTCACCGACGATGAAGCCGAACAAGACGAAGGCGCCGAACGTCAGGTAATAGCCCTTGCGCCAAAGCGATCGGTATTGATTGGCGACGTCACGGTCCCATACGTAGAGGGCGACGTAGCCGACCAAGGCGATGAACAGCGTGGCAAACATCCAATAGAGAAACGACTGTAGCGTCAAGCCGAACAAATACGCGAATAAAGGTTGATTCATGGAAATCCGCTCCTTCGGTGTATGGTCGTGTATGTCATAGAACTTCCTTCTATTCCATTTTCTACCTAAACATCGAATGCGTCAATACGACTATTAACCAAAAATGATTTTTGGTTCAAAAGCCCTATTATTGTTTGAGCCACATGAAGTCGTACGCCTCGAGCACGACCGCCTCGACCCATTCTCCCGTGAACAAGTTCGTCCCGCTCGCAGCGATGACGACCCGTTCGTCCGACACGTTCGTATAGAGTAGAAGTGTCTCGCCTCCCCCGCTCCGCTCGACCGTGAACACGCGTTTGTCCGTCGCGACGATGCGCTGCTCGGCGTACGGCGAGAAGGCCGGATGCGTCCGCTTGACGTTCAGCTGGCTCAAGATGCCGGAGAACACTTGCAGGCGGTACGGGTCCGTCTTCAACTCTTGGACGAGCGCGGCCCGCTCGACCGGCGTCGTCACCCCGAGCAGCGTCCGGTAATCGACGGCCGGGATGCCTTGGAGCGAGAACAGGACGCTATGGGCGGCGAGCAACATGTCGACCGACGGCTCGAGCAAGTTCTTCTCGAACGGGTCCCGCTCCGGGGTCGACAAGAAGTTGAAGTACGTCTTGCCGTCCTCGGGTGCCTCGATATGGTCGGCCCAGTCGGTCAACCCTTTGGCGTTGCCTTGGGCGAAAGCGAGCAGCGTATGGGACGCCAAGTCGAAGTGACAGATGACGTCGGCGACTTCGAAATAAGAACCGGTCCGGTCGGCGTCCCCTTCATAGGCGAGGACGAGCTGCCCGTGCGGTTTATAGTGGTGGAGAATCAATTGCCATAGTTCGAGCACGTGCTTGATCCGCTCCTCGGGCATGCCCCGAAACGATTGGACGTGGACGCGTACTTTCGTCGCCCCTTGCGCGAGCCGTTCGATGAACGCGTCGGTCTCGTCGAGCAAATCGACTTGCAGCTCGTTATAGACGTCCGGCGTCATCTCATACATGAGATCGAACTCGTCGTGGAAGCGCCCGAGGTCCTCGAACAGACGGATGCGCGGGTTGACGGCCGTGTCGGTCGGCTTCACTTGATGCGGGAACAGCGACACGAGATACAAGTCGCTGATCGACGATCGGACGTGGTCTTTCAATAGCGTGTGCAGCGCGTCGAGGTCTTGCGTCCCGTCCGTCGTGACGGCGTTCGCGTCGACGATGAGGACGCTCGTCAGTTCGCTCGGCGCCTCGTGGTCATGCCACGTGTGGCCGGCCCACTTGTCGAACAGACGGCGCCAGTCGTCGGTTGTATGATCGTCTTCGAGTCGGTTGATTATCGGTTCAAGTTTGTCCCAAATCATGTGATCCCTCCTAGTACTGTCTCTATTAACAGTCCCACCGATGTGCCCGTTTCAAACGCACGAAAAAAGCCACCCGAGGGCGACTTCAGTCCATCAAACGCTTCAGTTCGGTCTGGACGCTTGCGAGCGAGTCCGGATTTGGGTTCCAGTAATAAATACCGTCTGACTCTAGCCCGCCCGCCCCTTCGATCCGGAGCGTGCTGGCGTTGCGGAACGCCTGCATGTAGTCCGTCGACAGACCGACGAGCTCGTTGAACTCGATGTTCGTCTTGGCACGGTTGCCGGCGACGTCCAACAATTTCGTCACTTTATCGACCGAGAAGTCGGAACGCCCTTTCTCGACGATGGCCGCGACGACAGCGCGTTGCCGCTCTTGGCGGCCGAAGTCTCCGTTCGGGTCGTTGTAACGCATGCGCGTATACGACAATGCCGACTCACCCGTCAACTCCACTTCACCGACCGGATACGAGTAACCGTCCGATGCGAACGCGAAGTTGTTCGTCACCGTGATGCCGCCGAGCGCGTCGACGACCTCGGTGAACGCCTCCATGTCCGTCTCGACGACGTAGTCGATCGGGATGTCTAAGAGTCCTTCGACCGTATCCATCGCCATCTCGGCCCCACCGAACGCGTAGGCGTGGTTGATCTTGTCACGCATCCCGCGCCCGACGATCTCCGTCTTTGTATCCCGCGGGATACTGAGCATCGCCCCTTCGTCCGTCTCCGGGTTGAGCGTCATGACGATGATCGAGTCGCTCCGCCCTTGCTCAGTGCCGCGGCGGTCGACGCCGAGGAGGAGGACCGATACGGACCGTTTCTCTTCGATCGTCTGTACTTGTTTGCGTTCTTCAGAGATTTCTAAATTATCGTTCACCCGTGTCACCGTCTCATTGACGTCCCGGTACATCGACCAGACGAACAGTCCGCCGGCGATGAGGATGACGGTCATGACGCCTACTGTGAGCAATACCCATTTCTTCCATGATGATTTCTTGCGATGTCTCGCCATCAGACCACCTGCTTTCATTAAATCTATAGTATGAATAATTCCCGCTTACCGTGTAGTATTATAGCACGTTGCCAAAAAATGCTAACGATTTCTTTCGGATTTTCATGGGAAATGTGTGCGCTGAGGCCGGCGTCGCATATGACCAGGCCAAGCCGCGTTGATCTCCGCCCCGAGCAGCATCGTCGCCGCCGTCAAGTAGAGCCAGATCTGCAGCAAGATGACGACCCCAATCGTCCCGTACGTGTCGCCGAACATCGAGAACTGGTCGACGTAGATGCTGTAGCCGGTCGACAACAGCTGCCACGAGATGACGGCGAAAGTGGCGCCTGGGAGCGTCTCCGTGAATGTGACGTGTTGCTGGGGCGCGAACTTATAAAACAGCGAGAACGCGAAGATGAGGATGACGGTCGAGACGGTATACCGGGCGAGCGTCGCCAACCGTTCAAACTCCTCGAGCATCGGGAACCACGCGTACATGAGCTCAACGAACTCGCGGCCGAAGATGTGGAACACGATCAAGATGACGGCGCCGACGCTGAAGGCGACGAGCGTCAACAGCCCGATGAGCCGACGGACGATGTAGCTGCGCGCCTCGGTCTCGCCGTAGGCGAACACGGTCAGCTTGACGAGCCGGGCCGCCCCGTTCGAGGCCGACCAGACGGCGATGATGGCACCGACCGAGATGAGCCCGGCGTTGATGTCGCCGCTGACGTCATAGACGACCGACAGCATATCACGCACGCTCGCGCCCGGGATCAAGATCTCGATCTGCTCGATCAACAGGGCGTCGTCAATCCCGAGCCACGCCATGACGGCGAACAACAGGACGAACGTCGGGAAGATGGCGAGAAACCAGAAGAAGGCGAGCGTGGCGCTATAGTCGTTGATGTGATGGTCTTTGAAGCGATGGCGGACGTCGATGATGAGACGGATCAGTCGGTCGAGCACACGGGTCACCCCTTTTCTTTTCATTATCGCACAAATTAAAACGCCCCATCCGCTTTGGATGAGGCGCCATTGTCATTGTTCCATCAATTCGCCGAGATACGACTTCACGTCTTCAAGTGAGGCCGCATCGGGGTTCCAGTAATAGATGCCGTCGTCAGCCTTGCCGCCAGTGCCTTCGAGTCGAAGGACGTCCTGGTTTTTGAAGGCGGCCATATAGTCGGCCGATAGTGTCCGGATGTCTTTGAATGTCATGTTCGTCTTCGCGTTATTGCCTAAGACGTCGAGCATATTGTTGAATTTCGAGATCGAGAAATCGTCTTTGCCTTCGTTGACGAGCGCCGTGATGACGTCACGCTGACGCTCTTGGCGACCGAAGTCACCACTCGGGTCGTCGTAGCGCATCCGCGTGTACGCGAGCGCCTCGGGGCCTGACAAGTTGATCGTGCCTGGCTCGAACGAATAGTCGCCTGACGTGAAGGCGAACTTGTTCGTCACTTCGACGCCTCCGAGAAGGTCGACCGTGTCTTGGAACCCTTTCATATCGACTTCGGCGACGTAATCGATCGGGATGTCGAGTAAGTTCTCGACCGTCGCGAGCGCCATCTCGGCACCGCCGAACGCATAGGCGTGGTTGATCTTATCGGTCGTGCCTTTGCCGACGATCTCCGTCTTCGTGTCGCGCGGGATGCTGAGCATCGCGCTCGCATCCGTATTCGGGTTGAGTGTCATGACGATGATCGAGTCGCTGCGGCCTTGCTCGTCGGCACGGCGGTCGACACCAAGCAACAGGACCGATACCGGTTTCTTGTCGTTGATCGTCTGCTTGTTCATCCGTTCCGGGCTGAGCCCGGCCGACTCGTTCAAACGACTGACCGTCGAGTCCACTTGGTTATACAAATAAGCTGCCACCCCGACTCCGATGAGCAGGAACAGTCCGACGACGATCCCCACAATCAACGCGATGCGTTTTGCGGGCGTTTTCTTCCTACGACGTTTCTTGACTCTCTTTTTCTTTTGCTCTTCCATGACATTGCACCTTTCCTCGAACCTGTAGTCAATTTCACATAGGTTTTATTTTAGCATGCACCTTATTTTAATATTCCTATTTTTTATAAAAGAGGTAAATGGTTGCCGATTGTTGTCGAATCATTCACTCGCTTATTTTTATCGGCCGGTTTTGAAAAAAGGTTTAGCTTTTCTGGCATATCTTTTTTTAATCGTACCCTGAGCTCCAAAAACCGAAACCGCTACCATTCCGATCACTATGGGCACAAGGTCGCAACACGCAGTTCTAATTCTTACGAAACCGATCGGGGACGCCCTCGATCGATTGTTTTTTTAGGTCCGTTTCCTTATTTCTAAAAAGCCTTATAGTACAAACGCATTATTTTTTGTAATATTTGTATAAGAAATCATGTAAATGTAATTGAAATCCAATTATTTTGCGAAGGGGATAGACGGATGCGTTTCGTCGTCACGTGTTTTATCGAGAAAAAAGAGCCGTTTTCATTCATTATTTACGGGAGTTCGAGGCACCAGGCCGAACGGACATTTAACCAGACGCTCCAGTTGGCCAATCCGCTCAACGACTTCATCGAGGCGAGTGATGGACAGAAGATTCGAATCGGGTCGATCCTCGCCTACCGGATCGATGATATAAATCCTCTCTTTTGAATCCGCTCCATTTCGGGTAACCCTTATAAAGACTAAACCAATTGATTGGGGGAGCGAACATGGAACTAGGAATGATTGGACTTGGCAAGATGGGACTCAACCTGGCGCTCAATTTGACGGATGGGGGCCACCGCGTGCTCGGTTACGACCCGGGCAACGTGTCGACGAGCCAGTTCGAGACGCTCGATTCGCTCGAAGCGGTCGTGGACGGATTGAAAGCGCCGCGCGTCGTCTGGGTGATGGTACCGGCCGGTGACGTGACCGAGCGTGTGTTGAACGATTTGCATGCGCTGTTGTCTCCAGGGGATATCGTCATCGACGGCGGCAACTCGAACTATAAGGAGTCGATGCGGCGGGCCGAGCACTTCAACGACAAACTGATCTACTTCTTCGACGTCGGGACGAGTGGCGGTATGGAAGGCGCACGCAACGGCGCCTGCACGATGATCGGCGGCGATATCGAGGCGTTCGGCAAGATCGAGGAATTGTTCCAAGACGTGTCGACGGACAACGGCTACTTGTACGCCGGGCCGAGTGGCAGCGGGCATTTCCTCAAGATGATCCACAACGGCATCGAGTACGGCATGATGCAGGCGATCGCCGAAGGGTTCGAGATTCTCGAGAAGAGCCTATTCGATTACGACCACGAACAAGTCGCCCGTGTCTGGAATCACGGTTCCGTCGTTCGCTCGTGGCTGATGGAGTTGACCGAGAGCGCGTTCCACAAGGACGCGAAGCTAGACGAGATCAAAGGCGTCATGCATGCGTCGGGTGAAGGCAAGTGGACGGTCGAGACGGCGCTCGAATACGGCGTCCCGGCACCGGTCATCGCCATGTCGCTCATGATGCGCCAACGCTCGCTCGAGGAGGACACGTTCTCCGGAAAGGTCGTCGCCGCGCTACGAAACGAGTTCGGTGGGCATGCGGTCGAGAAGAAATGAACGGCCAGACCGATCCGTTTTGGATCGGTCTTTTGCGTTGTGACATTTGTCCATCCGACCTCGTCTCGTCAGTGGTTGATGCAATTGGGATATATAAATGTTGCAAGTACGAACAACGATGTCGCTCCACCACGCTGCTCTTTCCGGAAACGCGTGATCGACACGTAGCTTTGGAATCGGGCAATGTAGACGAGACTTAGAGGAGGCTGAGCCATGACCCGTTTCATTCACATCGCCGATATCCATCACGCAAGATATGACGACACGAACATCCTTGTAGAACATTCAAGTTTTGATATTCAGCGAGACAAACTCAATCAGTTGGCTCACGTCATCCATACCGAAAGCATCCAGGCAGTTCTCGTCGCCGGTGACATCGAAGTGAGCGATCCGAATGACTTCCTTCCATATTTACGAGACTGGACAAGACTCGGTGCATCCGTATACATCATCTTCGGTGACCACGATGTACATCGTTCAGTCTATACGGATGTATGGGAGACGGTTGAGCACGTCCATTGTTTCTTGGAACCCGACTACGTCTTCGATGTACGACTCGGTGCCGGTATATATGGTCTTAGTTGTGAAGCTAGACGAATTGGATTGTCTGAATCCTTTGTAACTGTGCCACAGCGACGAGACGCTTATCCGAATCTGTTTCTGACCCACGGCAATCGTACCGACTTCCCTAAAGACGTTGTCGCCTCGCTCGGCTACGACTACTATGCGTTAGGTCATTTGCATGAGTATAAACAGCCATTTACTCGTGGCGGTGTCCCGTTCGTCTACCCGGGCCATGTCTTCTCCGTCTGGGACGGAAGCGGCAAGGCTTGGACAACAGGTTACGTCATCGGGACGATTTCTCCAGACGGTGTGACCCATGAGTTCCGTCCATTCGAAGGACCGGAGACAAGACGCATCGCCTTCAACCGATTCGACCGGAATGAGGACCGGATTTGCCTGTCGCTCGATAATATCGATTGGGACAACGACGGCTGGATAACGGATGATGATTCCGTCATGCGTTTCCTCGTCTGCGCCATTTTGACACGTTATCCGGACGATTACTTCGTCACTCCGAGTGACCGAAGTCAAAACGTCACGCGCGTCTGTATGACTGGTCGAACGCTGCTTCGTAATGAAATTAGATTCGAAGATTTTTATCGTCGTTCCTTCAAGGCGACAGCGACCACCCATTGAACTACCCCCACCTACGCTTCGCTTAGAGGTGGAGGATTCCTGAGTCATCCGGTCTAACGACCGGAACCTGATCAGGCTAGCCCCGTCGTCCCGACGGTTGAAGAGGCCAAGATTCGTTCAGCCTCTCGTTTCAAGTTCAGTCCTGCGTTCACATCGCGGTCGTGGTGGATCCCGCAGCCCGGGCATGTCCACTCACGCAGACCAAGATGCTTCACGTCTTTGTGTTGATGGCCACAACTCGAACAGAGCTGGCTCGAGGCAAAGGTCTTGCCGACCTTCACGACGGTCTTCCCGTACCAGTCCGCCTTGTATTCGAGCATGCGGAAGAACTCCGACCAACTGACCTCGGAGATGGATTTGCTCAACTTCCGGTTCTTCTGCATGTTCTTCACCTGTAAGGTCTCGATGCCGATGACGTCGTGGTTTTTGACGATCTCGGTCGACACCTTGTGCAGGAAGTCGGTACGCTTGTTGGCGATCTTCTCATGGATGCGGGCGACCTTGCGCTTTTGTTTTTGATAGTTCTTCGCCTCGGACAGCTTGATGTTCCGGTTCAGGGCGATGAGCTGACGACGGGAGAGCTTGCGTTGCTCACGCGCCAGTTTCTTCTCAAGCGTGCGAAAATAGCGGTCGTTTTGGTACACCGTGCCGTCGGGCAGGATAGCGAAGTTCTTGAGTCCGACGTCGACGCCGACGGTTGAGCCGGTCTTCGGCAGTTCGTTGATTTCCTGATCGACGAGGAGGGAGACGAAGTATTTACCTGAGGCGTTACGTCGGATCGTGGCGTTCAAGATGCGGCCCTCGACCTGCTTCGAGTTGGCGAACCGGACCCACTTCAACTTCGGAAGTTTGAGCTTGTTGCCGACGATCGACACCTCAGGAAGTTGAGACTTGCCTTGGATGTTCGTCTTATAGGATTGGACGGGGTTCCGCTTCGATTTGAACCGTGGCCGTTCGTTCTGCTTCTTGAAGAAGCGGTCATACGCCTCGGCTAGATGTTTGACGCTGGTCTGGACAGATGTGCTATCGACTTCTTTTAGCCAGTCAAACTGTTGCTTCAAGGTAGGAATTTCTTTCGAACAGGAACCGTAGGACAAGCCTTTTCCTGTCGTCTTGTAGGTTTCTTCCCACTTCGCTAAGAAGTGGTTGAAGACGAAACGTGAACAACCGATTGTCTTGGCAATCAGGATTTCCTGCTCCTTTGTCGGATATATTCGGAATTTGTAAGCCTTATGCTTCAACATGATATTCACCCCCTTTGGGTATTTATACCCAATGGATAAACAATTCAGAGTCTAGCGGCAGATCGACATAGCCCGGGAAGAGTTCTCGTTCAAAGATAAGCCCGTTGACCCCGTCCAGAAAGTCCCCGAAATCGCTGACGCCGACGAGGTCGGCCCACTTCGCATCGATGAAACGTCCGGCGATATAGAGACGCCCCCCTTGTTCGACGAACTGTTTGATCGTCTCGTACGGCCACTGCTCCGTGTTTTCCCCGCTCAAGACGAGCACGTTATGCGGCGACGGGTCGAGCTCCTCGATCTGTGCAGCCGTGATCGATGTATATGGGAGTTTGGCGTAGTCGAGTGCGTATTTGAAGTTCGTCAAAATCGCCTCGGACAATTCGTCCTCGTTTTGATGAATGTAGATGTCGATCGGCTCTCCTTCAAGTTCTCTGCTCTCACCCGCTAGCGTTTTGAACTCTCTCGCTTCATGGGCTTTGGTCGGGATCAACCGGTGGCCATAGTCGAGTCTAAGCAACTGGACAAATAGAATTCCGACCAAGAGTAGCGAAAATAAGGCAGCGACATAGCTGATCATTGATTTGTTCACCAGACTGCACCTTCTAACCGTCTAAGAATGAACCGCCTGTCTTCTTGGATGGTGCTTTCCGGCACCATATCTTTCATCTGGTCAAGCAACGGGCGAAGCTCGGCCTATCCCTCGTCTGCGAGCACAAGTTGCCCCGAGCTCAAGGGACAAGGTCGATTTATCCTCACGTTTCGTCCGTGGCATGCATGTCACCGCGCGAGCCGGGTCGTCGATCATGTGATGGCACATCGCTTTTACGAATGTTATGACCGTTCCTTGAATTAGGTGTATACTTTGAGACGCATGATTCGCTCGTTTTCATATTACGGGTATGCTGGCCTGTCGGCTGACACGTTCAGCGCTTCGAATCACAGTCTCGCTACGATCACCCCCCCGCTATCATTATATGGAAATAATATACACAAAAAATATATAATGTGATTTCATTCATATTGGTGCATACATATAAACGATCGCCCGATTCTTCTAATGTCGCGACGTTTCAGGTCTATTTTCCCGTTTTATTGACTCTTCACTCAAACATATTTACTACTCGTCAAATTATGCGTATATTTGTAAACGCTGCTGTTTTTGTAATGATTGGAAATGAAAATTAGGAATGCTTTACCGTTCCTGACTCGATATATTCAGATTAAGGAGGAAACTATGACTCGGTTCAACTGGATCAATCCGCTCAAATCTCGATTGGCTGCCACTGACTTACCGATCGCACTCGCTGACGTCACGAACGACCGCCACTTCATCGAAGGACACCTCGACCCGGTCTTCTTACTCGACATTCACGGGAACATCGTCGATTCCAACGAGAAACTGTCGCTCTTGCTCGGCTACACGAAGCGTGAGCTGTTCACGCACTTCGCCCGCTTCACGACCGAAGCGGACGCCGAACGGATCCAAACGTATTTCGCAAGCGCCCTGTCAGGAACTGAAGAGACGTACACATGCATGGCGAAACAGAAGGACGGCCGCATGTTGAAGCTGCAAATCACCAACATCCCTGCCTATGACAACCACTTGATCGTCGGTGTGTACGGGATCGCCCGGGACATCACGCAAGACGACCGCTTAAAGGACGAGGTGGGACGGCTTCGCGACTTATACAAGCACGTTGAGGCGTCCATCTATCGAAAAGATTTACGGACCGGTAAGCTCGAGTTTTATACCGCCGGATTTGAGACGTTGTTCCAGACGGCACCGCAAGCGATGGGTGAGGACCCGACATCTTGCCATCACGCGATCCATCGGAACGACTTGGCCAAAGTCCGGGCCGCCCATGCAAGTGTCGAAGCGGGGCAGGAAACGACCGTCCTCTACCGGACAAGCTTTACCGACAGCGTCAAATGGGTCGAGGAACGCCTCATCCCGAAGTTTGACGACGACGGCACGGTCATGGCCGTCATCAGTATCGCCCACGATATCACCCGTCTGAAGACACAAGAAGAACAGATCTGGCAGCTCGCCATGCACGACTCGCTCACTAGTCTGCCGAACCGGAGCCTGTTTCTCTATGAGCTGGGCGAACGGATGGAGCAGCACGAGCACATCGCGGTCCTGACGATCAGCTTCAACTCGATTCACCGGATCAATCACGACTTCGGCTACGCCGTCGGAGATGACTGGATCGTCGCGGCGACGTCGGCCCTGCTCCATCGTTTGCCGAACGGCAGCTTCGTCGGTCATCTCGGGGGTGACGAATTCATGTTGCTCTTGCCCGATGTCACGGATGAGCCCTCGTTGATCATGAGCTGCCAGTCTTTGCTCAAACTCGGGGAGAAGCATATCCAAGTCGGCCCGTACGAATGGCGACCACCCGTCTCGATCGGTGTCAGCCGCTATCCGCATGATTCGACAGTCGCCGAAGAGCTGCTGCAGTACGCCAACACGGCACTCGGCCGGACGAACTTGCCGGGTATGGACCGGTTCGTCTTTTACGCCTCGAGCTTCAATATCGACTCGTATCGGCGACATCAGCTCGGCAACGATTTGCGTCGCGCCATCGAAGAAGACGAACTCTTCCTTGAATTCCAACCGAAAGTCGACGCCTGGTCGGGCCGGATCGTCGGGGCCGAGGCGCTCGTCCGCTGGCAACATCCCGAATGGGGACGGATTCCGCCGAACGACTTCATCCCGTTGTCTGAAGAGAGCGACCTCCACATCCAACTCGCCGATTGGGTGCTCCACCATACGTGCGCCCATCTCCGCGAATGGCAGGACAAAGACCTCCCCGTCGTCCCGGTGTCGATCAACGTGTCACCGAAACGACTGTTGCATGGGCACTATGCCGAGACGGTCACGCGGGCGCTCCGCCGCTATACACTCACACCGTCGCTGCTCGAGATCGAGATATTAGAGACCGATGTCTTGAGCGATAATCGGAAGATTCACGACACGCTCGAACAGCTCGACGCCGCCAATATCCGTGTCGCCCTCGACGACTTCGGGACCGGCTACTCGTCGTTATCTTATTTGCAGCAGTACCCGATCAAGACGATCAAGATCGATCAACAGTTCGCCGCTGACTTGCATGAGAACAAGAAGTCACAGGCGATCGTACGGACGATCCTGTTCATGGCCGAGGAGTTTGCGATGGACGTCGTCATCGAAGGCGTCGAGACGCTCGAACAACTCGATGTCGTCCGACGCCTCAACTGCCGCATCGTCCAAGGCTACTTGTTCAGCCGTCCGCTCGGCGCCGAGCAGTTCGAACGGGCGCTCGAGCACCGCTTCCTAGCAACGACGGAGACGGTCGGTCCAGCCGCCACGCGACAGGCGTTCTCGCTCGAGGCGAGCGTGACGATCCACAAGTTCCACGACCGGGAGCTGTCGATCGGCTCGACCCCGATTCTCGTGACGAAGAGCGGGCTGCAAAGCCTGCATTTTTACGCCCGGGTTCGCCTGCCGGTCACAGAGGCCATCGAATTAAAGATCCTCTTGCCACAAGTCGGTGACAAGACAGATATCCTCGTCCGACTCGTCCGTGTGACCGAGCTCGAAAGCGGTCTGTTCGAATACGAGGCGAGCTATCTCGATACGAGTGAATCGCACCGTGTCATGATGACGCTTCAACAAAACACGCAAGTCCCGAAAAGCTCTTTGTGATCAGTCGAGGGCACTGAAAAACTTCAAATGTTTTTATCTCGAAGTGTTCTTCACGCGAAGCTTCAAAGCGAGAAAAACGACACAATAAAAACGACCATTCCTTCGCTCTGAAGGGATGGTCGTTCGTTCATTTCCCGCGTGTCTCTGTCTCGTCGGCTGTCGGGATCACGATTCCGTCGAACTGGTCATCGCGACAGAGCGTGATCGCTTGCATCGCGAGTTGATAGTCCTCTTGCGGCAAGCTGATCAGTTCCGTCGGTAGCACCCATTCCTTATGGTTGTATAGATGAATGACGAGTTTGACGAGGACGAGCTCGCCTTTCTCGAACGTATTATCGTCGATGATGGTCGATGTGTTGATTTTTCCTGTCTCGAGATTAATGTACGGCAGAAAAATGTCGCGCACCCGCTCGTTCCCCGCGATCACGTACAGCGCCGAAAAATATTCTTTCCACGCTGTCCCTGGGTCTTGTAACTGCTGCGCCAGTTGTTTGAACACGCGATAGTGGTCAGCCGACAAGAAGTCGATGTTATTCATAGCGCTCAGCCTTTCTATCCGTTTTTCACTAGATATGTATCATTTCCACGCTTTGCCAAAACGTAACCCTGCTCACAGCTTATTCCGCAATCTTTCCATCTCGCTCCCACAAAAAAAGACCGGCGAACGCCGGTCCCGTCACTTATTGATCAACTTGTTCGCCTTGTCGACTTTTTCTTTGTCGTGCTTCAGTTGCTTCTCGATGTCGTACGCCATGTACATGTCATTTTTGATCATGTAGTCAGCGATTTCGGCATGATCCTCGATTGCTTGGTTTAGCTGTTTGATGAGCACTTTTCGCACGTCAGGCGACGCCGTCTCCGTGACGGCGACGGCATAGGCCCGAACGGCTGACTTGGCCGTGATAAGCAGATCTGTCGCGATCAGTTCGTCGCGTTGTTTGCTGGCTCGTTTCAAGTTTTCTGCGATTCCCATACGTTTTTCCCCCTTATGCCTTGTTCGGCAACAACTGCTTCAGCTCACTGACCGCCTGCTCGGCGTTCTTCAACTGTTTCCGCGCAATCTTCTTTAACTTGTCATCTTTGATGAGCGGCTCGCTCACATACCCTTTGACGAGTCCCGCTTGCTTCAACGTCAACATCTCATGTATCTCCAACACTTCGTGAATGGCGAGCTTGTTTTTAGCCATCGTTATTCCTCCTTTTCGTTAGCGCGTAACCGGTGCGTCGGCTTTCTCCCGTTTATGTTTGAGTAACCACCCGTGGAACAGGAATTCGACGACCGCGGTCACGAGCGCCGTATAGAGTGCCAGCAAGACAAAGCTCGTCTCCGTCCGAATATCGAAGTCCAAGATCCAAAGGAAAAACCACGTCAAGAAGAAGACGAGTCCGAAGTCGGCCACGGTCGCAACGATGTTGCCAAACTTTCGTAAGACGAACATGTCCCCGAGCCAATAGGCGATGATGCCGACCATGAACGAAATCCACGCGGCGTGATACCACGGGACGCCAAAGCCAAGCGTCAAGACGGCGATGAAAACGACGAGCAGCGCCCCATGCTTAATCGTCAACGCCTTCATATGATTGATTTCCATGACTGCTAACCTCCTTTCTTTATCGTTCGTGTCTTAGACCATGTTTCCCGAACGTCTCACGAAAAAACAAGATATTTTCACAATTCTATCGTGGCATAACAACAGCTGTCCTTTTCCTTAAACAAAAAATGTCCTCATCCGCTTCAGATGAGGACATTTCGCTTATTTTCCTTATACACCTAACATTTTCTACAAACATTTACAATTACATGACAGTCACTTCTTCGTCGGAAGTGACTTGACGGCCGGTCCCTCGATGACTTCGCCGTTCGGTTTGAAACGCGAGCCGTGGCACGGACAGTCCCATGACCGCTCCGCATTGTTCCAATTGACCGTACAGCCCATGTGTGTACAGTTCGAGCCTACGAGCGACACTTTGCCGTCCGGGTCCCGATATGCGGCGACGTGCTCGCCGTTATGATTGACGATCGCGCCTTCATCGAACCCGAGGTCGTCGAGCTGTTTCGTCACCGGCTTCACTTTTCCTTTGACGAGCTCTTTGGCGACGTCGGCGTTCGTCTTCACGAATCGGGCCGCGTCGGCAAGTTTCCATTTCGACCGGGTCGGGTCATACAAGTCTTCATACCGGTTCGGCTGACTCGTGATCAAGTCGGCGATCAAACGACCGGCGACGATGCCTTGACTCATCCCCCATTTCGAGAACCCGGTCGCGACATAGACGTGCGGCGTATCATTCGTCATCCGCCCGATATACGGGACCTTGTCGAGCGTGACCATGTCCTGGGCCGACCAATGGTGCGTGAACTCGTCAACACCGAAGTGACGCTCGGCGAACTCGCCGAGATGCTCATAACACTTCTTCGTCTCTTCTTTATGTCCCGATAAATGGTTCTCTCCGCCGAACATGGCGATCTTCTTGCCATCGCGTTTGATGTGACGAAGCGAACGGCTCGGGGAGTCGACACTGATGAACATGCCTTCCGGGAACTGATCGACCTCGGCCGCGACGACGTATGACCGCTCGATCTCCATCTTCGCGAAATAGAGCCCTTTGAAGTCGTTGAACGGGAAATGGGTCGCGACGACGACGTCTTTCGCCGACACGGTGTGGCCTGTCAATGTCGACAGAACGTTCGGCGTCCCATATTCGATTTTCGTGACGCGTGTCATCTCGTAAAGTGTGCCCCCGAGCTCGATAAACTGCTTCATGAGACCTTGTAAGTACTTGACCGGGTGGAACTGGAGCTGATCGCGCATGACGGTCGCCTTCTTCACTGCATACGGCAGCAAGCCGTTCACCTCGTCGGTCGCGTCCCCGCCATTGATGCCGAGTTTAGCGTACGCCTCGTCTTCTTTCTCGAGTAGCTTCGCCGAACTCGACGACGAGTCGCTGTACATGTAAGCGTGCTGATGCTCGAGATCGCAGTCGAGTTGATACTGTTCGACCTGTTGCGACAAATAATGGAGCGCGTCCATATTCGCTTCGTAATAGAGCTTCGCCTTCTCCTCACCGAGCGACTTAATCAGTTCGGCATAGACGATGCCATGCTGGGCTGACACTTTCGCTGTCGTATATCCGGTTGTCCCGCTCCCGAATTCGGCCGCCTCGATCAAGACGACGTTTCTGCCCTGTTTGGCGAGTTCGAGCGCCGTCACGACACCGGCGATCCCGGCCCCGACGACCGCGACGTCCGCGCTGATATCCGCTTGGAGCGATGCCGTCTTCTCCCCGGCGACGTCACGCCAATATGACTTCGGAAAATCTTGTAACATATGATCCCCTCCTTCAATTGTGAATGCATGGTTGAATTACCCTTCATTTGATGGAGGAAAACAAAAAAGAGACCTCGCGTCAGGCCTCCTTGTTCTCGGTGATTGTGATTGTATCGAACTGTTCTGCCCGGCAAAGCGTGATTGCCTGCATGGCGAGTTTGTAGTCTTCCCCCAGCAAGCCGAGCAGTTCGGTCGGTAGCACCCATTCTTTATTGTCATATAGATGGATGACGAGCTTGACGAGGACGAGCGCTTCTTTGTCGAACGTGTTGTCATCGATAATCGTCTCCGTCTGAATCTCCCCTGTCTCTAAGTCCACGTAGGGCAGCAAGATATCCCGCACGCTCGCATTCCCTGAGATCAAGTATAGCACCGAGAAGTACTCGCGGCTCGCCTTCCCTGGGTCAGCCAAGCGGTGTGCCAACTGCTTGAACGTCTGGTAATGGTCAGGCGTCAAAAATTCAATGTTATGCATGGCGAATTCCTCTCTCGTCTCTAAACCTTATGTCTTCCATGTGTATTTATTCCACCATACGGACAGAAGTAATCCATTTCCTCCAAAAAATCGAGGGTCGACTTAAAAAATGGCGGAAAATACCCCACCTTGTATATTCCAAAATTCTGCTAAATTTAGGTTTTGAATATGTTGAGGGTGGTACTACTATACTGTTGTTCATTCACCGTTTGTTCAAAAAAGGAGGAATATCATGTTTCGTCATCAGAAAGAGTTACAGTTCGAAGTGAAGGTCGATCGTCCAGATCCACAGCTCGCCCGTCAAATTCAAGAAGTGCTCGGCGGCCAGTTCGGGGAAATGACCGTCATGATGCAATACTTATTCCAAGGGTTCAACTGTCGTGGGGAAGAGAAATATAAAGACATGCTCATGGACATCGGCACCGAGGAGATTGGCCACGTCGAGATGCTTTGCGCGCTCATCTCGCAGCTGCTCGACGGTGCATCGCCTGACGATCAGGCCGAAGCGGCGAAAGACCCGGCGACGGCGGCCATTCTCGGCGGGATGAACCCGCAACACTTAATCGTCAGCGGGCTCGGCGGACTGCCGACGAACTCGAATGGCGTACCATGGAACGGATCATACATCGTCGCGAGCGGCAACTTGCTCGCCGACATGCGCTCGAACTTGCACGCGGAGACACAAGGCCGCCTTCAAGTCGCGCGCCTGTATCATATGACGAAAGACGAAGGCGTCCGGAAAGTGTTCCGTAAGATGCTCGCCCGTGACCGCTACCACCAATATCAATGGATGGCGGCGATCGACGAGCTCGAAGAGAAAAACGGCATCGTCGTCCCAGCGACGTTCCCGGCGAAAGACGAGCTTGAAGCCGAAAAACACGGCCTCGAGTTCTGGGACCTCTCCGAAGGCAACGAGTCGAGCCAAGGCAAATGGGCGACGGGTTCGGCGCCGGACGGAGCGGGCGACTTCGTCTACTTGAGCGACCCGGCCCCGCAAGGACAAAAACCAACACCATCCATTCCTGATCATACGCTTCATCACGATCTCGATGAAGGACCGGGCGGCGTCGAGAAAGTCGTCAAGAAAGTCGCCGACCAAATCAAAGGTAAATAACGACATCAATTTCACACAGAGCGAGCCTATGTCCATGAGGACAGGGCTCGCTTTTTTATGTACACGTCCACCATCTGTTATACAAGACCAAGTTCCGTAATAGGTCTTTTTGCTCATTTTTTGTGAACTTATGATGAATCTATTTTACTACTCATCTAAATAAGCGTATATTTGTAAACGTTGCTGTCTGCAAATAAATGTAAAATGAAAAACAGTTTTGTTAAATATTATATCTGTATCATAACGAGAGACGTTGCGGTCTCAAATCATACTAAGGGGGAACTTATGACACGTTTTGCCTGGACGAATCGACTGAAATCAAGATTGGCTGCTAGTACCGCGCCGCTCACCAAAGCCGCGCAGGACCGAAACTTCGTCGAGGGACACCTCGACCCGGTATATATGATCGACGTGAACGGTCGGTTCATCGACATGAATGAAAAACTTGCCCTTCTGCTCGGCTATTCGACAGCGGCGATGTATGAACACTTTTCGACGTTCATCCATCCTGACGATGTCGAGTTCGTCACCGAGCAGTTCGAACGCGTCTTGACGGGGAATGAAGAGACGTATCTTTGCCGTGCCCTGCATCAGAGCGGCCGCGTGCTGACGCTACAGATCACGAACATCCCAGCCTATGACAATCAACTAATCGTCGGCGTGTACGGGATCGCCCGGGACGTGACGCAGGAGGAACGTTTGAAGGCCGAGCGGGAACGGCTCCTCTACGAGCAGCGGCTGCTCACGGAAGCGCCCGGTCTCACTTACTTCAGCTTCGACGTCGATGGCGTCATCCTCAAGTGTTCGGACTCCCTCCACGAAGCCGTCGGGCGTCCCGTCACTTCTTGGGACCAGCTCGTCCGGCGGATGCACCCTGACGACCAGGTGAACGCGAGACGGGTCCGCGACGCCTTGTTTCAAGGACAAACGTTAGAAGAACCGCTCGAATTTCGTCTGCTCGGTCCAATCGAGCACCATTACGTGGGCAAAATGGGCAAATTCAACGACACGGCGCGCGGTGTCTTCACGAACGTGACGGCACACCATTTGCTCACAAAGACCGTTGCGGCCCATGCCAAACGGCTCGAGGAACTTTATGACCACGTCGACGCGTCCATCTATAAGAAGACGCTCGCCACCGGCCATCTCGAGTTTTACACGCGTGGCTTCGAAGTGCTCTTCGATACGACCCAAGAGGCGATGGCGCTCGACCCGAACGCCCATCGGCACATGATCCATCCGAACGACCGGATGAAAGTACGTGCCGCCCATACGAAGGCCGAGGCCGGCGAGACAGTCCGAATCGTCTTCAGGGTCGTCACGGGCAACGAGGTCAGATGGGTCGAGAAACAGCTCATCCCTCAGATGGAAGGCGATACTCCCGTCGCGGTCATCAGCGTCGCTCGGGACGTGTCCCGTCTCAAGGAGCAGGAAGAGCAGATCTGGCAGCTCGCCATGCACGACTCGCTGACGGGACTGCCTAACCGGAGCTTGTTCGTCCATGAGCTAGAAGAGTGGATTGAACAGCATGACCATGTCGCCGTGCTCTCCGTCAGTTTCAATTCGATCCATCTCATCAACCGTGACTTCGGCTACGCCATCGGGGATGAGTGGATCGTCGCGGCGACGTCGGCGTTGCTCCACCGGCTCCCGAAAAGCAGTTTTGTCGCTCACCTCGGTGGGGACGAATTCATCTTACTGTTAGCCGATGCGGTGGACGAGGCGGCCCTCGCCCTGCATTGCAAGTCACTCATCCGCCTCGAGGACAAGACCATCCACATCGGACCTTACGAATGGCGCCCGCCCGTCACGGTCGGGGTGAGCCGCTACCCAGAAGACTCAGATGTCGCCGAAGAGCTGCTCCAGTACGCCAACACGGCACTCGGCCGGACGAACGCGGCCGGCGCGGACCGGTTCGTGTTCTACACCTCGAACTTCAATATCGAGTTGTTTCGCCGGCACCAGCTCGGCAACGACTTGCGGCGTGCCATCGAGGAAGACGAGCTCTTCCTCGAGTTCCAACCGAAAGTCGAGGCCTGGTCGGGCCGAATCACCGGCGCCGAGGCGCTCGTGCGCTGGCAGCACCCGGAATGGGGACGGATCCCACCGAACGACTTCATCGCCTTGTCTGAAGAGAGTGAGCTTCATATCAAGCTGGCCGATTGGGTGCTCAAACGGACGTGTGCGTACTTGCAGGACTGGCAGCAACGAGGGCTGCCTGTCGTCCCGGTATCGATCAACGTGTCTCCGAAACGGTTGTTGCACGGCAATTACGCCGAGACGATCAAACGCGTTCTTCGGCACTACAACGTCCCCGCGTCGCTCTTTGAGATTGAGATCTTGGAGACGGACGTGTTAAGCGACAACTTTAAGATCCACGAGGTTCTCGAACAGCTCGAGGCGGCAAACGTCCAGATCGCCCTCGACGACTTCGGGACCGGCTACTCCTCACTTTCCTATTTACAAAACTATCCGATCAAGACGATCAAGATCGATCAACAGTTCGCCGCTGACTTGCATGAGAACAAGAAGTCACAGGCGATCGTGCGGACGATCCTGTTCATGGCCGAGGAATTTTCGATGAATGTCGTCATCGAAGGGGTCGAGACACTCGAACAGCTCGAGGCCGTGCGCCAACTCAAGTGCCGCATCGTCCAAGGCTACTTGTTCAGCCGCCCGCTCGGTGAAGAAGATTTCGTCAAGGCGCTCGAGGAACGCTACATGATAACGACTGAGACGGCGTCGGCGAATTCCCAGCAAGTGTTCTCGCTCGATGCACGCGTGACGATCCATCGGTTCCATGACCGCATCGTCCACGTCGGCTCGACACCGATCGTCCTGACGAAGAGCAGTCTCCGGTCCGTTCATTTTTATGCAAAAATTCGGCTCCCGGTGCTCGAAGAGGTCGAATTGAAGATCGTGCTCCCGTCCGGTGCTCCCGTCTACGTCCGACTCGTCACCATGACCGAGATGGGCGACGGCATGTATGAGTACGAGGCGGTCTATAAAGACCAGCACCAAGCCCACCGTGTCGTCACCTCACTTCAAGAACAAAAGCGTTGACGTGATGCAAACAGAAACAGGCAGCCGTTTCGAGAAAGTCTCGGAAAGGCTGCCTGTTTTTGTTTCTCCGAGGCTCGGCACACTTTAGCCACGGGACATCACATTCTTCTAAGTGAGATCGCTTCCCGCATCTGACGGAGCGCGTCCCGTCCCACTTCCCCGCGTCGCATCATGACGACCGTGAACAGAGCATCAATCAGACTGAGCTCAGCGATGCGCGATGCGAGCGCCTCGGAGCGGAACTCGGTCTCTTGCGACACGGTATATAAAGCGACGTCAGCAAGTTTTGAGAGCGGTGACTTGGCGTAGTTCGTGATGGCGATAATCGGCACGCCGCGATCCCGACAGACGTGCGCGACGTCGAGCGTCTCCTTCGAGGCGCCCGAATGCGAGATGAGGACGGCGACGTCGTCTGTCGTCAGCTGTGACGCCGACATGAGCTGCATATGGGATTCTAAATTCGCCGTGACGAGCAGGCCGCTACGGACGAACTTGTGGTACGCATCGAGCGCGATCACGGCCGACCCGCCGCTCCCGAAAAACTCGATGCGGCGGGCCGACAGCAACAAGTCGACCGCCTGCTGCATCGTCGCCTCCTCTAAGATTTGGCGCGTCGAATCGATCGTCTTGACGTTCGTCGCGAAAATTTTTTCGGCAATTTGAAGTGGCGTATCATCTGGCGTGATGTCTTCATGGATATCATGGAGCGGTGCGACGATATCCGAGGCGAGCGCGATCTTCAGCGCTTGATACCCTTTGAAGCCGACGCGCTGACAGAAACGGAACACGGTCGACTCGGCGACATCTAAGTCGTCGGCCACTTGATTGATCGTATGGTGAATGATCAGTTCCGGTTGTTTCAACATATAGTCGGCAATTCGTTGTTCTTTTTTGCTGAGAGTCGAATAGGCACCGCGGATACGGGCCAGTCCATTCATCGATTCCATCATCTATCACCCTTTCGTCTCTCTTAACGATACCTTTCCGAAAAAAATTCCGCAATGACGAGACGATGTTCCTGCGTTTGTCGCTTCACTTCTTCGGGACAAGGACTATGCGGCCAAAGTCGCTCGCATATTCACCGGAGAAGGCTTCAAACGAGAAGATGACGTGGCAAGCGCTCGACCGATTACTCGAATAAACAAACCTCCGTCAACCGTGACGGAGGTTTGTTTATGTACAGTTAGAACGAAATCTGAAAAGGGACGATTCTCAAGGCGTCACTTCAAAGTCAGCCGCGACACGACTCGCCGTGACACTCGGCTGTCCCCGATATTTGCCGGCATACGGCGCAGTCGCCTCATCGAGCTTCGCGAACACGAGCTGACAGATCCGTCGCCCAGCCTCGATCTCAATCGGGACTTGGTTGGCATTGAACAGTTCGAGCGTGATTCGCCCTTCAAAGCCTGGGTCGACCCAGCCTGCGTTTTGAATGAACAGACCGAGCCGGCCGATCGAGCTCCTTCCTTCGACAAAAGCGGTCATGTCGTTCGGGATCGACACGTACTCCATCGTCGTCGCGAGCACGAACGTCTTCGGCGGGATGACCATCTTGTCCGTCTCGAATTCGAGATACGCCGCAGTCGCATCCAGCGTCAACATCGAAGTCTGGCTCGGGTCGACTTGCAGGTAGTGCCGGCCGACACGCAAATCGACAGACGCCGGTTGAAGCTGAAGTGCATCCGCTCCGTCGACCCGAATCGAACCTGACTGCATGCCCCGCTCAATCGATTGTCGGGATAAAATCATGGTCACGCCTCCAACCCGAGCGCATGAATCATCCGCTCGTACGCGTCCCGACTCGGTAAGCGGTCGACTGCCTTCAAGTTTGTCTCAAGCTCTGCACGCGTCGCGAGACATGCATCGAGCTCGGCCGTCAATGTCGTCTGGTCAAAACCGATTCCGATCATGACGAGTTCGGTCGAGCGGTCACCATGCTCTGTGTCCCAACGCTCTGACAAGCCCGGCATCTCCCGTAAGTAATAGTCTTGGTCGAGCATCGGCAACGTCGCGACCCAGCGGCTGACGTGCTCGAGCGAATGATGGAAGCCGGCCCGGCTGAACTCGCTGACGAGGTTATGTCGTGAGGCGATCCAGAGGAACCCTTTCGCCCGAACGACCTCGGTTGGCCACTTGTCTAAAAAGGCGGCGAAGCGATCAGGGTGGAACGGACGGTTCGCCCGATAGACGAAGCTCGAGATGCCGTACGCTTCGGTTTCCGGGGTGTGGTGATGATGTCCGCCTTGCAGCTCGCGCACCCAACCGGCGTTCAACTGCGCTTCTTCGAAATCGAACAAGTCGAGCGTTAGAATGTCTGTTGACACTTGACCGAACGTCGACTCGATGACGAGCGCGCCCGGATTGAGCGCCTTCAGCGTCTGTCTGACTTCTTTCAGCGTATCAGGGGTCATCCGGTCCACTTTGTTCAAGACGATGACGTTGGCGAACTCGACCTGCTCGATCAACAGATCGGCGATCGTCCGGTCGTCTTCGTCACCGACGGCCTGGTCACGGTCAAGGAGTGCGTCACGCGAACGGACGTCCTGCATGAATCCATACGCATCGACGACGGTCACCATCGCATTGATTTTCGTATAGCGCGACAAGTCAATCCCGTTCTCTTCATCGGCGAACGTGAACGTCTGGGCGACCGGTACCGGCTCCGAGATCCCACTCGACTCGATGACGATCCCGTCGTAGTCTCCTTCTTTGACGAGGCGCTCGACTTCAATCAACAAGTCGTCGCGGAGCGTGCAACAAATGCAACCGTTCGACAGTTCGACGAGCTTCTCTTCCGTCCGCGCAAATCCGCCCTGGTCGATCAAGGCGGCGTCAATATTGACCTCGCTCATATCGTTGACGATGACGGCGAGACGCTTGCCCTCGCGGTTGTTGAGCCAATGGTTCAATACGGTCGTCTTGCCCGCGCCGAGATAACCCGACAGGACGGTAACTGGAATTTTGTTCATCATGTATTCCTCCTTTTATAATAGGTGCGACAAGATAAAGACGGCGCCGAACGCCGTTGCGAACTGAAGCGCGATCGTCCGCGTCGCCTGGCGCCAACCGAACAGTTTGCCGAGTTTTGTCATCGTAACGAGACACGACGTCGCCACTGAGGCGAACAAGACGAGTAAGAACACGTCGACGGTCGCCATGGCTGATGCCGATTCGTTCAACAATAGAATCCCATCTTTTCGGATGATGCTCGCGAACAAGGCGGCCGCCCCGACAGCCGGCAATTGTAAGAGCGACAGGATCGGTGTCATCGCCGACTCGAGCAGCGCGATCAGCCCAGTCCAATCGAGCAGCGCCGCGACCAGACAGATGAGCAAGAAGAGCGGCATCGCCTGCGTCATGAATTGACCGACGACGTCGCGGACGTGGCGCAGCACGTTCGCGGCCTGGGCCGGCTGCAAGAACGTCTCATGCCGCCAGAACAGCGGCACTTCTTTACGGGCAAACAGCTTCAAGTGCACGAGCGAGATGACGAGCAGGCTGAACACGTACGGGAACACGAGCATCGGCTTCCCGATGGCGCCGAACACGGACAGTGTCGCCCCCATCTGATAGCTGCACGCCGAACCGATCGAGATGAGCGAGGCGCAGTTCTTCTGTGTGCACGCATGACACCCTTTCGTCTGATCGAGCGCCGTCACGTTGCAACCGAAGCCACCAAGGAACGGAATCAAGTCCTGGCCACTCAAGCCGAGCTTGCGCATGACCGGATCGAGTGCGTCCGCAAGCTTGTCCTTCAGTCCGGTGTCATCAGTCACACCGACCATCACGCCGAGCAAGACGACGACCGGGAACGCCCAGACGAACGAATAGAGGCCGAGCGACAGCAAACCGAAATCGCCGAACAGCATCGTCGTTAAAAAGGCCCCGTCGATAAACGTCGACCCGACGTCAACGAAGCGCTCGATGAACGGCTCGAGCCTGCTCGCCACTTGATAGGCGAGGGCGACCGGGAGCCCGTACAACAGGATAATCGTGAGCACCGCTGCGACGACCCCGCCGACAGGGTGCTTCAAGAACAGATTGACCGGGTCCGTCTGCTTGACGTATAGACTCGTCAAGGCCGAGACATCTGCTAAGGACAGTGCCCGTGCCTCGGTCAACTGTTTGAAAAACGATTGTGTCTTCCACGTGCTGCCGGGCGTCTGCAGCATGACGTGGGGAATTTGCCGCTTCTTCAACTGGTGCTCGACTCGGCGCAGCGAATCCTCATCAAGTCGGTCGATGTGTGAGATGACGAGCAAAATCCGTTTGCCCGACGTGAGGACCCGTTCAAGCCGCTTCCACTCACGAATCAACTGATGAGCCCGAGCAAAGACGACATGGACGTCCGCTTCGTCCGTCACATGGCGATAGCGCTCGAAATCGGTGTCGTGCCGCAGCCCCGGCATGTCATGAAACGTCAGTCCGTTCGCCTCGAACGAGACGACATCGGTCGTCGACCCACGCTGGTTCAAGCCACGGGCCGTCTTGTACTGACTCAGCCGATAGAGGAGGCTCGATTTGCCGGACGATTCGAGTCCGATCAGTGCGACGTCCATCAGCAGTCACATCCGGCGTCGCAGCAGGACAAGTCGTCCAAGAACATATCGTTGTCAATATAGTCGTTGAAGACGTCGGCCTGGTCCTTGTCCACCTGCTGGTCCGACAGTGTCAACATCGTCTCGGCGACGACGGCGAAGCGCTGACGATATTTATAAAGGAAACAGAAGATGACGTTACGTTGCCGGACACTCGGTCCGATTAAAAATAGACGCTCGTCAATCGTCGAGCCGTCTCGGTCGTTCAAGACCGGCATACCGGAGGCGTCCCATTCGAACCATTCGCGGAACGGACCGAGGTTCGGTTTATAGCCGGTGGCGACGATTGGGACGTGATCCGTCTTGACCGTTCCGCCGTCCGTCTTGATCGAATAGATGCCATCTTGTTCGGTGATCGCTTGAACGGTCACGAAACGCGTCTTGACGCTCCCGTCCGAGAGCAACGGGAACAAACGTTGTCTCGTGTAAGGTGAGAGCGTCGTCGACGGGTCATGATGCTGCGTCCCCCATTGTTCTTTCATTAGGACGAGGACGTCGCGATGCTTGGCCAAATGGATGGCGGCATCTGCCGCCGACTCACCGCCGCCGATGATGACACTCGTCGACTCTTCGTCATACGCCGTCACGGTCGAGACGTGTTTGCCGGCCTCAAACGGCTGGATCGGCGCACCGTACTCACCCGTCGCCACGATGACAAAATCGCTCAGGCTAGTCCCGTCAGAGTGGCTCAGCTTAAACGCATCACCTTGTTTTTTAATTTTGTAAATGCCTCGCTTCTCGAACGGAATTTCATAAAACGCAACGAGACTCTTTAAGTAGCGTTGATACTCCAATCCGGTGAAACGCTCTTTATGGAGCGAATACGCTGGTGACGTATTCGGTGCGACTGCATTCAAATCGAGGGCGCCAAAACCATGCGCCGTGAAGGACGGGGTCAAAAACGTCGTCTCTTCCGGCCACTTCGCTAAACTGGCCCCAACTTCGTCTCGGTCGACCAAGACGAAAGGTAATCCTAACTTCTTCAATAAAATGGACATTCCAACGCCCGAGGGTCCGGCTCCGATGACGGTAATCATTCGACCACTCCTATCCCTTAATCGTAATCATTACTATTTATAGAACTGCTTGAGTAGGATTGTCAAGTCAGAAACCGGCCAAATAAAAAAATCGAAATAAATTTCAAAAATTAAATTGAAAATCGAATTTTATTTGATATTATGGACTAGAGACGGAAAAAAATTCTTTTTTTGAGGTGACGTTATGAAAATCGGTTTGATTGGATTAGGTAAAATGGGTTACAACTTGGCGCTCAATTTGAGTGACCACGGCCACACGGTCATCGGAACGGACGCGTCGAGCGTCGAGGCGACGACAGCGTTTGAAATCGTCCCGACACTTAAGGACGTCGTCGACAAGCTTGAGGCGCCCCGTGTCGTCTGGGCGATGGTCCCGGCTGGTGACATCACCGAGACGGTTCTCACTGAACTCTTCGAGCGACTCGAACCCGGTGACATCGTCATCGACGGCGGCAACTCGAACTATAAATTGTCGGTCGCACGCGCCGAGCAATTCGCAGAGAAGAACATCTCGTTCTTCGACTGCGGGACGAGCGGCGGGACGGACGGTGCACGCAACGGGGCCTGCACGATGGTCGGCGGTGACGCGAAGGCGTGGCCAACCATCGAGCCGATCTTCAAGGACCTCTCGGTCGAGAACGGCTACTTGTACACGGGACCGGCCGGCAGCGGCCACTTCCTCAAGATGATCCACAACGGCATCGAATACGGCATGATGCAAGCCATTGCCGAAGGGTTTGATATTTTAGAGAAGAGTCCGTTCGACTACGACTACGAACAAGTGGCCCGCGTCTGGAACCACGGCTCGGTCGTCCGGTCATGGCTCATGGAACTGACCGAGAACGCGTTCAAAAAAGACGCCAAGCTCGATGAGATCCGTGGCGTCATGCATTCTTCAGGGGAAGGAAAATGGACGGTCGAGACGGCGCTCGAACTGCAGGCGGCGGCCCCGGTCATCGCCATGTCACTCATGATGCGCTATCGCTCGCTCGAGGACGACACGTTCTCAGGTAAAGTCGTCGCCGCACTCCGCAACGAGTTCGGAGGCCACGCGGTCGTCAAAAAATAATGTTCGGGAGAAGGTCAGGGGTGGCCTTTTCCTTTGTAAAAATTTGTAAACGGTTACACATACGGTAAAGGGGGAACTAAATATGTCAGGCTCTACACTTATCTTGATCGCCGTCGCCGGCATCTTCTTGCTCTTATTTTTGGTCATGCGGACGAAACTTCATGCGTTCGTCTCGCTCTTGCTCGTCAGCTTGCTCGTTGGGATCGCGGCCGGAATGCCGCTCGGGGATGTCATCACCTCGATTCAGAACGGGATGGGCGGGACGCTAGGTTTCGTCGCCGTCGTCGTCGGACTCGGTGCCATGTTTGGTAAAATGTTAGAAGTATCAGGTGGCGCGGAACGTCTCGCCCAGACACTCGTCAACAAGTTCGGTGAGGACAAGGCACAATGGGCACTCGCCATCACCGGCTTCATCGTCGCCGTCCCGGTCTTCTTCGACGTCGGCTTCATCATTCTCGTTCCAATCGTTTATGGCCTCGCCAAGCGGACGGGTCGCTCGCTGCTCTACTACGGCATCCCGCTCCTCGCCGGCCTCGCCGTCACACATAGCTTCATCCCGCCGACACCAGGTCCGATTGCGGTCGCAAACCTCATCGGTGCTGAGCTCGGTTGGGTCATCTTGTTCGGAGTGATCGCCGGGATTCCGGCAGCGATTCTCGCCGGTCCAATTTTCGGGAAGTACATCGCGAACAAGATTCACGTCACCATCCCGGACTATATGGAATTTGAAGAGATCGACACATCGAAAGAACTGCCAAGTTTCAAAATGATCATCTCGCTCATCTCGATCCCGCTCGTGTTGATTCTTGCGAACACGTTGTCTGCGGTACTGTTAGATGAAGGAAATACGATTCGTACGTTCTTGACGTTCATGGGTCATCCGTTCGTCGCTTTGACGATCGCGACGCTCCTCACGTTCATCTTCCTCGGCACGCGCCGTGGTTACACACGTGACGAAGTGCAAGAGATTGCGACGAAAGCGCTCGAACCGGCCGGGATCATCATCCTTGTCACCGGTGCCGGCGGCGTGTTCAAACAAATCTTGATCGACTCAGGTGTCGGTGACGTCCTTGGGGAGATGATGGCCGGGTCACCGCTTCCGGCGATCGTGCTCGCCTTCTTGATTGCGACCGTCGTCCGCGTCGCCCAAGGTTCAGCGACCGTATCAATGGTCACGGCGGCAGGACTCATCACGCCGCTTCTTGAGATTCAAAACATCACTGGGGCCGCGCTCGGCTTGATCGTCATCGCCATCGCTTCCGGTGCGACTGTCCTCTCACACGTCAACGACTCGGGCTTCTGGCTCGTCAACCGCTACTTCGGTCTAGACGTGAAAGACACGCTCAAATCGTGGACCGTCATGGAGACGATTATCGGACTGACCGGATTTGCGGTCGTCTTCTTGATCAGCCTATTCATCATTTAACAAAGGAAGTGATTGTGTGTACACCATTGGCGTCGACATTGGGACGACGAGTACAAAAGCCGTCCTGTTTCAGAATCACCAACAACTCGCGGTACATAACGTGCTGTATCCGCTCCTCACCCCGGACACGGAGACGGCCGAGCAAGACCCGGTCGTCATCTACGGGGCGGTGCTTGAAGCAGTCAGTGCCGTCCGGGCGCAAGCCGACGGGCCGATCCGCTTCGTCTCGTTCAGCTCGGCGATGCACAGCTTGATCGCACTCGATGTGTCAGGGCGTCCGCTCACGAACAGTATCACCTGGGCCGATAGCCGGGCCAACCCGTACACGCAGGAGATCAAACGCGACTTTGACGCGAGTGCGCTCCATATGCGCACCGGCACACCGGTCCATCCGATGGCGCCGCTGTCGAAACTGCGTTGGTTAAAAGCGGAACATGCGGACGTGTTCAAGCGTGCCGCCAAGTTCGTCTCGATCAAAGAGTACGTCTTCTATCGCCTGACCGGACGCTTCGTCGTCGACCATTCGATCGCCTCGGCGACCGGTCTGTTCAATTTGAAGACGTGCGACTGGGACGCGGAGGCGTTACATATCGCCGGCGTCACACCGGACCAACTGTCCGAACTCGTGCCGACGACCGAGATCATTCAATTGAAGCAAGACGTGCGTGAGACGCTCGGCTGGGACTTCCCGCTCGTTATCGGGGCAAGCGACGGCGTGCTGTCGAACCTCGGTGTTGGGGCGTTCGAACCGGGCGTCGTCGCCGTCACGATCGGGACGAGCGGTGCCATCCGGACGGTCGTCCGTGAGCCGGTCGAGGACCCGAAAGGCCGGATCTTCTGTTACGCCTTGACCGACAAGCATTGGGTCATCGGTGGACCGGTCAACAACGGCGGCATCATCTTGCGTTGGCTCCGAGACGAGTTCGCAGCGAGCGAGGTCGAGACGGCGAAACGGCTCGGCATGGATGCGTATGATGTACTGACGCGTATCGCTGAAACGGTCAAGCCGGGCTCGGACGGACTCCTGTTCCATCCGTACTTGATGGGCGAACGGGCCCCGCTCTGGGACTCGAACGCGCGCGGCTCATTCTTCGGCCTAAGCATCCATCATAAGCGTGAGCACTTCATCCGTGCCGTCTTAGAAGGCGTCATCTTCAACTTGTATACGGTCATGCTCGCACTCGACGAACTGACGGGCGCACCGAACCGGATCCATGCGACGGGCGGTTTCGCCCAGTCGAAGCTATGGCGCCAGATGATGGCCGACATCTTCGACACGCCGGTCGTCGTGCCGGAAAGTCATGAGAGTTCGTGCTTAGGTGCGGTCATGCTCGGCGAGTATGCGTTCGGTGACATCGACGACTTCACGGCGGTACCGCAAGTGACGCATGAGCACATTCCGGACGTAGAGGCGACGACAATCTACCGGGAACTGCTCCCGATCTATATTCGCTTATCGCGTCATTTCGCGGAAGAGTATGAAGCGATTGCTGCGTTTCAGCGGAAGCATGTATGAGAAAAGCCGAGTCCTTCAAGGGCTCGGTTTTTTTGAGGGAATCAATTATTCGGATGCGGTCGCAGGTGCTAAAGTACATCCGTCATCGGAATACGATCATTTGAATGAATGACAGGATTACGAAAGGATATTCAATTACATATCTGGAAAATAACGATAGGGTTAAAAGTGTCTACACTGCTCTTGGAAGGGTTATAAGTTTTAGTGAATGAAAAGGATGATCATCAGGAGAAGGGATTGATTCAGTGGCCATTGCTGTCGGATATATCATTGCATGTATAGGTGCACTTGCGGCTTATTTGCTTAGTACAGGAGAATCGAGAAAGAAAAAATATAAAATATGGGGCATCGCTCTGATGCTTCCCATTTCACCCGCTTTAGCTTTTTCGATTGGACTCTCTTATGCAATTAGTGTCCAAAATGGTTGGGCCGGATTAATCATGTGGCTTATCTTCCCTATTATTTTCTTAATCGGACTCACTCTGCTGTTAGTTGGCATTTTCAAAAAAGAAAAAGATAACCAAGCGAACAGAACTTCTAGTACATAGAAGTTCTGTTCGACTTGATTGTCTTCAAGAAATTGAGCGATTTCACTCGTACGTCACCATGACGAACTGTCCGGACGCGCGCTGACTCGTCAGTCTCAACTTCGTCTCCTTCGTGCCTTCCGGGAAGAGCGGGATGCCTTCTCCTAGGACGACCGGTGCGATGGCGATCTCATAACGATCGATCAAATCGTGTTCCATCGCGGCCTTGATGATTTCCCCGCCGCCGATGAGCCAGACGTCTTTGTCGACTTCTCGTTTCAACCGCTCGATCAACTGCTCGATCGGCTCGTCCGTAAACGTGACGTGCTCGGCTTCCCGCTCCGGGCTCCGCGTCAGAATGTAGTTCGGGATGTCCGGGTACGGATAGCGGTCAGGCTCTAACTTCAACACTTCCTCGTATGTCTTCCGCCCCATGATGACCGCACCGACCGTCTTGAAGAAGTCGGCGTAACCGTTGTCCCCATCCCCAATAATTTCAAATAGCCAATCGAGCTGATCGTTCGTCCGAGCGATCTTTCCATCTAAACTCATCGCGATATATACGACGACGTTTGCCATGATGTATTCCTCCTTGGTTCGTGATACATTCAGCTTAATCGACAAACACGACAAAACATGACGGGAATGGTTCATTTGAAAAAACGACATTTGCAGTTGATCCGATTGCTCAACCGGGGACGACGCTTCACGGCGGACGAACTGGCGACAGAGACGGGTGCCTCGGTCCGGACGATTCAACGGGACATGTTCACGCTTGAAGAACTCGGCTATCCGATATGGAGCGTCCCTGGCACGGGCGGCGGTTATGAGATGTTGCCGAACCGCTTGCTACCGCCGCTCCAGCTCCGGGAGCAAGAAGCGGTCGCGCTCTACCTCACGCTCAAATGGATGGAACAGATCCCGGACGTACCGTTCGGCGATATGCGCGACACGCTGTCCGACTGGTACGTGAACGAGCTGCCGCACGACCTCGAGATGAAGATCGCCCGACTTGAAAAGAACATTCTTTGGCTCGGGAACAAGACTGTCCCGCCGGCACCGTTCACGAAAGACGTCTATGAGGCGGTCGAACGAAAACGAAAAGTCGAAATGACGTACGCGACGACGAAAGGACAACGGACGTTCACAATCGAGCCGGTCGGGATGGCGCTCCTCAACTTCAAATGGTACGTGTTCGGTCTCTCGGATTACGGGTTGCGTCAATATCGGATCGACCGGGTCGAAGCGCTACGCCTGCTAGATAAGACGTTTGAAGCAGATGATTTGGCGACGCTCCTCGAAACAATTGACGAACGAACCGGCGTGACCGTCCGGCTCAATATCACTCCGCTCGGCCGCCGTCTGCTTGAAGACGTATTACCCGATATCGCTGAAAAGAATGAGTGGGATGTGCCGGAA
Source organism: Exiguobacterium sp. SH1S1 (assembly GCF_004337245.1). Lineage (NCBI taxonomy): Bacteria > Bacillati > Bacillota > Bacilli > Caryophanales > Exiguobacterium > Exiguobacterium sp. SH1S1. Next base: position 904,649 of record NZ_SJUZ01000001.1, read on the forward strand.
GCAGAGCTCCCGTTCTTGTCGCGGCAGTTGCTCGCGGCCGGCGCGGAAGTCGAGGTCGTGGCACCGATCGAATTGCGTGAGATGATGCGAGATCAAACAGAACGGCTTTGGGACCTGTATCGGTAATCAAATCGCCACTCGAATTGAACGAGACGATTGGTTCAGGGCTGTTCTATTTAACATCATTAAGCGAGAATTCTCCCACCTCTAAGCGTCTGGGGCGAGGCCCAACGTAGGTGGGAGATGAATCGCCCGTACATAAACCTCTTGGGCACCCCTGTGACATAATTACGAACATAAGTTCTTGATTCCGTCAGATTTCCCTTCCCCCGCCGCGGGTATCGGAATGGGAAGAGAATCATCCTGACGCCGGGTGTGAAGGAGGGACAGACATGCTGAAGGGCTATAAATACCGGCTCCACCCGACGGCGGCACAGGCCGAGTTCCTGGTCAGGACGATCGGCTGCGCCCGGTTCGTCTACAACAAGCTGCTCGAGGACCGCATCGCCCTCCACGAGGAGGCGAAGGCGAACGGCAGGCCGAAGCGGAAGCCGCCGACGCCGGCCTCCTACAAGCCGCTGTTCCCGTTCCTCTGCGAGGCGGACAGCCTCGCGCTCGCGAACGCGAAGCTTCACCTCGACGCGGCGTTCGCGAAGTTCTTCGCCGGGACGGCCGGCTTCCCGGTGTTCAAGTCGAAACGGAAGGCGCGCGCGTCCTACACGACGAACAACCAGCACGGCACGATCCGCATCGAAGGGGGCCATGTCCGGCTCCCGAAGGTCGGATTCATCCGCTTCACACAGCACCGAATCTTCGACGGCGAGATCCGGTCGGCGACCGTGTCGATGACCAAGACGGGCAAGTTCTTCGTGTCGCTCCTCGTCGAGCAGGACGACGAGCCGTGGGTCCCCGCCGAGCACAAGATCGGGATCGACCTCGGCCTCGGGCACTTCGCCGTCATGACGAACGACGCGCTCGTCACGGAGAAGATCCCGAACCCGCGCAACCTGCGCGAGGCCGAGGCGCGGCTCAAACGTGCGCAGCGCGCGCTGTCCCGCAAGAAGCCCGGCAGCCGGAACCGCGAGAAGGCACGGCTCCTATTGGCCAAGAAGCACGAGCAGGTCAAGAACCGACGGCACGACTTCCTCCACAAGCTGTCACGACGCATCGTCGACGAGAACCAAGTCGTCGTGGTCGAGACGCTGAAGCCGAGGGAGATGATGCAGGACCGCCGCCTGGCAAAGTCGATCGGGGACGCCGGATGGGGGGAGTTCGTCCGCCAATTGGAATATAAGGCGAGGTTCTATGGACGGACACTCATCAAGGCCGACCCGTGGTTCGCCTCGACCCAAGTCTGTTCGGCCTGCGGCGAGAACGGCGGCAGGAAGGAGCTAGACGTCCGCGAATGGACATGCGCCGCATGCGGGGTGCTCCATGACCGCGACGTCAACGCGAGCCTCAACCTGTTGGGTCTCGCCGACTGAAAACCTTCAGGGCAGGGACTGCCCGACGCGCTTGGTCCACAACCGTGGCTGGTCAAAGCATGGTCTTCCCAAGAAGCTCCCACTTCAAGTTGCGAAGCAAATAAGTGGTGAGTAGTTCACAGGGCTACTATGAAGAAGGCAATATGATCGTCACCGAGCAAGGCATCGGCGTCGTCACGTTGCCGCTCGCAATCGGACTCGTCTTCGCCTCACTTATCAAAGGTATCCAGTTCTTCAAAACACCGTCAGCCATCAACTGACACGAGTCACACTAAAAAGCAGCCCAACCATGAACGGTTGGGCTGCTTTGTTCAATTCGCTTGATCCATATCTTTATGAATCTTGAGCAGTTCGTTCTTGTACAAATCAGAACGTCCTCCGAAGATGGCCTGAATGTTATTTTTCACTTTGACGACCCCGGCCGCCCCGAGTGCTTTTAACTCTTCCTCATCGATGCGCGAGACGTCTTTCAGTTCGACGCGTAGCCGTGTGAAACAGGCGTCGATGTCGACGATATTGTCACGACCCCCGAGTGCCTCTTGAATGGCAAGTGCCGTCGTCTGAATCGACGTTTTTGTCGATTTCTTATCGTTATAGTCTTTTCGTGTGAACAGTTTCGTCTCTTGTCCCCCACGACCTGGCGTCGCCAAGTTCCACTTTTTAATAGCAAATGTAAAGATGCCGTAGTAGACGAAGAAGAATCCAGCCCCGGCAACGAGGTTCATCCACCAACGTGGTGTCCCTGGCAGCACATTCACCAAGATGTAATCGATGAATCCTGAACCCCCGGCCCAACCAATATGAACGTCGAGTGCATACATGAGTGCGAACGAGATTCCGGTCAAGACACTATGGATGATGTATAAAATCGGTGCGACAAAGAGGAACGTGAACTCGATCGGCTCCGTGATTCCTGTCAGAAACGCTGTCCCAGCTGCCGCGAGCAGAAGACCACGTACGACCGGACGCTTATCCGGATCCGCTTGCCGATACATCGCCAATGCTGCTCCGAGCAATCCGAACATGATGATCGGGAATTTACCGGCCATGAATCGACCAGCCGTCACATCGACCCCTTCAGCAATTTGAGCGAGGAAGATATACTGATCTCCGTTTACAATCGTATCACCGACCGTCGCCGTGCCACCGAGTGACGTCCATAAGAACGGCGCATACCAAATATGATGGAGACCTGTTGGAATCAACAATCGTTCGAGCATGCCGTATAGCCCGACGTAGGCCGGGTTCGTCGCATCGCTCGCGATTACGTTCGCCATCGCCGTGAGAGCCGTCTGAATCGGTGGCCAGATGAGCATCATGACGAAACCGAGCAAGATAGAGAAGAACACCATCACAATCCCAACCGAGCGACCTCCGGCGAAGAAACCGAGCATCTCTGGTGGATTGAATGTATGGAACTTCTTATACACCCAGACGGCGAGCAAGCCGACCGCGATTCCGCCGAGCACGCCCGTCTCGAGTGACGGGATGCCAAGCAGCATGCCGTACTCCCCGCTCTCAGTCGCCATCTCTGGCGTGATGCCAAGCGCGATCGAGATCGTCGTGTTCATGATGACGTAGCCGACGAGCGCGGCGAGCGCCGCGATTCCCGAGCCGCCGGACAGACCGACCGCGACACCGATTGCAAAGATGATCGGCAAGTTGGCAAAGATGCTCAAGCCGATTTGCAACATCCCGGCGCTGACCGCCTCGACCGTCCCGTTTTGAAGAAACGTCCAACTTTCCGCGAGCGGACCGGTCAACGCCGCCCCGAGACCGAGCAAAATTCCTGCTGCCGGCAAAAGCGCCACCGGCACCATGAGTGCCTTCCCAAACTTTTGAAATACCCCGAACCATTGACTCATCTGATTCACTCCTCATGTGTAAGCGTTGTCAATTCATAAAGCGAATAAAGGGGATGCTATCCCCTTTTATTTAGCGCGTGACCGTTTCTCGTTGTTTGAGGGCCGGCCAGTAGTTCTCATTCTCGGTAATCAAGTCGTCAAGGATTTGACGGGCGATCGGCGCGTCGACGACAGTCCGATTAAGTGTCAACGCCTGGAGCGCTTTCTCATAGCTGTTCTCGAAGTAAGCGTCGACGACGAGCTGCTCGTAGGCGAGCTGTCCTTCAATCATCCCTTTATAGAAACGCGGGATGTGCCCGACGGCGAACGGTTTCGGTCCGCGGTTCGTGAGCATCGCTGGCACTTCGACCATCGCATCGTCCGGCAAGTTGGCGATGATGCCATCGTTCTTCACCATGACGATAAAGATGTCCCCGTTGTTGTAGGCAAGTGACGCCGCGACACGGATCATGTAGCACCCGTGGATGTCGACTTCAAGATGCGCGTTCTCGAGCGAGTCGTCGGCAATGATTTGGTCGCACATCGAGAAGACGCGCTGTTGTCGCCCGTTGATGACTTGGCGGGCCCGCGTGTTCGATACGTCTTCCTTCTCTGCCATGTCGGACGGGTACAGGTAGTATTGGAGATACGTGTTCGGCAAGTATTCCGGGAAGTCGGTAAGCATCTTCTCGACTTGCTTGAACGTCTTGATCCACGATGGATCGTTGGCGATCTCTGAGTCTTCGGGAATGAAGCCGTCCTCCAAGATGGCGCGCTTGATGTCTTGCGTCAACTCGTTGCCTTCTTTGTCATAAATGCCTGTGAACCAGCCAAAGTGATTGAGCCCGAAATATTCCGGAACGAGATCCCAAATCTCTTTCCCGAGAATTTTCGCGTAGCTCACCATGATGGCCGCCGGCATGTCACAGATGTTCATAATCTTCTTATCGTTTGGATAGGCCCGTTTCAATGCTTCAGCGACAATCGCCGCCGGGTTCGTATAGTTTAAAATCCAGCTGTCCGGTGACCCGGCGCGGATGTCTGAGACGAGTTCAATCATATCGCCGATTGAACGCATCCCGTAAGACATACCACCCGGTCCGCACGTTTCTTGTCCAACCACACCATGACGGAGCGGAATCTGTTCATCTTTCTCGCGCATCTCCAAGCCACCGGTCCGAATTTGGACGAAGAAAAAGTCTTTGTTTTTAAAGGCATATTCTTTGTCCGTCGTATATTCGAACAACTCAAGTTCTGGATAATGCTCACGCAAGATGACCTCAGTCGCTTTCGCGACTCGCTCTTGGCGTTCACCATCTGTATCATAAAATGTGATTGAACGTAATGGGAAGTGCGCTTTCTCTTCGATCAAGCTCATGATCATACCGATTGTGTACGTACTACCGCCACCTACGACGACGAGTCGTTGTCTCTGTTTCATGTTTCGTTTCCCCTTTCAATATACATATCTAATTGATTACAATACAAATTTAATACATATATTTTTCGTCGTCAACATTATTTTTGAAAACGTTTTACTTTGTGTATACTGAATGTATAAATCCAAGTGGAAATCGGAGGTGTTTTTCATGAAGGCAAAGTCCCCGCTTTATCAACAAGTCGCACAAAGTATGCGCGGCTTCATCGAATCTGGCACGTGGGCTCCTGGAGAGGCAATCCCGACAGAAGCGCAACTCGTCGAAGAGTTCGACGTGAGTCGAGTCACTGTCCGCCAGGCTGTCAAGCTACTTCAAGAGGAAGGACTGTTGTGGAAACGACAAGGAAGCGGCACGTACGTCCAGTCCGAGAAGATCGAACACAATATGTATGAACTGAAAAGTTTCACCGAAGACATGAAGCGAGAGGGAAAAGATGTGACGAACAAAGTACTTACCTTCACGCTACAACCACCGAATGAGAAAGTTCGAGAAGCGCTCGAACTTAAAACAGGAGAACTCGTCTTCTATGTAAGACGCCAACGATTCGCGGACGGTGAGCCGCTCATCGTCGAGGACACGTACCTCCCGCTCAAGCTCTTTCCTGATTTGACGTACGAAGTGATGACCCGGTCGAAGTACGAGTACATCGAGAACGTCAAACAATTGAAGATTGCCGACAGCGTCCAAGAGTTCATCCCAGTGCTCCCGACGAAAGAGATTGCCGGGATGCTTGGAGTGAGCGAACGGACGCCGGTACTCAAAGTCGAGCTGTATTCCTTCCTCATGGACGGGAGCCGCTTCGAGTTTACGGAGACGTATTTCAAGAGCGAAGAATACCGCTTCATCATCCGTGCCGGACGCAGGCATTGAATTAAATATAGACGTATGTGACGACATCGAGCGATTCGATGTCGATTTTTTTGTTTGTTCGATTTTTAGGAATGTAATCGGGTAAAGAGTAACGTATATTTCACGCCGGCACCGTCCAACCCCCGTCGACTTAACGTTAGGAGGGTTTGTACGATGAAGAAGCGTTTGATTTTGTTCGTGTTGGCCTTTTTATTAATTAGTCCTTTGTCGCCAGCAAGCGCGGCGACGCCGAAAGCGTACAACGACCGCAGCCTTATCTATTTGACGTTCGATGACGGGCCGCATCGTCAGACGGGCGCGTTGCTCGACGTTTTGAAGAAGCATAAGGTCAAGGCCACGTTTTTCATTCTCGGCAACAATATAAAAGGCAATGAGAAACTGCTGAAGCGGATCGTCGCCGAAGGACACCTCATCGCTCTGCACGGGATGACGCACGACCGGCATAAGTTTTACCGGACGCCGACGACAGCCGTGCGCGAGATGCAGACGGTCCAAAAGCTCGTCTTCCAAGTGACAGGCGTCAAATCGAACATCGTCCGCACCCCATACGGTAGCGACCCGTACATGACATCAGCGCACAGGCAAGCGATGGCGAAAGCCGGCTTCCAAATGTGGGACTGGAACATCGACAGTCTCGACTACCGGTATAAGTCGGACAACCGCCGCGTCCAAAATCAAGTGTTCGCCCGGCTCGACGCGAACTACAGAGCGAGAATCGCCTCGATCATCCTGACGCACGACCATTCGATCACCCCGACCGCACTCGACTACATCCTCCGACATTCGAAGAAACGCGGCTACGAATTCAGGACGCTACAAGGCATCAAAACCCCGCACAACTTCTTCAATAAATGGAAGCCAAGACAGTAAAAAATGCCGAGTCGCATGGACTCGGCACTGCTGTTTACATTTCGAGCTCTGTGAACGCGAGCGGAACGAGTTCTTCGAGCGTCACTTCTTTGACGTCGGCGTTGCCGTTCGTGAGCAACACTTTAAAGTCCGGATCACCGAACTCGACGAGCACTTGGCGGCAGATGCTGCATGGCGGTAAGAAGTCGACCGTGTCACCTGACACCGCAACGGCTTCGAAGTCACCTTTTTTATAACCTTGCGCGATGGCCGTGAATACAGCCGTGCGCTCGGCACAGTTCGTCGCTCCGAACGAGACGTTCTCGACGTTGACGCCGTCGATGACCGTCCCGTCCTTCATAAGAAGGGCCGCTCCGACGCGGAAGTTCGAATACGGTGAGTAGGCGTTGTCTTTCAATTGACGGGCGCGCTCGACTAATTGTTGTTGGTTCATGGGATTGTATCCTCTCTGACTCAAAATGAACTGATGCCAGTTCCCGTGCCTCGATTTTTGGGCAGGATTTTTAGCATACACCCCACATCGACCAAAGTCAACGTCTTTTTGATGGCGCTTTCACCTAGACGAAACAGGAGCCGTGTCCCACCAGACACGGCTCCTGTCGTCTACAATTCCCCTCTCCGGTTCATCCGGATCAAGAGGTAAATCAAATACGGTGCCCCGACCATGCCGGTGATGACCCCGACCGGATAGCGGACGGTGAAAGCGAACTGTCCGATCAAATCGGCGGCGAGCACGAGGACGACGCCGACAAGTCCGGCCGGAATGATCGTCGAGCGTCCATCCCCGACGAGCCGTTTCGCGATCGGTCCGGCAAGGAAAGCGATGAAAGCGATCGGTCCGGTCGTTGCTGTCGCCAGCGCGAGCATGAGCACCGAGGCGATGATCAAGAGGATCCGGGTCTGGTTCGTCTTGATGCCGAGCGACGTCGCCGTCATCTCCCCGAGTTCTAAAATCTGCAGCTGCCGGCTGAGGCGGAGGATGACCGGGAGACAGAGGGCGACCGCGAGCATGAGCGGCGGCAACGTCTCCATCTTGACCCCGTTCAAACTGCCGCTCAGCCAACGCATCGCCGTCCCGACATCGTTTTGGCGACTGATGAGCAATAAGTAGTTGATGACCGCGGTCAGCATCGCTTGGATGCCGATTCCGACCAAGACGAGACGTCCGATCGAGAAAGCGGCGCCTTTTGATAAGACGTAGAGCACGATCACCGTCGCGAGTCCCCCGATGACCGAGATCACCGAGACGAAAGTGTTGCTCGCCTGCAAGACGACGATGCCGAACACGGCGGCCGCACTCGATCCTGTCGTGATGCCGATGACGTTCGGGTTGGCGAGCGGGTTTCTGAGCATCGTCTGGAACACTGTCCCGGCGATACCGAACGCGAGTCCTGAGAAGACGCCGGCGAGCATGCGCGGCAGACGGATCGTGCCTACGGCGAACGCCGCACCCGGTACTTGTTCCCCGAACAAGACACGGACGACGTCCGCGACCGGATAGATCGTATTACCGAGCATGAGCATCAATGCGCTCAAGGCGAGCGCGAGCACGAATAGCACGAGCGTCACGAACACCGTACGCTGCCGGCGCTTGCGACTATTGTGAATGATAGGTTGAACTGACTGTTTCATCATAGGCCACGCACCTTCACTTTCATCGTCAAGGCGATCAAAATCGGCGCCCCGACGAACGCGGTGACGATGCCGACTTCAAGTTCTCCCGGACTGCCGAGCAAACGCCCGACCACGTCGGCGAACGTCAACAGGATGGCGCCCGATAAGGCTGACATCGGAATGATATACCGTTCATCCGGGCCGAGCACGAGACGGATCAAGTGCGGGGCCAACAGACCGATAAAGCCGATCGGACCGGCCAATGCCGTCGCTGCGCCACACAAGATGACGCCGGCGAACGAGGCGATGACTTTCAACGAACCGATCCGGACCCCGAGTCCCGTCGCCATCTCTTCGCCGAGCGCCATGATGTTGAGTGACGGGGCCGCGAAAATGGCGATAAAAATGCCGGCGATGAAGAACGGGAGAAACGTTACGATCGAGTCCATCGTCCCCGCCCCGACGCTGCCGACTTGCCAGAACCGGAACTGGTCCATGACGTTCGAGCGCGGGATCATGATTGCCATGACGAGCGAGGACAAGGCCGCACTCGTCGCCGCCCCGGCCAAGACGAGCTTGAGCGGGGTCGAGCCGCCCCGCCCGAGCGAGCCGATACCGAACACGAACGCGGCCGTCAAGAGCGCACCGACGAGGGCGAACCAGATGTAGTCGCCCGCAGTCGAGATGTTGAAGAACGCGATCCCGACGACGACGAACAGCGCCGCGCCCGTGTTCACCCCGAGAATGCTCGGGTCAGCGATCGGATTTCGCGTCACCGACTGCATCAAAGCACCCGACACACCGAGCGCCGCGCCGCACATGAGACTGAACAGCGTCCGCACGACCCGTTGCCGGACAATGTCCGCTTCATACGACTGAACAGCCGGACGGAATAAACCGTCAAGCAGTTCATCCCATCCGACTGTCCGTGAGCCGAAAGCAAGTGAAGCGAGCATGCAGACGACGAGCAGGACGATCGACCCTACGAGCAGGAGCGGGAAATGTCTCGGCGTTTGCAACTTCTTCAGCGTATTCATATGATTACTCGACTTTCCCGATTGCTTCTGACACGAGCTTCAGGTAGTCGTCGATCGTGTATTCGATCGAGAGCGGTGACGGTGTCCCGGCAGCCGCGAGCGGCGTGTTGTCTTCGATCATGACGACCGAACCGCGCTCGATGGCCGGTACTTTGCTGTAGAGCGGGTCAGCTTGAAGTGCTTTCAACGTCTCTTCGTTGCCGTAAGCGACGAAGATGTCGACGTCGTTCAAGATGTCAGCGTTCTCTGAGCTGAGTTCGAGGTAGAAGCTGTTCTCGTCTTTAATTTGGTCCGTGATGTTTTTTGGGTACTCCATGCCGAGCTCTTCGATGAAGGCGCCACGCGGGTCACCTGTCGTGTAAATGTAGAACTTCGAGAGGTCGTCCGGGCTGAGCGCGATGAAGGCCGCTTTCTTGCCAGCCATGTCCGGTACTTCAGCAGCTTTATCAGCGATGAGTTTCTCTGTGTCTGCGATCAACTGTTTGCCTTCTGCTTCCATGCCCATGGCGATCGAGTCGTAGAGGACCGTGTCCTGCCATGATGACACCCAAGGCGTTTCTTGGTAAGCAACGACCGGTGCTATCTCGCTCAACGTGTCGTAGTCTTCTTGCGTGATGCCTGAGTAGGCAGCCAAGATGACGTCCGGCTGTGAGTCAGCGATTGCTTCGAAATCGAGACCGTCTGTGTCTTGGTAAATGTTCGGGTTTTCTTCCCCGAGGTCTTTTAGCTTCTCAGCTGTCCATGGCAACATGCCGCTGCCGTCTTGGACACCGTAGTTCGCAGCCGAGAAACCGACTGGGACGACGTCAAGCGCGAGGGCGACGTCTTGGTTCGACCAAGCAATTGTCGCGACGCGTTCCGGTTTCTTGTCGATGACCGTCTCGCCTAACGCATGTTTAATCGTGATCGGATAGCCTTCTGCCGTTTCGGCAGACTCATCTGTCGTGGCCGCATCTTCATTGTTCGAGCCGCATCCTGCGAGCACGAGTACGAAGGCAGACATGATGATGAACATATGTAGCATCTGTTTATAGTTTTTCACGTTCTGATCCCCTTTTCTTATGACAATGCCTTTATAACGATATTGATAATCATTATCATTTATGAGTATAGGATGAACGGCTTGACGTTGTCAACGTGAAATACGCAAAAAACCCATCGACTTCACGTCGACGGGTCTCGGTTATCTCGCATCACATCCGCCATCGGACATCCTGCCTGCTCTAACTCCGAGACGATGCGCGTATAATCCTCATCGTTCCGGTTCTGGCTCAGCTTGAACGCCGCCTGGATTTCATCGATATCGATACGGAAACCGACGACGCCGTGTTTTTGTCGTTGCACCGGCTCCGATAACTCTTCCCAGACGACGGCGTTCTCTCTCTCCCCTTCATGGTCACGGAGTAGCCCTGCCAGATCCATCTCGAGCTCTGTAGGTGACAAAATCGTCGCCTTCCCATACAGATGCACGGCCTGATAGTTCCACGTCGACACGTCCTCGTGGCCATACAACGACGCCGAGATATAGGCGTTCGTTCCTTGGACGATAATGAGCACGGTCTGGTCTTCAATCGACTGCCATTGCGAGTTGTTCTTGGCAATATGCGTCGTGAACCAGATGTGACCATCTTCTGCGTGAATTCGGAGCGGCACGTGTGTCGCGTGCGGCTTCTGCCCGTCATGTGTGACGACGGTGCCGAACGGATGGGCTTTCAAGAAAGCGTGGACTTCTTCAGCGTCGTTGACGGCATATAGTTTTGGAACGTACATCGAATTCCTCCTCCATTGTTAGCTAGCTTACAAACAAAGCGGCCGATGACATGGTAGGATTGCCTCCTCGAAACAACATATAGAGGAGGAACCCCAGTGGCTACACTTTTCAACTTACGCGACCAAGCCCCAAACTTCAACTTACCGGACGTATCCGGTGACATGTTCTCACTCACAGACTCGATTGAACGGCACGATGGTTGGCATCTCATCATCTTCTTCCGTGGTGCCTGGTGTCCGGTCTGTGTCCAAGATTTGAAAGAACTCGAGAGCCAACAAGGCTACTTCCGCGATAAAGGCATTCGGCTCGTGACGATCTCGACCGACCGCGCCGAGGACTTGAAGCAGATGGCCGACGACAATGCGCTCAGCTTCCCTGTCCTCCGAGACGAGTCGCTCGAGACGCTGCTCGATTACGGCGTTCAGTACCATGGCGCCGACGCCCCGTACGCCGACCACGGCGAGCACGGGGAACCGGCTTACTTCCTCATCGACGAGACTGGGCGTCTGTTGTATCAACAGATTCAGACGAGCCCGTTCGGTCGGCCGACCGCGACCGAGCTCCGGAAAATCGTCCAGTACATCACAAAGAATCTGAAATGACAAAAAGACGTCCATTATGACGTCTTTTTGTCTAAATTGTAAGGCCGGTTACAGAAATCAAACACCATTCGATTTATGCTAGTTGTATAAAAATAAAGGGGAGTGAGGAAGATGAAACGGTACGTGGTCAACGGTGTGATTGGCGGGGTCATCGGCGGGATCTTATTTGGTCTACTGATGCAGATGATGGGCATGATTGGAATGATCGCCAGCATGGTCGGGAGCGAAAGTCTCGTCGTCGGTTGGATCGTCCATATGATCATCAGCATCATCTTCGGCGTCACGTACGGATTAGGTCATTTGGTCATCTCAAACGTTTGGGCGCTCGCCGTCTTGTTCGGCATCGGCATTTGGATCGTCGGGCCGCTCGTCATCATGCCGCTCATGATGGGCATGGGGACGAACCTCGTGAACGCGTTCGCACCGGATCAGCTGATGAGTCTCGTCACGCATCTGTTCTTCTCGTTCATCTTGGCCATCGTCTTCAAACTACGCACCGAAAAACAAGTCGTGCCGAAAGCAGCAACTCGTTAATAAAGGGCAGCGTATGAACAGCAATTTGCGCAAGCATCTCCATAGCGCGAACGCGAAAACGCCAGATGAAGTCACCCGTTTCCTAACCGAACACGTCACAATATGACAAAAGGGAGTCACCCTACTCCCTTTTTTCGCCTGTTCACTTTGTCAGTAGCTCGAGTTCGTCCCATAACTCGTCTCCCGTGAAGACCCTGGTCTCGTTCACGAGTGCCGGGGTGACAAGTTCGCGGTTCAAGTTGATCAATTCTTCGGCAAAGCGCTGTTCTTCGAATAGATTTTTTTCGACGAACGGGATTGCTAATTCGTCTAAGCGCAATTTGACACGGTGACACCGTGAACAGCCGTCGATCGTATAAAGTTCGAGCACGAGACTCCCCCCTTTTTCCTCATTCTATCGCTTATAATCAAGAGAGACAGTAAGACAGATTACACGAAAGCGAGGTGTGAACGATGGACAAATTGACGTTACTCTCACATATCAGCCTGTTCGACGAGCTGCCGATGCAAGAGTTGAAAGTGATCGATGAGATGAGTAAGATGCGTCCTGTCAAAAAAGGGAAAGTCATCGTCTCCCCGGACGCCCCGATCCCGGCGTTGTTCCTGTTGAAAGAAGGACAAGTCCGGCTGTATCGGATGAATCAGCACGGCAAACAGTTCACCGTCGACATTTTGACGAGCGGCAATATCTTCGGTGAGACGGCGACGCTCTCGTTGACCGACGATGACTTGTACGCCGAGGCGATGACGGACACATATCTTTGTACGATCGGGGTCGATGAGTTCGAGCAATTTATCGAAAAGAATCCGAAGATCGCCTTGAAGCTGATCAACATTCTATCCGTGCGACTCAAGGAAGTGTATGCGCTCAGTGAAAAGATTGCTTTGACCGACGTGAAGTACCGCATCTTGTTCCTGCTCCTCAAATTGAGCGAGAAGAGCGGGGAACGCAAAAAAGACTGGCAGACGATCAACATGAAGCTGACTCACGCCGATATCGCCGCCATGGTCGGGACGACACGGGAGACGACGAGCGTCATCATGTCTAACTTGAAGAAAGACGGGTATATCAAAAAGGGACTGCGTCTCTCAATCCACGCGGACAAGGTCCAGCAGGCGTTAGACGAAATTTAGGAGGGGATTCTTTGATAAAAGCATTCGTATTCGATGTGTACGGGACGCTGTTCGATGTCCATTCCGTCAAGGCAGCATGTGACGAACAGTTCCCCGGGAAAGGTGACCAGATCAGCCAGACGTGGCGCACGAAACAACTTGAATATTTCTTCATCCGTCAGATTTCGGGCCGCTATGAAGACTTCTCGGTCGTCACGCGTGACGCCTTGCGTTACGCCTTAGCGGCGGCGGATGTGACCGCATCTAGCGACGTCGAGGATGCGCTCATCGCCACGTATGCGGAGCTCTCGCCATACGAGGAAGTCGAGGACGTGTTGAAGCAGCTGCGGGACACCCAGACCGTCGTCTTGTCGAACGGGACCGCTGACATGCTTGAACAATTGATCGCGAACGCGTCGTTCACCGAACTGTTCGACGAACTCGTCAGCATCGACGGCGTCAAACAGTTCAAGCCATCACCTGCCGCCTATATGAGCTGGTTCAAGACGACCGACTTGAAGCGGGACGAGGTGCTGTTCATGTCTTCGAACGGCTGGGACATCATTGGCGCCAAGAACTTCGGCTTCCAGACGGTGTGGATCAACCGTGACGGCAAGCCCTTCGAAACGATGGATGTGCGTCCAGACGCAGTCTACGACGACTTGACCGGAATTTTGGAGTGGAGAACTTCGTAACGTCTTGCTTTTGAGAAGGAGGAATCGTGATGAAGGCACTATTTTTGAACTGTTCGTTGAAAAGCGGAGACACGGTATCGCATACGGAAGGTCTGATGAAAGACATCATCCCCCACTTTGACAAACTCGGCGTCGAGTCAGAGATCGTCCGCGTCGTCGACTACGATATCGCTTTCGGGGTGACCGAGGACGAAGGGGCTGGCGACGAGTGGCCGCAACTCTTCGACAAAGTGAAAGCCGCCGACATCCTCATCATCGGGACGCCGCTTTGGCTCGGGGAGAAGAGCAGCGTCGCCACCCAAGTGATCGAACGGCTATACGGCGGGAGCGGGCTGAAAAATGAACACGGTCAAGCCATTTACTACAACAAAGTCGGCGGTGTCGTCGTGACGGGCAACGAGGACGGGGCGAAGCACGCCTGTGCCTCAATCCTGTACGGTTTGTCCCATATCGGCTTCACTATCCCGCCGAACGTCGACGCATACTGGGTCGGCGAAGCCGGTCCAGGCGACTCTTACCTCGACGCCGGCCGCAACAACGCCTTCACGAAAAAGAACGGACGGGTTTTGGCGTATAACCTCTATCATTTCGCGAACATGTTGAAACAACATCCGATCCCGGCTGAAGGCAACATCATGCCGTGACCGACCAAGGCGAGGAATCCACAAACGGATTGATCGTCTTTTGCCGTTGTGTGCGAAAATGAAGGTACCATCCACGAAATGAGGCGATATTATGGCACACCGCATCTACACGACGAGCTTCGCGAGCGTCTATCCGAGTTACGTCGCGAAAGCCGAACGGAAAGGCCGGACGAAAGACGAAGTCGATACGATCATCCGCTGGCTGACCGGCTATGACGAAGCCGGGCTCGAGCGGCAACTCGAAGCCGAAGTCGACTTCAACACGTTTTTCGCATCGGCCCCTGACATGAACGAGGATCGCGCTCTCATCAAAGGCGTCGTCTGCGGCGTCCGCATCGAGAACGTCGAGGAGCCGCTCATGCGCGAGATCCGTTACTTGGACAAACTCGTCGATGAACTGGCTAAGGGCAAGGCGATGGCGAAGATTTTGCGAGGGGGCGAACAGTAATGGACTATACGACACTCGTCGATGACAAACGGCTCGACAGCTTTATCCGCTTGATTGACGTGATTGATGCGAACTTACCGGACGGGTTCGAGAAGACGACCGACGGGAAAGGTGTCCATTACGTCGTGCCGTTGTCGATGTACCCGCCTGGTTATCACGTGACGCCGGGCGCCCCGTTGCCGTTTTTGAGCGTCATCGCCCAGAAGAATCACGTCGCCTTGTATCATATGGGCGTCTACGCCGACGAAGACGTGTTGCGTTGGTTCGAGCAGGCGTACGCTGAACGAGTGCCGACGAAGCTCGATATGGGCAAGAGCTGCATCCGCTTCAAACACGTGAAGCATATCCCGTACGACTTGATCGGTGAGCTCGTCGCGAAGATGACACCGGACGAGTGGGTCGCCACCTACACAGGACGCTAAAAAAGACAGGTCGATTTTTATGTCGACCTGTCTTTCGTTCGTCATACATTGAATTTTTTCGTCATTTGGCGCATCTCGTCTGCCATGTTCGACAGCTCTTGCGCCGACGCCGTGATTTCTTCCATTGACGCCATCTGTTCTTCCGTCGCCGCCGATGTGTTCTCGGTCTCGGTCGCCGTCGTCTCGGTGATACCTTGAATCTCATGCACCGATGTCAACACTTCGGTCGCACCTGCCGCCATCTCTTCGACAGCACCAGACACTTCCTCGACTTTCTGGCTCACCTCTTCAATCGCGAGCTTAATCTCATCGAACGCCGTCCCTGCCTGTTGGACGTTCGTCACGCTGTGCGCCATATCGTCTTCGACGACGTGCATCGTCTTGACGGCTTGTTTCGTCTCCGTCTGTGTGTCCGTGATCAGCGACGCGATCAACTTCGTCGCGACGGCCGACTCTTCGGCGAGTTTCTTCACTTCAGAGGCGACGACGGCGAACCCGCGTCCATGATCGCCGGCCCGGGCCGCTTCGATGGCCGCATTTAACGCCAGCAAGTTCGTCTGCTCGGCGATGCCTGAAATCGTTCCGGTGATCGTCCCGATCTCTTGGGAACGGACGTCGAGTTGGCCGATGACGTGTTGGAGTGATTTGACTTTCTCATTCATCTCCTCGAGCTGTGTCTCGAGCGTCTCAATTAGTTCATTACCGGCTCCGACTTTTCGGAGTGCGCCTTCCGAGAGCTCTGTCATCTGCTGGGCGCTGCCCGAGACGTGGTGGATCCCGTTCGTCAGTTCCGTCAGTGTGCCGTTCGATTCTTTCACCCGCGTTAATTGGCGGAGCGACCCTGACGCGATCTCTTCCATCGTCACAGCAACCATTTCCGTCGCTTTCGTCGTCTCCTCGACGTTCGATTTCAAGTCGTCCGAAGATGTCGCGACACGTCCAGCCGTCACCGTGACGCTACCGATCAAGTCACGCAAGCTTTCTTTCATCTCATTGAACGACATCGCGAGCGAACCGATCTCGTCACGAGACGTATACGTGCTGTCGACGGTCAAGTCACCGGCTCCGGCACGGCTCATAAGTCCATTCAATTCACGGACCGGCCGCACGATGAGACGCGTGATATAGACGCCAAGTCCGATCGAGACGAGTGCGCCGATGGCGACGAGCACCCAAAACAAGAGCACCGACTGAGCACGATTTTCTTGCATCGCCGCACTTGCCGTCTCGGCTTCTTCGTTAATCCCGTCCATGACGACCGTCGCCGTTTCGACGAGCGCGAGGCGGATTGGGCGTAGCTCGCTGACATATTGACGATAGGCTGCCGTATTCTCGTTTCTGATTGCCGGTTGCAAGACGATATCAATCCGTTCCAAATACGTCGTAATCAACGTATTCAAATCTGTGACCTGTTGTTGCATGTCAACATCTGTCGAAGCGAAGTTTTCATTAAACAACTTTAAATTCTCGACCATGCTATCTCGTCGCTCCGTAATATTTTCTTGGAGTTCCGCGTTACGACTTTCTTCGGTTGCTAACATCAACTCGAGTAAATAGCTTTCCAGGGCTCGGTTATCGGTCCGAACTTGACCGAGTGCCCGAATCGGCAACAACCGCTCCTCATAAATTTCTTCCCCCGCGTCGGCCATCCGTCCCATCAAGACGTGGCTGAGCGTCGCGATGATGACAAGCGTCGCGATGAACGCGGTGATGAGCACCGCAAACTTTTTAGACATTTTCAAATTCTTCATGACCATCCCTCCTATCTGCTTTATCGTAGGAAAGAAGGTTCACGTGAAGTGTGATCGCACATGCGTTGACCTAAGTTTCTATTTTTCGACAGATTATACGATTCATCAGCACATTGATCGCATGTTTGTAAGCTGTCTCACCTTCATTTCAATAAAAAATGCGATACGATGAACAAAAGAAAATCGATTCGAAAGGAATGATTCCCGTGCCGCGCCCGCTCAAAATCAGTCTCTTGCTCGTCGTGTTCGGGAGTATCTTCTATATCACGCATTTTCATTACGAACTCCGCCCGTCCGACATCCGCGACGTCGTCTTGTCGTTCGGTTGGTGGGGACCGGTCATCTTCTTCCTCATCTACGCGATCGGACCGATCGTGTTCTTGCCGACGTCGGTCTTATCGCTCGGAGCCGGCCTCGCGTTCGGTGTCTGGCCGGGCGTCCTGTATATTCTGTTCGGAGCGACGGCTGCCGCCGTGACCGGCTACGTCATGGCGCGCTTGTTCGGACGCTCCGTGCTCAAGGTCGAGAACTATCCGTGGTCGGAAAAGCTGTTCACGCAGATGGAGCAGCGCGGGTTTTTATACGTGTTCGTACTCCGGCTCATCCCGCTCGTCAGCTTCGATCTTCTCAGCTACGCGGGCGGGATTGCCAAGGTTCGCTTCAGGTCATTTATTCTCGCGACCGTGCTCGGGATGATCCCCGGTACACTCGCCTATAGCTTTTTAGGGGCAAGCCTCGCTTCAGGGAGCGTGACGACGGTCTTCGTCGCCGCCCTCGTCTTCGTCAGTTTGATCGGCATCACATATTACTTCCGGGAGCCGGTGAAACGGTGGCTCGGGCTCACTTCGAACTAGAGCACGTTAGAAGACGCGACCGGTCAACTTGAGTCCCGGACCAACTAAAAAACAGGCCGCGAATTTTGGATTCGCGGTCTGTTTTTTAGTTAACGGCTGAAGAAAGAGATTTTTGCAGTCGATCGAATGACAAGCATCGTCACAAACATGAGGATGGCCGTGACTTTGAAGCCCATATCCCCAATCACATTGAATTCATATCTTAATCCGAAAAGTAAGAGCAATCCGAGGACAACTCCCGTTAAAAAAATCATATTTTTCATGTGATTCACCTTCCATCTAAATAAAATGATGCTTCCCTTTTCTTGCATATGTACGCTTTCGATTATCCATTAATTGTTAGTATATGCAATGTGGCTGACGTATGCCAAATATGTGAATACAAATCGCTAGCATGCATCAAAAAACGTCACGTCTTCGAAATCGAGAACGTGACGTTGTCATTTATAATCTGGTCAGAAAGACGAAGCACCCCGTCCTGTAGTTGTTATGATAACGCGGTGACGAGTTTTTGAAGCGCCTCTTTGAGCGGTATCACCGGACGACCGAGCACCAATTCAAAGTCATTTGATTCGACTTCGAGTGACCCGTTGCGGATACTGTCTTGAATGCCGACGACGATCGGGATCGCCCCTTCCGGCACACCGGCACCGCGCATGACGTCGGCGTACGCCTCAGCACTAACTTCTTGGAGTTTGACCTCACGGCCGAGTACGTCACTGAGCGCTTCGACGAGTTCTGCTTGCGTATGGAGCGGTCCTGACAATTCGAAGACGTTTTGCTCGAAATCATCTGCCATGAGGACGTTCGCCGCTGCTTCGGCGTAGTCTTGTTGCAGCGCCCAACCGACTTTCCCGTCACGGGCCGCTGTCACCCAAGGAGAACCGGCGAGCGCGCCTTGAATGCCACCGAGTTCGTTCTCTAAGTACCAGTTGTTGCGCAGGAATGCGTGCGGGATCCCGGTTCGTTCGATCGCCTCTTCCGTCTCGACGTGCGGCGGTGCCATGAGATTTTGACTCTCTGTCGCATCGGCGAGGCTCGTATAAGCGATGAACTTGACCCCGGCCCGCTTCGCTGCTTCGACCGCGTTCGCATGTTGACGGATGCGCGTATCGTTGTCCCCGTCCGCCGAGATGATGAGCAACCGCTCGACACCTTGGAACGCTTCGTCGAGCGTCTCCGGTTGATCGAAGTCGCCGTGACGCACGTCGACTCCTTTTGCTTTCAGCGCTCCCGCTTTCTCCGGGTTACGGACACTGACCGCAAGTTCGCTCGCCGGTATCGACTCGAGCAACACCTCGACGATTTTTGAACCGAGTTTCCCGGTCGCACCTGTGACTAAGTATTTCATGATTCGTTTCCTCCTTCTCAACCTGCAATTAAATCAGTTACATGTAATCATAATAGTTACAGCATCTTCATTTGTCAATTATTTGTTCCCTGTTATACTGAAGATGTAACTAATCTGCTTACATGATTGTTCAGAAAGGTGGTGGCTTATGACCATCAGTAGCCGTTTCGCGGTCGGCATTCATATCTTGACGTTGATCGAGTTCAATCAGGACGGCGTCACCTCGTCTGACTTTTTAGCCGGAAGCGTCAATACGAATCCCGCCCTCATCCGTAAAATCATGGCGATGCTAAAAAAAGCCGGATTGATCGAGGTCAAACCCGGCGTAGCTGGTGCGAAGCTCGCTAAAGGCTTGACCGATATCTCGCTGTATGACGTCTATCGCGCCGTCAGCGTCGTCGAGGAGAATGAACTGTTCAGTATCCATGACAACCCGAACCCGGCATGTCCGGTTGGCCAAAATATCCAAGCGACAATCGAACCGATCTTCATCAACGCCCAAACGGCGATGGAATCTGTGTTGAAGCACGTGACACTCGCCGACGTCGTCCAAGACGTGGCAACACAAAGACAGGGAAACCACTGAGGCTTCCCTGTTTTTGTCAGTCTCGCTATCATTGAGATCCCCTTCGTAAAAATAAGTTCTAACGACCTCAAAAGTTTAGATTGTTGCAAATTCGGTTATATTATTTATAAAGATTCGAAACGAGGAGGAATTAGACGTATGTCTGAAAATAAGCAAAACGGTAAGTATGACCACATCATCGATCAAGTCGCGGCCAAGGCGAAAGAAGTCGCCGGGAAAATGAACGATGATAAAACGACCAACCAACGAAGCGGTGAAGGACATTCCGACTCCTTGACGGATAAAGTCAAAGGCGTCTTCAACCAATTTCAAAAACGCAAAAAATAAGACGAAGGGCTTCCTAGCAAAACAGCTAAGAAGCCTTTTTTTATGTGACTGTGCCATTTTCCAGCCCTTCCCATAGCCCCAACAGGTTCGATTTCTCCTCGCTTTGTTTTAATGCGAAATACGAATCCTCTTTACTTTGAGTTCATATGAACTTATAATAATAATATAAAGTTCAAATGAACCTATAAGGAGGAATTATTGTTGACCCTACTCATCGCCTTTTTGGCACTCGTCATCTTCATGCTCGCGCTTGACCTCGGGGTGTTCCACCGCAAGGCACACGAAGTCTCGCTCCGTGAGGCATGGACATGGACGTTCGTTTGAATCGGGATCGCCATTGCGTTTAGTGGTTGGTTGTTCTACTCGCAAGGCAGCACGGTCGCGACCGAATATGCGAGCGTCTACTTCATCTAAAAGGCACTCGCCATCGATAACGTGTTCGTCTTCTCGCTCGTCTTCGCCTATTTCGCGATCCCACTCAAATATCAGCATAAAGTGTTGTTCTGGGGCATCCTCGGTGCGATTCTCTTCCGGGCCGTCTTCATCGTCGCTGGTGTATCGCTTCTCGAGAACTTCGGTTGGGTCTATTACGTGTTCGGCGCTTTCCTCGTCTATACGGGTTGGATGATGTTCAAGAATATCGGCAAAGACGAGTCGCTCGAGGACAACAAGACGATCAATTGGTTAAAGAACCACTTGCCGCTCACGCAAGACATGTCGTCAGGGAAGTTCACGAAGCGCATCAACGGTAAGCTGTTCTTCACACCGCTCTTCATCGCGCTCATCTTCATCGAACTGTCGGATATCGTCTTCGCCGTCGATTCGGTCGCAGCCAGCTTCGCCTACTCACGTGACCCGTATATCATCTTCTACGCGAACATTATGGCGATCCTTGGATTGCGTAGCCTCTACTTCGTCCTCGCCAACTTGATCGATCGCTTCTACTATTTGAAGCATGGGCTCAGCTTCATGCTCGTCTTCATCGGGACGAAGATGATTTTCGGTGACGTCTACAAGATGCCGATCTGGATGTCGCTCGGTGCGATCGTACTCGTCATCTTGATCAGTGTCGTCTATAGTTTTTACAAAACGAAACCAAATTCGCAGAAAAACGTATCATAAAGAAACACATGCTAGCTAGATCTCGTCGTTAGGTGTATCTCGTCTAAAACCCGGGTAAATTATTGGTCTAGCAAACAAAGAAAAGGTGGTTGTAAATGTTTGACCGTATGGGTGATGTGAGTATTGGACTCGTCTTCGGGATCGTGTTGATGTTTTTGTTCAACAGTCTATGGGGACTTGGAGTTGGGGTGATGTTAGGATTGTTCTTCCTCGTCGCACCGCGCTCGTCAAACCGCCGTACCAGAAAATATATACCGCAAATACGCTAAGCCGAGGCGCCCGCCTCGGTTTTTCATATGTATACTGGAGAAAAACACTTACTTAGGAGGCAACATGGATTATTCAGCCATAGAACTAACAGAAGCGAAACGACAAATCGACTCGATTCTCTACAAGCTGAACGTGACGATAAAGACGCTCGAGGCAAAAGATGAGCCTGAGCGCTATAAGTCCCAACTGACACTAGCGAAACGGCGCATTCAGGCTCTCACTGTGGCCGTCGCGCTCATCGAAGATCAGTTATGACAGATATGATTGGGGCGTATGGCTTGCCGACTGCGACTCTTGCTGCTCCGCTTCCCAATCGCCAAGTTGCTGTAAAATCGGGTAAAGTGACCGACCTTGTTCCGACAACGAGTACTCGACCTTCGGCGGAATCTCCGAATATATCTTTCTTGTGATCAACCCGTCCTGCTCGAGCTCCCGCAACTGCCGTGTCATCGTCCGTGGCGTCGCCTGTGGGAACAAGCGACACAACTCGTTGAACCGTTTCGTCCCGAGCGTGCCGAGCCGATGAAGAATCAACATCTTATATTTCCCGGAAATCTTTTGCACGATCGTTTCAACCGGGCACTCCTTCATATGATCCACTCCTTTAGTATCTTTAGAGATAGTATAAGTCATTATTGTGCGTACTTCTAATTGTGTATACGAACGGGTACGCTAAACGTATCTACTAAAATGAAGGAGTGAACGACATGAACATCGCACTGTTTGGAGGGAGCGGACGAACCGGACATGAGTTGATCGGCCAAGCGCTCGAACAAGGACACACTGTTCAGGCTCTAATCAGAACGCCAGAGAAACTCGGCATCACCCACGCCCGGCTCACAGTCATCCGCGGAAATGCCGAAAATCGGGAGGACGTCTTCCGGACCGTCGAAGGAACGGACGCAGTCGTGATGGCACTCGGCCACACGAAGACGTCGAACAAAGATATCCTCGAAAAAGCGACGTCACACGTCGTCGCCGCGATGCACGAGTTCGGTGTGAAGCGGGTCATCAACTTGACCGGCGCGACCGTCAAAGTACCAAAAGACGTCAAACAGAAATTTATGAGCCGTTTTGCCGAAACGCTCATGAAGACGCTCGCGAGCGATCTGCTTCGCGATAGTTATACGCAAAAAGGGATCCTTGAAGCGAGCGGGCTCGATTGGACGGTCGTCCGTTGTCCTCGTCTGTCAGAAGGTCCGAAGACAGAGCAGTATCGGACAGGTTATTTCGCTTTCGACAAGTTAGTGATTGACCGGGCTGACGTCGCCCACTTTATGCTCGATGAAATCGAGACGCGGCAATATGTTCATGACTATCCACTGATTGGAAACTAACAGGTGTGGCCGCTTTATTCAGCCACACCTGTTTTTTTTGCGTTCACTCGTAACGTCTCAATGTTTGTATTTCCAGCTAAAAAACATGCCCCAGCATCGACTCGTCACTTGAATACCTATTCAAACAACCGAGTCCAAACATATACTTTTGAATCACAAACTAGGTGAACTACTCACCACTTATTTGCTTCGCAACTTGAAGTGGGAGCTTCTTGGGAAGACCGTGCTTTGACCAGCCACGGTTGTGGACCAAGCTCGTCGGGCAGTCCCTGCCCTGGAGTGTTTCAGTCCGCGAGGCGCAACAGGTTGAGGCTCGCGTTGACGTCGCGGTCATGGTGTGTGCCGCAAGCGCCGCATGTCCACTCGCGGACGTGCAGATCCTTCCTGCCGCCGTTCTCGCCGCAGGCCGAACAGACCTGGGTCGAGGCGAACCACGGGTCGGCCTTGATGAACGTCCGTCCATAGAATCTCGCCTTATATTCCAGCTGGCGGACCCGCATCATCTCCCTCGGTTTCAGCGTCTCGACGACGACGACTTGGTTCTCGTCGACGATGCGTCGTGACAGCTTGTGGAGGAAGTCGTGCCGGCGGTTCCGTACCTTTTCATGCTTTTTGGCCAATAGGAGCCGCGCCTTCTCGCGGTTCCGGCTGCCGGGCTTCTTGCGGGAGAGCGAGCGCTGCGCCCGTCTCAGCCGTTCCTCGGCCTCGCGCAGGTTGCGCGGGTTCGGAATTGTCTCCGTCACCATTGCGTCGTTCGTCATGACGGCGAAGTGCCCGAGGCCGAGGTCGATCCCGATTTTGTGCTCGGCCGGGACCCAGGGCTCGTCGTCCTGCTCGACGAGGAGCGACACGAAGAACTTGCCCGTCTTCGTCATCGACACGGTCGCCGAGCGGATCTCGCCGTCGAAAATTCGGTGCTGTGTGAAGCGGATGAACCCGACCTTCGGGAGCCGGACGTGGCCCCCTTCGATGCGGATCGTGCCGTGCTGGTTGTTCGTCGTGTAGGAGGCGCGCGATTTCCGTCTCGACTTGAAGACCGGGAAGCCGGCCGTCCCGGCGAAGAACTTCGCGAACGCCGTGTCGAGGTGAAGCTTCGCGTTGGCGAGCGCGAGGCTGTCCGCCTCGGCGAGGAACGGGAACGGCGGCTTGTAGGAGGAACTCGGCCTGTGCCGCCGTCGGGTGGAGCCTGTATTTGTAGCCCTTCAGCATGTCTCCCCCTCCTCCCGGCCGATGATCGTGATGAACGCCTTCCTCATCCGATACCCGCGACGGGGGAAGGGAAATCCGACGAAATCACGAACTTCTGTTCGTTATATCTGTCACAGGGGTGGCCAAGAGGTTTATGTACGGGCGATTTATCTCCCACCTACGCTGGGCTTCGCCCCAGACGCTTAGAGGTGGGAGAATTCTCGCTTAAATCAGTTAAAATCCCAATATATTTTTTTGAAATATAAATGACATATTTAATTATATTTTTTGATGGTAAAATTCCTAAAGAAGGTTAAGAAAAACATCATTCCGTCGCCCTGTTAACTGACCGAAAGGATTTACCAAAAAATGAAAAAACAATTAATGACAATTACTCTCGGCGCACTTCTCGTTTCCGGTTTGACGCTTCAAACGTCAACACCGGTAGAAGCAGCCACTTCTTATAAAGTCAAAATCACAACGAACAGCTTGAACGTGCGGACGGGTCCATCGACCGCCTACAAAAAGGTCGGCAGCGCCAAGCTCGGTCAATCGTTCACGTATCTAGGGGCGACCGGCTCATGGACGAAAATCAATTACAACGGCAGCACGAAATATGTAGCGAGTACATATGTCAAAAAATATAGCGGTACGGCGTTACAAACGGCCACGGCAGCTAAATTCATCATGCCGGCGCAAGGCAGATTGTCGCAAGGGTATGGCCCGGCGAGCGGAAAGTACGGTTACACGTTCCATAACGGCATCGACATCGCGGCCGCCAAAGGGACACCGATCCAAGCGGCCGCTTCCGGTCAAGTCATCGTCGCCCGAAACTATGGCGCCTACGGGAACCACGTCATGATCTCGCATACGATCAACGGCCAAGCGTACACGAGCGTCTATGCCCACATGGATCGGTTGAACGTCGTCAAAGGCCAATCGATCTCAAAAGGCGCGAACATCGGGACAATCGGGAATACCGGCAACTCGTTCGGGAGCCACCTCCACTTCGAGATCCATAAAAACAAGTACGTCTATAGCGGCTCGACAGCCGCCAACAGCGTCAACCCGTATACATTATTCTAAAAAACACACTTTTATCCGTTAACGGATAAAAGTGTGTTTTTTAGCGTTGGAACGCATCTACATGATCACGTGCGAACTCAGCAAACGAACGTGGCTTCTCCCCGGTCAACCGTTCAAAGTCGTCCGTCACCGCCTTCGCCGTCCCGAGCCGTGTCATGAGGTAGAGCGCCATCGTCACATTCACATACGCTGGATCCAGGCCACGTTCCTGAATATAGTGTGAGCGATAGCGCAGCATGCTCGGCTTGGCGTACGTGATGCGCCGCCCGGTCAGAATCGTCAATTGGTTGGCGATGTCGACATAATCGAGCGCCTCGGGTCCGGTGAGCGTATAGGCCGTATTGCGATGTGACTCCGGGTCAGCCAAGACGTGCGCGATCGCCTTGCCGATATCCTCGGCGTCGATGAAGCTGACTTGACTGTTACCGGCCGGGATGAAGATCTCGTCGTCTTGACGGATCTCCTCGGCGTGGACGTCGGTCACGTTCTGCATGAAGAAACCCGGCCGAATATGAACGGATGGAACACCTGACTGCTCGATGTACTTCTCGATCTTATAGTGTGGCGGGAACGGATTCGTCTCGACGCCCATGAGTGAAAGAAAGGCGACGAGTCGAATCGAACGTTCGGCCATCGCCTCAATGAACGGAACGAACACGTCCGCGTCCCCGATCTGTGGCGGACGCATCAAAAAGACGCGATCGACCCCGTCTAGCGCCGCTTCGTACGTGTCCGGGTTTTCAAAATCGAGTTCGACGTGTCGTGCCGCCGTCGGGAAGCGCCGCTGCAGCTCGTCCACCCTGCTCCCGGCCGCGACGACAGCTTCCCCTCGATTCTCTAAATACTTCACAACGTATTGTCCGACGTTCCCGGTCGCACCGGTCACTAAAATCGCTTGCTTCATCATATCCCCTCCTCTTCTCATTGTCGTATAGTCCCGTCTGTTTGTGTTTGAACAATTTGTGCCGACCGTCCCAATTTCCTCTCATTTTTAGGTAGGTCCATGGACTATATAGGGAAATACTGCACAATGTCGTATAATAGAGACAAATCAATCGACATCGTAGAGAGGAGGCCGACGCATGGACCGAAACCGATTTTATCGTTCATCCGCAAGGCACGGCCGAACACGTCCAAAACGAGCCATCCCGAACTATTCAACACGACGCTTGCCGCACTCTCCCATCGCTTCACTCATCGAGGAAGTGCAGGATGCCGTCTGTTATATCGATTTTACCCGCAACCACCTGTATACGAACCAACCGCTCCGTGCTTTCTGTCCGTCGCTGACGACGCGGCGCTTCACCGATTTCGAGACCTTGAGCCGCTTCCTCCATGACGTGTTCGAACGGAACGGGGCCGACCCGGTCGCCGTGACGTCTTTTCGGGAAGAATTGCTCGACAATCGCTTCGGCTGCTGTCCGAGTATGGAACCCCACTACTTCCAACTCGGCGACCGGACGCTGCAACTCATCTTGAACTTCACCCACACCCCGCGCGGCGTGTTCATCCTCTGGCGCGACGAGACCGAAGCGCGCCGGTTCGAGGAGCAGAAAGACTCATTTTTGGCCGAGCTGTCGCATGAGTTCCGCTCACCGCTCACCGCCATCAGCGGCTACACCGAACTGCTCATGTACCAACATACCGATAACGAGAAGACGCACGGCATGCTGACGCTCGTGAAACGAGAAGCGGAGCGGCTCGAACGGCTCGTCGATAACTTCCTCGACTATCAACGCGTCAACTACTCCGCAGAATTGCTGACGCTGTCGACGTTCGCACTCAAACCGGTTCTTGAAGGCATTGTCGCCCACTATGAGACGACATCCCCGAATCACCAGGTCGTCTTGTCCACTTGCGACGCGACGATCGAGGCCGACCAGGAGAAGTTGTTGCAGCTGCTTCACAACTTGATCGGCAACGCCATCAAGTATTCACCGAAAGGCGGGACGATCCGGATCACGGGCTCGATGGACGATACGACGCTCGTCTTGTCCGTCCGTGACCCAGGCATCGGTATCCCTCCTGAGTCCATCCCGTACATCTTTGACGAGTACTACCGGGTCGACTCCGACTCCCACCGTCCGATCAAAGGGACCGGGCTCGGCCTGCGCATCTGCAAACGGATCGCCGAGGCGCACGGTTGGGGCATCCACGCCGACTCCGTGTACGGAGAAGGGACGACGTTCTCAATTTACTTATATGACTGATCAACAAAGGGGCCTGGCAATGTATGCCAGACCCCTGTTTGTTATGCGGCTTTTCGAACCGGTGCGTCGCACTCGAGATCTTGGGCGCGCATCGCTTTGGCGTGCTTGAAGAACAAGAAGAACAATGTCACCGTCCCGACCGTCGCGATGACGTACGGAATGACCCCATCCATCTTGAAGCCAATCGGCGCCGTCAAGATATAGAACCAGACCGCGTACAGCATGAACGTCCCCGGGACGAGCGCGATCCAGTAGTTGCGTCCTTTGATGTACAAGTACGTCGCCCCAACGAACAAGGCGATGACCGCCGTCGTCTGGTTGGCCCAGTTGAAATATTGCCAGAGGAGACGGAAGTCGACTTTCGTCAAGATGAACGAGATGACGAACAACGGGAGTGCGATCCAAAGGCGTGATGCGAACTTCTTCTGCGCGATCTTCATGTAGTCGGCGATGATCATCCGGGCGCTACGGAACGCCGTGTCACCTGACGTGATCGGCAAGACGATGACACCGAGGATGGCGAGCGTGCCGCCGATGCTGCCGAGCATGAGCGTTGCCACTTCTTGGACGACGAGCGCCGGTGTGCCGGCGTTGATCATCGCGAGCAGTTGACCCGGTTCGAAGATCGCCATCGCGGCCGCTGCCCAGATCATGGCGATGACGGCCTCGACGATCATCATGCCGTAGAAGATGCTGCGACCATTGCTTTCTTTCATCGTCGTCCGCGAGATGATCGGCGACTGCGTCGCGTGGAATCCTGAAAGCGCGCCGCACGAGATTGTGAAGAACAAGAGCGGCCAGATCGGCAAGCCGTCCGGGTGCATGTTCGTGAACGTCATCTCAGGGACCTGATAGCCTTGGGCGAACAGGCTGACGGCGATGCCGACGGCGCTGATCAACAAGAGCGCCCCGAAGAACGGGTAGATGCGCCCGATGATCTTATCGACAGGTAAGAGCGTCGCCAAAATGTAGTAGCCGAAGATGGCGAGGAGCACCCAGGCGAGCGTCGACGCGTTACCGTCGAACAAGTTGTTGATCATGTTGGCCGGTGACGTAACGAACACCGTCCCGACAAGCAGTAGCAACAAGAGCGCGAACCCGTTGACGACGTGGCGGAGCGAGCGGCCGAGGAACTTCTCGGCGAGCTGCGGCAAGTGTGCGCCGTTGTTCCGGAGCGAGATCATCCCGGTCAAGTAGTCGTGTACCGCCCCGGCAAAGATTGACCCGACGACAATCCAAAGGAATGCGACCGGACCGTAGAGTGCTCCCATGATCGGACCGAAGATCGGACCGACACCGGCGATGTTCAACAGTTGGATCATCGAGTTACGTTTTTTTCCCATCGGTACATAGTCGACACCGTCCTGAGACGCATAGGCGGGCGTCGTCCGCTCTTCCTTGATGCCGAACGTCTTCTCGACGTAACGGCCGTAGACGAGGTACCCGACCAATAGTAATCCTAGTGCGATAAAAAATGTAATCATCTTCTCTTCCTCCTATAATATGACCCATGTATGATTTCTTATTGTGAAGCTTATCACAATTAAAATATAACAGGCTTTCCTATGGATGGATAGATGTAATTGCTCACTATTTCACATGAAAATAACAATGTTCATTTTTTAGACAAACGTTGCTGTTGAGCCGTTTTTATGAAAACGGTTACTTTTAGAATGAATCATTCCGCTTCCGGGAACAGTCAAAGAGAGACGTAGGGAAAGGATGAATCAAATGAAACGACAACGTGGATATTTAGCACTACCGGTCGCCGTCGCCTTTATTCTCATCTTCGGACTGTTGTTCGACAACTGGTGGCTCGGTATCGGGATCGGCATCGCGATGTTTTTCGCGTTCCAAGGGACGAAGAAGAAGGCGTGACGACAGGTCGGTCCTTCAACCGCTCTGAAACTTTTTCATACAAAAATCATCATCACTAAACAAAGGAGAACGATGCTATGTCCAATCAGTCAGTGTCACGTTTTTCAGAAAGCTATGCCATCCTAATCGCCATCAGTTCCGGCTTCATGTTCGCGATTGTCCTCGACAGCTATCTTCTCGGGTTCGCGCTCGGGACCGGTCTGTATTTCGCATTTAGCGGTTCATCGAAGAAAAGACGGAAAAGACCGCCTCATTGAGCGGTCTTCGTCATGTAAATCCGTGCTTCGTACGGAAGCAATCCGTCTGTTCCATTCTCCACATTTTGAAGAACGAGCGATTGAGCGTCGATCGAAAATGGAAGGGTCCGTGTTTCGTGCGAATGATTCAAGACAATCACGAAACGGACCTGTCCTAATTTCCGTTCATAAGCGTGAAGTGACTCATCCTCCGGCAACAAGTCCGTGAACTCTCCGTATATGAGCGCAGGATTGTTTTTCCGAAGTCGAATCAACTGTTGATAATAGTGAAACACCGAATCCTCTCGCGACAAATCTGTCTCGACATTCAAACGCTCATAATTCGGATTAACTGGCATCCAGGGCTTGCCTTCTGTAAAACCCCCATGCTTCTGTGCGTTCCACTGCATCGGTGTCCGTGAATTGTCCCGGCTGAGCAGTTGTAGACTCACCAGCACGTCTTTCGGGTCTCGTCCTTTCCCGACTTCCTCAACGTAGCGATTTTTCATGGCGATGTCTTGATAGTCGTCAATCGAGTCGAACTTGACGCCGGTCATGCCGATCTCTTCCCCTTGATAAATATATGGCATCCCCGGCAGCGTGTGCGTGAGTGTCGCGAGCAGTTTCGCCGAGGCGACGCGGTGCTCCCCATCGTTCCCGTAGCGGGTCACTTGACGCGTATGGTCGTGGTTGTTCAAAAATTGCGAGTTCCACCCTCGCCCGTTCAATCCTTTATACCAATCCCGTTGAATCTGTTTGAACCGAAGCATGTCCCACGTCGGCATCTCATCAGCAATTTGGAAGTGGAACAGTGTATCGAGTTCTCCACGTGCCTCATCGACATACAACAGTCCTTCTTTTGGTGTGACAAACGGAATCTCGCCGACCGTCATACAGTCGTAATGCTTGAGCACCTCGTCACGCATTTCTTGCAAATAGTCGTGAATACCCGGATTGTTGGCCAAGTAACTTAAATCATACGGGTTGTCGACGT
Source organism: Exiguobacterium sp. SH1S1 (assembly GCF_004337245.1). Lineage (NCBI taxonomy): Bacteria > Bacillati > Bacillota > Bacilli > Caryophanales > Exiguobacterium > Exiguobacterium sp. SH1S1. The sequence continues at coordinate 935,226 of NZ_SJUZ01000001.1, forward strand.
CCGACAAATCTTTGCGCTTCGCGAGCAAGTTGATGACGTCCATCCGGAAGCCATCGATGCCTTTGTCGAGCCAGAAGCGCATCATGTTGTAGATTTCGTGTCGCAGCTCTTCATTCTCCCAATTGAGGTCCGGTTGCTCGACGGCGAACGAATGATAATAATATTGGTCGCTTCCCTCGTCATACTCCCAGCATGACGGGGCGAAGTACGAGCGCCAATTGTTTGGCGCCTCCCCATCGACCGGGTCATGCCAAATGTAATAATCTCGTTTCGGCGACGTTTTGGATGCTTTTGCTTCGCGAAACCACGGGTGCTCATCCGACGTATGGTTGACGACGAGGTCTAAAATAACTTTCAGGCCGAGCTCGTGTGCTTCCTTGAGCAGTCGCTCGAAGTCCTCCATCGTCCCTGCCTTGTCCATGACCCGGTAATAGTCAGCGATGTCATAGCCGTTGTCTTTGTCGGGTGAGACGTAAAACGGATTGAGCCAGATGACGTCGGCACCTAATTCTTTGATGTAGCCTAGTTTTTGACGGACTCCTTCTAAATCTCCGTAGCCATCCCCGTTCGTATCCAAGAAACTGCGCCAATACACTTGATAGACGACTGCTTCTTTCCACCATGTTCGCTTCATTTTATCTCCCCCTATAGAAAGGCCTCGAGCGTTTTCACTCGAGGCAACATTCAAATATGTGTCAATACGTTGTCGAGCGTGAGTCCGGTCGTGTCTGTGAAGACAATATTCGCTTCTGTCAGGACGGCTAGGTCACCTATTCCGACAGCGAACATACCGGCCGCATGAATCGCTTCGACACCGGCCACCGCATCTTCGACTCCAATACACGCCTTCGGTTCGACCCCGAGTGCTTCTGCCGCTTTCAAGAATACTTCAGGATCCGGTTTTGACTGCGCGACCGTCGCCGCGTCAACGATATGGTCAAACGCATCGAGCAGGCCGAGCTGACGCGTCACCATCAATGCGTTTTTTGAGGCCGAGGCCATGCCAATCTTATAGCCGGCTTGCTTCAACTCGCTCAAAAATGCCTCAATCCCTGGCAAGACGTCATCAGGCGTGATGTTTTTGATGAGTGACACATAGTGTTCATTCTTCTTCGTGGCCAATTGTTCCTTCTCTTCTGTCGAGAAATCGTTCTCCCGGCCACCGAGACGCAGAATTCGTTCGAGCGACTCCGTCCGGCTGACACCTTTTAGCGTCTCGTTGAACTCACGGTCGAACGGGATCGACAGTTCTTCCCCGAGCGCTTTCCACGCTAAATAGTGATATTCAGCGCTGTCTGTAATGACGCCATCCAAATCAAAAATAAAAGCTTTCATATCCATCTCTCCTTATTTGTCCCCACCGAGTCGTAAACCTTGCATGAAGTACTTGTTCAGCACGATGTACAAAATGATGATTGGGACGATACTGACGACCGAGGCCGCCATGATGTAGTTCCATTGTGTCGCGTTTTGGCTTTGGAACGACTGAAGTCCCAGCGTGAGCGTATACTTCTCTGGCGATGTGATATAGAGAAGCGGCTTCAAGAATTCGTTCCAGAAACCGAGAAAGACGAAGACGGCTTGCGTCGCGACCGAGGCTTTCGCCATCGGGAAGACGATGCGCCAAAACGTCTGGAATCGGTTCAATCCATCGACTTGAGCCGCCTCTTCGACTTCACGTGGGAAGTTGATGAAGAATTGCCGCATCAAGAAGATATAGGCAAAGTTTATCGCACCAGGTACGATCAGCGCCGCATACGTATCTAAAATGCCGAGCGAGCGCATGATGAGATAGTTCGGGATGAGCAAAATCTGTCCCGGGACCATCATGACCGCTAGAATCAGCAAGAACAAGTAGTTCCGACCTGGGAATCGCAAGCGGGCAAGTGAATAACCGGCCATCGTATTAAAAATGACGTTGATGATTGTCCCCACTGTCGCGATGAAAAATGAGTTTAAGATCCAACGCGGAAACAATGGATCGTTCGTGAAGATGTGTTCATAGTTCGCAAGCGTCGGATTTTCGGGCCAAAGTGTCAGACCACCTGCGACAATCTCGCTATACGGTTTGAACGATGCGAGCACTGCCCATAGGAATGGGTACATCGTGACGAGCGCGTATGAAACGAGAATGACATACATGAGAATCCGTGGCCATTTTCTCTTTTTCATATCCCATTCCTCCTTAGTAGTTGGATTCTTCTTTATTTAACTTCCGAGCAAGCATCGATACGGTAAAGATGATGATCGTCAAAATGATGGCGAGCGCCGAGGCATAGCCCATCGTCCCGATCGTTTGGAACGCATATTGATAAATGATCAGCGAGAACGTGAGCGTCGCATTGTTCGGTCCACCTGTCCCACCAGATATGATATAGGCTTGGTCAAACAGTTGGAAACAACCGATGATCCCCATCAAAATGACGTAGTTCGTGACGGGTGTCAGGTTTGGGACCGTAATTTTCATCAATTTCTGCCATGCGTTCGCTCCATCTAACGATGCCGCCTCATATAAAGAAGTCGGGATATCTTGAAGTCCCGCGAGGTAAATCGTCATAAAAAATGGTACCGTCGACCAAATGTTCATGACCATGATCGTCGCAAGCGCAAAATCCGTTTCATTGATAAAGTTGATCGGTGCCTCGAGCAAACCAAAGTTGACGAGCGCATTGTTGATTGGTCCGTTCAGACTAAAGAGAAACATGAAAATCATCGTCAGCGCCGAGCTCGATGTGAGCGTCGGCAAGAAATAGATTGTCCGGAACGTGTTTTGAAACCGGATTCCGGAATTGAGGACCGCCGCCATGAGAAGGGCGACCGCCGTCTGGATCGGTACGACGAAGAGTGCGTAACGGAACGTATTATTTAGCGCCGCCCAAACCCGGTCATCGTTCCAGGCGTTGACGTAGTTCGTGAAACCGACCCATTGAAAATCAATTCCGCCAAACAAGTTGACGCGCGTGAACGATAAGAATAACGAATAGAAGATTGGGAGTAACGTAAACGTCACTAAGAGGATAATCGTCGGCAACATGAACGTGACACCTTGCAGGGCTTCCCGACGATTACGCTCGTTCCCTTTCTTTTTTTGAGGACCTGGCGCCTGTGCCGCTGTGTCAGCACGGCGATTAATCTCGAGTTGAGTGCCCATTTGACCCTTCCTTTCCGAACAAAAGTAGGCTCGCGGTTTCACGCGAGCCCTTCTTCTTACTGCAACTGCGTCTCGATATCTTTATTCGCGGCCTCTTCAGCGCGCTTCATCGCTTCTTCGAGCGTCATATCCCCAGTGAGTGCTGCCGGCAACAAGTTGTTGTATTCACGGGCAACGATTGAGAGTGAGTCCCCTTTTTGCCACGGTGTCGCATAAGCTCCAGCCGCAACAAACGGTGCTTTCAATTCATCGTCTTGTAGGTTCAACTCTTCAGCAATCGATTTGAGTGATGGAAGGACCCCTGCCCCTTCAGACCAAATCTTCATGCCGTCTTTCGATGTCGCGTAGTTGATGAACTCCCAGCCAGCCGCTTTCTCATCCGAATCACTGTTCAGTGAATAAGACACTGTGAACATCATCGAACCGCTGTCACCACCGATTGTCGGTACTTCTTTTGTCCCCATCTCAACATCAGGGAAGTTTTGTTCGATATGCGAGATCGCCCAGTTCCCTTCAATCATAATTGCCGCTTTTTCAGCACCGAACGAGTCACCGGCCCAACCTTGACCAAGATCAGCTGGACGCTGGACGAGCTTGTCTTGGTATGCATCGACAAGCGGTTGAAGCGCTGCAATCTGATCAGGTTGTGATAAGACCGCTTTTCCGTCACCGTCGACAACGTCCGTACCGCCCGACTGCATAACGAACATATGACGTGCGAGTTCAGACGTTGTAATAGCTGGTGCCACTCCAGAAGGTAACTTGTCTTTCAATTCAGCGAGGAAAGCTGGAAGTTCTTCCATTTCGGCCGGAATATCTTCTGGCGTGAAACCCGCATCCTCAATCATCTGTTTGTTATAGTAAAGACCGAGCGTCGAATAGTCTTTTGGCAATCCGAACAATTTATCATCCGATTTAAACGCGTTGATGGCCGGCTCGTAAAAATCACCAAGGTCTTTTTCAGCTTGTTCAACATATTGATCAATCGGCTCAAGGACACCTTGTTTTGATAACTCAGGTGCTAGGAACGCATCGACGTAGAAGACGTCAGGTGCTGTCCCCCCGACTAGGTCGGTTTGCAGCTGGGTCTGATAGTCATTGTAAACTTTTTTCTTCACGGTGATGCCTGTTTCGTCGGTGAAGGCAGCAAGCATTTCGTCGAACGCTTTCACTTCTGCGTCCGTCCCCTTCCAAGTCCCAACCGTGATTTCTTTTCCTTCGAGTTCTGTCGGGTCAGATGCGACTTGGGCTTCTTCTTCTCCACCGCAAGCTGCCGTGAATACAAGACCTGATAACATTAAGACTGATAATGGCTTCGAAACTTTCTTATTCATGTGTGATTTCCTCCTCAGAGATAATTAATCAATAAACTTTAAGAAACCGCTTTCAACTCACAACTCGATTTTATACCCGAAACGTTTCGGAAAGCAAGACTTTTTTTATATTTGGCATTCAACCTTGATAAATAAGGGTTTGCAGCTTTATCTATCAGCGACTAGAATAGATATATAATCATTCTACAGGAAAACACTCATAACGTTTCCGGTAATAAGGAGTCTACTACCTATGGCAACTTTAAAAGACGTCTCGAAAGCTTCAGGTTTTTCGGTCACGACCGTCTCTCGAGCACTCAACGGGTACGATGACGTGAACAACGAAACACGAGACAAAATATTAAGCATCGCTAAAGAGCTCGGATACAGCCCTAACATTTTGGCACGAAGCCTCGTCAAGAAGCAGTCGAAGACGATCGGCTTCCTCGTCACCGACCTAAAACGCGAGAGCGTCAAAGACAACTTCATGTTTGAGACGTTGTGCGGCGTATCGGACGAACTAACAAAGCTCGACTATGAATTCGTGTTATTGTCGACAACGACTTCAAAACAAAAAAATAAAACGTATGGTCAAATGTGCGCCGAGCGCCAACTCGACGGCGTCGTCATCCAAGGGTTAAAACGCGACGACCCTTACTTGCTCGAGGCAATTGAAAGTACGGTCCCATGTGTCTTGGTCGACATCCCAATCGAAGGCGTGAACACAGGGTATGTGACGTCTAACCAATTAGAGAGTGCTAAACAAGCAGTCCGTTACTTGCTTCGCCTCGGCCACCGCCATGTCGCCTTTATGAACGGTTCCCCGCATGCCTATGTCTCGACCGTACGCTATGACGCCTACCGTCAAGTGCTTCAAGAGAACGGGGTCGATACATTTGACGACTACGTATTGAATGGTGATTTTGAAGAACTCGCCGCTAAAGAAGTCGCCCTACCGTTTTTATTGAACCACCCAGAAGTAACGGCCATCTTTTGTGCTTCTGACGTCATGGCACTCGGCGTTCTTCAAGCAACTCGTGAACTCGGTCTGAATGTGCCCGAGGACTTATCGATTATCGGTTTTGATAACATCTTGTTATCCCAATACGTATCGCCACCACTCACGACAATCGGTCAACAACCGTATGAAATGGGCCGGGCGGCAGCGGAGATGGTCGTTCATATTGTCGAAGGAAAAGACGTCCCCCACGAGGCGTTCGTCAATAACCAACTCGTTTTACGAGAATCAGTCACGAAAAATCGGCGATGATTAGTCATCGCCGATTTTTCGTATCGTCATAAATGCAAAAATTCCAACTGTAGCCCAATACAGCACCGCAAGCATCGGGACGTTGACCGGTAATAGGTCGATGATGGTGCGAGCGACGAGCGGAGCTGTAATACCATACGCCGTGATCGTCCACGCTTCCTTATAGCGGATTGGCACGAAGCGTTTGAAGCTAAGACCAGCTAGCGCCAACAAGGAAATCAAGATGAGGTGAACAACAAGATCGAGCAGGATCGATCCATAAATATAGACTGGATAAAACCAGTTTAAGTCTTCCAATACGCTTTGAACGTCACGCTCGGATAGTTCGCTGCTACCGGTGAACGACAAGAGTGACGTGTAACCGTTTAATTCCGTCTCCACACCGCTCCGTTTGAAGACCCACCCCTCATCCGCTAGCAATAGCGTCTGTTTCGTATTCGTCGGTATTTCCTCCCCGACCATGACTGTCAAATCAAGTACCGGCACGTCGAAAACGAACGCCTCATCATACTGCAATCCAGCATCCGTCACCGAAAAAGCCGGCAACTCGACCAGCTGAGTAGATTGATTCACCCACTTCACACCGTAAACAATCGTATTCGAGATCAACAGTGCGATCAAAACGTAAAAGACCGACTTCCAGATCGATTGGTCGCGCCACATTTTCACTTGATCGAATCGAAATCCCAAACTTGCAACTAATTGCTCCATGACAAACCTCTTTCCTAAAACGTTTCTAACCCCATTAAATCACGATTTATCATTCGAATAAACCCAATATATCAAAAATAGTGGTTGAACATCCGAAACGTTTCGGATAGAATGGGGTCGAATCAAGAAAGCGCTTTATCATACAGGAGGTTATACCGTGACAAACACACTGATGAACTATACGACTGGCACAGGTGATTTACAAAATTGGCTCGTCTCAGAGGACGGTTTCCGACCAGAGTGGCTCGGCAAAGGCGAAACGGTGTTTTCACTCGGAAACGGGTACATGGGGCTACGGTCCGTTACAGAAGAACATTATGCGAACGAGACACGAAACTTATTCGTCGCCGGAACGTTCAATAAATTTGCGGCGAACGAAGTGACAGAACTGCCAAATGCGGCGGATGTCTTATGGATGGAATTTAAATTGAACGGGGTTCGCTTCGATTTGACACAAGGAAAGATCCATGCCTATCGTCGCACCCTTAACCTAAAACAAGCGGAACTCATTCGAGAAGTGACGTGGGAAAGTCCAAACGGTGATGTGTTCGAACTCGTCTTCAAGCGGTTCGTCTCGATGGCGAACTTGCATAGTATCGCTCAACGCGTATCTATCACGCCGAAGCAACAGACAGAACTCGTTCTTACGTCAGGCATAAACGGTCAAACGACAAACAGCGGGGTTCAACATTTCCTCGAAGGGGATAAACGCCTATATGACGGGCGTTTCATGCAACAAATTCAGACGACGACCGAATCGGGCATCGACTTCGCGTTCCATAGCGTGCACCACTTTATGCTCAATGAGACAATCGAGCCAAAATCAATCATCAAGATGGACCGTCGTAAAATCTTCTTTGACTACTCGGACATGATCATCCCCCAAGACGAGACGTTGACGATTGAGAAGTATTCGACCATCTTCACATCGCGCGACAAAGAATTGACGGTCGAGACGACAGAAGAACTCGCGAATCACGCGCTCAACGTGACAAAAGAAATCGAGGCGATGGGATACGACCGCTTGCTCGAGAAGCACATCCAGGCTTGGAACGAACTTGTCTGGGAGCACGCCCCGATTGCAATCGAATCGAACGAGATGTTCGACCAGCTCGCAATCCGCTTCGCACAGTACCACTTGGCCGTCATGACACCGAAACATGATAATCGGATGAACGTCGGTGCGAAAGGCTTGTCGGGCGAAGGGTATAAAGGGCATACATTCTGGGACACGGAAATATTCATTCTCCCGTATTACACGTACACGAACCCAAAAATCGCTCGCAGCCTGCTCGAGTACCGCTACCAATCACTTTCCGGCGCTCATCGCAAAGCGAAAGAGAACGGATACGAGGGTGCCATGTTCCCGTGGGAGTCGGCATGGCTTGATGATGGTGAAGTCACACCGATCTGGGGCGCGGCCGACATCGTCACAGGTGAAGCAACGAAAATTTGGTCGGGCTTCATCGAGCAGCACATCACGTCAGACATCGCCTTCGCCGCTTGGCAGTATTACCATGTCACCGGTGACCAGGACTTTATGGATCGCTACGGGTATGAACTGCTTATCGACACAGCCAAGTTCTGGGCAAGCCGCTTAGAGTGGGATGAAATAACAAAGCGCTATGAGATCAACGAAGTAGTTGGACCAGACGAGTATAAAGAGCACGTCGATAACAACGCCTTCACGAACTATACTGCGCACTGGAATATTAACAAGGCAATCGAGTATGTCGAGTTGCTCCGTACGGATAAACCTGAACTTTTCGAGCAGTTGAACTACAAACTCGACCTAGAAACGGCGGACGAACGCTTCCGTCACGTGCTCGACTTAATTTACTTGCCACAAGTACGCGAGGACGGGGTGTTGCCACAAGACGACACCTATTTACAAAAAGAGATCATCGACTTGACGAAGTATAAGAATCAAGAGAACGTCGGTTCGATGTTCCTCGACTATAACCTTGAACAAGTGAACGAGATTCAAGTGTCTAAACAAGCAGACGTTATGATTCTCATGTATTTGTTGGAAGATCTGTTCTCTGCGGACGTGAAACGCGCCAACTGGAACTATTATGAACCGAAAACGTTGCACGATTCGTCACTGTCTTTATCGACACATAGTGTTTTGGCATCTGATCTCGGCGATCAAGAATTGGCATACGATTTGTTCCGCCGCGCCTCTGAAATCGATCTCGGCCCGAACATGAAGACGTCAGACGCCGGTATCCATGCTGCTTCGCTTGGTGGCATTTGGCAAGCAGTCGTCAATGGCTTCGGCGGTGTCCGTATGACAGGCGGCAAGCTTCGCATTTCGCCGATGCTCCCGAAAGCTTGGACCTCACTCACGTTCTCAATCGACTGGCAAGGCGAGACGCTCGACGTGAAGGCGACGCAAGAAAAAGTGACGATCACTCGACGTCAACCAACAGATGATGCCGTCACAATCGAAGTGTATGGCGAAGAACGTTTAATCGTAGACGCTTTCACGAGCGAAGTGCTGTCGGTATGACGTTTCGTCCCCACTATCACTTCGCCCCGCCGTTCGGTTGGATGAACGACCCGAATGGACTGTGCCAGTATAATGGTGTCTATCATCTGTTCTATCAGTACCATCCGTTCGGGGTAGACTGGGACGATATGCACTGGGGACATGCCACGTCGACCGACCTCATTCGTTGGGAGCACAAACCAATCGCCCTTCGTCCCGGTCTAGACTATGACCAGGACGGGGTCTTCTCAGGGAGCGCCCTCGTGAAAGACGGCGTACTTCACTTGTATTATACCGGCAACGTGTGGCTTGATGAGAAACGCGAGACGCTCAGGCAAGTTCAATGTCTCGCCACGTCAGCAGATGGCAACACGTTCAAAAAGCATTTAGACAATCCAATCATCTCCGGCGAACCCGCACGGGGTAACGCTCACGTCCGCGACCCGAAAGTATGGGAACAAGACGGGCACTACTACATGGTCCTCGGTACGCGTGACGCGACAGACGGAAAAGTCGTCCTCTACGACTCGGACGATGCCATTCATTGGTCTGAGCGCGGCGTTATCGCTGGGGAGACGGGCGAACACGGTTGGATGTGGGAATGTCCCGACCTGTTTCACCTTGACGGTCACGACGTCTTGCTCCTTTCACCCCAAGGGATGGAGCAAGACGGTGATCGGTATCATAACTTGCATCAGTGCGGGTACTTCGTCGGTCACCTTGACTTGAACGCCCCGCTCTTCACACACGGCACTTTTACCGAGCTCGATTATGGCCACGATTTCTACGCCGCCCAAACGTTCCTTGACGAACGAGGACGACGCATCTTGATCGCTTGGAACGCTATGTGGGAACGCGACTGGCCGGAACAAATCGAGGGATGGACGAATCAAATGACAATCCCACGAGAATTGTCGCTTCGAAATGGACAGGTATACATGTCCCCAATCGAAGAAATGATGTCCCTTCGCCAGACCAGTCATCGTGTGGCTGGACCTAAATTTGAAGGTGATGCGTTTGAACTGACAGTCGAAGCTCAAGGAGACTTCTGTTTCGCCTGTTTCGGGGAGGCCGCTACCTTCTCGAAAACAGGCGACAGACTCGAATTGACACGCGGACGAGAAGTGCGCCGACTGCAAGCGAACGGTCGTACATTCCGCATCTTCGTCGACGCCTCTTCAATCGAAGTGTTCGTCAATGACGGGGAATTCGTCTTCTCAAGTCGGGTCTACCCGAGCCATCAACGTACCCACGAACTGACTGGTGATGTGACCGCAACGCTTCATCGTTACTGACAAACAGCCCGAGACAAATGTCTCGGGCTGTTTCAGTTTACATAGAACCTTTCGACCTCGTCCGTCATGATAGCATCGACACCAGTCATGTCCGGCAGCTCGTTCGGGTCGTTGATCGTATATAGTCGAATCAAGCGATTCTGTTCCCGAAGCGTCGTCCAGTCTCTCGTCCAGAGAAATTCCGGTTGGGCATGAACGGCCTCGGCCCCAATCCGCTCGATGAAATCAACCAAGCCTGGATGCCCGTCCACCGTTAAAACGGCGATCCTCGCTTCTCGGGCGATATCTCGTAACCGGATGAGCGTATCCGGATTGAATGACGAGAAGACGACACGTTGCTCGAGCTTGAACTCGGTGACAGCGAGCCATGTGAGATATTCAATCCCGTCATAATCGAATCGGTCCGTCTTCAGTTCGATATTGAGCGTGACATCGGACGATTCAATCAATAAGAGTACTTCTTCGAGCGTCGGGATTCGTTCCCCGCTCTCAGTGCTTAGCAAGCGGATCTGCCGGAGCGTCATGTCTTTCACGTAGCCGCTCCCGTCTGTCGTCCGGTCGACCGTCTCGTCATGGATTACGACGAGGCGGCCGTCTTTTGAGAGCTGGACATCGAGCTCGATGCCTTCGGCGTAAGGCAGCGCCGCTTGAAACGCCGCCAACGTATTTTCCGGATACTTGGCGCTATAGCCGCGATGGGCATAAATCAACACGTCACTGCCCCAAGGTGGAAGTCGTCTCGTCGGCCGCACGCTTCAACGCGTCCTCGACCGACACGCCTTGGTATAAGCTCTCCATCGCATTGACGACGCTCTGACGCGACTGTGGGAACGTCGAGATGAGCGCGCCTTGTGTCGCCGGGGACGCCTTCGTCTCGCTCAATTGATCGACCGTCACTTTTAGCTGTGGGTACTCGGCCCACATCTCTTCGACAATCGGTTCGTTGTAAGCGTCCGGGTTGATGGCGAAGTACCCCGTCTCGACGTGCCACTTGGCCTGTGCTTCTTTCGAGGCGGCATACTTCATGAACTCCCATGCGCCTTGCTTCGTCTCATCGGCGATACCGTCCCCCATCCAGAGCGAGGCGCCACCGATGACGACCCCTTCACGGTCTGCTTCGTCTGGTACCGGCAAGTACGAGGCGCCGACTTCAAACGACGCATTGTCCGCGACCGTACGAATTCCAGCCGATGAGTCGAGATACATCGCGACTTTCCCAGACTGGAAAGCGGCGCGCATGTCGTCCCAGTTTTGTCCGACATTTAGGAACGTCTTCTCGTCGTACATGTCTTTGATCAAGTTGAAGGCGTTCTGACCTTCTTCGCCGTCGAACACCGCTTTTGTCGGCGCCCCACTGCGGCCGTTGTCGTTGTCGACGTAAAGACCGCCTTGCGCGGCGACGAGCTGTTCGAAGAACCAGCCGTAGTTGAGCATCGTGAAACCGGTCTGGTCATCGGTCGTGAGCGCCTTCGCCGCTTGCTTCAACTCATCATACGTTCGTGGCGCCTTCTCCGGATCGAGTCCCGCTTTTTTAAAGGCGTCCTTGTTGTAGATCAGTACCGGTGTCGACGAGTTGAACGGCATCGAGTATTGCTTGCCGTCGACTTGGTAATAGCTCAAGATGTTCTCTTCCCAGACGCTCGTATCGAAGTCTTCTTTGTCGATGAACTCTTGCACCGGCGTGATCTTGTTCGTGTCGATCATATACTTCGTCCCGACCTCGAACGTCTGCATGATGGCCGGCGCGTCCGTCGAACCGGCGACGGCGTTAAATTTGGTGAGTGCCTCTTCATACGTCCCCTGGAACACTGGTTTCACTTCGTAATCCTCCTGCGACTCGTTGAAGGCGTCGACCTGATTGTTTAGCGCCGTCTCTAGGTCCCCGCTCATCGCGTGCCAAAACACGACCTCTGTCTTCCCGTCTTCTGTCGTCGACGCTTCCGTCGCCGCCTCTTCGCTACCGCATGCCCCGAGTAATAATAGCGAACTAGTCAATCCTGCGAATAGTGCTTTCTTCTTCATCGTACATTCCCCCTATTATTTGATCGCACCTTGCGTCAATCCTTCTTGCAACTGTTTTTGTCCAGCGAATAACAGCATCAGCGTCGGGATGATGATCAAGATGACCGCGGCCATGACGACACCCCAGTCCGATGCCACTTCGTTCGACTGCATCTGTTTAATCCCGATTTGAACCGTTCGAGCCTGCTCCGTGTTCGTGACGAGGAGCGGCCATAAGTACATGTTCCATGTCGTCAAAAAACTGTAGACCGACAACGTGACGAGCGGCGTCTTCGACACCGGTAAGACGATATTCCAAAAGAAACGGAAGCGGCTGACCCCGGCGATTTGTGACGCCTCATACATCTCGTGCGGGATCGTCTTGAACTGTTGCCGAAGCAGGAACGTCCCGAACGCAAGCGCGAAGAACGGGACCGACAGCCCCCATACCGAGTTCAACCACCCGAGTGACTGGATCGTCAAGAAGTTCGGCACCATCGTCGCTTCCCACGGCACCATCATCGTCGCGAGGAAGAGCATGAAGATAATCCCTTTCCCCTTGAAGTCGATGAAGACGAACGCGAACGCAGCAAGGCTCGACAAGACGACCTGACCGACCATGACGAAAAGCGCCACGACGAGGCTGTTCCACAAGTACGTCAACAGCGGCAGGCGCTCGAACGCCGCGACGTAGTTCGCGAACGACGCCTCACGTGGGAACAAGTGACCGTTCAATACTTCGCCGCCGTCCATCAAACTGATCGAGAACGCGTAGGCGATCGGGAACAGCATGACGAGCGTACTCAAGACGAGGAGCGTATACGTGACTACTTTCCGAAGCGTCATTGGTAATGCACCTTCCTTTCGACGAGCTTGAACTGGAGCCACGTCAAGAGCAGCACCGTGACGAACAAGAGCACCGCCTGGGCGCTCGCCCCACCGACGTTATAGTTGATGAACGCGTCCTTGTAGATGGCGTAGACGATGACGTTCGTCGAATTCGTCGGACCGCCTTTCGTCAGTAGATCGATCTGTCCGAACGTCTGGAACGCGTTGATGAGCGAAATGATACCGACGAAGAAGAGCGTCGGTGACAGCATCGGAATCGTGATTGACCGAAGCTGCGTCCCGTAACTCGTCCCAGCGATGTCCGCGCTCTCGTACAGCGTCCGGTCGATATTTTGCAGTCCCCCGAGGATGATTAAAAATGTGAAACCGATGTTCATCCAGACGGTCGCGAGCGATACCGACAGGAGTGCATACTGCGGGTCAAGTAGCCACTGTACCCCACTCGCCCCGACCGCTTCTAAGAAACGGTTGAAGATGCCGATCGACGGATTGTACATAAACATCCAAATGACCGATGATGCCGCGACGCTCATCCCCATCGTCGCCGAGAACGCCGTCCGGAAGAAACCGATACCGCGTAGTTTCTCGTTAGCGAGCAGCGCTAACCCTAGCGCGATGATGATTGTGAGCGGAACGGTCAACAGAACGAAGCCGACCGTCGCTTGGATGCTTTGCCAAAACGAGGCGCTCGTGAACAGTTTCGCGTAGTGCTCACCCCCGACGAAGCTGAGCGGCGTCCCCTGCGTATCGGTCCGAAAAAAGCTCAAGTAGATCGTCCGGAACAACGGATAGACGAGGAAGATGCCAAACAGCGCAATCGAGGGCGATAAATATAAGATCCCGGCCGCTGCGTCCGAGAGGCGTGCCCGGACTCTCTGTTTCGGCAACGCGACCGTCATTGGAACACCTCCAGCGCCTCGAACAGTTTCGGTTGCCGTGGCTCGATGCGATCGCCGGCCGTATCAAAGAGCGACATTTGTTTCGGATCGACGTAACAAGCGATTTTCTCCCCGATCGAGAGCGGCCACTGTCCAGGCCATTTGGCGAGCCATTCGGTCCCGCCCATATCGAACGCAAGAATCGTTTCGGTGCCGAGCACCTCGATGTTCTTCAGTTCGGCATAAAACGTCACCGTCTCCCCGGCCGGTGTGATTTGTTCCGGCCGAATACCGAGCGTTGCCACATCGTGTTTCGTCACCGTATTCGGATGGAAGAGACGTCCATCCGAGGCAATCCAGCCTTTCTCCGCCCGTTTTACCTCGGTCAAGTTCATCGGCGGCGAGCCGATGAACGAGGCGACGAACGTATTGGCCGGTTTGTTGTACAAATCGAGCGGCTTGCCGACTTGTTGGACTTCCCCGTCGTTCAATAACATCATCCGGTCGGCCATCGTCATCGCCTCGACTTGGTCGTGTGTGACGTAAATCATCGTCAAGTTCAGCTTGCGTTGCAGCTGGCGGATCTCCGAACGCATTTTGGCCCGAAGCTTGGCGTCAAGGTTCGAGAGCGGCTCGTCCATGAGGCAGATTGGCGCCTCGGTGACGATAGCCCGGGCCAGTGCGACCCGTTGCCGCTGCCCACCCGAGAGCTGGCGCGGCTTGCGCTTCAAATAGTCGGTCAGACCGAGTGTCTCGGCCGCCGCATCGCACCGTTCGCGCTGCTCGAGCTTCGTGAGTCCTTTCGTATGTAGGCCGAATGTGATATTTTTCTCGACCGTCATATGCGGGTAGAGCGCATAGTTTTGGAATACCATCGACAGTTGCCGCTCGCTTGGCTTCAGCTCGTTCGCAGCGACGCCGTCAATCCGGAGTGTCCCGCTCGTGATCGACTCGAGACCGGCGATCATCCGGAGCATCGTGCTCTTGCCGCAACCCGACGGTCCGACGAGCGCGAAAAATTCGCCCGGCTCAATCGTGACGTCGATGCCGCGGATGACCTCGGTGTCCCCGTATGATTTTTTGAGGTCTTGCAGTTGGATCGACTTCATGCCATTTCCTCCTTCGTCGCGTGTGACGCCCATAGCCGCTCGTCCCCTGTCGAGACGGCGAACGCCCCATGTGACAACGCTTGGTGGACTTCGATCGGTTTACGAATCATCCCACCCGTCACGATTGGGAGTGAGACGCTACCGGCGACATGTTCGATTACGCTCGGGATGAGACCGGGCATGAGTTCGAGTGCGTCCGGCTGTTGATCGTTCGCCATCTTGATGCCTGAGGTGACGGCGTCCGAGTCGACGAGGAATAAGCGTTGCACCGTCATCAGCCCAGCTCGTTTGGCGTGTTGGATGACCGATGCTTTCGTCGTGACGATACCGTCGGCGCCGACCCGTTTCGCCAAATAGTCGATGCCGTCGCGGTCGAGGCTGATGCCGTTGATTCGTTCGGCGTGCAGGAACACGGTCCGGTTCTCCCGCTTCAAATGCGCGACATACCGGTCGAGCGTGCTGAGCGTGCCCATCATAAGGAACGTCGTCGTGACGTCCGATTGCAGGAACTTCTCGAGCTGTTTTGGCGACTTGATCGATGCGATCATCTTCTCTCGTCCAATCGTGCGAATTGTTGGATTCATTTGATTCACCCTTTCCTAGAAAAAAAGACCAACAGAAACATGACGTCACGGACGTATGGGCTTCTGTTGGTCTCTCGAATGTTCTACCGAATGCTATTCACTTTGGATTGAGGGGTCTCACAAGTCATATCGTACCGAACGATTGTAAAGTGTCCGTGAACGCTCTGCAAAATTTCATTAAGGAAACGTAAAAAAACCGATTCACGGGGAATCGGTCAATGTTTGTCGCGCCTTCGCCAAGATGTCGGCTTTGACGTCGTCGTCACGCCCTTGCCAGTTGCGGACCATCATCTTCATACGTTGGTTGTTCGAGAAGCGTTCCTCGTGCTTGTCGATGAAGTTCCAGTACAGGGCGTTGAACGGACAGGCGTCAGCCTCGGTCGTATGTTTCGGGTTATACTTACAGCCTTTGCAATAGTCGCTCATCCGGTCGATGTATTTGCCCGAGGCGATGTACGGCTTCGTCGCAAGACGTCCCCCGTCAGCGTGAAGCGCCATGCCGAGCACGTTCGGCAACACGACCCAGTCGTAGGCGTCGATATACATCTCGTTGAACCAGTCGCTCGTCTGTTGCGGCGAGATTTCGAACAGCGTCGCATAGTTACCGAGCACCATCAGCCGCTGGATGTGATGGTTGTGCGCTCGCTCGACGACCGGTTTCAAGCTCTCGTGCATACAGTTCAGGTCCGTGTCCGCGTCCCAAAACAAGCCAGGTAAGTCACGCTCGTGGTTGAACGTGTTCACGTCTCGATAGTCGGGCATCAACGCCACATAGACGGCGCGCATGTATTCCCGCCAGCCGAGGATTTGGCGGACGAACCCTTCGACTGAAGCAAGGGGCGCGTCGGTCGCGCATGCCGCCTCGATGACTTCGTGCGGGGTCAGCAGTCCGACATTGATCGCCGCCGACAATAGACTGTGCGACATCTCCGGGTTTTCGGTCAACATCGCATCCTGATACGGACCGAACGTCTCGAGCCGCTCGTCGACGAAACGTTTGAGTGCTCGCCTTGCCTCGTCCCGCGTCACCGGCCAAGCGAACGGTTCGATTTGTCCGGGGTGGTCGGAAAACGTCGTCTCGACTTTTCGGATGACGTCTGTCGTGATGGCGTCAGGTCGGAAGTGGATGGCCGGTGGGAACGTGAGCCCGGACTTTGGCGGCTGGCGATTGTCCGCGTCGAACGACCATTTGCCGCCTTTTGCCTTCCCGTCTTCGAGCAACACGTCAAACTGTTTGCGCATATGACGGTAGAACCGGTCCATCCGCCACGGCTCGCTGCCGAGCGTGTCGACG
Organism: Exiguobacterium sp. SH1S1; assembly: GCF_004337245.1. Lineage (NCBI taxonomy): Bacteria > Bacillati > Bacillota > Bacilli > Caryophanales > Exiguobacterium > Exiguobacterium sp. SH1S1. Next base: position 952,172 of record NZ_SJUZ01000001.1, read on the forward strand.
GCCTCTTGCTTCGTTAAATAGAAGAGCGGTACGTCCGTATGTTCGATGAGCTCGTGCTGGTCTCCGAACTGCTTCAGCTTCCGCTCCATCGGCTCATCGGTGACGGCCGTGTAGTGAATCGCATCGGGATTGAAGCGGCTGAAGTGATCGTCCCACGCGTCTTGGAACGAGTCGGCCTCGTGATAGTCGACGGTGAAGCCGCGCTCGCGTAACTCCTCGGCGAAATGTCGCATCGCCGAGAAGATGAGGACGAGTTTTTGTTTATGATACTTCCGCCACATCGCCCGTGACGTCGCCTCGATCATGACGATGACGTCGTCGGCTTTGACGTGGTCGAGCATCTCGAGGTCGTGTGATAACTGATTGCCGAAAATCCAAAATGAGCGCACGGATTCATCCCCTCTCTGATTTTTGATTGTGCTACACTAAATTTACATCTGCCTCATTTAGAAAGGAATGGTTCGATGCGCCCGAAGCGTCTGCAAACATGGATCGACAGCCAATACGAGAACCCGCGCGGCATCGTCGGGACGTATATCGGCGAGAAGATGGTCCGCCAACACCGGGTAGAAGTCGACTGGACGATTGAACAGTTGGCGGTTCAGCCGGGCGACCGCATCCTAGACCTCGGTTGCGGGGCCGGTGATGCGATCGCACAAATGCTTCGTAGCTTTGATGAGGTGCACGTGACCGGGCTCGACCGTTCCCCGACCATCGTCCGCTCGGCCTCAAAACGAAATCGAGCGGCCTTGCAAGCAGGGCGAGCCGAGGTCGTCGAAGGCGACCTCGAGACACTCCCGTTTCCGGAAGGGAGTTTCAATCACGTCTTCAGCATCCATACGCTCTACTTCTGGGACGACATGTCCACGGTACTTGCCGAGATTGAACGCGTCTTAACCCCAGGCGGGTCGTTCATCATCACGTACTGTGACGGGAAAGGCGACGTGACCTGGGACGGGATCACGACGCTCGTCCGGGAACAGTTCATCCCTTCCGCCAAGACTCTCGGTATGACAGACGTCTCTGATCAGCGCGGACCTGATTCTCGCGATTATCATACCATTGCCTTGATTGGCTACAAAAAGGTGAACCCATGAATCACTTCTTTTTTACCCGTTCTGCAAAAAAACCTCCCAGGACATGACATCCTGAGAGATTTTTTATTTAGAGACGATGACATTGACACGCTTCGTCACATAACTTGATCGTGTCATTTCAACCGTCAACATATTACTTTGACGTTGCTTGTTTACATACGCTTTGAAGTTGCCTTTTGAATCGACTTTAACAGCCTTCCCTACTTTTGCCGCACCGTTATACACCTGTACCGTCGCGCCAGGATGCCCTTTGCCGGTCACGTAGATGTGACTCGTCCGAACAGTGTTCACACTGAACTGTTTGAACACGTATTTAATGATTTGTGTAGAAGTTGCTGACAAATTCCCTGATGCATCTTTCGCTCGGACGGAGACCGTTTTTCCTGGCGTCCATTTCTTAATGGCATAAGCATATACACCTGAGTTATTTGCCTTAGTCGAATAGGTGCGCCCGTTATACGTAATGAGAACTGTCGCTCCTTTTTCGGCTTTCCCCGTGATTTTTGTCGCCACTGCCGAAACTTCGTTGACGGTCGGCTTCGTCGGAGCCGTGTTGTCTTTTGCTTTCATCGTTGTCGCCACTTGCTTCCCGATACGGGGAGTCGTAACAAAACGAAGTTGTTCGCCTTCTTTATAGGCCCGGACTAGATTGAAATCGAACTTTCCTAAACCATCCATCGATGTGTATCCTAGGCGTGTCGTGCCACTCCACACTTCAAGGATTGCGTATGGATCACCGTTTCCTGTGATTCGACGGACGCCTTGCTGGAATTTCACGTTCGAGATGTTCTTATTCACATACGGTTTTGTGATCACTTTCGTCATCTCGTACTTGACAGTTTTGTCAGGGTTGATGAGCTTAACTGTCACAGTCGCTGGTAACGAGATGTCATTCGACCACGTAATCACGGATCCAAATTGAGTATACTTTTGGGTTTGTCCGTTGATGGTGAACTCATAATGGTTTTGGTTCATATACTCATTTTGCATATAGAACCAAACTTTCTGACCGCCATCTAGACGGATGTCTTGAATCTTCTCTCCGTTTGGAGAGATATAGCCATACCCTTTGTTTCCCGCTTTATCCGTCGCCGTGATTTTAACTTGTCCATATTTTTGCGCGACAATTGGATCTGTCGTCTTGATCGTGAACATCCCGGTGCTCGAGACAGCGACACGTTTGTCTTTATCGCTTCGATACGTGAACGTCACGGTCGATCCCGGTTCGGTCTTCCCGTAAATCAAATGCTCTCCGTTTAACACGAATTTTTGTAGAATGACTCGCGGAGCAACCATGTCTTTCACTGTAATCTTATTTCCCTCAGAAGGATTACCTGCTAAGTCCTCGGAACGAATCATTAGATGGGTGATACCATCTGTTTTCAAGCGTGAAACCAGCAGTTCTCCTGAGATTAAAAAACCAGAACTGTGAGGTTTATACGGTCTGATTGGTGTGACTTTTTCTTTTCGGATTAACGAATTATTTTTGTAGTATTCAATTTCAAAATTACCGACATACTCATTCGCATCAAATATGAGTGTCTCTGTTTCTTGAGGTATTAGTTCATGAATTCGCAGCGTCGGACGAATCGTATCCTTCACTTCGTATTTGAACGTTTGATTGGCTTTTCCTTGGACACTGACTGCCAAAGTAAAAGCGTTCACTTTTTTCAAGTCGACGGCGAATTCAAATTTTCCTTGGGCATCTGCCTTTACTTCTTTGACGAGACCGCTCGTGAACTTGAGTGTCGCGTTCGGTTCTGTCGTCCCTTTCAATAACGTCGTGTCGTTCGTCAAGTCAGGGATGAGTGGCTTTTGAATCGCATCGAACGTGCCTTTTACCCACTCCGACACACGACCATCTTGTAGGACAGTCCGAATCATGAACGTGTCGTTCACCTCGAGAGAAATATGCGGATTGTTCATGTCGGCCTTCTCTAACACAGATTCGCCATCCGCTTTCTCGACTTTCGCCTCAAACGAAATCGATTGGTTCGGATAATAGAACGGCGGGATGCTGATAGCAACCCGGTCGCTCTGCATCTTCAGGATCGGTGTCGGTGCCAAACGATTGTCCTCGGCTCGGGCCGACCAGAACTGGTTTCTGTAATTGTACTCATCTAAATAAGAGACGGTAAAGTTCACACCATACAGTTTCGGCAACGGGAAAATGATGTCACCATTGGCGTCACTATTCGCCCGGAAACGAAGTTGTCTGTAACCGGCTCGACGATCTTCATACGTTACGATAAACGTTTGATTCGGGGTCGCCTTCCCAATCAATCGGCCCTCTTCAAGATCAAACGCTTTCGTTTCGAACATGATGGTCCGAACGTCTCGTTTTACAGTCACTTGTTTTGTAAAAATCGTTTCTTTCTCTTTTTGAATCGTGAACGTACGCTTCGATTGATCGTTCTGTGCATAGTAACAGCCGAAATAACCGCTCTCGTCACTGACCGCACACGCTTCCCCATCGAGTGAGACGACGGCGTCCGGAATCGTCACCCCACGAAACTGTGTGAGTGACTCCTCAATCACGAGCAACGGGTTGTCGAGCGTCGCTTTGAAGGCAGGCATTGTGAACTTCTGAATTCCTTCATTCGTCTGATTCAAATGAGCAGCCTGCACAGTATACGTCTGATTCTGATAAGCGCGCGGTTCCCAGCCCGTGAACGGAAAATCAAATGTACCAGTCGCATCGGCTTGCCCCATCTTTACCTCATGTCCGACTTTCACGTTCACAGAGACGTAAGGCAACGTCTTCCCGGAGACGCGCAACGTCTCGTGCGGTGATGCATCCAATTGAATGATATCCGCCGTCACGGTCGTCGCCGTGTACGTGCGGATTGGCGTCGACGCCTTCTCCGGACTACTGACGTACACGCTCACGGTATCCGCCTTATTTTTTTGGATGCGCAACTCGCTAATTCCTTCTCTCACTCGGCCTTCATACGTCGCGTGAATCGTATGGTTCGGATGAGTGAAGAAGACGAACTCGTCGTTCATCATCCCGATGAATGTCGCGTCTTGTGGCTTCACTGGAACCGCCGACGTCTGGGGCGCCTGGCGCTCCGTCACGTCAATCAATTGATCAAATCCATACGTGTCACGTTGATACACCGCAATTTGTCCAGTCAGTGCCTTATCGAACGTGTATGTATAATTTTTAGAGGCGTCACTCTTTGTACGGAAGACCTGTTCATTCGCTATAATTGTGACCTCCTGGTTTGGTTGATCTGTGGTTCCTGTCACCACGTTCTGACTCGTATCGGTTTTTGTTAATGTCGCTGCTGATGTTTGATGTGGCGTAACCATCGTCCCGACCAACATCATTAACATGAATAATATGAAACTCTTCTTTATATGTGCAACCATCTTCCCTATCTCCTTTTGGTAATATCTGATTAAACAATAAAAAATATAGCACGATTTTCAATAAACTAGTCGACATTTTCGGGAAATAGGTCAATAAAAAAGAGCCAGACAATTGTGTCTAGCCCCGGCTCCTCCGTGTCACAGCGACCCCGCCGAAACCGCTGATGATAGCGATATAGAATCCTAAATCATAAAACCAACCGGTGTTGTTCACTTCATAGACGCGATACGTATCATTGAACAACCCTAAAATCAGTGACACCGGTGCGATCCAGCCGTGCCAGACACCCCAAAAGAAGCCGGCCGGGTCCGTCGTGTAGGAGCCGTCACCCGGCACGCAGCCGCCGAGGACGACAACCAACCCGAGCATGATGGCCAATAATCCGATTCGTTTCATTTGAATCCCTCCTCGTATTCCTATTCCCCGTTTTCATAAAAAAAGCACTGACCGAAGTCAGCGCCAAAGCTGGACCGTGTTCGCGAACTCGATATCGGTCGCAATCTCACCGTCGAGGGCGTGCAAGTCGAAATCCTCCCCGTCGAGCCACGTCTGAAAATCAAAGATGACCGGGTCGCGGTCGCCGCCGAGGGCGAACCACGTCTCGAGCGTCTCCGGGAAATAGGCGGCCGTATGGATCGTCCCGGCCCAACTTTTATACAGCTCCGAAAACACACCTTTATCCGAGTCGTTCATGAGCCGGAACGCGCTCTCGGCGTCTTGGACGATATGTTGATACATTTTGATCTCCATCATCCGCCGCGTCGAGTCGTCGAGATGGTAACGGTTCTCGTGCTGCAACAGCTCGAAGTGGTTCGTACAAATGTTCGACTCGCGGACGCGGATATCGCGCGGGGTCGCCTCGATGACACGTGTGTTTGATGACTTGTCGTGGACGACGTACGTGAACGAGCCGCGGTGCGGGATGTCTTTCAACAGATCGACCGCTTCTTCGACCGTCGCGCACGTCTCGAGAATCATCCGTCCGATCATCTGGCAGACGAAGCCGTCGCCGGGGCGGCGTCGGTTGATGAAGTTATAGCCCATGGCGAGTCCGCGCTCGTTCATTCCGTCCATCCGCCCGGTGACGCGCGAGACGGGTCCGATGACGGCGTAGCCCTCGTCCGGTTGGAACACGTTGTAGCGCCCGTCATACGTCATCGGATGATAGTCGTAGTTGCGGACGAGGAAGTTGTCCCCTGTCAAAATCGAGCAGCCGCTGATCGGGTTATTGACCCGGAAATGACCGAAGTGAAGGAGCGTATCGCCGAGCGTCAGTTCGAGCGCGTCCTGCAGGCCGAGCAGTTCTTCCCAAATCCGCGGGGCGAACCGGTCGAACGCTTGTTTCGCCTCGCGCTCGTCAATCTCAAACCGGGGGACGCGCAGCTTCCACTGATCGGTCCGGTTCTCGAGCAGCTTGCTGCGCTTGATATATTCACCTTGAAAGCGGCCAAAGTCGTAGTGACTGCCGCGGAATTGTGTAAGTTCGCTTGAGACACGTTGCATGAAAAAACCTCCCTTGCGCCCATTATAGCGGACGCGCGGGAGGGATGTCTGACTTGAAGCTGTTCATAGTTTAAACTGGCGGCTCATCTGTTGCATGTCTTCCGCGGTGAGCGACAAGTCTTTGACGAGACGGTTCATCGTCTCGCTCGTCGCCGACATCTGTTCGGTCGAGGCGGCCACTTCCTCGTTACCGGCCGTACTCTCTTCCGAGATCGAGGCAATGTCTGAAAGACCGCGCTTGATGTCTTCTTGGTTTGTCTGGACGCGACCGAGCTGTCCTTGCATCGACCCGGTCAGCCGCTGCATCTCACGGACACTCGCCTCGATCTCATTGAACGCCTGCTTCGTCGCCTCGAGCGTCCGTCTGCCGTCTTCGGCGGCGTGCATACTGTCAGTGAACGTCTCGCCGAGCGCGATCGAGTTCCGTTTGACGCTGCCGACGATCTCTGAGATCTCACTGACCGATTGGGCGACGCTGTTCGACAGACCGCGAATCTCGGAGGCGACGACGGCGAACCCTTTCCCGTGCTCCCCGGCACGGGCCGCCTCGATGGCCGCGTTCAAGGCGAGTAAGTTCGTCTGTTGCGAGATCTGCCGGATGATCGTGACGAGCGCCGTCACTTCGTCCGCCTGTTGCTCAAAGTCTTTCACTTGGCCTTGCGACTCATTCACTTGCGCGTGGATGTTCGTCATCTTCCCGACCGCGTCTTCCATGAGTTGCAGCCCTTCTGCTGTCACTCGACTGACGACTTCCGCTTGAGTGCTCACGCCGTGCCCGTCCGTCGCCGTCTGTTCGACGAGTCCCGAGAACTCGTTCATATGTCCGTACAGCTTCATCGTGAGCACGCTCTGATTCTCGACCCCGCCGGCGATTTCTTCCATTGTGAACGCAATCTGTCGCGACGCGTCGTTTACTTCCTCTGAGATGCTCGCGACGTTGCCACTCTCATCCCGGACCGTCTGTGCCGACGTCTGTAGGTTTGAGATCAACCCTTTCAACATCTTCGTCATTTGGTCCATCGAGACAGTGAGGCGCTTGATCTCATCATTCGCGCGCAGTTGAATGTTGTTTATCTCAACCGACGCCGTCGCCAAGTCGCCATCGGCGATGTGCGTTGCGACGCGTTCGAGGTCACGAAGCGGACGTAATTTCCAACCGAGGTAACGCCAGATGATGACCGAGGCGAGACCGAGCAAGATGACGAGTCCGATGAGTACCGGGGGCAGACTTTCACGTAATACGTCAGTCGTGACCGCCGCAACATCGGCCGCGCTTTTGTCGATGCCGATGACACCGATGACTTCATCCCCTTGCTTGATTGGGACGAGCACCGTCATATAGGTCCCAAACTCCGGGTCTTCGACAATCGGCGTCGTGCCGGTTCCGCCTTCAAACGCCGGCTGTGCGTCTTCGAGCGAAGTTGCAGACACCGGTTCCCCAATCTCGGACGCGTCTGTCCCACTCATTCCATCTACAATAATTTGTAGCTCCTCACCGTCCAATGCGAGCGTGTAGACGTACATCGCCCCGATTTGCGTGCGGTACGTATCGAGTTGTTCCCGAAACTGCTCGAATTGTTCATTCTTCTCCGGATTTTGTAAAAACGCCGCATACGCGTCCGCATCTATCGCCTCACTGATTCGGGCGGCGTCTTCTAGCAAGACGGCCTGCATCGAACTGAGCACCGTATGTTTCGTACTCACGTATTGAGTGACCCCGAATATGACGATGAGTAGCGTCACAAAGGCGAGCATCGCCGCGAGAATCCGATTCTGTAGTGACTGTGGTTTATTTTGTTTCATAAATTCCCCTCCTAGTTCCTTATTGGTTATATCGGAGGAAACTAAAAAAGAGTAAACAAAAAACGGATGATTTTCGACAAAATCATCCGTTTTTTTTATTCATTTGTCGAATTAACGGCTTCGAGCGGCATCGAGACTTCCGCCTCACCTTCTTCTCCGATGTGGAACAATGGGAGTGTCGTCGGCACGAACAATTCTGGGTTCATGTCGGCTTGATAGACGTATGTCCGCACGTCACCTTCACGCTCGGCGACGATTTCACCGAACGGGATCGGTACGCGCGTGCCATCGACTTCGTAGCTGATCACCGTCGTCGGGTCGAGCCGACGGTCTTCGAGCATTCGGATCGTGAACAGCATCGTCGAGCTGTTCGTCCGCTCGAGCGACACGGCAATCGACTCAGACTGTCCGGCCCGCTTGTCGATCATCGAATCGCCCGCCGTCTGTTCGAAGACGACGTTCTCTTCTGTCGCTTCTTCTGTTTTCATCTGTTGGCATCCGACGATCGTTGCTAATCCAAGCATCAAGGCAATCACTAATACACGCATCTCGTTTCCCCTCACTTCAGGGCGAAAGTCAGTTCTGCAACACACGCCACTTCTCCGTCGACCGTCGCTACGGCACGTCCTTTACCGATCGGACCACGCACCTTCAAGATCTCGACCTCGAGGCGCAACTGGTCGCCCGGGACGACTTGACGTTTAAAGCGGCAGTTATCGATGCCGGCGAAGAACGCGAGCTTACCTCGGTTCGACTCTTGTTTGAGCATCGCGAACGCACCGACTTGGGCCAGTGCTTCGACGATCAAAACGCCCGGCATGACGTTATAGTCTGGGAAATGTCCGTTGAAGAATTCTTCGTTCGCCGTCACATTTTTTAAACCGACGGCCCGTTCGCCTTCTTCGACCTCGAGAATCCGGTCGATGAGCAAGAACGGGTACCGATGCGGGATCACTTCTTTAATCTGTTCAATCGTGTACATGGTTCCACCACCCTTATGATGTTAGCCAGAAATCGGTGATATGGCGCCACGTGTCGATGTTGAACACGTCTCTCCACTCGCCTCCGCCAATCACGCTGTACCCGATAATGGCACCGATCGCGAGCATCGCGGCGGCCAAGATCAAGACAACGATGATGCGTAACAAGATCGGGAAACGGCGGTTGTTCGACAAGCGCTTTCGCTCCGTCCGCTCTTTAGGCTCTTTTTCTTCCGAGCCCTTCTGTTCTTCGTTCGTCACGTCCATTCATCCTTTCAGCTGATCTGATTATAACATATTAGTACCAGGTATTAAAATTGTTTCATAAGTTCTTTATAAGTGTAACGTATCTAGAAATGTCGAACAAGCGCCCCGTCCTCTGGCAGTCGAGCGCCCGTGCGAAAAAAGATACGGCTTGCCCTAAATAATATGCTAACGTGAGAGTATTCATTGTAAAAGGAGGATTCATTTCATGTGGAAAGAGTTCAAAGACTTTGCAATCAAAGGTAATGTGATCAACCTTGCTGTCGCCTTCATCCTCGGGGCCGCCTTCACGGCGATCGTCACGTCGCTCGTCAACGATATCTTCATGCCGTTCCTCGGCATCCTGATCGGCGGCATCGATTTCTCGACGCTCGCAGTCACCGTGCTCGGCGTCAGCGTCACATACGGCAACTTTCTGCAAGAGATCGTCAAGTTTTTCCTGATCGCTTTCGCCTTATTCATGATGGTCAAAGGGATCAATCGCCTGAAGCGCGAGCAAGCGGTCGAAGAGACGCCAGAGCCAGAGTTGTCGCGCGAAGAACAGTTGCTCTCCGAGATTCGCGATCTACTTAAAAACCGTCCGCTATGAGCCATTCGTCTGAGCCGTCACGGTTTAGACGTTTTTTCAATTAGTCGAAACACCCGGCTGACCGCGTTCGTCAAGAGCGGTGCCGCTTCCATCATCGCCGTCTCAAGCGTCATGACCCGGGAAATGATCGGGAAAATGGCTTCAATCCCGACTTCCGGGAGTGCCGTCATGTCGGTCTGGCCGGTGAAGACGATTGTCGGTACATGATGTGTTCGTGCGAGGCGGGCCAGACCGTATGGCGCTTTCCCGTGCAGTGTCTGTTCATCGAACTTACCTTCCCCCGTGATCAACCAATCGGCCCCATGCAGCTGCGCGTCAAACGATGACCAACGCATCACTTCCTCGATGCCATTCACGTACGTCGCCCCGAGTTGGTACATCGCAAAACCGATGCCACCAGCTGCTCCCGCCCCGGCGACCGTCGTATCGGCGAGATCGAAACAAGCAGCGTAAGCGCTCATCAAGTCGTCATAGCGGGCGACGTCACTTGGTGCCAGACCTTTTTGTGGACCGAACACGGCCGCCGCGCCCGCATGTCCGAGGAGCGGGTTCGTCACGTCCGAGGCGATTCGCCACGTGACGTGCTTCGCCTCCGGCATCAGACCGGACCAGTCGACGCGCTTCACGCGCTCGAGTCCGTGCGGGAACGGTTCGAGCACTCGTCCGGACTCATCGAGGAAACGGACGCCTAGCGCTTCGAGCACGCCCTTGCCACCATCAACAGTCGCACTGCCGCCGAGACCGATCGTGATGCGCCCCGCTCCGCGTTCGATCGCTTGTCTGAGTTGCATCCCCGTCCCGTAAGAACTGTACCGCCACGGGTCGAACCGATTGACGAGCGTCAATCCGGACGCTTCCGCCACTTCGACGACCGCTTCTCGTGTTGCTTCGTGCCATCCGTAGCGCGCCTGACGGACCCGTCCGTCGAGCGCAGTCACTTCCTGTTCGACCGCATTCGCTTCCGGATGTGTCGCCAGCCAGGCGTCGAGAAACCCTTCGCCCCCGTCCGATACGGGGATCTCTACGACGTCATGTTCCGCAAGCGCCCGTCGCACCGCCCGATTCGCTTCCTGACTCGTCAGCGAGCCTTTGAATGAATCCATCGCCACAACAATTCTCATACCGTTCCCTCCTTCACCTCATTATAAAATAAAAACCGCTCCTCCGAAGAGAAGCGGTCAATGTTATGGGCGAAGTGACGTCACGAGCCCCATCATCTGGTCGCTCATCGACAGCGCCCGGGAGTTCATCTGGTAGGCACGCTGTGTGATCGTCATATCGGTCATCTCTTTCATCAAGTCGACGTTCGATGATTCGAGCGTTCCTTCTAATAAGAGATTCCCGACTGGACGGTCGACTTCGATGTCAAGATCAGCCGAATAGACGTTGTTCCCAAGCGGACGAAGTTCCGACGTGTTGCGCACCTCGACGATGTCGAGGCGCCCGAACTCTTCTTCGACGCCGTTCACGCTGGCGACGAGGACCCCGTCTTGACGGACGCGATGATTCGTCGCTTCGTTCGGTGTGACGATGCGATTGCCATCTGCACCGAGAAGTGCGTTACCGTTCACGTCAGAAAGTGTCGTCCCGTCATTGCCGACCGAGAGCTGCATGTTGCCGCTCCGGGTCACACCGATCCCGTCTTCCGTCTCGACGACGAAAAACTGGCGGCTTGCCTGCAAGAAGACATCAAGACCTCGGTCCGTCTTCTTGATTTGGCCGATGTTGAACTGTTGGGAGATGTCACCGACATGACCGCCGACACCGATGCGGATCCCGTTCGGTGTATCGCGGCCGACTTCAAGTTCGGCCCGAGGCTGATTGTCATACGCTTGCGAAAGGAGCGAGGCGAAGTGACCTTGCTGGCGTTTAAAGCCGACCGTGTCGACGTTCGCGATGTTGTGGCCGGTCACATCGAGCTGACGTTGAAGCTGGGCTAGTGACGAGACCGAGTTATAAATGGACTGCATGGGTTTCCTCCTTATCGAATCCGAGCGATTTCGATGGCCCGCTCGGCACTCTTGTCATACGCCTGGACGACTTTTTGGTTTGCCTCGAACTGACGGTACGTCACCATGAGGTCAGCCATCGTCCGGTCGAGGTCAACGTTTGCTTCTTCGATATAGCCTTGTTGGAACTGGACGTTCGCAGCGGGATTTGCTCCCCCGTTGACGCGATAGTCGTTCCCGACTTGTTCGAGCGTGGCTAAATCATCGATTTGAACCGCCCCGAGCGTCGCTACGTCCTGACCGAGCGACGTGATTTGACCGTCGCCTGACAATTCGAAGTCACTAGACGGCAACTGGATGCGTTCACCCGTATCAGACAAGATGTACCCACCATCTGCCGAGCGGAGGAACCGCTCATCGTCGACCGAGAAGCGGCCGTTCGTCGTATAGAGCGCCTCCCCGTTCTGTTCGACCGCGAACATGGCAGCGCCTGTAAAGTCAGCCGGAACTTTCAAATATACGTCGGTCGGGCTATCCGTCGCCGTGACGCTGCCAGCAGAGAAGCGTGGCATCGTTTCCTGCAAATACACGCCGGTCGAGAGCGTGCCGACCTCGCCTTGGACGCGCGAACGGTCGTTACCAGGATGGCTCACCTCGGCGAGCAATAGTTCAGGGAACGACCGGACGACACCGTTTGATGCCTTGAAGCCCGGAGTCCGAACGTTTCCAAGGTTGTTGCTCAATATCTCTTGTTGCCGCTGAAGCGCGTTCATCGCACCCGCCGCCGTATAAAGTCCACGTAACATGTTCGTCTTCCCTTCATCCTTAAAGTTTCTACTTCTTATATCGTACCAAAGGAAGGAATCATTCACCCTTTTTCGAAAAAATGCATAAAAACTTCTTAGTCGTCAATACGAGACAAAGCCCACTTCAGTTTGACTGAAGTGGGCTTTGTCTATGCAATCATTCAACAATCGGCAATTCGACGATGATCGTCGTCCCTTGTTCTGGTTTAGAACGGACTGAAATCGTTCCGCCGTGTGATTCGATGATTTCTTTACAGATGGCGAGCCCAAGGCCGGTGCCTCCAATGTTGCGGCTCTGTTCATTCTGTACGCGATAAAACTTTTCGAATAGTCGCTCGGCGTCTTCTGCCGTCACCCCGATGCCCTCGTCTTCGATGGCGACGCGGATGACGTCCCCTTCACACGATACATTGACGGCAATATTCCCGCCGTCGGGTGAATATTTGATGGCGTTGTTCAAGATGTTCGAGAACACTTGGCGTAGTTGGGCCGGGTCCCCTGAGACGCGTATTTCCTCGTCACACTCGAAATGGAACGCATGCAGCTCGGTCGACCCCGCATGAACCTCAAGGACGTCCGATAGGAGATCGAACAAACTCTGTACTTTAAAGGCTTGCTGGATTTTTCCCGCTTCCATCTTTTGAACATCAAGCAGGTCGCTGACGAGCCGTTCGAGCCGTCTCGTCTCGCTGCTGATCATCCCTAGGTAACGCTTGCGTTTCAGTTCATCGACGTGACGGTGCTCGAGGAGCTCCGTGAAGCCGAGGATGGATGTCAAAGGCGTCCGCAGTTCGTGAGATACGGTCGCGACCAATTCAGTTTTCAAGCGATCGACCTCAATCTCTTTCGTGACGTCGCGCAACACAAAGATAACACCAACACGTTCGTCCTGCAGTTCGATTGGTTCGGCGTACATCCGTATGATACGTGTTCCCCCTTGCATCGAGTACGTAAACGTCTCATCGAATATTCCTTCGTGCTTCGCTCGATTTGTGAACCGGTTGAGACCTTCCTGATCGTCGATTTGATCCATGAACGGTCGGTAAAACTCTTCAATCGGATAGAGACTTTGGCGATCATCAAATGGGATCGGTTGTTCGTACAGATCAAACAACGCCGCATTGGCATACCTTTGCCCTGTGTCCGTCTTAACAAATACAATCGCGTCTCGCATCGTATGAACGATTCGTGCCGTCTTCTCTCGTTCCCGCTCCAATTCATCGTGCTGTTGGATGAGCGAGCTCGACATCGCGTTGAACGATCTTGAAAGCTGCCCCACCTCATTTTGAAGCGGATCGACCGGGACGAGCAATGCGTGCGGATCGACCGCCAACCGTTCGCTGTTCGTGATGAGTGCCTGGAGCTGGTTCGTCAACCGGACGATATACGGTTGCAGACTGATAAAGAGCGTAAACAGGGCGCCGAGTAAGATGATGAGCCAACTCCATTGGGCTTTGGCGAGCTGTTCAGATAACGACTCACGCAGTCCGGTTTCTTGGAAGTCAAGTTCGGACCGATAATCGGTGAATATCGATTCCATGTCGACGATGCTCGCGCTCATATCGGCCGCGTTAGTCGGCTTCAATTTGAATCGTGTCTGGTCCGAGCTCGCGTTTTGCGGCATGAGTTGGCCAACGGTCGCCATCTGCAAGAACGGCTCATCGACTTCTCCGTTCGCCTTGGCAATCACGTAACGCTCGAGTCCGGGCATGACCCGGGACGTATAGATTGTGAAAAGGAGACGGGCTTCAGTCGCGAACGTCACTTCTTCTGCGCTCGCGGCGCTTTGTTCGAACCACGTCGTCTGTTCGTCGATCCGGCCTTGTGCCGCTCGTACTTCATCTAGCAGTGACGCCTCACCGAGCAGGACGTGCCCGCGCATCTCATACTGCATCGATTGCCACGTCTCGAACAAGTCGGTCGCACGCGCCCGTTGTTCACTGATTCGTTCGAGTTCAACCATCGTCTCATCGATCGCCTGTTGCGTATAAAAATAAGTCCCGAGCGAGGGAACGCAAATTAAAACGATGAGAACGTAGAACACCGTTAGGACTTGCCGGCTAATCCGTTGTTCGATCCAGTGTTTCATACATGGCCTTCTTTCCGTATCAGTTATATTTTATTTATTTACGTTCGCTATTCACATAAGCTAGATTCGTGTATTATAATTAGATGTTAGACACTATTATTCTAAAAAATGTAGTTTTTTTCCTGACCTAGTAACAGTATAGCAATGACTTCTCACAAGAAACTCACAAATAGCGAAGGGAACATGCTGATGACCCCTAAATATATCGGGCTGACGCTGTTGATTCTCCTCCTGGCATTGACAGGTGGGCTCACGTTCACACGCGGGCAATCGATTGACAGTACAGCTACCGTCATCCAAGGAACTGCCGACTTGAGCGCTTCCGAAGTGACTGACACAATCGTACGTCTTGACGGGACTTGGCGTTTTCAATCGAGCCTGCTCGACCAAGTCGACCGTCAGACGTATCGCAACGTCCCGTACGTGACCCCACATCAAGTGGCGACGTACGAAGTGGACGTCTCTCTCCCGCCTGGCCAGTACGCGTTACGCGTCCCGAGAAACCACCCGCATATCCGTCTCGCAATCGATGGTGAAGCGGTATCTCCCGTCTATTCGTCGACACCCGATTCACGGCATGCCTATCTCGTCTTACTCGATACGCACACGCCCGATTTTCGCTTGACGATGCAAGTGACCAGATCGGATGAACGCACAACCGGCATCCAAGACAGTCTGCTCATCGGTCCGACGAGCAGTATCATGGCCCTCCAAAATAAATTTTTCACCTACGATTTTATTATTATTTTGATTTCACTTTTAATTTTTTCATTCTATGCGATCGTCTTTATGTTCCACCGGAAAGAGTCACTCTATCTATATGGTGCCGCCTTCTTCTTCTTGATCGGCTTGTCGCTGTTGACACGTGATCAAATGATCATATTCGAATTCATCCCGGCCATGACCTACGTCGTTGCCCATAAGTTCAGTATGATCACAGGACTCCTTAGCTTGACCATGCTGATCGGATTCGCACTCCGGCTCGAGCAAGTCCCGTTCAGCCGTTTCCTCTCCATCGCATCTTACCCACTTTACGCGTTCAGCTTGATCGCACTCATCATTCCGTACAGTGTACACGCGACGTTTGATTATGTTGCCTGGGTTTATGTACTCGTAATCGCCTTGTTTTGGACAGGACTCAATATCCATTGGCTATTCGAACGAAAAGACGATAGGTATCCGTTTGAATTTCTAATCTTTACGCTCGCGTTGGTCATCGGCTATATCGGCCAACTCATCTACGTGTTCATCACGCATCCGAACCAAGTGTTGTATTCGAACGTCCTGTCGCTCATCTACTTTTTACTCATGTTCATGTTGCTGCCGGTTCATTTATCGACCGACAAAAAGCAAAAGCGAGAAGTGCAAACGTTCGCCACACAAAGCGAGATCTCATTCTTCAACTCTCAAATCAAGCCGCATTTCTTGTACAATACGTTCGGGAACGTGATCGCACTCTGCTACACCGCACCGAACGAAGCCGCACGACTTCTTAGCCATTTGAGCACGTACGTCCGCTTCATCTTCGAGAACGGACGCACGGAGACAGATATTTCACTCCGCCAAGAACTCGGGGTGATCGATTCTTATTTGATGATCGAGCAGACGCGGTTCGACGGCGCCTTCACCATCATCAAAGAGATTGACGAGACCGTTCTCGACGCTCTCATCCCTCCACTCTTGATCCAACCGCTTGTTGAGAACGCGGTCCAACATGGGTTGATGAAACAAGACGGCGTCAAACGGCTCCTGTTATCCGTCCAAGACGCCGGCGATATGATTGATATTCGCATCTCGGATAACGGGGTCGGCTTTGACCCGAAGGCAGTGCTTCACGAAGTGAGCGGTATCGGTATCCCGAACGTCAAAAGCCGAATCGGTTACCTTCCTGACGCCACGTTTAAATTGAATTCTGAACACGGGGTCGGCACGAACGTGCACATTCGGCTTCCGAAACGAGAGAGGATGACAGTAACACATGCGGACAATCCTAATTGAAGACGAGCCCCATATTTTGAGGATGATGGAACGATTCATCCAAGCAGAGCCGAATTTGAAATGGATGGGCTCGTTCCACGACCCCGTCCAGGCACTCGAATTTTTAACGACGCAAGAAGTCGATCTCGTCTTTCTTGACGTCGAAATGCCAAAGATGAACGGACTTGACCTCGCTAAGCGCCTCCCTGAGACGACACAAGTCGTTTTTACAACGGCACACAGCCAATATGCGGTCGAGGCGTTCGGGTTACAGGCGACCCACTATCTGCTCAAACCGATTACCGAAGAAATGATTCACGACCTCGTCCCGCGCGTCTCGAAACGGTATACAGAATCGCTTCAGTCCAAGCATCATCAGACGTGTACGATCCAATGTTTCGACAATTTCTCCGTCAAGACGCAAGACGGCGACCTCGTCAAATGGCCGACCCAAAAGACCGAAGAGCTGTTCGCCTACTTGATCTATCATCGTGACAAGGTCGTCAATAAATGGCTCATCGCCGAGACGCTCTATCCCGATATCGATGATCCGCAACGGGCACTCCATAACGTCTACAACCTCATCTATCGCTTAAAGAAGACGCTCGCCGATCATGACTTGAGCATCACGGTCCAAACGATCAACAACGGTTATTCGCTTCACTTAGACGACGTTTGTTCGTGTGACTACCACGACTGGTTGAATACCGGTCAGACGGAAGCAAACACGCGCCTGTTCGTCGACAAAGATTACAAGTGGCACTAAAAAACTTCTTCCCGCTCGGGGAAGAAGTTTTTTTATCGTCCGATGTTTAGGGGAGCAAAAAACTAGTGTAAGGCTAGTCAACAAAAGGACGAACAAAAAAACTCGGTCCAGGCGTCCCGTCTTCTCTAGGAAGCGTAGACGCCGTGTACCGAGTTTTCCTCTTATTTCAATCGATCTAAGTTCTCAAGCATGATGCCTGTACCGTGCGCGACGCTAAGCGTCGGCTCGTCGGCGATCATGACTGGCAAACCGACTCGTTCAGCAACGAGCTGGTCGATGCCGTGAAGGAGCGATCCACCACCTGTCATGATGATGCCGCGGTCGATGATGTCGGCCGCGAGTTCTGGCGGCGTCTGCTCGAGGACGCGCTTCGTCGCTTCGACGATCTCGTTCGCCGACTCAGCCATCGCTTCACGGAGTTCTTCTGACGTGATCGTTACTGTACGCGGAAGCCCACGCACCATGTCTCGGCCTCGGATATCCATCGTCTCGTTGCGCCCACCCGGGAATACGGTCGCGATCTCTTTTTTGATCTGTTCGGCCGTACGCTCACCGATGATGAGCTTGTGCTTGTCTTTGATGGCACGGAGAATGTCCGTATCGAACCGGTCTCCGGCAATCTTGATCGTTTCACCGCAGACGATGTCGCCCATCGAGAGGATGGCGACGTCGGTCGTCCCGCCCCCGATATCGACGATCATATGTCCAGCTGGCTTCCAGATGTCCATGCCCGAGCCGACGGCCGCTGCTTTTGGTTCCACGGCGAGGAAGACTTCTTTGGCGCCAGCTTTCTCAGCGGCCTCACGAATGGCTTTCGCCTCGACCGGTGTCACGTTGGCCGGTGTACAGATCAGCATCCGGATGCCACCGAAGAAGCCACGGACTTGAATCTTCTCGACGAAGTGGCGAAGCATCGCTTCTGTCGTCGCGAAGTCGGCGATGACCCCGTCACGGAGTGGACGGATGGCAACGATGTCGCCAGGCGTACGCCCGACCATCTGATACGCTTCCGAACCAACGGCGAGTACTTTCCCTGTCGAACGCTTGATGGCCACGACTGAAGGCTCGTCGAGGACGATGCCTCGGCCTTTCACGTGGATGACGACGTTTGCTGTTCCTAAATCAATCCCGATATCTTTTGAAAACATGGTGTGTAGGTTCCTCCGTTCGTTACTTCATTGAAAAGAGCGAGAAGAATCTCCTCGCTCCTATGAGTCTATTAATTAGTTGTTGACCAGTTCTTCAGCGATTTCGACAGTTCCTTCAATTCGCTCGATGTCGGCACCGAGTGCTTTAAGTTTCTTGTGGAAATCGACGTATCCGCGGTCGATATGGTATAAGTCACCGACACGAGTCTCCTCGTCGGCGATGAGTCCTGCGAGGACGAGCGCTGCCCCGGCACGAAGGTCTGTCGAAACGACTTCGGCACCTTGGAGGCGGACGCCACCTTTAATGATTGCTGAACGACCTTCAATCTTAATATCCGCGTTCATGCGACGGAATTCTTCGACATGCATGAAGCGGTTTTCAAACACAGTCTCCGTAATAACTGACGTGCCACCCGCTTTTAAAACGAGGGCCATCATTTGCGCTTGCATATCTGTCGGGAAGCCAGGGTGTGGCATCGTCTTCAAGTCGATTGGTTTCAATACTTCTGGTCCAATGACACGCATACCTTCCGTCGTCTCTTCGAACTTGACGCCCATCTCTTCCATCTTCGAGATAAGTGGACGTAGATGTTCGCGCTCAGCTCCGATGACTTCAATATCGCTAGCTGTGATCGCAGCAGCGACGAGGAACGTGCCGGCTTCGATACGGTCCGGGATGATCGAATGCTCAGCACCATGCAACTTGTCTACGCCTTCGATGCGGATCGTTTCCGTTCCAGCACCGCGGACGTGAGCGCCCATACCGTTCAAGAAGTTCGCGAGGTCGACGATTTCCGGTTCTTTCGCAACGTTCTCGATAACAGTCGTTCCTTCAGCGAGAACCGCCGCCATCATGATGTTTTCTGTCGCACCGACCGATGGGAAGTCAAGATAGATCTTCGCACCTTTCAAGCGACCTTCAACTGATGCTTCGACGAAACCGTTGCCGATCACTGTCTTCGCGCCCATTGCTTCAAATCCTTTTAAATGGAGATCGATCGGACGTGATCCAATCGAACATCCGCCTGGCATTGCGACACGCGCATGGCCAAGACGAGCAAGGAGAGGACCCATGACAAGGATCGAGGCACGCATTTTGCGAACGTACTCAAGCGGTGCCTCGTCTTTGATTGTGCCCGAGGCATCGACAGTGACTTCGTTGTTTGCTTCATCGAACGCGACCTCTGCACCGAGATGGCGAAGCACTTTATTAATCGTGTAAACATCAGCAAGACGTGGCACGTTTTGAAGTACCGATTTTCCTTCGCCTGCTAAAAGAGTGGCAACTAATGTTTTCAGTACGGCGTTTTTAGCTCCTTCAACACGCACAATACCTGACAATTTACGTCCTCCACGGACTACAATCAAATCCTTCATATCTCTCTTTGTCCTCCAGCTTCGTTGTTTTTTTATTTTATGCGTCGATATCCGTTTCCGGATGTGGTTATGTCGATTACTATGATGTTTTTTTAACGTGACGCCTCATCAGAAAAAAATAAAAATAAAATCATAATCTGTCCTGATGATTGGTCGTCATGTCAGACGAGTTTATCCTACATGATATACATATAGGAGTCGTTACAACAGGATTACAGTTTGTTAATGATTTGGAAAATCGACTGTAATGGTACGAGCGCCTGAGCCAATCGGATATACTCCAAAAAGAACTGGGCGATCAGAGAACCGAAGACGACGGCCACGAGGACACGCAAGACAGCGGCTTGCGGACTTCTCACTTGGTTGAGCACGCTCTCCCACTTAACTGGCATGAGTGCCCACCAAGCGACGTAGATCGCTACGACATAGATGACGAGCGATAAGACGGTGTTTAACATCCTCGATTCCCCTCTTTTCGAAATTTTGTACCATTTTTAATCATAGCACGTTGCGACAGAGAAAAAAAGACTTAGCATGATGATGATCAATCGAATCGTCTCATCCTATCAGCTCACTCTCTTTAAATAAACCGCATATAAAAGGGACGTCATCGGCGCATAGCCTTTACTACAGTAATTGACGTCCCACCAAATTTTCAAACATTATTCCTTTTTTTCGTCCTGTGCGAGCGCCCAGCGGATCGCTTCGATATAGTAACGAGACCAATCTAGAGCCGTCTCGTCGACTGGCACAGTTAACTGCTCATATGCCTTCACCGATTCGAGCAGTTCATGCAACTTGTTCGGCTTACCGAGAAGTGCCTCTTTGACAACCGGTTCGACTGGGAGCTCGGCGATCAGCGTTTGCATCGTCTCGTCCAAAATGACGTCGAGTGAAGAGAAAATCCCGGTGATGAACGCATCAAACGGAGCTACCCCCGGAATTGTCTCATCGGCAATCAACTCCATCATCTTCCCACGGATAACGCTTTGCTTGATCAATTCTTTCGATTCAGACGTCTGCATCTCCCGAAGCAACATCAAATACGACCAGCGCCGCATCTCGTCAAGTCCGATGCGGGCAACGGCTTGTTCGATCGATTGAATCGTCGTACGGCCCTTTTGATAGACCGTGTTCACCGACCGGAGCATCTTGTAGGACAGATCGACACTTCGTTCAATTTGCCCGGCGATGCGGCGGAAGTTCGGTTCTGGTTTATCAAGCTCTTTCAGCACCTCGACGAGCGTATTACGGAGCGGATGGACTTCCGCCCCATGAATGACTGTCGGACGACTGAAGAAATAACCTTGGAACATTTTATAGCCAAGCTCTTTCGCGATATCATATTCAAGCTTCGTCTCTATCTTTTCCGCAAGAAATTCGATCCGGTGTCCGAGCGCATCGATCAAGCGTTTCTGTTGATCGACCGGTGTCGCCTGATAATCGATTTTAATAATATCCGCAAGCCCGATCAACGGGCGGTATTTCTCTTCGAAGACGAAATCGTCTAAGGCGATCGTATAACCTTTCCGCCGAAGTGATCGCAGGGCGGCAAGTACTTTCTCGGTCGGTTCGACGTGTTCAAGCACTTCGATGACGAGAGATTGCCGCGGCAATAATGAAGGCACTTCCCCTTCGATCAAGTTCTGTGGAAAGTTGATGAACGCCCGCGTCCCTTCGGTCAATTCCCGAAAATTAAAGACGAGGTAGGCGTTATGGATCACGTCGGCGGTCGCAAGCGCATCGTCGACGTGTTCGAACATATTTTTCTCGCTGCGGCGATACAACAGTTCGTAGCCGCAGACACGTAGTTTTTGGTCAAAGATCGGTTGACGCGCAACGTAAACTTTCATCCATCTATCTCCTTTTTGATAGTTCCCACCTATACTATCGGACGACCCGTTCCTGCATTCCACTATTTGGACACAAAAAAACATGGTTCTTTCCACCTACATATAATGAAGGAAGCTGGTTCAAACGTCTGATTCAAAATGGAGGAACAAAAAATCCTCTCCCACTAAAAGTGAGAGAGGATGCTCATCATTCTTTAATATCGCGAATGCTCAAGCGGTTGACCGCTTTCTTGAGCGCTAACTCCGCACGTCGGAATTCAGTATCCGAAATCTTCGAATCTTGAAGGCGACGTTCGGCGCGGAATTTCGCCGCAGAGGCGCGGTCGTAGTCGATCTTATCCGCCATTTCGGCCGTTTCAGCTAAGATCGTCACCATATCGGGACGAACTTCCATGAAACCGCCGCTGAGTGCGATCAGCGTGCGTCCACCATCTTCGTGGCGCAGTTTAAGGACCGAGACGTCGAGTGGCGTCACCATCGGGATGTGTTTCGGCAAGATACCGAGTTCACCTGTCACCGATTTGGCGACGACCATTCGTGCCTCGCCCTCGTAAGCTGCACCATCCGGGGTGACGACGTTGACGTGAAGAGTATTCATCGTCTAGTTTCCCCCTTCCGTGTAGGTCTTAGACCAACGTCTTCGCTTTTTCGATGACGTCTTCGATTGGACCAACGAGACGGAATGCGTCTTCTGGGAGATCATCGTGTTTACCATCGAGGATCTCTTTAAAGCCACGGACTGTCTCTTTAACTGGTACGTACGAACCTTGTTGGCCAGTGAACTGCTCAGCCACGTGGAAGTTTTGTGACAAGAAGAACTGAATCCGACGGGCACGGTGAACCGTGAGCTTATCGTCTTCAGACAACTCGTCCATACCGAGGATCGCGATGATATCTTGAAGCTCTTTGTAACGCTGAAGCGTCTGCTGGACGTTACGCGCGATTTCATAGTGCTCAGGTCCGACGATGTCAGGCGAGAGGGCACGTGAAGTCGATGCGAGCGGGTCAACGGCTGGGTAGATCCCCATCTCCGAGAGACGACGCTCAAGGTTGGTCGTTGCATCAAGGTGGGCGAACGTTGTCGCTGGAGCCGGGTCAGTATAGTCATCGGCTGGTACGTAAACCGCTTGGATCGATGTGACCGATCCTTTAGCTGTCGACGTGATCCGCTCTTGAAGCATACCCATTTCCGTCGCGAGTGTCGGCTGGTAACCTACGGCAGATGGCATCCGACCGAGAAGGGCCGATACTTCAGAACCTGCCTGTGTGAAACGGAAGATGTTATCGACGAAGAGAAGAACGTCTTGTCCTTGCTCATCGCGGAAGTATTCTGCCATCGTGAGACCCGTCAAGGCAACGCGTAGACGCGCGCCCGGCGGCTCGTTCATCTGACCGAATACCATCGCCGTCTGCTTGATAACGCCTGATTCCGTCATCTCGTGGAACAAGTCATTTCCTTCACGCGTACGCTCGCCGACTCCTGCGAATACAGAAATCCCGCTGTGCTCTTGCGCGATGTTGTTGATGAGTTCCTGGATGAGAACAGTTTTACCTACACCGGCACCACCGAAGAGGCCGATTTTACCACCTTTGATGTACGGTGCGAGAAGGTCGACGACTTTGATCCCTGTTTCCAAGATCTCAACATTTGTCGACAATTCATCAAACGTAGGTGCGAGACGGTGAATCGGTGCCCGACGTACAGTCGGTGAAACTTCTTTATCGTCGATTGGGTTACCGAGTACGTTGAAGACACGACCGAGCGTCTCTTCTCCGACTGGTACTGAAATCGGTGAACCTAAGTCAAGTACTTCCATGCCGCGGCGAACGCCGTCCGTTGAGTCCATCGCAATCGTACGGACCGTGTCATCCCCAAGGTGAATCGCCACCTCGAGCGTCAAGTCGACACTGACATCTTGCGCCGTCTCTGCCACGTACGTGACTTTGAGGGCGTTATAGATGTTCGGTAAGTGGTTCTCGAACTTAACGTCGATAACTGGGCCCATGACTGCGACTACGCGGCCTTTTATGCCGTATTCGTTCATCGTGTTAGCCTCCTACAATCTAGAGGGCGTGCGCTTATTCAAGCGCAGCCGCACCTCCGACAATCTCTGTGATTTCTTGTGTGATCGCCGCTTGGCGCGCGCGGTTGAACTTGAGCTTGAGTCCGCGGATGAGATCATCCGCATTGTCTGTCGCGTTCGCCATCGCCGTCATCCGAGCCGCGTGCTCCGATACTTTCGCATCGAGAAGCGCGCCATAGATGAGCCCTTCCGCGTATCGCGGGAGGAGCGCTGCTAAGATCGTTTCTTCTTCTGGTTCGTATTCATACATCACATTAGATGCGGTCTGTTCGATATTCCCAAGCGGAAGCAATCGATCCATCTTCACTTCTTGGCTGATGACAGAGATGAACGAGTTGAAGCAGAGCTTCAATTCATCGATCTCGCCTTCACTGAACGCGCCGACCGTCTGTTTGACGATCTCCGCGACTTCAACGAATGTTGGCTGGTCGTTAAGTCCTGTCATCGCACTGTACACCGGAATGTTACGTGTCTTGAAGAACTGAACGCCGACCTTCCCGATCACGTACAGACGGTACTCGTCTGTCGAATCGTGTTTGGCTTTCAACTCGCGGTACACGTCGCGAAGGACGCTGGCGTTGTATCCACCAGCAAGTCCGCGGTCCGACGTGATGACGATGTAGCCGGTCCGTTTGACGGGACGGACTTGAAGCATCGGGTGTGTTGCGCCTGAAGTACCGCCGGCAATCGACGAGATGACTTCTTGCAACTTGGTCATGTACGGCTTGAAGTTGGCGTTGCTCCCTTGAGCGCGGTTCAACTTCGAGGCCGACACCATGTTCATCGCTTTCGTGATTTGCTTCGTGCTTTGGGTCGAGGTGATCCGCATCTGGATCTCACGTAATGATGCCATTTCGATTCACCACCTTAATAGACGCTCGTCACCGGATTAAACCGATGGCGAGAATGTCTTTTTGAATTCCGCAATTGCATCGACCATCGCCTCGTCAGCAGGAAGGTTTCCTGTTTGACGGATTTCACGGCAAAGGTCCGCACGGTTTTGGTCGAGCCATGCGTTCATGTCTTTTTCGAAACGACGGATGTCTTCGACTGGGACGTCATCGAGATGACCTTTCGTGAGAGCGTAGATGATGAACACTTGCTTGTCGACCGAGAGCGGTGCGTTCAATTCTTGCTTCAAGACTTCAACCGTCCGTTGTCCACGGTTCAACTTCGCTTGTGTCGCTTTATCGAGGTCTGACCCGAACTGGGCGAACGCCTCGAGCTCACGGTATGACGCGAGGTCAAGACGGAGCGTACCGGCAACTTTCTTCATCGCTTTCACTTGAGCCGCACCACCTACACGCGATACCGAGAGACCGGCGTTGATCGCGGGACGTACCCCTGAGAAGAAGAGGTCTGACTGAAGGAAGATTTGACCGTCTGTGATCGAGATAACGTTCGTCGGGATGTAAGCCGAGATATCCGACGCTTGTGTCTCGATGAACGGAAGAGCTGTCAGCGAGCCGCCACCGAGTTCGTCGTTCAACTTCGCCGCACGCTCAAGAAGGCGTGAGTGGAGGTAGAAGACGTCACCTGGGTAGGCTTCGCGGCCTGGAGGACGACGGAGAAGAAGCGAGAGCTCACGATAAGCTGCCGCTTGTTTCGAGAGATCATCATACACGACGAGGACGTGTTGTCCGCGGTCCATGAAGTACTCACCCATCGATACCCCTGCAAACGGCGCGAGGTAAAGAAGCGGGGCAGGCTGTGAAGCCGAAGCCGAAACGATGATTGTGTAATCGAGGGCACCATTTTTACGGAGCGTCTCAACTACGCCACGGACAGTTGATTCTTTCTGACCGATTGCGACGTAGATACAAACCATGTTTTCTTCTTTTTGGTTGATGATCGCATCGATTGCGACCGATGTCTTACCAGTTTGACGGTCACCGATGATGAGCTCACGCTGACCGCGACCGATTGGTACGAGGGCGTCAATCGCCTTGATCCCAGTTTGGAGCGGTTCGTGAACTGACTTACGGGCCATAACGCCGTAAGCTTTACGTTCAATCGGGTTGTATGTGTCCGTCACGATCGGTCCAAGACCGTCGATTGGTTGTCCGAGCGGGTTGACGACGCGTCCGAGGAGCGCATCACCGACTGGTACTTCCATGATGCGGCCCGTACGTTTAACCGAGTCGCCTTCTTTGATACCTTTGTAGTCGCCGAGGATGATAATCCCGACGTTGCCTTCTTCTAAGTTTTGCGCCAAGCCCATTATGCCGTTTGAGAACTCTACGAGTTCTCCTGCCATAACGTTATCGAGTCCGAATGCACGAGCGATACCGTCACCTACTTGAATGACTGTACCTGTCTCACTAACTTCGATTTCAGAACCGTACGAAGCGATTCGCTCTTTTAGCAGGGCGCTGATTTCTTCAGCTTTGATCGTCATTGAATTCACCCCTATTTCTTACGCATTCAACAATTCACGCTCAAGGCGTGTTAGTTTAGTTTCGATTGTGTCATCATACGTCGTGTAACCGATCTGGACACGAAGTCCACCGATAACCTGTTCATCGACGACGTTCTTCAATTGAAGCGTCTTGTTCATCTTCTGACCGAAGACGAGTTCGACTTCTTTCAACTCTGCTGCCGACAACGGGTAAGCACTTGTGACGAACCCTTCAGCGATGCCGCGGAAGTCGTTGATGTAATCTAAGACATAACGCGGCAGCCCGCGAACTTCGCTCGCACGGTCGTTCTCGACCATGACGAGAAGTGTGTTAAGCACGATATCTGTCATATCACCAAAGCTGTGTGTTAAAAGCTGTACAAGCTCGCTGTCGCTGACTGCTGGATTCGTTAAAATGTCCATCAATTCAGGCGTCGCGTGGAGCACTTCATCGAGCAGACGCACTTCCGCTTCGACTTGGTCGAGCGTGCCTTGTTCCCGCGCTAAGTCGAAGAGCGCTTTGGCATAGCGTTTTGCTAACGATGTGTTCATCAGTTAGCACCTTTCGCTTTAGACAGGAAGTCTGTGACGAGGGCACGTTGTTTCACTTCGTCGCCCTTAAGGTCTGACTGAAGGACGTGGCGTGCTGCCGAGAGCGCCTGTGTGACGACTTCGGTTTGAAGCGACTGTTTCGCGAGCTCGCGCTCACGCTCGATCGCTTTTCCAGCCTCGATCTTGATTTTTTCGGCTTCCAAACGCGCCTGCTCCACCAAGCGTGCTTGTTCGGCTTCTGCTTGACGACGGCTTGAGTCAAGCATCTCTTTTGATTCTGTACGTGCGGCGCTTAATGCGTCACGTTGTTCGACGACATATGTCTCCGCGTCTTTGCGGCTCTTTTCAGCAAGCTCGATTTCGTTCGCTACATACTCTTCACGCTGTCTCATCATTCCAAGGAGTGGTCCCCAAGCAAATTTCTTCAACAGGGCCAAGAGTACGAGGAATGTGAAAAGTGTAAAGATCATATCCAGGATGCGGAGGCCTTCGCCACCGGCACCAGCTGCAATCATCATCGTATCCATGCATACCCTCCTCTTGACTAAATAAGTGAGGGAGGCTTGCTCCCTCGTTTGTTGTTCTCGTTAACTCGTAATCAAGAGTTGAGGAGAAGGAAACCGACAGCCACACCGATGATCGGGAGGGCCTCAACCAAACCGATACCGATGAACATCGTTTGACGAAGTTCGTTTTTAAGTTCTGGCTGACGTGCTTGTCCTTGTACTGTTCCGTATACGATGAGACCGTTACCGATACCAGCCGCGAGTGCTCCGAGACCGATAACGATTGCTGTTGCGAGAAGATTCATTTGTTCCATTGTGTATGTTCCTCCTAAAAGTAAGTAAATAGTTTTTTTGTTCAACGCTTTGGCGAGGCCAGCTTATCCGAATCAATGCTCGGCTGAAGCTTTATGCCCGATGTACACCATTGCAAGCGTCAGGAAAATGTAGGATTGGATAACCCCGATAAAGATTGAGAAACCTTGCCATAAAATCATCGGCAGGATTGCGAACACAGCACCAAGCGGGTTAAGTGCCCCTTGTGCGGTAATTGCGAGTCCCAAGATGATGGTAATCATGATTTCACCGGCAAAGATGTTACCGTAAAGACGCAGACCGAGCGTCAAGGTGTTCGCGAACTCCTCGATAAGCTTGATCGGCAATAAGAACCAGACCGGCTTCACGAATTCCGCCGAATAGTGCTTGAAACCGTGTAGCTTCACGCCGTAATAGTGTGACATTGCAACGACGAGTGTCGACAACGCCAATGTGACGTAAGGATCGGCCGTCGGTGAGTTGAACCATAGATAGTGACCGGAAATGACGTTGAACGGCAGACCCATCAAGTTCGAAATCAGAATGAACAAAATCAACGTCATCCCAAACCCGATAAAGCGGCCTCCTGTCTTCCAATCCATCGCACTCGAGATGATCCCGCGTACGAATTCCGCGAAGAATTCCATCAAGTTCTGCTTACCTGTCGGCTTCATGGCCAAGCGTCGTGTTCCCCAAACGGCGAACGCAAAGACGAGCAGTGATGCGATTAGCACCGTAATGACGTTCGTCCAGCTCCCATATAACGTATAGTCTCCAAGTTGTAGAGAATATGTGGGAAACTCATGACCCATTAGTATTCACCTCTTTTCCTGCTGAGCTGGGCAAGTGTGAACTCGCCAAATTGTATGATGTGGCCGGCGATTAGACCAGTTACCACCGCAATCAGCGATACTCGATCCTCATAGAAGAGACCGACTATCACGGCTAACGCACCGACTGCCATTCTTGAAACAGTCCCGTGCGATTTCGGGCGTCGCCCATGTTCGATCACGTCAAACATCCGAATGACGCTGCGATTCTGCATATGTAGAATGATCAGACTGGCGACCCCACCCAGGAACAAGCCGAGAAATACCGGTTTGTACACAGGGACGATGAGCGCTCCGACGAGGAGAATGGCGAACCATCCGACAAACCACTTCGTATAGCGTTTCATCAACTCTTGTTGTGCTTTTCTGTCTGCTTGCACTTGTTGTAGTTCCGTTTGTTCTAGCTTCATTCGTCCTCTCCTGTCATTAAACTTCGAAGGGTGAGTACGAGCGCGGTGATCCCGATAAACATTCCGAGAAACACCGACACATTCCAACCAAACGTGCCCCAAAATTCACGTCTCGCCCCATATTGGCCGACGAGATAACCGATGACGATCGGTCCGGCGAGCGCGGTCGAGATTTGTGAGGCGAGCGAGGCGTAGGATAGGTAACGATTGTCTTTTTTCGTCATCCTAGTCCCCCTTTCTAACTGGCAGCCAGCACTTCATCTTCTTCGATTCACACTCGCGTGACCATCAAAAGTCACACAAGTTCAGAGTAATGGAAATAGCATAAGAAGTCAATTGATTTCACAATTATAAAAGCGCTTTAAACCAAGTCGTATCAAGGCTTTTACGCACTTCACAAACTAAATTAAAATCACTAAATTTTAAAGAAGTGTGAAGAAACGGTGAAATAAAAATGTTGACTTTATAATATTTCACAAACCGAATCAGATGAGGAATAGTTCAGTTATACATCCGCGTATTGGAAAATACAACGTAAACCTCCCCACGTTCACAAAAGGTTTTAAAACGGACGCTGATTTCGCATTGAAATCGTTTTCATTATCCTGTATCAGTATACCGATTATCTTTTTGCCGTGTCGAGCGATTCTGACAAATTTGTAGTGACGAATCTCACATCATCATTTCTAAGCATGAATCGGCTGAAAACCCAACGCCATCAAGCCGGAACCGATGCCAACCTTTGTCGGAAGTCTGCAATTAAGATGTAAGCGTCATCTATATTTGTGTCTATTTTGTGACTTCAAAACTGATAATCGCGTCTCTCTTGCCATGAGCGGCTCTTCGCACTGTTTAAACAGCAAGTAATAATCCCCCCTTTTACAACCTGTTAAACACTTTTTTCGAAAATAATGTTTACAATCCTTCGACAACGGGCAAATAAGGTTATGTGAAAATAATTTTTGAAAAGAGTTGAGTCAATGATTGAGTTTAAAAATGTAGAGAAGACCTTCAAAAGTACGACTGTACTGAAGGAAATGAACTTGACGATTAACAAAGGCGAACTCGTCGTCTTTATCGGCCCGTCCGGCTGCGGTAAGACGACGTCGCTTAAAATGATCAACCGTTTGATCGAACCGACGTCCGGGACGATCATCGTCAACGGTCAAGACACACGTAAGATGGATCCAATCGAACTGAGACGCCAAATGGGTTACGTCATTCAACAGACTGGCCTCTTCCCTCATATGACGATCCGCGAGAATATCCAATTGATCGCCGGTCTCGAAGGACACGCCGAACAGGATATGGACGCCCGGACCGAGCACTTGCTCCGCATGGTCGGCCTCGATCCGGATCAATTCATCGATCGCTATCCGAGTGAACTGAGCGGCGGTCAACAGCAGCGCATCGGCTTCGCCCGCGCCCTCATGAACGACCCGGAAGTCATCTTGATGGACGAGCCGTTCAGCGCCCTTGATCCTGTGACACGGAACGACCTCCAAGAAGAACTGTTCAACCTGCAAGAGGAAGTCAAGAAAACGATTGTATTCGTCACCCACGATATGGATGAGGCGATCAAGCTGGCTGATCGTATTTGTATCATGCGTGACGGGGAAATCGTTCAGTTCGATACACCGGAACAGATTCTCCGTAACCCGAAAGACGAGTATGTCGAAGCGTTCATCGGTAAAAATCGAATTTGGAACAGCCCTGAATACATTAAAGCGAAAGATATCATGATCACGGACCCTGTCTCGATCAGCGGCAAACGCACGGTGTTGCAAGCGATTGAAATCATGCGTTCACGCAAAGTCGACAGTCTCCTGATCACGGACCGCGATCGCGTTCTTCAAGGACTCATCAAATTGAAAGACGTCCACGGGATCCAAGATAAGACGAGACGACTCGAGGAAGTCATGAACGTGAACTACGCTTTCGTCTCGAGCGAGGACTCGCTCCTCGATATTTTAGACGTCATGAACACGAGCGACCAAGGCTATCTGCCGGTCGTGACCGGACCTATCCTTAACGGACTCATCACACGCAGCAGTTTGCTTTCCGTCCTCAGTGAGCAATTCATGCAAGAGGAGGAAACAATATGAATACGATTCAATCTTTTTTCAATTACGTCGCGGGCAACACCGACCAAATCGGTACGCTCTTGCTTGAACACTTGCAACTGACCGTCTTCGCCGTCTCGCTCGCAGTACTGATCGGTGTCCCGCTCGGTATTTTGATTCTCCGGATGCCACGCCTCGCCAAACCGATCCTCGGTCTGACGAGCGTCGTTCAGGCTGTGCCAAGTCTTGCCTTGCTCGGTTTCCTCATCCCGTTCATCGGGATCGGTTCGACACCGGCCATCATCATGGTCGTCCTGTATTCACTGCTTCCGATCGTGAAGAACACGTACACGGGTCTGTCGAGCATTCCAGGTGACACGCTTGAATCCGCTAAAGGGATCGGCCTCACCGATCGCCAAATTTTAAGCAAGATCCAATTGCCGCTCGCCTTGCCGATCATCATGGCCGGGATTCGAATCTCAGCCGTAACAGCTGTCGGTCTCATGACGATTTCAGCGTTCGTCGGAGCAGGTGGTCTCGGTTACCTCGTCTTCGCCGGTATCCAGACAGTCGACAACAACCAGATTTTAGCAGGTGCGATTCCGGCCGGTCTACTCGCACTCTTGATCGACTTCATCGTCAGCCGTATCGAGTATAAAGTCGCTCCGAACGGGATTGTCCTCGCCGACGGACGGATGAAGAAGAAAAAACACCGTCCCGCTAGAAAAGTGGCGAAACCGCTCATCGTGATCGCGACAGCGTTCGCCTTGCTCCTCGCCGGTTCGATCTACGCCTTCACCCGTGAAGACGATACGATCGTCATCGGTTCGAAAAACTATACGGAGCAAGCGATCCTCGGGAACATGGTTGCCGATTTGATCGAAGACAAGACCGATCTCGAGGTGAAGCGTCAACTTAACCTCGGCGGTACGCAAGTCGCGTTCAGCGCACTCCGGACCGGTGAAATCGATGCCTATGTCGAGTACACAGGCACACTCTTCGTCGACGTCTTGAAGCAAGAAGTCGATAACGACCCGGACGCTGTCTACGAACAAGTCCGGTCGCAAATGCAAGAGCGGTTCGATATCCGGACACTCGATCCGATTGGATTTAACAATACGTTCGCTATCGCCGTCAAACAAGAAGACGCCGACAAGTATAACTTGAAGACCGTCTCTGACCTTGCCGCGGTGAGTGACGAGCTCGTCTTCGGCCCGACAATCGAATTCTCGAACCGGGAAGACGGCTATCTCGGCTTGAAAGAAGTGTATCCGTTCAACTTCGCAGACGTGAAACCGGTCGATGGCGGCCTTCGTTACACGGCGCTCATGAACGGCGAGAGCCAGGCAATCGATGGTTTCTCAACCGATGGCCTATTGAAGCGGTTCGAACTCGTCGTCCTCGAAGACGATCAACAGTTCTTCCCGCCTTACTACGCCGTCCCGATCGTCAATGAAGAGACGCTCACCGAGCATCCCGAGCTCGCAGACGTGTTGAACTTGCTCAACGGCAAAATCACGGACGAAATCATGCAAGAGTTGAACTACCTCGCCGACGTCGAAAAACAACGTCCCGAGAAAGTGGCTCACGACTTCCTCGTCTCTGAAGGTTTAATCGAAGAATAAAGACAGAAATCCCGCCCCTTGAAAAGGGCGGGATTTTGTCTGTCCGTTTGTTGACCACGTTGGTCGTTTTCGGCGCCTCGAATCGAACGACCTACATCGCTTTCCCCATCGAAACGCGGTTACGTCCGCTTTGCTTCGCCTGATAGAGCGCTCGGTCAGCCGCTTCGATCAAATCAGACTTCTCGACGTCTAGTCCGGGGATGTGTTCTGCGACACCGATGCTGACGCTCACTTTGCGGAGCGGCTGATACGCTTCATGCAAAATGTTCAGCTTAAGAACCGCTTGGCGAATCCGTTCAGCGACTTCTTTTGACTGACGGGCATGGTGCGGCCGAAGTAATACCGCGAACTCCTCGCCGCCGTAGCGGGCGACCATGCCATCTTCCCCGACTGCTTTATCCACGGCTTTTGCGACCCGTTCGAGACAGGCGTCCCCCGCCAAATGACCGTACGTATCGTTATACAGTTTGAACGCATCGATGTCGAGCAGGAGGAGCGCGACATCCGTACTTGATTCTTCCGTCTCATCCCAAAGTCGCTCGAGCTTTTCATCGAAGGCACGACGATTCCAAACGCCGGTCAAAGCGTCATGAAGCGACCGATGGATCAGCGCCTGCTTGCTGCGCTCGAGCCGGAACGTGTGCACGAATGCGAGCAACAAGAGGATGGCGATCGCGACGACGATGACGATCACCCACGTCGCCGAATTCGAGGCACTGACACTTCGCTGTGACGCCTCTTGAATGATTTTGTCGATGTCCTCCCGGATGTCGGCGTCAACGTCTCGAAATTGATTGATGTAATCAATCCCACTATAGCGCCGCGCATTCGCTTCCACAATTTTGCCCGCATCGACGAGGGCAAGCTGTGACTCATAAAACATCTCCATCTCATTGATGAGCGGAAGCGCCTCTCCTTGAATGATTTCCTGCATTATCGGATGGCGATGGTCAAGCTCGTGGATGACTTGAATCGTCTCAGCAAGAGCATACTTCGTCTCATTATATTGTCGGAGCGACAACATATCTTGATTATATGTATAGCCACGGACCGATAACTCTTGATCGAGCAGGAGCGCGAACAGTTCAGACGCCGCGTTCGCGATCGGAATCGCCTCTTCGACGATACGCTCGTTCTGCCGTTCGATGTTTTGGAAGGCGCTGTAGCTCCATAGACTCGTCAAAAACAGCGCTAATAACGCAATCAACAGATAGGCTTGCAAAAGTGACAGTTTTGGCCTCATGGTCGTTCTCTTCCTCATTTCAACAGATGACATTCGCTTCTGTCTTCACTATCGGTTGTTGCTTCGGTTTTCTCAACTATTATGGATTGGTTTTGACAGATTGAGTGCACAAAAAAGGAGGATCCGACTGGAGCCTCCTTTCGTTTTGCTTATTTTGTTCCGAACAAACGGTCACCTGCGTCACCGAGTCCTGGCACGATGTAGCCATGTTCGTTCAACTTCTCGTCGAGTGCGGCGAGATAGATTTCAACGTCTGGGTGCTCGGCTTGAACGCGTTCGACGCCTTCTGGCGCTGCGCAGAGACAAGCAAGCTTGATCGACTTCGCGCCGTGTTTTTTAAGGGCTGCAATCGCATCAGCTGCAGATCCGCCGGTCGCAAGCATCGGGTCGACGACGATGAAGTCACGCTCGGTAATATCTGTCGGCAACTTGAGATAGTATTCGTGCGGCTCGAGCGTCTCCGGGTCACGGTAAAGACCGATGTGACCGACTTTGACGTTCGGCATCATTTTGAGGAAGCCATCCACCATGCCGAGGCCTGCCCGTAAAA
Organism: Exiguobacterium sp. SH1S1; assembly: GCF_004337245.1. Lineage (NCBI taxonomy): Bacteria > Bacillati > Bacillota > Bacilli > Caryophanales > Exiguobacterium > Exiguobacterium sp. SH1S1. Next base: position 986,322 of record NZ_SJUZ01000001.1, read on the forward strand.
TTGGGACGATTCCCAATTTCTTGCCGGCAATCATCTTTTGTGTCGATACCGAGACCGGTGTCTCAATCTCCACATCAGTAAGCGGAAGGTCGCGTGTAATTTCATATGCCATGAGTGAAGAAACCTCTTCTACGAGTTCGCGGAACTGCTTCGTCCCCGTCTCTACTTTGCGCATAATCGTCATCTTGTGCTGAATCAATGGGTGATCATAAACGTGTACTTTTCCCATTTTGCTTCACTCCTCTCTAAATCTCTCTCGAGCATTGTACCCCAACTTCTCTTAGAAAGGTAGGGTCAACTTCCGTTTTTGAAGAGGTCAGACGAAACCCCAAGGGCCAGTTTGACACCTTGGGGTTGATCTACCTTCTAGATTAGAATTTGAAGAAGTTTAAAAAGCCGGCTGTCTTGTGCTTGGCTTTTGCACACATGTTGCCTTTGGCTTTTTCGTGCTCCACGAACTTGGCATGCTTAGCAGCATGTTTTTTCGCGTGCTTCTTCGCTTTCTTTTTGTCTTTTTTCAGTTCTTTTTCTGTTTTCTGCTTCGGCTCAGCTTGCTTCGAATCTTTTTGCTCGACTGGCTTCGTTGTCGTGCTCGTCGATGCAGTAGGCTTCGTCGGCGCTGTTGTCGGTTTTGACGCAGTCGACGTCTCTGTCGCCGGTTTTGTTGCTACCGGTTTTGACGCAGTCGACGTCTCTGTCGCCGGTTTTGTTGCTACCGGTTTTGGCGCAGTCGATGTTTCCGTCGCTGGTTTCGTCGCTTCCGGCTTTGGCGCAGTCGATGTTTCCGTCGCTGGTTTCGTTGCTACCGGCTTTGGTGCAGTCGATGTTTCCGTCGCTGGTTTCGTTGCTACCGGTTTTGGTGCAGTCGATGTTTCCGTCGCTGGCTTCGTCGCTTCCGGTTTTGTTGCTGTTGACGTCTCTGTCGTTGGTGCTACCACGACAGGTGCCGGAGTCGGTGCCGTATCTTTCGTCCGTGTCACAAGACCTGCGTTCCAGTTCACATAAGCGTCTGCTTCGTGGAAGTGGATAAACTTCGAGTCAGCGGCAAGTTTGTGGCTCTCCGCACTTTGACGCGTCGAGATCGTGAGCGTTTTGACCGAATGTTTCGTATCGACTGCTTGAAGTTTTTTGATCATGTTTTGTGACCAGGCGTCGCTTTTGATCGTGTCGGCGTTAAAGCTCTCCCACATGATGCCATCAACGTAAGGTGCTGTCGACGTTTCGAGTGTGTCAAAGCCCCAGTTTTGGACCATAGCGATGTTGCCGTAACGGGCACGCGCTTCTTTCAAGAAGTTGACGAGACCGTCACGTTGCTGCTTGAGCACGGTCGGGTTGTTCAAATGTTCGTTGTCGATATCGCCGACCGTATCCATGAACACGCCATCGATCCCTTTAGCGATGACTTGGTTTTGGATTTCCGTGAGCAAGAGCCCTTGGAAGTGCGGTGAAGCGATGTTCGTCAAGTAAGAATCCCATTCCGGGTAGTGGACACGTTGTCCGTTGCGCGTGAAGAAATCACCTGACTGAAGTTTTGACATGAGACCGGTGTTCCACGTCGCGACTTCCATAACACTAATATAACCGAGTACTTTCGTACCGCGTGACTTGATCTGTTCAACTTGAGCTTTTGTATAATGAAGCGGCTCGATGATGACGAGATCATAGTTTTGCATATCTTTGATGATCGTTTCGGTCGGATGACCATAATACACTTGATAGTTCTTCACACCGTCGAGTGGGTTCATCGTTTGCGCTCCCGTTTTTGACATGTTCAGACTAACAATTAACAACACTACCGTTAGAGACATAATAATCTTTTTCAATTTCAATACCTATTCCTCTCCTGATGACTGACAAAACTTGGTGACGGACAATGATGGTTGAATTGAGATGTGTCTCTCCGTTCCCCCTTTTCTTCATAAAATTGATGACGAGAAGGTTAGTGCTGTGTGTTTTATAGATGTATCGGATTCATGTATGTAATGTTGAACCTTCGCAAAAAAAATTATAGGATAGTTTTCCAGCAAAATATAGTGTCAATTTAACGACAAAAAAACCGCTTCATGACATAGTCTTGTCATAAAGCGGGTAATATATCTAGTTCAGCTATTATATCGAATCGATCGATTCAACAATTCCTCGAGCCGCATCAGGTCGATTGCGTACGTTTGTTTCGTCGTCAGGTCGATGAGGTAGACCCGTTGATCCCCAGGTTCGACCCAAACCTCGAAATGTTGCTCTTGTAAGTGTTCGTACAAGGAGAGTATCCCGTGTTGGACGGCTACTTCTGACTTGTCTCCGCCTGTCACATGCGTCAGGAGTTCGAACAGCTCTTGCGTATTCGGTCCATCTAGATATGACGTCTTCCCCTTCGTCTCGTACGTGGCGAGCTTCGTCTTCACCGAACGAGCGGACGAACTCATCAGCTTCGTGGTCATCGGCCGTCTGACACTGCCCCAAACTTCGATGACCGCATCATATTGTTTAGACAATGTGAGCGAGGTGGCGTCGCTTACGTCTCCAATCGGCTGTTCAGCAAGTACGACTCGTTTCAACAGTTGGCGTTTTGAATGATCGAGCGTGAACACATCAGTTGTCGAATCGGTATATACATACTTTCCGGTGAAGGCGCTTGGAAGAACGGTGCGTTCCCATGACGATTCCGTACCCATCTGTAGCGCGACCCTGCCATCCGCTAACTTCGTGAGGAAGGCGTATCCGTCATTCTTTCCGCTCTTGAATACGAACAGCCCCGGTTCAATCGTCCGGTCGAGCGTCCGGCCGTTCCGCATCACCTCATACGTCACGTACAACGAACCGCTGTCCGGCGTCTGGTAGCGGAATGTCGATCCCGGGACGATTGTTTCATGCGCTTGATTCACCCGGAACAAGTTGACGATTTTTGCGACATCGGGTTCCGGATAAAACGAGACCGCCTCTCCGACGTCGGTCTCGACTAGTTCACTCGAGATGAGCGACTCGAATTCGTTGACGGGGTCAATCCGGAACGTCCGCTCGATTTGTTCGTGGCTGTTCGCACAAGACAAATAACGGTCGTCACCGCTCACCCAATACTTAATCGTCTGACTGCCGAGCTCTGCATACAGCGGATGGCGAAACGTCACTTCAGCCACCTCGCCCCGGCGTGACGGGAGCCGTTCCGTCGTTTGTTGTCGACAATAAGCGAGCAGTCGCTTCTCTGTTTCCGGTAAAATGTGTTCCTGCTCATCCTGATTCGTCACGTACGCTTCGAGCGGGCGTAACGCGAGGGCGTTAATCTCTTCTTTCGAACCACAACCGCTGAGGCAACAGAGGGCGAGCAGGGCAGTCCAACTCAGTCTCATCACTCGTCTCCCCTCTCCCTACATCGTCGTTATATGTATTATGTTATGTTGGCATAAATTCCCTCTCCATCATATCATAAGATACGAATCGATTATGTTTGCAGAAATATTACGAATCAAAAACGGGTGCCTCCAGCGGGCACCCGTTCGTTCATCAATTGTCATCATCTTGGTCGTCATCTTGATCATCTTGATTGTCATCCCGACCGTCATCACTATCATCGCTAGCGTCATCGCGATCATCTGCGCTGCTACGGTCATCATCACGTTCGATCTCTTTGACTTGCTCTTGCATGTTCAATTCAAGTTTGACGCGATCACCGGCTGTTGGCATCTCATCATCGATTTCATAGCGAGCGGCGAGTGGGTACGTCACTTGCTTCCCGTCACGCTCAATGACGACGTCTCGATCCGAGAGGCTGACGAAACTACCGTAAATGTCGAAGTCGTCGCTCTCCCGGTCGACTTCTTTCACTTCATTGTTTTGATTGAACTCGAGTTTGACACGGTCACCGGCTTTCGGGGTGTCGTCATCGATCTCGTGGCGGGAAGCAAGTGGGTACGTCGATTCTTTTCCGCTAAAGCTGATCGTCACGTCCTGATCTGACAAGCTGACGAGCGTCCCGTATAGTTCATAGTCGTCATCGTCGACCGAACGGACGGGCACGTCACTTGAAGATGCGTTCGATTCGGAAGTAGCGGCAGCTTCCTTCGCAGCGTCGTCTTTCGCGTCGTCGGTTCCACTATTGGCACTATCGATGGCGCGTGGGATGATGACCGTATCCGTCTTGTCGTTCGCGACATACAATCCGATCCCTGCGACAGCGAGTACGGCCAGGCCGACCCCTAAAATCCACCCAAGTAATTTCATGATGTTTCCTCCTCGTTCCATGTGCTGTTCCTTCTCTACACCTTCATCATAGAACGTTGACGTTAGAGCACCACGAGGATTTCATTAGAAAATGATGAGTGCCTGAGAAACTTTCCTCATTTGGTGACGAAGAATATGCTCCCGTCCGGCGCGTTCGCGTAACTCCCAACCTTCCAACCGTTCAAGTCGGCGACTTCTTTGGCGATGGCAAGCCCGAGACCGCTGCCGCTCCGGTCGCGCGCCTCATCAAGCCGATAGAACCGGTCGAACAACCGCGCACGCGCCTCCTCGGTCAGAGTTGTCCCATGGTCACGCACCTCAATCCGATTTGATGTCATCGTTACGCTCGTGTCGGTCGCGTACTTCAAGCTGTTATCGATGAAGATGACAATCAATCGCTGCAACGAGTCACGATGTCCAGCCCAACTCCCTGCCGCGTCGATCGGGACGTGTTTTCCGTGCGACCGTTCGAACCGTTCTTCAAGTTGGAGCGCGAGATCGCTCAAATCGATCTGTTCGACTTCGATGTCCTCTAAAGCGGCGAAGCGACTCAGTTCAAGCATCGGTTCAATCAAGTCCTCCCGCATCTGTCTCGACTCGGTCAAAATATGATCAATCGCCTCGTCGCGTACGACGGGGTCATGTTGACCCCAACGTCTGAGCAACTTGGCGTACCCTTCAATAACGGTGAGCGGGGTTTTGAGTTCATGTGAAACATCCGCGACGAAACGGCGTTGTTGCTCCATCGACCCTTCGACACGGGCAATCATCTGATTGAACCCTGTCGCGAGCGTCGACACCTCATCTTGATTCGGACCGACGTCAATCGTCTCGAGGGTCCCTGATTCCGTGATCCGGCCCATCGTCGACTCGAGCCGCCGGAGCGGATCGAGTCCTTGGCGCACAATCCATAAACTTCCGACGAACGTCATCGCCACCGCAATCAAGAAAATGACGAGGAAGATCGTCGCGAGCGTCTGTAGCGTCTCACTTACCGCCGCGTCTTGAAAGGCGAAACCGAGACCGTTCGACGTGGCGATGACGAACCAGTCATCAATCAGTGCCGGCTCCCCAAAATTGATGGGAAAACTCAAACCGTCTGCCGCCTGCCCGCCGGTGATGCCCCAATCGCCATTGCTCTGTCGCTCGAGAACGACACTGTCCTCATGCAGCGACAGCACGGCCTGACGGTTCCGCTCATCCTCTTCGAGCAGACTGAGCGCTTGACGGAGCACGTCATAGCGGGCGTCGACGATTTGCTGACGCGAGACGACCCAGGCGACCCCGAACGACGTGATGAGTAAAAACAGCATGAACCCGGCCATCCCGAGGGCGATTTTCGTCCGTAATTTCATACTCACTCACCACGCTTCAGCATGTAGCCGACGCCTCGTACAGTCTGAATCCAAGAACCTCCGAGTTTCTTCCGTAAGTAACGCACGTATACGTCGACGACGTTCGTGTCCCCATAATAGTCGAAACCCCAGACGTGCTCGACGAGTTGGTCGCGCGTGAGCACGCGTTCCGGATGCTCGAGCAAATAGACGATCAAATCGAATTCACGACGAGTCAACTCGACTTTCTGTCCCTCGCACGTCACCTCATGCCGGTTAACGTCGACCGTGAGTCCCTCATAGGACAAAACACGTTCAGTCGCATCGACATGGACGTGCTGGCGCATCCGCAAAAATGCACGGATCCGGGCAAGCAGTTCCTCCATCTCGAACGGCTTTGTGATGTAATCATCCGCCCCAAGGTCGAGCCCGCTCACTTTATCGTACCGGTCGCCCCGCGCCGTCACCATCAAGACCGGGAGCAACGGTTGTTCTTCCTTCACCCGACGGACGACCTCGAGCCCGCTCATTTGCGGAAGCATCACGTCTAAAAGCATCAAGTCGATCCCCCCGGCGAGCGCTCGTTCAAGCCCGCTGCGTCCGTCGTGGGTGACCTCGACTTGATAGCCGGCGTGCATCAGTTCAAGTTCAAGCAGTCTGGCAATTTTAGCATCGTCTTCTACGACGAGGATTGTCGGCATATAGTTCATCCTTTCTTGAAAAAAAGCGCCGAGCAGTCCGCCCGACGCATCCTTATTCTGTTCCCGGATTCATCAGTCGAAAAACGGACGAACCGCTTCTGGAATCGCTTGTTCGACGCGAAGCTCGATCGAGTCGCTGAAGCGTTCAAACGAGGATTCGATTCCCTCCGCTTGGAACGACACGTCAGTCCCGAATTGAACGATTTGATCGAGCCAGGCGTTCCCGGTCAGCGTGAAAATTAAAAATCCTGCCACTCCTGCTGCCATCAATGTGAGCGCGAGCGCCCCGATGATTGCGCCTTTCATGAATCGGGCGACTTTACCTGTTGTACTGCGTTGCATGTGCCTCTCCCCCTACTTCTTTTTCTTTACTGTACGGGAGCGGGTTGAGAAACGTTGGTGAAACAGATTAGAATTTGATGAGAAAAAGGTTGCGGCATGGCCGCAACCTCATTCGTCTTCTAGTACCGATTTCGCAATCGGTGCCCAATATGTGCCTTCCATCGCGGCGACTTCGGCGAGCGTCGTCCGGTACGCTTCGTCCCCGGCCTTCTTCTCAGCGATGCCCTTCATCCACAGGACGTCTGTCTTGTAGCCCGATTCCGGGTACGTTTCGACGTACGCCGCATAGTCTGACACTTCTGCTTCTCCGAGCTTGTTGTCGACGAGGAGGCGATAGAAGCCGACGGCCTGTTCTTGCCCGGCTTTCGGCGTGCCTTCGAGGAGGGCGTCCGCCTCTTTATAACGTTTGTCTTGGACGAGCGTCTCGACATCCGCAAGCGGAATGACTTGTTGTGCCGGTGTCGCCGGCGCTTCCTCTTCGACCGGCGCTTCTTCCGTCTGCAACGCCTCGTTCGCTTCCTCGAGACGGGCGACTTCTTGCTCGAGCTCTTCTAGCCGTTTGGCGAGCGCCTCGTCCTCGGTCACCGTCTCGACCCGTGGCGCGTCTTCAGTCACCGGTACGGCGGGTGGAGTCGCTTCAGGCCAAAATGCGAGGGCGACAAGCGCCAACGCGACGACAGCCGGTAGTCCGAGCCACTTCTTGTCCCATTTAAAGGCGGTACGCCATGGCGAGAGGTCCGCATGCTGCATGACGGCTGGCGACAACGAACGAAAGCGGCGCTTGGCCGCCTTCTTGCCGTTCGCTTTCATTTCGAGCGCGAGTCCGAGCCGATGGAACGCCGCCGGCACTTTCATCCCGAGAAGCGGCACAATCCGTTCGCTCGCCTCGACGTAATAGCCGTGGTCAAGGAGGGTCATCACGACGCCAAACTCGTTCGCAACGAGACGGAACGTCGGGTCATGCTCTCCTTTTCGGATGAGCCATTCCGTCATATCGATGAGCGGCAGTTCTGCAAGTTCCCGTTCTGCTAGTGTCCGTGCGTCCATTCGTCAGCCTCGTTCAGGATAGAGCGAGAATTTCGCCGTCAAGGCACGTACGTCTTCGTGTGCCTCGGCGAGCACTGCTTCATCTTCATGGTTTGTCAGGACACGACCGATCAGACGAGCGACTTCACGCATGTCGTCTTCTTTCAAACCGCGTGTCGTCATCGCTGCCGTCCCGAGACGGATTCCGCTCGTGACGAACGGTGATGCCGGGTCGAACGGGATCGTGTTCTTGTTGACCGTGATACCGGCCGCATCGAGCGCATGCTCGGCCGCTTTACCGGTAATGTCGATGCCACGGAGGTCGACGAGGAGGAGATGGTTGTCCGTACCGCCCGATACGATGCGGAGCCCTTCTTCTTCTAAACCTTGCGCGAGCACTTGCGCGTTTTTGATGACTTGCGCCTGATAGTCTTTAAACTCCGGTTGGAGCGCCTCTCCGAACGCCACCGCTTTCGCGGCGATGACGTGCATGAGCGGGCCGCCTTGAATACCAGGGAAAATTGACTTATCGATTGCTTTGGCGAACTCTTCTTTACAAAGGATCATCCCGCCGCGCGGGCCGCGAAGCGTCTTGTGCGTCGTCGTCGTCACGAAGTGCGCGTGCTCGACTGGGTTCGGATGGAGTCCGGCCGCGACGAGTCCGGCGATGTGGGCCATATCGACCATGAGATAGGCGTCGACGCTGTCGGCGATTTCACGGAACTTGGCGAAATCGATCGTCCTCGGGTATGCTGACGCTCCGGCGACGATCAGTTTTGGTTTATGTTCTTTCGCGAGGGCTGCGACGACGTCATAGTCGATGTGTTCTGTGTCTTTGTCCACACCGTACTCGACGAAGTTGTACTGGACGCCCGAGAAGTTGACCGGACTTCCGTGCGTCAAATGGCCACCGTGCGACAAGTTCATGCCGAGCACCGTGTCGCCCGCTTCAAGCACCGTGAAGTAGACGGCCATGTTCGCTTGCGCACCCGAATGCGGCTGGACGTTGGCGTGTTCTGCACCGAACAGTTCCTTCGCCCGGTCGCGTGCCAAGTTTTCGGCCACGTCGACGAACTCACAACCACCGTAGTAACGGCGACCTGGGTAACCTTCGGCGTATTTGTTCGTGAGAACCCCGCCTTGCGCTTCCATGACCGCTTCTGAGACAAAGTTCTCCGAGGCGATTAGTTCGATGTTCTCCCGTTGACGGGCGAGCTCGTGTTGCATCGCTTCAAACAATTCCGCATCCTGCACTTTCAACTTCGTCGTGTTTACCATGTTGAAACCCCCTCTGAATGTCTAAAAATCAACAACCCCATCGTACCATATGCTCGTTTTTTTGGGTATCGTCATAATCGGGCTCAAAGTTGGGTATGGTATTGAAGAAGAACATTAGAGGAGGATAATTATGATTGAGACGAGACAAGTGACGATTACCCCGTTCGAGCGCGAGCGGACGGTCCGGATTTATACACCTAACGACTACGAGCTGACGGACAAGCGCTACCCGGTGCTCTACATGCACGACGGACAGAACGCGTTCGACGACGCGGACGCGAGCTACAATATGAGCTGGCGCGTCGGAGAGTATTTGGACGCCTCAAAGCGCGACTTGATCGTCGTCGCCATCGATAGCGCACCGGGTGAAATGCGCCTCGACGAATACGGCCCTTGGGAAAATCCGTTCGTCGGGGAAGCGCTCTATGGTCGAGAATTGACACTAGGCGGCCAAGGCTCGGCCTACATCGAATATATCGCCCAAGAGCTGAAGCCGATGATTGACGACGCGTATCGGACGAAACCAGACGAGACCGGGATGATTGGCAGTTCGATGGGCGGCCTCATCTCGGTGTATGCCGCCTCCGTCTATCCGGACATCTTCAAACGCGTCGCTTCCTTGTCGTCAGCGTTCTGGTTCAACCAGACCGAACTCGAGCAGTTGATCGAGTCGAGTGATTTGAAAGGTATCGAGCGACTATATATGGACGTCGGCCGTAAAGAAGTCGAACAGCCGTCAGAGGATGGGCCGACGAACGAGATGTATCTCGAGTCGAGCGAGCGCGTCTACGCCTTACTACGCGACAAAGTCGATCACTTGCGTTTCGAAGTCATCGAAGAAGGTGTGCACAACGAACTCGCCTGGCGCGAACGTTTCCCGATGGTCGTATCGTATCTGTTCAGTGAAGACGTATAACGCAAAAGACAGCCGGTCGCTATGACCGGCTGTCTTTGTTATTTCGCTGGATAGTGCGCCCGAGGGCCACCGATTAGTTTCGGTCTTGTGACGGCGAACGTGACGTACGCCTCGCCGAGCTGTTTCGCCGATAACCGGACCGGGATCGCGACCGGCTTCAAGTGCATGCCGATCAACGTCGATCCGATGTCGATCCCAGCGTCCGCTTGAATCGATTCGACGACGCACGGCGCGTTGAGGCGCTCATACGCTTTCTCCGCCATCGCCCCACCCGCTGAGCGGACCGGGACGACGGTCACTTCGGTCAGACCGAACTGCTTCTGCGTCCGACGCTCGACGGTGAGGGCACGGTTAATGTGCTCGCACCCTTGAAACGCCAGATGGACGCCCGTCTTGTCACGAAACGCGAGAAACGCTTCGATGAATTCCGACGCCACATCGATCGATCCGGCTTTCCCAATCGTCTTGCCGATGACTTCGCTCGTCGAACAGCCGATGATGAGGATCTTGTCCTCATCGAGCGGAAAGCGTTCGTGCAGCTCCAACAGCAGGTTCGAAAGTTCAGCTTTCATCACGGTCACTTCGTTTCGTAAGCGCTCATTTTGTCGACACGGTTCGAGTGACGTCCGCCCTCGAAATCTGTATCGAGCCACGTCGCCACCAAGTCAATCGCGAGCCCCGGTCCGACGACACGCTCGCCCATCGTCATGATGTTCGAGTCGTTGTGTTGACGTGTCGCCTTGGCGCTGAACGAGTCGTGAACGAGTGCTGCGCGGATCCCTTTAACTTTGTTCGCCGCAATGCCGATACCGATCCCTGTGCCGCAAATCAAGATGCCGCGGTCGAACTCGCCGGCAGCGACAGCCTCAGCGACCGGGATGGCTACGTCTGGATAATCGATCGACTCGGCCGAGTGTGTCCCGAAATCTTTATACTCGTGGCCAAGCTCTTCTAGTAATCCAATGATGTCTTTTTTTAAGTTGAATCCGCCGTGGTCGGCGCCGATTGCAATTTTCATGTGTTCATTCCCCCGTCTTCTTTGGTAGGCGTCTCGGTGGTTTCGTCACCTTTGACCCGTCATTCGTCAATTTTAGCACAAGTCGATTGACGAGTGGTTCGAGTTCGTTTCGGACTTGGCGATAGACGTTCATCGAGCCTCCGAACGGGTCGTTAATGTCACGTTCGAGCCCGGTCACGAACTCATATAATGTGAACGTACGATCGGCCAAATCCGGATACGTATCCCGAATCTGTTCGCGGTGTGCCCGCGTCATCGTCAAAATGATGTCTGCCCAACGTCCGAGTACGTCGTCGAACGTCTGCGTCACGTGTTCGAGTTCAATCCCTCGTTCACGTAATACTTGAAGAGCGTTTTCTGAGGCATCAAACCCTTGCATCGTCCGAACTCCAGCCGAACGAATATCAAATTCGTCGCCTGTCACTTTCGAGCGGAGCAGGGCCATCGCCATCGGGCTTCGGCATGTGTTCCCACTACATATGAATAATACGCGTTTCATTGACATCGCGTGATCCTCCTCATGTCCTTAAGCCTCTTCCTCTAGACGGATGATCTTCCCGCCTGCCGCTTTATACAAGCGATTATATACGGCAAGAGCGACTCCCGTCGGTTCAATCCGATTCACGTAAATCTCTTCTACATCTGTCTCATCGAATTTGCGCAACGCCTCGTAAAGTCGCTGGGCCGCTATCTCCATCGTGTCACCGAGAGAAAGCGTGACGTCAGCCGGGGTCGTTGCTTCATCAAATACGAGCGCGCCGATCCGTTTGCCCGCCGCCTGCCGCATCGTGATGGCACGGACGAGATCATCGCGTCCGCCATCGACTAAATACAAAGGTGCAGTCGGGGCATAGTGGGTGTACTTCATTCCTGGTGATCTGGGCGCGGCCGCTTCATCGCTCAAATTCGCATCGAGCGCAACTGGCCCGATGACGGCCTCGATCGCTTCTTTCGTCACGCCACCGGGACGCAAAATCGTCACCGGTTCCGTCGTACAGTCGATCACAGTCGACTCGACGCCGATGCCTGTCGGTCCCCCATCCATAATACCCGCGATCCGACCGGTCAAATCATCGGCTACGTGCTGTGCCGATGTCGGTGACGGTCGTCCTGAACGGTTCGCACTCGGCGCCGCGAGACCGAGACCGGACGTGCGGATGAGTTCGAGTGCGGCCGGATGGTCCGGCATGCGGAGGCCGATCGAGTCGAGCCCGGCCGTCACGAGTGACGACGCTCGACCGTTCGACGGTAAGATGATCGTCAAGGCACCGGGCCAAAACGCTTCCATCAAGCGTTTGGCTACCGGCGGGATGGTTTGCGCGAAATGTTCGGCCTGTTCGACCGTAGCCACGTGGACGATGAGCGGGTTGTCCGATGGTCTTCCTTTCGCCTCGAAAATCTTACGGATGGCGATATCGTTCGTCGCATCCCCGGCGAGGCCGTACACCGTCTCTGTCGGAATCGCGATCACCTCGCCCATCTTCAAGAGACGAACCCCTTCCTCAACTTCTGTTGGCTTGATCCATTTCGTTTCCATGCGCAATCCCTTCCCTCACGGCGTAGACAATTCGGTCTTTACCGTTTATATCTTTTAAAATACCCGTTTCTGCTTCAGGATAACGTTCGGACAGGTACGATTTCACAACTTGTCCTTGATTATACCCGATTTCAAACGCAATCAATTGCCAATCGGCACGTAGCACGCGTGTTGAGTCCGCGATGATTTTCCGGTAGAACTCGAGACCGTCCGCCCCCCCGAATAATGCGAGATGCGGTTCGTACCCTGCGACCGTCTCATCGAGCAGTTCATCAGCTTCGATGTAAGGCGGATTTGAGACGAGCACCCGAATCGAGTCGTCCGCGACCGGACCGAGGCAATCCCCTTCATGAAACGTCACATCGGCACGAAGCACTTCCGCGTTACGTTTTGCCACCGCAATCGCTTCCCGGGAAATATCGACCGTTTGGACGCGGACACCGAGCTCGAGACTGAGCGTGATGGCGATGGCGCCACTGCCCGTGCCGACGTCGACGATCGCGTCGTCTTCAATCGGTCCGACGTGCTCAACGACCCATTCGATCAACTCTTCGGTCTCCGGTCGCGGGATAAGTACATCCCGGTTCACAGCGAATGACCGACCGTAGAACGGGGCCTGACCAATCAAATGTTGGACCGGCTCACCGGCAAGCAGTCGCTCGAGCCCGGACTCGAACGCAGTTGTTTCGTCGTCCGAGAGTTCTTCGGATAACCGAACGATCAGACCCGTCCGGTCGACGCCGAGCACGTGCATGAGCCACCATTCGGCAGTCGACGGGTCACGACCCGCGTCAACGAGCATGCGTTCCGCTTGTTTCAACCTTGCGGCAATCCGCATCACTCCATACCCTCCATCAAGCCGGCCTGATCTTCCATGACGAGCGCATCAATGATGTCTTCAAGCTCCCCGGCGAGCACCCGGTCGAGTTTTTGAAGCGTGAGGCCGATACGGTGGTCGGTCACGCGGCTTTGCGGGAAGTTATACGTCCGGATCCGCTCCGAACGGTCGCCCGTCCCGACGGCCGACTTCCGCTGCGCCGACAGTTCTTCGAGGTGTTCGCGCTGCATCTTGTCGTACAGGCGGGCCCGCAAGACTTTCATCGCCCGATCTTTATTTTTATGCTGTGATTTCTCGTCTTGGCATGACACGACGAGTCCTGACGGGATGTGTGTCAACCGCACGGCCGACTGGGTCGTGTTGACCGATTGACCACCCGGCCCTGACGACGTGAACGTGTCGACGCGGACGTCTTTCATGTCGATGTGCACTTCGACGTCTTCGGCTTCCGGCAAGACCGCGACGGTGGCTGTCGACGTGTGTATCCGTCCACCCGACTCCGTCGACGGGACGCGTTGCACACGGTGTGCCCCATTCTCGAATTTCAGTTTCGAGTAGGCACCGGCACCGTTGATCAAAAACGTCACTTCTTTAAAGCCGCCGAGTTCCGTATAGTTGGCGTCGATCAGCTCGGCTTTCCAGTTTTGACGCTCGGCGAATCGGGTGTACATCTTATACAAGTCGACCGCAAACAGTGCCGCCTCGTCACCACCGGCCGCCCCGCGAATCTCGACGATGACGTTCTTGTCGTCGTTCGGGTCTTTTGGGATGAGCAGGACGCGCAGCTTCGCTTCGAGCGCTTTCACAACTGGTTCGAGCAGCGCCATCTCTTCTTTCGCGAGTTCGCGCATATCGGATTCGAGCGTTCGGTCTTCTAACATCGCTTTTGCTTCTTTGTAGGCCGTACTCGTCTCTTTATAGCGTCGATACGCTTGTACCGTCTCCTCGAGTTGAGACTGTTCTTTTGAATATTGACGCAGTTTATTCGAGTCGCTGAGCACTTCCGGGTCAGCGAGCATCTCATTCAATTGCATATATCGTTCTTCTAAAACGCTTAAACGGTCAAACATCATGATCCGTCCTTTCTGTTCACCAAATCGTTCTCTTCATTATACCAAAAAACGAACCGAGCTAGCTCGGTTCGTCGACAAATTGAATACTTAGAGCGAACCGACAAAATCCTCAATCCGCTACTGTATGACGGATCGGGCGTGGTTTGTTCGGGACGTCATGACAATGGCGGCAACGCGGTTCGTACGACTCAGCGGCACCGACTAAGATGACCGGGTCCTCAAAGCGAGCCGGTTCTCCGTTGATCAAGCGCTGCGTCCGAGACGCCGGGGCGCCGCACGACAGACAGATCGCCTGCAGCTTCGTGACGAACTCGGCACGCGACAAGAGCTCCGGCATCATCGTGAACGGTTCGCCACGGAAGTCCATATCGAGTCCGGCGCAGATGACACGTTTGTCTTCTGACGCCAACTGCTCGATGACGTCGACGATCCCCTCGTCAAAGAACTGCACCTCGTCGATGGCGATGACTTGCGTCTCTTCGCGCACCGCATCGTATACATCTTGACTCGTTCGAGTCGGGACGGCCACGACCGAGTTGCCGCTATGGGAGACGACGTTCTCTTCGTGGTAGCGGTCATCGATGGCCGGCTTGAACACTTGGACCGGGATCTTACCGTAGTGCGCCCGACGGACACGGCGGATCAATTCCTCCGACTTCCCAGAAAACATACTGCCACAAATCACTTCTATCCAACCGTAACGGTTCGTCACATGCATCATTCTACTTCGCCCTCTCCATCGTTAATCGCTTTCCGATTATAACCATCTTTCAGTCATAGGAAAAGGGTTGACTTCTAACAAAAATCGGCACGGCATCATCCCGTCCCGATTTCTCTTCACTCTTCCGCTTCTTCTTCTTCTTTTTTATAATCGATCAAGTTCAATTTGCGCGCGAGCGGTCGAATCGTCAGCCCGTGCAACGTCACCGAGGTAAAGACGAGTCCGATCGTGAGCGGTAGCATCTGTGACGCATCCTCAATCCCGAGACCAGCCACTTCCTCCGCGAAAAAACCTGCGACCGTCATCGCGACGATGCCGCGTGGCGCGATCCAGCCGATGAACCCACGCTCCTTGAGCGGAAGCCCCACACCAAGCGTCGATACATAGATTGCCAGTGGTCGAACGAGAAACAAGATGCCGGCAATCGTCAACAGCAATGGCCACTGGAAGATATTCAATAGTTCTTCACGCGACAGCGACGCCGTCAGCAAGATGAATACGGATGAGATCAGCAAAATCGAGATGTCTTCCTTGAACGACTGCAGTTCCTCGATGATCTGTTCATCGCGAAGTTTCGTGTTCGCCATCGTCATCCCCATCGCCGTCACGGCAAGGAGACCGACTTCATGCATCATAAACTCGCTCAAAGAGAATAAGATCAAGACGGCCGTAAGCGTCACCGAAGCGCGTAAGTACCGCGGAATCTTCTCACCTACGAACCAGCCCATCAAGACGTGACCGAACACGTAACCGAGACCGATACCGACGAGACAAGCTCCCGCAAAGAGCAATTGTACCCACAAGTCCATGCCTTCATAGACGATGTAGCCGATTCGAATCACGAACAGGCCGAGCAACGCACCGACCGGGTCGACAATGATCCCTTCCCACTTTAAGATGGCACCGACCCGATCTTTCAGATGGGCTTGCCTGAGCAACGGGATGACGACCGTCGGGCCGGTGACGACGAATAGCGCTCCCATCGTCCAAGCGACGACCCAATGGAGACCGCCGACGTATTGAATCAACAGCGAAGCCCCAACGAACGACAACGTCACACCCGCTGTCACGATGCGGACGATCGAACGCCGGAATTGGTTGATCTCGCTTAAATGAAGCCCTAAACTACCTTCAAATAATATGATCGCGACCGCAAACGAGATGATCGGGCTGTACAAATTACCGAGCAACTCTCGCGGTTCAAACAAACCAAAGATCGGACCGGCCAACACGCCGGCAACCGTCATGATGATAATCGCCGGAATTTGGTAGCGCCACGCCAACCATTGCGAGACGATCCCGACGCCAACCAACAAGCTGATGCTAATCAATATATACTCCATGGAAGCCCCCTCATGTCAGTCTTCCGTCTCTTTACCCTCGCTTGGACAACAAAAAACCGCCAAGGGCAATCCCTAGGCGGTGTGCATACAACTTGACGATTAACGTTGGTACTTCTTGTTGAAGCGCTCGATACGACCGTCCGCAGATGCGAATTTCTGGCGACCTGTGTAGAACGGGTGCGAATCAGAAGATACATCGACACGGATGAGTGGGTATTCGTTACCATCTTCCATCGTGATCGTTTCGTTAGAGTAACGAGTCGAACCACTGATGAATTTAAACTCAGTCGTTGAGTCCATGAATACGACTTTACGGTATTCTGGGTGGATTCCTTGTTTCATTGCTTTTCAACTCCTTCTGCCCTAAGTATTCTTTCAACCTAGAGAAAGTTCACTAGAATATAATAGCACCCGGTTCACGGATTTACAAGTCCGTTTTCGTTTTTTTCACCGGGCGGCGACTCTTTTTCTTATCGGCCTCGAGCGCCGCAAAAAAGTCGAGATTTGTTTGCGTCTCACGCACACGACGCAAGAACTGATCGACGAAGTCCGGCGACTCGTTCATCGTGCGACGAATCGTCCAAAGCGAGTCGAGCTCGTCCTTGCCGAGGAGGAGTTCTTCTTTCCGCGTACCCGAACGACGGATATCGATGGCCGGGAAGATACGGCGTTCCGCGAGCTTCCGGTCGAGATGGAGCTCCATGTTGCCCGTCCCTTTGAACTCTTCATAGATGACGTCATCCATCCGCGAACCGGTATCGATGAGCGCTGTCCCGAGAATCGTCAAACTGCCGCCGTCCTCGATGTTCCGGGCCGCCCCGAAGAATTTCTTCGGTTTGTGGAACGCTGCCGGGTCGATCCCGCCCGAGAGCGTACGACCGCTCGGTGGGACGGACAGGTTATAGGCACGCGTCAACCGAGTGATCGAGTCGAGCAAGATGACGACGTCTTTCTTATGTTCGACGAGGCGCATCGCCCGCTCTAGCACGAGCTCCGAGATGCGAGTGTGATTCTCCGGTGTCTCGTCAAACGTCGAATAGGCGACGTCTGCACCCGGCACCGAACGTTGGATGTCCGTCACTTCTTCCGGACGTTCGTCGATCAATAGGATGATCAGTTCAACGTTCGGATGGTTCGTCGTGATGGAATTGGCGACTTCTTTCAATAGAGATGTCTTCCCGGCTTTCGGTGGGGCGACGATCAAACCACGTTGCCCGAAGCCGACCGGTGCGATCATATCCATGACACGGACCGATAGATGGTTCGGCTCCGTCTCGAGCACCATTTGCTTTTCCGGATAGATCGGCGTGAGCGCAGGGAAATAGTCGCGGTTCCGGGTCGAATCGGTCGTTTCCCCGTTGACCGCCTCGACGCTCAAGAGCCCTTGGAAACGTTCATTTTCTTTCGGTTTCCGGACTTTCCCGGTGACGAGATCCCCGTTCCGCAAACTAAAGCGGCGGATCTGTGAAGCGGCGATATAGATGTCTTCGGACGATTGGGAGTAGTTGATTGGTCGGAGGAAACCGAAGCCACCTTCATTTTGTGACTGCGGGTTCGGAGGGATGATCTCAAGGACACCTTCGAGGAAATAAAGGTCCTTCGATTCGGCTTGCGATTTTAAGATTCGGAACATGAGTTCACGTTTCCGTGCTTCCCGATATTGAGGCACATTCACTTCTTTTGCGATTTCATACAATTCTTTCAACGTCTTCGTCTCGAGTTCACGAAGCGTATAGTTTTTAGCTGGTTCTGTACTTTGCGTCATAAACGTCACCTGTCTTTCTTGTGATTCTATATTTGAAAAGTAATTGTAAAGTTCTTATTCATCTAATCACAATTCAATCATGCCGTCACTTTATATAAACGGCTACATATCAGTCTATTCCCTTGATTTTTAAAAGTTAACGTCCGGTACTCTTCCTTATGTAACAAAAAGGTCTCTATGCCTCCATATTGTTTCAAATATGTTACAAGAAAACTATTTTTGACTTGTGATTGAAAAATGCCATCGGTCTTACGCATGATATAGTTTATTTGCAGAGGAAACCGGGTAACAAACTCGACTTTTGCTCAACTATCGTAAACACACATCGATCATATACACTCACAGGGTTTTATTTTAAAAAACGGAGGGAATTATACTATGTTAAAGCGTTTCGCATCTATCATCGTCGCCGCCACTATCGCTTTCTCGGGTCTTGCATTCACAACAGGTGAACAAGCAGAAGCAGCTACTGGAACATTCGCTTACTCGAAAGTCAACGGCTTGAACATTCGGACATCAGCATCACTCAGCTCGTCAGTCGTTACGAAGATGAATAAAGGTCAACGCTATACATACCTCGGTAAAGTTGGCTCGTTCTACAAGATCAACTACAAAGGGACTCACCGTTACATCTCAGCGTCATCGACTTACACGTACTTGAAAGCAAACACAGCAACGGCTACTAAAGTGACAACGACTTCTTCTTCAAGCGCTCGTACGAAACTTGTCGCCGAGTCGAAGAAATACCTTGGCACACCGTACCGTTACGGCGGAACGACAACAGCTGGATTTGACTGCTCTGGTTACACAGGACATGTTTACAAGAAAGCGATCAACAAGTCAATCCCACGTGATTCACGCTCACAATACTCAAGCTCGAAAAAATTGTCGAAGTCAGCGATTCAAGCAGGCGACCTCGTATTCTTCTCACATAACGGCGGCACGATCCAACACGTCGGTATGGCAATCAGCAAGACACAAATGATCAACTCAGAAACAGGCGGCGTTAAATACGCGAGCTTCACATCAGGTTACTGGGCACCACGTTACGTCGGTGCTGGAACGTACCTCTAATTCAATAAAACCTCAAACGACTCGGTTCAGCGGAACCGAGTCGTTTTTTATTTACGAACATTTTGCAAAACGGCTTCCGTGCTCGTCAACACCGAGAACGTCCCGTCTGTCTCAAGGACGACCGCCTCGACTTTATCGTGAGCGGTCCCGCTCGAGCGGATGGCTTGGAGCACTTCGATCTCGAGCACGCGTTCTTTACGCATCTCCGCTTCTAAGTAACTCCCCCGATAATATAGCATCGTCGGTGTCGATTTGATCAGCTCGTTCACTCGTTTTGACCGATTGGCCAGCTTCGCCATGACGTATTGCAACGCGACGAGCGTGGCAAAAGCGACGAGCCCATTCAGTAGCGGTGTCTGTCGGCTCGTGAGCGTCGTCGCTAAGATCGAACCGAGCGCAACGGTCACGATAAAATCGAATGCGTTCATTTTCGAGAGCGTCCGTTTTCCTGATACACGTAATATGAAAATGATCGAGAAGTAAGCCCCGATCCCTGTCAAGATGATTTGCACCATCGTTTTGAGTTGATCCATCGTCTCCCCCCTTTTCTGTTTTTGAACAATCACTTCGAAAGCGTACTCGTCGTTCATCATTTTTGTTTCAAGGCACCCCGCGCGTTTGTCGCCGCGAAGACGACCATGATGACACTCATCCCTCCAGCCACGGCAAGGCCGGCCGACAAAGCGCCCCAGTCAATCGTCGGTTGGGTCAACACGGCCCGCATCCCTTCAAAGATATACGTCGTCGGATTGAACGTCGCCGCCACTTTGAGCCATTCCGCCTCGATCAACTCTTTCGGGACGAACGTCGTCGACAAGAAGATGAGCGGGAAGAAGAGAAGTGTCCCGGCCTGTGCGGCTTGGGCGTTCCGTGTCTTCAAGGCGACCCCGACCGAATATCCGGCAAAAGCGAGTCCGAATCCGAGAGCGAGCAAAACCGTGAACAAGAAGCCGACCACACCGACCGGAATCGATAACCCGAGTAAGAACGCGACGGCAAAGATAAGCAACGTTTGAACGAACAGTTGCAACATCCCGGCAATCATCGGTCCGAGCACGATGGCAGTCCGCGTCGAAGGTGTGAGCAGCAACCGGGCGAAATAGCCGCTCTCGATGTCACGCACTAACGCTTGGCCGGCACCCCCGGCCCCGCCGACAGCACCTGAGACGATCGATACCGGCAAGATGAAATTCAAGTAGTCGCCGCCGCCGAACTGCGGCAATGCGGCCACACTCGACAGCCCGCTCGTATAGACGAGCAAGAAAAAGACAGAAATCATCAAGTTCGGGATAAATGAAAATGGGTTGCGGATCGTCGTCATTAGACTCCGCTTTGTAAACAACCACGTTTCAGTCCACACTCGGCACACCTCCTTCGTACGATTCGCCCGTCACTTTCAAGAATACGTCGTCAAGTGACGGCTGTTTCACCGTGAGCCGCTCCGGCTGTAACGCCTGCTCATCGAGTTTCCGGACGACGTCGGTCAACGTGTAGTCGCGAAGTTCGAAGACGAGGCTCGGTCCGGTCGCGGCTTGTCCGAACAGCTCAGCGGCGGCTCGTGCTTCTGCATCGGTATGAAACACTAGAGAAATCGACTCGCCTCCGACGGTCTGCTTCAATTCTTCTGCTGTCCCTTCGACGACAATCTTACCGTGATGGATGATGGCGATGCGATCGGCCAGCTCGTCCGCCTCCTCTAAATATTGGGTCGTCAAAAAGATGGTCGTCCCGAACTCTTGATTGAGACGCCGTACCTCTTTCCAAATCTCGATTCGACTCGCCGGGTCGAGCCCGGTCGTCGGTTCATCTAAAAACAGTACGATCGGACGATGGACGAGCGTGAGCGCCAAATCAAGCCGACGCCGCATCCCGCCGGAATACGTGCCACTCTTTCGGTCAGCCGCATCCGCGAGTGAGACGACCGACAGCAGTTCCTCGGCCCGTGCTTCTGCTTCACGTTTCGTCATTTTGAACAGCCGACCTTGAAGGACGAGCAATTCCCGGCCGGTCAACACTTTATCGATGCCCGTCTCCTGGAGGGCGACACCGATGGATAACCGGACGTCCTTCTCCCGCTTGACGACATCAAACCCGTTCACGCGCGCCGACCCGCTCGTCGGTCGAATGAGTGTCGTCAACATCTGTATAGCCGTCGATTTCCCGGCCCCGTTCGGACCAAGGAACGCAAAGATTTCTCCTTGTTTTACTGAAAACGATATTCCGTCGACGGCCGGAACATCCCCGAACGTCTTGACGAGTGACTCTACTTCGATCATCGACCCCACCTCCTGCCTTACTCATTCCCGTTCTATTCATATTTTAAATATGAAAGAACGCATCAAAAAAGCTGCAGAGAGAATCTGCAGCTCGAGAGAATTAAGGTTTCATGACCATTTTCGGTTTTTTCTTCAATGAATGAATCCCTTCGACGAAACGGACCGTACCCGATTTGGCGCGCATGACGACCGAGTGTGTCTGACCGCCCTGACCCGTGAATTGGACACCACGGAGCAGTTCACCGTCTGTCACACCCGTCGCCGCGAAGATACAATCCTCGCCTTTGACGAGATCGTCAAGAAGCAGGATGCGTCCCGTGTCAGCGATGCCCATATCTTGGCATCGTTTTTCCTGGGCCGCGTCTTCCGGCAACAACCGTCCCTGGAAGTCACCACCGAGGCACTTCATGGCGACGGCTGCGATGACGCCTTCCGGCGCCCCGCCCGAGCCTAGCAAGAGATCGACACCGGTTTTCGGGAACGCCGTGTTGATGGCCGCCGCGACATCGCCGTCCGGAATCAACTTGATACGAGCTCCCGTTGCCCGGACTCGTTGAATCATCTCTTCATGACGGTCACGGTGCAAAATCGTGACGACGACGTCTTCGACGTTCTTGCCCTTCGCCTTGGCGACGATCGCGATGTTTTCTTCGATCGAGTTGTCGAGGCTGATCAGTCCCGCCGCTTCTGGACCGACCGCAATCTTATCCATATACATGTCTGGCGCGTGAAGGAGATCACCTGCGTCCGCGACCGCGAGCACCGCGAGTGCGCCCCATGTTCCCGTCGCGACGATGCTCGTCCCTTCGAGCGGATCGACGGCAACGTCGAGGCGTGAGCCGTAACCGTTCCCGACTTTCTCGCCGATGTAGAGCATCGGTGCCTCGTCCATCTCACCTTCCCCGATGACGACGATCCCTTTCATCGGAATCGTATCGAACACTTCGCGCATCGCTGTTGTGGCTGCGTCGTCCGCTTGTTCTTTCAAGCCTTTCCCCATCCAGCGGGCCGAAGACAGCGCTGCCGCTTCTGTGACCCGGACCAATTCCATTGATAAACTACGTTCCACCCGAATTCTCCCCTTTGTTACTCGGACATCTCATCGACCCAGACGAGGGCGCCGAGTTGTTTTAGTTTGCCGACGAAGTCGACGTACGAGTCGTTCAGACGTTCCGCATAGAGAACCGTCGACTCTCCCGTTGCCTGCAAACCGGCCAAGACGAGTGCCGCGGCGCTCCGCGCATCGGCAGACTCCATCTCAGCGTTCGCAAGCGTCGTCCCGCCACGAATGACGGCCGACGAATCTTCAAGCGTGATTTGCGCGTTCATCCGCCGCATTTCGGCGATATGACGGAAACGTTGGACGTATAGCTTATCCGTCACGACGCTCGTCCCGTTCGCTTTCAACAAAGCGGCTGACATGATCGGTTGCAAATCGGTCGGATAACCCGAGTAGTGGAAGACGCGAATATCAATCGGCTCAAAAGCTTTCGCCCGAACCGTGATCGCTTCTTCCCCGACCTCGACTTCAGCACCGTAATCAACTAATTTTTGGATGACCCCTTCTAAATGGGTCGGAATAACGTTTCGAACCGTCACTTCCCCTGCAACCGCACCGTAAATCATAAACGTTCCGGCTTCAAGGCGGTCTGGGATCAGCGTATGTGTACAGCCGTGCAAGCGTTCGACCCCTTTAATTCGAATCTCATCGGTCCCGGCACCGATGACGTATGCACCCATCGATGTCAGCATCGTCGCGACGTCGACGACTTCCGGATCAGTCGCGGCATTTTCAATGACGGTCGTCCCTTCGGCAAGGACCGCGGCGAGCATCGCGCTCACCGTCGCCCCGAATGAGCGAAGGTCGAGGTAGATCCGATTGCCGGCCAACTTGTCGGCGTTGACGTGATAGAGACCCGACTCGTTCTCGACTTTGATGCCGAGACGTTCTAGCGCTTTTAAATGTAAATCGATCGGTCGTGGACCAATCGCATATCCCCCTGGTAATCCAACGGCCCCTTTCCCAAAACGAGCTGCGAACACACCAAGTAAGTAGACAGCGGCCCGGACTTTCCGAGTTTCTGAGCCGAGCAGCGGCATGGCGACGGCATCTTTTGCATGAAGCGTCATCCGCTCCCCGTCCCGCTCGATTGTCACCCCGAGTTCTTGTAATAGGCTGAGCATCACTTCGACATCTTCGATGACGGGGACGTTCTCGATTGTCACCGGTTCTTCGGTAAGAAGTGCTGCGACGAGACAAGGCAAGGCACTCTGTTTGGCGCCACTAATGTCAACTGTTCCTTCAAGTTTCTGCTGTCCAACGATATGGAGAATTTCCACGATGATCAAACCTTTCTACGACGAACTTATTTGGATTGAGCGTTATTCCAATCCGCTAAGAACTGCTCAATCCCTTTGTCAGTGAGCGGATGATTCATCATCTGTTCGATGACTTTGTACGGTACCGTGGCGATATTAGCACCAAGTAGAGCTGCTTTCGTCACGTGGACCGGATGGCGAACGGACGCGGCGATGATTTCCGTATCGATGCCATGGATGGCAAAGATATTCGCAATCGTCTCGACGAGGTCGAGACCGTCGTGGCCGATATCATCAAGGCGACCGATGAACGGCGAGACGTATGACGCACCCGCCCGAGCTGCTAAGAGCGCTTGGTTGGCGTTAAAGATGAGCGTCACGTTCGTCTTAATGCCGAGCTTCGAAAGCTCATTGACAGCAATCATACCGGCTGCTGTCATTGGTACCTTAACTGTAATATTCGGCGCGATCGCCGCGAGTTCCTTTCCTTCTTTGACCATACCCTCTGCGTCGAGTGCAATAACTTCCGCACTGACTGAAAGGTCCCCGACGACCTCACAAATCTCACGGAGCCGCGTATGGAAATCGACGCCTTCTTTCGCGACGAGCGACGGATTCGTCGTCACGCCCCCGATGACGCCCATTTGGTGGGCTTTCTTGATGTCTTCCACATTTGCCGTGTCAATGAAAAAACGCATGTACATGTCCTCCTCGAATCGGATTGTAATCGCTTACTCTCTTATTATGAGGAAATCGACACGGAATTGCTATACCCTTTACGTCAGCGCGGCGATGCCGAGCATCGAAGCGGCAAGCAAGATCATCCCGGCGAGCGTCCCGACGGCCCATGACTTCCTATAATTTTTTTCAACAAAAAAGCCAGTTCTCACGAGGAGAACCGACTGATGTGACAAGATTACGCTTGGTTGCTTGAACCAAACTCACGCATTTTACCAGAAACGACGTTGTAGATCGCTTCGATACCAGGTCCGATGACTTTACGTGGGTCATATACTTTCGAGTCAGTGTTAAGCTTCTCACGTACCGCACGAGTCCATTCTTGTTGGCACTCTGTGTTGACGTTGATTTTGCTGTGACCGAGCTCGATTGCTTTTTTGATTTGGTGCTCAGGGATTCCTGAACCGCCGTGAAGAACGAGTGGCGTTTTCGTCGCTGCTGCGATTTCTTCCATCTCTTTGAAGCCGAGGTTTGGCTCGCCTGCGTATTCTCCGTGTACAGAACCGAGTGCCGCTGCAAGAGCGTCAACTTTCGCTTCTTTAACAACACGGACACACTCGTCGAGGTCAGCGTATTGTACGCCGCCAACGACGCCGTCTTCTTCGCCGCCGACTGTGCCAACTTCCGCTTCAACTGAAGCGCCTTTAGCGTGTGCGTATTCAACGACTTGTTTCGTCATTTCGATGTTTTCTTCGATCGGGTGGTGTGAACCGTCGATCATAACAGACGTGAAACCAGCGTCGATCGCTGCTTTACACTTGTCGAATGAAGAACCGTGGTCGAGGTGGATTGCAACTGGAACAGTGATGTTGTAGTCGTGCATGAGACCTTCAGTCATTTTAACAACTGTTGTGAAGCCCCCCATGTATTTTGCTGCACCTTCTGATACACCGAGGATAACTGGTGATTTCTCGTCTTCCGCAGCGCGAAGAATCGCTTGCGTCCACTCGAGGTTGTTGATGTTGAATTGGCCGACTGCATACTTGCCTTCGAATGCTTTGTTAAGCATTTCTGTCATTGATACTAATGGCATAATGATGTCCTCCTCTGTTCGCTGTTGTGCACTGTGGGAAAAGTGACCCTGTGCAATTCGTTCCCATTATAACACACGTCAAAACTTGTGCCTATGCTATTCGCATATAGAAATGGCCCCGCGCAAGCGTTTACATATGTCATCTTCGTGACGATTCACTGAATGCCGAGCACTTCTTTCACTTTCTCGATCATGCCGTAAATATCGAACGGCTTCTCGAACTGAGCCGTGATCCCAAGGCGGCGCACTTCTTCGATTGTCGATTTTTCCCCAAATGCGGTCATGATCATGACCGGTGTGTCGATGTCGTTGTTCCGCATGTTCCGTAACACTTCATGCCCGAACATGCGCGGCATGTTCATATCGAGCAGCACCAAATCGTAAGTACTTTGTTCTAGCTGTTCCCAAGCGCTCAAGCCGTCCTGGGCCGTGTCGACCTCGATACCCAGATTTTTAAACACTTGGGCGAGCATCAAGCGAATTCCATCTTGGTCGTCTGCGATTAGCATGCGTGACATCTAGTTACCTTCTTTCCGTAGCTTCTATAGCTTTGTGCGATAATATAACCATACCAAAATCGTTTTCGTTTGGCGACGCGTCATTTTCTAAAAGAAGGAAACGAGGCTCACGTCCCCGCCTCCCCCGCTTGCTCCATTTTCAATTCAAAGGGAACGTCTCGTTCGTCGGCGATTTCATACGACGTCACCGTCCCTTCATCCTTCACGTACAATTGCAAAAAATCACCTTCTGCGAGCCGTGAGTCAGACGTGAATGTGAGCGAACGCTTTTTTCGTTCCTCATCATAGCCGATTGTCGTATACACATAGTCCGTCCCATCTCGCTCCGCCGTCTCCACCTTCGGGATTTTCACATAATATGTATCCGCGAACAGACGGTCCAAATCGATGACCAACCATCCGGCAAAGACCGCGAGACAGACTGTGACGATGAGTACTCGGTTCCGTTGCATGTGCATCCCTCACTTCTATTGATCGCTATCTTCCAATACCATATATGAACGATTCCTAAACGCAACGCTTCTTGTTATACTCGACGTACAAGACATGATGGGAGACACGACATGAAGCATTTATTCGGATTTTTACTTTTTTTAGTGACGCTTGCCGGAGGTGTCGCCATCACGGCTGGGACGTTCGGAGAAGAGCCGTCCGCCGACGCGTATGAAGATGTTTATGAAGACGATATACCGCTCGCTACTTCAATAGATGCGGAATTTGAAGACGTGCCCGAGACGTTCAAACTCATCTCCGAGGTTTTCGACGAACCGATTTCAGCAGAAGACGTCGAGCGCATGCATCTACTCGTCTCCAATCCAGATTTAGACGAGGCGACCGTGCATCCGCTCGGTGAACTTGAAGTCACGTATGACGGACAGCCGACAACGCTCATCGTCGAAGCGGAAGTGTATCGCGAGGACGGAACGTATATTGTCTTCTATTTTTCGGGCGACGAGGAGATGGTCTTCGCAATCGATGATCGGATCACAGCGTACTATGAAGAATTAGGCATATGAAAAGGAACTTCGCTCGCTTGAGCGAAGTTCCTTTTGGTTTACGTTTAGTCGATCGTGACCGGGACGACGGCGAGGTCGATCTCTTTCTCGACTTCTTCCCGCTCCTCGGCGAGACGTGCATCCGACCATTTGAAGACATCGGCCATACAGCGCAAGACACCGTCTTTATAGTCTCTGACGAAGTCGATGTCGAAGAACATCGCCCCTGTCCGACGGACGAGGAAGTCGATGGCACGGACGACCGACTCTTCTTCGATGCCGTACATCAACTGCGCGTAGACGATCTCGGGCAGGTCATAAGCGTTCGTATCCATCCGCTCGACGACGCGATCGATGTTCGATCCGTAGAGACGGACTAACTGCTCCGCTTTCACGTCATCGAAACCAAGGTTTTTCAGCTCGTCTTTCTTCTTCGTCAAGAAGTCGTCAAAGCCGTTCGAACCGCCCACATGTCCACCCGACATCGGCATATGTTTCGTCCGTGAAGCGAGGAAGACGATACCCTCTTCTTGTTTGAGTAGCTTCGCGACGAGATCGACGACCGTCTCAGACATCTTCCGGTAGCCTGTCAACTTACCACCGGCGATTGTGATCAGGCCGCTTTCCGATTGCCAAATCTCATCTTTCCGTGAGATCTCGGACGGGTCTTTGCCTTCCTCATAGATGAGCGGACGGATGCCGGCCCAGCTTGACTCGACGTCATCTTCCGTCAACGACACATCCGGGAACATATAGTGGATCGCGCCCAAGATATAGTCGCGGTCTTCTGTCGTCATGCGCGGATGCGCCTTATCCTTATCGAAGAACGTGTCGGTCGTCCCGACGTACGCTTTGCCGTCACGCGGGATGGCGAACACCATTCGGCCATCTGGTGTATCGAAGTAAGTCGCTTGTTTGAGCGGGAACTTCGATTGATCGATGACGAGATGAATACCTTTCGTCAGACGAAGCATCTTGCCTTTATTCGAGCCGTCCTGCTCACGGAGCACGTCGACCCATGGGCCGGTCGCGTTGATGACTTTTTTCGCATAAATTTCATACGTCTCCCCGTCGATTTGATCTTCGACGTTCACGCCGACGACTTTGCCTTGCTCGTAAATGAGACCGGTCACTTTCGAGTAGTTTAAGAGGAGTGCGCCATGGTTCGCCGCTTCTTTCGCGACTTCGATCGTCATGCGCGCATCGTCCGTCCGATACTCGACGTAATAACCGCCACCGACGAGCCCGTCTTTTTTGACGAGCGGTGACTTCTCGATCACCTCTTCCGGCGTCAACATCAAACGGCGCTCCGCTCGTTTGACGCCGGCCAACAAGTCATACACCATCAGCCCGAGCGCTGTCGAGAGCGGTCCGAACGTGCCGCCTTTGTGCATCGGTAGAAGCATGCGCTCTGGCGTCGTGACGTGCGGTCCGTTCTCATAGACGATGGCGCGTTCTTTCCCGACCTCGGCGACGAGTGCGACTTCGAACTGTTTCAAATAGCGCAAGCCACCATGGACAAGTTTCGTCGAGCGGCTCGATGTTCCAGCCGCGAAGTCTTGCATTTCAAGAACCGCCGTCTTCATTCCCCTTGAAGCGGCGTCGAGGGCAATCCCGGCACCGGTGATGCCCCCACCGACGACGAGGATGTCATGACGCTCACTCGTCAATTGTTCGTATCGCTTGGCACGTTCTTTTGCTGAGAAGTTTCTGATTTCCATCTTATTCCCTCCTATAATGAATCCGGTTCGTATAAACAAAGAGACCACAACAAAACAAGGCTTCGCCCTCTATGTCGTGGTCTCTCTGTAATCTCCAACCGGTTATCAACTTTTCTCCTGTATTATACCCTATTCTCCATTCTTCAACCATCGACCGGCTCACTAGACACGCAACCTGCCCGACCGAAAGCGTCACGCTCGCAATTTGAAATTCAGAAGACTAGACTTCAAAGTATCACTACGAAGGAGGAGTTTTCATGAAACGCATGTTACAATCTTTTCAATTTAAAAACGGCGTCGAGCTTCATAACCGGCTCGTCCTTGCGCCGATGACCCATTATTCGTCCGAGCCGACAGGTGAGGTTTCGGAGCACGAACTCGCCTACTATCGGAAGCGAGCGAAAAATGTCGGTCTCGCCATCACGGCGTGTGCCTATGTGACAGAAGACGGTAAAGGATTCCCGAACGCGTTTGGCGCGAGCGACGATCACTTCATCACCGGTCTCCGTCAACTCGCTGAAAGTTTGAAGGCGGAAGGTGCCAAAGCCATTCTGCAAATCTTCCACGCTGGGCGCATGTCTCCTCCAGAGCTCGTCCCGAACGAACAACCCGTGAGCGCAAGTGCGGTCGCACCCGTCCGTGAAGGTGCCGCCACACCGCGTGCCCTCGAGACAGAAGAAGTCGAGGCAATCATCGAAGCATTCGGTGAAGCGACACGCCGTGCCATCGAAGCCGGATTTGACGGCGTCGAGATTCACGGAGCGAACACGTACTTGATCCAGCAGTTCTTCTCACCGCACTCAAACCGCCGAGACGACCGCTTCGGAGGCGACGTACAGGCGCGTCTCACGTTCCCGCGTGAAGTCATCCGTTCTGTGAAAGCCGCGGCGAAAGACGCTGACGATTTCTTGATCGGCTATCGCTTCTCACCAGAAGAAGTCGAAGAGCCAGGTATCACGCTCGACGACACGGACGTATTGATCGACATGTTGCTCGAGGAAGGACTCGACTACCTCCACGCCTCGCTTTGGAACTTCAATATCGGTTCGATGCGCAACGAGAACGTGATGGAGCGCTCGATCGACCGGATCGCGAAACGCATCAACGGTGCCGTCCCGCTCATCGGAGTCGGACAACTTCAGCGCCCTGGTCAAGTCGAAGACGCTTTGAACGTCATCGACCTGGCCGCGCTCGGCCGTGAACTCATCATCGACCCTGACTGGCTTGAAAAAGTGCAAACGGATCGTGAAGATGAAATCGAAACGGCGCTTGACTTGAACAAGCAAGCCGAACTCGCTGTCCCGGCCCCACTTTGGAACGCCATCACGACACGTGCCGGCTGGTTCCCAATCAAAGACGAAGCAGTCAAATAAGCAAGCTGTCCGCAGACATAAGTCTGCGGATTTTTTATTGCGTTCGGAGACGAGACCGGAATGTGACACAAATAAGTCTCTTCAGACACAATTCCGTCACATTTATCATCTTTTTCACCACTCCTTTCGTGTTGACCTAACTTTCCAAGCATTCGCCCCATTCGTAAGCTAAGGACAGGAAGCGTTTCCTCATTGAGACCGCGGCTCGAGACCAATCATTCGTTCCGTCTGTCTGTTTGACCTTGTTTTGAAAGGGGCATATATATGACAAAAAAGCCGTTTGATCTCGATGTACACAACAAACAGCTTAATCAACATCACCAGCGCACAAAACAAGCGGCTGAAACGTATCGCAACAAAAGCAAAGAACTCGAACACCACCTCGAATCATCCACACGTTCCCGAGAAGAAGCACTCGCCAAAGAAATCGCCGAGCTGAAGCAGGCGACGATGCGAAACGCTCAACGAGACAAATGAACGATTCCCGATGGTACGATGAAAGAAGTGACTTGACCGGTGGAAAACAAAATCGAACGCCAATTTATGAACCACTTGCAGCGCGACAAAAACTTATTTGCTGACTTTCAGCTGCTCGATAACTTTTATGCGCTCGACCAACAGATTGTGAGTGCGCTCCGGAGCGCCCATCCGGTCCGGGCCGAGCAATTGCTTGAAACGTTGACGTTCGACCTTTTGAAACTTCCGGTCACGGATGAATATAGGAGTGTCCGCTTCTACTATCGCGGACTCGTCTATCACGTCATCCGCATGATCCCGGTCGACAACCCGAACGTCCAGACCGCGCTCACTTATACGAGTGCGCTCCTCATCTTGATCGACGAACTGACGACGACGCTCGACTTCATCTATGCCGTCCCGGTCATCGTCGATTCCTTGACGAAGATGATGGCTTTCTTGTCTCCACCCGTATCGACCAATCCGAACGTGACGACGATCATCCACTTGATCGAGGACCATCTGCAAGAACCGGCGTTATCGCTCCCTTGGATCGCCCAACGAATCGGTATGTCGAACAACTATCTGTCGGCCCTGTTCAAACAAGAAGTCGGGGAAAGTGTGCCAGAACGGATTCGCAGGCGACGGATCGATGCGTCGATCGCCGACCTGCTCGGTACGAATCTGCCGATTTGTGCCATCGGCGAAAAATACTGTTTTACCTCTTGCACGGCGTATATTACCACGTTCAAGACGTACAAGCAGATGACCCCGCTCCAATACCGCCAATTGTTTCTCACGTCTAAAAAGCGCGACGCCTCAACTTGAGACGTCGCGCTTTTGTTCGTCTTCCCATTCTTCCCGAAGCATGCCCATCCGAATCGAATCGTAACGCTCACCACGGACGACGCGGACGCGCCGCATCCGACCTTCGAGCTGCATGCCGATTTTTTCAGCGACGCGCACCATGCGCTCGTTCCCTGACCACGTCGTCAATCCGACCCGGACCGTCGAGAGCGTGTTAAACAGATGGTCGATCCAAAGTTTGAGCGCCCTCGTCCCGACACCTTGATTCCAGCGGTCTGACTGATGAAGGATGATCCCGACTTCGAGCCATTCCTTCCCGGCGTCCTCATAATAGTAGGACACCGTACCGAATACCGTCCCATCGACTTCGACGACCCACATGTCGTCACGTCCGACGTGGCGGTCCGCCTCCTCCTGATACGCATCATAACTTTGCGCGCGATGTTCAAAATACGGTGCGTCCCACCGTTTCCATTCGGGCGCCGCTTCTTTGTAAATCAATTCCCATAACCGTCCCAAGTCGCGCGCCTCGATCGGTCGAATGATCAGGTTCTCATCTCGATACATAATCTCTTCCTCTCCGTATATGCTCTTCACTCATTCGAGACGTCAGTTCGAATTCCCTTTTCTACGTTTGCGCCAGACGAGCGCCAAGATGACGAGGATCAAGCTCGCCGTCACCGAGACGACCGCGAACGGGCTCGTACCGGTCACGAACAATTCACCGAGCGTGACCGAATAAGCTAATCCGAACGACGTGACGAGCTTCGCTCCGGCTGCGATCATCACGAAACGTCCGAACGGTACGCGGCTGAATCCGGCCGCCAAACAAATGACTTCGTCCGGTAAGATCGGGATGATGAACAAAACGAGCAAGACACCGAGACCGTACTTGCCGACATAACGGTCATACGTCGCGAGCTTATCCGCATCGATCAAGTGCATGACCCGCTCCCGTCCGAACCGCGCGAGCCCGTACATGACGAGGATGCCGAGCGTCGTCGCGACACTGCCGATCATGGCCGCGCGCAACGGACCGAGGGCGACACTGCCGATCGGGACGCTGATCGCTTCCGGGACCGGCAACGCGATCGGCTGCAGGAAACTGAAGGCGGCGAACACCCAGACCGCATGAGCCTCATAACGTTCGAGCAGACGATCGAGCCCATACGTATCGTATAAGATGAGACCGAATGAGACGTAATAGATCAAGACAAATAATAAAAACAACGTGAATGTCACTTTCAACATCTGCTTCAAATAGACGCTCGACCCTTCACGGATCGACCGCAACAGACCGATCGATAGAGCCAACAGGACAACCCCGGTCCATCCGAGTTGATACGGCAATAAGAGTGTCGGCAAGACGACGAACGGCAATATGCTCAACGCGACTAATGCGACCCCATACCCCCAGTAAATCATGTTTCGTTCCCCCATGTGACATCGCCCTCTCCCCGTTCTACTCTTAGTTTACCCGGATTTAGGTGAACATGTATCCATCCTAAGCTGTTGAAGCGGTCAGTCTTTTGCCCGAGAAAAAAGGCCACGACCGAAAACGGTCGTGACCTCTCCCTCACTCTGCGAGTGCTGCTTGGATGAAATCGTGGAACAAGCGCTGCGGGCGCTCAGGACGCGAAATCAATTCTGGGTGGAACTGTGACGCGACGAACCACTTGTGTTCTGGAATCTCGATGATCTCGACGAGACGGCCGTCCGGGCTCGTCCCCGAGAACTTGAATCCTTCCGCTTCGAACGCTTCACGGTACTCGTTGTTGAACTCGTAGCGATGGCGATGACGCTCATAGACGAGCTCTTGGTTGTAAGCGGCGTGCGCTTTCGTGCCCGGCTCAAGCTTACAAGGGTAAAGGCCGAGGCGGAGCGTACCACCGAGATCTTCGATATCTTTTTGCTCAGGAAGAAGGTCGATGATCGGGTAGTTCGTCGTCGGATCGATCTCCGCCGAGTGGGCGCCGTCTAACTTCAAGACGTTACGGGCAAACTCAACCGTCGCGAGTTGCATCCCGAGACAGATCCCGAAGAACGGGACGTTGTTCTCACGCGCATAACGCGTCGCTTCAATCTTCCCTTCAATCCCACGCTCGCCGAAGCCGCCCGGGACGAGAATACCGTCGGCGTCGCCGAGAAGCGCATCGACGTTTTCAGCCGTCACCTCTTCTGCGTTGACCCAGTCGATGTCGATGTCGGCGTTGAACGCGTAACCGGCATGTTTGAGCGATTCGGCGACCGAGATATAGGCGTCGCGGAGTTCGACGTATTTTCCGACGAGCGCGATCTTCACTTTCTTCTCGAGGTGCGTGACCGTATGGACAAGGTTTTTCCAAGCCGTCATGTCAGCCGGTGGCGTGTTGAAGCCGAAGTAGTCGTTGACGAGCTGGTCCATGCCTTGTTTTTGAAGGTTGAGCGGCACTTCATACAACGTCGACGCGTCTTGTGCCTCGATGACCGCTTCTTTGCGTGTGTCGCAGAAGAGGGCGATCTTTTCACGCATCTCTTCCGGGATATCATACTCGGTACGGAGCACGATGATGTCCGGCTGGATTCCGTAACTGCGGAGCTCTTTGACGCTGTGTTGTGTCGGTTTCGTCTTCATCTCGCCAGCTGCGCGAAGGTATGGGACGAGCGTACAGTGAACATACATGACGTTTTCTTTGCCGATGTCGTTCTTCACTTGTCGAATGGCCTCAATGAACGGAAGCGACTCGATGTCCCCGACTGTTCCACCAATCTCTGTGATGACGACGTCCGCGTTCGTCTCGCGGCCGGCACGGAAGACGCGGTCTTTAATCTCGTTCGTGATATGCGGGATGACTTGGACCGTCCCCCCGTTATAGTCACCGCGACGTTCTTTTTTCAATACCGTCGAGTAGATGCGCCCCGACGTCACGTTCGCGTTTTGCGACAAGTTGATGTCGATGAAACGCTCGTAATGTCCGAGGTCAAGATCGGTCTCGGCGCCGTCGTCCGTGACGAACACCTCACCGTGCTGGTATGGGCTCATCGTCCCTGGGTCGATATTGATATATGGGTCAAACTTTTGAATCGTTACGTTCAAACCTCGGTTTTTAAGCAGACGTGCGAGTGAAGCGGCTGTGATCCCTTTACCGAGTGAAGATACTACCCCACCTGTTACGAAAATATACTTTGTCATCATCATTCTCCTCTCTTGAATGCCCACATCGGGAAACGAAAAACAAAAAAAGCAAAAGTGCCCCCACTGACATGGGGGACACTTTTGCTGCATCGTACGTGCTAAACTAGCCCATGACTAATTTACGTCAGAGACGATGCAGTCGTCAAGTTATTATTTTTTTCTTGGTTACGTGTGCCAAAAAAGAAAAAGAGACACGCCTAGCCGGGACAAATGCCCGGCTTTTTGCGGTCTCTTATAAGTCGTCCTCGTCTTCAAGGTCGAGGTCGTCGTCTAAGTCGTCGTCCTTGAACTCGTCAAGGTCTGGTACTTTTTCAGTTTCATCATCCGCATCAAATTCAGATGCATCGAAATCTTCACCTTTAGCAAAGACGTCAAGGTCGTCTTCGATGTCGACGATGCCTTCGTCCGTCTCATCGAGATCTTCCTCAAACTCGTCGAGCTCGCCGCGTTGGCGTGCCTCGATGACGAGATCTTCGTCTGACTTATCGAACGGATACCAAACACGAAGCGCCCAACGGTTAGCTCCCAAGTTGACGAATAGTCCGTCGATGTTCATGTCCGTGTAGAGTTGCGCGATTTTCTCGAGCTCTTCCTCTTCACTTGTGAACGTATAGTTTTGTCTGATCTGCTCGCGGATTTCATCAAATGAAACTGGTTGCTCCCCAGTCTTTTGAAGAATTTCGTAAACAAAATCGATCAACGATTTATTCATTAAAGGACACTCCTTTTCCGTCACTAGTTAAACATCACTCCTCATTATAAACAAAACCGATATAAAAAAGCTAGAGGAAATTATTTCGGTTACGCTTGATTTTTATTGACGCGTTGCCAATAGATTGTAATCAATCCAACGTTAAACAACCAAGTCAGATCGAGTACCCCCATCATCCAGCCGCGAGGAATTTGAAACGACAGCTCGGCATTGACTGTCTGTCCAACGTAGAGACCATAGCTTAATATTCCGACCATCAAAGCGGAATAGGCGACGACCATGCCAAATCGTTTCCATAGTTGAAGCAGTAACGAAGCAAACTCTTTGTTGTCTCCATAGTATTCATATAAGTAGACGTGCCCGGCACTTGAGTACATCGTTTGAACGTAACCGCTCACGAACAGGACGGGAATGAACACGAGCGGTTCGATGAAACCTAAGAAAAACACCAGAGATGAGACGAACAGGACGAGATAAGGACGGCGAGCCAACTCGAAAACGCGACTAATCAATACCCAACCGATAACCCCTGCCAAAAATGGGACAAATACATAGAAGAGGAGTACTTGAAACGAATATAGGGCGAGACTGACGAATACGGCACCGATCAATGTCCATCCCCCGAACAAGCCGACGACGAACGCAAGCAATTGGACTTGTCGCGTCCTAGTCGCGCTGACGTATGTTCTCGTCCGTTCTTGGAACAGAACCCAGCCCACATATCCTAGTAAAATGACCATCAACAAAAATATTTCAATGTAGCCTCTCGTTCCTTCTAACAAACTAAGAAGACGGCTCACTAACGTAAATAATGTGACGGCGATGAAGGCGCCCACAAACTTTACCGTCGTCAATGTCCAAGTTGCCGTTTTTTGGAGTGGCAATTTTCTCACGAATAACCATGGCAGGACGAGGCTGACAAGGAATAAGATGACGGCCCCGTTGTAAGATTGGGTGAGCGTGTATGAGAATGCGGCGATCCACGCAACGAGTGCCAATACGAGCGGCAATGAACTCCCTTTGTCCTCCGTCGGTTCTTTTGGTACAGACAGTTCACTCAGTTGGGACAAAATCGTCGTCATGATCGACCCGACGCCAATTGAGCCGACGCCGACTAAAAATGCACTCAACTCAACGGCCCATTCAAACGGCAACAAAAAGCAGATCAGTCCGCCGACCAGTACCCATAAAGCAATCAAAAACGTCTGTTTCGACCCGAGACGACCGATGACATAAACCCACAACAATAGACCCGACATACTCGCGACATAAAAAATCATGAATGGGATTAAACCCCCGGCGCCTTCTTCTAATGCCATGACTGACAAATACAAAATTTGCGGGAGGATTTGGCTGCTGAGCGCACTCACGATGGTCAACAAAACAATAACGTTTTTCATGTGCGTCCCCTTCTTTCTTAGCGAACACTTACACAAATGCTTCTTTGAATCTTTTCCCCGGTTTCGCGACTGAATAACAATGACTCAAAATTATCCAGTTCGCTTAGTCGCTAAGAATAAAGCGATTACACATCCACCCCTTACTTTTTTCACAACTTAGCCGATATAAAGGAGACACCTCTATTCTACATATGATGAAAAAGGAGATTTTTGAATGACACTCTTCCGTAAACCGAAAAAACCTGATTATACCGCATCAATCGCTTTCCCTGACGCAACGACCATCGCACAACCATCAGACAAACGCCTGAGCGGACGCGCGCATTATATGGGCTATACGTCGACTCAAGTCGAACGACTTCAAGCGATGGCCCCACTCGTCGAATCCGTGCTTGATGACGTGTTAGAAAGCGTACTCGACCATTTGATGTTGCAGCCTGACATGGTCAAGATCGCCAACGCTTCATCGACGCGCGAGCGTTTGAAAAAAGTATTCGCCGACTACTTCCGCAGCTTGTTGACGGGTCGGATCGATGAGAAGTTTCTCGCCATGCGTAAACGCATGGGACAGACACACCATAATTTCTCGGTACCGGTCGTCTGGTTCCTCGCGACGTATTCTGCCTTCAACACGTTGCTCGTCCCGAAAATCGTCGAGCACTATCAACACGACCCGGCGGCGATGACCGAGTCGTTGCTCGCGTTGTCTCACGCGATGAATTTAGACGCTCAAATCGTGACCGAGCAGTACGTCGACGCCAGACTCGGTGAAATCGAATCGGCAAACGCGGCCCGGACCGATTTGTTGACCGATATCGGTCGTGTCAGCACGGAAGTCGCGACGACGATGGAACGGACCGGCGCCGCCATGTCCGAGACGAGTGACCGGGCCCACCAAGTGTTGTCTGAAACCGAACAGACGGAGAAGATGAGCCGTCACTTGATGGAACTGACGCAAACGAACGGCAAACAGATCGAGCAGATGGAGACGGAGTTCACGCAATCGGCGACATACGTCGACGCCTCGCTCGAGCGCATCACAGCACTCAAAGACGGCTCGCAAGAGATCGTCAGCATGACCCGCAGCATCGAACAGATCGCCAACCAAACGAACTTGCTCGCGTTGAACGCCTCAATCGAAGCGGCCCGGGCCGGTGAGCACGGCAAAGGCTTCGCCGTCGTCGCGACCGAAGTCCGGACGCTCGCCGAGAACGCCAAACAACTGAGCAGTCAGATTAACGTACTCATCCACGAGAACGAGACGAACATCGCCGCCCTGCTCGACCAGATGGGACAAATGCATCGGACGAACGACGAGGCGATGCGCCAGTTGAGCGCGGTCAAAGTCGGCTTCTCGACCGTGAAAGACGAGATGGGCAACTACGTTCTCTCATTCGAACGCAACAAGCAAGACCTCGGACAGATGGTCGAGACGATCTCAGCCATCAACGAGACGACGCAAGGACTGTCTCACCTCACGTCTTCACTGCTCACAAAATCCGAAATGTAAGTAAACGAAATCCGGGCCTGGTCGCTGACCAAGCCCGGATTTGTTTCATTGTAAGATTGGTTCTGGTACTTCGATCGGCTTCAGTGAGCGATCGAGCAGCTCGACGACGTCGAACGTTCCGACCGTCTCATCGACTTCTTTCGCTTTCGTACCGTCCGAGAGCATCGTCAAGCAGTACGGACATGCCGAACCGATGACCGTCGGCTTCGTCTCGAGCAACTGCTCGGTCCGAGCGACGTTGACACGCGTCCCGACTTTCTCTTCTTGCCACATGAGTCCGCCACCGGCTCCACAACACATGCCGTTCTCGCGGTTACGTGCCGCCTCGACGAGCTCGACACCTGGAATTCGTTCGAGGACGAAACGCGGTGCGTCATAGACGTTGTTATAGCGGCCGAGATAGCACGAGTCATGGTAGACGACGCGTTCGTTCACGGCGAAGTCCGGCTTGACCCGTCCCGTATCGAGCAGTTCGGCGAGCAGCTCGGTATGATGGTACACTTTCACACCAGTCAGCCCGAAGTCCGGATACTCGTTTTTGAACGTGTTGTACGCGTGCGGGTCGACTGTGACGATTTTCGTGACGCCGTATTTCTCGAACAGTTTGATGTTCGCTTCGGCGAGTTCTTGGAACAATAGTTCGTTCCCGATTCGGCGCGGTGTGTCCCCTGAGTTCTTCTCCTCGTTTCCGAGGATGGCGAACGAGACACCGGCCTTGTTTAAGACACTCGCGAAGCTTTGGGCGACTTTTTGGCTACGGCTGTCGTAAGAGCCCATCGCCCCGACCCAGAAGAGAAATTCGAACTCTTCTCCCGCTTTCTTTTTCTCTTTGGCAGTCGGGATGACGAGCTCTTCCCGGTCTTTGCGCCAGTTTTCGCGCTCTTTCCGGTTCATGCCCCACGGGTTGCCTTGGCGCTCGATGTTCGCGACCGTACGTTGCGCCTCAGGGTCCATCTTCCCTTCCATCATGACGAGGTAACGGCGAAGGTCGATGATTTTATCGACGTGCTCGTTCATGACCGGACATTGGTCTTCACAGTTTCGGCATGTCGTGCACGCCCAAATCTCTTCTTCCGTGATGACGTTGCCGATCAACTCATCGGCGACGAGCATGTGCCCGTTTTGGGCCGCGGCCGCGATCTCCGCACCTTGCGTGTTTTGGAACATGAGGGCCGGTGCCCACGGTGATTTCCGCGTGATGGCCGCCCCTTTCATGTTCATATGGTCACGCAGCTTGACGATGAGATCCATCGGCGACAGCATCTTGCCGGTACCGGTCGCCGGACAGACGTTCGTACAGCGCCCACACTCGACACAAGCGTACAAGTCGACGAGTTGCTTCTGGTTGAAGTCCTCGATTTTGTTGACACCGAAGACGACTTCTTCGTCCGACTCTTCCGCGTCTTCCATCGCCGAGAAATCGACCGGCGCGAGACGGCCGACTTTGTGCGTCCGGCCGAGCCAGACGTTTAACGTGCCGGCGATCAAGTGGGCGTGCTTGCCTTGCGGGATGTAAATCATGAAGCTGAGCAAGAACATGAGGTGTAGCCACCAGAAGACGACGAACAAGGCGAAAGCGACGCCCCCAGGTACCCAAGCGAACGCTGAACCGATCAGTGTCGCGACCGGTTCGCCCCACATCGGCAGCTCTTCTTTATAGACGAGATAGAACCCGTTGCCGAACAAGACCGATACCATGAGCCCGCCGATGAAGATGAGGGCGAGGCCGGCCATAAAGTTCCGCTTCAAGCGCACAAGTTTCTCGACGTAACGGCGGTAGAATCCCCAAACGACCGCGACGAGAATCATGAGCATGACGATTTCTTGCATGAATGTGAAAATCGGATAGAGCGGACCGAGCGGCACGTGCGGGAAACGGGTTCCGACGGCGAGCCCTTTCCAGATGAAGTCGATGGCCCCGAATTGGACGAGGATGAACCCATAGAACATCATGACGTGGATGATCCCGCTCTTCTTATCCTTCAGTAGTTTCTTTTGACCGAACACGTTGATCATGACTTGTTCGAGCCGTTCCTTATTCGTTTGGCTCCATTCTGCCTTCTTCCCAAGCTTGATGAACGTATAACGCTGATAGACGAGCGTCGCGAACAAATACAGTCCATAGCCAAGAACGAGCAAGAATAGAATCCAGTTGACGATTAAAAATGTCGACATCCCCAAAACTCCCCCTTATGAAAACGGATTCAATCTTGAGTTCAGTATAACAAAAAGTGAATGAACAGTCATTCATTTTCTTGTTGGAATCAAAAGTCGAGCACATGTTTCAAGAACAACAAGATGCCGCCGTAGCCGAAAACGGCGAGCACGAACGTCCGGAAGTGGAGGTTGCGGTCGGCCGGCAGCTCGAACTTGACGATATTGAGGATCATCGCCCCGGCGACGAACGCGAACAGGAGCGCCTCGACGTGCGTCGCGAGATCGATGAAACGAGCGAACAAGCCGCCAACGAGAATCCCGCCGCTTAAAAAATAACGGCCTTGCGTCAAATAACGTTCCCCGTAGTGACGGTACAAGTCGTGACCGACAGCGAGGAAATGGACACCGAGCGCGGTCGCATAAAAACTACGTGCCACAAACGTGACCGATGTCGCCGTGACGACGTAAGCCGAGAACGACATGTATGCCGTCAGAAGCGTCACTTGAAGCCAATACGACACGTTTCGGTCAATCGTCTCGTCTTGAAAGTACGGTGTCCGCACGAACCGCATCGTCCCGTAGAAGACGGTGAAACCGAGCAGACTGACGACGTAAATCTCTGACGGCAAGGCAAGGTCGAGCCAGTTGACTTGAAGCGTATCTTGGCGCTTGTTGAGCGATGGCAATAAATACATGAAAAAATACGTGATGGCGATCCCGCTCGAAAATGAGAACCATTTTTTAGACGGTACCCGGTCGCGTGGAAACAAATAAATCCCAAAGAAATTGATGAGCACTAAATACACGACAATCCAGTTCGCCATCCCATGTCACCCTTTCAGTTCAATCCAAAATCGCTCGACGACGGTTCCATCTTCTTCGGTATACGGTGTGTCGGCGACACCCCCGTTGTTCAAAATGACTTGGCGAGAGGCGACGTTCTCTCGGTCACACGTGATGAGCGCCCGCTCAATCCCGAGTTCCTTCGCTTTCTCGAGCGCGAGACGTAGCTGTTCTGTCGCCAAACCGCGTCCGCGCGCACTCGGCTTGATGCCGTAGCCGATATGTCCCCCGAAGTTCAACAGGTGGGCGTTTAACTCATGGCGAATATTCGCCGCCCCGAGCAACTCGTCCCCGTCCGTCAACCAATACGTCGTGCTCGGCACCCAACCGTCCTCAATCTTTTCACGGTCTTCTGCGTCAAGTAGTCGTTTGACGTAGGCGTCAAAATCGCTTGTATCTTTATTAATCGTCGTCGGGACGATGTTGCTTCCGTCCTCTTTCCATTCGCTTAACAGGGCAAGAACTTGGTCTTGCTGTTCGACTGACGTCTTCACGAGCCGTAACATAGCATTTCCCCCCTAATTATATGTATAGAAAAGACCGCAATGCGGCCTTAGTCTTCGAGTCCTAATCGTTTTGGCATCACGGGTGCGAGTTGTTTCGCTTCGTCTAAGCGACCGGCTTCGACGAGTGTGTGGAACCGCAAGAATTCCTCATGCTCAGCGTCACCGATTGCCGCCAAGTAGTCGATATAGCGGTCGTACACCGATTTATCTTCCGATCGCGCCTCGATCAACGCGATATAGAGCCGGACCGTGTCTTCTCCGTACAGGAGCGGGAACTCGTCGTTCAATTGGAGCAACTTGTCGACCGCGTCCATATCGACGCCGGTCTCATTGTCATAATGACCGATGACTTGTTCGGCATGGTCTTCGAGGCGGCCTCGCCATTCCTCATACTCTTCCTCGTTCGTCTCGAGCATCTCGAACCAATCCTCGTTCAACATCTCTTCAATTTTTTTCACACGTTCTGTAAAATTCATGTCGTTTCTCCTCCTTCAAACGTCCAAGCGACGTCGACTTCATAGTCGCCCGCCAAGTCGTCGTTCATTGCCAACTCGTAATGGAAACGGCAGCGGCCGTCCCGGACATCGAGCCGCACCGTTGTCGTCGCCATCGTCATCGACATATATGGATTTTTGTATAGGCTTTGTGTCAGCCGTCCTTCAATGAAGGAATGGTTCATCTCGATCGGTCCTTTACAGATGAGGGCGAGCCGCCCAGTCGTATATTTCAACGTCGTCGGTACGATGCCGTCCTCACGCTCTTGGTCGAACGTCAAGATGAAGCCGGTCTTTAATTCATAGTAGAGACCGTCGGCATGGAGCTCGATCGGTTCATCGACCTCACTGACTTTCGTCGTCTGCCGGACACGGACCCGTCGTGGTTCAATTGCCATGGTGATTCCCCTTTCCGCTGTCTCATCGTACCATATCTCCTAAACGGTCCGGAATCGCTAACTTTTTCTTTCCCGGTTCGCGCGCGCCTCACACCACAAAAAAGACAGGGTTTCCCCTGTCTTTGAGTCAGCTCAACTTGTAGACGCGTCCTTCGAACGGCTTCAAGTGGAGGAGCATCGTCTCATCATGCGCGTCGAGCGGCATGTTCTTCAAGACGACGTCGTCTGAACGAAGCATGATATCCGTCGCGAAGATCGCTTCTTTGCCCGTCAAGTTCGACATGACGAGGTATTGCGTGTCACCGAGCGTCCGTGTGTAGGCGTAAATCTCCGGATGTTCCGGCAAGACGATATCGTACTTGCCGTAGACGAACGTCTCGTCGTCTTTCCGGAGACGGATCATCTCTTTATAGAAGTTGAGGATCGAATCCTCGTCCTCGAGCTGCGCGTCGACGTTGATGTCCGGATAGTTCGGGTTGATGCCGAACCACGGTTTCTCGGCGAACGTGAAGCCGGCATTCGCGGCGTCGCTCCATTGCATTGGCGTCCGTGTGTTGTCACGTGACGAGTTCCACGTGATCTCCATCATCTCTTCATGGCTCTTGCCGTGCTCACGTCCGATATAGTAACGGTTACGTGTCGCGATGTCGTCGTACTGGTCGATCGAATCGAACTTCACGTTCGTCATCCCGATCTCTTGGCCTTGATAGATGAACGGTGTCCCTTGCATGAGGAAATACATCATCGCGATCGACTTGGCGCTCTCTTTCCAGTAACGCTCATCGTCGCCCCATGACGACACGGTCCGTGTCTGGTCGTGGTTCTCGACATACAAGGCGTTCCAGCCGTCTGCCTCGAGGCCTTTTTGCCATTTCGTCAAGACGTTCTTCAAATGGACGACGTCGAGTTTCGACTCGGCGTCTTCACGCCAAAGACCCATATGCTCGAATTGGAACACCATGTTCATCTTGCCGTCCTTCTCACCGACCCAAAGGTGGGCGTCGTCAGGCGAGACGCCGTTCGCTTCACCGACCGTCATGATGTCGTGTTTGTTGAACGTCTCGTCACGGAGTTCTTCCAGGTAGCCGTGAATACCGTCGACGTTCATGTGCATCTCGAACGACGGCACGAAGTCGAGGCCTTCCGGGTTCGGAAGATCGCCGAACGACGGGTGTTTACGGATATGGCTGATGGCGTCGACGCGGAAACCGTCGATGCCTTTCTCGAGCCACCAGTTGATCATGTTGTATATCGTCTGGCGCATCTCAGCGTTCTCCCAGTTGAGGTCCGGCTGTTTCTTCGAGAAGACGTGCAAGAAATACTGTTCGGTCGTCTCGTCGAACTCCCAAGCCGAGCCGCCAAAGATCGACTCCCAGTTGTTCGGCTTCGAACCGTCGGGCTTCCCGTCGCGCCAAATGTACCAGTCACGCTTCGGATTGTCTTTCGAGCTCTTCGATTCGATGAACCACGGATGCTCGTCTGACGTGTGGTTGACGACGAGGTCCAAGAGCAGCTTCATGCCGCGCGCATGGACTTCTTCCAAGAGACGGTCAAAGTCTGCCATCGTCCCGAACTCGTCCATGATGTCCTCATAGTCACTAATGTCATAACCGTTGTCGTCGTTCGGCGACTTGTACATCGGGCAAATCCAGATGACGTCGACGCCGAGGTCTTTCAAATAATCGAGTTTGTCGATGATGCCTTGAATGTCACCGATCCCGTCACCGTTCGCGTCGTAAAAACTGCGCGGATAGATTTGATAGGCGACGGCTTCTTTCCACCAATTTCGTTTTAAAGTTTTTGTCTGTTGGTCACGTTGTAAAAGTTGCATATCTCAATAAGACTCCCTTGTCTCTAAACTTACTGCGCATCCTATATACTTATCCTAATATCAGTGCTATTTTTTCTTCTTACGGCTAGCGCAATCGTTTGCACGATTACAGTAAGTTTATCTTACCAAAAATCATTCGCCGACACAAAGAAGTTTTAAATAGCTTGCTCACCGTGTACCCTACACGATTTGAAAACCAATTGAAAGCGAGGCGACTCATATGATTCGTTTGGCCACCGTGGCCGATG
The DNA here is from genome assembly GCF_004337245.1 of Exiguobacterium sp. SH1S1. Classification (NCBI taxonomy): domain Bacteria; kingdom Bacillati; phylum Bacillota; class Bacilli; order Caryophanales; genus Exiguobacterium; species Exiguobacterium sp. SH1S1. Next base: position 1,031,013 of record NZ_SJUZ01000001.1, read on the forward strand.
TATCTCCCATCGATACGCTTATTCTAACGAAAGCGATGGAGTTTAAAGCAGCCGGAAAAACGCAATGGCAAAAATATTTAAAGCCGAGTCGGACCGATACTGTGACGTATGACGTCACGAACGGGACGGTGTACGTATATGAAGAGAACGACACCATCATCGGGGCGGTCAGTCTGATCCCGCCGACGTCGTGGGACGAGAACTTATGGAACGACGCCGACACAGCCGTCTACGTGCATCGCCTCGTCGTCGACTCGCGCCATAAAGGAAAACAAATCGGTACTCAATTGATGCGTCAGGCAATGGCCGGGGCAAAACGGATCCGGCTCGACTGTGTCGCGACGAACGGATTTTTGAACGACTATTATCTTCGCTTCGGCTTCAGCTACGTCGGCGAACGCGACGGTTTTTCCTTATTTGAAAAACAAGCTTGACCTTGACGTGACGTCACGCTTTACGCTGAATTCAAGGAGGTGAGGCTTATGTATTCGATTCAGCAGCTCGCGAAGCTCGCCGGGACGACGCAACGGACACTAAGGCATTATGACGCGATCGGTCTGCTTGTACCGCTGCGCGACGACAATGGATATCGCCGCTATGCAAAACATGACGTCGACCGTTTGCAGACGGTTCTGTTCTATCGGTCGCTCGACTTCTCACTCGACGCGATCAAACACTTACTTGAAGCCGATTCGTTCGACCGGGCTCAGACGCTCGAGCGCCAAGTCACAGCGTTGCGCGAGAAAGCGGCTTATTTTGATATGCTCGCCGACACGGCCGAGGCGACACTCACCTCACTCAAAGGAGGACTTCCCATGGAAGACAACGCATTGTTCAACGGACTGTCGTTTGACGAACTCAAGGCACACGAAGCAAAACATGAGACTGAAGTACAAGACCGTTGGGGCGACAGCGAGGCGTACCACACATCTTTCGAGCGTGCCAACCAACGCTCGAAAGATGATTGGGAAACACTCAGCCAAGAACAGATGAATCTCGTCAAACCGCTCGTCGACCTGTTCCGAGCGGACGTACCGATTGAAGACGAACGTGTCCAAGCCGTCGTCAAAGCGAACCATCAGTTCATCAATGCTAATTTCTATGACTGTTCATTCGACATGTTCAGCGGACTCGGGCACATGTATGTCATGGATGAGCGGTTCACGATGTTTTACGACAAGTACGCGACCGGGCTTGCCGTCTACTATAACGACGCAATCCAACATTACTGCATCAAAAATAGCTGAAAGGCCAAAGCGAACTCGCTTTGGCCTTTACTCTGCCGTCCGTCGATCATATACGTCCTCTTCGAGCATCGATTCAATTTGACGACGCAAAAGCGGCAGTGCCGTCACAAGTTGAAGGTAAGGATACGTCGCAAAGTTATCGGTGCCACCGACATACAGGACGGACCGATCGAGTACAGTCCAGCCTCTGTCGCCCCATTGTTCGATTCTCACTTCACAGACGTCAGGCTTAGCGCGAAACGCCCAGTACGCTTCAAGTTGTCCTTTGGCCATCGAAGGGCTGACCGTTAAAATCGGACAGTCAAGACGGTGCAGTCGGCTCATGTCGACGGGTCCGGTCTCGTGCAAGATCACGAGTTGTGGTTGTAAGCGATCAAGCCACATCATCGTTCGGGCGTCATTCAGTGACGTGACACGCAACAGATGATGCGATGGAATCGGATTGTCGTTCAGCGGATAACGTGCTTGTAACTCTCGGACGCGCTGACGACTGAATCGGCACATGAGCGGTGACATAAAGCGAACGTATGATTGACGCATCCACTCGTTGATCGAGTCGGGCCGCACTTCAGCCGGACCGTCTTCTTTGATCACATGGGTCACCCCGAGATTCCGGATCGCCTGGTACACATAAGTCGAAGTCGGATCCTCGCCGATACATAAGACGATCGGACGCGTCATAAGCCCTCCTCCTTCCCTCTCTTTGAAGCGTCATCGTCTGTCTGGTCTGTAAATTCTGGCCCCATCGCCGAAAGCGCTATGTCAAAAGAACCGAACATCTGTTGGATATCTTTAAGCGCCGGTCCTTTCCCGTCTTTTTTTGCCATATTTCATAACCCCATGGCGAGAGGACGGCCAAATCCTCACTCGCTTCTTTCAACGCCGATAGAATATCTTGTTCCGTGAACGCTTTACGCGTCGACAATCCGATTTCTTCAAGTGCTTGCGTCCAAGACCCGAAGCGCCGAACGACTTTTGTGATACTCGGACGTTGGTTCGCTTTCGCCCATTTCGCATACGTCGTTGAATTAAATGGTTCGATTTCATCGCTCGCATCGAGCAACGCTTGAATAATTTCAATCTTTTGGTCTTTTGCCATCATCCCGAGTAGATCGGCCTCGATCAATGCGACCTTCCAAGACCCAAACTGGATGACAACTTCCGTGAGCGTCGGAGCATCATGGTCATGCGCCCATTTTCGGTAATCGGCACTATTGATCGAGCCAAGATCCTTCGCTGCCCGGCGAAGCGTTCGCAACATTTCCGACTTCGTGAAACGCGGCATCTGGTTTTCAAACCCGACGAGCCGCAGCACGTTCGCCCACGAACCATACACTTCTAACAGTTCGAGTACGGTCGGTCCGCCGTTCGCTTGTTGCCATTGCTGGTACATATGGATTGTGAGACGACCGTCATCGGCGGCCGTCCTCAACTGGTGAATCACTTGTTTCTCTTCCATGCCGCCTCCCCCTTTTATATGCGACGACTCATCCCACTTCACGAGCGCTAATTTGCGCAAATAAATTGATTTGCCGTGTCAAAATTTTCGATTCATCGAACCGTTCCTCGACGACTTCGCGACCTCGGCGACCGTATGATTCGATCCGATCTGAATGCTCGATGAACGACTCCATCGCCTCCGCGAGCGCTTGCGGACGGGCCACCGGGACGAGGTATCCCGTCTCTCCGTCAATGACTTCTTCTCGACAACCGCGGATGTTCGTCGCGATGACCGGAAGACCTGACGCCATCGCCTCTAAAATGGAACGGGGGAGCCCTTCCCGATAAGACGGTAACAGAAAGACGTCATGACGGTTGAACAAAGACGGGGTGTCTATGACGTATCCGACGTAATGAACGTTCGGATTGTCTACCAAGTGAGCTTCAACGAGTTTGGCGGTCTCTTGATCCCGCTCATTCGACAGCAACTCTCCGGCAATCGTGAGTGTCGCTCCCGGATGACGCGCAGACACTTCCTGAAACGCCTCGAGTAGATCGAGGATCCCCTTTTCTTTAACGAGGCGACCGACGAACAGAAACTTTAACTGCTTCGGGTCAACTGTTTTTTCAAGCGGTTGGAATCGAGTCAAATCAATCCCGTTCCCGAGATGAAGCAGACGGTCATCGCTTTTAAATTGTCGGGTCTTGGCAAGCGAATAATCTTCCTCACTTTGGAGCAGCAGCCAGTCGGTCGCGAGTGCGGCAAGCGATTTTTCGAGCCAAAACACGAGTTCATAGGCGACCCGGCTCATCCGTTCATGGAAGTAAAAGCCATGGGCCGTGTACAGAATGTGTGGGGTGCGGGCGATTCGGGCCGCAACCCGTCCGAGCGCGGCCGCAACCGGCGTATGGACATGGATCGCGTCATACTTCTCCCGTCTGAGCAAGGCGACGAGCCCTTGAATCGTCTGCACGTTCCGCTTCGGATGGAATTTGCGATCGATCGGCAGCGTATGGATGACCCAACCTTCCGCCCGCAACCGGTCCGTCCGGTCACCGTAGGCACAGGCGACATCGACTTGGTGCCCTTCGGCTTTCAGCGACTCGATGAGCGGACGCAACAGGACGTCAGCGGTCACGTCGACCGCGCAGAATTGAAGGATCTTTAAAGGCGCCATAAGTGGACCTCCTCTGGCTTCGTCGCTCGGTTTAAGATACCTTTTAAATCCATGACGATCCCTCGTCCCATCTTCAACTGACGTTCGGCGATTTTCCACCCGGCACTCACGAATTCATCGTGTGAGACGGCGTAGATGACGACTTCCGCCGGCTTGAGCTCATGGTACGGTTTTACTTGGATCCCGTATTCTTGTTCGACTTCCTCATGGTGGACGAGCGGGTCGTACACTTGCACCTCAAGGCCGAACTCCTCGATTTCCCGCACGAGTGTCGCGACTTTTGAATTACGGATATCACTGACGTTCTCTTTGAACGACATGCCGAGCACGGTGACCCGTGAGCCGAGTACCGGCATGTTTTGACGGATCATCGTTTTAATGAGCGACGTGGCGATGAAGCTGCCCATCGTCTCGTTGATGCGCCGACCGGCTAAAATGACCTCAGGGTGATAGCCGAGCATCTCAGACTTCATCGTCAAATAGAACGGGTCGACCCCGATACAATGGCCACCGACGAGTCCAGGCCGGAAGTTCAGGAAGTTCCATTTCGTACCGGCCGCTTCTAACACTTCAAGCGTATCGATGTTCATCCGCTCGAAGATGATCGCGAGTTCATTCATCAATGCGATGTTCAAGTCCCGCTGCGTGTTCTCGATCACTTTCGCGGCTTCGGCGACTTTGATGGACGAAGCGCGATGCACACCGGCATCGACGACCGTCTCATATACGGCTGCGACGATATCAAGCGTCTCCTCATCCTCGGCGGCGACGACTTTCTTGATCGTCCGGAACGTGTTGACCCGGTCCCCTGGATTGATACGCTCTGGCGAATAGCCGACTTTAAAATCGATCCCGGCCCGTAGACCCGACTCTCGTTCGAGCAGCGGGATGCATTCTTCTTCCGTCAGTCCAGGGTAAACGGTCGACTCGTAGACGACAATCGCCCCCGGCCGTAGGTGCTTGCCGACGGTTCGCGTCGCGCTACAGATCGGACCGAGGTCCGGCTGATTTTGTTCGTTGATCGGCGTCGGTACGGCGATGATGATAAAATCCGCCTCTTCAAGCTGTGACGCGTCGGTCGTATATGCGACTGAGGCGATTTCAAGCGATTCCCGCTCGACTTCTCGCGTGCTGTCGAGATGACCGTTCAGTTCGTTGATGCGGGCCTCATTAATATCAAATCCGATGACGTCTCCGACTTCTCCGAGCGCGACCGCGACCGGGAGACCGACGTACCCGAGTCCGACGACGGCGATATGGCGATTGGCAATGGTTCTTCGTGCTGTCCGTGATTCTGAGATGAGTTTGTCCATGTCCATCTGCCTCCAGTTATTGTGAAATTTGATTCATCAACTTTTCGACGACGATGACTTTTCCGTTCGGGCCTCGAGGAATTTGTTTGACCGGCGTCAACGTAATCTCGACGCCGTCTCCGACGAGCTCTTTCAATCCCCGTCGAAGCACTTGTTCATGCGAAGAGGTAAAGCGATTTGGGTCTTTGATGTAGCGCATCTCGATGTGATGCAAATCGAACTGCCGAAACTGGACTTGAATGACCGAGTTCGGGAGCTCGCTGACAATCGTCGTCAAATCCCCTTCATAGACTTTGAGTCCTTTTGGCGTGACGATGAAATTCGATTGCCGTCCCTCGATCGACTCGACATACGTCCCGCCTTGACCGCACGGACAAGTCCCTTCCCCAAACTTCATCCGGTCCCCGATCCGGTAGCGGACGAGCGGTGTGCCGTGGGTCGTAAAGCACGTGACGAGAATTTCGCCGTCCTCCCCATAAGGCTCGATGACCCCTGTCTCGTGATGAAGGTGCATCCGTCCATGACTGCATTCGCTCAAAATCGGTGCCCCTTCGGACGAGGCGTATTGGTCGAATACGGGCGCGTTGAACGCTTCTTCAAGCAACGACCGTCCAAACGCCGTGATCGTCTCTGACGTCGGGAACAAGGCGATCAGTTGGAAGTCGAGTTTGATGTTGTGCGCTTTAATGTATGAGGCCAGGTCGATCATGGCGGACGGGGCGCTATCGAGAACGCTTGGTTTGAACCGATTCAGTTCTGCGATATAGTGCGGGATATTCTCCTCGGTCAGATGGAACAACGACAGCAGTAGTTGATTCATCGGACGATTATACCGCCAAAACACGGGTGCCGCTTGATCCGGTTCACAAATGACGCGTCCCGTGAAACTGGCTCGTTTCATCCCTTTTTTAAAGCCGTGTTGTTCTTTAAAATAATCCAAATGGGCCATCCGGATCTGATAATCTTCTGCTGTGAATTTCACTTGGAGCGACGCACCGGTCGTCCCGCCTGTCTTGCCGATAATGTCTGTCTTCACGTGCGAGTAGATGGCCGGGGTCGAGCGGACCGTTTCCTTCTCGAGTATCGGAATCTGTTTTAGATCTTCAATCGAGTGGAGCGGGAGCGATACGCCGGCCTCGTCGAATAACTGACGGTAATAGTCATTGTTCGCTTCGCAAAATGCTAAAAAGTCATTGAGTCGTCGAAGCTGGTCTGCTCGAACGGCCGCGTCATCCGTCGGACGGTTGCGTAGGGCGGCAAGCTCCTGCTCGTACGCTTTCCCGTAACGCTCTTGTGACAACTTCAAGCCATAAAGTGACGTCATCCAGTTTTGAAGGCGGATTGGCGCCTTAAAATATACGTCCCGCAACGCGAAGATCGCCATGATCGAACTCCCCTTTTGTATGGGTCAGACGTGAAGTCTCTTCACGACCCGAATTTTTCCGTTTGGTTCTTTTTTGATGGCCGGCACATTTTTAAGACGGATTCGCATATTCGGTGTGAACAGTCGTTCCACTTCTTGCTTTAATATCGTCTCATGTTCGTTTTCGAACCGGTCCTCATCTTTGACATACAACATTTCAATCTGGTCGATCTCATGTTGGAGCACTTGGACTTGAAGTACCGAGTTCGGCAGTACGGCGACGGTCGCCGTCAAGTCGCCTTCGAACACTTTATAACCTTCCGGTGTCTCGACGTAATTCATTTGACGGCCATCGATCGACGAGATGACCGTACCGGTCTGGCCACACGGACACGTCTCATCGCTGAGTGTCATCCGATCTCCGATTCGATAACGGACGAGCGGCGTGCCATGGGTCGTGAAGCTCGTGACGAGCACTTCTCCGTTCTCTCCGGCCTCAATGATGCCGGTCTCCGGATGGAGGTGCATCCGTCCATGCTGACATTCGGTGACGAGCGGTGCGCCTTCTGAAGAAGCGTATTGGTCGTATACCGGGGCGTCAAAAACTTCTTCGAGCAATGCGCGTCCCCATGGCGACAACGTTTCCGACGTCGGAAAGATGGCGATTGGCTTGAACGTTAAGCGCATATCCGTGTCTTTTAAATACTTGGCGACTTCGATCATCGCGGACGGCGAACCGTCGAGGGCGTCAGGTTGAAAGTCGTTCAATGATTCGACGTAGGCCGGGATCGTTTTCGGATGAAAGTGAACGACCGAGTAGAGCATCTGTTTCATCGGAGCGTTATAACGCCAATAGACCGGCTCTTCCTGGCCGCGCGGACAAATCATCCGATCGGTGAAACTTGCTCGTTTCATCCCTTTTGTAAAGCCGTGCTGCTCTTTAAAGTAATCCAAATGGGCCATGCGGGCTTGGTAATCTTCGACCGTGAACCGGACTTGGAGTGCCGTCCCGGTCGTTCCACCCGTACACCCGACGATTGGTGCTTTAACATCCGAGAAAATAGTCGGTTCGGTACGGAGTGTCTCTTTCTCAAGCACTGGAATTTGTTTCAAATCGCTCAGTTGCAGAAGCGGCAGCTCCACGTGATGGCGGTCAAACAAGTCCCGATAGTAGCTATTATGCGTCTGACAAAACTTAAGGAACCGATTGAGCCGATTCAGTTGGGCTGTTTGCGGATCGACGAGCCGTCGACTTCGAAGCTTGGTCAACTCTTTTTCGTAATAGGGACCGTAACGCTCATGGTATAACTTCAACCCGTATAGCGAGATAAGCCAGTTTTGAACCGGCAACGGAGAGTTGGCATAGATTTTGTCTTGAAGTGACATCATCACTCGATTCCCTCCTTCAATGCATGGTGATACGCGATATACCAATCGATAAACTCATGCACCCCTTGTTCAATCGGGGTCTGTGGTTGAAAATCAATCGCTCCATACAATTCCGATGAATCGGCAAAACTTTCCGGTACGTCACCCGGCTGCAGCGGGAGTTCGTTCACGATTGCTCGCTTCCCTAGTTTTTTCTCGATGATTCGAATAAAATCCATCAGTTGGACGGGGCTATGATTCCCGACGTTGTAAACACGGAACGGGACGTCGCTTCGGTCCGGGAGCGGGTCGTGATAGTCAAACTCTTCGTCAGCGAACGGTTGAATGTCCATCAAGCGGACGATCGACTCAATCACGTCGTCGACATAAGTGAAGTCACGGGCCATTTGCCCATAGTTATAGACGTCGATCGGTTCACCTTTAATGATGGCTTCTGTAAATTTGTACAGCGCCATATCTGGTCTTCCCCAAGGTCCGTAGACGCTAAAAAATCGTAGTCCGGTCGTCTTTAGACCGAACAGATGGCTATACGTGTGGGCCATCAGTTCATTCGCTTTCTTCGAAGCCGCATATAACGAGAGCGGATGATCGACCGGATGCTGTTCAGAGAACGGCATCTTTTGGTTCGAGCCGTACACGGAACTTGATGATGCATAAATCAATTGCTCGACCGGGAAGTTCCGGCACGCCTCAAGGATGTTTAAAAATCCGACGATATTCGATTGGATATAAGCGTCCGGATTTTCAAGACTGTAGCGGACGCCTGCTTGCGCAGCCAAGTTGACAACGATATCAGGACTCCGTTTCTCAAACACCCGTGTGACGGCCATTTTGTTCTCGAGCGAGTCCCGATACAGTTTGAAGTTCGGGTGCGTCAAGACGTAGAGACGCGCCTCTTTCAAATGAGGATCATAGTAATCATTCACTTCATCAATGCCGACGACGTGGTGCCCTTCTCGCAACAGCCGGCGCGCCAAATGAAAGCCGATGAACCCTGCGACACCTGTGACGAGCACAGTCTTTTTCATAACGTCTTCCTCCTTTGGGTGGGGTCGCTCGAACGAATCCGAACGGGCTCGATCTGAGGCGCGAACATATCTGCCATCACTTCTTCCGGGATTTCGCTATTGGCGACGAACAAGAGGAAGGACGTCAATGCGCTTTGTTGGTCAAGCAGATGTTCAATCGTACGTAAAATTGGTTCGACCGATTTGAACGGTCGCGTACAGCCGACAAAAATTTTGTCGTACACTTGATTTTCGCTGCGTTCGCTCGTGGCAAGCAGCTCCTCATACAATTTCTCGCCCGGCCGGATTCCGCTGTATTCAATCGAAATTTGCTCAAGCGTGAAGCCGCTGAGCGTGATCATCCGTCGGGCCAAGTCGACGATTTTGACCGGCTGTCCCATATCAAGGACGAACACCTCACCGCCATTCGCGCGAACACTTGCTTGAACGACGAGCCGACTCGCCTCGGGGATGGTCATAAAGTAACGCGTCATCTCGGGATGTGTCACCGTGATCGGACCACCGCGTTCAATCTGTTCTTTGAACAACGGGACGACCGAGCCGCGACTGCCGAGGACGTTACCGAACCGAACGACCGAGAACGTCGTCGCACTATGACGCGCTTGTTGCTGAACAATCATCTCGGCGACCCGTTTCGTCGCGCCCATCACGTTCGTCGGATTGACCGCCTTGTCTGTCGAGATCATGACGAAACGTTCGACGTTGAACAAATCAGCGGTTTCGACCATATTTTTCGTACCATAGATGTTGTTCTTCACGGCCTCTTTCGGGTTCCCTTCCATGAGCGGGACGTGTTTATGGGCCGCCGCATGATAGACGATCTCAGGCTCGAACTGTTCGAACACTTCCATCAACCGCGCCCGGTCTTGGACGTCCCCAATGATCGGACAAATCTCCGTTTCCGTTTGTAAGTCTTTAAGTTCACGGTCAATCGAATAAATGCTGTTCTCGCCATGCCCGAACAAGACGAGACGACCGGGTTCGAATTTGATTAACTGCCGGCATAGCTCAGACCCAATCGATCCGCCAGCGCCTGAAATCAAAATGGTCGTGCCTTTTAGCTTATGTGAGATCTCGGATACGTCGAGTTGGACCGGCTCTCGTCCGAGCAAGTCTTCGATCGCCACTTCCCTGATCTCATTCATCGATACTTTTCCGGACGCAAGCTCTGAGAGCATCGGTAACGCGTGTGATTCGACGCCCGTCTTCTCGATTCGCTTGAGCAGTTGCAGCCGTTTGCTGTAAGGCAGGGACGGGATTGCGAGAACAACGACTTCGATCCCGAGCTCTTCAATTTTCCGCTCGAGCGCATCAATCGGGCCGATGACCGGTGTCCCATGGATATAGAGCCGTTGCAGGAACGGATTGTCGTCTAAAATACCGACGACGTTTAACACGTTCGTCCGATGTTCTTTCAACTCTTTCGTGATCTTTTGTCCTGAGTCCCCACCGCCGATGATGAGTGTCGCTTTCCCGCTCGGCGGTGCGTTCCGGAATCGGAAGAAAGACCGGGTTCTCGCCACGATCCGGATGAACAGCATCCCGTTGAACGCGAGCAGGCTCTGGACGAACAGCGCTTGATACGACATGTTCTCTAACACGATCAAGGCAGCACCGAGAACAATTAAATCACTCGTGAGCAACACGAGGGCGAGCAATTGTAGCTCACGCATCGAACCGTAACGCCAGTCAATCCGATAAACGCGTGTCATCCACCCGAGGACGAGCAGAGCTGTACTCTTCAGCGCTAAAATCGTCATCAACTTCGTCGTGTCCCCGGAGACGGTCGTGTCATGAGCGAACAACAGTTTGAACGTGAGAAAGATGGCCGCCGCCGCGATTGTCACGTCGAGCATCATAAGCATCGTGTTTTTTCGGTCCATCGGATAATGATTGAATCGAATAGTCATCCTGTCACCACCTTTAAAGATTGCCGAATGTAAACGGGTTATTCGCTGATGCTAGATTAGTACCCGTTCGAGATTCACAATCTGAAAGAAAACCATAGCTTTTTCATAGCAACGAAATTTAGCCATCAAACAGTTTTACGAATGTATGATGGCCATTTCTTTTTGTTTGTGAATATTTCCGCACTAAATGGGTAATATTGAAAGTATATGAGTCGTGAATTAGGTGTAAATTGTCAATAAGGAGGGGAATTTAGAAGTAAGTAAATATGCATGCTCGTCACATGACCTCTTCACGACTTGCTTACACCGTCAGTCACGAGTCTTTTATGTTCGTTGTCAACCGCAGTCGCGCCCTCGACCGTTTGGGCTTTCCTTGAGGACCATCATCGTTCAACCACACCATGACCTTTGAAGCAATCAAGCGCTTCTAAAAAGGAGAGACATCACGATGAAAAGATGGACAGAGCAGCAAATCATCTCATGCCTACAACAAGCAGCGAATGAACTCAAAGAATTCGATACGAAACAATACACACTCTGGGCCCGCAGCAAAGACGTTCCTTCCCTCTCGACCGTGATTTACAAATTCGGTTCTTGGCGCGAAGCCGTTCAGGCCGCTGAAATCAAAATGATGTACCGCTATTATTCGGACGAAGATATTTTAACCGCGTTAAACGAGGCCGCCGAAGAGCTCGACATCTTTACGAGCCAAACGTATCGGGAGTGGGCCAAAGTCGCACAAGCCCCGTCGCTCACGCTGATCAGCAGTCGGTTCGGCTCGTGGTCGAACGCACTTCGCGAAGCGAAATTGCAGACGACGACGGCCCGCAATAACGAGGAGCGCATCATTCAGGCACTCATCGAGGCGTCCGCCGAACTGACACGTCTCACTTCACAGCACTACGCTGTCTGGGCGCAGGAGAAGGGATATCCGACCGTGGCAACGATTGCCCGGAAGTACGGCTCCTGGAGCTACGCCTTGTTCGTCCTCGATATCGCCCCACCGAAACGGAAATGGGACGAGGAGGACGTCATCGAGGCGCTCCGGGTCGCTAAAGATGAATTAAACCATTTCAGCATCCTTCACTACCGCAAATGGGCCGAAGGACGAAACGTGCCGAGCACGTCGACGATCAACGCCTTGTTCGGCAGCTGGACCGCCGCTTTGAAATGTATGGAACAACAGCAAGTCATCACATGACAAAAGCGCCGTCTCTCGATGAGACGGCGCTTTTGTCATGTGACGATCGTGATGAACAGCGGGATACCGACGAGCAAATTGAACGGGAACGTGACAGCGAGGGCGAGCGTCAAATAAAACGACGGCTCGGCTTCCGGGACGGACGCCTGGAGCATCGCCGGCGCCGCGATGTAAGAGCCGCTTGCCGCGAGCGTCATGAGCAAGATCGTACCCCCGTCAGACAAACCGGCCAGTCCGGCGGCAAAGTAGCCGACAACGGCCCCGATGAGCGGGAACATCGTCCCGACAATCAAAAACTTCATGCCGTACGCCGGGACGTCTTTCAGCTGATGGCCGACCTTGACCCCAAGGCTCAGTAAGAATAAGAGTAAGACGCCCGGGAACAAGTCGACGAAGAATGGTGTCAGCGCCGACGTGTCCGGCGTGACGAATCCGACGACAAGGCCGGCGATGAGCAAGAGGATGCTCTTTGAAAGCATACTGTCCCGGATGACGGTGAACGACTGACTCGGGGCGGCCGTGATACCGAGCACACGCGTCTGGTTGTACAGTAAGAGCGCGACGACGAGACCGGGAATCTCGAGGACGACGACGAGCGTCGTCATAAACGGTTCATAGCTGATACCGATCCGCTCGAGCTGGGCGGTCGCAGCGACATACGTCACGAGCGAGACCGAACCGAACGTCGCCGCCATGGCGATCCGTTCGTGAAAGCTGAACTTGAGCAGACGACCGAGTCCAAAAGCGACGAGCGGTAAAACCATCCCGAGGACGAGCGTCACGGCGAGCGGTGCCGCAAGCTCGTCAAGCGAGACAGCGGCGAGCCCCATGCCGCCTTTTAACCCGATGGCGAGTAGCAGATAAATGTTAAGCGTCACACTGAGCGATTCGGGGATTCTTAAATTCGACTTTCCGAGGGCGGCAATCACGCCCGTCACGAACAGGAGCACCGGGGCGCTCGTCAATAAAAACGTCAATAGTTCCATTGTTTCCTCCTAGACGACAAAAGCGCACACCAAAGAAAGGTGTGCGCTGCATGCCGACGGCTCGAACACGGTCGTTCCGTCTAGCCGACAACTGTCGGGGTAGTTTTTGACAGCTCCGTTTCAGGACGGCGGTGGAAAGTTCCCGTAGGCATTCTCCACCAATCCTGACGCGTCTCTGCTTCTAGTGTAAAAATGTCGTCACGCCTTGTCAATCACATCGTCCCACGGTGCATCCAACCGAAAGACGATGAGGCGTTCGCCTGTCTTCGTGCTGATGTCCGTATGGAGCGACACGAGCCGTCTCCCGAGCACGTCATGAATGATCGTCTCGAGTTGGACCCGGCCGGATTCGACGAGGTTGTTGCGGTATTTTTTTAACTGTTCGCGACCACTCGACTTCGCGGCGAGTTCATATTCGGCCGGGGTCAAGACGCCTTGCAGCGTCACGATGGCCAAATCGCGGAGTAGGTCACTCTTACACGTTAATGAACCGCGCCCGAGATACTCTTTCTCCCATTGGGTGATCCGGGCGCTCAGTTCCATCTCGAGCTGACCTTTTTTCGGCATCGTTACTTCACGAACCCGATCATCATCTCGCGAAGGATCTTCGCGGCGGCGATCGCCGTCATGTCCGACTGATCATACGCCGGTGACACTTCGACGAGGTCGGCACCGATGATATCGAGGTCAGCGTTGGCGATGGCATGGACCGACTCGAGCAACTCTTTCGTCGTGATGCCGCCGATCTCTTGCGTGCCGGTTCCTGGTGCGGCCGACGGGTCAAGGACGTCGATGTCGATCGTGACGTACACTTTTTTGCCGGCGAGCGTCGGAAGGACGCGCTTGAGCGGTTCGAGCACTTCATACTTGTACAAGTTGTAGCCGACTTCTTTTGCCCAGTCGAACTCTTCTTTCATCCCCGAACGAATCCCGAACGAGTAGCAGTTCGACGGCCCAATCAAGTTGGCCGCTTTTTTGAGCGGTGTCGAGTGCGAGAGCGGCTCGCCTTCGTAATCGTCACGAAGGTCGGTGTGCGCGTCGAGGTGCAAGATGACGAAGTCGTCCCCGTACGCGTCATGCATCGCCTTGATGACCGGCCACGTGACGAGGTGTTCACCACCCATACCGAGCGGGAACTTCCCTTCTTTGATGACGTCTTTGACGAACGACTCGATCATGTCGAGCGACTTTTGGGCGTTGCCGAACGGAAGCGGGATGTCCCCTGCGTCATAGACGGCCGCTTCGTTCAAGTCCCCGTCAAGGTACGGGCTGTATTCTTCGAGTCCGATCGAGACTTCACGGATGCGGTTCGGACCGAAACGTGAGCCCGGACGGAAACTGACCGTCCAGTCCATCGGCATGCCGTAAAGGACCGTCTTCGCATCCGTCACTTCCGGAAGGCTCGCGATAAACACTTTTCCTGAGTAGGCTTCATCGAAACGTTTGATCATTTCGTCAAGTCCTCCACGAATTTAGGAAGTACGAACGCCGCCGAGTGAAGCGCTGGCGTGTAGTATTTCGTCTCGATATCGTGGAACCGCTCAGCCGGAACTTGAAGCGGGTCGTACTTCTTCGAGCCGATCGTGAACGTCCACAAGCCGCTCGGGTACGTCGGCACGTTGGCTGTGTACAGCTTCGTGATCGGGAAGATCTCTTTCACGTCACGCTGTACCGTTTGGATGAGTTCTGGTGTGAACCACGGGTTATCCGACTGCGCGACGAAAATTCCATCGTCTTTGAGCGCTTTCGAGATTCCTGCGTAGAACCCTTTCGTGAACAAGTTCGCTGCCGGTCCGACCGGTTCAGTCGAATCGACCATGATGACGTCGTACTCGTTTTCCGATTTCGCGATGTGCATGAAGCCGTCTCCGACGATGACTTCGACGCGTGGGTTGTCGAGCTCACCCGCAATATTTGGCAAGTATTTCTTCGAATATTCAATGACTTTCCCGTCGATGTCGACAAGAACCGCTTTCTCGACTGTTGGGTGTTTCATAATCTCACGGATGACACCACCGTCGCCGCCGCCGACCACGAGAACGTGTTTCGGGTTAGGGTGCGTGAACAGTGGCACGTGCGCCACCATCTCGTGATAGACGAATTCGTCTTTATCCGTCGTCATGACCATTCCGTCAAGCAACAACATTGTACCGAACTCGTCCGTTTCGACCATCTCTAGTCGTTGAAACTCCGTTTGTTCGCTCTCATAAACGTGGTTAACCCGGAACGTGATCCCGTAATCTTCTGTCTGGTGCTCCGTAAACCATAACTTTAATTTTTGGTCCATCGATAGAACCCCTTTCTGTTCAAAAAGTTGTTCGTATGCGAGTGGCGTTTTGAGGCGCTTCTTATTCATACGATAGGAAGTATACAAAAACTGTCCGCATTTTGCACGATTTTTTTATTTATTCGTCCAGATGTGTGATTTTTCCATGAGGTTTAGCCGATAAACTGGATATAGATGTAGTTTATAACAGTAAAGGAGGGATCCTATGTGGTCTCCTTGCGTGGCCTGCTCCACTACAATCCCGCTCTTTGAACGGGGCTTGTTGGTCGTCAACGACCAACCTCAGCCATACGAATCATTTGATGAACTCAAGACTAAGCTATCTTCGGTCGAGGACAATGTATATTGTGTCAACCCTGCCACGAAACAGCAAACACCGATTCTACCAGCAGTCGATTTGCTCGAACAGATCGCCAACCGTGACACGATCGAGCTGATCCAACACGGGGAGTTCGAAAGTCACCTGCAACCAATCATCCATCTCGACACAGGTGAACGGTTCGGTTACGAGGCGCTCCTCCGCAGCCCGAACAATATCTCGCCTGGGGAGCTGTTCCGCGCCGCCAACCGGTTCGGACTTCATTCGAAGCTCGACCAACGCGCCCGGGCCGAGGCGATCAAAGCGACGTATCACGCCGTCGCACCTCACGAGAAGACGTTCATCAACTTCTTGCCGTCGACGATCTACAACCCGGACTACTGTCTGCAACACACGTTCGAAGTCATCGACCGCTACGGGCTCAGTGCCGACCGGTTCATCTTTGAAGTCGTCGAGACGGAGAAAGTCCAAGACGTCGCTCATTTGCAGCACGTGTTCGCGACATATAAAAAACGCGGCATGAAAGTCGCGCTCGACGATGTCGGTGCCGGCTTCTCGACGCTTGACATGTTACAGCGGCTCGAGCCCGATTACGTCAAAATCGATCGGTCGTATATTTCGTTCTGTGACCAAGATGCCGAGAAACGCACGTTCTTGAAGAACGTCCGTCAATTGACGCGTTCGATGGACATCACCATCCTCGCCGAAGGGATCGAACGCGCCGAAGAGGTCGACGTCTGTCGCGAACTCGGTTATGATCTCGCCCAAGGCTATTTCTTCGGCAAACCGGCTGCACCAGATGATGTTACTTCGCTTAAATCGATGCCACTCTGATAACAGAGTAGCATCTTTTTTAGGTTTTAGAGAAGAACGTTCGGGAGATAGGATAACTAACAGAAGTTTTTATCGATACGGGCAAAAAGGTGGGAGATCAGTGAAGACCATCATCGTAAGTGTCTATGCAGGCATACTCGGTATATTGATTGGATTCATTAGCTGGATTTTTTTATCAGTCGTCTATAAAGGAATTCACTTTGTCTGGCATACCGTACCCGAACGAGTCGAAAGCCCTTTTTACATCTTTTTCGTACCGCTCGTAGCCGGAGTCTTGATCGGACTATTACAACGGCGATACGGGCCGATGCCGCGCCTGATGCCAGAAATTTTAGAAGACAGGAAGACCTCAGGACGGATTACCTACCGCTACATCGGATTCACGACGCTCACCGCTCTTCTCGTCTTGATTGGTGGTGCTAGTCTCGGTCCCGAGGCGGCTCTCATCGGAATCGTCGGCGGGCTTACGACTTGGTTTGCCGAACGACTCCGTTATGTCCGGCACGAGCTGAGTGAATTGCAAGAAGTCGGGCACGCGGTCGTTCTCGGGATTGTTTTCAACGCACCATTGTTTGGAGCGCTCGCAGCCGAAGAAACTGAACATAAAAAGCAATCGATGCTGAACTTACTGGCAACTCTTGCTGGAGTCGGGACGTTTTATCTCCTCAACCGATTGGACGAACGTCCACCTTTTGTCGTCAAGTTCCCCGCCATCGAGTCAATTCAGCTTGACTGGTCGATTTTATTCATCATCCTGATTGGCATGGTTTTTGGTTGGCTTTATTTACTAGCAGAGCATGCTTTGATGAGTCTAACCTCTCAAGTACCTATCTTGTTTTTGACAATCACAGGTGGAATCGGAATCGGTACGATGGCTCTCATTTATCCAGACCTCTTATTCTCTGGGGAAGAGACCATTTTAGAGTATTTTAATGATTGGGAGCGTATTCCGCTGTATACACTAGTATGGTTTAGCTTTTTAAAGCTATTTTTTACCGCCTTTTGTCTCGCCACCGGCTGGCGTGGTGGACATATTTATCCATTGCTTTTCTCTGCTTTCACCCTCGGCTACTTTTTCAGCGGATCATTCGACCTCGATCCAACTTTTGCCGTCGTTTTAGCGACGAGTACCCTGCTTGCGACTACTATGCGCCAACCGTTGGCGATTATCGTCCTGCTCGTCTTGTTCTTTCCTCCGAACAGCTGGGTTTATGTATTTGGAGTCGTGGCGATTGTATCAAAAATCCCCCTTCCCGCGTTCATCCATCCTAATGTACACAATTGATTTCAGTATGAAAAAAAAGGGTATTGGATGAATAGTTATGCAGTGCCTGGAAAGGAGGATCGTTTATGAACGAATACAACGTCGCAATTGAAAATTTAGTTGATGCAGTCAGTTCAGATTGGATTAGTATCATCTTAGCCATTTTGGTGGTCCTCATGGGGATTGTCGTATTCTTTTTTGTCGTCATGACAATCGTCGATATGTTTTTATCGAAAGACATCCTTTGGGGAATTGTTGAAATTGTCGCTCTATTCGTTGGTATCGCCGTTTTATTTTCCGTCTTTTACTACTGGAACCGTAATCGAACGAAAGCACAATTCGCTCTCTTCCTCGTTTTGTTCTCACTCGTTGTCAACCTGTACTTCTTCATACGCTACGCGAATGAGATCAACGCCGTATTAAACAGCTTGTATTAAGACGAGGGGACTCCCCTCGTTTTAAACGTTTTAGAAAGTAGGTGCCTTTGTTGAAGCGACGAGTCATTCAACTGATCATGATGATAGTCAGTCTCGTTTTACTATTAGTTTTTTTGTTTTGGGTTGACACGCTCACTCCGTTTTTAATTTTAATCGGGGTTTTCGCGCCGCTCATCGTCGGTTGGAATATTTTATTTGACCAAGTTCAACCGCAAGCGAAGCTCGCATGGCTGCTCACCGTCTTGTTCATCCCGTTTCTCGGCGCTCTCGCCTGGGTGCTATTCGGCCGGACGCCGAAACGCCATCGCCGGATCAAACGAACTTCGTCTGAGATTCGTATGTTCCGGCAAGCAATCGAAGCCGACCGCGTCGAGACGACGAATGACGTATCCGACCGGTTCCCTCTCACGAGAGCGCTTGAAAAACTCGGGGCGACCGGTGCCGACGGTCATACGGCGACGAAACTACTCGTCAACGGAGATGAAAAGTACGACGCCGTGCTCAAAGACATCGAGCAAGCGACGCACCATATCCACGTCCAATATTACTTGTTCCGGACCGATGAGATCTCCCTGAAGATTCGCGACGCCTTAATCAAAAGATCCAATGAAAACGTCACCGTCCGTTTTCTTTATGACGGTCTCGGCAGCCAAGAGATCAGCGAAGAATTCCTCGAGCCGCTCCGCAAGTCGCGGGTGCACGTCGAAGCGTTCGATCCGGTCGTGCATCCGCTGCTCGTCTTTAACGCCAACTTCCGGAATCATCAAAAACTCATCGTGCTCGATGGACGGATCGCCTACACTGGTGGGCTTAATGTCGGCGATGAATATCTCGGCAGGCATAAGAAGCTCGGTTTTTGGCGAGATACGCATTTGCGTGTCGAAGGCCCGCTTGTCCGGGAGCTTCAGCGTCTGTTCATCGAGAATTGGCTTTACGCTGGACACGAAGAAGAGAGCGAGACGTGGGACTTGTTCGCCGACGCTAAACACCTTCCGGAATACTTCATTAACGAACCGCAAGACGCGAACGGGGCGACACAACTACTCGTGACGTCTCCCGGTAAGGACGTCACGATCCGGGATGGGCTGATGCGTCTGTTGATGGAAGCGAAAGAATCGATTTGGATCACGACCCCTTACTTGATCCCGCCGCCCGAACTGCTCGCCGTGCTAGAAGTCGCGGGGAAAAGCGGCATCGACGTTCGCATCGTCGTCCCAGGACAAGGCGACGAATGGTTCAGTTTCCATGCGACCGAATATTATTTCGAGCAACTGCTGAAACGGAACATCCGCATTTATAAATACAATCGTCATTTCATCCATGCAAAAACCGTCCTCATCGACGGCAAGATTGCGCTCGTTGGGACGGCTAACTTTGATTTCCGCAGCATGTATTTGAATCATGAGATGACGATCGCCCAGTTCGAGACGTCATCAATCGGTCAACTGCATGACGCGTTTTTGAAAGACTTCGACGAGTCGATTCTCGTCGACTGGTCGATGCTCCGAAAAAAATCGAACGGCAAACGGTTCATCGAGGCGTTCTGTCATATCTTCTCGCCGTTGCTTTGAAACACACGCCAGAGGAGATAAATGAGCACGAGTAGCGCGATCAGCACGAATTGCCAACCGGGCGCAACACGCATCACGGCCGTGACCGCGAGCGCCTCGATGAGGAGCGCCGGGATTTTCCCAATCGTGCTCGCCGCGGCGAACGACGGGAGCGTCATCCGACTGAACGCGGCCGATAACGTGACGAGTCCGGACGGAACGAACGGTATGAGTCGCATCCCGAGGACGAGGAACCACGCCTCAACCCCGCTCGCCTCGCGGAGACGCTTGAAGCGCTTTCCGCTCGGTGACGTATACGTTTGTAGCGCACGTCGGTACAGTACGAAACTGATGACCGCTCCAACCGCCTCACCGATGATCGAGACAGTGACGCCGAGACCGAAACCGAGAATGTTTACGTTCAGCGCCGTCAAAAACGCGCTCGGTAACACGCCAGCGACGGCGATGGCACTGTTCAAGACGATGCTGATGACGACAAACAGCGGGATCGGGAGCAATTCCCATTCCATCATTCAAACCCCATTTCAAAAGGCTGACCCCGCGAGGTCAGCCTTTGTTTTATTTCGCTTCGACTTCATCCCACGCGTCTTCGTCGACAGGTGGAAGGTGTTTCTCTTCAAGCTTCGCTACAACGACCGCACATGTCGCATCACCCGTGATGTTGACGGACGTACGGAGCATGTCGAGGATACGGTCGACCCCGATGATGAGGGCGATCCCTTCGACCGGCAAGTTGACCGACTGTAAGACGAGCGCGAGCATGATGAGCCCGACACCCGGCACACCAGCCGTCCCGATTGAGGCGAGCACCGCCGTGATGACGACCGTCACGAGCTCGGTGATCGTCAAGTCAGCGGCGAACACTTGGGCGATGAAGATGGTCGCGACCCCTTGCATGATGGCCGTTCCGTCCATGTTCACCGTCGCACCGAGCGGTTGGACGAATGACGAGATCGAACGCGGGACGCCGAGCTTCGTCTGGGCGAGTTCCATCGATACAGGGAGCGTCGCGTTTGAAGACGACGTCGAGAACGCGAGCGTGATCGCTTCATAGAAGTTTTTAAAGAAGAAGACCGGACTCATCTTGCCAAGCAAGATGAGCGCTCCGCCGTAGACGATGGTCGCATGTAAGAACAACGTCAAGACGACGGCAAACATGTACCATGCCATAGCGACAACAGCATCAAGTCCGATACCGCCGATGGCCGAGGCGATCAACGCGAAGGCACCGTATGGGGCGAGCTTCATGACCAAGTGAATGAGATGCATCATGATGCGATCCCCTTGTTTCACAAAGCGACGCCACGTCTTGGCACGTTCGCCGAGGGCGATCATCGCAAACCCGATCAACGCCGCGAAGACGATAATCTGTAACATGTTCCCTTCAGCAAGCGCTTGGATCGGGTTCGTCGGAATCATATTGACGAACGTCTGGACGATGTTCGACGATTCTTCGGTCGTTGTCGATTCAAATTCCAATCCAGTTGTCGGGAAATCTCCACGCTCTCCCGGCTTGATAATTGAAGCGACACCCATCGCGAGCACGATGGCGAGCGCTGTCGTCGTCAAGAAGAACAGAAGCGCCTTCGACCCGACGCGACCGAGCTCTTTCGGGTCACCTAGGCCCATGACACCGAGAATGATCGAGAAGAAGACGATTGGGACGACTAACATTTTAATCAAGTTCAAAAACACTGTCCCGACTGGGGATAGTATGTACGTATTGATCACGTCGTAGACGTTACCGGATAGGCCGGCGAGCCCGAGACCGACGATGACCCCTAAGGCGAGGCCAATCAAAATTTTCTTAGTTTCACTCATCGTGTCACCCTTTCTTTTTTACACAGTGCGTTTAGTATAGCATAATGCTAAATTTTCTTACAATTCCGGTTGATTTGCGTGCCTTAACACGGTCATTTTCCCAAGTTGCTTCAAAAGAAAACAAAAAAGATTGGAGACCACGACGGTCCAATCTTTTTACTCGGCAGCGAGACGCGCGAGTTCAGTATGAAGTTCGGTCGACTGGTCCCAAATCTCCGGACGATGCTGTTGCAGAAACTCCGCGAGCACGCTCCGTGACGGCGCATCCATCATATCGATGAGGATCCGTCCTTTGAGCGACTTGTCCATTTGGTTGACGTGATACGGGAGCAATTTGTACCCGCGACGCGCCTCCAAGTCAATCGACATGTCACAAGCCGCAATGCCGCCGTAGTAGAACCCTTCCGGCTTGCGTCCGACCGTCACCCAGACGATCCAATACGGTTTACCGTTCGGCACAGCTTCCGGGTCGGTCAAAAACTTGATCCGTTTCTCGATTGCCGACTTGGCGTGCATCGCACCCATGTCGATCACTGCCGTACCTGCCTCGACGTCGATGATGACGGGCGACATATTGTTCAAACTGAGCGATCCGACCCCGAAACCGCCGTGGCCGTCCGTCGCATCGTCAGCGATAATATTAAAGTTGATATCTTTCATGGCATTCCCTCCCCCTCTACTGTACACAAAGACGAGGGAACGTGGCAATCGCGAACGTCAGCCCCACTCGATTCGAAACTTCGTGCCTGGTCCAACCGAACGAAGGAGCGGACGATCCGCTTCGATGACACGTCCGAGCACGTTGACCCGCTTGTCGGCCTGAAGGTCTGTCTTCGTCACTTGCATTTCGCCAGCATAGCGCCCGTAATCCCTGTTGTCAATCGTGATCGTGCCGAGCGGTCGCTGTTTCGCCGCAACCGGTTCGAGCAAGCGGTCCCCAGGGCGACCATACGCCCGTGATTCGACGGAACGGATGACGTCGCGCGCCGGGTCCATCCGGTTCGCCTGGACGCGGTAGAGCGCCGCCTCGATTGTCGTATACGCCTCGGCCCGGAGGACGAGCATCCCGTCCCCGTATGACGCGAACTGTTCAACCGTCGCATCCGCTAGTCCCGGGTCACCGATCAAAATGCGGTCGACACTCCCCGTCAACTCTAAATAAGCAGCGAACGTCGACAGCTGCCGGTGGTCTTCAAGCGTCGGCAGTCGTTCGTATAGCGGTCCGCGGAGCGTCCCATCTCCCGGGATGAACGCCTGCACGCTCAACCCTTGTCGTTTCAACCAGTCATTTTTTTCGTCAAACCATTGCCGGTCGAGCCCGGTCTCTGGGCGCGGGTAGAAGTTGTGCCATGCTTCGACATTGTCCGTCATGAGCCCTTCCTGTTTCATCTCATCGAGCTCTTCAGCAGTCAACGTGCTCGCGTTCAAGGCGACGGTCATCCGTTTCGACAGATCGGCGACTTGTTTCGGGGTCACCCCGTAATCGACGCGGAGGCCGGTCACGCCCCAGTCGATGAGCGTATGGGCGTCGTCCCACGTCTTCCCGAGCGCGGCGAGCGAAGTCGGGGCGATATCGGCGAACAGTTCCATGTCATGCTGTCGAGCGAGCGTGCCGAGTCGACGCAACCGCTCCGTGTAGACCGATGGATCGTCTTCCGGGATATGTAGCGATGTGAACAGTGACGTGAAACCGATCTCACGCATGCGTTTCATCCACACCGTGAACGCTTCTGTCAGCGGTTCGCTCAAGTAAACAGATAATCCTCTCATATAAAACAGCCCTCCCTATTCAAAAAGGTGACTCGAAAGAGCCACCTTGGTTGTTAAATACCATCCGCCATCTCTTCTTTGAAACCGAAGAAATACGTGAAGATGAAGCCAGCCGTATACGAGATGACGAGACCCCCAATATACGTCAAGTACATCCCATTGTCGATGAGCGGTGTGAGCGAGAGACCCGAGACCCCGATCCCGAGCGCTGCCGTCTGCATCGACGCTTGGAACGCACCGCCGACCGCGGCTCCCATACAAGCCGTCAAGAACGGACGACCGAGCGGAAGCGTGACCCCATAAAGAAGCGGTTCGCCGATGCCGAGGAATCCGACGGGGATTGCCCCTTTGATGATGTTGCGGAGACGTTGGTTGCGCGTCTTCACGAAAATCGCAAGCGCGGCCCCGACTTGTCCCGCTCCTGCCATCGCAAGGATCGGCAAGAGCGCCGTGTTGCCAACGGTGTTCAGTAACTCAAGATGAATCGGCGTCAAACCATGATGCAAGCCGACCATGACGAGCGGCAAGAAGAAGCCAGCGAGGACGGCCCCTGCGACCGGTCCGCCGATTTCAAGCACGGCATTCAGTCCTTGCATGATGCCGTCTGACAACACGCCCGCGACCGGCATGATCGCATAGAGCGCCGTGAAGCCGACGACGAGCACCGTAAGTAGCGGCGTAAAGATAATATCAATCGAGACCGGCATGAAGCGGCGGACGTGTTTTTCGATATACGTCATGAGCCAAGCGGCAAAGATGACACCGAACAGTCCACCCCTTCCGACGACGAGTGCTTCCCCATAGATGACGATGTCGGCGAGTAACGGGTTGAACAAAATCCCCCCGGCAATCGCTCCAAGCACCGGCGTCCCCCCGAACTCTTTCGCCGTATTCCACCCGACGAGGATGGCGAGATAGGCGAAGACCGTGCTCCCGAGCACAAGCAGAATTTGCATCCACGTCTCGGTCCGGTCGACACCAGCGTTGACGGCAAAGTTCGCTGCCCCGTTGATGATCCCTGAAGCGACAAGTCCCGGGATGAGCGGGATGAAGATATTCCCTAAGCGACGCAAGAAACGTTTGAACGGTGACTTCTGTTTATCTTTCACTTTTTGACGCTCGATGGCCGCCCGCTCGTCAGGCGTCAAGTTCGCATCGACTGCCTCTTCCCCGATGGCGAGCCCCGTCTCACGGCTCAAGTGATCCGCGACACGGTTGACCGTTCCAGGTCCGACGACGATTTGCAGCGTCTCGTCATCGATGACGCCCATGACACCGTCGATTTTTTTCAACGCATCGATGTTCACTTTCGTTGGGTCTTTCAACGCCAACCGGACGCGTGTCATACAGTGCGCGAGTTGGCGGATATTATCTTTTCCCCCGACGTGCTCGAGTATGGCTTGCGCCAACACCTCTTCTTTCTTCATCTCGTAATCCCCCTTAAATCGCGTCGCGGACGAATCCGTTCGCGCGCTGTAATCGCTCGACTGCCTCTGCATAGGAAACGTCGGCTAAAATCATGACGATCGCCGTCTTGACGTGGCCGTTCGATGAAGCGAAATAACGCGCGGCCGTCTGTTCGTCGACCCCTGTCGCTTCCGCAATCATCCGTTTGGCCCGAACTTCCAATTTCTCGTTCGTCGGTTGCACGTCGACCATCAAGTTTTGATACACTTTGCCCACTCCAATCATCGACGCCGTCGAGATCATGTTGAGGACAAGTTTTTGGGCCGTCCCCGCTTTCAAACGCGTCGATCCGGTCAATACTTCCGGTCCCGTCTCGACCTCGATTTTGAACTCGGCGTGGTCGCTGATTTTCGACCCTTTGTTGCAAGATAGCGCCGCCGTCGTCGCACCGACTTCACGCGCGTAATCGAGTCCGCCGATGACGTACGGGGTCCGGCCGCTCGCGGCGATGCCGACGACCGTATCGTCCGGACTCAAGTGAAGCGCTTTCAAATCGTTGATTGCCAAATCTATACTATCCTCTGCTCCCTCGACCGCTTTGACGAGCGCGCGTTCACCCCCGGCAATCAGGCCGACGACCATGTCCGCTGACACGCCGAACGTCGGGACACATTCTGCCGCATCTAAAATACCGAGTCGTCCACTCGTCCCCGCACCGATATAGATCAAGCGTCCGCCTCGTTTAAACGACGTGATCGCTCGTTCTACGACTTGTGCGATGACCGGAAGCTGTTGCTTGATCACGTGAGGCACCGACTGGTCCTCTTCATTCATCACGCCGAGCAGTTCCTCAACCGTCATGTCATCTAGGCGCATCGTCCGTTCGTTCCGTCGTTCCGTAGCCAATTTGTCTAACATCGCCACCATCCTTTCTTCTCTCTAGTTTTATTGTACTAATTTGAAATTAAAAGTCAAACTTATTTAAAAAAATAAAGAATTATAATTTCATAAACGCTCGACTTGAGTGCCAACAAAAAAACTCGGCCGTTTGAGGCCGAGTTCGCTTCATTCGATGTCTTTTTTCAACACGTGGACGTGGACACCATCCCCCGTGACCGAGTCTTGCTCATACACGTAGCCTTGCCGCTCCCAAAAACGACGGGCCCGCACGTTCGTCGGGAGCACACCGAGCCGGAACGTCGTCTGAAACGGTCGCATGTGGTCCCGCTCGAGTTGATCGTATACCGTCTGGGCGAGACCGGTGCCGTGAAGTTGTTCGTCGACGAGGAGCAGGCCGAGCCAGAGTGAGCCGTCGACCGGGTGACGGCTCAACAAATCCGCCATCGCCACGATCGTCCCGTCGTCCTCCACGACGAGGCTGACCGTACCTGTCGCCTCGAAGTCAGCCAAATTCTCATCGCGGAACACTTCGAGCGTCTGAGCGTTCAATCCGGCGAACGCTTGTTGTCTCATGAGGAAAGCTGCCACTCGTTCGCGGTCTGACGCTTCATATCGGCGAATCATCGGCGCAGCTTCACCATCTCGTCGCGCGCCTCAGCGTAACGATCGATCAGCCCTTCGCCTTTTCGGTGCAACAGACCCATGTAGAGCGTGTCGATAATCGTCAATTGTGTCATCCGTGAAGCGATGCTCGCGATCCGGTAATCTCGTTCGACAGTCGGTGTGCACAGACGGACGTCCGCCTCGCGGTAAAGCGGCGACTTGTCGAGATCGGTGATGGCGACGACGGTGACGCCTTTTTTCTTGGCGAACCGGACGAGCTCGAGCACGTCTTTCGTCCGGCCCGACGTGCTGATCGCGACGAAGACGTCGGTCGGCCCAAGATGCGGGATGAGCGACAGCATGTAGTGAAAGTCTTGCGACGTCAGAGCGGCGTAGCCGAGTTTCGTGAACTTGTACTGCGCGTCATAGGCGGCCGTCGATGAGCCGCCGACTCCATAGAAGATGACCCGGTTCGCGCGAGCGAACGTATCGATCGCGTGTTCGAGTTCGCGTTTGTCCATCGCCTCGGCACATGCCTCGATGGCCATTTTGTTCACGTGGATGACTTTTTGGAACGAGTCGTACGGCGTGTCCTTTTGTTGAAGGACATTAAAGTCGGTCAGCATCGTCTCTGTGATCGCCAAGTCTTTGACGAGGGCGAGCTTGAACGATTTGAAGCTGTCGATCCCGACGACACGCGCGAAGCGGACGATGCTCGCTTCTGACACGTCGGTCTTTTGGGCGAGTTCTTTCGTCGTCATATTCGGGACGAGCGTCGAATGGGTCAAGATGTAGTCCGCGATCTTCTTTTCGACGGACGTCATCTCGCCTTGGGCGAGCTCGATTTTTTTCAGTAAGGATTCCATCAGGTCATCCCCTTCCTGCTACTAGTTGCTGTATTTAATGATAGCGGATTCTTTCCCTACATTCCAACTTGGACACGAAAAAGGCTGAGCTCGCGCTCAACCTGTAGGTGAGACTTACAAGTTTTTCGTATTGAACGTGTCGCCGCCTTGGATCGTTCCATTTTGAAAACCTTTATCAAACCACCGTTTCCGCTGTTCCGACGTCCCGTGCGTGAACGAGTCCGGCGTGACGTAGCCACGCGCTTGTTTTTGTAGCGTATCGTCACCGATTTGATGCGCCGCGTTCATCGCCTCTTCGACATCACCCGCCTCTAAATAGCCCATGCCTTGGGCGTGATGCGCCCAAACACCGGCATAGTAGTCGGCTTGAAGTTCGAACCGTACCAAGTACGTGTTGAACTCGGTCTCGCTCATCTCGTTTCGCAGCGGCATGATCTCGTCTGTCGTGCCGAGCAACGTCTGCACGTGGTGTCCGGCCTCATGGGCGACGACGTACGCCATCGCGAAGTCGCCCGGCGCGTTGAAGCGCTGACTGAGTTCGTCATAGAAACTCAAATCGATATACAGTTTCTGATCGCCCGGGCAATAAAACGGTCCGACCGCAGAACCAGCGATCCCACACGCCGACTCGACTTGTCCTGAGTAGAGGACGAGCGTCGGTTCCCGATACGTCAAGCCGTTCTCGGCAAAGATGTCGGTCCACACTTCTTCGGTGTCACGCAAGACGACCGAGACAAAGTCCGCCATCTCTTCTTCCCGCGCCGAGCCTTGATACGTCTCAGAAGACTGCGGCTCACCGATTCCGATATTGTTGACGATGTCTCCCGGGTTACCCCCGTTCAAAAGCGTGAAGACGATGACTAAAATCAGGCCAAGACCGCCTCCGATTCCTGCAATCCCTTTCCCCCCAACACTTCGCCCCCGTCGGTCTTCGACATTCCG
Source organism: Exiguobacterium sp. SH1S1 (assembly GCF_004337245.1). Lineage (NCBI taxonomy): Bacteria > Bacillati > Bacillota > Bacilli > Caryophanales > Exiguobacterium > Exiguobacterium sp. SH1S1. The sequence continues at coordinate 1,059,089 of NZ_SJUZ01000001.1, forward strand.
ACTCGCCTGTCTGCCTTTCCATTTCATACGATTGTTCCTCCTACTGCTAGTCTGTCTTGTTACTTACCCGGATTCATCTCGTTTCGCACCTGCTTTTTCACATTTTCCCATCGTGTTCGGTGTTTGAGTCCTAACCAAGTAGGAAACAGGTTAAGAGAACGTTTACTTTAGGGAGGAATTAAGATGGGATTAGCAAGCGACTTGAAACAATTGCGTCAGATTGAATGCAAGGACAAGTGTGTGCTGTCGGTCTACCTTAATACAGGACCTAACCAACAAGGCGACTGGTCAATCCACTTGAAGAACGGTTTGAAGCGAATCGGTGAATATTTAGAGGCGTCCGGTGACGAGACGCAACTGAAGAACTTCAAAAAAGTACGTAAGCAAGTCGATCAGGAACTCGGCAAACACCGGAACGACTTGGCGCGAAGCCTAATCATTTTTGCTTCGGAAGAAAACGATTTATTTGAAACATACTACCTTCAACACGATGTCGAGACGTCGTTCCACTGGGAAACGAAGCCAGTACTTGAACCACTCGAGGCGTTACAACAAAAATTTCCGTCCACCGGTATTATTTTGACGAACCTCGACCACGTGACGGTACTCGATACCTCACTCGGGCACATCGATGCGACGTTCGAATTCGCGTTCGACCCTGAGACCGAGGAGTGGGTTCGGTTTGAAGGGACGGCTTCGGGTGACCGTATGGCGTCGAGCAGCTCGCAAGTCGATAAATTCGATCGTCGACTTGCCGAAAATCTCGGTCGCTTCTACCGTGACCTCGCCCAAACTGTCGAACAGATGAAAGGTGCACACGACTGGGAATCGCTTGTCGTCATCGGAGAAGCCGAGCTTTCCAACTCGTTCCGTGACGAGTTGCGGACGAAACCAGAGCGCGTCGTGCACAAAAACTTGTCGAAATCGAGTGCGCCTCACATCATCGAAGCTGCATTCCATTGATTTTCCGCTTTCCTCTCGACTAGTGATTCTCTAAAATAGAAGAGAACTAGAAAAGGAGGAAATGATATGCCATACGTTACCGTAAAAATGCTCCCGGGCCGTACTGTTGAACAGAAACGTGCCTTGATTGAGAAAGTGACGGACGCCGTCTCAGAGACGACGAACGCACCGAAAGAAAACATCACCGTCTTCATCGAAGAGATGGACGCGACGAACTACGGTCAAGCCGGTGTCATGCACGCCGACAAAAAATAACACCAGACACCCGCGCATCCAGTTGGACGCGCGGGTGTTTTTTCAGTCTTCTAAGTTCACTTCGAACCGCTCGCTCGGGACGGTCGGCTTGATCAAGTGCCGGGTCGCCCGCCAGACGTGATAACCAAGTCGGTCGAGCCAAAGGAGCGCTTGAACTTTGCGAATCGTCTGCTCCATTTCAAGCTGGTTCGCCGCCGTCTCCTCTAACATCTCGGCCCGATGCGCTTTCCGGTACTCGGCGAGCTGCTTCGACGCCGTCTTCCATTGTTTCGAATCCTCCGGCGGCGTGTGATGGTTGAGGGCATCGACAAGCTCGAGCTCGTGCAAGACGAGCTGACGTGCGACTAAAAAGTCAGTGTCGCGGAGGGCGTCGACGGGATCGACTTCGCGCAGGACGAACAGCCAGCGCTCCAAATGGTCGATCGTATGGAGCAGTGACAAGTGTTGTCCGTAGTCGTTGCGGCCCTGTCCTTCTTCCAATTGAATCGTGCTCAAAAACACCCGGACGTCACCGAGCGTCTTCTCGACGAGCTGCAACTCGTCCTCCCGCTTGCGCGCTTCCGTCAATAACAGTTTCGTCTCGTTTCCGAGATAGCGCTCGATTTCAATCAACGAACGTCTTGCCGCCTCGAGTGCGACCGTCGGAATCCGCGACATGTTCGGGTCGAGGAAACGGATCAGCTTTCCAGACCGACTCGGCACCCATTTGAGCAACCGCCGGCTGAACGCTTCGTGAAACGGCAGAAACGTCAACACGCCAAGCAAGTGAAACGACGTATGGAACAATGCGAGCCGCAATAGCTCATTCCAATTCAACCAGTCGGCCACGCGATTGACGACACCAAACAAGAGCGGGAACGTCAGCCAGCCAATCAACAAAATCGAACTATGAACGAGTACGTGTCCGAGCACGATGCGCCGCGCTGATTTCCATCCTCCGAGCGAGCCGAGGGCGACGACAAGACTCGTCCCGGCACTCTGCCCGAGTACGAGGAATGCAGCCTGCGCGAGCGTCACCGTGTCGGTCGCGAGCGCCGTCATCGTCAAGACGAGACCGATGCTCGACGATTGCAAGACGACGGTCATGAACAGGCCCGTGCCGAGCAAGGCTAATTGATGAAGCGGTGTGTCGGTGTCCCAGCCCGAAAACGAGAACGTGACGACTTCCCGCATCGCTTCTTGAAGTGTTCCGATGCCGACAAAAACAAGTCCGAGACCGACGAGCAACATCCCAATCCGCTTGACCCGTCGTCCGATCAAGCGGAGCGCCATCCCGACGCCGATGAGCGGCAGTAAGAGCTCCCGAATGTCGACGTTGTAGCCGAGGAGCGCTACGATCCATCCCGTCGTCGCACTACCGGCGTTCGCCCCGATGACGAGCGTGAGCGCCTGCGTGAACGTCAACAGCCCTGCGCTGACGAAACTGATCGTCATGAGCGTCGTCACAGTCGAGGACTGGAACAACGCCGTCATCGTCGCACCGAGAAACGCCCCTGCCACCGGTCCTTCCGCCATGCGGTTCAACCGCTCTCGCAGTCTTTCCCCAGCCAAGCTTTTCAACGTATCGGTCAACAGCATCATCCCTAACAAAAAGATGCCGATTCCGCCGATGAGCGTCCCGATCCCCATGGTGTCACATCCTTTTCAAGCGATTCAATCGCCGCGTAACGTTGACAACATCCATGATTTTTCTGAAGCGTGGTCTTTCAAGTTCAACAGCACGTCCTCAGGGTAATAAATTTTCTCGTCCGACTGTCGCGAATTCAAAATCGATTGGACGAGCATCGACACCTCTGAAATCTCGCGACGGTCGCCGTCGTTCATCTGCAGGTAAATCCCTTCGTACGTGCCGTGCCCTTTATATAGATCATATGGCAGCTGGCTGAGCTGGTCCTCGAGCAAATAATAGCGCGTCGGCAACCCGATCGCTTCCATCGTCGACCGTAACCGGTCCATATAGCGGACACGGTTCGCTTCTGGGAAGTTTTTATACTTTAACAGGCGACGATTGACGAAACGGCTCGCCAGATCAGCCAAAATCGGGTCTGCCTCGTCCATCCATTCTTGGAAATAGAAGTAGACGATCGTCTCGTCAAGCTTCAAATAGTGTTCGAGCGTCATCTCGTCATGGTTGAAGATTGGCAAGAAATGCTTCGGTGTCATCTCAAACACATAACCCGATTCATGCAGTTCTTGGGCCCGCTCGAGCACGGCTTTTAATAGCAAGTCACTCGAACGCGTCGCCGGATGCAGATAGACTTGCCAATACATTTGATAGCGCCGCATGATATAGTCTTCGATCGTATGCATCCCCGACTGTTTGACGACGATTTGATCTTCGTCCGGCCGCAACACGCGCAGCATCCGCTCGAGGTCGAACTTCCCGTAACTGACGCCGGCGAAATGGGCGTCGCGAAGTAAATAGTCCATCCGGTCGACGTCGAGCTGTGAGCTGAGCATGTTGACAATCAGCCGGTTCGGGTGCGTCTTGTTGATGATGGCCGCGACTTCTTCCGGGAACCCGACGCCCATCTCGGAGAGGACTTTATTCACTTCCGTGTCCCCTAAGATGATCCGTTCCGTCCAGATTTCATGGCGGACCGAGAAGACGTGCTCGAACGCGTGCGAGAACGGGCCGTGCCCGACGTCGTGCAACAGTGCCGCCGCGAGCAACAGCTCCCGGTCGCGATCGTCCCATTCCGGATAGTCGCGGAACTGGTCGATCAACTGCCGGGCAATCTCATAGACGCCGAGCGAATGGTGGAATCGGGTGTGTTCAGCCCCGTGGAACGTCAAAAACGACGTCCCGAGCTGCTTGATCCGACGTAACCGTTGAAACTCCTTCGTGTTGATCAACTCCCAAATAAGATGATCGTAGACGTATATATAGCGATGGACCGGGTCTTTAAACACTTTTGACCCAGATAGCTGACCTCGTGATGTGTACATGTTGGTGCCCCCTGCGTTTTATGTATTGTACTGATTCGACTTCTTCCGAGTCGTTCCCTCCATGCTATAATGAGGAAGACATTATTTTTTGAAAAGGAATTATGCATATGATCCATCCACTTTTACGGCAACCGACCTACCGCCTGATCGACCAATCATCGCTCGGTGCGGCGTTTCAAGCCGAGCAATCATTCGCGACGGACGATACGCTGTGCGCGTCGACGAAACACCAAGGCGCCGTCTTTCGGGCCTGGGTCCATCTGAACACAGTCGTGCTCGGGATTCAAGACGCGCGGCTGCCTCATCTGCGCGACGGGATTCGACTGTTGCACGAACATGGCTATCGTCCCGTCATCCGTAACTCGGGAGGACTTGCGGTCGTCCTCGACGAAGATGTATTGAACCTATCTCTTATTCTACCCGAGAATGACGGCATTCAAATCGATAGCGGCTATGAGGCGATGACGTCGCTCATTCAACATATGTTCAAAGACGTGACGGACAAAATCGTGCCTGGAGAAATCGTCGGTTCGTACTGCCCGGGTAGCTTCGATCTATCGATTGACGGTAAAAAGTTCGCCGGCATCTCGCAGCGACGCGTCCGTGGCGGTGTCGCCGTCCAAATTTATTTGAGCGTCCGCAAGAGCGGAAGCGCTCGTGCTGAACTCATCCGTGACTTTTACGACCGTGCCATCCAAGGCGAAGCGACAAGATTCACGTACCCGGCCATCGTCCCGGAGACGATGGCGTCGCTCGAAGACTTGCTTCACATCCCGCTCACCGTCGAGGATGTGCTCCGCCGCGCCTATGACGTGCTCGGGGAGACGAGCCGACTCGTCCCGGCAACGCTCGACGCGGACGAACAAGCGACGCTCGTCGTTCAGCTCGACCGCATGTGGCAACGAAACGAACCGATCCGCGACATCGAACACCAACTACTAGAGGAGTGATCCAACCATGTTCAAAATCATAACCGATACCGGTGCTGATTTGACGCAAGACCAGATCGTCGAATACGGCCTCGAGATGTTACCGCTCGGGGTCATCATCGACAACGAAGAGTTTTTAGACGGAGAGACGATTCAGCCGAAAGAAGTATATGACGCGATGCGTGTCGGCAAGACGCCGAAGACGTTCCAAATCGAGGCGGCCCGGATTGAGCGCTGTTTCCGTCAACATCTCGAGTCTGAGATCCCGTTCCTTTACCTCGCCTTCTCGGGCGAACTGTCCGGTACATATCAGACGGCCGTCATGGTCGGGAACTTGCTTAAAGAAGAATACCCGAACAGCACGTTCCATATTCTCGACACGCGGACCGCGTCGGTCGGACAAGGATTGTTCGTCCGAACGGTCGCCGAATACGGCCAAGACCACTCGTACGAGGAGACGATCGCCTACGCCGAGTCGCTCGTCGGGAAGATCCGCCACTTGTTCACCGTCGAATCGCTCGAGTACTTGATGCGCGGTGGCCGCGTTTCGAGAGCGAGCGCGTTCATCGGGGACTTGTTGACGATTTTACCGCTGCTCACTGTCCGAGATGGTAAGCTCGTCCCGATCGAAAAGATTCGCGGTCATAAAAAAATGATGCGGCGCATCGTCGAGTGGATGACCGAGTCAAAACCGCTCATCGAAGGACATCATATCTTTATCGGCCACGGGGATGACCCGGCCAAAGCTGATCAGTTGGAAGCATTGCTACTTGAACAGATGAATCCGGCCAGCGTGACGAAGACGATCGTCGGTTCGGCAATTGGCGCGCACACAGGTCCTGGACTCCTTGTCGTCAGTTACTTCGAGGCGTAAACTAAAACTAAAAACAGCGAGCACCCTCAAGGGCGCTCGCTGTTTTCATTTATTCCAGTTTTTGAAGCCGTCACCGAATTCGAAGTGGAGTTCGTCACCGAACATACCGTTCTCAAACGTCGGGACGTCGACCGGGAGCTTGCCTCCTGGTTTGACTTCACCGAAGATGGCGCGGATGCCAGCCGGAAGGTTTGGTCCAGCCGACTTGGCGTTACCTGCTTCAGAGTCCGGTCCGTTCGGGTCACCTTTGAAGCCATAGATGAGCAGCTGGGCCGGCGCATCCGGTTGGACGGCCACATCGTACGGGTTACGAAGGCTGAGCAACACCGATTTCTTGCCCGTCTCGTTGGCATAGCGGAACACTTCTGCCGGTACGTAGTTATCGGCCGAGATCGATTTCAGCTTGGCGCTGTTGTTGACGTTCGAGCCGACGATGATGTAGTCGGCCGCCTCGACTTTTTGTTTTAAATCTGGGTTTTGGTCAAGGTGCGGTGTCGACGCCGTATAGTTCGCCGTGATGACGTTCACTTGCTTCATGTTGCCCGCGTTCTTTTTAAGCGATTTGATCGTCTTGACCATGCTGTCGGTCTGATCTTTTGCTGGCGAGATGACGAGCACCGTCTCCCCTTTTTTCGGTTTGAACGGAAGTGTCTTGTCGTCGTTCTTCACGAGTGTGACGGCCGCTTCGGCAATCTCACGTTCTGTCGCTTTATGCTCGGCACTACCGACGACCGCATTTGCTTCCGCGAGTTTCGCCTCGAGCGTCGTCGTATCCATTGACTCGCTCCAGATGCCGCGTTCCGCTTTCAACTTCAAGATCCGCTCGACCGCTTCATCGATCTTCGCTTCTGGCAAACGGCCGCTCTCGACAGCCGCCATGACGTCTTCAAAGATCGTCTCAAGTTTCACGACGTCCGCGTTCGACCGTAAAATCGTCGGCATGAGGGCGATATCGACACCCGCCTCAAACGTCTTGATGACCGCCTCGGCTTCTGTGAAGTTGTCCGTGATCGCCTTCATGTTGAGGGCGTCCGTGATGACGATGCCGTCATAGCCCATCTCGTCACGCAAGACGCCGGTGATGACGTCGTCAGAGAGCGTCGCCGGGAGCGGGAACGCGCCGCGCGGCGAGTTGACGACCTCGTCCTCGATTTGTGGCATCCCGATATGGGCCGTCATGATCATATCGATACCTTCCGTGATAGCCCGCTTGAACGGCAACAGCTCGAGCCCGCGCAAGTCTTCGAGTGACTTATCGACGATCGGCAAGCCGTAGTGCGAGTCGACGGCCGTGTCGCCGTGTCCCGGGAAATGTTTCGCCGTCGCGGCAACGCCTTGGTCTTGAATCCCTTGCGTCATCGCCGAGCCGAGTTCACCGACGAGTTCCGGATCACTCGAGAACGAGCGGACCCCGATGACCGGGTTGGCCGGGTTGTTGTTGACGTCTAAGACCGGACCGAAGTTGACGTTCACCCCGAGCGCATTCAACTCTGACCCGATGATGTTCCCCGCATCATACGCGTATTGGCTGCTCCGCGTCGCCCCAAGCGCCATGTTCCCCGGCAAGTTCGTGCCGGTTCCGAGCCGAGTCACGATCCCGCCTTCTTGGTCGATCGTGATGAAGAGCGGAATGTCGTTGCTGTCGTCTTGCTTGACGACTTCTTGCAGGTCGTGGACGAGTTTCGTCGTCTGTTCGGTCTCGGTCACGTTTTCCGCGAACAAGATGACGCCTCCAAGGTCGAACCGGTCGATGACCCGTGCCACATCTGGCGCGAGTGCCGTATGGTTCGCCCCGTTCCAAAGTCGGAAGTCTGGCATGATCATCTGTCCGAGTTTCTGTTCAAGCGTCATCGCCTCGAGTTGCGCGTTCACCCGTGCTTCAATCGATTGTGCCGGCGTCTCCTCTGCCACGACCGCGTTTGCCATCGGGACGGACGAGACGAGTAACGCTGTCGTCAATCCGAGTGTTGCTGTCCAGTTCAGTACTTTGTTCATGTTTTCACTCCTTTTTGAAAGTTCCCCCGACCACAAACGAAAAGGCATGGAGGAATAAGCGTTGCCTCACCAACGCTCGTTCACCCCATGCCTGATCGAATCAGTTACATATGGTCATTATTCAGGTGGTCAACGTCAGTATAGCAATTCAAAAAATGGGAAACAATGACTTTGATGAAAGCGTAACCATTTTGAAACATTTGACCTGTCTTGGAACACGTTCCACCTGTATTGGCAAAGCCAATAATTTGAGTGGTTCGATTTTCATTTGTTTTTTGGTAAACTCATTTCGTTAGGGGTTGACATGATAAAGGGGGAATCCGAAGTGGCAAGAGGGGAACTGAAACGAAAACCAGAGTGGCTGAAAATCAAATTGAATACGAACGAGACGTATACCGGCCTTAAAAAGATGATGCGGGAGAAGAATTTGAACACAGTGTGCGAGGAGGCGAAATGCCCGAACATCCATGAGTGTTGGGCCGTCCGCCGCACGGCGACGTTCATGATTCTCGGAAGTATCTGTACACGGGCGTGCCGCTTCTGCGCGGTCACGACCGGGAAACCGAACGAACTCGACTGGGAAGAGCCGAAACGCGTCGCCGAGTCGGTTCGGCTCATGAACTTGAAACACGTCGTCATCACCGCCGTCGCCCGCGACGACTTGAACGATTACGGGGCGACCGTGTTCGCCGAGACGGTCCGCGCCATACGCGCGATGAACCCGGAAACGTCGATCGAAGTATTGCCGTCCGACATGATGGGCAACTTCTCGGCACTCCAGACGTTGATTGACGCGGGGCCGGACATCATGAACCATAACTTGGAGACGGTGCGCCGCTTGACGCCGCGAGTCCGGGCCAAAGCGACGTACGACCGCACCCTTGAATTCCTAAAACGTTCCAAAGAATTGAATCCGGACATCCCGACGAAGTCGTCGATCATGCTCGGTCTTGGCGAGACAAGAGAAGAATTGATTCAAGCGATGGACGACCTCCGGGCCCATGACGTCGATATTTTGACGCTCGGTCAATATTTACAGCCGACAAAGAAACACCTCGACGTCGAGCGCTACTACCACCCGGACGAGTTTGCCGAGTTGAAAGAAATCGCCTTGTCAAAAGGCTTCTCACATTGCGAGGCCGGTCCGCTCGTCCGCTCGTCATATCACGCCGACGAACAAGTCCATAAGGCACGTCGCCATACGATGTTGCCAATCGATTGAGAGAAAGAAGAGACACGATGACTGATACAACATGGCACATTTTAACGACACAATCACTCGCCCCGGCTGAAAACATGGCGATCGATGAAGCGGTCTCAGGCTGGGTCGCCCGCGGCGAGCTGAAGCCGACGCTCCGCTTCTATTCATGGGCCCCGCACGCAATTAGCGTCGGGCGTTTCCAACGGGCGACGCGTGACCTTGACCGTGAGGCACTCGCAGCGAACGGCATCCCCGTCGTCCGCCGCTTGACCGGGGGCCGGGCCGTCTTACACGCCGACGAATTGACGTACAGCGTCATCTTGCCCGAAACGACGCCGACACTCCCGACGAACGTCATCGAGAGCTATCGCCTGTTGACCGAAGGCGTCCGGCGCGGCTACCGAGCGCTCGGTGTCCCGGCCGAATTCTCGGTACCGTTGACCGAAGACGACCGTGAAGTATTGCGGAAACCGAAGTCGGCCGTCTGTTTCGACGCCGCTTCTTACTACGAACTTGCCGTCGACGGCCGTAAAGTGGCGGGTAGTGCTCAAGTCCGGCACCAAGGGGCGGTCTTACAGCACGGGTCGATCCCACTATCGATCGACGATGATGTCCTGTTCGATTGCTTCAATATGGAAGCAGACGAGAAAGCACAAGCGAAAGCACGGTTCAGCAGCAAAGCGGTCGCTTTGAACGAGACGCTCGGCCGCTTCGTGACGTTCGACGAAGTCGCTGCGGCGTTCGAGGAAGGGTTCCGCGACGCGTTTCAACTGACGTTCGAGCCGCTCGTGTTCACGTCAGAACAGCAAGATGAGATCGCTCGCTTAGTTGAAAAGTATGAGAGTGACGACTGGGTCTGGAAACGCTAAAATATGTGAACTAAAAATGTCCCGCTGAAACGCTTCAGCGGGACATTTTTTATAAAGTCGTCTTCGGGTCGCGCAACAGATGCTTAATGTCGCGGAACGTGACGAACGTCATATTGTTCGCATCGTACAATTTGTAACGAAGCGATTTTAAACTAGAGAACAATCCGATCGTCGTCGCTTTTTGTAGCGGCGGCGTCGCCGTATGCGCTTTTTCGAGGTTATAGTTCGGCACGCGCGGGCTCAAGTGGTGGACGTGGTGGAAGCCGATGTTGCCTGTCACCCACTGCAACACTTTCGGCAACTCGTAATACGAACTGCCTTCGATCGCCGCTTTGACGTAATCCCATTCGCTCTCATCTTCAAAATACGAGTCTTCGAACGTATGTTGGACATAAAACAGCCAAATCCCGAGGACACCGGCCGTGAACATCGTCGTCCCTTGAATGATCAAGAACGCCTGCCAGCCGACCAAATAAATCATCAGACTGTACAGCACGACGAGCGAGAGGTTGATGACATGCGTGTTCATCCGCTCTTTTTTCCGAGCGTCCTTGCGGTTAAACCGGCTCGTGACGAGAATCAAGAACAACGGTCCGATACCGAACATGACGAGCGGGTTGCGATAGAGGCGGTACTGAAGACGCGTCCATTTCGAGGCCTCGACATATTCCTCGATCGTCATGACCCAAATGTCACCGACACCGCGCTTATCGAGGTTACCGCTCGACGCGTGGTGGATCGAATGCTCCCGCTTCCACTTCTCGTACGGGAACAGCGTCAACACACCCATGATCGTTCCGACGACGGCGTTCGCTTTCTTGTTTTTGAAGAACGAACCGTGCGTACAATCATGGAAGATGATAAACATGCGGACGACGAACCCGGCTGCGATGATCGCGAGCGGGATCGTGAGCCACACCGACACTTCGAGCGCTTGGTACGCAAGGAACCAGGCGACGAGGAACGGCAGGATCGTGTTGATCATCTGCCGGACACTGACTTTGACATCTGCCTTTTCAAAGGGCGAGACGTGTTTACGTAGCTGGGCAATCTTTTCTTTACTCATATGTGAGCCTCCTTGAATTCGACAGCGTTCACGACGCTTCTAAATTGATGATATGAAATGAAACCGACAACCGACGTGCGTGAAGGTGAATTCATAGTATCCATATGATTATTTTCCCCACCTAAACTAATACCAGGTAATTATACCATGTATTACACCAGAAAAGTATACGCTTGTGAACTACTCACCACTTATTTGAAGCGCAACCTGAAGTCGGCGCTGCTTGGGAAGACCGCGCTCTTGTTAGCAACGGTTATGGACCAAGCTCGCCCCATCCGGCGTCCTGAATCAACTTCAGCGTCTCCACGATAATGACTTGGTTCTCGTCAACGAGATGCGTCTCGTCAGCTTGTGGAAGACGTCGTGGTGTTCGTTGTTCCCCTCCATGGCGGTCGGTGTCGTGATCATCATCCTTTATCATCCGATACCCGCACAAGGGGCCGACGAACCTGAAGAAATGGCGAACTTTCGTTTGTTACCCTTGCCCCGCGGGATGTGGAATACGAAGCTCGTGCAACGTCTGCTACAAACGTGAAATAGAGGGACATCATCCGATATGGATGGTGTCCCTCTGTTCGAATTCGTTATTGTTGAGTGTAAATCGACACCGAGCCCCCGTTGACGAAGAACTGGCCCCAGCCGTCGCTATTGATCGTGACGAGACGATTGTTGTTGTTCGTCATATCTTTCCACACTTCACCGGCGTTCTGCTTGCCGACGTACATCCATTTCGAGCCGCCCGGTCCGTCAGACAGAATCGTCGCGAGACCCGACTTGGCCCGGTCACTCACGCCTTCGCGTGTCCAACCGACGACGTCTTGATGATCGAGATAGTCGTGCTGTGTCCCGTAGGCGAAGTCTTTACGTGCTTTCATGATCGGTCGGAGCGAGGCCGACATGTTCGGGATCTCCCGGTTCGTCGTCCCTTGCGTGCCGTAGTAGTCTCCGTAGAAGAGCGTCGGGTAACCTTGGCTGCGCGTCATGATCGTCGCGTAGGCGAGCGGTTTGAACCAGTTGGCGACCGTCGACTCGAGCGACTGCCCAGGTTGTGAGTCATGGTTGTCAACGATCGTCACGGCGAGCGTCGGATGCTGCTCGGTGACGGTGCCTTTCAAGATGTTGCGCATGTCATAGAAGCCACCGCCGTTGCCGGCCGCCTGGAAGTTATAGTGCAGCGGCACATCGAACACCGAATGCGTGTAACCGGTCTTCGCGAGGTAGTCGTTGATGGCGCCGAGGTCGTTCTTCCAATACTCGGCGACGGTGAACATCTGTTTGCCGGTCGTCTGCCGGACGCTCGTCACCCACTCACGCAAGTACGCGTGACTAATATGTTTGACCGCGTCCAAGCGGAACCCGTCGAGCCCGAGCGAGTCGGCGTACCATTTGCCCCAGTTCTTCATCTCTTGACGGACTTCCGGATGCTCGAAGTCGACGTCGGCATACATGAGATAGTCGTAGTTGCCATTCTCATTCGAGACGTCCGTGTCCCACGCCTTGCCCGTACTCTTGAACTTGTAGATCCGGCTCAAGCTGCGTGACTGATCCCAGTCGGTCCCGTCAAAGTGATACCAGCGCCACTTGAACGGCGAGTATGTATTGTTGCGGCCCGCGAAGTTGAAGCCGGTCCAGGCCGAGATGCCGTATTCCCCTGACGTCTCTTGGTTCCGGTTCGACGGGTTGACCTCGATCGCTTGGACGGACTCGGTGTAGTCGGCGCCGCCCTTATGGTTCATGACGACATCGCCGTAGACACCGATACCTTTACCACGCAAGTTCGAGATCGCCGATTGGAGCTGCGCTTTCGTACCGTACTTCGTCCGGACGGTCCCTTTCTGGTTGAACTCACCGAGGTCATACAAGTCGTACGCCCCGTAACCGACATCGTTTTGCGACGTCCCTTTATACGCCGGCGGGATCCACACCGTCGTCACACCGATATCTTTCAGGTTCTGCGAGTCGTTCGATAACCGATTCCAATGCAAGCCGTCGTTCGGGACATACCATTCAAAATACTGCATCATCGTTCCGTTTTGCGGCGTCGCCGCTTGCGCGACCGGTTGCCCGGCAAGTAGCGCAACCGCCGTGACGCCAGCGATGACCGCAAACCCTTGTCGTCTCTTCATCATGCGTTTTCCTCCTGTCAAATTATATGCAAGCGCTTTCATTAATTATCATGAACGATTTCGCTTTAGTTGAACAGAGGATTTCCGAAAAACAGTTCTCTGCACCTAACTATTTTTTCCTTGAATAGTTCAGTCGACCAAAACAAAAACGGATGGCTTGTGCCATCCGCCTAGTCATCCTTTGCGATCGAGCCGTTTTCGCTTCACGAGATAGCCTAAATACGGGAGACCTGTGAAGACGAGTCCGATCGTGACGAGCAACTGGACCATGATCAGTCCCGTCTCAACGAGTCCCGACCAATCCAGTTCAAGCAACATAAACAGGCCGATCCATAAGATGAGCAGTACCAACGCTACTTTTCCCATCTGTCCTTCGACTTGAGCGTATTTCTCGTGTGTCGTCTCACGATCCGAGTAGATCGGTCGCGCGTCCGGACTACCTTTGAACACGTGAATCTCGTCCCCGCTCGACGTGACGTGTTCCCAGCCGCTCGCGCGGAACAGCTCGAAATAATCCTCGTCCGGTCGTTTACGATAATCGAGACTATACTGGACGTCCGCCGGTTCTCCTTCGACGAGCGTATAGCCAAGCGGTGCGAACTTCTCTAAATGCCAGCCCTGCGCGGCCATTCGTCCCAACTTCTCCATCTCACGCTCTTCAGCGAACGCGAGGCCCCAACTCGCCATATATTTTCGGTTCATCTGTGGCCCTCCCCTTCCAAAATAAAACGTGCGTCGTCGACCATCGCTTGGCGCCGTTTCACGTCTTCGTGTAACAATGCGCGCCCGATGTCCGTGATGATATAACTCTTCTTCTTGCCGTCCCCGTCGAGCGGCTCGATCAGCGACGCGTTCACGAGTTTTTTGATGATCGTGTACATCGACGCCGGACCTATCTGCATCCGCCCGTTCGTCAACTCTTCGACGAACTGCATGATCAAATACCCGTGTCTTGGCTCGGTCAGCGCGAGCAAGATGTAAAATGTGCTGTCGGTCAACTCCCCGAGCCCGATCGTATCGTTCCGTGGCATCGTCTCGCCTCCTATATCATTCATCGATATACTTCTTACTCCTAATATATATCGTTGAATGATATATGTCAATGAATGATATAAAAAAAGCCGCAGACAGGTCGTCTGCGACTCGTTTAGCTCGTGACATAATCGAGATCGTGCAAAATGTAGGCAAGGAAGAAAATCATACTCGGATTCTCATAGCGCGACTGGACTTTCCGGAGTTGTTCCCGGTACGTGACTTCGTACTCGGCCCCGTTCATCTTCCGCTCCATGTTCATCTTGATCAACGCGTCGAGCTTGTCCATCATATCGACGAGCAGCCCTTCGTACGTCGCATCTTTCGAATCGGCCATATAGCGCCGGAACGCCGGTTGCATGTATTCCGGGAGGAGTGACAATAACGCCTCGCTCTCGGCCCGTTCATACGCCTCGAACGCAGCACCGGTCTCGGCCGTCGAGTGCTTCACCGGACCGAGCACGTCCCCGGTCACGCCTTCGACGAGGTCGTGACAGAGCAAGCGCGCCGTCAGTTCGGCGACGTCGACCTCGACCCCGTACTTCTCACGCTCGAGCAAGCCGCTGAACAGACCGAGCGCCGCCGCCCGGAAACCGTGGATGGCGTCGTTGTCGTCAATCGTGTTGAAGCGGCCTTTCCAGCGCCGGACGCTATCCATCCGCATGACGTTCTCGATGAACGTCGCGACGTCCGTCTCCGCTTCGACTTGTTCATAGAGCCAGCGGACTGACTCGAGCGGATGGTCGCGGAGCACTGCCTTCATCTCTTTGAGCTTCTCGACGAAGTGCGGCGACCCGTGTGCGACTTCACGCCGCACGAACAGCATCGCATCGAACGAGTCGATGCCGTCGACAATCCGGCCTTCGAACGAGTCGTCTTCTGCCTCGACGAGAAAACGATAAAAGTGCGGCCGGAGCGACTGTGACAACAAATCGACCAACCCGAGGCTCGCCGTCCGCTCCATCCGTTCGATATGTTCTTTTAAAGTCGGTTCTTTTTTCGTCCGGTGCATGATCGGGCCGGTCTGCACCTCGTTCATATCGTGGAACAACGCCTTGCCGAGCACATCGAGCAAGTTGACGTCCCGTCCGTTGTTCTCTTCGTAATAAGCCGCAATCAAGCTGAACACGGCGACACGGAAACTATGGCTCGCCGCGTTATCGTGATAGTGCGGCGCGTATTCGTCCCACCGTTGCACGTTTTGCATACGTGTCATCTTGCGGATAAACGTTCCGTTATGCATCAAATTCCTCCTTGCTTTAGACGTTCCCACGCATCGTCATGACAGACGATGTAGAGCGTGTCACTCGGCTCAAGCGTTGTGTCGAGCGCCGTCGCGAAATCGAGACGGTCGTTGACGGCAATCAAGGTGACGCCCTGGCGCAACAAGTTTTCGACAGCGTCCCGGACCGTCGCCCACTCGGGTCTCGGCGCGAGCGCTTGAATGTTACCACCGGACTGCTTGCTGAGCAGTTGCCGGAAAATCGATGTCGTGCCCGGCTGTAACGTCGCTTTCGCCATGAGGAGCGACACCGAATCGTTCGCCAATATAAAGTCGTCGATGCGCACGTGTTTGAACTTCGAGATGTTCCGCTCTTCGCATACTTCGACGACCGTATGTAGGTCAACCCCCCGTTCCGACGACAGCGCCTCGACGGCTGACGCGATCAATAGCGACTTCCCGTCGGCGAGCAACGTCTCGCTGATCTGCGCATCCGCGAAGATGGCGACCCGGCGTGCTTTCAAAATGTTCGCCTGCAGGAGCACCGCCTCATCGGACGGGTCACCGTGGACAAAATGGACGTTGTCATGATCGTACGGTTCTTCTTTCAGTTGGTCGATCAAGACGATCTCTGCCTTCGGCTCATAGCTGAGCACCTCGTCGATCGCTTTCTTCGTCTTCGGCGACCAACCGATATAGACGTAATGCCCTTCTCCTCGATACACTAGCTTTCCCTCCCGTTTTAAACGTTGAAACGTCGCACCGACCTCAACGAGTTTTCCGATCAAAGCCCCGATAATCCCGATCCCGAACAAGAACAGGAAAATGCCGAGCCAGCGCCCGGCAACCGTTGACGGGAAGAAATCACCGTAACCGACCGTCGTCAGCGTCGTCATCGTCCACCAGAACGAATCGAACATCGACGGGAACGTCTCCGGCTCGAGCCAGTAACCGAGGACGGTACCGGTCAAAATAATGACGAGTGATGCCAACACGACGTTCAGAAACGATAATTTCGATAACCCGCGCCACACTCGAAAAAAGATATGCACTGAAATCACTCCCTTTCTCCTATATACTAGAGACAACTCAATTGATTTACGGAACCCGTTTGCGTTCGGTTCCGTATAGAAAGAAAAAAGAAAGGACTGACTTATGGACTCCATCGTTTTAGAATACCGACTTTATAAAAATGAGATCTCGTTCGAGCCACTCTACCATTATACATCGCTCGGGCTTGATGAAGTACTTGCTAGACGCGAATGCGAATTTTTCGTCAAAGACGGCATGACGTACAAACAACGCTCGTCCGCGCTCGAAGGCGATCAATATTTCTTGATTTACGTCGACCGATACACGGAAGGACCTGTGGATAAGAAAGCAACTGACGACATCAAAGTCGAGATTCGTACGCTCGACGACCGGTTCGACAACCCGCTGCTCGAAGCGTACTTCGTCGACCGCCACCTTGACGCGCTCGCCATGCTCGGCAGCGAGTATTTATACGTCGCCGGAAACGAATATGCGCGCGACTCGGCCGAGACGGACGAGGACCGTGGCGTCTACGTCATCTATGTCACCCCGACTGGCTATACACTGGAGGAAACAACATGAAAACAAGCAAGAAGATTTTAAGCGGTCTCTCGGCCGCCGTCTTGACAGCGTCACTCGCGGCGTGCGGTACGGACGAAACGCAACAAGCGACGTTACCGGAAGAGCCAACCGGCTATGAGTGTGACGACTGGGAATGGGACGATGAAACGGAATCATATTACTGCGACGACAGACGGTCCCCGCACTTCGGGAGCTTCTTCTTACTCGGCAGTCTGTTCAATTCAAAGAGTTCGCTAAAAAACTCGTCCGCTTATAAAAACTACCGCTCGAACGGTGGCGCGAGCAGCATCACGCCGAACCGATCGAATTCAGGGTCAAACTCAGGACTCGGCAGCGGCTCAAAAGGCGGCTTCGGGGGATGAATCGGCACGACTTGTTCGGCCAAATCCCTTACTTTTGGCCCGACTTGAACGACGAAGAATATGCACTCTACGATTGCCTCGTCTACACGCAAGACGAGGTCGACCGCATTCGGGAAGCGACGCGCGCCGTCGATGCCATCTTCCGGAAAGCCAATCGATTGTTGCGGACGCTCCCAGACGAGACGCTCCGTCTGCTCGGTTATCCGGAGGCGAGCTTGCCGTTCTTGCGTGACAAAGCGCTCCCGCAAGAGACGATCATCGGCCGTTATGACTGGATCGTCAAAGACGGTGTGATCAAACTGATGGAGTTCAACGCCGACACGCCGACGTTCATCAAAGAACTGTTCGATGTGAACCGGTATGTGACGACCGCGTTCGGACTCAACGACCCGAACGCGAACGCGACAGCCGAGCTGAAGACCGAACTCCGTAAAGCCGTCATCGCGGCGTGGCAACGATTAAATCGCGACGGGACACCAAAAATCGTCTTCACGTCACACGACGACAACATCGAGGACAAATGGACGACCCGCTTCCTCCAAGAGACGCTCGACTTGCCGTCAGAATTCGTCTCGCTCGACCGGTTGCTCGTCGACGTGGACGGCGTCTATACCCCGTCGGGCGAACGGGTCGACGTCTTGTACCGCCAGACGTATCCAATCGAGCACTTGGTCGACGACCGGGCGCCGAACGGCGACTTGATCGGCATCCGGCTGCTCGAGTTGAATCAAGCGAAGCACGTGTCGCTCCTCAACCCGTTGTCCGCGTTTCTCATGCAGTCCAAAGGCGTCCAAGCGCTCATTTGGGAACTGTATGAGACGGATACATATTTTGACACAGAGGAGCGCCAGGTCATCCGGACTCACTTGTTACCGACTTATCTCGAGGCGGACCCATTTTTAGGCCAGAGCGCTTACGTGCAAAAACCGGCCTTCGGACGTGAAGGCGACTCGGTCATTTTGTATGCCGAAGACGGCGTCCCGTTCCATAAAGAAGTGCTGCAGACATATGCCGCAGAAACCGCGGTGTATCAACAATTCATCGAGCTACCGACACGAACGACGAACACGGTCAACGGTCCGCTTGCGACGCACTACATGATTGGCTGCTTTTGTCTGAACGGCCACCCGTCGGCGCTCGGCGCCCGGGCCGGAAGCATGATCACGAACAACCAGTCCTACTACCTAGCCATCGGCACACCAACTCACGAAGGAGATTAACACATGACATTTATCACGCTCGATTCAATCTTGAGCTTCCTGGCTCACCTCGGTACCGGGTTCGGACTTATTTTAGCAGGACTCGTCGTGTTCGCCCTGACGACAAAATATTCGGAACGCAAACTCATTAAAGCTGGCAACGTCGCCGTCGCTCTCAAACTTTGGGGCAAAGCGCTCGGCCTCGCCATCGTCATCTACACAGTTTGGGCGAACAGCGTCAACCTACTCGACGCCTTCATCTGGGGACTCGTCGGGATCCTCGCCCAAGTGCTCGCTTTTTGGACGTTTGAGTACGTGCTCACGCCTGGCGTAAACTTGGAGAAAGAAGTCGAAAACGGCAACCTCGCCGTCGGTGTCAGCCTGTTCTCGGCCTCGCTCGTCGTCGGCATCATCGTCGCCGCGAGTTTGACGTACTAAACAAACAGCCCATGCGCTCAGGTAGCGACATGGGCTGTTTCATATAGAAAGGAAGAATTGGATGTTCAAACGAAAACTAATTTGGTCTTTAGTGATTTGCATCGCGATTGTCGTCATTTTTTCAGGAATCGATAGTTATTTTTATGAGAGACACCAATTGAAACGTTACCTGGCAGACAATGATTTTCACGCATACGAATATCACAAAACAGATGACGCGACACTTGCCCTCTTCACAAATAAAGATGGGACCATGCTCGGCCTCGCTGAAATGAGTGTGGACGGCTACGGTTACGGAACTATAGAGACCCTCGACGTGGATCCGTTTGACTATATCTATTCGAGTGACGAGTCCAATCACTATTTAGGCATCCGCCTTAACAAACAACCTCAGAACGTTGCCTATCTCCGTATCATCGGAGATCGTATACAAGAACAACACATCCTCAATCGTACCGAAGATAGTGACTATGCTGACACACACATCATCGAGTTGCGAAACCGTCCAACATCCGACTGGATCCTTCAAACGTTAGATCAAAATGAGCAAGTACTTGACTCCATCGACTTATGAAAAACTGAACTAGGAGGGGCAAGATGTCAAAACGTGGATTCGCGTTATTCCTTACAGGTATGATCATCATCATCGCCATTTCAGTTGCGGCCGGTGTCCAATATTATAACGGGGAACAACGAAAGCAAGCCTCTGAACAGGCGCAACAAAAACTGCATGAGCACATGACCGCCCAAGGCTGGTACACATACGTAGAAGGCAGCACCGTCGTCTTATTTACGAATGAAGACGAGACGATTCTCGGTCTCGGTATCATGAATTCAGATGGAGGCTTCAGCGCGTCGACATGGGACACGATTGAAGAAAAACCGTTCGATTCGATTCACTTTGGCAATACGACTGATGAATACATCGGTATTCGCTTCAACGAAAAACCGGAAGATGTGGCTTACGTGCGACTAAGCGGTTCGGATTGGAGCGAGACATACACCGTGAACGACCCTCGAGACGAAGGATACGTCATGTCTTACTTGATCACGCTCGATGAATCACAACGGGGTAGATTCGAGACACTTGAGACGCTTGACGGCGACAGAAATGTGATGCACGCGGAAGAATTATAAAACCGCAAACCGATGACCGGTTCGCGGTGATGTGACGACTGTTTTCGCAATCGTCTTTTCTTATGCTTTGGCGAGCACGGCCGATGGACCGAAGAACTCGTAACGTGCTTGTGGAATCGTTTGGACGACCGTCTCCATCATCGCGGTCGGGCCACACGTATAGACGTCATGACCGTCGACATCGAGTGCTGTAAGCTGCGTCGCGCTCATGCAGCCAGACACCTCGTCGATGTGTGTGATGAGCTGAAGTCCCTCGTTCACGAGTTCGTCGAGCTCTTCACCGAGCGGACGGAGGTTCGTGCTGCGGACGGCGTGTAATAGTGTGACCGAGCGACCTTGACGGAGCGCTGTCTTCGCCATATTGAACAGCGGTGTGATACCGATCCCGCCAGCGACGAGCGTGAGCGGACGGTCCGTGTCTTCCATCGTGAACTCGCCTGCTGGCGCGCTCATCGGAATCTCTGTGCCGACTGTTTGCTCGTGAAGCCAGTTCGAGACGAGCCCTTCCGCTTTCGGCGCAATCCAGTAGCCGTCTTCTGTCGTCTCGACGACGCTGTATTGACGGTGATGTAAAATTTCTTCACCCTCGATGCGGGCTTGGACTGAGATGTACTGGCCCGGAATAGCCACACCGACGACACCGTCGTTCGCGACAAGACGGAACCGTTTCACTTCCGGCGTGTCTTCGATGACTTCAGCGACCGTGAACGGCTTGAAGCCGATCCATGGTGCATCGGCGTACATTTGTTTCTCGAGCGAGATAAAGACGTCGGCGATGACACCGTACGCTTTTGCCCAAGCTTCGATGATTTCAGGCGTCGCCGCTTCACCGAGAACGTCTTGAATTGCGCCGAGCAAGTTAGCGCCGACGATCGGATAATGTTCCGGGCGGATGTTCAAGCTTTGATGTTTATGAAGCGCCGGTTGGATCGCCGGTTGGATCGCTTCGAGACGGTCGATATGGACGGCGGCCGCGTAGACGGCGTTGGCGAGCGCTTCTGGCTGGCGGCCGCGTTGTTGGTTCGTATGGTTGAAGAACTGACGAACTTCTGGATTGTTTGCGAACATGCGCTTATAGAAATGACTCGTGATGGCGACACCGTGGTCTTTCAAGACCGGTGCCGTCGCTTTGACAATTTCAATCGTTTGTTGATCTAACATAAATATTTCCCCCTTTTTGAAAGTACACATACATTATGTGAGTTTCGTCACGGTAAAAGCAATATATAAAATACTTGTTTAAACGTAAGTTCAACTTTCCGCCTCGATTCCGCCACGCTTTTTTCACATCTCCGGACATCGCGCTTTCGAGGAATGTCCTGTACAATGGACGGATAAGAGGTGAACGATCATGCGGCTCACGCAAACGTGCGACTATGCACTCCGAACATTAATGTACAGCGCCACCTTCTCCCATCGTCTCGTGACGATCCAAGAAGTGGCTGACCAATACCAGATCTCAAAGAACCACGTCATGAAAGTCGTCTATGAGCTCGGCAAACACGGCTATCTTGAATCGGTCCGCGGCCGCGGCGGCGGTTTCCGGCTCGCCCGCCCAATGGAAGACATCAACGTCGGTGACGTCGTCCGGACGATGGAGCCGCTCGAGCTCGTCGAATGCTTCGGCGAAGGCCGCTGTGTCATCGCACCGGCTTGTGACCTGCGGAGCGTCTTGAACGAGGCGATGCTCGCTTTCCTGCACGTGCTCGACCGTTACACGATCGCCGACCTGATGGCGAACCGAACGAATGAACTGGCCATGCTTTTAGGCATAAAAAACCCGACGGACTAAAAACTAGTCTGTCGGGTTTCGTTGTTAAATCGGCTTCAGTTTTCTCTCAATCTCTGCTCGGCGTGGCTCTAAGAAAGGCGGCAACGCCAGCCGTTCCCCGAGCGTTTCGACGGGCTCATCGGTCGCAAACCCCGGTCCATCGGTCGCGAGCTCGACCAAGATTCCGCTCGGCTCGCGGAAGTAAATCGATTTGAAATAGTAGCGGTCAACCAGTCCGGAATGACTGATGCCGAACGCATCGAGTCGCTCGACCCAACGCCCCATCTCGGCATCGTCCTCGACGCGAATCGCGACGTGATGGACGCTGCCCCGTCCCGGCCGTTCCGACGGTAGGTCGGGACGCCCGACGAGATGAATCTCCGTCCCCACACCTCCGTCACCCGTCTCGAAGACACGCACCACTTGACCGTCCCGTTCGATTTCGGTCGAAAAGCGATAGCCGAGCAGGTCCGTCAACACCCGCTCCGTCTTCTCCGGTCGCCGAACCGTCCATTCGCTAAATCCGAGACCGAAGACGGCAGCGTCAGCAGAGACCGGCCCCTGTCTCCACGGCGTACCCGTCCCGCCTTCCACGAGACAGAGCCGTTGCCCCTCTTCATCCTCGAAGTAGAGCGTCGGCCGTCCGAGCACGGCCGTCACTTCGTCATGCAGCACACCGAACGCAGCAAACCGCTCAAGCCAGTACGGCAACGCCCCTGCCGGCACCCGAAGCGCCGTCCGTGAGAGACTGCTGCTTCCTCGATACGTCTGTCCGAGAAACGGTAGCTCAAAAAACGTCAAATCCGTCCCCGGTGCGCCCGTCTCGTCCGCATAAAACAAGTGGTACATCGACGGATCGTCCTGATTGACCGTCTTTTTGACGAGCCGCATCCCGAGGACCTCCGTATAGAATCGCAAGTTCTTCTTTGCGTCCCCTGTCATCGCCGAGACGTGATGCTGTCCTAAAATCGCCTTCATCGACCTCTCCCCTTCCACATTTGATTCTATTGTACCACCCATAAATAAGTAAAGTCAGATTTACATTAAGTAAAGTTTGCTTTACACTATGAGTAGAAATAAGAAATGGGGTGGCGATATGCCATTAGTCAATCGCGTCAAAGAGTTGCGGGCCCGGCATCAATTGACTCAAGGCGACCTTGCGGCCAAGGTCGGCGTGACGAGACAGACGATCATCTCGCTCGAGAAAGGGAGCTACACCCCGTCGCTCCTGCTGGCGATGCAAATCGCCCGCGTATTCGAGGAACCGGTCGAATCGATTTTTACGATTGAGGAGGAAACAATTTGAAACATGTCGTCATTCAGTCCATCTCCAGCATCATCCTGTACATCTTGATGGCATTTCTATTCAGCTCGTTCGTGTCCGATGTGACCACGGTGATTGAAACCGAGCGATTCGAAATCGAATTTAACATGGTGCCGCTGTTGTTGCTCGTCGGCTTCTTCATTGTCTGGAGCGTCTATTCGTTCAACACCCGACCGAATCGCGACATGAGTTTTTGGAAATGGTCGGTCCGGATGACCGAGTTCAGTGACGTCGATGAACGCGAACAAGTGATCACGGCGAAAGCGACGAAAGCGGCCTACGTCTCGTTCGGGATATCGGTGCCGCTGCTCATGTCGTCGTTCATGTTTTACCCGCTGTTCGAAGACGCGTTCCCGACCTACCCGATCTACGCACTCGCCTCGACACTCATCATCTCGACGCTCGTTTACATGACGACTTGGATTCGGGCCTACACTCATTAAGGAATTCACCTCGAATTCCTTTTTTTGTGTCGATTTTTCGTCGAGTCGGGCGTCGTGATTGCCAATTTTGTCTCGTCGTGCTTATATATAACTAAATGGTTATATACTAATTCGTTGAAGGAGTCTTGTCTTGTGAAAACCGTCGATTTGACGACCGGACGTGTGCAGAGCGTCATCTTGGCGCTCGCCCTTCCGCTCGTCGGCAGCTCGCTCTTACAGTTCACGTATAGTCTCGTCGATATGTTTTGGGTCGGTGCGCTCGGTAGCGACGCCGTCGCCAGTATCGGTGCGGCCAGTTTTTATATTATGCTCGGCCAGGCGATTCAATCGTTACTTGTCGTCGGCGCCGGCATCAAAGTGTCGCAAGCCGTTGGCAGGCGGGACCAACAGTTGATTCAACGTTACGTCAAGGCCGGAAAACGAGGTAACCTCGTCCTCGGCCTGTTCTTCTTGACGCTCCTCGTCGCCTTTGGTCAGACGCTGATTGGCTTTTTGAATATGAACGCACCAACCGTCGAGCGGCTCGCTTACAGCTACTTGCTCGTAAGCGCACCGATGCTGTTGTTCTCGTTCTTCAACTTGCTGTACGCCCGCATATTCAGCGCTTTCGGCAATACGACGGCGGCGATGCGGATCAATGCGACCGGGGTCACGCTCAACATGATCTTGTCGCCGCTCTTCATCTATCCGCTCGGTCTCGGCGTGCTCGGGGCCGGTCTGGCGACACTCGTCGCCAACGCCGTCATGTTCGGCTTCTTCTGGCATCGGGCTCGCGCGCTCTTTGACTGGGACGAGACGGTCGAACCCGTTCGCGCCGACTATACAGAGATCGTTCGCCTCGGCTTCCCGATGGCGACCCAACGCGTCCTCTTTACCGTCATCAGCATTCTTCTCGCCCGCATGATCGGATCGTACGGGACGGAAGCGATCGCCGCCCAGCGCATCGGCCTACAGATCGAGTCGATTGCCTACATGATGATCGGCGGACTGAACGGGGCGATTGCGAGCTATACCGGCCAAAATATCGGCGCCCGACAGATTGAACGCGTGCACGAAGGGTATCGCGTGACGACGCACCTCGGTATGCTCTATACCGGGCTAATCACGCTCGTATTCCTCTTCTTCCCGGACGTGCTCATCCGCGCCTTCGTCGATGATCCGACTACGATCGAGATCGGGGCCAGCTATTTACGTATCATCAGCGTCTCCCTCATCTTCGCCTCGCTCGAGATGATCGGGAACGGTTATTTCTCAGGACTCGGGCTGCCGAAGATCCCGGCGATGATCTCTATCGTCTTCACCGTCGCGAGGATCCCGCTTGCCATCCTCCTCGAGCCGTATCTCGGCATCGACGCCATCTGGTGGAGCATCGCCATCTCGAGCATCGTCAAAGGGCTCGTCTCGGCACTGTTTGTTCGACTAAAGAAAAAGGAAGTGACTTCACTTGCAGAAGCGATTTAAGCAATTATCCAAGCAACTTCTCACGAGCGGACGGTTCGCGATCGAACGCGAAATGCTACGTGTGACAACAGACGGGACGCTCGCCGTGACGAAACATCCGTCAAGTCTCGGTGACAAAGCGACGCACCCGTATATTACGACCGATTTTTCTGAGAGCCAGATCGAACTGATCACGCCGACGTTCCCGACCGTCGAAGCGGCACATAACTTTTTAGAGACGCTTTATGACATCACGGCGCTAAATATCGGCGACGAGCGGCTTTGGCCACAGTCGATGCCGTGCCCGTTGCCGGACGGCGGCGTCATCCCGCTCGCCGACTTCGGCAGTTCCGGTATTGAGGCCGGCCGTTACCGTGAACATCTGCTTCAAAAGTACGGGGCGAAAAAACAGCTCATCTCCGGGATCCATTTCAACTTCTCGTTCTCGGACGAGTTGATCGCCGCGTTATATGAAGGGTCTCCCGAGCAATATGACCGCTTCAAAAACGAGCTCTATTTGAAGCTCGTCCGCAACTATTTGCGCCTGCGCTGGCTCGCTGTCTACTTGCTCGGCGGAACGCCTGCCGTCCATACGAGCTACGAGGAACGCTGCGTCAGCCAAATGCAGGCGTTGAACGAGGACGTCTACTCGAATACGACGGCGCTGTCGTACCGAAATAGTGACTGCGGTTATACGAACGTCGAACCGCTCTATCCGAACTATGCGACGCTCCCAGACTATGCGAGTAGCGTCCGCCGGTTGATCGCCAAAGGCGACATCGCCAACCCGAACGAGCTGTACTCGCCGATTCGACTGAAGACGTCACGCGGCGGAAATGACCTCGACCGGCTCGAGAAGAACGGCATCGATTATATCGAGATTCGCAACATCGACCTCAATCCGTTCGAGAAGACCGGTATCGCACTCGATGATTTGCGATTCCTGCACGTCTTCTTGCTCTATTTAGCGTTGAAAGACGAGACTGACTTTGCGGACTGGCAAGCCGAGGCGTTCCGTAACCAACAGCTCGTCGCCAAAGAGGGACTATCGCCGTCACTCGTCCTCGAACGTGATGGCGAGCCGGTCGCGCTGCAAACGTTCGCTCGTGATCTCGTCGCTGACATCGAGTCGTTCAACGCGCAACACGACCTCGGTTTTGCTGACGTCTTCGCGTCCGTCCGGGAACGGATTAACAACGTCGAAGCGACCTACTCGGCCCGGCTGACAAAAGTCATGACCGACGAAGGCTATACGACCTGGTCACTCCGCCAAGCCGAGACGTATTATGAAGATGCGTTCGCCAACCGGTTCCGGATGCACGGCTATACGGACATGGAACTGTCGACGCAAATTTTGATGAAGTCGGCCTTAAAACGAGGTTACGCGGTCGATGTCGTCGACCGGGACGACCAATTCATCCGTCTTCGTCACGGCAATCGGGTCGAGTACGTCAGACAAGCGACGAAAACGTCGAAAGATAACTACGTGTCGGTGCTGATGATGGAAAACAAGACGGTGACAAAACATGTGCTCGCCGAACACGGCATCCACGTCCCTGGGGGTGTCGAGTTGCGCAGTGAAGACGACTTGCGTAACGTCTGGTCCGAGTTTTCCGCTCAGCCGATCGTCCTGAAGCCGAAATCGACGAACTTCGGGATCGGCATCCACATCTTCAAAGACGGGACGACGCTCGACGAGGCGCTCGAGGCGTTCCGCCATGCCAACACGTTCGACGACGTCGTCTTGCTCGAGACGTTTTTACCGGGGAAAGAATATCGTTTCCTCGTCATCGGTGATAAGGTCGCCGGCATCTTGCACCGCGTCCCGGCGAATGTGACCGGGGACGGTGTCTCGACGATCCGCGAGCTCGTTGCGAAGAAAAATGAGGATCCGCTCCGCGGCAAAGGCTATAAGACACCGCTCGAGAAGATCGAGATCGACGACATCGTCGTATCGTTCCTGCGTCCGCAAGGCAAAACTCCTGACAGCGTCCTCGCTGACGGCGAACGCGTCTTCTTGCGCGAGAACTCGAACATTAGCACAGGTGGCGACAGCATCGACTATACGGACCAAATCTCTGACTTTTATAAACAGGTCGCGGTCGATTCGGCGAAAGCAATCGGTGCCACGATTTGCGGCGTCGATATGATGATCCCGTCGCTTGACGCAGAAAATGACTACGGCATCATCGAATTGAACTTCAACCCGGCCATCCATATCCATTCCTTCCCGTACGAAGGGAAAGAACGTCCCATCGGCGAGACGGTGCTCGATTTGTTGTTTGACTGATCAGGTTGGAAGGACGCTCAATTCGGGAATAAGGACTACATCGTTTCAAGTCGGTGTACCGTACTTTCTCTAGAGAGGAGTCTTTCAAATGGGAACGGTCAAATCGCACGTCGAAGGTAAGACGTTGGTTGTTGAGCGGAGTTTCAAAGCGCCACGTGAGCTCGTGTTCGAGGCATTCTCAAGCCCGGCTCACTTAGAGGCGTGGTGGGGACCTGCGGGATGGAAAACAGACATCCGCACGTTTGAGTTTGAACCGGGTGGGACATGGCATTATTGCATGACCTGTGTCGATGAGGACCAAGTCGATTATGTCGGGATGGAGTCATGGGGCAAGGCGACGTTCCTTGAAATCGATCCCCATTCCCGGATTGTCTACCTTGATGCTTTTGCAGACGAGGCGGGGAACGTCAATCCCGACTTCCCGGTCATGACGATCACGAACGAATTTATCGACATTCCGGACGGGACGTTGCTCGTCAGCCGCTCCGAGTTCACAGACGATGCTGCTCTCAAACAGGTCGTCGAAATGGGCGCCGTCGAAGGCTTCTCGTCACAACTCGATCGTCTCAACGCCATCGTCTCGAGATAACCAAAACCGCCCGCACCTCGGTTGAGATGCGGGCGGTTTTTTGTTAAAACAGAAAATAACTGACAATCAAGATGAGCGTGAAGATGAACACCATTCCGATGGCGAGCGCGACGAGGCTCATCTTCGCCGACTTGAACTGCTGCGAGTTGATCGTGTGCACTTTCTTCAAGTACGACCGTGTCCCGACGAGGATCGTCGCGATACCGAAGATGATCGACAAAATGCCGATCGCCGTGATCAGTTGATGCTCGGCCCCGCTCAAGTTCTCACTTCGATAGTAATGAAAGTTCGTCACGAGGAAGCCGATCCCGATGACGGTGATGGCCGTCCGGATCCAGGCGAGGAACGTCCGCTCGTTGGCGAGGTGCTGTTGAATGTACTGTGAATCGACCGTCTTCTCTAAATCTAGTTTCATAACTTCCCCTCTTTCTAGCCGTCGTAGTCGATCAACCGATTTTTCAACGCGAACTGGACGAGCTCGTGTCGATGCTTGATTTGAAGTTTCTGCATGACGCGTCCTTTATGGTTCTCGACCGTCTTCGGACTGATGCCGAGTTTCTCTCCAATCTCGATATTTCCGTAACCGAGCGTTGTCAAACGTACAATTTCCGACTCACGCCGCGTCAGCACCGACTCTGTCTTTTGCGATGCTGCTTTCTCGATAAACGCTTCCGACAGAGACGTTGCATAGTAACGCTTCCCTTCCATCACTTGCTTGATGCCGTCGACGAGCTGGGCCGGATCACTATTTTTGGATAAATAGCCGGGCACACCGAGCTCGAGCGCGCGTTTGATGTAAAGCTCCTCATCGTGCATCGTGAGCAGGATGACTTTGGCGGTCGGTACTTCTTGCGCTAACGCTTTTGCCGTCATAAATCCGTCGAGTCCGTTCGGCATCGTGATGTCGAGCAAGACGACGTCCGGTATCGTCCGCATCGCTTCCTGGATGGCTGTCGTCCCTTCGGCCGCTTCCCCGACAACGTTGATGTCTTTATAGGGACGAAACATCAACTTCAATCCACGCCGGACGAGTTCGTGGTCATCGACAATCAGCACATCAATCGGTGTCATAGCGACCTCGCTCAATCGGAACGGACACTGAAATTTCAGTGCCTTGTCCGATGACTGATTCGAGTGTAAACGTACCGTGAATCGTTTTCGTCCGTTCTTCCATATGACGAAGCCCTAATCCTTTCGCCACTCGTTGTTGATCGAACCCGTTCCCGTCATCTTTAAACAGCACATCGATTTGTCCGTCATGCTCGACGATGCGGCAATCGATCGTACTCGCCTGTGCATACTTCATGCTATTGACGAGCGCCTCTTGGACGATGCGATACACGTTGATTTCGATGACGCGCTCATAGCGGTCAGCTAAACGAATGTCGGTCCGAAACGTGACGAGCGGGTATCTCTGGTGGCAAAACTATCAACTAACACGTTCAACGCCGAGCCGAGTCCGAATTGATCCAGCTCGATCGGGCGCAGTTGTTTCGAATAGCCGCGCACGTTATCGATCAGTCGGCCCACTTCGGCGAGTACGGATTCGATGTAGTCTTTTTTGTCTGGGTCGGATACATCGGACTGGAGCGCACCGAGGGCGAGGGCGATGCTGAACAACGATTGACCGACCCCGTCGTGGAGTTCTTGGGCGAGCCGTTCGTGCTCTTCCTCCCGGGCTCGAATCAATTCCCGCACCATCTGTTCGCGAAGCGCATGCGCTTCCCGGCGCTTGCGTTCCGTAAAATCGCGAAGCACGAGCAAATAGTACGTCGCACCCGATATCGGATCGTTCAAAATTCGCGCCGTATTCATCTCCACGTCGACCATCTTTCCCGAATATGTCGGCATCTCTGACGTGAAGTACGGGGAGCGCTCATGTTGGATCAAGTAGCATCGATCTTCGTCCGGACCGATTTCACGTCGTTGACAAAATGAACAGTACGGGACAGGTTCTCCTAGCCGCCACCCGGTCAATTGTTCGGCTGCCTCGTTCATCGTGATGATGTTTCGATCATGGTCCATCACGATGACCCCGTCTTTTAGGACATTTAAGATCTGGCGTTCAAAATCTTGAAGTGCCAATCCGCCCCCTCCTTTCTGTCTGCCTTCTCGTTTCCCCCATCATACCCCCGCGGGTAATTGTTGCCAACTATTTGAGCATACAAAAACCGGACGTGATGCATTCACGTCCGGACCGGTTCATTATTTTTTTGTTTGTTCGGACAATACTTCGACCGTCGCCTGCATATACTTGAGGCCGTGCTGGACCGATGGCTCTTTCAGCCAACGAACGAGCGAGAACAACGTGATGTTGCGGTCGTCGCGTTCGGCCCGTGCTCGGATTTCGGTGAGCATCGTGCGCGTGGCGTCGGCTTTTTCTTTTACCGGTGCGACATATTCATCGACCCGTTGACCGATCAGTTCTCGTGTCTGCTCGTCCGCGTAGACGTCTTGTGCGAAGGCGAGCACTTGTTCAAGCTGGTTCGTCACCTGGAGCAACATCGGCAACTTCTCGGCGAGCTTGACCGCCGCCTCGAGCGTCTCGACCTGTAAATTCGATGAGTCGAGGAGCGTGTCGACTTTTTGTCTCACTTGCTGGTCGTTCAACGTCGCCATCCCGAAATCGACGGCGTCTTCGAGGCGGCGAAGCGACTTCTCAATCTCGGGCAATCGTTCGACGAGGGAGACGAGCGCTTGCTCGACGTCCGGCCGCGTCAACACAGATTCTAATGTCTGTTCTTTCGTTGGTGTACGTTCCATCGTCTTCTCCCCCTTTCTCACATCGTCCCTTTCAACATCCCGTTCCAATACATGACTGGAAGAAAGTCTTTTTTCAAGATGTACATGCTGTGGCGTTCTTTCGCTTGATTGAACGGCATCGACTCTTGTGGAACTTTCTCGTAATCAAATTCGGCCAAGATGAGTTTGTTGTAACCTGTGACGATCGGGCAAGACGAGTAGCCGTCATACGACGCGACCGGGACTTGACCATACATGAGGTCACCCACATTTTTAGCGACGACGGGCGCTTGTTTCCGAATCGCGGCCCCGGTCTTCGACGTTGGTAAATTCGTGCAGTCACCGAGTCCGAAGACGTTTTTATACTGTTTATGTTGAAGCGTGTACATATCGACATCGACCCATCCACCCGCGTCCGCAAGCTTGCTTTCTCGAATGAATGTCGGTGCTTGCATCGGTGGCGTGACGTGAATCATGTCATAGCGCATCTCGAACGTTTCACCGCTATCTAACTGTTCAAAGACAGCGACTTTGTCATCTGCTTTAATTTCGATTAAATTGACACGGAAATGTGTGTCGATCCGTTTTCGTTCGAGTACTTTTTCGAGCGCCGTCCGATATTTGGCAACGTCAAAGATAGCCGGGTTGGCCGATCCGAAGACGATCTTACTATTATCGCGGACACCTGTTTTCACAAAGTAATCTTCTGCCATATACATAATTTTTTGCGGGGCCCCGCCACACTTCACAGGTGATGCCGGGTGCGTGAACAACGCGGTCCCGCCCTCAAAACCCCTAAGGGTATCCCACGTGTAGTCGACGTGTTGATACGAGTAGTTGCTACATACTTGTTTCGTCCCAAGCGCTGCTTCTAACCCTTTGATCCGACCCCAATCGATTTCAATCCCCGACGCGACGACCAAGTAGTCGTAATAAATCGTCCCGTTGACAGCCGTCTCGACTTGATTGGCTTCTGGGTCGAAGCTGATCACCTTGTCCTGAAGCCATTTTGCACCTTTTGGGATGAGTGTCGCCATGTCTCGCTCCGACTCTTCTTTTTTCGCGGCACCGGCTCCGACGAGCGTCCAAAGTGGTTGATAGTAGTGTTTCTCTTCAGGGTCGATCAGCAAAACCTCATCGGCTAAATGATGTTTTTCACGAAGCAGGCGAGCAGCGACGCTAATCCCTCCGGTACCGGCTCCGACGATGACAACTCGATAATGAGTACGCATAAAGCAATTCCCCTTTCGTTTCCGTAGATGACCGACAAAATTATGTCAATTCAGTGAACTTACCCACGCCTTCAGCATAGTTGAAAGCGCATACAACTTATATAGGGGAAGTCCCTCAATTTCTCCCGGACTATAGGACGCAACTATGATCGTCGTCATCTAGTCATGAAGTGCCCCAGTTGTTTTCCTGGGTCAATCTGTGAGTTAAATCACTTCACCCGACGTGATTTCCTCATCAAAACGGCATAGGGGATTCCCCTCATTTGACGAGGAAAGTATTGACTCCATTATACCATAGGGGGTATAAATTGGTTATCTAATTTTTTAGGAGGACTTTTTCACAATGACACAACGACCTTATCATCCGCTCTACTTCTTATCAGCACTCGGTAACGGCGGGCTCGCCGTCTCGTTCTTTATGTATTTCATGTTTTTGATTCCGCATCCGGATTCACCACTCCCCCATTTCGATCATTTGCGGGCCACGTTTGAGAAAGGAGGAACTGCGCAAATTCTCGTTGTCGCTGTCTCCCTCATCATCTTGGCGCTCGCGGTGAACCATTTCCGCCTGCTCATTTGGAACGTCCGCTCGTTCCACACGTACAAGCGAACGTCGGCTTATCAGGCTCTCAAAGGCACTCCGGGTGAAGTGGCGGTCATGGCCGAACCGCTTACATACGCGATGAGCGTCAACGTCGTGTTCATTCTCGGCGCCTTGTTCGTCCCTGGACTATGGGCCAACGTCCAATCACTCTTCCCGTTCGCCTTGCTCGCATTCTTGGCAATCGGCGTCTACGCGCTCGTGCTTTATGTTCAGTACATCTCCAACGTTATGGCGAACGGTAAATTCCCGGTCGACAACTTGAATCAATTCGGACAATTTTTAGGAGCGTTCGCGTTTGTCATGGTCGCTGTCGGTTTAGCGAGCCCTGCCGCGATGTCGACGACACCATGGGTCTATGTCACATCGACGGTCGCCTCCCTCTTGTTCTTAGCGCTCGTCAGCGGTATCCTCCTCTTCTTCGGCGGTATGAGTTTACGTGCCGTATTGGCGAAAGGTCTGGCCAAACCTGGCGCACCGACCGTCTGGTTACTGATTCCGATCTTCACGCTCACTGGAATCACGTTCGTTCGAATCTATTCGATGGTGTCGCACCGGCTACTCGAGACACATGTCAACACGGCGCTACTGTTCGTCGTACTCGGCTTCCTGTTCATGGCGAGCACTGCCGTCGGCTTGATCGGATTCCGTGTATTGCGTCGTCTCGACTATTTCAACGAACAGCCTGATGGCGCGGCGAGCTTCGGCCTCATCTGCCCAGGTGTCGCCTACGTTGTCCTCGGTATGTTCTTCGTCCACTGGGGACTCGTTCAAAACGACTTCATCACAGCGCATAGTCTGATGCACTACGTCATCTTGTCACCGCTCGTATTCGTCCAAGCGAAGACGATCCAATGGCTCATCACACTGTCGGTCAAACACCTTTCACTACGAAAAAACGTATCCAAACTTGAGGCCGCGTAAGCATCGTTCCTCAACAAAAGCCCTGTCGAAACGATTGTTTCTTCAGGGCTTTTGTTATTGTTGATGGGAGAGTACCTCGAACAACTTGTCGAGCCGAGACGTATCGATGTCTAAAAACGCATCCCCGACACTGATCTCGGTCGAACAATGACTGTCATGCGGCACGACGTACCCGGTGATGCCGATGCCTGTCTCCGTTTGGACACGCTCGATCCAATTCGAGACAGTTTCTGCGTCCCCATTCATATGAAGGTGGAACATGTTCGTCACCGGCACATCCGGCGTCGTCCAGACACCGTCGAGCGCATTGAACCGGGTTGCGAGCGCTTTGGCATGTTCGTAGTACGTTCCCATTCGGTCTTTCCTGAGCTCATAGTAGTAGTCGGCCGGGATGATGTACGGGTATAAGCCGATCAAGTCGCCGCCATAGCGCCGTTTCCAGATTCTTGCCTCGTCACAGAACGCTTTCGGTCCGCCCAAAATCGCCCCGGCGACACCGCCGATCCCTTTGTAGAACGAGACGTAGACGCTATCGAACAAGGCGCATACTTCTTCGGCCGTCTTCTCATAATATGGTAACGTCTCGAACAGGCGGGCCCCATCGAGATGCAGATGAATCCCCCGATCCCGGCAGTGCCGGCTGATCGCTTCAAGCTCATCAAACGGTGGCAAATAACCGCCGAGCTCACGTTGCGGCAACTCGACCAACAGGCAAGCGACGTCCGGTAACGCCTTCACTTCTTCAAGCGTCATCAATCGGTCCGCTCCCCCGATCAAAAGCGGCTCGAGGTGATGCAGCTGTCTCAACCCGTCTTGTTCATGAATCTCCAAGTGACAGAGCGGGTGATAGGCGACGCTTCGATTCCCTGTCTCGTCCGACCAGATGCGTAAGGAGATCTGTTGTGCCATCGTGCCGCTCGGAAAGAAGACAGCGGCTTCCGTCCCGAGCCGCGTGGCGAGCTTTTGTTCAAATTGTTCGATGACCTCGCCCGTCCCATAATGGTCGCTCGTTTGCTCCGGGTCGGCTTGCTCAAACGCGCGCTGTAAGACGCCGACGTTCCGTTTCCCGTGCCCGCTCAGTTGATGCGTCGTCTGTTGATATGACGTCCGTAAATCCATGTCATCCCCTCCAAAAGAAGCCCCTTGTCACGAGACAAGAGGCCAAGATTTAGTCGCGTACGCGGACGATCAACTTGCCTCGTACTTTCCGCGTCTGAAGCTGTTCGAGTCCGTCTTTCAAGCGGTCGAACGGCAATACGTCGGTGACGAGGTCGTTCAGTTCACCCGTTTCGAGCAGTTTCATCAACTCCTCGGCCATATACGCCAAGTTGCGAATCGCGCGCTCGTCTTCGCTCGCATGGGCCGCACCGAGGGCGACTTCATGGATCGATGGTGACAGCGTGAACCCTTTCATGTTCGACATGTCAGGTGGACCGGCGATATGAGCGAGCTGTCCGCTGAACGCGAGGCGATCGAGATCGGCTGTTGCCACGTCGCGGCCGACAGTGTTCAAAATCAAATCGACACCACGGCCGTCCGTCAGTTCCATGATTCGTTCCGTCACGTCCTCGACGTTGTAGTCGATTGCGACGTCGGCACCGAGTGATGTGACCCAATCAAAGTTTTCCGGCGATGCCGTCGTGAATACTTTGAGACCGAGCTTTTTCGCGAGCTGAATCGCGTAGCCGCCGACCCCGCCCGCTCCGGCGTGGACGAGAATCGTCTCTTTGTCGCGCGTGTTCAGCTTCTGCATGACCGCTTCATACGCCGTCATGCCGGCACAGAGGATGGCTGCTGCCGCTTCGTCGCTCACGTCTTGCGGTACGACGGCACAAGCACGGGCGTCGACGACAGCGTACTCGGCGAAACCTCCGTTGTTCGCGAGACTCGTATGGACGGCGACGCGTGAGCCGGTGATGATGTTGGCGATGCTCGAGCCGACTTCGACGACTTCGCCGACGAGGTCGACGCCGAGGATGTGCGGGTATGCCCAGTTCGGGTTGCCGTTCGTGCCGACTTTATAGTCGACCGGGTTCAAGGCGACCGCTTCGACTTTGATGAGCAGTTCGCCCGCGCCCGGGGTCGGTCGTTCGATGTCCCCGAGGTGCATATTTTCTAAGCCAGGTTGTTCAAGTAGCCATGCTTTCATGATTAGTACGCTCCTTCCGAATATGTCAGTTCATACGAATGCGAGTAGATCTCGACGAGGTTGCCGAACGGATCTTCACAGTACACCATCCGGTACGGCTTATCGCCCGGGTAATACTCGCGGATCGGCATCCGTTGTTTGCCACCGTGGGCGACAATCTTCTCGACGAGCCCTTCGATGTCTGGGTCTTGGACGCAATAGTGGAAGATGCCTGTTTTCCAAAACTCAAAATTATTCTCCGGTTTCTCGTTGTTAGGGAACTCGAACAGCTCGATGCCGATCTTGTCACCGGTCGACATGTGGGCGATGCGGAACTTGCCCCAGCCCGGGCCGAACACGTCGGTGCACATGACGCCGATCGGTGAGTCATCCTCAACGACGTCCGACGGTTGCATAATCGTGTACCAGCCCATCACGTCTTCATAAAACTTCACTGCTTCCGTCACACTGGGGACTGATAGCCCGATATGTGAGAATGTACGTGGATAAGTCAAATTGATCCGCTCCTTTTTGGTTGCTCATTTGGGTCGATAACGATAAGATACCTTCATCGTAGCAAGAAAAAAAGTACGCACATTGAAGTAACTACCCGAAAGCGAGGCGAACTGAACATGACGACCCCGTTCCCCGTCAACAAGGCGCTCGACATCATCGGCGGTAAATGGCGTCCACAAGTGTACTGCACGCTCGAGACCGGCCCGCGCCGCTTCTCGGAGATTCAGCGCGCCATCCCCGACGTCAGCCGCAAAGTGTTGACCGACCAACTGCGCGAACTCGAACAGCTCGGCATGGTCCGACGCGACGACTATTCGACCGACAAACAGCTCCACGTCGAATACTCCCTCACCGAGGAGGCGTTTAGCCTGCAACCAGCGATGAAGGCGCTCTGCTCTTGGGGCGAAACCCGAGACGAATAAACCCTCGCCAAGTTTTCCGGCGAGGGTTTTGTCATGACGCGAATAGGCTGATGAGGTTCCCGTCCGGATCGACGACGATGGCGTAACGTTGTCCCCAAAACGCGTCCCACGGCTCACGATGAATCACGTATCCTTGTTTGAAGATAGCTTCAAACAGTGTATCGAGCGCTTCACGGCTGTCACACAGGAAAGCGAGCTCGACCCGATGCCCCGATGCCGGTTTCCATTCCCCATACACCGATTCCGCGACCTCGACTGTGTCAAAGGCGAGCCGGACGCCGCCTTCGTCAACTTCAACGTGCGCTTCCCCGTTCATTGATACTGGAATCGACAGTCCGAGCAGCCGATAGAAGTCGAGCGCTCGCTTCATATCCTCGACGACGATGCCGACCATATCTAGTTTGATTCCCATGTGGTCACCTCACTTCTTGAATTGATGGTACTATCGAAAGTGTAGCACCTATCTATCCTTTTGAAACGAGGAAATCACTATGACGTATAAGTTCGCTTTGATGACACAAGCGCAGGCCGAAACAATCGCCTTCAGTTGGCATTACGATGGAGAGTATGCTTTTTACGATATGGAGGCTGACGAAGACGACTTGGCCGAGTTTTTAGACACCGAACAACGAGGGCAATCGGTATTCGCCATCACGAACGATGGCGTACTGGTCGGTTTTGTTAGCGTGCATCAAACAGACGCCGATACGATTGACCTCGGTTTAGGCATGAAGCCAGGTCTGACCGGAAACGGGACCGGACGAGCGTTCGTTACCTCGATTCTTGATTTCATCGAATCTACGTTCGACCCAAATCGTATCACCTTGTCGGTTGCCACGTTCAACGCGCGGGCGATTCGCGTGTATGAAGCTTGCGGGTTTCGACAAGTGGCTTCGTTTCAACAAGACACGAACGGGAGTACGTTCGACTTCATCGCATTAGAACGCAAAAAGCGCCCTCAGGATAGATGCTGAGGGCTTTTCTGCTGCCCGGTGCCTTTGTCGACCAAGTAAATCTGGCCATTCCCGTCTCATACCAAGACGGTCACACTTCATCGTTCGGGCAAGCACGGAGCTGCTGTTTCACACGTGAACCGTTCCCCCTACATGGTGTGTGATCGCTGCTTCATTCGGCTCGAACACGCCCGCTTCGGTGATGAGTCCGGTGATCAGTTCAGGCGGTGTGACGTCAAACGCCGGGTTAAAGACGGTGATCCCGACCGGCGCCGTCGGTTGTCCGCCGATATGGGTCACTTCTAGCGCGCTCCGCTCCTCGATTTGAATCACATCGTCCGCCGTTAAATCAAACGTCGTGTGCGGGGCCGCGACGTAAAACGGGATCCCGTAATGTTTAGCCAGGATGGCGAGCTGAAGCGTGCCGATCTTATTGGCGACGTGACCCGTCCGTGTGATGCGGTCAGCGCCGACGATGATGGCGTCGACTCCTTTCGCCTGAATCGTCCAAGCGGCCATATTGTCGGTGATGAGCGTGACGTCGATGTCGGCCTGGTCGAGCTCCCAGACGGTCAGGCGTGCCCCTTGGAGGAGCGGCCGCGTCTCACAAGCGAAGACGTTAAACGCTATACCTCGCTCTTTCCCGACGTAAAATGGAGCGAGCGCAGTCCCGTAACGCGACGTCGCGATCGCCCCGGCGTTACAGATCGTCAAGACGTTCCCCCCTGCTGGCAGCACCGTGAGCGCATGCTCCCCGATGGCCCGATACGTGTCGACGTCTCGCTCGAACAGCGCGATGGCCCGATGTTTGATGTCGGTCGCGATCCTTTCAAAGTCATCGCCGACGTTAAGCCCGAGAAGTGACTCGATCACGTTTTGAAGATTGACCGCCGTCGGTCGCGTCGCGATCAACCGACGGCCGACGAGGTCGAGCCGGCGTGTGAAGTCCGGGTCATCTTGAAGCCGGACCGCTTCTTTCGCGAGCACGAATGCGCCGAAATAGGCGATGGCCGGCGCGCCTCGGACTTGTAACGTCTCGATGGCGTGCTCCGCCTGTTCGAGCGTCGCGATCGTCACGTACCGCTCCTCATGGGGCAGTAACGTTTGGTCTAAAATGACGAGCTCGTCCCGGGACGGTTCGAAGCGAATGTTTTGGACTGTCATACGCGTACCCCCGCTAACAGCGTCACTAATTCATCGATTGTCCGGACATCGTGGCGCTGTTTAATGAGCGTCGTGCCGAGCGTGAGCGCTTCCCGTTTCCGCTCGAACCGGACCGTTTCCGGTAACGTCTCGAGGTCATTGACTCCGGCGAGGCCGATGGCGCGGCGAATCAGTTCGCATCCGGCATAGCCAATCGTGTCGCTAAAGATGGTTTGAAGTAGTTCATCGACGAATCCGTCCGTGTTGAACGGTTCGACCGCCGTCTCAAACTTCGTCCGGAACGTCTTCTCAAACGTCTCCCATACCGTCAATACGTCGGTGAACCGCTCGAACCGTTTGAGTGGGTCATGGAACGTCGATAGCGTCAAATGGGCGACAATTTGCCCGATGTCAAAGCCGAACGGTCCATAAAAAGCGAACTCCGGATCGATGACTTTCGTCTCTTGTTGCGTCGCGAAGATGCTGCCTGTATGTAAGTCCCCGTGCAAGAGCGCGTCGTGTTTCGTGACGAAACCGACTTTCAGTTTCGTGACCTCCACTTTCAATTTCTGGTCACGCCAAAGCGCTTCGACGTCCTGACGGAGCGCGGTTTCGATGTTGTTCGATTCGGCATCTTTGTACGGATCGGTGAAGATCAGTTTTTCAGTGATATCGCACAGTTCCGGGTTGTAATAATCCCGTTCTTTCCGCTTCTTCTCAATCGGGCCGGCCGCATAGTCGGACGTCTCAAACAACGTCTGTCCTAAAAACTCACCGATGTGACGGGCAAGTTCAGGATACGTTTTCCCTTCCAAATAGCCCGTCCGGACGATATCAAAGTCGGACAAGTCTTCTAAAATCGTGTAGGCGAGCGTCCGGTCACTGCCGAGAACGACCGGGACGAAACGCGGGACGACGCTGGCGAATTCGCGCAACGCGAGCTGCTCGATCCACGCCCGTTCAAGTGTGAGCGGCCAACTCTCGCCGACGACTTTCGCATACGGTAGCGCCTGCTTGACGATGAGGCTCGTTTCGCCTTGACGGATGCGGAAGACGAGGTTCAAGTTGCCGTCCCCGATCTCCTCGCAATGCGCGATGCCCCCATCTTCGAGTAACCCTAACGTTCTGACGTGCTCGACGACTGTCTGTTCTGTAAATGGTTGATAAGCCATGTCTGTTTCCCCTTTCGGTATATTCCCCACAAAAAAAGCCCCTTTCTCCGCGAGAAAGAGGCACAGCCGTAACGGTTGTTCCTCTCATCTGTCAGACGTATGTCTGGTGGATGTAGCACCGTGCCTACTGGTCGGTTGCTGCGGCGTCATCGGGCCAATTCCCTCTGCCAACTCGCGATAAGAGTGTCGTATTCGATTGTGTGAACTTGTTGTGATGAATATTACGGACTCGACCCCACCTTTGTCAACGGCAATTTGCTGGAGCAACGGTCACTTTTTTTATGCATATATGGTAACAACGAACTCAAACTTTTTTTCTCAAAAAAAGGAATTGACGAACCGGATATTGTGTGACAAAATTCAATTAAATTTCACAACTTCAAAATACATTCTTATCAAGAGCAGACGGAGGGGACAAGCCCGATGATGTCGCAGCAACCGACCCGATTGGGCACGGTGCTAATTCTTGCAGCGTAAGCTGAGAGATAAGAGTTCATTTTTTTATGATGACCTCTTGCCTCGGCATGGGGTCATTTTTGTTTGACCGGAAGGAGGAACGAACATGAGTATTACTGCCACATATGAAATCAGCCGGACGGACCGCGTCGCGACTGTCGCCGAGAAAATCGCCCTCGAACTGACCGTCGGCACGTGGACGGAACTGCCTCACCTAGAGCAAGAACAATTAAAGGCGTATCGGGGCGAGGTCGTCTCAACGACGCATACGGAAACAACGAGCCGCTTCACAATCCGTTACCCGCTCCATAACGTCACGCCCGACTTCTCATCCATCTTGACGACGACGTTCGGGAAATTATCGCTCGATGACTCGGTACGCTTGATCGACTTAACGTTACCCGAAACGCTTGCATCTGAATTCCCCGGAGCAAAGTTCGGTGTTCAAGGCGTTCGTGAGTTGCTCGACGTACATGATCGCCCGCTCGTCATGAGCATCTTTAAAGGGATCATCGGCCGTGATTTACGCTTCTTAGAACAGCAACTTCGAGACCAGCTCGCCGGCGGCATCGACATCGTCAAAGATGATGAAATCCTATACGACAACCCGCTCACTCCGTCGCTTGAACGAGCTAAAATCGGGGCGGCCGTCATCCAAGAACAGTTCGAAACGACCGGGAAACGTTCGCTCTATGCCATCACGCTCAGCGGTCCGGTGTTCGGGCTGCGTGACCAAGCGCTCCGCTTGATCGAGGCGGGCGCGACGGCACTGTTGTTCAACGTCTATACATACGGGCTCGACACACTCCGCGAACTCGCAAGCGATCCAACAATTAACGTCCCGATTTTGGCGCACCCCGCGTTCGCCGGAGCCTTGACCGGCTCGATCAGCCACTCGCTCTTGCTCGGAAAATTGATCCGCCTCGCGGGGGCCGACTTGACGCTGTTCCCGTCCCCATACGGTTCACTTGCGACACCGCCTGATGAGGCGTTCACGATTCGGGATGGCAGTGCTCGGCCGCACTGGACGAAACCGATTCTACCGGTCCCATCGGCCGGTATCCATCCGGGGCTCGTCCCGGACATCATCCGTGATTTCGGCACAGACGTCGTCATCAACGCCGGCGGCGGCATCCACGGTCACCCAGACGGCGCGGCCGCCGGGGCCCGGGCGTTCCGACAAGCGATTGAGCAAGTATTGGGCGTGGCGAGCCAGACGAACGAGCTCGAAGCCGCGTTAAAGGCGTGGTCAAAACAATGACGATTCACATCTTGTGTGACTTCGATGGGACGATCACGGCCGAGGACAACATCATCGCTTTGATGCGGGCGTTCGCACCGCCCGAATGGCACGCGCTCAAAGACGATGTGCTCGCTCAAGACATCTCGATCCGCTCCGGGGTCGGGCAGATGTTCCAGCTGTTGCCGAGCGCTGACGCTTCGGCGTACCGTGACTACTTGCTGGACCGCATCACCTTGCGCCCAGGTTTCCCAGCATTTTTGGAAGAGATCCGAGAACATGGCTGGAAGTTCGACGTCGTCAGCGGCGGCATGGACTTTTTCGTGCACCCGATCTTGCAAGACCACGTCGCACCGGACCACATCTACTGTAACGTCGCCGACTTCTCAGGCGAGACGGTACGCGTCGACTGGCCCTACGCCTGTGACGCGCATTGCACGAATGATTGTGGTTGCTGCAAACCGACAATCGCCCGGACGATCGTCGATCCCGTTGATCGCTTGATCGTCATCGGTGACTCGGTGACCGACTTCGAGATCGCCAAACGGGCCGATTTCGTCTACGCCCGTGGGCAACTCATCACGCTCTGTGAAGCAGAAGGCATCGCCTATGCCCCGTTCGAGACGTTCGACGACATCACCCATCACATGAAGGAGGTGCACGTATGAGCGTGACCGCACGTTGGCTTGAACTCGCCGACATTAAAGACGAACTCGCCGCGCGCGACTGGTTCCCCGGAACGAGTGGCAATTTGGCGATTCGTGTCTCCGACGACCCGCTGACCTTCCTCGTCACGGCGAGCGGACGCGATAAACGAAAACGGACCGCGGACGATTTCGTCCTCGTCGACGCGGCCGGTCGCTTGCTTGGCGAACAAACTGGTAAACCGTCCGCTGAGACGCTGTTACACGTCGAGGTGTTCAACAAGACCGCGGCGGCGTGTTCACTCCACGTACATACGGTCGACAACAACGTCATCTCCGAGCTCCATGCCGTGAACGGTGAGGTCGTCTTCACGGGGCAAGAGATCATCAAGGCACTCGGGTATTGGGAAGAGGACGCGGTCGTCCGGGTCCCAATCATCGACAATCATGCCGACATCCCGACGCTCGCGGCCGCCTTCGCGCCTCACGTCCATTCAAGCGCCGGTGCCGTCCTCATCCGTAATCACGGCATCACGGTCTGGGGCGAGACGCCGGCTGCGGCGAAACGTTATTTAGAAGCATACGAATTTTTGTTCAGCTACACGTTAAAACTACGCGCCTTAGGCGTCCATTCATAAGGAGGAACTATCTATGGCAACTGTCTATTTCCAACAAACCGAAGAACGTCTCGTCGACCAATCTGAAGTGAACGTATTTTTAGAATCGCGCGGTATTCTGTATGAGCAGTGGGACATCGCTAAACTTCCGATCGCGCTTCAAGAAAACTACGAACTGACGGACGACGACAAGCAAGCCATCCTCGCAACGTTCCGTGACGAGATTCAAGACGTGTCGGAGCGCCGCGGCTATCAAACGGCCGACGTCATCTCGCTGTCTGACGCGACACCGAACTTGGACGAACTGCTTGTCAACTTCCAAAAGGAACACCATCATACGGACGACGAGGTCCGCTTCATCGTCAGCGGGCACGGCATCTTCGCCATCGACGACGCCGAACGTGGCTACTTCAACATCGAACTCAATCCGGGCGATTTGATTTCGGTCCCGGTGAACACGCGCCACTACTTCACGCTCCAAGACGACCGCCAAGTCGTCGCCGTCCGCATCTTCGTGACAACAGAAGGCTGGGTGCCGATCTACGAGAAGCAAGACGTGACTGCCTAACAAAAAATCCTGCCTTCCGCATACGCGAAAGACAGGATTTTTTTTAATGCTTGACCGCTGTCGGTTTGGAAGAGAACCAACCCCAAACAGCAATCCCAACCATGACCGACCAGAAGAACAGTGTCCAACCTAACGAGTGGACGAAACCGTCTGGAAGACCCATGAACGCGAACGCTGTACCGGCA
Organism: Exiguobacterium sp. SH1S1; assembly: GCF_004337245.1. NCBI lineage: Bacteria > Bacillati > Bacillota > Bacilli > Caryophanales > Exiguobacterium > Exiguobacterium sp. SH1S1. The sequence goes on from NZ_SJUZ01000001.1 coordinate 1,102,720, forward strand.
ATCAATTCCTTGAAGCCAGGGTGTTCGAGGACGAGTACCGTCAACTTCACACCGACCCAGCCGACGATGAGGAAGGCGGCCGTCTCCAGTGTCGGACGTTGATGCAGCAACTTCACGAAGACGCGGGCCGCGAATCGCATCAAGATGACCCCGATGAGTCCACCCGTCAAGACGACGAAGAATTGACCTGAGTCGATTCCACCGATCTCTCCAAGACCGAGCGGCGGCAAGCTGACTGCGAGTGCGACCGCTGCCAAGATCGAGTCGACCGCGAAAGCGATGTCGGCGAACTCGACTTTTACGACCGTCCACCAAAACTCTTTTTTCGTGACCGGCTTCTCGGTAATTGCCGTCTCTTCTTTCGCCTCGGCAGCTAGGTCTTGTCTTGGATCCATCTTGCGCGCCTTATACGTCATATATAGATGTCGCGCGCTCATCCCGATCAAGTAAAGGGCACCGAGTGCTTGGACTTGCCAGACGTTGATTAAGAACGAGATTAAGAATAATGCGATGAAGCGGAAGACGAACGCTCCTAATAAACCGTAGAATAGCGCTTTCTTCTGTTCTGTCCGCGGCAAGTGCTTGACCATGACGGCCAACACGAGCGCGTTGTCTGCAGATAGTAGCCCTTCAAGACCGACGAGTACGACGATGATCCAGGCGTACTGCAGGATTAACTGCCAATCCATTAAAACATCCCCTTTTTGTTTGTGTTCCTTCATATTTAACAGTGATCTATTTTTAAGTTCACAGGAACATTTTATTCCCGTGCGCAAATTAAATCAATCTTCTTTTATTCAATATCTGAAGTTTTTTCCGCGGAGCAGGTTCAAAGCACGTTCGCGAAGCAAAATGATACCCAGTTTGTATCCATTTCGTGATAAAATCCTAACAAGAACGAGTGGCGGTCATTTGCCCTCTTAAAAAAGGAGAATCCGATTATGTCTACAAGCCATGTCGCTTTACCTACTAAAGCAGAACGACATAAACTATTCGGCTCGGTCCCGCCGGTCAAAGGTACGAAACCGACAGAAAAAGATAAAATGGTCGATCTTCAAAATACACCTAAGAACTTCTTGTTCGCACTCGACAGCGTCGGGATCTCGAACGTCAAACATCCCGTCAACATCGAAACTCCAGACGGCATCCAAGCGACGGTCGCAACGTTTGAATTAACGACATCACTCGTCCAAGATCGTAAAGGCATCAACATGTCCCGCTTGACGGAACAGCTCGACGCGTACCATACGCAAGGCTGGACGTTATCAAACCGCTCGCTCATCGAGTTCGCCCAAGAACTCGCCGAGCGTATGGAACAAACGGAAGGTCAATTGACGGTCCGCTACCCATGGTTCTTCAGCCGGAAAGCACCGGCGACGGGCCTCAGCGGTCTTATGAACGCCGACGTCATGCACAACGTGACGTACAACCTCGAGACGGGTATGGCGAGCGTGACGGTCGGTCTCGTCATCAACGTGACGACGCTATGCCCATGTTCAAAAGAGATCAGCGAATACAGCGCCCATAACCAGCGCGGCTACATCACAATCGAAGCCGGTCTTGACGAAGCGTCGCTCGACGGCTTCGACTGGAGACTCGCATTGCTCGATGCGGCGGAGTCGAACGCATCGGCACCACTTCACCCGGTCTTAAAACGTCCGGATGAGAAACGGGCTACAGAAATCGCTTACGAAAACCCACGTTTCGTAGAAGATATGGTCCGCTTGATTGCAGCCGACTTGTACGAGATGAAACAAGTCGTCAACTTCTTCGTCGAATGCCGAAACGAAGAGTCGATCCACCAGCACGACGCGATCGCGTCAATCACGTTCGATAAACGTGACAACTAAAAACGAGTGAAGCCATGTACTTGGCTTCACTCGTTTTTTTACACACTTTGTATGAGGCGGATCGTCAACAAAAGGACGATCAGGACGATCCACACCGCCCAGATGGTGCGCCATCTGTTCCAGTCGAGACGCTTCACGAACGCGTACACCGTCAAATAGAGGACGATCAAGAGCGGAATGACGACCCACGGATTGTCGAGCATCACGCTTCGACGTCACCGTCCCAAGCGAGCATGCCGCCCTCGACGTTGACGACTTTGAACCCTTCCGATTCCAAATAGTCGCACGCCGTCTGGCTGCGTCCGCCCGAGCGACAGATGACGTGATAGACGTTGTCTTGCGCGAGCTTCTCGGTCACGCCCGGGAATTCAGACAGCGGATAGAGCGGCACGTTCGGGATATGGCCCGCGTCGTACTCGTCTTGTTCGCGCACGTCGATGATGTGGAGCGACTCCCCGTTCTCAAGCTTTTCACGTAATTCGGTTGCATGGATGCTTTGCATGCTGTTTCCCCCTTAAATTGTTATCCCCTACTAGTTTACCTCAGTTTCGTGTCGGACAAACTCCAATTGATGGTCGCCTCGTCATCGCAGTAGAAACCTTTCAGACCACAACGTTCGACCATGTCACTTACCCAAGACTGACTGCCGCAAAATAAAGTGAAGTGGCTATCCCACGGCGGTACGATGAGCCAATCATGCTGATAGCCGAAAAACGTGCGATGATTCATGTCCCATGTATCGGCTGCAAGAACTTCTCGAATGTTGATAAGATGACGCTCCGTACAAAATTCGTCGCCGCTCCATATCCATTCTTCTCCCGTCTCCAGAAGCGCCCTTAATACCCGATTCTTTAAGAAATCAGACAGCTCGCCTTCGCCAGGTGGGAGTAAATTCTCGCGCTCGCAAAATTCGATGATTCGATTTGCGCCTTCTTTATCTTCGGCATGCGGTTTCAACGCCCCAATCATCGTTCGGAGTGCGTGATCGATACGTTTGACGTCTTCAAAACCAAGTTGGCGGCGCATATCTTCCCATGCGACGGCACGAAAATGCTGTTCCACTTCGTTTTTGTTCATCTCGACATATCGGTCAATTGCTTTAGGATCTTCTATCGGTCCGAGAAACGGATGGTACGCGACGAACACTTCTTCAAACACGCCCTCATAGTAAGTTTTAATCGGAAAATCATCTCCACCGCCGAACATGGCGTAGCGATGTCCTTCCGGTAAAGTGATGGCTCCCTCAATCTCCTCCATGTGACCGCCTCCTTTTCCAATAGTTTACAACTACGCATCAAAAAAAGCATCCTCCGCTGTGGGAAGATGCTTCTGACTTACGCTTCGTTGCGCTCGTCAATCGCTTGTGCCGCTGTGATGAGCGTCAATTTATAGACGTCTTCTTCATTACAGCCACGCGACAAGTCGTTGACTGGCTTGTTGAGACCTTGCAAGATTGGTCCGATCGCTTCGAATCCGCCGAAACGTTGAACCATCTTGTAGCCAATGTTCCCGGCTTCGAGGCTCGGGAAGACGAACACGTTGGCGTTACCGGCGACGTCAGAGCCCGGTGCTTTCTTCGCTGCCACGCTCGGGACGAACGCTGCGTCGAACTGAAGCTCACCATCGATTGGAAGGTTTGGCGCTTTCTCTTTGGCGAGACGCGTCGCTTCGATGACTTTCTCGGTTTCAGGCGACTTCGCCGAACCTTTCGTCGAGAAGCTGAGGAGCGCGACTTGCGGCTCGATGCCGAACGTCTTCGCCGTCAACGCTGACAAGTAGGCGTTCTCGGCAAGGTCGGCCGCATCCGGTGCGATGTTGATCGCACAGTCCGAGAAGACGTATTGCTCATCGTCACGTACCATGATGAATACACCTGACGTCTTTTTGATGCCTTCTTGCATCTTGATGATTTGAAGTGCCGGACGGACCGTGTCGGCCGTCGCATGCATCGCACCCGAGACGAGACCTTCCGCTTTGCCCGTGTGGACGAGCATCGTACCGAAGTAGTTCACATCTGACGACAACAATTCACGAGCTTGTTCAGCCGTCGCTTTGCCTTTACGGCGTTCGACGAACGATTCGACGAGCGTGTCGATATCTTCGTATGTCGCTGGGTCGTACTGTGTCAAGTTCGAGATATCAAAGCCGTGTTTCGCTGCGACTGCATCGATGTCCGCTTTCGGACCGACGACGATCGGGTTGACCATGCCGTCATTTTTTAAACGGACTGCAGCTCCAAGGACGCGCTCATCGACGCCTTCTGCTAAGACGATGGTCGGACGAATCGGGCTGACTTTTTGCTTCAACGTATCAAATAATTTCATGGTAAGTGAACTCCTTTTCGATTGGAAGATATCTATGTTTTCTCTTTAGGACACAATTGTCCGTATGCGTGTTTTATTATACACAGTCCTTTTTTTAAAATAAACTATTCTGCCCATATCGTCATAAATCGCTTGAAATCAGTCATTATATGAATAGAACAGTTATGTATTTATGACTGATACAGGTTGCTGTGAAGCCGTTTACATTTCTGTGTCCGCTTTTTCCTTTCCCCGGTCTCGATTGTGATTACCCTCACAGACAGCGCCAAATTTGCCAGGCGGTAAAGTGTCTGTGGTAAAATAAACAGCGAAGCCAAGTCTTGAAAGGAGTTTTTTCATGTCAGAACGTCCAGCACCGACAACCGAAACACAGCACGCAGCCGCCACATTAGACGGTTGGTATACGCTCCATGATTTCCGCTCGATCGATTGGACACGCCTAAAAGCAGTCGACAAAGCGGCGCGTCAAGAAATGATTGAGGAGTTCGTCGCCTTCCTCGCCTCGCTTGAAGACGTCGAAACACGCGGAGAAGGCAGTCACGCCTTCTATTCAATCCTCGGTCAAAAAGCGGACGTCGTCCTCATGGTCCTTCGTCCGACGTTCAAAGAGCTCGAGCAAGTCGAACTCGCCCTTCGTAAGACGAAACTGTACGACTATATGATCCCATCGTACTCTTACGTCTCGGTCATCGAGCTCGGCATGTACCGTGGCTCTGGTGACGGAGATCCATACGAGAACCCGCACATCCGCTCGCGCTTGTACCCGACGTTGCCGAAAGCAGCCCACATCTGCTTCTATCCGATGAGCAAGGCGCGCCGTGACGAGGACAACTGGTATACGCTGTCGATGGACGAGCGGAAAGACCTCATGTACCGTCACAGCATGATCGGCCGCAGCTATGCCGGCAAGATCCAGCAGTTCATCGGCGGATCGACCGGATTTGACGGCTGGGAATGGGGCGTCACGCTCTTCGCGGAAGACTCGCTCCAATTTAAGAAGATTGTTTACGAGATGCGTTTCGATGAAGTCAGCGCCAAATATGGGGAGTTTGGTGACTTCTACGTCGGAAACATCCTTCCAAAAGAAGAACTCGGCACATTCCTCGGTTGATTGAGGTTTACGCATCGACCCCCTCGGGAAACATCGTTGTAGAGGCACTTACAACAATGATCAATGAGGTGAACAACGATGCGCGTGTTCAAGGAATCAGATCGAGACACTGCAAAACGTTTAGATTCGTTCATTGAACGAATGACCCCGACAGCAGAGCTAGTCCAAATTCGATTTGAACAACAATTACAACATACACAGCGAAAGGGTCAGGCGAAAGCCTGACCCTTATTTTGTCTTCGCGTGAAGCGCGTCGCCAAGGAACGTCGCGAGTTCTAGCATGCCGTATTGACCTGCCTTCGCTTCCGCGTCCGAGTTATAGTTCGTATTCGTGTTGACGTCGTACGCATAGACGTTACCGTCACGGTCTTCGATAATCTCGATCCCCGCGACTGCGATATTATTTTTTACCAAGAACGCTTCTAGTTGATCGATGATCGGATCGGCAAACCCGTCGACGATTTCAAATTTGGCCGGCGGCGTCTCGCCGACCGGGCAGAATTGGTCTTCAATCGAGCACGCATCCGCCGGGCATAGTTCGAACCCTTCCGACGTGTCGACCCGTACCGCGTAGAGGAACTTTCCGCCGATAAATTCACAGCGCGTGATGAACGGTTTCGGCGCTTCGATATATTGTTGGATGAGCGTGATGCCATCGACCAAGTCCTCGAACGCCGGTCCGTACACATACCCTTTCAACGCCTCAATCGAATGGAACAGCTGCACGCCAAGCCCTTTACCAGCCCGGTTATGCTTCGTGATGAACGGGCTCATGCCAAGCTTCTCGGCCGCCTCGATGATTTGTTTTTTTCCGACGGCAGCGATCGTCCTCGGCACACGGATCCCTTCTTGACGAAGCGCCGTATACTGGTTGACCTTGCTCACTTCGAGGCGAATCGCCCGTGTCCCGTTGAAGACGGTCCGTCCGTTCGCCTCGAGCCAGGCAAGTACCCCTTCCGTCAGCTCTGGCGCGTAGCGATGCCCGCGCGTATGTGACGACGCACTCATCCGGTTATAGAACACACCATCTGGCGGCGTCGCTTCAATATCGATGATTCCTTCATCTAAATGCCACAGTTCATATGGAAGCGATAACTCCTCGAGCCGTTTGACGAGATGGTCCGTCCACTCATTGTTTTCATGCAAGACGTGAATTTTAGCCATATGAATCCCCCTTTGATACTCCTAATGTACCACACCGATATCCGACTATTCCAATTAGCATAATTGACGATACGTTCATTCTTATTTCATAACGGTTTCATGGTATAATGAACTTAATAATCTATGTGAAAAGTGACAATTTCAAAGGGAAGTGATGTGTTTGACTGCACCTATTTTAAGTACAGACGTTTCAATCCTCTTGTTCGGTCTCCTCCTCGTCGCGGGAGTTTTGGCCACGCGCGTGTCCACCCGTTTTGGCCTTCCTGCGTTGATTCTGTTCATGGGGATCGGCATGGTCATGGGCAGTGACGTCACCGGCTTAATCTTCTTCGATGACTCGAACCTTGCCCAGATGATCGGAATCTCCGCTCTGATCGTTATTTTGTTCGAAGGTGGTCTGCAGACGAAATGGGCCTCGATTCGGAGTGTCCTCGCTCCGTCCGCCTCGCTCGCGACGATCGGCGTCTTATTGACGGCCGGATTCGTCGCCGTAGCCGTTCGTTTCGTATTCGGTTTCGACTGGATTGAGTCTTTCCTATTCGGTGCCATCATCGGCTCGACCGATGCTGCCGCCGTATTCGCCGCCTTTAAAGGAAAGAATATCGCACCGAAAGTCGGCGCGACACTCGAAGCCGAGTCCGGCACGAATGACCCGATGGCGATGTTTTTAACGATCCTCGCTCTCGACTTCATGTTGAAACCGGACACGACGATTTGGGACGGCATTGGGATGTTCATCCTCCAGATCATCGTCGGGGCGTTCGCCGGGTACATGCTCGGGAACCTGTCACGGCTCATGCTCAATCACTTGCGCCTTGAGTCGAGCGGCCTGCACGCCGTCCTCATGATTTCGATGGCGTTCATGACGTATGGAGTGGCCGCCTATTTCGCCGGCAGCGGCTTGCTTGCCGTCTATCTTGCCGCGATGATCGTCGGGAACGCCCACACCGCCCACGAAGTGACCATCGTCCAATTTTCGGAGGCGCTCGCTTGGATCATGCAAATTATCATGTTCGTCATCCTCGGCCTTCTCGTCTATCCGAAACAACTGTTCGACCCAGAACTCATTTGGAAAGGGCTGTTGATTTCATTTTTCCTCATGTTCGTCGCCCGTCCGATCGCCGTTTACTTATCGACGATCGCGATGCCGTTCACGCATAAGGAAAAACTGTTCATCTCCTGGGCCGGCCTAAAAGGAGCGGTCCCGATCGTGCTAGCGACGTTTCCGCTCATCGCCGGGATCGACAACAGCCAACTCATCTTCAACGCCGTCTTCTTCGTCGTCGTGACGAGCGCGTTGATTCAAGGAACGACGCTCACACCGCTTGCGGCCAGACTGAACCTGCTCGGGCCGGATAAGATTCGCTCACCGTATACGATCGCGCTCGTGTCGAGTAAACAGTCGCAGCATCAGCTCGTTCCGTATGTGGCGACAGAAACGTCATCGATGATCGGACGCACGCTCGCCGACATCACGTTACCGCCGAACACGGTCGTCAATGCGATCGTCCGCAAAGACTACCTCATCCCGCCTACGGGTCAAACGAAAATTGAGCCGGGCGACTTATTGTACGTCCTCGCCTCGACGTATCGTCACGACCAACTCGATCGCAAGTTCGGCGAAGACGGGCTTGAACGCGTCGAGCTATGAACGAACAAGGACCGTGCCCGAGGCACGGTCCTTGTTTTATGCTTTGACTCGACGCGCCGCTGCGATCAAATCGGCGACGTCTTGCTCGCGTCCGGCGTGGAGCGCCTCGACGATGAAACTGCCGACGACGACCCCGTCACACGCCTCACCGAGCGCTTGTACTTGGTCTTCCCGATGGACACCGAATCCGGCGAGTACCGGGACCGGAGACCGTTCTGTCAACGAGCGCAAATGGGCGAGCAGTTCGTCCGGGAACGCGTCGACTTTTCCGGTCGTCCCTTTGAGCGTCACCGCGTAGACGAACCCCTCGGCCTGACTTAAGATCGTGTCGATTCGTTGTTTGTTACTCGTCAATGTGACGAGCGGGACGACCGCGACCCCGTTCCGTTCGATCCCTGCGAATAGTTCGAGGCTCTCTTCGAACGGCAAATCGGGGATGATGACACCGCTGACGCCGCATGCGGCCGCACGGTCGAAGAACGGTTGGATTCCGAACCGGAACACCGGATTCAAGTATGTCATGAGGACGATCGGGACTGAGAAACGCTCAGTTCCTTCTATTAAATAATCCAACACACTAGAGAGCGTCACGCCGTTCGCGAGAGCACGCATCCCCGCCGCCTCGATGATCGGCCCGTCCGCTACCGGATCTGAGAACGGGATCCCGAGCTCGATCGCCGTCGCGCCCATCGCTTCAAGCCGCTCGATCGTCGGAATGAGTTGATCGAGTCCGCCGTCTCCGGCCATGATATAAGGGACGAACGCTGCCCCGTCTCTATTTCGAATCGCTGTCTCTAAGCTCATTTCCGTCCCACCCTTTCTCGAATCGTATGCACATCTTTATCGCCTCGGCCTGACAGACAGATGACGAGCAAATCGTCCTCGTCCATCGTCGCGGCGAGCGTCTCGGCATAGGCGAGCGCATGTGACGACTCGAGTGCCGGAATGATGCCCTCATGTCGACTGAGTGACGTACATGCCTCTAACGCTGCCTCATCGGTGACCGCCGCGTAACGGACACGCTCGATGTCTTTCAAGAAACTATGTTCTGGTCCGACCCCAGGATAATCGAGGCCGGCCGAGATCGAGTGCGCTTCTTGGATTTGTCCGGCCCCGTCTTGCAGCACGTACATGAGCGAGCCGTGGAGCACGCCGACCTCCCCTTTCGTGAGCGTCGCCGCATGCTTGTCCGTATCGACGCCGCTTCCTGCTGCCTCGACTCCGTACAAGGCGACGTCCTCGTCATTCAAGAACGGGTAGAACATCCCCATGGCGTTGCTGCCGCCACCGACGCAAGCGATGACGGCATCCGGCAAGCGTCCGGTCTTGTCTAAAATTTGGCGCCGTGTCTCTGTTCCGATCACACTTTGGAAGTCACGCACCATCGTCGGGAATGGGTGTGGTCCAAGTACAGAGCCCATGACGTAGTGTGTATCGTCAACGTGTTTGACCCAGTAGCGTAACGCCTCGTTGACCGCATCTTTCAACGTTCGGCTGCCTGACTTCACCGGAATGACCGTCGCCCCGAGCAATTCCATCCGAAACACGTTCAACTCTTGCCGCTCGACATCGACCTCACCCATGAAAATCGTACATTCTAAGTTGAGCAGCGCGCACACCGTCGCCGTCGCCACACCGTGTTGTCCGGCACCGGTCTCAGCGACAATTTTCTGTTTCCCCATCCGCTTGGCGAGAAGCGCCTGCCCGATCGTGTTGTTGATCTTGTGGGCACCGGTATGGTTCAAATCCTCACGTTTCAAGTAGACGTTCGTCCCGAGGCGTCGACTCATGTTCTCCGCATAGTAGAGCGGCGTCTCCCGTCCGACGTATTCGCTGAGCAACTCGTCGAAGCGTTCTTGAAATTCAGGATCTAACTTCGCTTCCTCATAAGCCACCTCGAGTTCTTCAACGGCTTGCATGAGTGTTTCCGGTATATACTTTCCTCCGTACGGGCCAAACTTTCCGTTCACTGGTTGTGTGTACATGGTGTTTCCTCCTTGGCACGTCTGATGAACGTGCGAATTTTATCGATATCTTTCTCTCCATCTGTCTCGACACCGCTTGAGACGTCGACCCCGTCAGGCCGTACGTCATGCATCGCTTGTCTCACGTTGTCGGCCGTCAACCCGCCGGCAAGCCAGAACGTTCGCTTGGGGCGTTCCAACTGTGACCAGTCGAGCGTCTCCCCGCTTCCGGGCGTCGGTGCATCCAGTAAGACGATATCTGCCTCTGTCTTGCTACTCGCTTCGATGATCGGCAGATTGAACTGCCGGAACGATTCAAACGGCAACGTGCGCCGGTGCAGTTGGATATCCGTCAATCCACACGTGATCGCCGTCTCGACCTCCTCAAGCGTCGGGTCGAGGAACACTCCGACGACACGGACGTGATTCGGGATCAACTGCCGTAGCCGTTTCGCCGTCGTCACATCGACTTGGCGTGAGCTGTTCGCGAACACGAAGCCGATCGCATCGGCCCCGGCTTCAACCGCCGCCGTCACGCTTGCTTCTGTTTTTAATCCACATATTTTAACGAACACGTCTTCAGCTCCTCAATCAACGCCGTCGGGTCATCCTGTCGCATAAGCGCCTCTCCGACGAGAATCGCTTTGGCTCCCGCGTCTCGCAGTCGGCTCGCTGATTCGCCGGTGCTGACTCCGCTCTCACTGACGAACGCCACGTTCGGATAACGCTTCATCAATTCAATCGATGTCTCAAGCGATACGTCGAACGTCTTCAAGTTCCGGTTGTTGATGCCGATCAGCACGTCCTCAAGTTCGAGCGCCGTCTGGAGCTCGGCTTCATCGTGCACTTCGACGAGCACGTCGAGGCCGATCAGGCGTGCGTGTTGCTTCAACGCGTGCAGGCGAGTCGGATGCAGCGCCGCGACGATCAACAACGCCGCGCTCGCGCCGGCCGCTTTCGCCCGATCGAGCTGCCGTTCATCGATGATGAAGTCTTTACACAGGACCGGGATATCGACGGCGTCAGCGACTTGGCGTAAGTCATCGAACGACCCATTAAAGTACGTCGTATCCGTCAGCACCGAAATCATCGTCGCACCGGCCCGTTCGTAAACCTGAGCCCGTTCGGCCACATCCAGTTCGGCTCGAATCACGCCTTTTGATGGGGACGCCCGCTTAATTTCCGCGATGATATGAAACCCGTCCGCGACCAGCCTCTGTAACGAGATCGGCTCTGTCGCCGTGACCGTGACGTCTTGCATCTGATTGACCTCTTCGATTTTCGTCCCAATAATTTTCGTCAAGTAGCTCATGCGCCCACCTCCGTTTTTTGTAGTTGCTTAAGGACGCGGACGGCGTGGCCCTCGTCGATGCTTCGGCTCGCCTCGGCCACACCTTCACGTAACGTCTTGACGGCGCCGTATGTGCATAATGCGAGTGCCGCATTCAACAAGACGACGTCCCGCGCCGGTCCTGCCGCGCCGTTCAAAACGGCGACGAGCGTCTTCGCATTCTCTTCGGGTGTACCACCTTGTAGCGCCGACAGCGGTGCCCGCATCAACCCGACGTCTCGCGGGTCGACTTGATATCGTGCCGTCTGCTCTCCGTCAAAGAAGAGTACCTCGTTCGCACCAACGAGGCTCGCCTCGTCGAGTCCGCCGGCCCCATGGACGACCATGCCCCGTTCGACTCCGAGATGGCGCATCGCCGTAGCCATCTTCTCAATCAAGTCTGGATGGTAGACGCCGATCAATTGCCGTCTCGGCTTGAGCGGGTTCGTCAGCGGACCGATTTGATTGAAGATCGTCGCCGTCCCGAGCCGTTTTCGCACCGGCATGACATGTTTCATGATCGGGTGGACATGTTGGGCGAACAAGAAGCTCAAGTTCGTCCGCTCAAGTTCAGCTAACACGTCGTCAGCACTTTGGACGATCGGGATATTCAACGCCTCGAGCACATCGGCGCTACCCGACCGGCTCGACACGCTCCGATTCCCATGTTTCGCGACCGGGATACCAAGTCCGGCGAGAACGAACGCGACGGTCGAACTAATGTTGAACGTGTTCGCTCCATCACCGCCGGTCCCACAAACGTCGAGCACAGGGAGCGTCGTCTCCGGGAACGTCGCCGCCTCACGGATATAATCGGCCAGCCCCGCCATCTCTTCGGCCGTCTCGCCGCGTGCTTTCAATGCGAGAAGCACCTCGGTGATTTGCGTTTCATCAGCTTGAAACAACTCGGAAGCCGCCTGTTTCATCTCGGTCGTCGTCACTTGGTTCGTCAGTAGTCGTGTTAACATGTCCGTTCCTCCTTAAGCGATTTGGGTATAAAAAAACTCCATACGACGTCTGTCGTATGGAGGACGGTATGGACCGCGGTGCCACCTCTCGTTGGATCAATCGATCCCACTTTCCGATGCTATCACATCGTATCCTGATAACGGTGGAAGCCGTCACGGCCTACTAACATTCAGCCGTGCTCTCATGAGCCCATTCACGTGACGGTCTCGGTCAGGATCCCACCACCCCTGACTCTCTGTACGAGACTTCTTCACGCTACTCTTCTCAATCATCGATTTAAGATTCAATTTGAAAAACAAAAAAGGGTCACTCGGTCCAACTCACAGCTCACGCTATGAGAAGGACGAGTAACCCCGTGGTGCCACCTTCGTTGGTTCATATAGAACCCGCTTCACGGACAATCATCCGCTTCCCCGTGATAACGGTGGGTAACCCGCTAAAGCCTACTAAAAATTTCGGTTTAGAGCTCGGAAGTCCATTCGCGACGTCCCACATACTGATTCACACCAACCATCAGCTCTCTGTCATGCGGGGACCGTCGTTACTTCTCTTCGTCGACGCCTTTGTTCGTTTCAGTTAAGTTAACTCGTACTATACCGTTCCCGATTCATCCTGTCAAACAAAAGTGTGCAAAAAAACTTTGCTTCTATAAGTGCGGACGAATCGACCGCATGTTTCAGAACGTCGCAAGTTGACACGTGATTTTTTTGTCTGCTATAGTCGTCCCCAACAACACTTCACTCAACTAAAGGAGATTTGACTTTGGAAACTAGTAAACTAAAACGTGAACTGTCGACCCGACAGCTCACGATGATCTCGCTTGGCAGCGCCATCGGAACGGGCCTCTTCCTCGGAAGCGGCCTCGCCATCCAAACGGCAGGACCGAGCGTGCTCGTCAGTTACGCCATCGGGGCGTTTATCGTCCTCTTGCTCATGGGTTGTCTCGCCGAGATGACCGTCGCTCATCCGACTTCAGGCTCGTTCGGCACAATCGCCGAGCGTTATGTCCATCCGCTCGCCGGCTTCTTGGTCCGTTACTCGTACTGGATCGCCAACGTCCTCGCAATCGGGGTCGAAGTGAGCGCAATCGCGATTTACATGCGCTACTGGTTCCCGGATGTGAACGGATTCGTCTGGGTCGCCGTGTTCGGCGGATTGCTCATCTACGTCAACGCTCGGCACGTCCATACGTTCGGGACAACCGAATACTGGTTATCATTCATCAAAGTCACTGCCATCATTCTTTTCATCGTCCTCGGTGCGGCCGCACTGTTCGGCCAACCGGGCTCACCAATCGAATCGATCACGACCGGAAATGAAGGGTTCTTCGCTTTCGGATTTTACGGCATGTGGGTGACAATTTTCATCTCGCTCTTCAGTTTCCTCGGGACAGAGCTCGTCGCCGTCACGGCCGGCGAGGCGAAAGACCCGGACCGCGCCGTACCGAAGGCGCTGCGGGCGACCGTTTTCCGCTTGACGTTCTTCTATTTGATCACGATCGCCATCATGCTCATGCTCATCCCATGGCAGCAGGCTGGTATCGATCAAAGCCCGTTCGTCCTCGTCATGCAGCAGTTTGACGTGCCTGGCGCGGCTAGCATTTTGAACTTCGTCATCTTGGTCGCCGCCTTGTCGGCGATGAACGCGCAATTGTATGCCTCGACGCGCATGATGTACTCACTCGCAGAAGCTGGCGACGCACCGCGTATCTTCAAAAAAGTAAGCACCAGCGGGATTCCGATGCCTGCCTTGTTCGTTTCGACAGGCGGGATCGTCCTCGCGGCACTGCTTCAAGTATTCATGGAGACGTCGTATCCGTTCCTCATGGGCATCTCGATGTTCGGAGCGATCTTCACATGGTTCATGGTCTTCGTCTCACACTTATTCTTCCGCAAAAAATGGACGGGGCGTAAACTCCCTGTCCGTATGATTGGCTATCCGTTCTTACCGCTCCTAGGTGCCGGACTGCTGCTCAGCTTAATGATCACGACATGGTTTACCGATTTCAACATCTTACTCAAGTTCGGGATCCCATGGTTGGTCGGCTTAACGATCATCTATCTCGTTCGCGAGCGATTCCGTAAGACTGACACAAAACAAGACGACATCGAGCAAGCTAATTGAAAATAGTGCCTATCCGCAATGGATGGGCACTATTTTTTCGCAAAAACGAGCACCCGTCGCGATTGACGAGTGCTCGTTTGTTTAGGATTAGAAGAACTGACGTGGGTTGACGGTGCTACCGGCGCTCGAAGACGAGTACGAGTAGCTGCCTTGGTGGATTTCAAAGTGAAGGTGCGGGCCTGAAGAGTTTCCAGTGTTCCCGAGCGTTCCAATGTTTGATCCTTGCGTCACACGCTGACCAGCGCTAACTGATACCGAGTTCATGTGCGCATAGACAGTCGTCCAAACTTGACCGCCAATGACGTGGGCGATCATGACGTGGTTCCCATAAGCGCCACCCCATCCAGCCCGGATGACCGTTCCAGTTGCCGAGGCCCGGATCGGTGTACCGACTGGTCCAGCGATATCGACACCGTTATGGAACGAATAGCCGAACTGTCCGCTTGCCGGTCCGAAACCTTGCGAGAAACGACCAGTCGTCGGTTGAATGAATTTCGCGCTCGATGGTGCCGGTGCCGAAGCTGTCGGCGTAGTCGGTACCGGTTTTGGTGCCGGTGCCGGTTTTGGTGCCGGCTTTGGCGCTGGCTTAGGCTTAGGTGCCGGTGGTGCAGCCGGTTTAGAAGCTGTCACATTATTTTGTGTCGTTTGGTTTGAAGACGACGATGACTGGGAATTAGTATTACTGTTCTGCTTTTTCTGAGCAGCAGCTTGTGCAGCAGCAGCTTTAGCCGCTTCTTCTTGACGTGCAGCTTCAGCTCTCGCTTCTTCGGCTTGTTGCGCGGCCGCTGCTTTGGCAGCCTCAGCTTGGCGTGCCTCTTCAGCTTTACGAGCCGCTTCTTGACGTGCTGCCTCTTCCGCACGACGACGCGCTTCTTCTTCTTCACGGCGCTGTGCTTCGATTTCAGCTGCAATCGCTTCTTCTTGAGCGATCAACGTCGCTTCGATTTCTTGTAGGTCGAAGATTTGCGTTTCAAATTCGATATTTTTCTCTTCGAGTTCTTTGATGCGAGCTTCACGCTGTTTCATCTTCTTCTCGAGTTCGGCTTGACGCGCTTCGAGTGCTTTCTGTTGCTCTAGAAGTGAGGCCCGCTCTGCTTTGAGTGCGGCTTGTGCTTCTTGAAGAGACAGACGTGTCGCTTCATAGTCGTTGAACAACTCTTGGTCGCTACGTTGGATCGTACCAGCCGTGATCATGCGTGTGATCAAGTCAGAGAAGTTTTTTGATCCAAAGATGAATTCTGCCCAGTTGATTGAACCGCCACCGTTCGTTTGCATCGTGGCCATCCGCTCTTTCATCATTTTTTCTTGAGCAATCATCTTTTTCTCGTAACCTTTAATGTCCGCTTCGAGATCTTCAATCTTCATCTCGGTACGTTTGATTTCTTGGCGTTTCGCCGCTACGTCGTAGATGATGTCTTGAAGCTGAGCGTCCATTTTATTGACTTCTTCTTGTACCTTCGAGATTTCTTTAGTGTTCTGTTCGATTTTCGAAGACGTATTCGATTGATTCTGTTTGACGCTATTGCGTTGTTCTTTAACTTTTTTCTGTTGCTCTTGCTTCTCTTTGATTGTCGTCGAGGCATCGGCTACCGAGTGCGTGCCGAGGAGCAAGGCGCTCAGCGTAAGTGTCGAGATCGTACGTTTCCAATTGATCAATGCAGACATCCTTTCTAATTTGACGGGCTAGTTTTACATACTCTATTTAAGTTCGTCGTTTTGCTATGTAACAAAAACGATTAATTTTTCAGTTTCAACACGACTAATTATATCGAAGTGTCGAATGTTTTCCTGTTAAAGTTATATTTCACTTTGATTACGACAAAGAAGAGGGAAAGCCGTTGGCATTCCCTCTTCTTTGTATTTCAACGTTTTTTCGATTTTTTATGGTTTGAAACGTTTCTGTAATAGTAATTGAAAACCGTAAATTATTTACCTTATTTCGAAAAAGCATATTCCAGCATTTTTTCTAAACTCATCCATTTCCAAAAAACGTAAAAAAGGTCAGTCTGACTTCTCGCTCAAGGCGAAGATGACAGGACTGACCGAATGTTCGTTGCGGGTGTGAAATCGAGGGGTCTCACACGTCTAATCATACAGACGAAGTGTTAACGCTCGATGGATATTTCGTTACAGTTTGAACGCACCGATGATGACGAACACCCATGCCGCGATGAAAAGAACACCGCCGATCGGTGTGACCGCTCCAAGTTTCGTGATACCTGTAAGCGCCATGACATACAAGCTGCCCGAGAAGAACAGGATGCCGGCAAACATGAGCCAACCGGCTGTGTTGAATTGACTGATACTCACTTTCGTCAAAATACTAGCAAGCGCAATGATGCCGATCGCATGGATCATGTGGTACAAGACCCCCGTCTGCCAGTTCGCGAGCATGTTCGGCGCCAGACGCTCTTTCAATGCGTGGGCCCCGAACGCGCCGAGTGCGACACCGAGCGCCATCAAGGCAGCACCGGTAATGAGTAATAATTTCATACGATTTCCCCCTTATCTCACTTTTCGTGCTGGTAAATTCCACTTCCGATAGTAGGATATCACTCGAAGCGTCGCGACGACAATCAATAACGCATACACCGGAAGTCCGCCTTCGAGCCGGAAGTAGTATGTGACGACCGCGATGATGATTGCCCAAATCGCGTACACTTCCGCCTGCAAGACGAGCGGCTTGCGCCCCGCGAGCAGGTCGCGGACGACACCACCGCCGACTCCGGTCAGGACGGCTGCCGCAATCGCTGCTGACAACGGCAAATCCAATTTAATGGCCACTTGCGCCCCTTGGAAAGAGAATGCGACCAAGCCGATCGCATCGACGATGACGCCCCATCTTTCCCAATGCGGCAAGACGACGCTCGGGAGCAGGAAGATGAGGAGCGCGACGAGAAAACAGAGAATAAATAAATCGTTTTGTTGCCAAATCAAACTGACGGGGTTGCCGAGCAAGACGTTACGGATTGCCCCACCGCCGAAAGCCGTCGTGAAAGCGAGCAACCAAACTCCAAAAATATCGTACTTTTCGTCCATCGCGATGATGGCTCCACTCGCCGCGAACGCAATCGTTCCGACGACGTTCAATAATTCCCACTCCATAAACATCCCTTGCCCTTTCTCGAAAGCATTATATGGTAAAGTAAAGATACAAAAAATCAGATCAGTCGAGCGACTGCTTGTAAAGGATGTCGGTATTTTTATGAAACGAATCGCCTTGTTCCGCATATGGATCATCGTCACAATGTTCGCCCGATTCATCATTAAGATTTATTCGTTCTCTCGCAAACAGCAGCAGGGTCTCGCCTCTCCGGAAGAGTACGAGGCGCTCATGTTGCAGCTCGCCCGCGAGTATAAACGTAACGCGCTCCGCCTAGAGGGACTGTTGATCAAGCTCGGTCAATTTTTGTCGATCCGGGCCGACTTGCTGCCGCCGTCCGTCCTTAATGAGTTGTCAGAGCTCGTCGACCGCGTACCGACGTCAGGTTGGGACAAGTCTCGTGCCATCCTCGAAGCCGAATGGGGCGTACCGTACACCCAAGTCGTGAAAGACGTCGGCATCGACGCCGTCGCCTCCGCCTCGATCGGCGAGGTCTACGGGGCCACGCTTCTTGAAAACGGGAAACGGGTCGCGCTCAAAATCCAGCGCCCGGACATCGAAAAAATCATCCGTACCGACTTCAAAGCGATGCGAATCGTCACGACGATGCTCAAACGGACACCGCTCGCCAAATCGACCGACTTAGATAGCTTATATCGCCAAATGATTTTTGTCATCGGGGATGAACTAAATTTCCAAACCGAATTAAAAAACGCGCTGTATTTCAAAGCGAAATATGCTGAAAATCCAGATGTTTATATCCCGGGCTACTACGACCATTTATGTACGAATCGGGTATTGACGATGGATTGGGTCGACGCCCGTCGCATCACCGATATTGCGTTCTTAAAAGAAAACAATATCGACCGCTCCGCTCTCGCCGAACGACTATTTACGATGGCCGCGGAACAACTATTATTCGGCGGACAGTTCCACGCCGACCCTCACCCTGGGAACGTCCAGATCCGGGCCGACGGAACGATCATCCTGCTCGACTTCGGCATGGTCGGCTCGTCGACCGCGCAAGATATGGCGACGATACGGAAGATCTTGCAGGCGTTCATCTCGCTCGATTACGACGGTGTCGTCGATGCCCTCGAAGACTTGCGCTTCTTGTTGCCGACAGCGAATAAACATAACATCCGCCAAGCGATCGAAAAAGCGGTCACATTCTATTTAGAGACCGACATTAATACGGTCGATACGAAATTGATCGAAAAAGTACTCCAAGATATCCAACTGCTCGTGAAGAACGAGCCGATTCAACTGCCGGCCGAGTTCGCCTTCTTCGGTCGTGCCGCCTCGACGTTGCTCGGGATTTTACAGATTCTCGACCCGAAAATCGATTTGTTCACGCTCGGTAAACCAATCGTGATTCAATGGCTCGAATCAGACGGGACGACAATCCAAAACCGCTACGTCATGACGGCGCTCAACTACGGCAAGAAACTGTTGAACGTACCGCCGTTGCTCGAGAACTATTTGAAAGAGCCGACCCGGAAACGGTTGTCTGAGCAGGCGATGTTCCAACGCGAGCTCGAATCGAAAGAATTGCTCCATCGCCAGACGTTCAACTCGGGTGTCATTGTTCTCGGATTGCTCGTCGGTCTGTTCGGCTACATCCGACCTGACGAATGGCTATTTTGGTCGGGTGGTGTCGTCGCCGTCGTCGCCTACTTTAATTCAAGACGCCTCGGTCGAAAGATTCGCCATTTGGCCCGTCAAGATTTTCGTGTCTAATCAGTCCGTCACTCAAGCGAGTGACGGTTTTTTGTCGTGCCTCGCTGTAAAATTGTGTATGTTTTTTGAAATCGGGTACTTTTACAATGTGACCTAGATGAAAGGGGAGAACACGATGCGAGCTGAGAACAACTTCATTAACGGTGACTGGATCGAGACGAATGAGACGATCGAGGTCCGAAATCCGGCGACCGGTAACGTAATAGCAACCGTGACAAAGAGTGACGAGACCGAGGCTGGCCTCGCTGTCGACGCGGCCCAGGCCGCTTTAAAAGACTGGCAGCAGCGGACAGCCGAAGACCGGGGCGCCCTACTGCTCGAATGGCATCGCTTGATCGATGAAGAGACGGAAGCGCTCGCGCGAACGATGGTCGAAGAACAAGGCAAACCGCTGAAAGAAGCGATCGGCGAAATCCGTTACGCCAACGGATTCATCGAGTGGTATGCCGCGGAAGGACGACGCGTCTATGGTGAGACGATCCCTGCTTCTTCAAACGAGAAACGTATTTTCGCGATCAAACAACCGGTCGGCGTCATCGCTGCCATCACGCCATGGAACTTCCCGGCAGCGATGATCACCCGCAAATTGGCACCGGCTCTAGCAG
Organism: Exiguobacterium sp. SH1S1; assembly: GCF_004337245.1. NCBI lineage: Bacteria > Bacillati > Bacillota > Bacilli > Caryophanales > Exiguobacterium > Exiguobacterium sp. SH1S1. The sequence goes on from NZ_SJUZ01000001.1 coordinate 1,122,655, forward strand.
CCGGTTGCACCGTCGTCTTGAAACCGGCCTCGGCGACACCGCTCACAGCGATTGAACTCGTCAAATTGGCCGAGAAGGCCGGTTTCCCGAAAGGTGTCATCAATCTCGTGACCGGCAGTGCCGCTCGTATCGTCAACGTTTGGCAGCACGATTCACGTGTGCGCAAGCTGACGTTCACCGGGTCGACCGAAGTCGGCAAGACGCTCATGCGCGGTGCCGCCGACACGATGAAGAAGATCTCGCTCGAGCTCGGTGGCCATGCCCCGCTCATCGTCACGGCGAAAGCGGACCTCGACAAGGCCGTCCCGCAAGCGATCGCGACCAAGTTCCGTAACGGTGGACAGACATGCGTCTGCGCCAATCGGATTTACGTCGAGAGTTCGATCGTCGACGAATTCTCGGAGCGGTTCATCGAGGCCGTGCAAGCGCTCAAGGTCGGGAACGGGCTCGACGACGGCATCGACATCGGTCCGCTCATCGACGAGGCTGCGGTCGAGAAAGTGATGAAGCACCTCGAGGACGCCCAAATCCGTGGGGGTGAGATCACGGGCGGCGAACAGCTTGACGGCTTGTTCGTCCGCCCGGCCGTCGTCCGCTATGCGAACGAAGATATGCTCTGCATGAACGAGGAGACGTTCGGGCCCGTCGCCCCGATCGCTTCGTTCAACACGCTCGACGAAGTCATCGAGCGGGCGAACGCCACGCCGTTCGGCCTCGCGTCTTATATCTTCACACAAGATATTAACGAGGCCCTTTACTTGGCTGAATCGCTCGAATACGGGATTGTCGGCGTCAACGATGGCCTGCCTTCGACCCCGCAAGCGCCGTTCGGCGGATGGAAACAGAGCGGTCTCGGCCGTGAAGGCGGTCATCACGGCATCGAAGAGTTTTTAGAAGTGAAATATATTTCGCTTGGACTATAAAAAAAACGCCTGTTGAATTTTTTCAACAGGCGTTTTTTCAGTTGTCGAGCCACGTCACCAAATCGTTTGGCGTCGCGATCACATAATCGGCGAGCGCCCACTCGTCCTCGTTCCCGAAGCCGAATCCGGTCAAGACGACCGGGAAATCATGGGCCCGGCCCGCTTCGACGTCCGACTTGCGGTCACCGACCATGACATAATGTGCATCTCCGTGGCGCAGGCGGTGCGCCGTCAAAATATCGGCCTTCTTCTCGCCACCAACCGATTCGAGACATTCAGGTGCCGTCATGAACTGACGGATGCCTTGCGTATCGAGAATCAAGTTCATATAGTGAACGCCACAGTTGCTTGCCGTCGTCAACGTATGCCCGTTCGCGCGAAGCGTCTCAAGCATGTCGTAGATGCCGTCAAACAAGACGTTTTGCCCCGCCATCGCCTGCTCGAGCGTCTCGTGACGAAGTTTGCGGATGAGACGGATCTCTTCACGCGTCGCCTCCGGGATGACGTGCTCCCAAAAGGCGTCCCCAGCCAAACCGTAGCCAGACCGGACCGCGTCCTCGCTCGGCTTTTCAAGATGCGGAAGCTGTTCGAGCGCCTCGTGAATCGCTTTCGTCATCGGAACGGTCGTGTCAACGAGCGTCCCATCGATATCGAATAAAATGACTGCCATGTCGGTATCCCCTCTCTCTTTCCTATTCTCCTACCGTAGCAGACTCGCTTCCAAATCAAAAGTAGAAACATCAGCCCACAAAAAAACGGCTGAACGAAATCGTTCAACCGGTTGTTGCTCAGCCGCGCCAGAAGCTCATGCCGCCTTTGACCGAGTAGACGTCTGTATAGCCCGCACTCTTCAGCATCGCCGCTGCCCGTTGGCTCCGCATCCCGCTTTGACAGATGACGTAAACGGGACGTTCTTTATCTTTTGGGTATTGTGCTGCCGCGTTACCGAACCCTGAGAGCGGTACGTTTTTCGCTTGTTTAATGTGCCCGCCTTTATATTCGTGCGGCTCCCGCACATCGAGCAGTTGAATGTTGCGCTCTTCCGCAATCTTTCGCTTCAACTCGTCCGTCGATACTGTTTTCGTGCTGTTTCGCTTCGTCCACCAAAAATAAATCAATCCGATCACCACTGCGACAAACAAAAAATCAAGCATGGGCACGCCTCCGTTGTTTAAAAGTTTTAGTATCTCCATTATACCCCCTATGGTATATAAGTCAATGTGGACGCCTCATAAAAAAAGCCATGCCACGAGGGCACAGCTTAGAAATCGAGCAGCGAATCGGTTTTAGGTTCGTCTTCATCCTCTAGAGGGATGCCGAGGAATGCGGCCATTTGCCGGTCTAACGGTTGCTTCGGCTCCGCCGAGACGACAGGTGCCTGTGCGACAGGTGCGGCGGGTGTCGTCTCCGCCAACATGAGCTCACAGTAACCCATCAACTTGGCCAGATGGCGCTTTTGCGTCTCTCCACTCGACTGTTCGATTTGACTCATCACGTGTTTCATTTGCGCGATGACTTGTTGCTCAGTGATCATAGGTCGAACACATCCTTTTCCCTCTCATTTTGAAGCAAACCTGTCCCTCGCCGCAAGTGTCTTGCTCGGCTCAGTCGGATTCAGACCGTGTCTCGACCCATGATGTGAACGCCTCGAAATCGAAACGGACTTGATTGGCATAAAAACGAGCCCAGCGTGAGATTTGACGCACGAACAACGGCAGCGCGTCCCCGATGGCTTCCGCAATCTGTTCGCTCGCCTCATACTCGAGAACGTTCGCGTCCGCATCGGCCCGGGCATGGATTTTCGCCGTGATCTCGGCTTGGACTTTTAACGTTTCGATCAGCGACGATTCGTTCTTGATGTGCTTCGCTTTCACTTTCCGTTTGTAGGGCGAACGTTGCCGCACATAATACTCGTTGCCGTCGATCGTGAAGTAACCGAGATACGGGTCTTGGCTATGCACCATGGCACGTTGGGCAGCGATGACCCGCGCACCTTCATGGGACAGGCCGTCCTCGAACAACGGATGGGTCGGCAAAAACAAGGACGGGACGGCCGATTGCGCTTGCTTCATCTCTAAGATGACGTCCTCGTCATGTTCCTCGTCGGCCCCTTCGATCAAGATATAGTAACGTTCGAGCCCGATCGAGGCCGTCCCGCTCTCGCGTTTAATGGCGATGTCTTTGATGTCGTAATGATCGGCGTGATGGCGATGCTCTCCCGACAACGAGTTCAAATACTCAGGCCAAGCCTGTTTGATTTTCGTCGCCGTCTTCTCGCTGACCGGTATTAAGTCATCGCTCGTCGCGAAGTAACGTTCTTCGTCCCGGACTTCGGTCCGTTCCGACATGAACGCGTCTTGCTTCTTCTCTGCCTTCTTGATCACTTTTTTGATGGCTTTAGACGTATTCGCTTTCGTGAACTGCACGTCTTCGTCTTTCCCTTTCGCGTACCGTCTGATGGCGAGCGCATACGTCTCGGCGTATACTTCAATCGCTTCGTTGGAATCGAAGCCCGATTCGGCGGCGAACAAGTCGACAGAAATGGCCATTCTGAGCACATCGAACAAATACGAACCGAGGTACGCCTCATCAAAGTCGTTCACATCATAAAGGATCGTCCCAGCCCCGTCTCCGAACACCCCAAAGTTTTCAAAGTGAAGATCCCCTTGAATGAACGTCGGATAGGCCTCGCTCGTGTCGAAAGCAAGCGGTACTTTCGCAAAATCGTAATAGAACAAATGCGAGCTTCCGCGAAAGAACGAGAACGGGCTCGTACTCATCTTGTCGTACTTTTCACGCCGCGCCGTTTCGGTCAGGTTCCGGATCGAATGATCGTAATAATCTAGAACCGTCGCGATCGTATCACGGCGAATTTGTTGTTTGACGGATGTGAACATGGCTGTCTCCCCTTCATGCGTCGAATAGATGTTTGTATTCCCCGTATCCCGCAGACTCGAGCTCTTCTTTCGGGATGAATCGGAGCGAAGCCGAATTGATACAGTAGCGTAAGCCGCCGAGTTCTTTCGGACCATCGTCAAATAGATGACCGAGGTGACTGTCGGCATGCTTCGAACGCACTTCCGTCCGGACCATGTGGTGCGTCGTGTCCATGTTCACATCGAGCCGCTTCTCTTCGATCGGTCGCGCGAAGCTTGGCCAGCCACAGTTCGACTGGAATTTGTCACGGGACGTGAAGAGCGGCGTACCATCGATCACATCGACGTACAGCCCTTCCCGTTCCTCATCCCAATACTCGTTTTGAAACGGCGGTTCGGTCCCGTTCTCTTGCGTGACTTTGAACTGCATCGGTGTCAGACGGTCTTTCAGTTCCTGTTTTTGTTTCTTATCGCTCCACGCCTCTTTCACAAACTTGGCGCGACCCGAGCCGACCCGGTACATCTCGTAGCGGAACGGATTTTTCTTATAGTAGTCTTGATGATAGTCCTCGGCTTCCCAAAACGTCTTGGCCGGACGGATCTCGACTTCGATCGGACGTTCGAACCGTCCCGAATTCTCGACTTCTTGCTTCGAGCGTTCGGCCGCGTCCCGTTGTTCTTCCGAATGATAGAAGATGGCCGGTCGATACGATTCGCCGCGGTCGTTGAACTGTCCGCCCCCGTCTGTCGGATCGATTTGTCGCCAGTAAATCCGAAGCAGCTCATCGTATGAGATGACCTCCGGGTCGAACGTCACCTCGATCGCCTCTAGATGACCCGTCGTCTCCGAACAGACTTGTTGGTATGTCGGATTGTCGACGTGTCCGCCTGTGTAACCGGACACGACTCGTTCGACACCTTCGTATTTATGAAACGGTTTGACCATGCACCAAAAACAGCCTCCCGCAAATGTAGCTTTTGCCATAATGAATCCCTCCTTACTATGTAGTGTACCCAAAAAAGCACGCCGACAACAAAAAACGAGAACCCCAAACGTGTTCTCGTCTTCAGTCTTCGACCCGGTTCATATGGCGCATCACTAAAAATAAAATCACACCGACGATCGCTGCCCCGAGTATGGTCAACACCAGGTTGTTTCTTGCCGATAATGTGTAAAAGATGGCTAAACCGATTAAGATGAGCGCGATCGGAATGAACGCTCGTTTAAAATGATCCCAATAACGCACGGACAGTCCCCCTTTTCATCTATCATACCAAACTTTTTTGCTATTATAGAGAGGAAGATACAATCACGGCCAGAAGGAGGACCCATCCATGGATTTTGACCAGTTGTGGGCGAACCGCCCGACTTTGTTGTGGGAAGACCGGCTGAACGAAGGCGACGACGTCTATACGCTGTCGGCGATCCTCGCTGTCGACGCCGCGCTCCGGCGTTATACGAGCGCGTTGGTACATTCCGACGGCACAGAATCCTCGATCCTATCGGCAGTCCGCGATGTCGTCCTGCGTTTGAACGGCCTCGACGAAGAGCACGACCATTTTATCGAGACGCTCGAGCGTGAAGAGCTGTACGACTTCATCCGAGCCGGTGCAGCCATCGCCGGGTATGAAACCGATGAAGACGTCACGGAGGAATGGCGTGAATGGTAACAGTTTGACGATTCATCGCGATTCACAGTTGTCATACTTGAATTAATGATTTCTATCTCGCACAAGGGGACACGTGTATGCTCACCATCATCAACTCTTTTTTCATCAACCTTTGTATTCTGTTCACCCTGTTCACCATCTCATTCTTGCCGTTTCGTAACCGGCCTCGAATTACGCCGCAGTCACCTTTAAAGTTGCGTATCCTGCTCGGTATCCAGAGCGGTCTCATCGCCTTGATTTTGCTCGCGAACGCGCTTCATCTCGAAAAAATATTGATCGACCTTCGTTCCATCCCGATTATGCTCGCCGTCTTGTTCGGCGGATGGATGAGCGGTGTCGTCGCCGGTATGTTGTTTCTCATCGGTCGTTTTTTCATGATAACGGATGGCGAATACGTCGGATTTTACTTAGCTATCGCGACGATGGTCGCACTCGTCCTGCCGACAAGTCTGTTGCGGCTCAAGCTCGACAACACCCGTAACACGCTCCTTGTCTTCACGACGATCAGCGTCGCCGCGTTCGGTTCGGCGCTCTACTATGCCCTCCCGCTCGAGCTGTTCTATCCCATTTTATTCGTCTATATCGTTATGATCTACGCCGGGGCTTGTGCCGCTTATCGCTTGCTCCAAGAGCTGAGACGCCACTTTGAGAACGTTCAGCATCAGCAGCAACTCGCCCGTACCGACGCTTTGACCGGCATCGCCAACCGCCGTCTGTTGAATGAGGCGATGGCCAACTTGACCGTCGAGGCGGAAGCGTACGCCCTCATCCTCGTCGATATCGATCACTTCAAACGCGTCAACGACACGTACGGTCATGATGTCGGGGACGACGTACTACGCGAGCTCGGCATGTTGCTCGTCACCGAAAGTGACGACCGACATCTCGTCGGTCGCTTCGGTGGTGAAGAATTTCTGATCGTCATGCCGAACGCCAAAAAGGACGAAGTGACCCGTCTCGCCGAATCTATACGAGAAAAAGTCTCGACGTTCCCATTCGAGACGAGTGCAGGCACGCTTCACATCACGGTCTCGCTCGGAGCCTGCCATTCGAACGATATCGAAGTCGATAGCGTTTTGAAGCATGCCGACGAAGCGTTATACCACGCAAAAGAATCTGGACGAAACCGTTTCATTTTGGCTTGATGAAGCCGATAACGTTCTCAAAACTTTACTAACTTTGACAGTTTTCCCGCTTTACTTTCAACTAGCGAATCGGTACACTAGGCTAGACTTTGGTTAGAATAAACATAATTAATCATAGATTTGACTAGAAAAAGGGGAAACACATTTCATGACAATATTGTTATCGCTATTCGGATTGATGTTCGTGGGATCGTTCGTCCTCGACTATCAACGTGGCAAGACGTTCCGACAGTCGCTCTTTGGGGGAGTCGACACAATCAAACAGAACCTACTCATCTTTTTACGCACGTCCCTTTCGATGATGATTTTCATCGGGCCGCTCCTGCTTATGTCCATGTTTGCCTTCTCAAAACTTGTGACGTTCGAGACGGTAGCCGCCTTTATGATCGCCGTGCTTAGCATCGGCTTCGCCGAGCGCATCATCGGGATGATCGTCGCCCCGCTCGTCCGGACGTTTTGGCATCAACGCGGCAAGCTGATGCCGCTCTATCTCGATGCTGGACTCTACGTCTTCTTGCTGTCGATTCTCATCTTGGAGTTTCTCATGAACATCCCGGGTGTCGAATTGAACGCACCGGCAGTCGCTGTATTTTACGCGTTCGCCTTGTTCTACATCCGTTATTTGTTCAGCTTGATCCGCTTTACACTCAGTAAAGGCGTCCCGTCAAACTGACTCGACTCGTATGACCTCGACCGCAGACATCCCGTCTGCGGTTTATTTTTATTTTTCCAATTGACAATGAGAATCGTTATCACTTATACTCGAGTTGTAGCTGCCACAGCTGGACGTAACCGTTCCCCAAACTTGTTACGGCCCGTGGATTCCCCTCCACGACACTCTTTTTGAAAGCATTGCGACAACCCCCATTTGTTGCACCCAGATTTGCCATATAAAAACGAGCGGCTCTCCGACGGAGCCGCTCGTTTTTTTCGTTCAGGCGAACACATCTTGTTCAATTTGTTTCAACTCATAAAACATGCCGCGGGCGCGCATCAAGTCGTCGTATGACCCTGACTCGATGATGCGACCTGCTTCCATGACGATGATTTGGTCGAACCGTTCGAGCCCGGTCAGACGATGGCTGACCATGACGAGTGTCGCCTCGTCCGCCTTCCGGAAGATTTCAGCGAACACATCGGATTCGGTCCGCGCGTCTAACGCCGACGTCGCTTCATCTAAAATCCAGAGCAACCCGTTCTTCAACAACGCCCGGGCGATGGCGAGCCGTTGCCGTTCCCCTCCGGACAAGTTCGCCCCTTTCTCGAGCATTGGCTCATCGAGCGCGAAACCGAGGCGGACGCTTCGCAGCGCCAGCTCCATCTCGTCATCGGAGAAGTCTCCGGCAAGGGCCAAGTTGTCTCGGACGGTACCGAAAAAGAAGTGGTTCTCTTGCATGACGACACTCGCTTGAGACCAGACCGATGTTTGTGTGACCTCATTCAAGCGCTGACCGTCGATTCGTACTTCGCCTGTCTCTGGCCTTACAAACGCGAGCAACAGTTGCAGGAGCGTCGACTTACCAGACCCGCTCGGACCGACGATCACGGTCTTCGATCCGCGAGGTAACGTCACATCAACTGTGTCTAGGACGGCACGGAACGTATCCGGATAGCGGTAACTTACGCGTTCAAACGAAATGTCAGGCGCCGTCTGAAGCGCTATGTCGTCACGGGCCGCTTCTGCCGCCACGAGGTGATCACTTGGTTCGACGACCTCGAGCAAGCGGTTTGCCGCTTGTTTACTATCGGCGTAGTGACCCGGGAAGACCGCCATCGGTGTCACGTTCTCAAACGCGGTCAATGACATCATGACGAGCATGGCCAAGAACAGGCCGTCCAGTTCGCCATCGACGACGAGGTAGGCACCGATCGCGAGCACGCCCCACGACACGAGCAGTGACGCGGCGACGACGAGCGACGAGTTGAAGAACTGGTTCGTCACGTCTTGGCGCTGTGCGGCGGCGTAACGATCGCTTCGAGCGAGCAAGTCGTCACGGGTCTGGCCGAGCTGGTCGTGCAACAATAAATCGCGGTACCCGTACATCATCTCGGTCACCCCGCTCGACAAATCGCCGCGCAAGGCCCGAATTTCCTGGTCATGCTTCGCTCGGATGCCGGCAAACAAGATCGGAATCAAAAAGCCGGTCACGAACACCCCGAACACGAGCCAAAGGCTGACCGTCATCGAGAAGAACGTGACGAAGAAGATCGTGCTCAAGAAGACGAGCACTAAGATGATTGGCGGATAAAACACCCGCAAAAAGTAGTTTTGAAGGCTTTCGACGTCTCCGACGACACGGGCGAGCAAGTCCCCGCTCCGGTATTTGGCGAAGATGTTCGGCACGAGCGGTTCGAGCTGGCGATAAAACCGGACGCGCAGTTCGCTTAAAATCGTGAACGTCGCCCGGTGTGACGCCAAGCGTTCGCGGTAGCGGCTCCCCGCCCGAATGACGCCGAACAGCTTGATCAGGACGACCGGCACCATGAGCGCATAGAGGGGCGGCACAAGGCCGGCCCGCGACACGAGATATCCACTCGCCGCGAACAAGGCGACAGCCGCGAGGCCTGCCGTATAACCGAAGAAGATCGAGAGGATGATATCCTTTTTCTCTTTCATCATCCATTTTGTGATCGTCCAAAGTGAGTTCATCCTCTCACCCCTTTCTGTAACGTGAACAAGTCGGCGTAGGCCGGGACAGCGAGTAACTGTTCATGTGTGCCGTTCGCGACGAGGTTCCCCTCGTCCATGAACCAAATCGCGTCCGCTTGCTTGATCGTATGGAGACGGTGCGCGACCGTGACAAGCGTCGCGTCACGCGACAACTCCTCGATCGAGCGCCGAACGATTCTCTCGGTCACCAAATCGAGACCGGTCGTCGGTTCATCGAACAAGATGATACCTGGACGCTTCAAGAAGGCACGAGCCAGGGCGAGGCGTTGCCGCTCACCACCGGACAATCCGTAACCGCCTTCTCCGAGCTCGGTATTCAACCCGTCCGGCAAATTGGCGATGACCTCGACGAGGCCGGCGGCTTCAGCCGCCCGCATGATGTCAGTCTCGTCCGCCGTCTCACCGAGGGCGATATTAGCGGCGAGACTCCCGGCGAACAAATACGGGTTTTGCGAAATATACCCGATTGTCCCGTACCAAGACGTATCGGTGAACGATTCGAGCGGCTCCCCGTCGACGAGGACGCGGCCGCTGTCCGGTTTCACAAGACCGGACAGCACGTTCAACACGGTCGTCTTGCCTGATCCGCTCGCGCCGACCAGGGCGACGTGTGACCGTGCCGGGATGACCCCGCTCAGCGGGTGGAGCGTGAAGCGACCCCCTTCATATTGGAACGAGACCGCATCGAGCACGAGTTCGGGCGTCCGGTTTGTTAGCGGTCTGTCTCCCCATTCGATACGATCGTCCGGGGCGTCGAGCGCCTCGAAGATGCGATCGGCCGCACCCATGCTGCCACGCCCCGTATGGAAGGCGCTGCCGAGGTCTTTGATCGCTAAATAGTATTCCGGGGCCAAGACGAGAATCAAGAAGCCGGCGAAAAACGTCAAGTTTTGCCAAACGACCATCTGGAGCGCCACTTCTAAAGCGACGACGCCGGTGCTGAGCATCGAGATGAACTCGAGCATGAGCCCTGACAAGAAAGCGGTCTTTAAGACGACCATCGTCGCGTCCCGGAAGTCGAGACTGCTCTTCTCGATTGCTTGCGCTTCTTGCTCGGCACGTCCGTATAGCTTGAGTGTCGTCAATCCTTGAAGGACGTCTAAAAATTTCCCCGAGAACTGGTTCATTTTCTCCATCTGCTCTTCAGACTTCTTCTGGGTCGCGATACCGATGATGATGAAAAAGATTGGAATGAACGGCGCGGTCACCATCATGATGACACCTGAGATCCAGTGCTGACTGAAGACGACGACGAGAATGAGCAGCGGGATGATCGATGTCTGGATGACTTGGGGCCAGTACTGGCTAAAGTAAGCATCGACCTCATCGACCGCATCCATATAGACACTGACTTTCTTCCCGGACTGTCCGGATAGAGACGTCTCGATCGGATTCGATGTGTAGCGGTCGAGCAGTTGACGTCGAAGCGTCCGCTTCGCCCGTTCCGACAAGTTGGCACCGATACGTCCCGAGACATACCCGAACAAGGCACGTGCGAGCAACGCGAGCACGAGCCAACCTAGAGACGGGATGACACTTTGGAACGATTCGTTTTTTAAAAATACTCGGTCGACGACGTCGACGATCAAATAAGCCTGAGCCAAGATGGACAACCCGATCATCACCGCGGCGATGACGAGCCCGACGATATGTCCTTTCTCGGCCAAAGCGAGAGCTTGCAGTCGTTTCACTGCGTTCATCCTTTCTAAACGTGCATGACAATTTTTCTTTGTGATGATTCTCACTAATTATAACTGATGTAAGTGTCCATAGCGAACGCTTCGCTTATCGAGACGTGCAAAAAAAACGCCACGAATGCAGCGTGGCGTCAGTGTGTCGCTTGTTCGAAATACTCAGGGTGCAACGTCACGAGTTGACGGGCGTCGAACTGGAGAATGTCTTCTTTTCGCAGTCGCGACAAGATGTGGGACACGGTCTCGCGCGATGTCCCCGACAGTCTCGAGATTTCAACTGTCGTGAACGGACAACGTACGCGCACACCGTCGGCTTCTTTTTCTCCGAGGTCTTCAATCAAGTAATGGATCGTATTGATCACCCGGTCGCTCGCGCTCGGCGTGATGATTTCCTGAACACGGCGTTCGTGAAGGTCAAGGATTCGATTCATCTGACCGACGATATGCAAGAGCATCGTCGCATTTCTTGAGACAAGCGCTTCAAAGCGATCCGTCGGCATATAAATGACTTCAATATCGGTCAGCGCTTCCGCCGAATGTTGGTAATACGTTTCCGTCAACAGTCCCCGGTACGGAAACAGCTGCTTCGGCTTCAAGTAGTCGGTGTATTGATGGGTCGCCGTTTCATTGCACCGCTCGAGCTTCACATACCCACTGATTAAAAAGTAAACGCGCTCACGCGGGTCGCCTTCCATGAATAAAAGCTGCCCTTTGCGGTACGTCCGACAGTATACGTGCGGTAGCAAGCTCTCTAGCTCGCGGCTCGTGCATTTATTGAAGATATCGAGTTGTCTTAAATCGTCGACTGTCCATTGCTGTCTCATGATCAATCCCTCGCTTCCCGAACTGTTCATCTTTCTTTTAGTATACGAGACCCATCTTGTGAAAACGCTTTCAAATTCCGACAGTTTTCTGACAAGACAAAAGAGGGGTTGCCCCCTCTCCTCAGTCGAGCATCAATTCCATGATCGCATCTTGCAAATCGCGTTCGAGTTCGAGCGCATGGAGATCAAACAGCCACGCTTCGAGTCTCGTCTTCGACGCCGCCATCCGGTAGAGGCGGTCTTTCAAATCGTAAGATATCTCGGCGCGGTCAATGAAGCGATACAGTCGCTCCAGTCGATGACCGTTGTTCGTCACCTCGACAGGGAGCGACACCGTCACTTCCTCATCAATTTTACCGAGTTCGAGTCGTAACGTCTGCGTCTCCGGTTTATACTCACCCGAACCGGTCACCCCGCGTACGAGTAATGTGACGGTCCGGTCTGACGGTAAGACGGACGTGTCACCCGTAACATGAACGTGCAGGCTGCGCTCGTCCCAGTCGAGGGTGAACGTCGTCTCGGCGTAAGCTCCGGTCTCATAAGCCCGGTCGGTCCCGTTATCCTCATACAGCGTGAACGTGTTCGATGCCCCTGGGAAGACGACGACTTCGAGATCGGTCGGGTTGTCGGTGTCGTTGCGTCCAGAGCGATGAGCGGCCAGCGGGACGATCGCTCCAGCTTTCGCGAACACGGCCTGTTCGTCAAGCCCACGGAACACTCGGATCGACTTATCACCTTCGTAGCGATGACCCGTAAAGAAGTCGAACCAATCGCCTGTCGGCAACCAGACGTTCGTCGCCGCGACGTGAAGCCGCTTGTTCATCGGCTCGACGATCGGTGATACGACGAGTTCACTGCCGAAGTAGTATTCATTCGGCACGCCATACGCCGCTTCTTCGTCGGGATGATCGTAATACATCGGGAGGATGAGCGGGAGCGCATCCTGATGATTACGCCGGTTCATCGTGTACAAATACGGGATGAGTTGGTGGCGGAGTCGTAAAAACGACTTCATCGACCTTTCGGACTCGAGACCGAAGCGCCACGGCTCTTTGCCGTTAAAGATACTGAACGTCGAATGCAAGCGCATAATCGGGCTGAACACCCCGAACGCGACCCAGCGCGCGGCGAGCTCATCGTCTTTCGACCCTCGGTAATGCCCGCCGATGTCGTGGCTCCACCAACCGTAACCGATATTCGACGCCGTCGCCGTGAAGTAAGGCTGAAACGCAAGCGATGCCCAAGAGATGAGCGTATCTCCCGAGAAACCGACAGGATAGCGATGGCTTCCCGGTCCGGCATAACGCGAGAAGATCAGCGGACGATTTCCGTCCCGGGAAATATCGGCCGCATGATAATGGTTTAACATCCACATCGGGTCGAGCCCTTCCATTTTCGATGTCGACCCTTGCTGCCAGTCGATCCACCAAAAATCGACGCCGTCTACCTCGTGCGGATGATGCATCTGTTCAAAATACGCTTGGATGAAGCGTTTATCAGAGAAATCGAATGGGATGCGATCCCCGTTCGACGGGTCGAGCCCCATCGCTTCGGCCATCTCCACGTATTGGTCTTCGAACGCCCGGACCCCGTCGGCTGGGTGCAAGTTCAGCGTGACGAGCAGGTTCTCTTCTTTCAACCACGTCAAGAAGCCTTTTGGGTCCGGGAACAGATTCTTGTTCCATGAGTAGCCGGTCCAGCCGCTCCCGTACTCTTCAGGGACGTCGGTGACGTGCCAGTCCATATCGATGACGCTGACCGAGAACGGGATGTCTTCCTCTTTGAACCGACGCATGAGGCCTTTGTACTCGGTCTCGTCATAGCGCCAGTAGCGGCTCCACCAGTTGCCGAGTGCTTTTCGCGGCAACATCGGTGTCGGACCTGTCAGCTTATAAAAATCGTGAAGCGCTTGCTTGTATTCGTGCCCGTAGCCGAAGTAGTACAAATCATGGATGCCTTTTCGTCTCGGCTCAACGAAGCGGTCGTCTGTCATGAGAAACGAGTCCGAGTCGTCGATGACGGCATAGCCTTGCTTGGAGACGATCCCCTCCCCGAGCTCGGTCGCTCCATCGACATGATCGAGCGTTCGGGCCGTCCCTTTCAGCGTCCGTTCCGGGCCGTTGAACGTGTAGCGGCTATAGTACGTACTAAAGTTCCCTTTCACGTCGACGTAGAGCGTGTTCGGCGCGAACGGTCCTTTCGTATAATACAGATGAACGTGATCGGTGATGATTTGCAGTTCACTCTCGTCCTCGATAATCCGGAAGTCAGGGACGTCATAGTCCCGGTTCCAAACGACTTGGGTCGGTCGGTCTTCGAACACACCGTCCTCGGCGTACTCCATCCGGATCAACTGGCTCGTCAATACCGTGAAGCGATAGCAGCTCCCTTGGACGACGGCACGTTCATCTGCAAGTGGCTTCATTTGCTTTGTGTATACGTTCTCCTGTTCAAATAGACGCATAAGTTCGAGCGTTGCCGCTCTTCGTCACATCCTTCCCCCATATTAGTGCAACCGTTTACACAGATGATGATAGCAATGTCAGGTTTGACATACAACAACCCTTCCCCTTGTTCGCGGTTCAAAAACGGCCAGTCCGCGTTATGCACAAAAAAAACCGTAGACGAGATGTCTACGGCGTTGATCATTGTTGGAGCGTCGCAGCGAGCCGGACTCTCGTCCCAACGTCTCCTCGGACAGCAGCGTGCGCCTGCTCGAGCGACGTGATGACGGATACGCGTCCCGTTCCCGACTCGGCAAACTGCAAGGCGGCCCGAACTTTCGGTAACATGCTGCCCGGTGCGAACTGACCTTCGGCGATATACGTCTCGAGTTGCTCGTTTGTCGTTTCGGTTAACGCGGCTTCCTCGGTCGTCCCGAAATTGACGTAGACGTGCTCGACGGCCGTCAAGATGAGCAACATGTCCGCTTCGACGAGTTCCGCGAGCTTCGCGGCGGCAAAGTCTTTATCGATGACCGCCTCGACCCCGACGTATCCGTCTGGCGTGTCGATGACGGGAATCCCGCCACCGCCGGACGCGACGACGATGTGGCCGTTGTCGACGAGGTCACGGATGACCGTATGCTCACAAATCGCTGTCGGGTACGGACTTGGTACGACGCGGCGATAACCGCGGCCCGCATCTTCTTTGAACACATGACCTGTCGACCGTTCGAGCACCGACGCTTCCGCTTCTGAATAGAAGGGACCGATCGGCTTCGTCGGGTGACTGAAGGCACTGTCGTTCGGATCGACGACACACCGCGTCACGATCGGGGCGACGGAACGTTCGAGGCCGCGCGACCGAAGCGCCTTCGTGAGGGCGTTCTCGAACCAATACCCAATCATCCCTTGCGTCATCGCCCCACAGACGTCGAGCGGCATCGCCGGCGTCGCCGCACTGTCCGCGGCCGCCTGTTGCAAAATCAAGTTTCCAACTTGAGGGCCGTTCCCGTGCGTGATGATGACGTCGACGCCTTCTTCGATAAGGGCGACCAACGACTGGGCCGTCGCCTCGACGGCCCGAATTTGAGCGCCCGCCGTCGCATCTTTTCCTTGTTGAATCGCATTCCCGCCTAAGGCGATGACTACTCGTTTGTTACGCATGCTCGATTCCCCCGATCATATGACTGAGATGTTGCCTGATACAATCCGTACGACTGCCAAGATCGCGAGTCCGGTCAAGATACCAGCCACGATCCATTCGGTTTTCGTCAACGTCTTAATTCCGTTCTCACGCTGCGCTTTAATATAGAGCAGCGTCCCTGGTGCATACAGAAGTGTCGTGAGCAGTAAATAGTCGATACCGGCCGCGTAGATCAACCAGATCCCGTAAATCGAGGCGACCGCACCGATAATAAGGTCACGCGTCCGACGTTCCCCGGCATCATAGCCAATCCCGTTTTTGGCGACTTTGACTTGGTAGAACGCCGAGAACGCATACGGGATCAAGATGGCGCTCGAAGCGAGTGAGAACGCAAAGTTATAAGCAGCGTCTGAGAACAGGAAGGTGAAGAGGAACAACTGAATCAACCCGTTTGTGAGCCAGAGTGCATTGGCCGGTGCGTTATTTTTATTCTCTTTCGTGAACCATTTCGGGAAGACACCGTCTTTACCGGCGACAAATGGGATTTCCGCCGCAAGCAACGTCCATCCAAGCCAAGCACCGAGTACCGAGATGACGAGGCCCCCGTTGATCAGCATCGCGCCCCACGGTCCGACAGCCGATTCGAGCAAGTACGCCATCGCCGGTTGCGAAGCGTTCGCCACGCTCTCAGGGTTCAGCAATCCGAGTGACATGATCGAGATGAGCAAGTAAATGACGAGCGTACCGAGTAAGCCGATGACGGTCGCTTTCCCGACGTCCGAGCGCTTACGGGCCCGGCCCGACAAGACGACCGCCCCTTCGACACCGATGAATACCCAAAGCGTGACGAGCATCGTCGACACGACTTGGTCTCTCACACTGCCCCACGAGAAGCCGCCTTGGCCCCAAAAGTCGAACGTGAAGTTATCGATATTGAAGAAGAACAAGGTGATGGTGATAAAGGCAAAAATCGGAACGAGTTTCGCGATTGTCGTGATGATGTTGATCATCGATGCTTCGTGGATGCCTCGTAAAATCAACGAGTGTACGAGCCACAACATGATGGAGGCGCCGATAATCGAGGCGATGTTTTGACCACCTTCAAAGATCGGGAAGAAGTAACCGACCGAACTGAACAATAGTGTGGCGTAGGCGACGTTACCGAGCCAAGCGGATAACCAATAGCCCCACGCCGAGTTGAAGCCGACGAACTGGCCAAAGCCGGCGCGAGCGTAACTGTATACCCCGCCGTCTAGGTCAGGGCGACGCATCGTCAAGTTCTGAAAACTGAGACCGAGCGTGATAATCCCGATACCGGTGATGACCCACCCGATCAAAATAGCTCCGGCGTTCGCGCCTTGGGCCAAATCGGCCGCCAAGTTGAAGGCGCCCCCTCCAATCATCGAACCGACGACGAGGGCTGTCAGTGCACCAAGACCTAACCGTTGATCTTTTTTGCCAGGACTTGCACCAGCCGAACCACTTGAGTCATGATCTAATTTAGTAGACATATAACTCATCCCTTCCGTTTAGTACGAATGAGGAGGACATGCCTCCTCGTTCGTCAGCGTTCGAGCCATTCAAACGTATCGGTGAGTGTCGCCGCCATGACGGCTTTGATCGTGTGCATCCGATTTTCCGCCTGATCGAACACGTATGAATGGCGGCTGCGGAACACCTCGTCGGTCACTTCCATCTCTTTCAGTCCATATTGTTCATGAATCGCTCGCCCGACCTCGGTCTCTAAATCGTGGAACGCCGGCAGGCAATGCAGAAACATGACGTCTTTATTTCCGGTCTTCTCGACCATGTCCATATTCACTTGGTACGGATGAAGGAGCTTGATCCGCTCTTCATATTCAGCTTCTTCGCCCATCGATACCCACACATCGGTATAGATGACGTCCGCATCAGCGACAGCTTCGTCGATGCTCTCCGTCAAGGTGATGCGTGCTCCTGTTTCAGCCGCGACCGAACGCGCGTAATCGACGACCTCGTCAGACGGCCAGAGCGATTTCGGCGCACAGATTCGCATGTCCATGCCGACTTTGGCACCACCGATCAACAGCGTGTTGCCCATATTGTTGCGTCCATCTCCAACGTAGACGAAACGAATGCCAGCCAAATCACCTTTTTGTTCTTTGACGGTTAAGAAGTCGGCCAAAATTTGCGTCGGATGATACAAGTCCGTCAAACCGTTCCAAACCGGGACCCCGCCATCCCGTGCAAGACCTTCCACCGTTTCGTGAGCGAAGCCACGGAATTGGATGCCGTCGAACATGCGTCCAAGCACGATCGCCGTATCACGGACCGATTCTTTTTTTCCGAACTGGATATCCGATTTCCCGAGGTATTCAGGATGCATGCCGAGGTCGATTGCCGCAACTGTGAACGCACAGCGCGTCCGTGTCGACGGTTTTTCAAACAAGAGCGCCACGTTCTTGCCTTCACAAATCCGGTGGGGAATCCCTTGTTTCTTTTGACGTTTGAACGCTGCTGATAAGTCGATCAAGTAGTTCAGTTCGTCCCGCGAAAACTCGTTAAGCGATAAAAAATGACGACCTTTCAAATCAAAGTTGAACGTTGTGGACATGTGTGTCTCCTCCTCGTTAAATATCTTCACGGATAATTGGACAACTCATACAACGCGGGCCTCCACGGCCTCGTGATAACTCACTCGACATGATTTCGATGACTTCGACCCCTTCTGAACGGAGCAGCTCGTTCGACACGTAGTTCCGGTCATACGTAACGACGACACCTGGGGCGATTGCGAGCGTGTTCGACCCATCGTTCCATTGCTCGCGCGCCGCAGCGATGGGGTCGCCCCCACCACATGGGATCAACACGATTTCCTCTAGGCCGAGAGCCGATTTCAACACTTTCAACAAATCAGTGTGTTGCGTGATGTGCAGCTCACCTTCCGCATTCAACGTCAGCTCGAAGATGTTCATCTTGCCGCCCGGTCCTTGGATGAAAGGATGGATCGTGAACTTATCGTGGTCGACCATCGTGAAGACGGTATCAAGGTGCATGAACGCACGCGACTTCGGAATCTCGATGGCGATGACTTTCTTGAACGTGCCCCCGTTCGCGAGCAAGTTGAGGGCAACGCGCTCGATTCCTTGGGCGGTCGTCCGTTCCGATATCCCGATGGCGACGACTTCTTTTGATAGGACGAGTTCGTCCCCGCCTTCCATCGCGAACCGATAGTCACGATCCGACCAGATCGGGATATCATGC
Organism: Exiguobacterium sp. SH1S1; assembly: GCF_004337245.1. NCBI lineage: Bacteria > Bacillati > Bacillota > Bacilli > Caryophanales > Exiguobacterium > Exiguobacterium sp. SH1S1. Next base: position 1,141,290 of record NZ_SJUZ01000001.1, read on the forward strand.
TTCGCAAAGCGTGGATGGTATCTCATAATATATTGCGTGAACAGTGATTCGCGGCGACGCGCCGGTTCTTTCATGCGATTGATCGACAAGCCGTTCCCAATCGCCGCGGCCGGGTCGCGCGTGAAGTACAGGTTCGGCATCGGGTCGAGAAAGAACGGATACGTGTCCTCGATCATCTCGTGCAGATGACGGCGCTTTTCGCGCTTGATCTCGGTTTTACGGATACCGGCCATGACCGTCTCGATCAACTGTTCGTTATCATAAGCGAGTAAATACTCTTTGAGCGTCTCGTATGAACCGTTAATATTTGATTTTGATTCCGAAAGAATGTCGGCGACGAATCGTTCACGTACGCCAGGCAGCGATAGTGTCTCTGCCATCAAGTTTTCTAAATAGAGCACCTCGACGCCCCGGTTTTGTAGCACGCTCGCAAAGTAGTCGTGCTCTTTTTGAATGACCGGCAAATGTGGAATGTCGTCGAACAAGAGTCGTTCCAAATACTCCGGCGTCAAATTTTCAAGTTCGCGTCCTGGACGCTTCAATAGTACAGTCCTTAGTTCACCAATTTCTGAATACACGTGAATCGGATGTTTCAGCGTTGTATCCCGTGCGGTCAATTGATCCGTCATCGATATCATCTCGCTTCCTCCTAGTGATTCGGGTGTGTTTCTACCCTTACATTATCAACTTACCCGATTCCGAGGCGGGTAATTCCGACGTTCTGATTGTGGTCGATTTCACAAAAAAATGGATACAATATAAGTCAAACTGAATGAACAAACGGTTGTGAATCAATGAACAAGGAGAGAGCAACGGTTAGGATGGATACACGATGTATGAACTGTGAATAAAATCCATTATTTTTTCTTTTCAAATTAAGGTACGATAACGACAGGATACGAAAAATGACTTTAGAAAAGGAAGTGAGTCGATGGCCATCGAACGTACAGAACGCGCGCGTCATGAAGCCCAAGTGACAGCGCTCATCCAAAAAGGGGATCCGGTCGATTTCCGCGACGTGTTTTTAACACTTCACCCGGGTGAACAGGCCGACATCTTCATCGAACTTAACCAACCCGATCGGGCGTTTGTATACAGCGCTTTATCACCTGAAGAGTACACCGATTTATTTGAAAAATTAGAGCTCGATGAACAACAGCAGTTCATCCAAGAAATGCCACGCCCGTATGCGGTCAGCGTCTTAAACGATATGTTCTCGGATAATGCCGCCGACCTCATGACCGAACTTCCGGACGATTTCATGAACGAACTGTTCGAACAGATGGACGAGACCGAGGCGACCGAGGTCAAAGACTTGATGCGCTATCCAGATGATACGGCCGGTGCCATCATGACGACCGAGTTCATCGTGTTACAGGCCGACAAAACGATCGGGGCGACACTCGAAGAGTTGCGTGACCTCGGTCCTGAAGCTGAGACAATTTACTATTTATATGTAATCGATGTAGACCGACGTCTCGTCGGCGTTGTGTCGCTCCGTGATTTGATCGTTTCCCCGCTCGACCATCTCATCGCTGACATCATGGGGCGGCGGGTCGTTTCGGCCCACGTCATGGCCGATCAAGAAGACTTGGCCCGAACCGTCCAAAAGTATGACTTGCTCGCGCTCCCGGTCATCGATAGCGATGATCACCTGCTCGGCATCATCACCGTCGACGACGTCATGGACGTCATCGAACGCGAGACGACCGAAGACTTTGAAGAGCTGTCCGCGACGAAAGGCTCGTCTGACATCAACATGGGCCCGGTCGAGGCAGCGAAAAAACGTGCCCCTTGGATCATCAGCCTCATGTTCCTCGGGATGATCACCGCATCGACGATCGGTGGATTTGAAGATACGCTCGAGACGATCGTTTTGCTCGCCGTCTTCATGCCACTCGTCATGGGATCGGCCGGAAACGCCGCCACCCAGTCGCTCGTCGTCGCCGTACGTTCGATTGCGCTCGGCACGATCAATCGGAAAAATGTCGCCAAGATGATTCGCCGGGAGTTCGGAACCGGTGTCCTGCTTGGACTCGCCTGTATGGTCGTTATTTTCGGGGTCATCACGGTCCTGTACGATAGCGCCTTGATCGGCATAATCGTCGGCTTGTCGATTTTCGCCTCACTGAGCGTTGCCACGATTGTCGGTACACTCGTCCCGCTCTTGATCAACCGCCTGAAACTCGATCCGGCCGTGGCCTCGGGTCCATTCATCACGACGGTCGTGGACAATCTCGGATTGATCATCTACTTCACTGTCGCCACTTCATTGCTTCGCTTTTTCTGACACCTGACGTTTCAGGTGTCTTTTTTCGTGTGAGCTTTGTTACGGTTTGTTTACAAAAGCTATGATGGGAAATAATTATCGTGCCAGGCGGGTAATTACGAAAAGTACTTATAGATAAGAAGTAATACAAGGAGGGATAAATAGTGACGATTCAACAAGTTATATACATATTAGTGACCGGAGCCTTATTCATGGGACTCGTCGCTTACGTATCCTATCGCCTGACAAAAGGAAAAGTCGACAGCGCCGATGATTATTTCTTGGCTGGTCGCGGGCTGACCGGTCTCTTCATCGCCGGGTCGCTCCTGCTCACAAACTTATCGGCCGAGCAGTTGATCGGCTTGAACGGGCAGTCGTTCGCCGGCAACATGTCGGCGATGGCATGGGAAGTGACGGCCGGGATTGCCGCCATCATCATGGCACTATTCCTACTGCCACGCTTTCTCGGCATCGGGATCACGACGATCCCTGAGTTTTTAAGTCAACGCTATGACGAGGACGTCCGGCGCTTGACCGTCCTCTTGTTCTTGTTCGGTTACATGTGCGTCACGATTCCGTCGATGCTCTATTCCGGCGGACTCGCGGTCCTACAGCTCTTCGACGTGCCCGAACTGCTCGGGATCAGCTTTGAACAGTCACTTTGGCTCGTCATTTGGTTCATCGGTATCATCGGCGCTATCTACGCCATTTTCGGCGGCCTCCGCGCCGTTGCGGTGTCGGATACACTCAACGGCATCGGGCTCATCATCATCGGCTTCCTCGTCCCGACGCTCGGCTTTATCGCACTCGGCGACGGCAGCGTCGTCGAAGGGATGAAGACGATCGCGACGTCGAACCCTGAAAAGTTGAACGCGATCGGGTCATCGAACGACTCGGTGCCATTCCTATCCATCTTCACCGGAATGATTTTCGCGAACTTGTTCTACTGGGCGTTGAATCAATATGTCATTCAACGGGCTCTTGGGGCTAAAAACCTCGCCGAAGGACAAAAAGGTGTCCTCTTCACCGGTTATTTGAAGTTGCTCGTTCCGATCTTTATGCTGCTTCCAGGCATCATCGCGTTTCACTTATACGGCACGAACATGGACAAGGCAGACCTCGCCTATCCGAGTTTGATCGCCGATTTGTTACCGACGTGGCTCATGGGCTTCTTCCTCGCCGTCTTGCTCGGCGCGGTGTTCAGCTCGTTCAACTCATTGCTGAACAGTATCGCCACACTGTTCGTGCTCGACATTTATAAACCGAAGTTCAAACCCGATGCCTCGGACAAAGATTTGATCCGGGTCAGCAAATGGTTCGGGACGTTCGTCGCGCTCGTCTCGTTCTTCGTCGCACCGAACTTGATGTACGCGCCGGACGGTCTTTGGGACTTGATTCGCCGTTTCACCGGTTTCTTCAACATCCCGATTCTCGTCGTCGTCTTGATTGGCATGCTCGTCAAGCGCGTGCCGCCGATCGCCGCTAAAATCGTCATCGGCTTCCACGTCATCACGTACTACTTCTTAGTCTGGGGTATGAAACAGTGGTTCGGATTTGACCTTGGCATCAACTTCATCCACATCTACGGCATCTTGTTCGTCATCGAGACGAGTATCATGTTGTTGTTCGCCAAACTGCGTCCGATGCAACAAATCAAGCCGATCCGGATCGACCTCGGTCGGGTGAAACCTTGGCGTCATGCGATCTCGACGTCAATCATCCTCATCGCCTCGATGGTGTTCGTCTACTTCGTCTTCTCTCCGATTGGTCTTGCCTATGCGGACGGGATCGTCTCGGGCTGGTTCTGGCCAGCGACGCTGACATTGTTCGCCGCGACGAGCGGTCTCGTCTGGGTATCGTACCGGTACTGGCTCCCGAGATACGAGGTGTACTTGAACAACCTTGGAACGACCGAAACCGAGATCGAAGAAAAAGCGAGCGGCGGGTGACCTGCCTCTTTACAAAAACACCGTTCCTGCTGAAATGAATCAGTTCGAACGGTGTTTTTTCATCTGCAAAATCGCCTCACCATAAGAATGACACCTATCATTTTTCCATTATTTAGGTTAATGTGTAATGGTATGATTTACATACTTAGAAACGGAAAGGAACAGCCAAACGTCGGAGGTCCACTCATGAATACTAATTGGTCAGATTTTGAAATCTCATCCGCTTTTTCAGGCACATGTCTCGCTGTCCGAAAGCATGACCTATTAATCGAACGCCAACAAGGATATGCGAATCGTTCCGAACAACTGCCAAACCGTGACGTGACTCGGTTCGGGATCGCCTCTGGCTGTAAGTTGTTCACGGCGATCGCCATCTGTCAGCTCGTCGAACAAGGGAAGCTGGCGTTTACTTCGCTGCTCCGAGACTGTCTATCCCTTGATTTACCTAAGTTTGATACACGTGTGACAGTCGAAACGTTACTCACTCATACGTCAGGCATCCCGGACTATTTTGATGAATCCGTCATGGACGACTTTGAAGAGTTATGGCAACAACGTCCGATGTATCAGCTAAGACGATTGAGCGACTTTTTGCCCATGTTCCAGCAACAGTCAATGAAACATGAAATCGGCGAATTCCACTATAATAACGCCGGTTACATTTTGCTCGGTCTCATTGTCGAACAAGCGAGCGGATTGACGTTCTCGGATTACATCGAACAGTTCGTCTTCACACCGGCCGGCATGACCGACTCCGGTTACTTCTCGCTTGACGCCCTGCCTGCCGATACGGCGCTCGGCTATATCAACAATCCGGACGGTTCATGGCGGACAAACCAGTACTCTATTCCCGTCAAAGGCGGTTCGGACGGAGGGGCGTTCGTGACGGTGGCCGACATGGCCAAACTATGGGACGCGTTGCTCAGGCATCGTCTTCTCGGTCAACAGATGACAACGCGGTTATTGACACCTCACGTGACCGTCAATGACCGGGGCGGACATTACGGGTATGGCGTCTGGATTCAACTCGAACCTAACGAAGAGGTATTCAAATATCACGTGATGGGCTACGATCCCGGTGTCAGCTTCCATTCCGCCTATTACCCTGCTTTAGAAGTCACTTCTGTCGTCTGTTCGAACGAGTCAGAGGGGGCGTTTGATGTGATGAAAGCGATTGAAGTGAAAGTGGGTGCGTCTTGATGATCATCCGTCTTTACGATGAACGAGATTTTGAACAGATTCAAGCGTTGAACGAAGCTGAGGGCTGGCACCAGCTCGTTCGTCAAGATGAGTTGACAAAAGAAGCATGGCGCCGCTCGAACATCGCTTTCGTCATCGAGTCTGAAACGGGACACGTGATCGCCTATCTTCGCGGTTTGACCGACACAAAAGTCAGCCTTTACGTGTGCGAGTTGCTCATCGCTGCTTCGCACCGCCGGCTTGGCCTCGGGGAACGGTTATTGACACACGTCCATGCACTCTATCCTGAGACACGACTCGAGATGCTCGCGAGCGCTTCCTCGCATACGTATTATGAACGCTTGAACTTCCGCCCCTTCTACGGTTTTCGAAAAACGATTCACGAATAGGAGAGAATTTATTTGAAACTTGCCCTTGTCACCGGTGCGTCACGCGGTCTCGGCCGTGCTGTCGCCGAAGAACTGTCGAGACGAAACTACGACGTCATCAACCTATCACGCTCGCAATCACGCGATTTAACGTTCAAACATATCGAAGTCGATTTATCCGACGTATCGAGTACACTTCGAGCCCTTGACCAAATCAAGCCGTACATCGCTGACGCCACGTCGCTACTCATCATCCAAAATGCGGCGTTGATCGAACCGATTCATCGGGCCGGCCACCTCGACACGGAGCAGCTCACCGCTCACGTTCAGGCGAATCTGCTCGCCCCGATGCTGATCACGAACGCCGTCCTCGCTTACGATGTGCCCGTCTCGCTCATCCACGTGACGTCAGGTGCCGCCAAACGTCCGATCTCGGGGTGGAGCGCCTACTGCGGCACGAAAGCTGGACTCGACCACTTTAGTGAGACCGTCGCGCTCGAACTAGAAGGAACGAGACATCGCCTCGCCTTGTTCAACCCGGGCGTGATGGACACATCCATGCAACAGACGATCCGCGCGTCTTCACGAGAAGCGTTTCAAGATGTCGAACAGTTTCAAGCTTACGAGACGGAAGGAAAACTCCGCTCGCCTGAGACGGTCGGCCGCGTCCTCGTCGAGCAGTTGATCGACAAGCCGTTTGTCAATGGAAAAACGTATACCATCCACGACCTCATCTAATTTTCAACCAGGTATAAAAATAGACCAACCCTGTCTCGTTTGACCGGCTACACTAGAGTCAAATCAAATGAGAAAGGGTGGCGTGATGTATGAAGACTATAGCGGGAGGATTGCTGTTTTTCGGGATATTCAGCCTCGTGCTATCGTTCACGATGATTGGAGATATCGCGATCGTCGGAGCGTTGGTGAGCGGTGTGTCCCTGCTGTGTAGCGTCGGACTCTGGTTCGGTGCCACGGAAGTGATGCGTATGCGTATGGACATGAGCGAAGTCAAAAAAACGTCTTTCCCTTCTGAATAAGGGAAAGACGTTTTGGATTCAGTTTTGGTTATCGGTCTCATCTTCAAAGTCATCATCGGCAAACTCTTCAAAATCGTACTCTTCGAAGTCTGCCTCATCGATAAAGATGTCACGATCATTGACGACGTGAATCGGGCCATTGGCCACATCGATTCGAATCGTCCATGCCCATGGAATGCGCAGTCGGCTATATACGCCCGTCCAGAATTCCATCGATTCTTGCTCGTATCGTTCGAACTCTGTCAGTAACTCTTTAAACGTTACTCCTGACAACTGGAAGTTTGATTCTTGGATTCGCTCGAGCGCGTTATGTGTCGCTTCAAGCTCCGCCGCGCGGACCATCTCTTCGGCAGTCGCCATTTCGAGAATAGTTCCATCTGGTGGCAGAATGTCGTATACGTTGAACAATTCGCCTTCTTCTACTTCTACTTCTTCATCAAACTCATAGTCGTCGTGCCGCATGCTTCATTCCTCCTCACTCTAATTGAATCTACTACATTGTACCATTCCACACCTCGTTATAACGAAACATTCGCGTATATATTTTCCAGAGTGGGTAATGATACAAAGGGAACAGATTTGCCATACAGAAAGGGGCCAATTTACAATGAACGACTCATTTCAAGCACTCGTGCTCGACAAGCGTGACGACCGACTCCATTCCGAGGTGACTGAGGTCGAGCTCGACTCACTACCTAAAGAAGAGGACGGCAACGTCCTCGTCGAGGTCCATTATTCGGCACTCAACTACAAAGACGCCCTCGGATTGACCGGATCGGGCAAAATCGTCAGCCATTATCCGTTCATCCCAGGCTGCGAATTTGTCGGGAAAGTCACCGAATCTGATCATCTTGATTTCAAGCCTGGGGACGAAGTCATCGCGACCGGCTTTGGCATCGGTGAGCGTCATTTCGGTGGCTTCAGCCAGTTTGCACAAGTTCCAGGAAATTGGCTCGTGAAATTACCGAAAGGCATGAACATGCGAGATGCCATCACGATCGGGACACCCGGACTGACCGCCATGTTCGCGATTGAGGCACTCGAACACGAAGGCGTTCATCCCGGTCAAGAAGTGCTCGTCACGGGAGCATCCGGAGGAGTTGGAAGTTTCTCGATTGCCTTGCTCCATAAACTCGGCTATCACGCCATTGCCTCGACTGGAAAAACAGATTCATCTTATTTAACTGATCTCGGTGCTGAACAGACAATACCACGCAGTGAATTGGAAGGACCCCCCCGACCACTCGCTCGCCAACGGTTCGATGCTGCGATCGACTCGATCGGTGGTAACACACTCGCAAATATTTTAAGCCAAACCCGATACGAAGGAACCGTCGCCGCTTGTGGACTAGTTGGAGGGCACGAACTTCCTGCGACCGTCTACCCGTTCATCCTGCGAGGCGTCCGTCTCGTCGGCATCGATTCGGTCATGCAGCCGGTCGCAAGACGAGTGACGGCGTGGGAGCGTCTACACGAGCTGATCGAACCGCACGTACTCAACCAGATGGTGCACGAGATCCCGCTCCATGACGTCCCGCGTCAAGCCGAGGCGATGATGCGCGGTGAGCTGAGTGGCCGGACCGTCGTCCGCATGAACGACTAAACGTCAAAGAAGGGCTGAATCCAACGATTCAGCCCTTCTTCTGTATGCTTGGTAATGAAATTCAAACGGCCGGTTCTTGGCCTTTTAATTTTTTCAGTTCTTCTAACAAGATATCCGATTCATTGAACGGGATCGCTTCGCTGCCGACACGTTCGACATGGTCGTGCCCTTTTCCGACGACGACGATGCGCTTGCCGTCGAGCGCTTGCACGGCCGCATGGTGCAACGCGTCTCTTCGTGCTTCAAACGTCACATAATGCGTGTCCGCGTCGATCCCTTCGAGCAGCCCGTCAATGATCTGCTTCGGATTTTCGGTTCGGACATCATGTACCGTCACAATCAAATCGTCCGAATAGCGGCTCGCGATGCGTCCCATCTCAGCCCGTTTCGTCGGGTCACGGTCTCCGGCCGCGCTCAAGACGACGACGAGCTGCCGCTCCCCTTTTTGTAAAGTGGACAGACATTTTTCAAGCCCGTCCGGTGTATGGGCGTAGTCGATATAAATCTCCGCATCTTCCGTGTCAAGCCGCTCGAGACGACCTTTCGGAAGTGTGAGCCCTGGAACATTATCGATAATCGCGCGAAGCATGAGCTCCGACGTCGAGACGAGACCGATGGCCGCGGCCAAGTTGGCAGCGTTGAACGATCCCATAAAGTGAACAGGTGCTTCGATTGTCATCGCGTTCATTTTGATGCGGACGGTGTGACCTAGCCAGATGACTTGAATATCGGCCGGGACGTCTGCGTGCGTACTGTACATGACTTTCCGCCGCGTCGGTGCGAATGCGGCCATCGTCTCGCTCGCCGGGTCTTCCGCGTTCAAGATGATGGCGTCGCCGTCCGTCGTTTCAACTTGTTCGAATAGACGCGCTTTCGCCCGTGCGTATTCATCCATTGAACGGTGGTAGTCGAGGTGGTCGTGCGTCAAGTTCGTAAACGCCGCCGCATGGAAGCGGACTCCTTCGACGCGCCCTTCCATCATGGCGTGCGACGATACTTCGACGACACAGTCGGTCACCCCGGCATCTGCCATTTCGGCCAAGATGCGGTGCAAGACGACGGCTTCTGGCGTCGTGTTAGGCGTCTTTAACTTCTTATCTTTATAACGGGCTCCAATCGTACTGACAATCCCGACCGGACGTCCTGATAAACGAAATAAATCATATGTTAACGTAGCAGTCGTCGTCTTCCCGTTCGTACCGGTGACGCCGTAAATTCGCATCCGATGGGACGGGTGGTCGTAAAACGCGCTCGCCACCACTCCGGCCGTTCGTTTCGTATCGGCAACGACAATGTTTGGCACCTCGAGGTCAAGCGGAGATTCAGAAATCACCGCGCTCGCTCCTTTAGAGACAGCGTCTTCGGCGAATTCATGTCCGTCCACCGTATAACCACGGATGCATATAAACAAATTCCCTGGACTGACCTTTCTGGAATCTGTTTCAATTCCGGTCACCCATGGATCACATTCGATATCATCCATCTCATTTCCTAGAATGGCGGATAAATGTTTCGTCCTCATGCTGTGTACTTCCTTTCTCATGGGTGTCGCTAGGTTAACAAACCTTATCGTCATGGTACTAGATTTTAGGCTGAAATAGAGATGACAAATATATTACTTCCCTCTTTCATAGGAAAACATACGTCTAACTAGAAAATTCCTAGCCCATAACGGGACTAGGAATTCATTTCGCTATCCGTGAACCGAAGTCCTTGTTCAGCGAAAGCACTCTTTAACAATCGAAACACACTCGGTCCGACACCATGCATCACGGCGATCTTCATTCTCGGATAAGCCGTGAGTTGTTCGAGCGTATCAGTAGAGGCGGCAGTGCGCGTTCTGCCGGCGCCGAACATTTGGGGAGTGGCGTCATCCGACTCCCTCTTCTCCTCCAAATTTCCGGTCGACCATCGGGAGGCAGGCGAGGATGCGCTCGATGCAAAACGTCCGCCGGGCTTGCTTCATGATGTCCCATGCGATTACTTGTTCCCCTTGTAGCTTCATCAACTTGACCCGTCGCTTCGAGATGATCCCGTGACGATCCACATACATCAATTCGACGACCCGGCCCATCCGCATCCAACGCGTCACTTCATCCTTCATCCTGCCCCCTCCTTTGTTACATTCATTATACAGAACATTTGTTCCCGTTTCTAATCTAAAGGTGTACGTTTGAGTAATTTCCCGTATGCTAGAAGAAACGAATCTTTTGTGAAAGGGGTACGCCCGTCATGACATACGTCATGTTGGCCGTTTTGGCCATCTTCTTATTTATTTCCATGATTTTTGCCGCCAAGGCGTTGCCGAACTTGAAAGACGTCTTATTCAACCGCGGAAGCTTGTTCGGTCAAGAGAGCGAGACCGTCACGTGCCCGAACTGTAAACAGACGTTCAAACGGGCACCGGGCAGTAGCCAAACCTGCCCCCACTGCTATCATTCATTTTGACCTAAAACACCCGAAGACCCGCATAAACGGTTCTTCGGGTGTTTTTGAATGTGCTCCGCGGTCAAAGTAACCGTTTACGGCGCGGTGATTAGTGAAATATAACCATTACTTATTTACCCGATTGACCACCGCGACCAAAACATGAGAGAACTGGACCCTCTGAAGGAGTTTACAATGTCATTTATTACCGACCGCGAATTGTACGAACGCATCCAACAAAAAGACGCCCTCGCTTTAGAACTCCTATACGACCGTTACGAACGCATATTATACGCCGTCACACTGCGTTTGACGACACGCCCTGACTTGGCGGAAGCCGCCCTCGTGACCGTGTTCACCGAACTTTGGCACAGTCACGTCTCATTTGATTTTTCCACGAGAACGGTTCGGTCCCATTTGCTCGCGAGCGCGCAACAATCGGCACTCCGTTTCGCTTAAAGTGCATGAAGTGAACTAGTGCGACCGTGTCTCCTGCACAAACCGCATCAACACCTCTAGTATTCCTTCCGCATAACTTCCCGCGGTCACACGATCGTGCTCAGACTTGGCTTGTTCCGTCCCGTTGCCGAGGACGTATCCGTTACCGACGTGCTTCAACATCGCCAAGTCGTTCCCACTGTCACCGAACGCATACGCTTCGCCCACTTGAAATGCACAGCGGGTACAGACGTAATCGACCGCGGCGGTCTTCCCGGCTCCGCGTGGGATGAAGTCGATATCATACGCCCCGACGGGATCTCCGGCGAGTGGATTGCAGCGACTGACGTTGACCGCGATCCCAAAATCACGAGCGGCCGTTTGGATGCGCTCTAGTTCGACTTCATCTTCACCGAAGTAATAATAGTTGTGCATCCACGCGTTCGTCCCCATGTTCGTCTGCGGCTCAATCGTGAGCGCATGGTGAGTGACGACCTGTTCGACACGGCGAGAGAAATCAGACGGGAACAGTGACTGGAAGTTCGAGTCTAGCTCGAGTTCTCCTGCAGTTGTGACATGGTATAACTCTGTCCCGAGGCTCGAGGCGATCCGATGCGGAAAGTAGCGCATGTCGGCCCGCCTCACCTTCTCAGCAATCGTCTCAAGCGAGCTCCCCGTCACCCACATCGTCGAAAACCGATGGGAGTGTTGCTCGAGAAAATCTTCAAGTCGCCGCAAGTGCTCGAGCTGTTCAGCCGTACACGCATGCGGGAAATACGTCTCGTCGAAATCAAAACAGACGAGCGTCCGCCCCTCGTTCGTAAATCGTTTCATGGTCATCCTCCTTGTGTCGTCATACCCCATCTCGTATAGTAAAAGGACGAAAGGAATGAGCGACATGAAAAATCGATTAAGTCGGTACTACTGTCAGTATAGCGGAATCCTGATCGGTTTCGCCCTCGTCTTCGCCTTTTTGTCCGGCGTGCGGACGTATCCGTTCTGGCATCAGTCGCTGTCAAACGGGCCCGCGCTTGTCATGACACTCGTCACGGCGGCGCTCTTCAGCTACGCGACACATCAGCTGCTCACCTACTTGAATTTACGACTCTTCCGTCAAATCGGGGATGCAACTTCCACGTGTTCACGTTGAACACGATGGTTACATACGACTGTTCACAAAATAGTCATATCAAATAGGCATCCATTTTACGGTTTCATCCGTTAGATCAATACAAGGGACTCCCTTCATGATTGACACTCCCACGGCTAAAGCCGCAAGCCCATCCCTTCAGGATGAGTGGGATTCCGAAGTGCTTGTGCGAACGCAGTCCATTTCTGTTTTGTCCGAGCCTTCAGATGAGGGTGTGCCATCACCCCTCCTGAGACAGACCCTATAGGTTCTCAGGCTGGTCGACTGTCACCATCGACCACAGGTGCGTATCGGATGTTCATCGCACCGACTAGATCTCTGTGTTTTTTGAATCCACACGGACAGGCGTACGTCCGGTCTTTCGCTTTGTTTCGTTCGCCGCAGGAAGGACAGGTTTGAGAGGTATAGGCCGGATTGACATATTCGACCTTGATCCCTTCGAGCTTTGCCTTGTACTCGATGAACAATGCCAAGCGATAGAACGACCAGGTGTGCAGGTTCTTGTTGTGTTTACGGCTTGTTCTTGCCGTCTGTCGGATGTTCGCCAGTTTTTCTAGGCGGATGACAGAAATATGGTTCTCTTGCGCGAAGTCGACGATCTCACGGCTCACCTTGTGATCTTTGTCTTTCATCCAGCGCTGTTCTTTGTTGTTCAGCTTCTTGATCGCATCCAGTTTCTTCTGTTGACCGAGCTCTTTCCGTTTCGCACGAAACTTGCGCTTCATATACTTGTTCTCACGCCCGTTCCCGAAGAACCGCGCCTTGCCACGATCTGTCGATGCGACGGCGGGGACTTTCAGGCCGAGGTCGACCCCGAGCACGTTGGTGCCCCCCTTCTCCGTCGTGAGGATCGTGACGGCGATCTGCGCGATCCACTTGTTCGATTTCTTCGTGATGCGGAGCGTTCCGAGCTTGTTGGCGAGGAGCGTGGCGTTCCGGTTGTCCGGGTCGACCATCTCGGCGCGGATTGCCGTCTTCTTGACCTTTCCGTCGATCATGATCGGGAAGGAGATCGACTCGAAGTCGAACGAGTAGTTTTGGTTGTTCCAGGTGCAGTACGGCTTCTTGAGGACAGGGACGACCTGGAAGTCCTTCTTCTTCGCCCTCCTGAACACGCTCTTCGCGTCTTGGATGGCCTGATTCTTGACGGCGCTGGGCAGGTCGGAACTCACGTTTTTGCTCGTCAGCTTTAAGCTTTCTCGAGCTTGCACCATGTCCGAGACGAGCTGGTTCGTCGTGCCGATGTAGGTGCGCATCATCCGCTTTAAGATCGATTGTTGCTCTTTTGTCGGACGAAGTTTGATGTTCACCGTCAATGTCTGCGACACGGTGTCACCCCCTTGTCTTTTGTTCCTCGACATAACGCTTGATGGTCTCACTGGAGACGCTTCCCTCCGTCGACACGAAGAAAGATCTCGTCCAAAGACTCGTGAGATGTGTGAGATGGGGAAACTCCTCTCGTAGTCGCTTCGACGAGACGCCTTTGATGCGCGCCATGATGTCAGACGGGCTGAGGGATGGCAACGCCGACAAGAATAGATGTGTGTGGTCCCGATCACACGCGATGGCGATGAGTCGAATGTCGAGCTCTTCGCAGACGTCACGGACGATCTCTTTGAATCGTTGCTCGAACGTATCGTCATCGAATAATTTTCGGCGATACCTCGGGCAGAACACGAAATGATATTGGATCATCGACACGGTGGTTTTGGTTCTTCTGTAATTGTTCATACGTTTATCGTATCATTAATTTTATTAGAGTGATACATTTTCTTGGGATAAGATCATACTTGTTGATTTCTGAAATTCCGACTAGCGGGACTCCGAAATCAAGCTCACGTTCATCCCACCACTAAAGGATTGGGCTTTCCCGTTCGCAAATTCTGTAAAGGAGAACGCCATGACTGATATTGAATTGTATGAGCGCGTCAGGAAAAAAGACAAGCAAGCGCTCGAAACACTATATGACCGCTACGAACGAATCTTGTACGCGTTCGTCATGCAACTGACGAAAGACCGCGACCTCGCCGAAGAAGCGATGCAAGAAGTCTTCATCAAGCTGTGGCGCGGCGGCGGTGTGTACGACGAGTCGAAAGGCAAGTTCAAATCGTGGCTGTTCACGATGAGCCGGCACGTCACGATCGACTTGATTCGAAAACGCAAACCCGATTTACAGCTCGATGAATCATATGCTGAAGCGATTCCTTCCCCGTCCCCTTCTGTCGAGACAGAGGTCGAGTGGCAAGAAGAACGGACCCAAATCGAGACGGCGATGGCCGAGTTGCCGGTCGAGCAACAAAAAGTCGTCCGGCTTATGTATTTCCAAGGTCTCAGCCAGCAGAAAATTGCCGACGCGTGCGACATCCCGCTCGGTACCGTAAAAGGAAGGATTCGATTAGCGCTGAAACAGTTACGAAAACATCTATCCCATGACGATATAGATAAGGAGGTGGAACGATGAACGCCTGTGACCAATTGATCGACTATTTCAACCAACATTTAACGGAAGACGAACGGATTCGCTTCGAGGCACATTTAGCAACATGCCAAACGTGCCAGGAAGAACTCGAACAACTCGAGGCACTCGTCGGAGGCGTCGCGTTCCTCTCTGAACCGACCGAACCACCGAGCGGCATGAAGGCTCGCATCCTCGACAACGTCTTTGCCGAAGACACAACTGAACCGAAGCTCGTCAAAGCCGAACCGGCTCCCGTCACACCGTTCACGGAAACCCGTAAGAAGCAGAAGTCTTCGTGGGGAGCGCTCGCACTCGCGGCCGCACTCGTCCTCTCACTCGTCGGTAACGGCTATCTGTTGATGAATCAAGACGAGCCGACCGCGATTACCTTGACCGATACGGTGCCACTCGAAGGCGAATCAGAAGGGGTCGCCTACTTGGCCGAACAAGACGGCGATCGCCAACTCATCGTCCAGACGAACGGCCTCGCACCGCTCGAGGCGAACGAAGTGTATCAAGTCTGGTTGCTCAAGGACGGATCTCCGATTCCGACCGGTGCGTTCGTCACAGACGATAAAGGCAACGGTACCGTCATCTATACGCTCGACTCGACCGAGTCAGCGACAGATTGGGACACGGTCGCCGTCACGAAAGAGCCTGAACGGGGCAATCAAACACCCGAGGGCGACATCGTGTTAAGTGCCAGTCTCTGACATAGAACCGGATGACTTTACGCGTGAAGCGTAGGTGTCATCCGGTTCTTTTTTCGTTATGATGAGAGAAAGGAGTGGTACATATGAGAAAACCGAAAATCGGTGTCGTCGGCCTCGGCGGCATCGCCCAAAAAGCGTATTTGCCCATCTTGACGAACAGCACCTCGTTCGAACTCGTCGGCGCCTACTCTCCGACACAGGCTAAACGGGATGAAATTTGTCGGGCATATCGGATGGAATCGTTCACGGGACTCGATTCGCTCGCCTCGTCCGTCGATGCAGCGTTCGTCCATAGTTCGACCGAGACACATTACGAGGTCGTTTCCTACTTACTCGCGCAAGGCGTCGACGTGTACGTCGACAAGCCGCTCGCCGCAACCGTCGAACAGGCCGAACGGCTCGTCGAAACGGCAGAACGTACGAACCGCAAGCTGATGGTCGGCTTTAACCGTCGCTTCGCCCCGATGTATAATCAAGTGAAGGCAGCGGCCCCGTTCCACTCGCTCGACTTCGTCAAGCACCGGGGGGACGGCTTGCGCGGACACGATTACCGGTTCACGTTACTCGACGATTACTTGCACGTCGTCGATACGCTCCGCTATTTTGCCGGAAGCGACTTACGGCTCGTGACGGGACAAATCGAGACGACCGCATCGAACGGACTCCATTTCGCACGTCACGTCTGGCAAGATGAAAACGGCCTGCATACGACGTCGATGCACCGCAAGGCGGGCGTCAATCACGAAGGACTCGTCGCCATCAAGGACGGACTTCGGTTGACGGTCGATGAAATGGTGACGCTCCATCGCTTCGAACACGGCTCGCATTCGACCGAGACGTTCGGTTCGTGGGATACGTTGCTCACGCAACGCGGCTTCCAAGGAGCAATCGATCACTTCATCACGGCGCTGACTGACGATACCCCGATTTTGACGGACGGACGCGAGGCGTTGCTCACCCAACAACTAGTCACAGACTTGTTCAGCAGACGCTGAGAGGAGGAAAAATCAGATGGATTTCTTTTTCTACATCATGATCATCGCCGTCATCGCCATCGCCTCGGACACGATCATCAAGACGCGCAAAGCCCGCATCGAGGAGCTGCGGCTCAAAGTCGAGCAAGAAAAGCTGGCGATCCAGCGGCTCGAACTCGAGATGAAGCGCGACCAGGACAAATTGGATGACCACGGATTTTAAAAAGACGGTCGACCCTTCATTGGGCCGACCGTTCGTGTTATAAAATGTTTCGTTCGTATGAAGCCGTCACGTCGAGGCGACGCTTTTGGCGCCGTTCGACGAGTGTCGACCAGGTGACGGCCGTGACGATACAGGCAGCGCCGATGAAAAAGTTTCGGTCGAGCTGTTCGCCGAGAACGAGCCAACCGAGATAACCTCCGACGAGCGGCTGAAAGAAGAAGAACAACGACCCGACGCTCGCATCCATCAGTTCGAGTCCTTTGTTCCAAAAGAAGAACGCCCCGGCCGTCGAGATGATGCCGACGTATAAAACGCTGAGCCAAAGGACGCTCGTCATGTCTGGAACGCCAGACTGCACGACTTCTAGCCCCATGAGCGGTGTCATCAAGACGAAGGCGATCCCAATCGCGAACGTCGTGATCGTCAGAGACGAGACCGTTTGCGAGGCGACTTTGACATACACGGACATGAGCGCCCAGGTGATGGCGGCACCGACCAAGACGAGGCTGCCAAGCAAATACGTCCCATCGACGTGCCAGCCGACGACGATGATGACGCCGAGCGTCGCTAAGACGAGTGACCCAATTTTGACAGGTGTGAGCTGCTCTTTCAAAATCAACCGGGCGAACAACACCATGAACGCCGGCGTCGCTGCTGTCACGAGTGAACCGGTGTGGGCATCGGACAGCTTCGTGCCGATGAATTGGAATGAGATCGAGGCGACGTAACCGATCACACCGACGAGCGTGATCCATTTCAAATCCTCGCGCCTCACTTGTTCACGACCAAACAACGACCATGCCGCGAACAAGACGATGAACGCGACGGCGTAGCGCATCCAGACGAGCGTGAACGGCTCGATGAACCCGAGCGCATACTTACTGACGACGTACATCCCGCCCCAAATGCTAGCGGCGAGCGCCAAACTGATGGCACCGAGCCATTCCTTGCGCATCTTCATCCCTCCTTTGATTCCTAACTAATACGACGTCCATCGAATGAACTCCTGTTTTTCAACCGTTGTCGAAATTCAAGAAATCGCTTACACTAGTTGTATCGATGATTGAAAGGAGGGAGAAAGGTGAACTTTGTCGAACGTACGCACTGGTCAACTGAACATTTGTACATTTTGCGTGCGATTTTTCACGATGTTGCTTAACCATAGGACCCGTCTGTCCTGTTTTAGACATTGCTGAAAATACGACGAAGCGCCTCTCTTCCTTACCGAGCGCTTGTTTGCGCTCGGTTTTTTTTGATAGGCCTCGACTTTAGGAGGAACTTACATGTTGATCGACATGCAACATATTCAAAAACAATTCGGTGGCCACGCCGTCCTGACTGATGCCAATCTTCACGTGAACGCAGGCGAACGGATTGGACTCGTCGGACGGAACGGCAGCGGCAAAACGACGTTGCTCCACTTGATCGTCGGCACCGAGACGCCGGACGATGGCACGATTTATCGAACACAACGGCTCAACATCGGTTATTTGGCACAATTGCCCGACTATCCGGACAAGAGCGGGCGCGACGTGCTCTACACCGCGTTCGCCGAACTGATTCGGCTCGGCGAGGCGATGCATGCGCTCGAGGCAGAGATGGCGTCAAGCGATAAACTTGAACTGTTATTAGATGAGTACGGAGCGCTCCAAACCCGATACGAGCAGAGCGGCGGCTATGTGATCGACTCCAAAGTGAACGCTATGATCGACGGGCTCCGCCTCACGCGGTTTGTCGACCGCCCGTTCGACACGTTAAGCGGCGGCGAGCGGACGAAGATCGGGCTCGCTTTGGCACTGCTGCAAGAACCGGAACTGCTCATCCTCGATGAGCCGACGAACCACTTAGACTTAGAAGCGATGGCTTGGCTCGAGTCGTTCTTACGGGACAGCCCGTCGACGCTCCTGCTCGTCTCGCACGACCGGGTCTTCCTCGATGCCGTCGCCACACGAATCGTCGAATGCGAGGACGGTGAGTTGACGAGTTTTGACGGCAATTACAGCTCGTTCGTCGCTCAAAAAGAGAAGCTGTTGCTCGACCAATTCCATGCCTACACCGAGCAACAAAAAAAAATCAAGAAGATGAAAGAGACGATCCGGCAGTTGCGGCAATGGGCGAACGAGGGCAATCCTCCGAACGAAAAGTTCTACCGCCGCGCCAAATCAATGGAAAAGGCGCTCGCTCGGATTGAGACGATCAAAAAACCACGACTCGAGGCGATTCAGCCCGACATCACGTTCACCGCGAGCGGGCGAACCGGGCGTGATGTGTTTGAAGTGACAGACGCTTCTGTCACGTATGACCAGACTGTGTTTCAACACGTCTCGTTCTACGCCGGTCACGGGGAGCGGATCGCCATCGTCGGACCGAACGGCAGTGGCAAGTCGACGCTATTGAAGCTATTGCTAGGCAAGATCGAACCGACTTCCGGAGACGTTCGCCGGGCGGAACGGGCCCGAATCGGCTACTTGTCCCAGCACGTCCAGTTTGAAGACGGGCATCGATTAATCGAGGCGTTCCGAGACCGGATCGCCGTCGACGAGGGCAAGGCACGGCAGTTGCTCGCCCAGTTCTTGTTTTATGGAGCGAGCGTGTTCAAACCGGTCGGCAATTTGAGCGGCGGTGAAAAGATGCGGCTCATGCTCGCGGTCCTCATGCACGAGGACATGAACGTGCTCGTTCTCGACGAACCGACGAACCATCTCGACATCGAAGCGCGCGAGGCGCTCGAAGAAGCGCTCGACCGCTTCACCGGAACGCTCGTCGTCGTTTCCCATGACAGGTACTTCTTGAACAAACTGTTCCCGATCACGTATTGGCTCGATGGAACGATCACCCGTTTCCCGGGAAATGTCGCCTACGCGCTCGAAAAACGGGTTGAACCTCACATCGCCGAACCCGTCTCGCAACCGAAAGCCAAAATAGCCAAACCGCAACGGCCCGTCGATACCGCGGCCGACGAGGCACGATTGAACCAGCTCGAAGATGATCATCAGCGTCTACTCGCTCAAATGAACGACACGAACGACGTCGAGGAACTGATGAAGCTGCAACGACAAGCCGATGCGCTCCAAGCTGACATCGATGCGCTGCTCAATCAGTTGCTTGAATCGATTTAACGACGAACGACGCCGTGTCAACGGCGTCGTTTTTGTTCGAACCAGGATTGGACTAAAAAGCCGGTCACACCGACCGCCATCAAAAAATACGGGACGACGCGCGGCACCGCGCTCGCCTCTCCGATTGACATGAGCAGCAGTCCGCTCACGAACGTGCCGAGCCAGTACAATTTCGGCATAGATTCACCCCTTCACCCATCACCTAAGAAAAAGCGCCACACGTGTGGCGCTTAACGGTGAGCATTTTCTAAAAAAGCGGACTTTCACCCGATCGAGAAACATCTCGATCGACCGTCCCAGCGGATTGGTCAAATACGTGCTAGAAAATCGACGCGATTCACGCAATGATTTCTGAGCGTACGTTCGTCTAGAGGTCGATATAGCCTGGCACAGAAGCAAAAAATCGGTTCCGGATTGGCATGTTACCGACACTTCGACTGTGAAAAATGAAATCTGTCACGAACCTCGTCCTGCTCACCTCTGTTTCCAGAAAAATCGATACCTGTTGACGTCTGCTTCCCCAAAGCATCATGTTTGTCTGCCCCTTGCCATTTTAACATACGCAAGGTGGACGACAGATCGGATATGAAGGACGGTCACACAGGTCGATTTTTCTGACATGCTGTCTCTCGTTTCACCGAGCCGGCCTCGGCCAAACAACGACTGAATCTTTGTTTCATTCGTTGCCCCCTTTCAGCTCAACACGTTGAATGAGGACTACATTAATACAATAGCCGTTCTGCCCAGCGACGAACCCTAGTTCACCATTTCTTCAAAATTTCAGCTCATACATAACGATCAAGCGCATACGCGACTCCATCCGCCTCGGCGTCTTTCGTAATATGGGTACTGATGTCTTTTAGCGGATCGACCGCGTTGCCCATCGCAATTCTCGTCTCCGCCACCTCGAACATCGAGATATCATTCAAGTTGTCCCCGATTGCAACGATCTCTTCTTGCGGGATCTGATGATGCTCGGCGAGCTGCTTCAGCGCCATGCCTTTACTCGCCTTCGGATGTCCAATTTCAATCTTCGTCCATCCCGCCGTCGTGATCAAAATATCAGTCCGCGGCTCGTAAAGCTTCCGTAGCTTATGCAGCTTACGACGATCGAACGAATAGATGAACACTTTGTACACTTCATCGGCTTCAAAATCAATCTCATCAATCGTATCGACGTACGTCAGGCCGAACTGTTCATTTTGAATCTCG
Source organism: Exiguobacterium sp. SH1S1 (assembly GCF_004337245.1). Lineage (NCBI taxonomy): Bacteria > Bacillati > Bacillota > Bacilli > Caryophanales > Exiguobacterium > Exiguobacterium sp. SH1S1. Next base: position 1,162,430 of record NZ_SJUZ01000001.1, read on the forward strand.
ATCTCCCGCTCGCCCCACTCTCGGGTGAACGACTGGTCGTGCGGCAACACCTCATCTAATTCGCTTTTTAACAAGTCGGTACCCGTGCGCAACACTTTGACACCGGCGTTCGTATAAAACTCGACGTACGTATCATGCTCATGCGCCACGTCCCATAACTCCTGAACGACTTGTTTCGGGAGGGCGTGATAGTAAATACGTTCATTTTCATAAAATGCGATCGCCCCGTTCCCGGAAAGGATCGGGCACGTCAACTCGCTCCGCTTCAAAATTTCCTCGATATCATGGATTGAGCGTCCTGACGAGATGGCGACCAAATCACCGCGCTCCTGGCGTCGCCGGATTGCTTGTTGGTTCGCTTCCGTGATGACACCGGTGCGCGACAATAACGTCCCGTCTAAGTCGATGGCAATCAATTTCATTTAATTCTCTCCTTTCAGCATGTTTGTCTCCATTCTAATTCCCTGATTTGCTCAGTCTCAACTGTCAGATTGCACAGTAAATGAAAACTCCGGTTTCCCACTTTCAAAAATAGGGAATTTATTATTAGTTCTCAATAATATTTGTCCGTTCGGAAAGGAGTTCTTTATGAACATCTCAACTGGAAAGCCGCGTTTGAATCGTGTGTTTTACATCTCTGCGAGCATCATTGCCCTGCTCGTCTTATTCGGTGCGATTCGCCCGACATTATTTGCTGACATCGCCGGCAGTATCTTCAACTTCACGACCCGGTCGTTCGGTTGGTTCTACTTACTAGCCGTCTTCTTTTTCGTCCTCTTCTTAATCTTCCTCGCTTTCAGCAAGTACGGAAAGATTCGTCTCGGGGCAGACAGCGACCGACCACAATACCCGTTCTTCACTTGGATCGGAATGTTATTTTCAGCTGGTTTTGGGGTCGGGCTCGTCTTTTGGGGCGTCGCTGAACCGATGAGTCACTTCATCACGCCCCCATATGCGGATACGACTGAACTGACAGTCGAGGGAGCCCGACTCGCCATGGCCTATTCGTTCTTTCACTGGGGCGTCAGTCAATGGTCCGTCTTCGCCATCGTCGGATTGATCATCGCCTACTTCCAGTTTCGCCGGAACACAGATGGACGGATTTCGACAAGTTTATCTCCGCTCATCAAAGAGCGGCCTTACAAACAACCGCTCAACCAAACAATCGACATTTTTGCCGTCATCGCGACGGTCATGGGTGTCGCGACTTCGCTCGGGCTCGGCGTCCTGCAAATCAATGGCGGACTGAATAGCGTCTTCGGGTTGCCGAACACGGCACTCGTCCAAGTCCTCATCATCGTCGTATTGACCGCCTTGTTCTTGACGTCGACGACGACCGGTCTCGATCGCGGGATCAAATGGCTAAGTAACATCAACCTCGGAACGGCACTTGTATTGATGGTGTTCGTCTTCTTCGCCGGTCCGACCATCTTCATCTTAGAGACGTTCACGCTCGGGCTTGGCGACTATTTGCAAAACTTTATCCGCTATAGTCTCCGTCTCCAACCTTATCAACAAGGGACGTGGGTACGGGACTGGACGATTTTCTACTGGGCATGGGCCATCGCCTGGTCGCCATTCGTCGGAGCGTTCGTCGCTCGTGTTTCACGAGGCCGTACGATTCGCGAATTCATCGTCGGTGTTCTCGTCGTACCACCGTTCATCGCGCTCATGTGGATTGCCGTGTTCGGCGGGACCGCCCTTCATCTCGACTTGTTTGAAGGGACATCGATCGCCCAGGCAGTCGACGCGGACGTCACGAGCGCCTTGTTCGTCACGTTCGCCGAGCTGCCGTTCAGTTTCATCCTGTCTATCTTGTCGATTTTATTGATTCTCACGTTCTTGATCACGTCGGCCGACTCGGCGACGTACATCATCAGCAGCATGACAACGAACGGAAGCTTGAACCCGCCGCTTTCCGTCCGCATCGTCTGGGGCATCTTGCTAGGTGGCATCGCCGCTGTCCTGCTCATCGCGAGCGGACTCGAAGGGCTACAGACCGCTTCCTTGATCTCGGCCCTGCCGTTCACGATCATTCTAATCTTGATGGTGTACACGCTGTTCAGCTTATTGCGTCAAGAAAACCTTAAAAAAATTAAATAGCCACTTACCCTTTACCTTCTAAATGTGTAAAGGGTTTTTGTGATGAATGACAATGAAACATTTCATATTGACTATTATAGTTGTCATTTTGATTATAATCGTGTACATTAACCTTAACGAGGTGAAGATTATGAAAACAAAATTGAAAGAACTCCGCGCTCGATTTGGCATGAATCAGACTGAACTTGCCAAGCGGGCTCACATCTCACGTCAAACCGTCAGTTTAATTGAACGTGAAGAATTCATGCCATCTTTATTGATTGCCGTGAAAATCGCACGTGTGTTTGAGGAACCCATTGAAGAAGTATTTCAATTTGACGAGGAGGAATTACAATGAAATCATGGTTCAAATTTGGTCTGCAGATGTTTCTCGGCGGAGTGGTCGGTTACACCTTCATGTATGTCTATTTAAACAACGAAACAATTCAAGTCGATTTGACAAAGCTTGTCTTCCCTTTAACATTGCTATTGCTTCTTTCGCTACTCGGACTGATTGCTTGGGGTTTTAGCCGCGTTCAACGTATACGTCGCCTGACGAAACAGCCTTTGACCGGCGATGAAGAAGATGAGGCCGAGGGATACATGTATCAAGCCTATAGTGACGGTTCGCTCGCATCCTCGTTGACGATTATCCTCAGTCTCACCTCGGCTAGCTTTATTTTATTGACCGATCAATCGCCATCGTTTCTCATCGCGACTTTGCTCTCGTTAGCGGTGGGCTCAATCCTTACCTATTCATTGAACACATTATTACCAATCATGTATCCAGAGCGTTCCCTCCCAAAACTGTCAGATCCGGATTATGCACAGCGATTGCTCGACCTCTCCGATGACGGTGAGAAACATGTCATGTTGCAAGGCTTGTACAAGACAAACATCTCGACGACCTCGCTTATGACATTTGCGATTATTTTGTTGCTCGTCTATTCGATTGTGACGGGGGATTCACAATTGTTTTCAATTTTTGTCGTAACATTGATTATGGTATTTACAAACGTTCAATATATACACATCATCCGCTCCAAAAATTGACGCTACCTTTGCGGTTTGCTACGCTTTTGACAGAATTGAACGACACATTTAAGGGGGATACATGATGGTTCAAGATTTCACACGCGGTTATGCGGAGACGCGAGACGCAAGCGACCCACTCGCACGCTACCGGGGAGAGTTTTACTTGCCGCAGGACGGGATCTACATGGACGGGAATTCGCTCGGTCTGTTATCGAAACGAGCCGAGAAGACGTTGCTCGAATCGCTCAGTGATTGGAAAGAACTCGGAATCGACGGCTGGATGTCGGGGCGCCATCCGTGGTTCAATCTGTCAGAAGAGCTGGCCGCACTCAACGCGCCGCTCATCGGTGCGAGCACCAATGAAGTCATGGTCACCGGATCGACGACCGTCAACTTGCATCAGCTCGCCGCCACGTTCTTTAAACCGGTCGGCAAACGGACGAAGATTCTCGCCGATGCGCTGACGTTCCCGTCGGACATTTACGCACTCCAAAGCCAACTCTTGCTACGCGACCTCGATCCGGCCGAACATCTCGTCCAAGTGCCGAGTCGTGACGGTCGTTATTTAAATGAGGATGATATCATCGCCGCCATGACCGACGATATCGCGCTCATCGTCTTGCCGACGGTGTTATACCGGAGCGGTCAGATTCTTGATATGGCCCGTCTCGCCAAAGCCGCACACGAACGCGACATATTGATTGGCTTTGATGCATGCCACTCGGTCGGCGCCATCCCGCACGCGTTTCATGATTGGGGCGTCGACTTCGCCTACTGGTGCAACTACAAGCATTTGAACGGCGGACCGGGAAGTGTCGGTGGGCTGTTCGTCCACGAGCGTCATTTCGGGACGACGCCAGGTCTTGCCGGTTGGTTCGGATCACGAAAAGACAAGCAGTTCGACATGGACCACACGATGACACCGGCTGAACATGCCGGTGCGTTCCAAATCGGGACACCGCACGTCATGAGCCTCGCGCCACAACTCGGCGCGCTCGAGATGTTCAATGAGGTCGGCATGGAAGCGATTCGTGACAAGTCGCTCGCTTTAACGACGTATATGACCGAATTGATCGATGAACTGCTCGCACCGCACGGCTTCGTCATCGGCAGCCCGCGCGATGAAAAACGTCGCGGTGCCCACTTGAGCCTCGAGCATCCGGAAGCGGCTCGTATCTGTAAAGCGCTCAAACAACACCGTGTCATTCCTGATTTCCGAGCGCCGAACATCATCCGCCTCGCACCGGTCGCGCTCTACAACACGTTCACCGACGTGTACGACGTCGTCATGATCTTGAAAGAAATAATGGACAATAAAGAATACGAGGCGTTCGAGAACGTCCGTGAAGTCGTAGCTTAAGGAGATTAACGATGAGTGAACGTATCGAACATAAAGTCGAGCAATCGATTCAAACTGACTTTTCAAAAGACATGTCGTATGGCGACTATTTACAGCTCGACCCGATCTTATCGAGTCAACATCGCCTGTCGGACCACCACGACGAGATGCTGTTCATCATCATCCACCAGACGAGTGAGCTGTGGATGAAGTTGATCTTGCATGAGTTGACTGCGGCCGTGACCGCCATTGAAACGGGTGAGCTCGAACGATCGTTCAAAATGCTCGCCCGCGTCTCGAAAATCCAACAACAGCTCATCCAATCGTGGAGCGTCCTCGCGACGCTCACACCGGCCGAATATTTAGAGTTCCGTGACGAGCTCGGCTCGTCATCTGGTTTCCAATCGTACCAGAACCGCCAGATTGAATTCGCGCTCGGCTTTAAAAACGCACGGACGCTCAGTGTCTATGCCCATGACGAGGCACTCTATCCGCTCCTCGAGGCATCACTCCAAGCACCGAGCATCTATGACGTGACCGCCCGTGAGATGCACCGCCGCGGACTGCATATCGACGCGGACGTGCTCGACCGGGACGTGACGCAGGACTGGGAGTGGAACGAGAGCGTCGAGAACGCTTGGGCCGCCGTGTACCGGGACGTCAACACGTACTGGGACTTGTATGAACTCGGAGAGAAGTTGCTCGACATCGGCAACCAACAACAGATGTGGCGTTTCAATCATATGAGCACGGTCGAACGGATCATCGGTCAAAAAATGGGCACGGGTGGATCGTCCGGCGTGAACTACTTGCGCCGCGTCCTCGACCACCGTTTCTTCCCTGAACTATGGACCGTCCGGACAAAATTGTGAGGAGACATAACGATGACACAATGGATTGACGTATCACAGCCGCTCGACGACTCGATCACGACATGGCCGGGCGACACAAAGTTCAACTACGAGATCGCTTGGCCGATGGCGGACAGTGGCTCCGTCAACGTCGGCAAAGTGACGATGAGTCTACATACAGGCACACATATCGACGCCCCGTTCCATTTCGACGATGCCGGCAAGCGGGTGATCGACCTCGACCCCGGGCTCTACATCGGACCGGTCCGGGTCATTCATTTGCCCGGGCGACAAAAGATTGAAGCAAGTGATTTGGACGGATTCGACTTGACCGGTGTCGAGCGCCTCATCCTGAAGACGGACGGATGGCCGAACAAAGCTGAATTTCCAAGCCAGATCCCGGAACTTACGCCATCCCTCGCCGAGCGGTTGGGACAGCTCGGTATTTATTTGATCGGTCTCGACCTGCCATCGGTCGACGCCATCGACAGTAAAGACATGGACGCCCACCACGCGCTCGCGCGGAACGGCGTCCACATCCTCGAAGGGCTCGTCCTCGATGCGATCGCGCCCGGAGATTACGAATTGAACGCCGTCCCGCTTCCAATCGTGGAAGGTGACGGTAGCCCGGTGCGCGCATTGCTTCGCTCGATTGACTAACTGATCTTACATCCACTCCATTTTGACGGTGTGGATGTTTTTGTTTTATGTGAAAGGAACCATTGACGCTTGAGTTTGCAACTGTTCGGGAATGGATAATCATCGGAAGTGTGTAGAAAGGAGTGTTTTTTATGAAGACGATTTCTATGGTATTACCTGCCTATAACGAAGAAAAAAACATTCCTCTCATCTTCGACGCCATCCATGAACAGTTTGACGGCACTCCTTATTCTTATGAAATCTTATTCGTGAATGATGCAAGTTCGGATCGTACACTTGATGTAATTAAATATTTGGCTAAGCGTCATCCTGAAGTGCGTTACATCTCATTCTCGCGAAATTTCGGGAAGGAAGCAGCCATCCTGGCCGGGTTACAACACGCGACGGGGGATGCGACAATCTTGATGGATACCGATTTACAGCATCCGCCGTCCCTGATTCCGGACATGGTTGCCGGTTTCGAGCAAGGATTTGATCAAGTCATCGCCAAGCGCGACCGAGCCGGCGAAAGCAGGACTCGAAAACTGGCCTCTCGGACGTATTACAAGCTTATCAACAAAATCGTCGACGTCGAACTCGAGGACGGTGTCGGTGACTTCCGTCTGCTAAGCCGCGAGGCTGTCGACGCTCTCTTACGAATGAACGAGCATCAACGGTTCTCAAAAGGCTTATTCTCGTGGATTGGCATGGAACAAAAGACGATTACTTATCAAAATGTACTCCGTCAAAACGGCGAGACAAAATGGTCGTTTAGCCAACTATTCAATTACGGTGTCGATGGGTTGATCTCTTTCAATTCGAAACCGCTGCGCTTTTGCTTTTACTCAGGCGTATTGATTTTACTACTGTCGATGCTCTATATTCTGTTGACACTGTTTGACATCATTCAAGACGGTATCGACACACCAGGCTATTTCACGCTCATCTCAGCCATCCTGTTACTTGGTGGAATCCAGCTCGTCAGCCTCGGGATCATCGGTGAGTACGTCGGTCGCATCTATTTTGAGACGAAACGCCGTCCGGCCTACTTGATTCAAGAAACTAACATACAAAGGAAGAGTGCGAATGAACAAGAGAAAGGCCGAGTTTATAAGATTCGTCGCCATTGGGGGAATTAATACTCTTAACTACTATTTGATTTATATGTTGTTTCATCATCTATGGAACACCGGCTATGGGGTCTCTCATGTGGTGGCATTCACGCTCAGCATGATCGCCTCTTTCTTTTTGAACAGTTATTTCACGTTCAAAGTCAAACCGACGCTACGGAAATTTTTGCAGTTTCCGTTGACGCAAGTCGTCAACTTCACAGTCACGACGGTGTGTATTTATTTGCTCGTCGAACAACTGAACGTCTCGACGACGTTGGCCCCGTTGTTCGCCATCTTTATCGCTGTGCCGGCGACGTTCATCGTCACGAGTAAAATTTTGAAACGTGAGCAATCGACAATATGAGACAGTTCAAACTCATCAGTGTTGCGTTGCTCGTGTCGACCATCGCCCACGCTTTTTTCATCTACTATCAATCACAGGGTGGCTTCATCGCCGGACCGAATGACGGCTTATCGCAAATGGTCCCGTTCAAGCATTTCCTTTACGAAACGTTCCATAAAGGGAATCTCGTCTATGCCGAGGACTTCGGCTTCGGCGGCGGTATCCTCACACAACTCGCTTACTACTTTTCAACGTCAGTCGTATTTTGGCTCTCGGTCGCCGTCGTTTCCTTATTTGATGTGCTCGGACTCGTCACACCTGACTTGGACATGTGGTTGCGTCTCGCCTTGATTGTGAGCGTCATCCGGCTCGCTGTCGTCATCGTGTTCGCGACGTATGCGTATCAGTTGTTTAACGTCCGCACACTCCACGCTTTCGTCGGTGCCGTCATTTATGGTGTGTCGGTCATGTACATCCGTCACGTGACGTTTTGGGAGTTTTTTGCGGACGGCTTTTTGTGGGTCCCGCTCCTTGTCATCGGTCTCGAACGCATCATCCGAAACGGTCGCGCCGACTTCTTTATTGTTGTTAGTGCCATCATGCTGATCAATAACTTTTACTTTGCCTACATCAATTTAGTCTTCGTTCTCGTCTATGTCTTGTTCCGACAATTCATTCACCTACCCGAAGATCAGGTCAGTCGTAAACAGCAATGGTTGCTCTATAGCGGATCTGGCGTCATTGCCCTACTTCTGAGTTCGTTTGCGTTCATTCCGGCGACTTATGGCTTTTTGCAAAATGAGCGACCATCGCTCGAGCATGAGCTTCGTTGGATTCAGCTCGACAATTTGTTATACGATAGCAATCTGCTGATCCTACCGGCCGTCTTCCTACTGTTCGCTCTTTATCGTCCGCTCTACCGTCACGTCACGTTCCGATTGTTTGCGAGCATGAGTCTACTGTTGACCCTACTCCATTTCAGTCCGCACGTCGGTAGCTTCTTCAACGGCTTCTCGGCACCGCAATATCGCTGGGAGTATTTGGCGAGCTTCACGATCGGCGGCATGGTTGCTGTCGGCTTGACGCATTGGCGCTTCGAAAAAACATCATTTTTCAAGACAGCAGTTGTAACCGTTTTGGCTTATCTCGGTTTTGGGCTATTCGGTAACGCGCCATGGCCAATCGTGTTCGGTATGTTTGTCCTCATGATTTTAACCGTCTTATCGTTTTGGCTTAAACCATTGTTGGCTCCGTACCTCATCATCGCGTCTTGTCTCATCGTGTTCAACGGTTACACGAAGTTGGTACTTCACGATATGGCGATCGTCAACACGAACGAGACGTTCGTCACGAGTGAGCAGTACAATAGCGCTGAACAACGGGAACTCATCGACGTCGTCCGTGAAAAAGCCGGTCCGCTCGAACGCGTGGACTGGATGATACCGTTGCGAAACAATACACCAATCGTCCAGTCGTTCCTTGGGACGAGCCTATACTCGAGTATTTTGAACGGACATTTGCTCACATTCTATTGGAGCGACCTTGAAATTGATATGAGACGGGAAAGTGTCAGCCGTTACGGGACACTCGGCAACCGTTCGAATTTACATCATGTGCTGTCGACTCCTTATTGGATGCGTGATAAAACAATCGCGAGCGAGGCACCGTACGGCTTCCAACTGCTTGCCGAAACAGAACGTTACGCCGTTTATGAGAGCGAGACCCGCTTGCCGTTCGTCCGGACGACATCAAACACGTACAATCGTGAAGCGCTTAAAGATGTCTCGATGTTGACGCGTGAGCAAGCGATGCTGTCGGGTGTCATCTTAGAACAGGGAACCGCAACACCGTCCCCAGCGCAAACGATTACGTTTGTGAGTGAGCCTGTCAATGCGGTATGGGAAGATGAGACACTCCAAGTCACCGCTGAAGAAGGCGGAGTCGACTTTATTCTGGACGTCCCAGACTCGGCGACGGGTGATTTGTACGTCTCGTTCAAGATTCGCAAGCTTGAAGGTGATGGTTTCTTCATCCGGCTTGGGAATTACCGGACGACTCGAAAACCAGAAGCGTCGATTTATCGGACCAATCTCACTTCGATGACGCTCCGGACACCTCTCAAGAAAAACGTACCGCTCCGTCTACCGGAAGGAACGTATGTACTTGAAGACGTGACGATCGAGTGGGAAGATTATGCGACACTCGAAGACGCCCTTGAAGAATCGGCTTCTATCCCGGATATTCCGGTCGTTTGGGACGGACCTGACATCGACTTCACGGTTGAAGACGCAACCGAAGGGACATATGCCGTCCTCTCTGTTCCGTATGAACGAGGGTGGAAGGCAACTGTGAACGGAGAGCGACGCGACGTCTTGCAAGCGAACTACGCGTTCAGCGCCATCGCTCTCGACGAAGGTCGAAACGAGGTCGCGTTGACGTATCGTCCGCCGTTCTTCATCGTCACGACTGCGATGACCCTGCTTGGTCTCGCCTTGTTCGTCGGTTATCTTCTGTATCTACGCCGCAAAGAGCATCCGTTCACGTGAACGGATGCTCTTTTTCTTGCATGATTTCGCTCGAACTTTTCCGATGATCTAACCGTTTTGAAATTTGAATCTTATATTTAAGATGTTCCTCATAGTCTTTCGCAAACACACCGGCGTATAAGAAATCGAGCAGACAATGGATCGAGTCGTTCGAGGTGAAACTGCCGATTTTCGAGTAGAGACGCTCGCGCGTCGTCAAACGGAGCGTGCAGTCCGCCTCATGCGAGATAGCGTTCTCGCCGAGGCTCGTAAGCGCGAGCACCGGCACCCGGCGGCTCTTCAAATAAGGAATGAGGCCGACCGTATAATCACTCTCACCTGTATAGGAGATGAGGAGCGCGCACGTCGTTTCATCCGAGTTCGCTGCCTCGAACTCGGCGTCCACCTCACAAAGTGTGACTTGCTTGCCAATGCGATTCATTTTGGACTTGAAGTCGTGGCAGAGCAGCAAGTTATGAATGATTGAAAAGACTTTAATATGCCTGGCCTCATGTAACATCGTCACGGCTTGCTCGAACGCCTCATGATCTAATAAAGATAGCGTATCCTCGATTGTCATCTGTTTGAGCGTCGCCATCTTGTTCGCCACAATCATCAAACTATCCCCGTCCGCGAACGGATAGTTGGCATCGATGTTAGAAAAATGACGGTTCAAGTACTCAATTTCTTCTAAAAATTGTATTTTCAAATCAAGCCAACCTGAAAAATCTAATTTCGTGGCAATTCGACTTAGTATCGATGGATGCGTGTACGTCGCTTCGGCAATCTGCTTCATCGTTTGGTCATGGATATGCTCGCGTTCGGCGAACAAATAATCGATGACACCTCGTTCCGACGGCGAGAACAAATCTTGTTTCAGCTTTTCGGTCAACAACATATCTAGTCTCCTCTCGTGAATGAAATTCACAAAAATCATTCTTTTTTTGTTTTGTTTTGTAAACGCTTTCGGAGTTGTCTGTAAATCTATTGTATTCATTTCTCTATATTCTATACTGAAATGGACATGAGAAAATACATCAAGCAGTCAATTCTATTTACACACCGCTCAATTTTTTGTGAACTATATGAGGAGGAGATTGAAATGACAACCGGAATCAAACTCGTCACGATCGGCGGCGGCAGCAGCTACACGCCAGAATTGATGGAAGGATTCATCAAACGTTACGAAGAGTTGCCGATCCGCGAGATTTGGCTCGTCGATATCGAAGCGGGAAAAGAGAAGCTCGAGATTGTCGGACAGATGGCCCAACGCATGTGGGACGCTTCACCTTATGACGTCACCGTGCATCTCACACTCGACCGGCGGGAAGCGTTACAAGGCGCCGACTTCGTCACGACCCAGTTCCGCGTCGGCTTGCTCGACGCCCGGATCAAAGACGAACGCATTCCGCTCTCCTACGGCATGGTTGGGCAAGAGACGAATGGGGCCGGCGGCATTTTGAAGGCGTTCCGGACCATTCCTGTCATTCTCGACATCGTCGAAGATATGAAACAGCTCTGTCCGAACGCCTGGCTCGTCAACTTCACGAACCCGAGCGGTATGGTGACCGACGCCATCATTCGTTACGGGAAGTGGGACAAAGTCATCGGACTTTGCAACGTCCCGGTCAACGCGATGATGGCCGAACCGGAACTGATCGGCAAGAAACCGGGAGACTTGATTTACTCTTTCGCCGGATTGAATCACTTCCACTGGCACCGCGTGCATGACGTGACTGGTCGTGATGTGACGCGCGATATCATCGACAAGATGTACGATGGTAATTCCGGCATCCCGGCCAATATCCACGACATGCCGTTCTTCAAAGAGCAGCTGCATCAGATGAATATGATCCCGTGCGGCTATCACCGTTACTATTATCGCGCCGAGGAGATGCTCGCCCACATGCTCGAGGAGTACCGAGATCCGGCTGTCGGGACACGGGCCGAACAAGTGAAACAGACGGAAGCCGAGCTGTTCGAACTGTATAAAGATCCGCACCTCGACCATAAGCCGGAGCAACTGTCGAAGCGGGGCGGCGCCCACTACTCGGACGCGGCTTGTGAGACGATCGCCTCAATCTATGCGAATAAAAACACACACATCGTCGTCTCGACGAAAAATAACGGTGCTGTCCCCGACCTTGCTCCCGACGACGTCGTCGAAGTGTCCGCCTATATTGGTGCTAACGGCGCGAAACCGATCGCCTTCGGTTCACTCGCACCAGCCGAAAAAGGTTGGCTCCAAGTCATGAAAAACATGGAACTGTGCGTCGAAGAAGCAGCTGTGACTGGGAATTACGGACTTGCTCTTCAAGCGTTCATCATCAATCCGCTCATCCCGAGCGGCGAGACCGCGAAACGGGTGCTTGATGAACTACTCATCGCCCATAAAGCTCATCTGCCTCAGTTCGCTGACAAAATCGCCGAACTAGAAGCGAGCGGTGTTACGATCAGAGACGAAGTCGTTCAAGCGCTCCGCCCGATCACACAATCATAAAAAACAGCCGGTGCGTCCCATGGACGTACCGGCTGTTGCCTTATTTGATGAGTTCAAGGTCGACCGGAATGTTTTCTTCCACGGTCTCACCTTTCAAGTAGTTGACGGCTGCTTCGACACCGAGTTTTCCGATCTCTGTCGGTTTTTGCGCCACCGTTGCGGCCATCGTTCCGTCTTCAACAGCCTTGACCGCGTCATCCGTCGCATCGAAACCGATGACTTTGACATCGCTCAATCCGGCACTGCTCAACGCTTGGACCGCACCGAGTGCCATTTCGTCATTGTGCGCGAACACCGCGACGATATCTTTATTGTCTTGGAGAATGTTTTCCATGACCGTTAAGCCTTGGGCCCGGTCAAAGTTTGCCGATTGTTTGGCCACGACGTCGAGTTTTCCATCGATTGCCTCGTTGAAGCCTTGACCGCGATCGCGTGTGGCCGATGCTCCTGGAATACCTTCTAATTCAACGACTTTCCCGCCTTCCCCGACGAGTTCAACCATGTACTCACCAGCGAGCTTCCCGCCAGCTGCGTTGTCTGACGCGACGTGGGCGACGACTTCTCCCGATTCTGCGTTCCGGTCGACCGTGATGACAGGGATACCAGCATCGTTCGCGCTTTGAACAGCGGCTCCGACCGCTTCGGAATCCGTCGGGTTAATCAAAATCAAATCCATGCCTTTTTGAATCATATCTTCGACGTCGCTCACTTGTTTCGCCGCATCGTTTTGTGCGTCAGCCACAGTGAGTGTCGCATCGAGTTGCTTCGCCTCTTCTTCAGCTCCATCTTTCAAAGCAACGAAGAACGGGTTGTTCAATGTAGAGATGGAGAGTCCGATCTTAAAGTCCCCATCTTTTGGTTCTTGTTCCGAACTTGTTCCCGGTTGTTCCGTCGAACAAGCCGCCATCATGATCATTGTCAGTACGAGTAGCCAAGCTGTCCATTTTTTCATCTTCTGTTTCCCCTTTCGATGATTACGCGTTTTGTTTGCGATCAAGTAGCACCGCAAATAAGATGACGGCCCCTTTGACGACGAGTTGGAAGAACGACGAGACGCCGAGAAGATTCAAGCCGTTATTCAACGTGCCGATAATTAGAGCGCCAATCAATGTTCCGACAATCCAACCACGTCCCCCGGCTAAACTTGTTCCCCCGAGAACAACAGCCGCAATCGCATCAAGCTCGTATGAAGTACCTGCCGTCGGCTGAGCCGAATTGAGACGTGACGTTAAAATGATTCCTGCTAACGCTGCCAACATGCCTGACAACGAGTAAATCATCACTTTGACTTTATTAACGCCAATCCCCATCAGTTTAGAGGCTTCCTCATTACCGCCAATCGCATACGTATGGCGTCCGAACGTCGTTTTTTTCAAGATGAAGTAGAGTATGCCGAACGCAATCAACATCGTGACCGCCGGCACCGGAATAATCCATAAGTAGCCACGCCCTAACATTTCAAACCAAGTTGAGTCCCCTAAACCGGTGATCGGCCGGCCATCCGTGTATACGAGCGTCAGCCCTCGGTAGATGGTCATCGTCGCCAGCGTCGCAATGAACGGCGCGACTTTTCCGTATGTGATGACGGCTCCGTTAAACGCACCGAGCACGGCACCTGCAATCAATCCGAGCGCGATCGCCATGACAGCGTGTTGACCATCGACCATCATCCCGGCGACGAATGCCGAAGAGAGCGCGAGAATCGACCCGACTGATAAATCAATTCCGCCTGTCAAAATGACGAACGTCATCCCGAACGCAATCAAGGCGTTGATGGAAACTTGCCGCAAGACGTTAAAGATGTTGTTCAACGAGAGAAATCCTGGTTCGAGAGCCGTCACCACAACGATGATAGCAAGTAATCCGAACAGTGGACCGAGTTTTTGCCCCCATCCGAGCTTTTGCGGTCGCCCTAGCGCAGCCGTTGCTTTCAATTCCATATCATTGTCCTCCTGTCGCATATGTCATGACTTTTTCTTGCGTCGCCTCGTCTTTTGCTAACGTCCCTGTGACGACGCCTTCTCGCATGACGACGATTCGATCACTCATCCCGAGCACCTCGGGTAAATCCGAAGATACCATGATGATTGCGACACCTGCCTCTGCCAACTCACTCATAATCGTGTAAATTTCTTTTTTCGCCCCGACATCGACTCCTCGTGTCGGTTCGTCGAGGATGAGCACATCTGGTTCGACGCCAAGCCACTTTCCTAGAACGACTTTTTGTTGGTTCCCGCCAGAAAGCGACTTCACTTTTTGTTCCATCGAATGATGTTTGACACGGAGCTTCTTCAAATATCCGTCCGCGAAGCGCTCCTCGTCTTGTCTCGAGATGATTGTTCCCTTCGCCCGTTTATCGAGCGTTGGTAGCGACAAGTTTTCTCGTAACGAGAAGTCAAGGAGCAACCCTTCGCCTTTTCGGTCTTCTGTCAAAAACGCGATACCGTGACGAATCGCATCAGCCGGCCGTCTGATCTTTATTTCTTTTCCATTCAGTTTGACGACACCGCCTCTTGTGCGGTCGGCGCCGAACAAGGCGCGCATCACCTCGGTCCGACCGGCTCCCATCAATCCTGAGAAACCGACGATTTCACCCGCCCGTACATCGAACGAGACGTTGTGGAACCGGTTACCTATCAAACTATCAACTTCGAGGACGACGTCGCCAATCGTGGCGGTCCGGTCCGGGTAACGTTCCCCGATCTCGCGTCCGACCATCTCTTTGACGATTTCTTCAAATGACGTCTCGGCGATAGGATGCGTCCCGATCGACACCCCATCACGGAGAACGGTGATGCGGTCACACAGTTCAAAAATTTCTTCCATCCGATGGGAGATATAAATGATGGACACGCCTTGGTCACGTAATGCACGCGATACCGAGAACAACGCCCGAATCTCACGGTCGGTCAAGGCGGCCGTCGGTTCGTCCATGACGATGACTTTTGCGTCTGTCATGAGCGCTTTCGCGATCTCAATCATCTGTTGTTGACCGACGGACAAGTTTTTAGCAAGCTCATCGACTTCCATGAATACGTTCAGCTCGGCCAAATATTCCCGGGCGCGACGCTTCATCTCTTGTTGCTTGATGACACCGAACGGACCGGTCAACTCCCGACCGAGGAACAAGTTTTCCATCACCGTCAATTCCGGCAAAATATTCAACTCTTGATGGATGAAGGCGATGCCGGCTCGTTCGGCTTCTTTCGGATGTTTGAACTGCCGCACGGCACCATCGATTTGGACCTCCCCTTCGTCTTGCGCGTGAAGTCCGGTCATCACTTTCATAAGCGTTGATTTGCCGGCCCCGTTCTCACCCATCAACGCGTGAATTTCACCAGGTAACAATTCAAAGTCCACACCTCTCAATACACTTACCGGACCGAAAGACTTATGGATGCGTTTCAACTGGATGTGCATCGAACCCCTCCTTAAAATAAAACGCCGGCGTGTAAAATGACGTTCGCATACGGTGTCGCTTCACCTGTACGAATGACGACTTTCGCCTGCTCGACTTCACGCTTGAACGCTTCATGCGAGCATGTCTTGACCGTTTCGAATCGTTCGGTCAACGCTTTGGCAATCGGCTCGTTCTCGGTGAACACTTCGTCCGCCACCGTAATCTGTTCGATGACCATGTCAGCCTCAACCGCATTCAACACATCAAGAAATGACGGTTCGCCTAGACGTAGTGCTAAATCGACCCGCTTTACTCCTTTAGGGATTGGCAGTCCGCAATCGGCGATGACGACTGTATCCGTATGTCCCAGGTCAGCAAAGACTTTTGCCAAATGACTATTGAGAATCCCATGTTTTTTCATCACACTCGCTCCAATCGTCTCATCACGTCGGCTCGGTTCGGCATCCCGCCTTGAGCCCCGAATCCTTCCACGCTCATGCCCGAAGCTACGACGGCAAAACGCGCGGCTTCTTCTAAATTGTTTCCTTCCACGAGGGAAACTGCGAGAGCGCCATTGAATGTATCTCCCGCCCCGGTCGTATCGACGACATTCGCCAGGATGGCTGGGATATGTTGAATCGTCTTCCCGTCGAAGAAACGAACACCTCTTACTCCTTCTGTCACAATCAATTTGTTTGGGTAACGGCGCAATACGTCTTCAATCGGCAAGTCGCCGAATAGATCGCGGCATTCGTGCTCGTTCGGCGTCACGTAGGTCACCTTTTCAAGTAACTCACTCGTGAGCGCTTGAGACGGCGCCGGATTTAACAGGACTGGAATGTTTCGCTGATGACAGTACGTACTCACTTGTTCGACGGTTTCAATCGGAATTTCTAGTTGCAACAAGACGAGCGTCTGGTCATCAAGCAGTTGCTCCAACTCCACGTCGGTGAAGCGTACATGCTTGTTCGCGGATTGAACGACGACGATTGAGTTATCGCCGTCTGCTAATACGATATGCGCCGTCCCTGTCACTTCTTCGCCAATCGTTCGCAGATGACGCGTCCCGACCTGGTTCTGTTTAAAATTTTGACGGATTATATTCCCAAATTCATCGGATCCGACGCAACCGACCATCTCGACCTGACCACCTAGTCGAGCGGCAGCCACTGCTTGGTTGGCGCCTTTTCCCCCGGGTACCGTCTGAAATGTATTCCCGATGACCGTCTCTCCAGCCTGCGGACGTTTATTTGTCGTGACAACCAAATCCATAGATACACTCCCGATGACAACAATTCGGTTCATGCGTCATGCCCCTTTCGTTTCGTCGTCTGTCGCTCTGTCAGTGTGACAGGCAATAAAATTTCTTTTGCAGCGGTCTCTTTCTTTTCAATCAAATCAAGAAGTCGCTCGGTCGCTAGTCGCCCCATCTCATAGATCGGTTGAGCAATCGTCGTGAGTGGCGGAGACGTCATCTCACCTAACTCGATGCCATCATACCCGATGACTTGTAAGTCTTCAGGCACCCGGACGTTGCGACGCACCGCTTCCTGCAATACTGCGGCGGCGATGACGTCATTGGCGGCAAACACACCATCGAACGGCCAATACTCGTCAAATAATGTTTGTGCCGCCGTGAGCGCCTCTTTGAATGCAAAACTAGAATGTGTCATCCCGACGAGCCGGTCACCCGCCACGTCGAGAAAACCATCTGTCCGTCGTCTCACCGTTAGGAGGTGCTTAGGCCCAGCGATGTGAGCAAGCTTTGTTGCCCCACAGCTCAACAGCGTCTCCGCTGCGAGGCGTCCACCTTCATACCCGTTCGAGATGACGGCATCAATCCCCGGCTTGACGATACGATCTAACGCCACCATCGGTAGTTCTAACTTTTCATAGTTCGGGTTATCCGAATGGTTCGTCGTAATAATCAGTCCATCGACATGCATCGTCTGAAGAGCGACCAAATACGTCTGCTCTTTTGAAAGTTGCTCATCCGTGTTGCAAAGTACGACCTGATAGCCGTGCTGGTTGGCCACGTCTTCAATCGCTCGGGCTAATTGTGGAAAGAACGGATTTGTAATATCCGGCATAATCAAGCCGATCAAGCCCGATGTCTTTTTAAATAATGAACGCGCGACTCGGTTCGGGGCATAGTCAAGTTCGGCGATGGCCCGCTCGACGGCTTCCCGCGCTTCTGCACTTACGTATCCGTTATTGTTCATGACACGGGACACGGTCGCGACAGAAACGTTCGCTCGTTTGGCCACTTGTTTGATTGTCGCCATCTCGAACCTCCTTTTTGGTAACGCTTACAAAACAAGCATAATGTGTAACCGGTTACATATCAACTATTTTTTAAAATTAATCTGTATCAGCTAAGAATTATGAGAACAGGAGCGCCCTCCCATCAAGGAAGACGCTCCTGTTCTCCTGGTCATTTTACGTTTTTCAGATTCCTCCATTAAGAGATGAACGGTTGTCATAATCATCACGCGTGATGACATAGACCAAACTTCGAACGGTCCGCCCGTCCAACCGGGTCAGCTCTTGCGTCGTCGTGAACGCATACGTGAAACCGCACTTCTCGACGACACGACGCGACCGGTCATTGAAATCGAAATAACCGCACCAAATTCGTTCGAGGCCTAGGTCGACAAATCCGTGACGAAGCAGCTCACGCACCGCTTCCGGGACGTAGCCTCTCCCCCAATGATCCGGACTGAGCACGTAGCCGATTTCGCGCTGGTTGTCGTGTTGGATATCCGGGTCTGGTCGCCGGTCGTGCAAACCGATGCTGCCGATCAGTTCGCCGGTCGCTTTCAACGTGATCGCCCAGACGTCTTGATCTTGCTGGAACATACGGATGACGTCCCGCGTCTCGTCGACGGACTCGTGCGGGGCCCAGCCCGCCATCGGTCCGACCCGCTTATTCTTCGCATAGCGATGCATCGCTTCGGCGTCATCGAGCTGAAACGCTCTGAGCCGTAGCCGTTCTGTGTCTAATTGAATCATGTCAGCTGCTCCTTCGCTCGTTTCCCTCGCCTCCGTTCCGGGAACAACGGAACAGAGGAGGGATGACGATGCCGTTTGATTACGACTTAGATTTTGAAACGATTGATTTTCGCGAGCAGCCCGAGCTGTATCGCGTCGGACGAGGTGAACAAGGCGTCCTGCTCGTCGAACCGTATAAGAGTGAGATTTTACCGCACTGGCGCTTTAAGACACCTGCCATCGCCAAACAGTCCGCCGATGAGATCATGGAGCTGTTTGAAGCGTATCGGGCAAACGACGATTTCGTCGGCATGGACATGGCGCGGAAGTTCATCCAGATGGGCCATACCCGGGCCCGTCGTTACGCCAACTATAAAGGTGGCCGCAAGTATAAAGACGACGGGGACATCCATGACCGCCAAATCGATGAAGAGAAAGCCGAGTCGGCCCGCATCTTCAAAGAGCGCTGGGACCAGATCCGAGCGGACAAGGATTATTTGAAGCGAAAGAAAGCCCATCAAAAACAATTTGGCTAATCAACGGACCATGACGATGAAGTTCGTCTGCCCTTTGACGAACGCGGCGACTTGACGGAACCCGACCTGTTCATACAAATGGATGGCCCGCTCGTTGAATGCGGCCACGGTCAAGCGCAGCGGTTTCTCCTCGCGCTCTGCTGCGCCAAGCACCGTCTCGACGAACGAACGACCTTGTCCTTTACCGGTGCGGTCCGGGCGCATGCCCAATCCGATATCGAGATGGATGGCATCGTACGCGTATGTCGGGTTCGGAACTTGCGCGTACGGTCCGAGGCAATAAAAACCGAACAACCCTTCATCGTCGTGAATCGCATGATAAGTCATTAACTCGTCTAACCCTTCAGCCGAAGGGTCCTGATTATAAAAATCATAGGGTGCTTCATACGTCCACGCTTGGATTGCGCGGGCGTTTTCTCGTGTCATCGGTCGAATGTGCATAACCTCCCCCCTTTCTCGCATCTGTTCTTGTTCGTGCCACAGTTGGTGTTTCCCTGTCTCTGACCAAAGAAAAAGGATGGGTTGCCCCATCCTCTCATTATTTTCGTGTCCATGTCGCCGTGATGTCGACGTCGGCCGCATGCATCAAGTTATGGATCGGGCACCGGGCCTCGACGCCTTTTTGTAGCGCCTCGATCCGTTCATCCGACTCGGTCGTGTCGAGCACGATGTTGACGTGCACGTTCTCGAAATAAGTCCGGACCCCTTCGACGCCTTGGAAGCCGCGCGGGTCGAGCGTCCCTTCCGTCGCGAACGTCACACCGTCATAGTTGAAGTCCTGGTCTTGCGCGACATAGGCGATCATGATCGTCGTACACGATGATAGCGCCCCGAGTAAGTATTCGAGCGGATTCGGTCCGGCATCGGTCCCGCCGAGACGTTCCGGCTCATCGACGATAAACGGCTCTAGGTCGCGCACATGCACCGTCGTCTTCACGCTCGTCGCTTCGCCCTCGGCCCGCATCGTCACTAATGGTTTTTCTGACATCCCATCTCCTCCTTTTGAAATCACATCTCTACTACCGTTCCCGTTATGTCGGACCGTGTAACGCGTCGTCGTAAATCGCATAGTCATTTTTACCTTGCTGCTTGATTTGATACATCGCTTGGTCCGCCTTATGAATCAACGTGTCCAAATCCATGCCTTGGTCTGGCGCGACACTGACGCCGATGCTTGCTCGAATCGGGATTACCCCGTGCCCTAGTTTGAACGGCCGTTCCACCAACGTCGTCCGCAGCCGCTCCACGAACATGACGATGTCCGCTTCTTCCACGTCCGTCAAATAGATGTAGAACTCGTCACCGCCGACGCGCGACGCGAGCCCGGTGTCCGGTGTCACTTCTTCGAGCAGGACGCCGAGGTGGATCAAGAAGTCATCGCCGACTTGATGGCCGTAAGTGTCGTTGACTCCTTTAAACCCGTCAAGGTCGAGGATGACGAGGGCAAGGTTGTCCGCTTGAAGCAACGCTTGATCAGCTTGTTCATAAAAAGCCCGACGATTGGCGAGCTTCGTGAGCGGGTCATGATAGGCGAAAAAACGAATCGACTGCTCCGCTTCCTTGAACGTGTGGACATCGCGAATCAAAATCATGCCGTGAATTTTTTGATCGATATAGACGAAGTCACCATCGATGACGACGTATCGTTCTTGTCCGGTCTTCGTCTGAACCTTCGTCTCGAACTCTAAAAACTTCTTTTGGGCCGTGAAGTGCTGTGTATAGTGATCGCACCATTCCTCACGCTTCTTCTCCGGCAATAGGTCGACGAACCGTTCATTGACGACACGGACCGTGTGGAACAACATGCGTGCGGCCGGGTTCGCACTCTCGATCCGACCAGTATCGTCGACGAGCAGAATGGCCGACGGGTTCAAGTTGTACAACGTCCCGTAGCGCTTGGCGTAAGAGGCGAGAAAATCGAGCCGGTTCATTGCCAAAACGAGCGCCACCGTCCAGACCAATCCGCCGTACATATACGCATAAGGCGGAATGACTCCACGAAATTGGAAGTAACCGAACACGATGTCCCAAATCAAGACGAGTACCGCCGTCAAGATGAGTAGACGCAGCACCCGTTGATGTTCATGCCGTTCTGCTCGTTTGAGCGCATACGCCAACAACAAAATAATCAGGAAGTGAAAGACGTTCCCAATCGTCATCGTCGTCAAATAAGAAACGTTGAATTCAGGATAAATCCAGAGCCCGACTTGGTCGAAGCGTTGACTGTTGATGATGTTCTCTTGTCGAATGAACGTCAGAGCAACCGGGATCAACGGTAAGTAGATTGCATACGGGTATACCCATTTCGGCATCTTCGCACCGACGCCCGTCACTTTGACGATGAAATGGACCGAAAAGATAAAGATCAAAATGCCGGCATTGCCGAACCAATAGGTAACGAACGCCGGGCTCGCTTCGATCGGTGACAAGTGACGGCCGAACTCCGCCAAAAACAGCATTGCGTAACCGAATACGAACAGGCTGAGCAGACGATGCTCGACTTGTCGCGGGTTACGTAACAAGACGTCGAGCGCGAGATGGCTCAACAAGAAGGCCGGCAGTAAATAGGCGGCCATATAGACAAATAACGCGGTCATGAACAGACCCCTTTCTTGAATAGATACGTCTTTACTTTCTCTATCGGCCGCATCAATTCCTTTTTCGAACGGGCTGACACATCACCGCAAAAAAGCGAGCGGATTTTCGAATCCGCTCGCTCACATGATTTATATCGTCTCTTCGATTGCAGTATCACCTTTGACCAAATCGATGGCTTTGTTTGCCGCTTCTTGTCGACCGATGACATGGGCCAAGAACGCTGCGACATCCGCCCGCGGGATCTCGCCCGTCGACACGTTGTCGACGTTCACTTTGCCTGTACCGGCATCGTCTGTGAGTGCGCCTGGACGGACGATCGTATAGTCGAGTCCACTCTGTTCGAGCAAACGGTCCGCATGATGTTTTGCCACGTAGTACGGTTTCATCGAATCGGGCCATGCCGAGCGATCTTCCGCTTTCAAGGCACTGAGCATCACGAAGTGCTTGATGTTGCCGTTCGCTTGGGCCGCCTCGACACTTTTCGCTGCACCGTCTAGGTCGATGAGTAACGTTTTGTCGGCTCCCGTGCTGCCGCCCGAACCGGCCGCGAACACGACTGCGTCCATGCCGCTCATCGCTTGCTTCAACGTCTCAACGTCACCTTCTAAGTCTCCGAGAACCGCCTGATAGCCGTTCGCTTTGAACTCGTCTAGCTGCTCTTGTTTCCGCACCATCGCGGTGACTTCGTGCTTCCCATCCTGCTTCAATCGTTCTACGAGTTGCTTTCCAATCTGTCCATTCGCTCCAATTACAAATACGTTCATCTGTCTTCCTCCTCAAATAAAATTCAGAGACAAGCGAAACGCCGTGTGGCCATGGCCACGTCCGGTGCAGAAGCAATGGCCGAGATGACAGCTACGCCGTCAGCCCCGTCACGTCGAATCGCTTCGACGTGTTCAGGCATGATTCCACCAATCCCCACGATTGGCAAATGCTGAAACCGGGCTCGCACTTGCCGAATGAGCATCGTTCCATTCACTTCGGCCGCGTCTTGTTTCGACACAGTCGGATGAATCGGTCCAATTCCGACATAATCGGCGTATCTCGAAGCCGTTGCGGCTTGCTCGATCGAGTGGACCGAGACACCGAGCCACTTCTTTGAACCGATTCGCCGACGAACGACTTCGGCTGCTGCGTCCTCTTGTCCGACATGAACTCCGTCCGCATCGAGTTTGATTGCCAGCTCGACGTCATCGTTGACGATGAACGGGACACGGTACTGTCGACAAAGTGTATGCAACGCTCGTGCCATCGCTTCTTTTTTATCCCCATACAGTGGCTCTTTACCTTTTTCGCGAAATTGAAAACATGTCACACCACATTGAAGCGCCGTTTCGACCGTCTGAACGAGATCAAACGTATCCGCTGTGCCGCAGATGAAGTAGAGCTTTAACCGCTCAACGATAGGCGATGGATTCAATGGAAACCACCTCCTTCGGGTGCTTGTTATACGCCCAATGATTTGTCGGTCCATGCCCGCTGCCGATTTGTAATCCGTGGGCGATGGCACTATGGATGAACTGTTTCGCCTTCTGCGCGGCTTCCGTAACGGTATGCCCGTTCGCGAGCTCCGCTGTTAGCGCAGCCGAAAACGTGCAGCCGGTCCCGTGCGTATCTTTCGTCAGCAACCGTGGTGTCACCATTCGAAACGTATCGGTCTTCGTCATGACTAGGTCTTCGGCGAGAGGACCGTCCAAATGACCGCCTTTCAACATGACGACGTTTGCCCCGTAAGACAACAAGCGCTCAGCTGCTTTCATACGATCAGTGAACGTACAAATCGTCAAGCCGGTCAACACTTCAGCTTCAGGGATATTTGGCGTGACGACCGTCGCCATCGGTAACAGCCTCGTCCGTAGCGCGGTGACGGCGTCCCGTTCAAGCAAGGTCGCACCGCCTTTAGCGATCATGACCGGATCGACGACGACATTTTGAAATCGATGCTGCTCGATTGCGTCCGCCACGACGTCAATCAACTCACGATTGAACAGCATCCCGGTCTTGCACGCCGAGATGATAAAGTCTGATCCGACTGCATCGAGCTGGCGTGCGACGAGGTCGGCGGAGACGGCTTCGACACCGTGCACGCCACGCGTGTTTTGAGCCGTCACCGCGGTCACGACACTCGTGCCAAATACGCCTAATTCTTGAAACGTTTTCAAATCGGCTTGGATTCCGGCTCCCCCGCCAGAGTCCGAACCGGCGATGGTCAAGACTTGAGGCCTCATCGCGCGAACACCTCGATTCGGTCGCTCGGCAGGTCAGTTGACGTCATGGTAGCGAGCGCGTTGAGAAAGTGGATTGGGAAATCCCCCGGACCCGTCGCTGCTTCACTCGCCAACTCGCCGCATCGTGCATATCCGGTGAGCGCGGTCGAGGTTGCCGTCATCACGTCCGGTTCAACAGCAAGGAACGCACCGACGACCGCACTGAGTAGACAGCCGGTGCCTGTCGTCTCTGTCATGAGCGGATGACCGCCCAAAATCTCTAGCGTGACCGTACCATCGCTCACGAAATCCGTCGCCCCGGTAATCACGACAACACAGCTATATCGGTTCGCTGCTCGTTCAGCGAGTTGTTGCGGATGATGTGTGCCGCTTCCGGCGTCGACCCCTTTCGTCGTCCAACCGGCATCGACAAGCGTGGCGACTTCCCCGGCGTTCCCACGGATGACCGTGACGCGGACGTCTCGCAAAATCCGTTCGACGACGTCGCGGCGGAACGGTGTCGCCCCGACACCGACCGGGTCTAGGACGACAGGGCGGCCCGACTGATTCGCGGCTTGTCCGGCGCGGATCATCGTCGCCTCGGTCATTGCGTCAAGCGTCCCGATGTTCAAGACGAGGGCATCGCTCACGGTCGCCATGTCTGCCACTTCTTCGATCGCATCAGCCATGACCGGGGACGCACCGATGGCGAGCAACCCGTTGGCCGAGAAGTTGGCGACGACGGTGTTCGTAATGTTATGGACGAGCGGTCGCTTCAACCGGACGGCTTCCCATAGATCCGGCCTCATTGTCCCACCTCAAGCGGCAGTTCCCACGATTCGAGTGTCCAGGCCATCTCCCAAAACGCGAGCTCATAGTAGCAACTTTTCAAAAACAGTTGCTGATAGCGAATCCGTTCTGACTCCGTCGCTTGTCCCGCCAATTCGTCAAGTCGCTCGATCTGCTCTTCGACGAGTTCACGGAACCATTCCGAACCGTACGTCGCAATCCAAACAGAATAGATCGGATGGTCTGGCTCTGCGTCCTTCAAGCGCTCCCCGATCTCGTAATACACCCAGTAGCATGGAAGAATCGCCGCGAGCACGTCTCCGAGCGTCGGGCCGGCTTGTTGCATATGGAGCGCGTATGCATAAGCCGTCGGAGCTGGTTCGAACGTCGTCCACTCCATGTCACTCACCTCGAGCATCGTAAAAAATTCCCGATGCAACTCGTGCTCCGCCTCGATCGTGTGGAGGGCGTGCGTCAAAAATCGGCTCGCCAGCTCCATCGTCGGGGCAAGTGTAGCGCCCTTCGCCTGTACTTTCGAAAATTGATTCAAGTAGTACGAGTCTTGCATCACGTAATGCCGAAACTTCGCCTCGTCGAGCGTCCCGTCTCCGAGCGCGCGGACGAACGGATGGTGGAAACTCGCCTCAAACAAGGCGTTGGCCTCTTGGCGGATGTGTGCGGTAAATGTCATCGTATTCTCCTCCTTTGTATGAAAAAAGACGCCGCCTCCCATAACGGAAGCGGCGTCGGCCATACACAAAGAGTGTGAGAAAGGACGTTTCGCCCACTTCCCTCCGCTAGCGTGAACTAGATCAGGTTCAAAGGGTCTGGACCTTGTCCATCTCAGCCGCGTCAAGCGACTCCCCTAGTGGCAAACATTATGAAATTCGGTCATCTTCGACCACATCATATCAATCTTTTTGAAAAATGCAAACCCTTTAACGCGAGAAGCGACGGTTGAGCGCGGTCCCAAAATGCGAGAACCGTTCCGTCCCGAGCTTACGACGGTTCGAGGCCGCGAACACGTAATAATCGACCTTCCCCATAAAATAAATCAAGCGCAGTCCTGCGATAAAGAACGTGATGGTCGTGCTGATCGCAAAGCCGACCCCATACCAATCGATCCCGCGCGATAGTAACGACAACGTGAACAAGGCGTTCAATGTGAAGAACGATAGGTTGACGAACAACGCACCACGCCGGTCCTCAAAATAAAGCAAGAGCAGCGTCAGTACGAGAATCATCGCGTTCGCGAACGCGGCGAGCGTCGTCATCCGGAAAATTTGACCGACTTCTTCCGGGACACCAATCCAACCGACGAACACACCCGCCATCAGGATCGCGAACAAGGTGACAACACCTTGACTTCGCCCAAGTCGGATCAATTCATTTTTCAACACCGTCGTCATCGTCTGCTTCGCCTTCTCAATTTGGTGTAACGCCCCGCCATAATTGATCAAGCCGTAAAACGTTCGGTAGCGCTCGTAAAACCTTGTCTCGACAGCGACGACGAACAAGAGCTGGGTCGGGATGATCGTCAAGTACGACCAGAACACAGCCGTGTCATAATACGGATTGAACACGAACGAATCGGCAATCACCATGCGACCTTCACCAAACCAAATGATGAAGTTGGTCACCCAGATCCCAAGCACGTATAACACACCAATCGCGAACAAGTCCGGATACTTATCAAAGTACCGGAAGTATGAAAACTCTCGCGTCGCATACCTGAGCGGAAACGTCCGAAGCATCGCGAAGAATAGCCCGAACAGCGTCACGACCATCCCAACGGTAAAGCCAAACAGAAGCTCGAGGCTCGATGGGTTGACCATGAGACGACTGATCAAATAGACGCTCGCGACTGAAATAACCCCGCCTAGCAAGAAGCTGTAAGCGACCGCTTGATAAAATTTGGCGGCGCTCAAGAACAAGAACATGACCCAGATGACGTTGATGGTCATGAATAAGACGAACAGGACGAGCTTATAGGCGAAACTGAGCGGTGAAATCAGCCAAAACACGCTATACATGACGACGGCAGCGAGAATCGTCACTTTTAACATGCCGGTGAAGACAGGAAAGATCTCATGGGCTTTCTTTTCATAAAACAAATCGGCCACGTATCGCGTGACGACGAGCTGCTGAAAACTAAATAGAATTTGCGAGAAAATGAACGCGTAAGACACGGATAGCATAAACAGTGTCCGTTCCTCGAGTGACAACATCGGCATCTGAAACGCCAACCATTGAATCGTACCGACAACGAGGATGACGATCAGCCAAGGGCCCGATGTGACGAGACCGGAAAACGTGTACGCCTTCAGTCTTGAAGAGTAATAGTCTTCTTGAAACAGCTTTTGTAACTTAAACCCGATGCCCGCCATACTGTTCCCTCCTCGCTTCATAGATGGCTTTATAGCGGTCGACGAACTGTTGCAATCGATAATACTGACGGACACGCTCGCGGCCGTTTTTACCGAAGCGCATCCGTTCGCGCGGATAATCCATCATCCATTCGACTTTGTCAGCGATGGCTTCCGGATGGACCGGAGGAACGATGAAGCCGGCCGGACCGAACGGATCGTCAGCGCGTCCGTAAAGTAGTTCCGAACAAGCCCCGACATCGGTCGCCACCCAAGGGATGCCAGCCGCCATCCCTTCTAAAATGGCAAGCGGCTGCCCTTCCGATATGCTCGTCAACAACAACAAATCAAATTTCGGCAACCAGTCTTGTACGTTCACTTTCCCGACGAGTTCGACATAGTCGGTCAGCCCGCTCTGCTCAATCAGTAGACGACACTCTTCGGCGTACTCTTCGTCCTCATCAAGCGGACCCATGATCGTCAGTTTAAACAGCCGATGGCGCTCTTGAAGGATTTTTGCGGAATAAATCATCGTCTTCAAATCCTTGATCGGAACGAGGCGGACGATAGCCCCGATTTGGAACACATCATTCTCGGCTCGCTCAAGCGTAGCGTGGATATGACGGTCGTCAATCCCGTTGGCGATAATTTTCGTCTTCTCGCTAGGCGCGCCAATCCACTCTTGATATTCGCGATTCCGCTCAAACAGTGTGATAATCTCGTCGGCCGCGTTATACGCCTCGCGTGACAAGTGATGGAAAAAGCGAACCCATCTCGGTTTGTAAGGGGACGGAATCCAATAAGACTGAAGGATTTCTTCCTCGCGTTCACGTGAGTAGATGCCGTGTTCGGTCAAAATGAACGGGATACCTTGCGTCTCTTTCATGTAAGATGCGACGACACCGGCGTAGCCTGTCGAGATGGAGTGGACGAGATCGACTTTTGGTAACGGTTGATGCAACACACGCAAGATCGGCATATACATACTCTGCCACATCCAAAAATAATCGATGAACGAGCCACCGTTCATTTCTTCTGCGTAAGCCGATTTTACGTTTCTCCAAAAGAACTCGCTTGAGAAGAAGGCTTGGCTTGATGGGACTTGTTTCCCGAGAATGCCAAGCGCTTGCCGGTTCGGGTTTTTCAACATGAGCCATTCCGAAATTTCCCGTTCGTCTTCGGCGTCGAGCTTCATTCGACCCTTCGCCTTTTTATCCATATCGCTTAAATAAAGGTGTGTGATTCCTGACACGTTTTGCGGCAACTCATATTTCATATCTTCTGGCCGCTTGACCGATGGCTGAATCGAGATGATTTCAAACTCGACTTCCGGCATCGCTTCAATCAGCGTCTGCGTCCAACTCGAGACACCTCCGCTCACATACGGGTAACTCCCTTCTAACACGAGCCCAATCTTCATTGCGGGTCCCCCTTGATGGCGATTTCAGCGTTCGCTGATGTCAATTGGACGAGATAGAGTGGACGGTCCGCCTCCATCTGCTCGACCGTGCCGAATGCGAATTTGCCTGTGTCCAATGATTGGCCCACTTTTAGACGGACGGTGAAGTGTGACGGATTGACGAGTCCGTCCCCGGTCAAATAAATGGTCTCGTCATCAAACGTGACGTTCAAGTCTGCCTCTTGATACGTGATCAGTTTTTCCGTCGCATAGTGTTGTGTGTAGGCCTCTAAATAGGGATAGCTGACGTTGACATCATCGACGATTTTTTTCAAACTGGCGAACATCGTATCCCAGTCGCGACCGAACGCACGGTCTGGGTCGATGACGTCATCCGGGTGGATAAAGTGTGAAAACACCCCAAAGTTAGCGATCGCATCGACCATTTGGAAGATCGAACCTCTTTCTTCCCCGTAGTCACTCGTGATGCGCGGGAAATGATAGATTCCGGTATGTGTCGTATCAAATTCGAACTCTTGGACAAAATCACCATTTTCCGGGTCACCGGTATAGAGTGACGCAATCGTCCGCAGTTCAGGCAACGCTTCAGCAATCGCGTCGACACCGGTACGATTGAGTGCATTCGAAGGTGGGACGTATGATTTGAGTTGTTCTGCCGGGAAATAGTTAGCAAATACCGACTCTGCCTGCAGCAGCGAACGCTTCATCTCGTCCTTGTCTTTCCACGGAATATATCCGTACGTCGGATCGATCGGTTCATCGGCCGTGACAAGTGATTGGTGATTGTATCCGTGCAACCCGATTTCACCACCCTGCGCCAATAGTTTTCGACCGAAATAGAGCATCGGGAACTCGCCGCGTTTAATCAATTTATCATCTAGCAGTTCCATCTCTTCTTCGTACGTCCCGATCATCGCGCCCGTATAAATGACGTCGTCATCTTGAGCCATGTCGACCATGTCTTTCCACCAATCTTCGGCAAAGAAGTCTTTGACCGATTTATCGAGTGGTGTCGCCGAGACATCTTTCATCTTGCCGTCCATGACTGGAGCCGGAAAGTCATCGATATACATGAGCTTAATCGCCGCTTGGGCACCCACGAACGCAGGCGGTAACGTTCCGAGCGTTTGGACGAACAGTCCGCGAATCATCTTTTGATCGGTGATCGTTGTATTCCAGTACAGAACGTTCCCATCACCGACCTCATATTCCCAAAGGACGGGAAACCCTTCCGCTGACAGCAAAACGTTCGCTTCGTCTGCAATTGCGAAGTCGACGACACTATGGACGAACAGATCGTCCGGTGGATTCAAGTCGACATAACCCGGGAAAATCGTTTCTTCGAAGTTCAGACCGTAAACGTCTGGAACGAATTCACCGATTTCTTCGATACCTGTCACTTCATTCCAAGCGGGGTCTTTGAAACGGTTGGCGAACACGACATTGCCTCCTTGTTCGACGAACCGTTTCGTCTCTTGCAATGGCCATGTCGCGGTTTGTTCTCCTGTAAATACGATGATGCTGTAGGGAGACGGCGTGATCGAACTGACCGCACCCGCATCAATTTCTCGAACGTCTAGTTTGGCGTAACGCAAACCATACAATAAATTATCTGCCGTATTGACCGCCAAATCACCTTCGTCTCGGACAAGGTAAACTTGAAGTTGTTGCTCTCCTGTTTTAGCGGAAGCATCACCTTGCAATTGGTCGATATTCATTCGTTGTTCAGCAACGTTCGGTAACAACGTATGCAAGGAATGAATCCTCAAGTATTGGATAGCACCGACGACGACGAGAAATAACACGATGAAGAGCGAGAATGAGATTACAGTTCGTTTTTCCATGATGTCGAATCACTCCATTCTTCAAACAACAGCCGGTGCTCATAAGGCACATCGTCTAACGAAAATTGTGTTTGCATCATAAACATGACAGCCTTCACCTCGGTCCACCGCTCCCGTTCATAGTAAAAATCGATGAGCATAAGATGGGACTCGATGCGTTCCGGGAAATGGTGAACGTACTCCTTCAATATTTCAAGCTGATCTCTAGGACGTTTTAACGTGATGTAGACTTCGTTTAAATCCTCATAAATCCATGGCGACGGCGGATACAGTGTCTTCGCTGTCAAAATCTCTTTTAACCAGGCCTCACGTCTGTCTTTCAACATGACTTCCGTGATCAGTTCACTGTGAATCATCCGTTTGTAAATTGTCGCTAGCCGGCGAATCGTTTCCGGGTTTCCTAAATCGTATTCATGCTTCGCCAATTTCAACTCTTGCTCGTACTGATCGATGAGAATATTCATCGTCGCGGCCGCATAATGGACTGTTTCACTGTCCGTGCTATTAAGCCCCATCTGCAAGTATTTCCCTTGGTTATTGATGGACTGGTTGACGTGCGTCAAAATCGAGTGCTTGCGAATCGCCGGATCTTTTGAATTGATGGCATCGGCTAACGGCAGCAGGCTAGAGCTTGTTTTCGCATCGTGCCGAATCTGCTCATAATTGACGACCCGAAAATCAATATACTCATCGTAATCTTCAATCAGTCCGCTCCGATCGAAGCGTTCTGCGAAGCGATAAATTGCATATACTGCGACTTCCGCGACAAAAGGTAAAAATAGGCCGAAGCATAAAGCGACTACTGCCACCCCATAGTCTAGCGCTTTCATTTTCCGCTTCAACACCACTAACAAAACGAACGCCAAGATTGCGTGAATCACATAGAGCCCAATCCAAACTAAACTGTCGATGGCTTCCATGAACTCACACCCCCTTCTGGATCAAAATCCCTTCGATCCGATCATAAATTCGTTGACGGTTCTCCTCACTCGTTCCTGGGAGCAAGAGTAACAACTTGTTTTCGTCTTGGTCATAACCGACGATATCAATCTCTCGCAAATACGAATGCACGATCGCTTCAATACTTTCGAGCGAGACCGGTTCATAATCGAGCGCATACTCGAGTACGATGAACGGTTGATCGTGATGAAGTTTCTTTTGTTCTTGAAGCGCCACTATCTCGATGAACGCCTCTTTCTTGTAGAACGATGTGCCCGGGTAGCGCTTCTCGTGCTGCTCTTTACGAATCAAGTTTTGCGCGTTTGTGATTCGCGTCCCGATCCACGAGAACAGGATATTTAATACGTGGAGGTCATCTGTCGTCAATTTCCGGAGCGGCAGACGCTTAATGACGACAACTTCACGCGTCTCTCCGTCAATCACGATCGGAGCGAGCAACATCGGATCCGTGTCGTCATCATCGAGTTGCCGTAACATCGTCTCTTGGACTTGGAAGAAACGTTTGAACATGCTCGACGCCTCATCTAAGAAAATGGTTTGTGGAAACTCTTTCTTCTCGGCTTGGCGAATGATTAGACGCATCGACTTTTGCGATCGATCGACATGATAGATGGCGACGTCGCTCGCCAAGAAATATTTTTTAAGCAAACGAATCGTCTCGCTACGAATCAATTCAGGATGTGGCAGGTCAAGCGAGACAGCTAGTTCGTACAATTGATTTAAACTGTATTCCGATTGAAGTAATTTTTGACGAAGGGTCGTTTGCGAAGTGTTGAGTAAATCGACGGTCTCTTTCAAATACGTGTTTTCATCTTTCAGTTCTTCGTTGCGAAACTGACTGATTTCATAACGCTCTCGAAATGAAGTGCTAAACAAGCCGACGATGACAGTGAGTGCGAAGTAATAGAAAAGAGTGAGAAGTGAGTTTGTATCGTAGAACAGTAAGAAGATATCGCCTCCGACAAGTCCGGTGTAGAGGACTTTGTACAGAAGCAAGACGGCGAAACTGATCAACCCAAAGGTTGTTCCGTAACGTAGCGCGAACAAGATGGCGGCTACATAAAATAGGTTCAAATCATTTTGAATCGTCCCTAAATTGAAAGCTAAATCGATTCCGATCAATAGAGTGAACACGACAAGAATTTCGGCCCACTTAATCCACGGGCGGTCTTGAGCATATAGAATGATAATCCCCTCCCAACGATTAGTCACAGCTTCATAACACGAATGTCATGCTTACTTATTTGGCGCTCGCAGCAAATTCCCCTGCTAATTATCTTAATTCCCTTCCTGAAAATCCCATGTATCATAATAAGTGGGTTCATGATAATGGATAAACCCGTTCGCTTCCGCCAAGTCTCGACTAATAGCTTCCTCTTGGTCCGAAACAGTAAGTACTGCAATCCCATACTGTTCTTGAATCACATTCATACGGTCCAACATTTCCATCGACCAAGAGTCCGATGTAATCTCCGAATAATTGAACCCTTCCCACATGAACCCGTCCACGTATGGAGCGCTCGTTCGTTCAAGCGTTTCGATTCCCCAATTTTGTACAATCGGGACCCCAGGGTAAGTCTGCTTAATCGCTTTTAAAAATGCTTCTAATCCGTTCAATTGCTCAGTCAAGTCTTCGGGATAGTCGAGGTGTACATCGTCGATATCTCCAACCGTGTCTAAAAAGATACCGTCCAAGTGTTTATTGATGACTTGCTTTTGAATCTCGCGCATCAAAATCTTCCGAAAATGGTCCGAACTGATATCTGTCAAATAGGAATCCCATTTCGGAAAATAAATCCGCTCTCCGTCCCGGTAGAAAAAATCGTCTTGTTTCATTTGACCGATCAGTTCCCGATTCCACGTGTCCGCTTCCATCACGTTTATATAGCCGAGCACTTTCGTGCCGTTCGAACGAATCGCTTCAATCTGCTCCGGTGTATACCAAATCGGTTCGATGATCACGAGATCATACCGGGTCATATCCTCGATAATCGCCTCGGTCGGAATGTTGTAAAAAATTTTGTACGAGCTGATTTTATCAAAATTAAATGGCGTCTTCGTGGTACATCCACCTAGCAGCAGAAGCAGCACTAAACTCGTCAACCTAAAGCGTCGCACACGGACACCTCCTTGTCGCAGAATCCTTCATGGTGCAATTAGGTCCGTTTGACGTCAATTGTTCAGGGAAACAACTTAGTATGACTTAGCAAAAAAGGAGAGATGAGGATGAATACGATTTTACTGACGGTTGCCCTCTTATTCGTCGGACTGAACGTATATACCTTCTTCCACCGACAGACGTACCGGCAGACCGGATTTGACGGCCGATTATTTAGCCACCTTTTCATCAGCTTGTTAGGTGTGTTGATTGGGTTTGCCTTAGTTTATTACGTGTTGTCGTGGGACGGGATCATTCTCGTCACGTCACTTGAGACGATGACCGCTGTCGAGCCATCATGGCAAAACCTGCTCTATTTCAGCGGCGTCACGCTTCTATCAATCGGATTTGGTGACTTACTGCCGGTTGGGCCGGCCCGTCTGTTCGCCCTACTCGAAGCGGCAATCGGAATCTTGCTCCCGACCGCGTTTTTCGTAAAATCGATGTACAAAAAAGAAGACTGACAAGCAGTCTTCTAGCGTCCAGTGATCAATAAGTACAAATTGAATGCGACGAGTCCAAGCGGAAATAAGGCCACGACAACGATTGGCCATTTCTTCGTCCGGATGCCGACAAATAAGAGTAAACTCCCCACTAGGAGCGCGATGAACGTCGTATACGGATTCAAGCGTCATTCCCCCTTCTATAGAGGGGGTTTCCCGACTCGGCTAAAAACTAATCGTTTGAAGTCCAAAGCGTCGAAAAAGCGTCACGAATCCGCTTGGACTCGTCGTCCCGAAATGAGTTGCCACTTTTCTCCGAAACACGCCGACTGAAGACGCAGAACTGCTCGACCAACGTTTCAAACGCGGCTGCAATCGCCGCAGGATCCGCGACCGGGTATGTCCGTAAGTATGCTTGCCAAGCTTGATTTGATAAGTAGTTCACCAAAGCGTCCCCAGATTTCCCGATATTCGAGGAAAAGCCGGTCCTATATCCGACATCCCACGCCATCATCTGTCGGAGCATGTCTCGCATGATCGTCACGTGATCGAGCGCATACAGCAGTTGATTGCGCCTTAGTCCTTTCACGACATACAATGATACCCACCAAAACTCGTTCCAACACGACGCATAGTCAAACGCGCTCGGACGTTTGACTCGGTACGTCTCATCGCTCGGCACAGGACGTCCTGACGTGTCATCTTTATCGAGCATGACGAGACTGAGCGAATCTTCCGCAATCGCCTCCTGCACGACGCGAACAGGACGAACGGTCAGATCGATCCGATGACCGGCTGCAAACTGGACGAGAAACGCAAACCGCTCGTATCTTGTTTGAGACGGTGACTCGTCCGGTGTCTGCATGATCAACACCTCGCCGAACCGATCGATCCAGGATTGATCCGTTATGAACGATGATACGTCCAGAACGAAAAACGTGACATCTACATCTTGAAACCGGTCTGGGGAAACGTGCGGATTGACGAGCGATCCGTTCAACACCATGATTCGGATGTCTTCCCGCTCCTCCGCCAAAGCGAGTAGCTGCTCGAGCACCTGGTTATTGTTCATTCGACGATGGCCCCGAGCGAACGGGCGACTTGGACCGCCTGCATGACGTCGAGTTTCGTCTTTTTGAGCGTAACGTCCGTGAAATCGACCCCGTCCATGTCAGCACCTATGAAGTCGGCAGCCGTACAGTCCGCATGCTGCAGGACGGCACGTGTCAACGCAGCGTTCGTCCAGCGCGACTCCTTCAAGTCCGCGCCGTACAAATCAGCCTCTACTAGACGAACATCCGACCAATCCATTTTTCGGAGCGGTGCGTGACGCAAATTGACGAACGACCAGTCGCCCCCACGAACGGTCACGCCCTCAAACGTACACGACTCGAACGAAGAACCTGTCATCTTGCATTGATCGAACTCACTTAAAAACAAATTCGCCCCATTGAATTGACAGTTTAAAAACGAACTGCCGACGTGGCGCGATGCGTTCCATTTCGAGTCGGTAAAGTCACAGTTGATGAAGCGGCACTGCTCGGTCTCGAACTCGGTCGCGTCGATGTACGTGAACCGACAGTTCTCGAACGTCGTATGTGAAAGTTGAAGGTCACGGAGCGTCTCCTCTCGAAAATCTTCTCCCTCATAGACTGCATTTGATTGAAACATGTCCTGCCTCCTTGGCGTATACTGATTGTAGCTAAAGGAATGGAGTGATGAAAGATGGATATCGTATTTCCGACCGATCAAGGCACGTTCAACTACCGCGTCGCCGGCATCTGGGTCCAAGATGGTCGTTTGCTCATTCATCGGAACGCGAATGATGACTTTTGGGCATTGCCGGGCGGCCGCGTCGGCATCGGCGAAGAAGCCGAACTCGCTTTGATGCGCGAACTGCAAGAAGAGCTCAACGCGACACTGACGGGAACGACGTTCGCTTTCGTCTCCGAAAATTTCTTCACGTACTTAGAACGCACGGTTCACGAGATCGGCATGTATTTTTATGTATCGGGTGACCTACCGCTCCGGACCGGGGACTTTCACGGACCAGAAGGAGATCAACTCATCTATCGTTGGCAGCCGCTCGAGTCGCTCCGTGAACTGAGACTCTTCCCGGAGACGCTCTATGCGTTGCCGCAGTCGCTCCCACCACACTTTATCGACCGCCGAGCCTTATAAAATCGATTTCAACTCGTTCAAATCTTGAATCTCATACGTCGTCTCGACCGTCGCCGCAACCTCATGCGGGTTGTACCAGCACGTATCGAGGCCGTACATGCGTCCTCCGGCGATGTCCGCCGTCAGCGAGTCACCGACGATGAGCCCACGCTCTGGTGACACGTTCGGGACACGGTCGAACACGTAATCGAAGAACGGTTTCATCGGCTTTTGCGATTCCGTCGCGTCGGAGACGAACACGTCCTTGAAATACGGGAGCAACCCCGACGCCTCAAGCCGCTTGAACTGTGTCTCTGTCACACCGTTCGTGACGATATAGAGCGGATACTGTTCACTGAGCGTTTGCACGAGTTCGAGTGCCCCGTCGATGATGTGCACCCCGTCGTGCAAATGGTCTCGATAGCGCTGTTCGACTTCATGCGCATCGATCGTGATGCCGAGCGTGTCGAACAGTTGCGTGTGGCGGCCCATCAAGACGTCTTCCCGTCCGACCTCACCGCGTTCAAACGCGCGCCATAGCCCGTTGTTGATCGTCACGTATTGTTGTTTTAACGCATCGGTCATCCGGACGTTATGTGAGGCGAGCAATTGCTCCAAGGCGACGTGCTCGCTCCGTTTAAAGTCTAGCAACGTATCGTCGACATCAAATAAAATAGCTTCATACCGTTTCATAATTTGAATTACCCCTCTCTGCCTCTAATGTACAGGAACAGGCCGAGAAGTTCAAAACAAGGAGTGAGTCCCATGGCTAAACGACCGATCACCAATCTCGAGTATTCAGATAAAGAACGTGAATCATTTTTCTACTTGACCGATGAAATGTTCGGCATCGATTTTCGCGGATGGTATTTGGATGGAGAATGGACCGACCGCTATCGCTGTTATTCGTTGACGTTCTACCGGAACATCATCTCGAACGTCAGCATGAGCCGGATGACCCTCGTGACGGACGGAACCGCTCGTGAGATGTATCAAATCGGGACGGTCATGACGGACGAGGACCGACAAGGACAAGGACTCGCCACCCGCGTCTTCAAGCACCTCTTCAAACAACATGACGCCGATGGATTGCCTTATATTTTAGCTTGTAACGAGGGCCTCGAAACGTTTTATGAGAAGCAAGGGTTCACTGTCCAACGCGAACCGGAGCTATTTGTCTCCGTGTCGGGCTCGGCGCCCCCGCTCGAACACGTCGACGTCGACGCCGAGCGGTGGCGTCGGTTCAAACTGGAGTCGCTCCCGTACTCACCCCGGCTCTATACGACGGACGACATGCATATTTGGATGTTCAGTTTCTATCAAGGCCTGAACGAGGACGTCTATCGCTTCGACGACGTGCATGTCATCTATTTTATTGAGCGCACGCGTCTGCATTTGTTCGCGGTACTGTCGCCTCGGCCTGTCGATATGCGTGACGTCGTGGCACGGCTCTCCTTTGATGGAATCGCGGAAATCGTCTTTGAATTCACACCTGACTTGCCCGATGTCGAACGACGTGCGGCACGTGCACGTGACGGACAATGGATGATCCGCATGAGTGACGGCCACCTTTTCCCGGAAGGCTGTCGCTTCCCGAGTTTATCGAAAGCATGAAATAACGCGCCTTGCAACAGAGTCTGATGGTGCGAGCGTACTCATAAGAGAAGAGGACCGTTCCGACAATAGGTCAGAATGGTCCTCTTCTCTTATCCAAGAATATTTTTTTGGTTCTCAAACGCTGTTTTTAAACAATGAGCCGCCTCTTTCACCGCCCGTTTCGCCTCTGGGACGAACGCATAGTAGTTCGTGAAGCCGTGGATCAGCCCCCCGTAATTTTTATACGTCACCGGGACACCGAGGCTGATCAATTTGTTCGCATAAGCCCGACCGACGTCACGGAGCGGGTCGTACTCGGCCGTCAGTAGTGTCGTCGCAGGCAGTTGTTCTAAGCGATCGGACAAAATTGGCGACGCATACGGATGTGTCAACTCATTTTCGTCATTAAAATATTGCTGCTGGAACCAACGGATCAACCCTTCGTCAAGCAAGTAGCCGGTAGCGTAATCAATCAAAGATAACGGCAAG
Organism: Exiguobacterium sp. SH1S1; assembly: GCF_004337245.1. Classification (NCBI taxonomy): domain Bacteria; kingdom Bacillati; phylum Bacillota; class Bacilli; order Caryophanales; genus Exiguobacterium; species Exiguobacterium sp. SH1S1. The sequence goes on from NZ_SJUZ01000001.1 coordinate 1,200,813, forward strand.
TTCTCTTCGGTCCCGGTCACCGGGTAAAACAGGAGCTGATGAACGAGTGACGGCCCCCCGCGCTCACTCGTAATCAATGCGCTGACCGTGGCGAGCGTCCCGCCGGCACTGTCGCCGCCGACGGCGAGTCGTGACGCATCTACGTTTAATTCCGAAGCGTGTTCCCCGATCCAAACGAGTGCATCGTAAGCGTCTTCGACCGGGGCTGGAAATTTATGTTCCGGCGCGAGGCGATACCCGACCGAGATGACGGTACAGTCCGCCTCGTTCGCGAGGGTGCGGCAAATCGCATCGTGTGTCTCGATGCTGCCGGTGACGTAACCGCCGCCGTGATAGTAGACAAGTGCCGGGGCGGTCGTTGCTCCTGACCGATAAATCCGAATCGGGAGCGTACGCCCTGGGAGCGAGAGATCCAAGTCCTCGACTTCGTGAACGTGCTCTTTATGCTGGAACCTCGTCAGCACTGCATCTTCCTGTCGTCTTAACTCGAGTGGGTTCATTTGCTCATATGTGGGTGACATCTGATTTTTAAATTGATCCAAATAAAATTGAATCGTCGGATTGACTGGCAATGGGAACCCCTTCTTTCTCTATTGGCGTACAGTTTCCTATTCCCAGCCGAACCCGTCATTAAGCAGACTCGCACACTTTTCGAAATTTAGAATGATAAAAGAATGCCAAGACGACACCGATAACGAACAAGACCGTCCAAGCGATGCCTAACAATCGAGCTAGCATCTATGACAAACGTCTTAGACTTCCTCCTGTTGATTCTTTTTCCACCAGACGAACATAACGATTCCCATGCCGACGAACAGAACCATCATTGAGAAAATCAACTGTTGTTCAAGCGGCAGGCTCGTTTGCGCGAACACATATTGCGGCACAAACAGTAGAAGTGGAATAATCAGATTGATCCACGTCTTCGTCCACACCGACACGATGACGAGTGTGAGCACTGCTAGCCCGAACAACACGAACTGCCCGACCGTCCCAAACGTGATCTTCGGTGTCTCAACGAGCAGGTCGAAAGTCATCAAGCCTAGGAATAGCGTCATCGGCAATGCACCGAGCGCGGCATACGTCAACCCAGTTTTCATCTTGCCGCGAGACGAACCGGTCGACATCTTACGGAACACTTGTGTCACGGCGAGTAAAAGTATGACGGCGACGAGTGGGAAGCCGATCAGTTGGACCGTCGAGAACGTCATCTCTCCTTGAATAAAGTTTCCGATGATGATGTAGGCGAATACGCTCGGAATGATCATGCCGACAACTTTCACTACCCCTTTCACGTCAAACGCCATCTCGCTCCCGAGTTGGCGCATATACGCCTCAGGGCTCTGTCCGACGACATCGTCTACGCTTTTCCCTGCTCGCTCCGCTTCTTCTAAATGGTCTTTCAATTCTTCGGTCACGTCCTTCACTTCACGTTCTGATTTCCCACTCGACATGAGATAGACCGCCAAATCATCTAAAAAATCACGACTCTTTTTCGAAAGTTCCACGTTCATTCCCCTCTCCTAGTACGCGGTCGACACCGCTCGACACATCTGCCCAACGCTTCCGGAACGCCATTAATTCCTGTTCCCCAGCTTCCGTCAATACGTAATACTTTCGTTTCGGACCTCCTGAAGGCAGAGGTTTTTGAACCGTCTCGACCCACCCCTCTTTCTTCATCCGTAACAGAACCGGGTAGATACTGCCTTCGCTCACCATCGTGAAACCGTACGCTTGAAGTTTCTCCGACATCTCATAGCCGTACGTCTCCCCTTTTGCGATGATGGCGAGCAGACACCCTTCGAGCAACCCTTTCAACATTTGACTCATCGCCATGGCGTGACCTCACTTTCTCCAAACTATCTTGTTATACATAATAGTAATGGAAGGTGATTTCAATTGCAACTACTTTGTAAAACAAGATAGTTGCGCATCGAAAGGTTTAATTTTTTAAATCAGGTGAATACTTCTTAAGGTGAAGAAAAAATAAAGGAGTGTTGTTATGCATACCGATTTTACAAAGATGTACATTAATGGCCAGTGGGTAGACGGTTCGAGCGACAAGTCGATCGACAACGTCAACCCGTTCACGGACGAGAAGCTGTTCTCGATTCGGTCAGCAGACGAGTCCGATCTCGACAAGGCGTATCAGGTAGCTAAGGAAGCGCAAGGCGAATGGGCGGTCATGCTACCGCAAGAGCGCCGCGCCCTGATCGAGCGGTTCGCTGAACTGACGTTACACTATAAAGACGACATCATCGACTGGCTCGTGAAAGAGTCAGGCAGCACCCGCATCAAGGCAGAAGGTGAATTCGCTGCCTCGATGGCAATCATTAAAGAGGCGTCGACGTTCCCGTTCCGGATGGACGGTCTGATCAAACCATCGATCGTACCGAACAAAGAGAATCGGGTCTACCGGAAGCCGCTCGGCGTCATCGGCGTCATCAGCCCATGGAACTTCCCGTTCCATCTCGCGGTCCGTTCGATCGTCTCGGCGCTCGCGACCGGCAACACCGTCGTCGTCAAACCAGCGACGGCGACACCGGTCACAGGCGGGCTCCTGTTCGCTTCATTGTTTGAAGAAGCCGGGCTTCCGAAAGGCGTCTTGAATATCGTCGTCGGTCGCGGCTCTGAGATTGGCGATGCCATCGTCGAACACCCGATCCCAAAACTCATCTCGTTCACGGGATCGACCGAGGTCGGGAAAGGCATTGCCGAGAAGGCCGGACGTCTGTTGAAGAAGACCGCGCTTGAACTTGGTGGCAACAACGTCTTCGTCGTCCTAGACGATGCTGATATCGACCGCGCTGTCGAGTCGGCCGTCTACAGCAAGTTCTTCCATCAAGGTCAGATCTGTATGTCGACGAACCGGATTCTCGTCGCCGAATCGATTCATGACACGTTCCTCGAACGGTTTAACGAACGCGTTCGCGGTCTTAAATTCGGAAATCCGAATGAAGCCGATACACAGGTCGGACCACTCATCGACCATGATCAAATCGATCGTATCCTCGACCAAATCGATCAGACGGTCAACGCCGGGGCGACGCTCCACGTCGGTGGCAAAGCGAACGGCAACGTGCTCGAGCCGACGGTCCTTAGCGGTGTCACGAACGACATGCCGCTCGCCAAAAATGAGATCTTCGGACCGGTCGCCGTCATCTTGTCATTCAAAGACGACGAAGAAGCGCTCCATATCTCGAACGAACTCCCATATGGTCTTAGCGGCGCCGTCCACGGTTCAATTTACCGGGCGACCGAGTTTGCTCGCCGCGTCGAGACCGGGATGATCCACATCAACGACCAATCGGTGAACGACGAGCCGCACTTGCCGTTCGGCGGTGAGAAAGACTCAGGGCTCGGCCGCTTCAACGGCGAATGGGTGCTCGAGGAGTTCACGACGCTCCAATGGGTATCTGTCATGCATGAACGCCGTGAATACAAGCCGTTCTTCTCGTAATACAAAAAACTGTTTCGGTCCGTGGACCGAAACAGTTTTTTCATAGTTTCTTGACGAATTCTGACTTGAGCTTCATCGCGCCGAACCCATCGATTTTGCAATCGATATCGTGATCACCGTCGACGAGGCGGATACTTTTCACTTTCGTCCCTTGTTTGACGACGAGTGACGTACCTTTCACTTTCAAGTCTTTGATGACCGTGACCGCATCTCCATCTTGGAGCACGTTCCCGTTCGCGTCTTTAACCTCAGCGTCCGCCTCGGCCTCGGCCGCCTCGCTCGGTGACCACTCGTAAGCACATTCCGGGCAGACGAGCAAAGCGCCATCTTCATAGACGTAGGCCGACTGACATTTTGGGCAATTCGGTAGTTCTGTCATCTTGATTCCTCCATTCGATTCACTGTTGCCAGTATACCGTATTTCAGAAATATCGATAGACAACATTTAGCCTTCTTGCGGTGTTTCGGGACCTGTCAAATCCAATTGATAAAATGACAAGTCGAGCCATTTTCCAAATTTGTAGCCGGCTCGTTTGATCGTCCCTGAATGAACGAAGCCCAATTTTTCATGCGCTTTGATACTCGCGATGTTGGCAGCATCGATTCCGCCAATCATCGTCTTATAGTTACGCGCTTCCGCGATGCGGATTATTTCACGAAGCAACTTGTTGCCGACACCTTTGCCGCGATAGCCCGGATGAACGTAGACAGAGTGTTCAATCGTGTAATGGTAGGCTGGCCATGGACGGAACGGGCCAAACGTGGCGAAACCCATGACGACGTCGCCGTCTTGCCAGACGATGACGGGGTGTCCGGACGCTTTTTTATCTTCATACCAGGCGACTCGATTTTGAAGCGTCACCGGTTCATAGTGATAGACGGCAGTACTGTTGACGATGGCGTCATTGTAAATATGTAAGACGGCTTGAAGGTCGTCACGACGGCAATTACGGATCATACATACACCACTTTCATGAGTTTTCTTCATTATACGTATCTCGCTCTCAAAACACACGTCGCGACGCATTTTCCACAAAAAAAGGTCAGCCGCGTCGACTGACCGTATTCCGCTCAAGCTGCTAAGCGGTCGCACATCGAAGCGCATTCGAAGCAAACGCGCGCACACTCTTGGCAGTGCTCGTGCTTATGTTTTTCGCACTCTTGGGCGCACGCCTTACACATGACCGCACAAGCCCGTGCGAGTTCGGGCACGAACGCCGAATCCCGTGTCATCGCCTCGGCGAGGAACGAGCACATAGCGGCACATTCGCGGTCGAGCCGGATGCAATCGACCATCATCTTCACATCGCGCTCTTCAAGACACGATTCAAGACAGTAGTTACACGTCTCCACACAGTCATGCAACGTTTCGAGTTCATTCGCATAAATTCGGTGAGCCATTCGGACGTCCTCCTTTTTAAGTGACACGACAACGATACGTTACTGTTGTTCCCTAATCGCCAAAAGAAAAACGACCTTCGACTAACGTCTCGGATCGTTGACAAACGTGCGGTATAAATAGGCGATGCCGTTCAACAGCCGCTCGGAATATCGTTTCGGCACGAAGCGGAGCCGGTAGAGCCGATACATCCGTTTCAAGTCTTCCCATTGATGGTCGATATGTTGCCCTTGCCGGAACCGGGCCAAATCGATCAAATAGATGCGGCCTTGCGGACTGAGGATGATGTTGCGCAAATGTACGTCTGACGGGGTAAGTCCAAGCTGCCGCGCTTTAATCAGCGCCTCGTCGACTTGCTCGATGTACGCCGCATCAATCCAAATCCCTTCGGTCAAACACTCAAACAGCGTCTTACCTTCGATATAATCGATGACGATATAGTTCGGCCCGACTTCGTACAAATATGGGAACTGGGGCAGCCCTTCGAGCGTACGATAAATCACGGCTTCTTCCGCCGCGATTTGAGTATAGCCCGGGAAGAACACTTTGATGACGAGTCGCGTGTCTTTCACGCGAAATACGGCGGCGCTCCGTCCGATCCCATGCAGCTCGAGGTCTTGGTGATAAGCGGTGGCACGCGTCTCGTGAACGTCTTGTTCGAACGACACGTCCGCATAAATTTCATAACGATTCATGAAGAACTCCTCTTTCTGTTTGTCTCTCGTCTATCATAACGGATTCCGTCACGATTGACCCTGTTTCAGCATCCCTGCTCGCGCGCAGAAAGTGACGCTGTTGGACAATACCCGTATAATGAAAGCGACAGACAATTAGGAGGAATCGATTATGCAACGAATCGCACTAACGGAAGACTTATCGTTCTCACGCATCATCCACGGAATGTGGCGTCTCGCCGAATGGGAGATGAGCCCACAGGAGCGTCTCACGTTCATCGAGCAATGTATCGAGCTCGGCATCACGACGTTCGATCACGCCGACATTTATGGCGGGTATACGTGTGAAGGATTATTCGGAGAGGCGTTGCGCCTCAAACCTTCGCTTCGTGACCAAATCGAAATCGTGACGAAGACGGGCATCAAATTGACCGGCTCATTCAACCCCGGCCAAACGCTCAATCATTACGATACGACGAAAGCGCATATCATCAGCCAAACCGAACGTTCTTTGAGCGAGCTCGGGATTGACCAGATTGATACACTTTTGATCCATCGTCCCGATCCGCTCATGGATCCAGATGAAGTCGCCGAGGCGTTCATCACGTTGCAACAGAGCGGAAAAGTTCGGACGTTCGGCGTCTCGAACCACGCACCGTCGACACAGCAACTGCTGCAGTCACGGTTACCGTTCAAACTCGTGACGAACCAGCTCGAGCTCTCGCCGATGCAGTTGAAACATTTCGAAGATGGTTCTGTCGACCTATGTCACGAAAAGCGGATGCCGCTCATGGCCTGGAGCCCGCTCGCCGGAGGCCAGTTATTCTCTGCAGACGACTACGCGCCACTTCGTGAAAAGCTTGAAGAGATCCGCGTCCGTCATGACGCTAGCGGTATCGATTCAATCGTCTATGCTTGGTTGCTCAAACATCCGGTCAATATCATGCCGATCATCGGCTCTGGGAAAATTGAACGAGTCCGCACTGGCGTCGACGCACTTGAAATTGAGCTCAGCCGTGAAGAATGGTTCGAAATTTTGAAAGCTTCACGCGGTCGCGACGTCGACTAAAGGAATATAAAAACCAATAAATACCTATAAAACCCATACTCCATTTCAACGTTTTCCGTTCGTTTTTTAGCAATGACGCTATATCAAGGTTCATTCGTCAAAAATCGACAACGTTCAAATCGAGAAATTCCATTTCTTATCCATAAGTGTAAACCGGACCCGCTCAGTTCAAGTCGAGCGGGTTTTTCGCTTTTTTATTAAAAAAACACATTAGTTTTCCTAAGACTAAAGTCACAAAAAATTGGTGCTAAAATGATGAAAGTTATTCATCGAAGGAGTGCACCGCTGTGAAAAAGTACCTGCTTTTCTGTACGCTTGCCATTTTGTCATTCCTATTTGGATGTGAGGAAGAACATGCTTTTCGTTTACATACAGCTCCAGAGTACTATCAAGGTCGCGCCACGCTTCCTTCGGGGCAACAGATCGAGATGACCGAGTCCGACCGGACGAACGTGCTCGATGCTTGTTATCCAGAAGATGCGATCACGAACGTTCCCGCCGGCGACCGCCGTTTAGTCGGAACGGTCACGTTGACGCAGCCGTTGACGACGACAACGTCAACCGAAGCGTTCCCGACCGCTACATTCTTTGAAGTGGAGAATCAGTCTTATGTGCAATGTCAGGCAGGCACAATCACTTATATCAAACAAGTCGCATCCGTTCCCGACAGTCTCACCGCTTTTCAAGACTTGTCCGTCACTTATCCGTCCATCTCGAAACTGCGAAACGCTCAACCGCACGAACGACTTCAATTTCTAAACGAGATGGACAAACCGGTCGGCAACGAACCGTATCCTCTCCGGACTGCTCTCGAGCAAACGCTCGTCCACGTGACGATGCCGTTCAACGGTTCATATGAGTTCACATTCGAGTCAACGGACACGGCCGAGACCCTCGTGGTCCCTATTGATCTATCTTCTAGACAGCCGTTTCTCTCGATTGGATTTGGTACCGAGTCGGCTGATGGCGAACAGCGCTACGGCATTTACACCTCGTCGAACCAAGAGCTCTATCACGATGTAGTCCGACCACCTGACGCGACGTTCGACCGTTTTCTAGGAGTCCGGCAAGCAAGTGCGCTCCCATCGACACTCGTAGCGAACGAACGCTATCCGTTGTTCAGCTTCTCGTTCACCCGCGATGGAAAAGCCCATAAACAAGTCGTGTCGATCACCTATAAAGAAGAAACCTTGTTGCGCGGGGATAGCTTGAAGAACAAAATGCGCCAACAATTCGACCACCGCCGGCACGTCGTCTTTCACGAGCTCGCCTTGATCGGTACGGAATCGAAAGACGAGCCGTTTTTAAGCCACGCCACAGCTGACGATACGCAATTCATCTTCAATGCGATCGAGCGCGCGAAAGCCGTCTCGAAAGCCGGCACACCTGCCTCGACCCCTTATTTGACCGTCTTCGAAGGCATATGTGCACAAACGTTCGACGTCAGCTATGAAGGAAATGACGTGTTTTTGACGAATACGAAGACTGGGTCTCATTTCCAGCTACTCCGCGACGATGCGGCCAAGTGGCAGGCCCAATTCATGGAGTAAAGGGGGCAAATGGCGTGCGAACCATCGGCATCACAACGTTGCTCATGGCGACAATCATCTTGACCGGTTGCACAGAACAAGAGTCCGCGCTCGACCTCAAAGTTCGCCCCATCCTATTCGACGGCTATCATTATGAACCGGACCAACAGTCGATGCAGCTCGACGAAACGGAACAGATTGCCGTGCATACGATTTGTGACGACACCGGCGCGATTTTCCTCCCGAACAGCACCTTCGTCTATGACGGGACGTATCGCAGTTTTTCACGCTTTTCGTCAGATGTGGCGTCTCCCTTGACGAGCATGACAGTGTTCCATGACGACGAGGCGACATACGCCTATTGCCAAACCGACGCCAGCCAATACATGAAACAAATCGATCCCGAACGCTTCTCGATTGCCCGGCGTGAAACGGCTGCCGAGCCCATAAGACCTCGTTCACTGAGTAGATCCGATGAGGTGCATCAAGCGGTCAAAAGCAATCTTGAGGACGATCTCTTTTTCGAAGTGATGCCTTTCACCTCACCGTTTGTTACGCTGCACTCTCCTCTCTTCGCCTCACTCGCTCTAGAAGTGAAGACGCAGGACTCGTCGACGACATCTTTTCACCCATTTGACCCGAACATGAAGACGATGACGCTGTCGCTTTATCTCGTCAAGATGGACGGGGTTGTCCAACCGCTCTTGATTCGATCTTCTGAAAACAACATGGCATACGGGTCGCTCGATTCTGTTCCAGATGGCGGCATCCCGACACTTTCAACCGTCTATCCGTTGCCTGACGAACTCAAGTTCGGAGAAACATACCCGCTTTGGGAACTGTCTTATGATGTTGGCGGGGAAACGGTGAAACAAACGATCTCGCTCTCCTATGAACCGCCGGTGATGATGACACAGTCAGAAGTCGACGCAGCAACAACAGAAGAAGTCGAGGAAGCGACCATCGGTTATTTCCATAAGACGTCGCTCTCCGGTAAGACCGAACTTCATCATTTGGACGCCATCCAGACGACCACTGCCGACGGAGAAACGCTTAAACAGATGCTGCAGCGGGCCGAACGCGTCAACCGGAACGGTGAGGCGGCCGCATATCCGCTATTCACCTTGGCCGAAGGCGTTAAGTCCCAAACGTTCGACGTGACGCTCCATGAACGTTCCAAAAAGACGGACGTCTATGTCACGACCAAAGGTAACCACTACAAACTCAGTTCCGAGGACAGCGCCACCTGGCTGTCGCTCGCCCCTTATTGACAGACGGTCTCCTGGCCGTCTGTCTTTGCACGTTCAGAGAGCAAAATCACCCGTTTCTAGATCGTCCATGTGCGACAATGGAGCCAAACGCTTTCGAAGGAGATGGTCTGATGACGAGACGATTTGACCGCGATGTCGCCGCACACTGGCAAGTCGCGTATAAACAGAACGGCTATCCGCACGTCCAACAAGGGTGGGTGTTACCCCCGGAACGAAAAGACGAGTTCGACCCGTTTATTTTAATGGCCGAGGATTGGTTCAAGCGTGGCACGTTCTCTGACCATCCGCACCGCGGGTTTCAGACAATCACGTACGTCATCGACGGTCGGCTCGAGCATATCGACAACCATGGCGGTCATTCGGTTTTAGACGCCGGTGACGTTCAATATATGAACGCCGGTTGGGGAGCCCGGCATGCCGAGGAAGCCGTCGATGACGACTTGATCCATACGCTGCAACTATGGCTCAACTTGCCAAAATCGCTCAAATCGACGACGACATCCTATCAGAACGTATATGTCGAAGACGCCCCGGTCGTACCGGTCGACGGCGGGCAGGTGCGCGTCTACTCCGGCGACGTCGCCGGGGTAACGGGGCCGATGAACAGCCTCGTGCCGATCACGATGAGCGAAATCAGTCTGAAAGCCGGTGCCGTCTACGAGCACGTCTTGCCGACAAACCATAACGGATTCGTCTACGTGCTCGCCGGTTCAGTCGAGCTCGGCACGTCGGCGACCCCGCTCGCGAAAACGCACGTGGCGACGCTCACGTACGACGAAACAGCAGACAGCATGAGCGCAATCCGCGTCAAAGCGACGTCACGGGCCCGCTTGCTCGTCTACTCAGGACAGCCGATCCGTGAGGACTACATCGCCCATGGTCCGTTCGTCATGAATACCGAGGACGAGATTCGCCAAGCGTTCCGCGATTATCATGCCGGTAGTTTTGGACCCCCTGCACAATAACAAAAAGCCACGCGGCAGCGTGGCTTTACTTCGTTTTATCCGGCATGAGTACCGTCTGCTGGGTCGGAACCCGACCGATCGGTACGGTCCGTTCGACGAGGACGTATCGTTTCCCGTCCACCTCAAACTTCCGGTCGCCGAGATAATGGGCCGACTTGCCGTCCTCATAGAGTTTCGTCAAAATCGCCGGCACGTATTGATTCAAGTCCGTGTGATGATCATCGAGCGTCATGACGATATTGCCTTTGCTGTATCCCATCCACTGGTTCGACATGAAAAACATTAAAGAAATCACTCCGATGATCCCAATCACTAAAATAACCGTTTCCATCCAATCCCTACTTTCAACGTTTATGAAATTGCTCGTCGTAACGACGGGCCAATACGAGCACGAGTCCAATCAAAAGTACCGATGAGATCGCCGGAATGAAGTCCGGCAACGCATCCCCGGCGCTCAAAAAATCGAACGTTCCGTGAAACAGGATAGCCGGCCAGATGCTGAAGTCAGCCTGAACGGTCAACCAGCCTAAAAAGAAGGAGCCGAAGATAAGTCCAATCGTCCAACCGGCAATCATGAACACCGACATGTCTTGAAAATCTGGGTCGTATAAAAAGACGGGCACATGCCAAAGCGCCCAAACGAGCGCGACCACGAGCGTCGCCGGTCGGACCGCCATCCGTTCTGATAGTGTCGGCAGCAAATACCCGCGCCACCCGCTCTCCTCACCAAACCCGTATGTCGCCACCCAAACGAGCCATAACACAAACGGCGACCAGTCCGGAAGCTTGTCGTTGGCAAACCAATTCGAACTATTTGAGACTTCCGGCATCATACTGACGACGAGGACACCGATTGCGAAAAACAAAACGGGTAGAGACACGGCGAGTAACGTCCAGCGAATCGTCAAGCGGCCATAGGCGCGCTCAAACAATCGACGACACCCTGACGACCCATCCGTCCAAGCCGTCGTCAGCCATGCCGCGACGAGCGGTCCGAACGCCCCAGCGAAATGCAGCAGCGAAGACGAAGCACCGGTCGAGCGGACAAGCCAGATGTTCAGACCCCACCATGACCATGACCACGCGAACGTGAACACGATAAATAGCACGAGGCGCCGCGTCATGACCCGTCTCCCCTTTCTAAAGGTGCTTCACGACGATTTGACGTTTCGCTTGAAAGCCGACACGTTCTTAAAACGTGGCGGCTTCTTCGTCAACCGAACTAGTGGGGCGCAAGCGCATCATAAACCGCCCCCAGTGTGCGTGCCGTTTCGGTCTTCCGTGACCCCGTGTGGCTTTTCATCACCACGCAACACGTGGTTCGAACTGACCGTCGCTGTTCCGTTCAACCGGCGCTGAATCGGACGGGCGAGAAAATAGCCGCCGAACAACGAAGCCGGAAACACGAGAACGGCTGTCCCTAAGACGAGATAAGTATAACGTTGAATCTCTTCCGTTGCCGGGACGAACTGATGGACCCCATAGCGCAAGCCAAAGAATAATCCGATGAATACGAGCGCGACAAACGAGTATTCGATACATTTCCCAAGAAATTGCTTCACTTTATCTCCCCCCTCAACTTGTTATCTATCGTTACGAGATGAAGCGAGAAAAAGTTTCATTTCTGTTGCTGGGACAAATACCAAAGCGTCGCCACTCGCTCCGTTTCGGACACCCATTCTTGTTTTCCTTGGATGTAGCTTTCGATATCTTCCGGATGTTGGCTCGCGAGCTGTTGTTTGAGAGCGGCATATTCGGCACGTACGTCCGGAAATGCCATCAAGTAGTCTCGAAAGGCCAAATGCCGGACGACCCCTTCGTCCCCTTCCTCGAAGACGTGGACATGGACCGTCCGCACGTCCGCACCTTTGGCGAAGAAGCGCCGTCTCGGAATACCGTGCTCGCCGAAACTGCGATAACCGAGGGCCTCCATGTGACCGATCAATCCATCGACGCGTTCGATTTGGCGAACGACCGGCATGATATCGATGATCGGTTTGGCGTCAAGACCCGGGACAGACGTGCTGCCGATATGATGAATCACAATCAGTTCACCGTCGAGCAATCGTTCGAGCCTGCTCGACTCGTCCTCAAACTTTTCCGTCCATGCTGTATCGTATTCCACAACCTCAACTTTTCTCATGTTGCTTCCTCCTTATTCCACGACAATTGACACTCATTGTCATCATACCCGTTTTCTCAAGTCTTTAGAAATCCGCTTTGCCGACAGAAAGGTTTGTCGCGTCGCAAAATGGGAAATGCTTATACTAATGAAATCAGAACTGGAGAGTGGACCGTATGTTGACACAAAAACAAATCGATACGTTCAAAGAACGTCTACTAAAAGAGAAAGCCAAGACCGAAGGGTATCTGGAAAATCGTGAAGAAGTTTACGACGAAGGAGAGTTGTCGCACTATGACAACCATCCCGCCGATTCGGGAGAAGAGCTGTTTTTACGCGAACGTGACCACGCACTCACTGAACTCGACGAAGAATTTTTAACGGACGTCGATAAGGCGCTTCTCGCCATCAAAAACGGGACGTACGGAAAATGTGAAGTGTGCGGGAAAGAAATTGAACTCGATCGGCTCGAGATCATCCCAGAAGCGACGCTTTGCATCGAACATGCACGTGAGCAGGAAGAACAAGAGCATCAAACAGACCTCGATCGTCCGGTCGAAGAAGATGTCCTCAATGCGTCTGAGACGGCTGCCCATAAACAGCTCGACGGAACAGATGACGCCGGGCAAAGTACTGACGCCTTCAGCCAAGTCGAAGACTTCGGAAGCTCGGATACAATCGCCGACACCAAAGGCAATCACGATCCAACCCGCGAATGAACGAGAGCCGCTGCAATGCGGCTTTTTTTGCGCAAAAAAACACGACGCTACGCCGCGTCGTGTCAATAAACCGCTTTGATTGGTGATGTGCCGCCGAGTACTTCCGCTACGTCCATCGGATTGACCGTATTGCCGGCCGAACTTGACGAGTAACCGTATTTTCCTTGATGCACCTCGAAATGTAAGTGAGGACCCGAAGAGTTGCCCGTGTTGCCGATTTGGCCGATGCCTTCACCTTGAAGCAACGCTTGGCCTTTCTTCACTTCGATTTTATGCATATGAGCGTAGACGGTCGTCCACTTCTGTCCGTTCAAGTCATGCTCGATGAAGACGTGCTTGCCGTAAGGACCGCTCGTCTTGACGTCGATGACCTTACCGTCAGCCGCTGCGTGAATCGGTGTCCCGACTTTGGCGGCGATATCGATCCCGTTGTGGAACGTATAACCGAATTGTCCACTAGCAGGGCCGAACCCTTGTGACAGACGTCCCGTCGCCGGAATCATAAACTGATCTGGTGCGATGGCTGCTTTTTGCTTCTTCAAATCTGTTAATTGCGCAGCTTGTGCCTTCAACTGCTTATACGCTGCCGCATGTGAAGCCTTCGCCTGTTCCCGCTCGGCCTTCACTTCGGCCTGTTGATCACTCAATTCGTCTAACGCTCGAGCAGCTTCGGCTTCTCTCGCTTTTAAATCTGTCTCGGCTTTTTCGGATTCCGCCGCTTCCGCCTTCGCGCTAGGAAGGACAGACGACAGTACTTGTTTAAACAAAGACGTCTCTTCAGGGGTCGAAGCCGTTTCATACGCTTCGAGCTGAGTGCTTACTTGATCTAGTTTAGCTTGAAGCGCATCCGCCCGTTCATCGACCGCCTGCACGTGACGTTCCGCCTTTTCAACCGCTTGCTTTGATGCGCGAACATCACGCTCTATCTTCTGAAGAGACTTCGTCGTCTTGACGAGCTCTTGCGGGGTAAGTTGATCTGCTGAGGCCGACGCCGGACCATTCAAAACGAGTACGCCAACACCGACAGTTAGTAAAAGTTGTTTCCACATATATTGATAAAACCTCCAAATAGGATGATTCGCTAGCTATATAAAAAGCTACAAGTGCGAATATAGCATCCCTACCTGAAAAGTTCAATATATGAAGCATTTCATTTATATGTCTAACATTTCAAAACGGTGAGCAAGCACTCTCACAAACTTCACGAATAGTTCATCACCGTTTGTCTCGCTTCATTTTTAGGACGACAAAGACAATACCCACAGCAGTTATAAACGTCACCGACGGGCCCCCGAACAGAAAGACACGGTCGATTGAAGGAGACAAGTTCGTCGTCAATCCGAGAATCGTGAACAAGTTTCCGACGATGAGACCGACCATCAACATAGGAAGAAGACGTCTCATCAGACACCTGTCTCGCGCTTCACCATCTCAAACTGGGCGATGGCATCTTGTTTGAACCCGAGCGTTCGCGCCGCCTCGATCAATTCAGGACGATCCGACGTGAGCGTCAACTTGATCGGTCCATTCGCTGCGGCCGCCCGCAGGAGCCATTCCGCATCCTCATCCCGGCCGAAAATGTCGAGGAGGACGCCTGACCGGAACAAGAGCGCCCCTGTTTTGTCGCCTTCTGTGATCCGGACGAGCTCGGCTCGTTGCTGGGTTGTCCGCGCGTCCGTTTGCCAGATCGGCCGGTGCGATGCCGACGGGTAATAGCAATCGAACAGCGTCACGATCGGTTCGATCGCGCGTGTCGCTTCCGTTTCGGTCGGAACGGAGTCGAAATAAAAGATTTCGCGCACCGTCTCGTACCCGAGCCGCTCGTACAAAGCGAGTGCCGCGTCGTTGCCTTGGATGACTTCAAGTAGACGTGTCCCCGTTGCCTGCTCGTCAAAACGGCGCATCAACTCGCGGGCAATCCCTATTTTTCGAAACGCAGGGGAGACCGCCAGACCACCACAACGCGTGACCCAACCTGTCTCTAAATGGGCCACCCCACTCAAGACGACACCGACCGGACGTCCGTCCGCATACGCGACGATGGAGCGTGACGGTTGATTTTGATCCCGGACGAGGAAGGTCGATTCGAATCCTGCCGCATCCATGTCAAAGCGAATTATGTAATCAGAAAACCCGTCCATGAAAGCTTGATACATGTCGGATAGTGGTGCATTTTGTTGATACGAGATCTGTTGGTCCATAGTTGGTCCTTTCCCATTCATTTTTTGTATACTGAAAGTGCGCTACTTCTAATGAGGGAGGAATAACGATGTCATCCGTCACACTCGAACCGCTTCAAGACAAACACTGGCCCGTCCTCGAGACGTTCACGCTGCCGCTCGATCAAGAGAAATATACGACGTTGCCAAAAGATATCGACTCGATAATTCCGTACGGTGTGCACCCCGTCGTCATTGTGAACGACATACCCGTCGGCTTCTTTTTGTTGCACGACACCGAGCGCGTCCAATCGTACACGGACAATCCGAACGCCTTGCTCTTATCGATTTTTTCCATCAATCATCCGGCGCAAAACAACGGGTACGCCAAGTCGGCGCTTCAGCAACTACCTGAATACGTCCGCCACCATTTTTCTGACAAGCGACAAGTCGTCTTGTCCGTCAATTTAAAAAATGAGGCGGCGTTCGCACTCTATCAAACTGTCGGATTTAAGGATACGGGACGTCGTATGACCGGACCCGTCGGCGAACAACGAATCATGTCGCTGACGGTTTGAGTTCATCGGGCAGCATCGCGTAGACGGCTGTATCGGTCAGACGAGCTCCATCAGCGGACAAGTCGTCGTTCCGCAGTATGCCTTCAAGTTGAAACCCTAGACGTTCTGGTATCATCCGGCTGCCCCGGTTCGTCGACTCACAACGGATCTCGATCCGTTTGAATCCGAAATGTGTAAACCCGAACCGCGTGACTGCCTCGACCGCTTCGCCCATGTATCCGTGTCCGGTATGCATTGAATGCAGCCAGTACCCGATTTCTGCCTTTGGAACGTCCCAGTCGATGCCTTGCAGACTGACCGTGCCGATGAACGTTCCCGTGTCTCGTAAAAAGGTGAGATAGCGAAAACTCTCCCCTGTTACATAGAGTTCGTGGGCACGTCGTAAATTGATCTCGGTCTCTTCTAACGTCGGGACCGTCTGCGCGAACGGCAACCACTGCCGGAACTCCTCATGCGAATCCCGAATCGCCGCATTCACGACATGCTCGTCTCCACTCAGCCGTGGTGCCCGCAATCGTAAGCGCGCCGACTCGATCTCGAGCGGTGTTACTGGATGTACAACTTCCATCTCGTCACTTCCCCCTCTTCACTTGCGAAAACACCAAACTAGAACTCCTCCTAAACCTAGCACTAGCAATCCGTTCAACAGTCGCCAGATGATATCAATCATCATGGCCTTCTGCTTTCTCCCAAAATGTCCGAACCCCTTCAACAACTTGGTTCCAGTATGTGTCTGGATGTGGAACGAGCGTCTCTTTCGTCACGCGTAACGTCTTTCCGGTTACGACCGAAGTTGCCTCAATCTGTTCGCGCGAACCGTCGAGCAAGGCGACGAACGCCTCGAAGTCAACTTTGCCGACGTCTGCTACTTCGTCAACGTCTAACGTGAACGCCTCCCCAGCGTACGGATAGACATATGTATGGGCGAACTCCCGGTCTAGAAACGCTCCCGTCTCAATCACGTCCTCAAAGACGCCGAGCGGGTGGAGTTGCTCAAGTGACAGTTCAATCCCGAGCTCTTCTTGTATCTCACGGACTCCGTCGCGAACGGTTTCTCCGGCAGCCAGATGCCCTGCTGCCGTGATGTCGAACAGTCCTGGAAAATCTTGTTTCGTCTCGCTGCGGAGCTGTAAGTAAAGATGCGTCGGGTCAATCATCCAGCAGTGAAACGTCTCATGCCAATCGCCGTCACGATGGACGTCGGCCCGGGACTTCAACCCGACTCTTTTACGTGTCCGGTCGACCACAGTAATAAATTCGCTCATATCGTCACTCCATTCTCTAAAAAGGTGATCGTCCCGGCGGTCGCATCGAGCTCGACGTCGATGCCGATCGTATCGCCCGGCCGTAACGCGGTCGGTTTAATCAGTGTCGACACATGTATCCCTCCATTTTGTTCCATACGTTTACTGTACGGGTTTCGAAGGGGCAACGACAACCTAAACTAAAACAGATCAGGGTCTTCCGACAATGTCCGGACTTTCCTGACTTTTCGGTGACGACCAGTCCAGCCAAGTGTCGTGAAGAAAAAACCGCCCCCGACCATACAGAACAGCGCGACCAATCCGGCCACGATGCCATCAAATCCGTAGCGCTCGCCGCTCGCGACGAGCAGTAGCGGCGAAAAGAGGAAGGAAACCACTAGCATGATCAGCCCACCCCACACCCTCCGTCTGGGAAACCCAATCGTCCACCACCCGAAAGCAATCAATCCTAAAATGATTAACCCAACCATCCCGACTAGAACCATCGTCAGCGCCTCCACTCCGCAAATTGTTTTACTATATTCCGCATCTGTCATTCAAATCCCTGTAAAAATCAGCCTATATAAATTCCTGATTCCGGGTAAATAACTAATGGAAACCATCGCACCGGGGTACCGCAGAGGAGGATCACCATGAGAGCTAGACTCATCTTTGCCTTCGCGTTCATCGGTCTTTTTTTGTTAGCAGTCTATTGGGTGAGCACGTGGAACGATCACACGCTCGACGGACGCATCGAACGGATTGAAATCCCTCAACTGATGATTGGTCCAGCCGAGACGGATATGGATGAAATCAAATTGCATACGATTTTAGTTAATGACCAGACGGAAGTGACGGGTCTTGCTAGCGACGTGCAAGAGCTTCGCGCCGGTCAACATGTGACTATCGAGCTTGACCCAGATGCGACGCTCAACATCGCGCTATCGATTCATGTAACGTCCGATTAAACGAAGAATCGTCTTTTTTCAAGAAAACGGGCTTAATTTTTATAGAACAGTGGAATATGACAACAGGTAGCTGAAAGGAGATAAATACATGATTTCAAATACATTGTTGTCGGGTAAAGTCGCGTTTATCACAGGAGCGGCGTCAGGAATCGGACGCGCCGCTGTCATCCGGTTCGTCCAAGCAGGGGCAAAAGTCGCCATCGTCGACTTGAACCAAGAGGACTCCGAGAAGCTCGCGAGCTTAATCGGCGAGGACCGCGCCATCGGTATTAGCGCCGACGTCTCAAACGAAGACGAGATGAAGCGGGCTTATGAACAGACGGTCGAACGGTTCGGACATGTCGATATCGTGTTTGCGAACGCGGGACGGAACGGGACGATCACACCAATCGAGCACTTGTCGCTCGAAGATTGGAACGGGGTCGTCGAGACGAACTTGACGGGCACGTTCTTAACCGTGAAACATGCGATTCCCCACTTGAAAGAGAAAGGCGGCAGCATCATCATCACGTCGTCGATCAACGGGAACCGTTTCTTTAAAAACTTTGGCTTCAGCGGCTATGCGACGACGAAAGCCGGCCAGACCGGTTTTGCGAAAATGGCTGCGGCCGAGCTCGCCCAGTTCGGTATTCGGGTCAACACGATTTGTCCGGGTGCAATCGATACGAATATCGATGATTCGACGAACCGGGACGACGCGTTACTTGAAGAAATCGTCATCCCGATTGAATATCCAGAAGGCAACCAACCGCTCGCCGGAAAATCAGGTACGGCGAAGCAAGTGGCCGACGTCGTCTTGTTCTTTGCGAGCAATATGTCGAGCCATGTCACCGGATCAGAAGTGTACGTCGACGGTGCCGAATCACTACTCTAACGACAACAGGTCGCCCCGCGGGGCGACCTGTTTATTTGAGGATCGGACTTTTCATAACTGCTTTTTGGTAAAACGGTGTAAAACCAAGGCGTTCCATGTTGCGTCCCGAGGCGGTATCGACTTTCGTCGTCACCGTCACGTACTCGCAACCTATCGCTTTTGCCGCGGCAACTCGCTCTAAAATGAGTTGGGTCTGATACCCTTTTCCCCGATAATCGGGAATCGTGCTCGTCAAAAACAGTTCCCCCATCCCGTCCTGAACGGCGAGAATACCGCCGGCGACTGCTGTCTCGTCTTCACGGACGAGAAACGCCTGGTTTTCCGGTAACGCATAAAACCCTTTCGCCGTATCGATCGTCTCTTGCAGGACGGTCCCCGTCTCGGCGAATCCTGTCGCAATCGCCCGAGCCCATTCGTTCACGTTATCGGCGTGCACACGTTCGACACGTGTCGCTTCACTCTCTGGCAACTCAAACGTATTCACATCGAGCAACCAGACGTCGAGAAAGTGATCGAGCGTATAGTTTCGTTCCTGCAGCAGGCGAATGAGCGACATGTCCGCGAGTGGACACACCTCAATATGTAGGCGGGACACGTTCTTACCACGAACCCACTTCTCCATTTGGTGCAGATCGTAAAAGCTCGTCGGACGGTTCAAGCCGAACCCGACCGCAAAACTCGTATTCCCCATCCGGAACACATGACCTTTATTTTCAACGATTAACTCCGAGCCTTCATAGGGAGGGGTCTGTTTTCGATGCCTGATGTAGGCAGACGTCCCTTCCGCTTTGATGCGTTCGATGCGCCTGGCTAGTTCTAAGCGTTTCATCTCGTTCCCTCCCTCTAATCTTCCCTGAGTTTACCACACTTCAATTACGAACATGTTGTGATTCCGTTACAAGGCAACGCTTTAAAGGCGGACTTCATCAATCACGAACGAGGACGACCCTTCGATTTCTTCGATAAAATGCGAGCCGAACAACATCGCTGGTGTGAAGCTTCCAGGAATGACCCGGCTTGAACCGACGAGACGTTTCACGACCTCGAGCGCCCCATAGACGGTGAAGGCGTACGTGCTCGCCGTCTTAATGCGGACGATATATTTGTGTCCGTCTGCATTCGTTGCTTCGCCCCAAACATACGTCGACGACCCGTCCCGCTCCGCCTCATCCGGTCCGCTAATATGTTCATCGACATAGCGTAAGAGACGTCCTTGGACAGCGTCACTACCAAGAATCGGACTAAAGAACGACATGAGACGAGACGCATATCCGGCCACTGGGGGAACTGGGATCCATGTCGTGATGTTCGGGATGCCCGTCGTATAATACGCGGTCGAGACGTCACCCCACGGAATTGCGAGCGCTGTTTTCTTGCCGCGCCCAAAGTCGATTTGTCGACGCTTGGCCCCAAGCGGGAACGGCGACAGTTTTCCGTCTTTCCGCTCGGCACTGCTCGAGCCGAGCCCGCGGATTGCTGTTTTCATCGTTCCGCGCGAAATACCGGCAGCGGCTGAGAAGCCGAGGGCGAGATTCGTCGCGTCCGGCATGAGTTCCTTCAACTTGCGGGCCACACAGTCGGTCGGGATGACGTCAAAGCCGACACCCGAACACAGCAATACCCCGGCTTCTTGCGCGAGCTTGGCCCGTTTCTTCGAATGGATGTATTCGAACACTTCGATTTCCCCGGTAATATCGAGGTAATGCGTCTGTGACGCAAGGCACGCCTCGACCATCGGCTGACTCGTATCGGCGAACGGTCCAGCACAGTGCAAGACGAGGTCGATGTCAGCGAGTTCCTGCTTCGCTTTGTCGAGCGACAGACTAAAGACACGCGTCTCGCATCCGAGCTCGTCACCAAGACGCTCGATCGCGTCCGCACGCCTCCCTGCGAGCACCGGTGTCATCCCTTCGTTTACTGCTTGCCGGGCAATCAGTTCACCTGTATAGCCGTTCGCGCCATAGATCATCCATTTCATCGTTGTTTCCTCCTTCAGGCTATATGTATGCTTCTTTTGTTCCCTTCTTTTACTGACGATACACGATGCAATATCGAATGAACAGTAACACAAAAAAACTGATCGTCCCTGAAAGGACAATCAGTTGCTTAATTAGTTGTTCGTCGCTTCCGCTGCTTTCGTACGAACCGTCTGCATCGCTTCTGTCCATGGGACGAGCTGGTCGAGCATATCATTCACCGATTGGACTTGTACGTCTTTCGGTGCGAAGTGCGTGCCGTTCTCGAAATCTGTGAAGAGCGAGAGCGCCGGGTGGACCCGGACGTGGGCAATCAAGAGTTCGCTCAAGACACCGCGCACATGCTCAGTTGCCCGAGCGCCGCCGACCGAACCGTACGAGACGATCCCTGCCGCCTTGTTATGCCATTCGTTACGTAAGTAGTCGAGGGCGTTTTTGAGCGCGCCTGTCATCGAGTGGTTGTACTCTTGTACGATGAAGACGAAACCGTCCATCTCTGCAATTTTCTCTGACCATGCCGCAGCACCTGTCGCGTCACCGCCAGCCTCGCCGAGAAGCGGTAAGCTGTAGTCCGCAATATCGATGATTTCATAGTTCGCGTCACCGCGCTTGTCGGCGAGTTCTTTTACCCATTCTCCGACTTGCGGGCTAACGCGTCCTTCACGAGTCGATCCGAGTACGATTCCAATTTTCAACATAGTAGTTCCTCCTTGTGAGTTGGTTGATGCTTCTTGTTTACCGAACAAACGATTGAAAAAACTCATGATGGCATACCCTCATACTCTTTCTCGAACGTTTTTGTGCTCCTGACTGTATCAATCGGCCGGACCATCGCTTCGATCTGCTCACGCTTCGACTCTAAGAACGGTGGGAGCGACAATTTCTCACCTACCGTCTCATATGGTTCGTCACCCATAAATCCTGGTCCGTCGGTCGCCCATTCGAACAAGATTTGCGGTGCGACGCGTGCATACGACGATTCAAAGAAGAAACGATCAACGTAACCTGACGTCGGTAACCCGAACTGTTGCAGCCGTGCTGTCCATTCGTCGAGGACGCTGCGGTCATCGACGCGGAACGCGACGTGATGCACCGTTCCAAACCCTTGACGTGCTTGCTGAGACGTCTCGTCATGGATGACGACGACTTGCGCTCCGTTTCCACCCTCACCTCCTTCAAAGAGATGATTGTCACCTTCTTGCCCGATTTCTTCGAACAACATGACTTCCTCCATCACTTGCTTGAAGTACGTGAAGTCAGAAATACGGATAAAGATTGGCCCGAGTCCAGTAATGGCATACTCGAGTGGAATCGGACCGTTTGGCCACGGCTCACCAGAAGCGACACCTTGATTGAACTCGTCCGAGATGAGCTGATACGCTTGGTCGTCGAAGTCGACGAACGACAGCGTCTTCTTGCCGAACTGCTCGGTGATGCCTTCATGTTTTACCTTTAACCGATCAAAACGGCGGACCCAGTAGTCGAGTGCCTGATCCGTCGGGACACGGAACGACGTCTTTGAAATCTCATTCGTCCCGTGCACGCCTTTTGGGATGCCTGGGAAGTCGAAAAACGTCATGTCCGTCCCGGCGCTACCTTTATCGTCCGCAAAGAACAAGTGATACGTCTGAATGTCGTCTTGGTTGACCGTCTTTTTGACGAGACGCATCCCTAAGACGTTCGTAAAGAAGTCGTAGTTCTTTTCGGCGCTGCTCGTGATCGCCGTCACGTGGTGAATCCCTTTTACATGGTTCATTTAAATCGCTCCTTCAAAATCTTGATTTCGAGATAATTAGTTAAAAAATTTTGACGCCTCGGCACGTTTGCCGACCGTCTTCAATTGTGTGATTGTGTCATCTAAATCGATTCCGTCGAACAACTCGTTCATCCGTTTCGTGTGTGTCGGAAAAATTTGATCCATCAAGTCGGTTCCCGCTTCGGTTAATGCGGCATACGTCACACGGCGGTCGCTCGGACAAGCTTTCCGGACCAAATAGCCTTTTGCCTCGAGTCGGTCGACGATATACGTCATGCTGCCGCTTGAGAGCAAGACTTTTTTGCCGATGATTTGAATCGGTTGGTCACCTTTATGATAGAGCAGTTCGAGTACCGAGAATTCGGTCGCGTTCAGTCCATATGCGGCGACTTCGTGTTTGACCATGTCCTGGATCGATTGTGAAGCCCGAAATAAGACGGTGATTGCTTTTAAGGCGTCTGATTGTTTCATCTGTTCCCCTCCTTTGTTGAGAGAAAACAATACTTTAAATTTAATTATCTTTAATTCGAGATAAATATAACACGGTAATTTGGATCGGTCAATCAATTTGATTCAATAAAAAGACAAGGCCGCTTCCACAAGCCTTGTCTTCCGGATCAATCGTACGTCTCGTCGAGATTGCGCGCATAAAACGCGATGGCGCGACGATAACGCTGAATGCTGTCATCCGGCTGCGGACTCGCGAGCAGCTCGAGCAACGCACCGGTCGCTTCCTGATGCTGTCCGAGGTTGTAACGCGTCATCGCTTGGAACACTTTCAAGGCAGCGATGTCAGGGAACTGTTCGATCGCCTTAGCAAATAGTTGTTCGGCATCCTCGTAACGACCGAGCGCACGGTACGTGCTGCCGAGCCCGATATACGTCTCACTGAGCTCGTGACCGCTCAGACCGAGTCGGATGGCCCGCTCATAGTGCGGGACGGCTTGACGCTCTTCGCCGAGCGAGTCATAACACCAGGCACATTGCGCGTGGAGTCGTGGATTTTTCTCATCTTGACGCAACAGCATGAGCAACAGCTGCTTCGCCCGCTCGAGCTCTCCGTTCTCGCGCAGGCGGATCGCCTCGTCGAGTCCGACTTCTTCTGGCTGTTTAACGTGAAGGTCGCTCAAATCATCGAGCCACGCTTGCAGTTTCTCATAATATTTCCCGATATGGACGCCGTCGACGAGCGCGTGGTGCGCTTGGACTGAGAGCGGCATCATCATCCGGTCGCCAACTTTCGTGAATTTGCCCCAGGCGATCCGCGGAACGCTATCGTGCTGTTGGTCATTCGTCGGGTGACTGATGCTCGTGAACGTGAGCCAAGGCACGCTCGTAATATAGAGCAGGCTGTCCGGCTCGTCATCTCCGACGACGACTTCTCGTTTCGCCCCGCTCATCCGCACGGCCACTTCCTCCATGAAGTCGGGAAACGCGTCTTTATACGTCGCCGTACAGAAATTGAAGACGTCATCATCCATCATGACGGTGAACGATGGATGGACGACATCATGCTCGACGACCACGTCACCGCGCATCCGGTACCTAAGTTCAGGGATGGCGTTCGCCGTCTTCACCACGCCGTATAAGAACAGCTTGAAAAATGACTGTCCGCGCGTCTTCGCGAACGTATGTAGCTTCGTCACGTCGACGTTCGCCGTCACGTTGAAATGCGGGGCGTCAAACGCCTTGAAAAACTCATAATGCTTTTTACGCGGCCACTTCTCGAGATCAATTTGTTTCATCTATCTTCCCCCCTGTTCTTTCACTGTACCAAAAGCAGTACGGGAAGACTCAAAGCTTTTGCTTCAACTGCTCGTAATGCTCGTTCGCTAAATCAAAATAGACGAAGTCGCGGCGTTCGATCCGATCGAGCGTCGCCTTGAAATCACGCCAGCCACGGTCGACCATCTCCGGCGTGAGCTCACCTGACTTGGCTGCCGCTTCGAACTCATCCTCGTCTTTACGGACGACGTCACCGTTCGGGAAGATGAGGATGTCGAGCAGGAGGTCATCCATGTACGGAATCCCATCCTCATACCCGATCCCCTCGACGATATCGATGTACCATTGGACGATGTTGCCCCGGTCATCGAACATGACGGTCACCCCGAACGGTTCATGTTCTGAGAAGTACTGGAGCCACGCGTAACCTGCGTCGGCGACGATGAACTCCTTTCCTTGATGCATCTTATATTGTGGGGCTCGGACGGCGTCAATTTGAAAGAGGGCGACGGTGCCCGAGAAGCGATCGTCCCGCACCTCCATTTGTGCGTATCGATTTTTTAATATGCGTTCCCAATCACGACGATTGGCAAATTTTCGTTTTGGCATCTCTCTCTCTCCTTTAAATCAGTTTCCTAAATGTGTTCGCCAAAAGTCGACATTCCCCTGTTCAATCGTACAGATTGTGTGGATTGAACCAGACGAGGTAGCGATTCCATTTGCCCTAGATGAGAAAGTATCCAGGTTCTCATCCTATTTCATACATGCTACGCTAATGTAAAATAGGGAAATAATGTAACTTACTAGGGGGTTGTTTTATGAAACGATTAGGACTACTTGGCTTAAGCGCGTTCTTGCTGACAGGTTGTACCGATCAAGCCGAGCAACCAATCGTCTCTCCTGATATGAACGAACAAGATGAAGAAGCGACGATCGAATGGACACGAGAAGATTTCAAAGACGTCTTTGACCAACACGAGACTGCCCAAGACTTGTTAGCAGCGCTCGAAACCCAAGGGCTAACACCGTTCCGTGAGACGTTCGAACGCGTCGTCATCGCCGGGGACGGGATCCATCATACATACGCCGATATTTATCCGTTCAAGCTCGACGACGGCACGTACGCGACCGTCTATGAGAATGAAGACGGTGAGGTCGCCAACGGTCCCGAGTCGGTCGCACCACTCTTTTGGCAAGAAGAGTCGTTCACGCAATTCGTTGAGGAGATTGAGAAGCGCAAATACGGGACGAGTGCCCCCCCGACCGACGTCACATTGACGCAAGACGAGTTTCAATCGATTTACGACCGCCATGCCTACACGTCAGCGCTCATCGTCGAGCTCGACGAATGGGGAGTTCAAGTCGCACGCGACCCAATCGAGAACGTCATCATTGCCGGGAACGGCGTCAAGGAAGTGACGGCCGACTTGATCGTCTTTGAGATCGAAAACGGCTACGCTATCGTCTACGACCAAGACGGTGAGATTTTGAAAGCACCGGAGTCGATCGCCCAGCTGTTTTGGAACGAGACGGATTATGAAAACCTGCTCGAGAAGAACGAGTGATCACGTACCGCGACGTTTCAAGTCCCGATACTCGAGGAACAAGTTGAGCCATTGGGCCGGTTTATCGGCTGACTCGGACGGATCATACCGATAGTTGGTCACATATACATGCCACGACAGCGCCCGATACACGCAACCGAGCTCTTCAGCGATCAACAAATGGCGCCATAGCACGTCCCGAGGCGCTACACCTTCCCACTCAGCCAAGTAGACGGTACGCATCTTCTGAATCTGTTCATACCATGCGACTTCATCGTCTTCTGGCAACAAGTCGTAGAGCGCGTTCCAAAACACACGGACGCTGAAGAACGGATGGGTGACGGTCGCATCGCCCCAATCGAGAATACATAAGTCATCCGTCTGTTTGCGCCAAAAGATGTTGCCGCCATGTAAGTCGCCGTGCTCGAGACTCATCGGCACCCCAGTCGCGAGCTCGTCGCACATGGTGAGGAGTTCGTCTTGGAGCGCCAGCACCGCCTCTGCCTTATCTCGATCTAACCCCGTACATAACTCGGGTAAATACGTCCGTATCTCTTCTTTTAGACGAGCCGGACGCCGGTCCGGGATACCGTAGGCCAAAAGCGTATCCGTGTAATTCGCTTCTTTTCTCTGTAGTTTCGCATATTGACGCACAGCCGCTTTGTACCGACTGTGCTTAGGGTATTCACGAAGTGCATACCCGCCGATGTCTCGCATAAGTAGCCAGTTGCGTGTCGCGGCAATGGCGATGACCTCCGGGACGAGTCCCGGATGCCGTTCGGCTAGATGCATCGACAGTTCAGCCTCGCCACCACTGATTGCTGTCACCGCCTTGGCGTAGTAACGGTCTGCCCCGTACTCTCCATACATCAAGTATGTCAAATCGGTATCTTTCACAACCCGCCACGTCACGCCTGGCACGTGACCATCGAGCCAGTGCTCGAACTGTTCACGGTAAGACTCGTCACGCCATGGGATGGCATCCCTCACTGACCTCACTTCCTTTCACCACACTTCGTTTAGGAGGAAATAATATGGACGTTGTCTATTATTCATACCCGGTCGATGCGCTACTCTATATGTATTTAGGTGCGACGGCTGTCTTCAGCTTCATAATTGGTCTAGTCGTTCGCCGTGTGTCGAGACGTCCAGATATCAGCTTTTGGACGACGATCGTGCTCAGCTTTGTCGGACTATGTCTTTCACTCGGCTGGTTCCGTAACGCCTCGGTCACCGTATTTATGGGTACACTCCCGTGGGTCATCAATCTCATGTTTTCCCTGTTTTTATACGCCCTGTATAGCGGTATCATTTATTTCATCTTCCGACCGCGAAAAATTGAGGCAACAAAATAACGTTATGCTATACTCAAACCAATAAACGACCACTAGGGGAGCCTTCGGGCTGAGACGGCAACTGCCGGACCCTTCGAACCTGATCTGGCTCATACCAGCGTAGGGAAGTGGCTTGGATACGTCTGTCTGTCCACGCCACTTTTCCACTTGGAGAAGTGCGTTTTCATTTTGAAAGGAGACACTTCATGCGTATTCAACAACTCACTTGGATGGCGATGCTCATCGCCATCGCCATCATCGGCTCCTTATTCATCTCCATCCCGACCGGTGTCGCCCGGGCCTATCCGGTGCAACATATGGTGAACGTCATCGCCGCCGTCACCGTCGGTCCGATTGGTGCCGTCCTCGTCGCGTTCGTGACCGGACTTGTCCGTGTCATGACCGGGACCGGGTCGTTGCTCGCCTTCCCAGGTGGTATGATCGGCGCCTTGCTTGCTGGACTATTTTACGTGCGGACGAACCGGGTCGCTTTCGCTGCGCTCGGTGAAGTCATCGGGACGGGCGTCATTGCCTCGCTCATCGCCGTCCCATACGCGAAAATCTTAATGGGTTCTGAGTTTGGGGCGCTGTTCTTCTTCCCGGCCTTCCTCGCCTCGAGCATGACTGGAGCCATCCTCGGCTGGATCGTCTTGGCGCGGGTCAAACAGTTGCGTCCGCTCACGGTGAAGCGATAATTGAACAACAACCACCAAAACAGGGACGGCCGACTTAGGAAGGCTGTCCCTGCTTCACGTGATACACCCAAATCTCTTCCCCGTTCGCTTCATCAATCAAGCCACTGTCCTCGAATCCGCCCTTCGCATAAAACCGTTTCGCCGGTTCATTCGTCGGATGGAGGCTGAGGATGAGGTCATCGACATCAAATCGCTCTTGCATCCACTCAATCGCAAGTTGCAAAAATGTTGACCCGATGCCTTTCCCTTGCTCATCCATATCAATCATAAAGCGGTCGAGCCAGACGTAACGCTCCACCTTGTTCTCGGCCCCGACCATCATGAAGCCGACCGGTTGATTGTCTCGACAGAGCGCGTAGCACGTCCACGCGTACTTGACGTCGACGTCCATCTCGCGGAGCGATTCCGCGTTCGTTTCGATAAAGCGGGCCTGACCAGGTGCGACGGTCAAGGCGACGACCGCATCCAAGTTCGTCTCATCAATCGGTTGAATCGTCAACGCATCGGTAGCCATCGTTGTACCTCCTCCATGTCCTGCCCGCGTTTCGGCAAGATGTAGGCGCTGACCGACGAGTTATACAAATACACATAATCGGCTTCCTCGACGACTTCCTTGATGCCGCTCCATGAGACTTTCGTCTCCCCGAACGCATTTTTGTCACGAAGACCGTCTTCATCCAGATCCATCGTATGCGGGCCGATCATGCCTTCATTGCTTCGTTCTTGAATCATCCGCTTCGTCTGTTTTCGGATATGCCGTTCAAAATACTTCGGATAATACAGAAACCAGATGAGGCTGATGACGCCATACACCCCAAACAGCCACCAGCTCGTATCTTGAAACAATGTCGCGAACGTCAAAGCGCCACCACCTAAAATGATGACGGGCCCGATGATGCGCTGCAGGAATAGCATCCTCTTCCCTATCTTTGAACGTCTAATATGACTCAAGTTGAAGTGAATGTAGTCTTCTTCCGTCAATTCGTATTGGATTTCCATATGTATCCCTCCTCGGTGTCGTATACGTCTTCGTTCAAGAAAAGTTCCGCTTCAGGCTCCTATTCGCTAAAATGAAAGCAAAGGAGTGACACGATGAAACAAATCCACCATCTCTGTATCCAAACGCCCGACTATGCGGCGTCAAAGCAATTTTATGAAACGCTCGGTTTTGAGCTCGTCCAAGAGTCACCCAACTTCCATACCCGGGCGTTCAACAGTTGGCTCAAGCTCGGCGACTTCTATATCGAACTCCAGACGGCGAAGACCGACGAGACGTTATCGCCGTATTCGAAACATGCGGCCGGACCCGTTCACTTCGCCTTGTACGTCGATGACCTTGAAGCGGAAGTCCGTCGGCTCGAGGCGCTCGGTGTCACGTTCTTGCCGAAACATGGCGGCAACATCTACTTCGTCGTCGATGGACATTTGAGCAAACTAAAAGCCCCGGAAGGCACGATCATCGAGCTTCGGGACACATTTTTGATCAAGTGAGGCGCTCGCCTCGCTTTTTTTCGTCCGTATCGCACACCCCCATGTTTCCCGCCACCTACGAACAGGTACATGAAAAAGAATACGACGTGTACGTACCGTTTGGAGGCTATTTATGAAATATCTTGATTATTGGAGTTATCTGTCACTATCACTTGCCAAACTATTTTTATTCAGCGTCTTGACCGCGAGCGCGTTCAACGTTCATTTTTTACTCGTCAATATCGGGATGATTCTCATGATGACGAGCTGGGCTCTACTCGTGAAGACGAAAACACGGCGCTGGATTTTATTCGCCTCGCTGTTTCTACACAGCACACTCCTCATCTCCGACGTCTGGTATTACCGCTATTTCGGCAATCTGTTGTCGGTCGCGCTTTTGTCAGACGTTGGTCAGATGGGCGACGTCGGCGGCGGCTTCCTGACGTTGATTCAACCGACCGACTTTCTATTGTTCGCGGACCTGGTGCTTTATACCGCTGTCCTCGTCTATATGAGAAAAAGACCTGCGCAAGTCACAGGAAAAAACCGCCGGATCGCCGCTGCCGGTTTTGTCATCGGCTTGGCCGCCTTCGTCGTTCCATTAACCGTCAGTCAGCCGAATGATGACGAGCAAGCACCGATTTCGAACATGCGTGAATATTACGAGTACGGCTTTTGGGGGTATCACGGCCTCGACTTATTCCGTGGCATCGGCGACCAACTCGGCTTCGGAGACGGCTTAACCGCACAAGAAGAGACGCGGCTCGGTACCTCGACTCCAACCGACGTCGAGACAACGGCTGATACGAACGTCATCATGCTGCAGCTCGAGTCGTTCCAGACGTCGGTGATCGGACAGACGATCAACGGACAGGAACTGACACCGAACTTGAACGCGCTTCGTGACGAGATGTTGTACTTCCCGAACTTCTATCATCAGACGCACGAAGGCCGGACGTCGGATGCGGAATTCACGGTCAACACCTCGCTCTATCCCGTCAAATCCGGTTCAGTGTACACCCAGTACGGTGACCATACGTTTGACGCCTTACCTGAACGTTTGCGCCAAGCCGGCTATGATACGGCCGCGATGCATGCGTTCGATAAAACGTTTTGGAACCGCGACAACGTCTACGACAATATCGGCTTCAATCATTTTTTCAGCAAAGACGATTACCCCGCTCAGGACGTGATCGGCATGGCACTTAACGACAAAGACTTCTTGACCACTTCCGTCGAAGCGATGGACACGTTAGCAGAACCGTTTTATGCGTTCATGGTCGCTTTGACGAGCCATACGCCGTACGACATTCCGGAAGAAGAGAAGCGTTTGGACTTGACCGGATATGACGATCCGCTGCTTCAAAACTATTACCATACCATCCATTACGTCGACGCGGCCGTCGGATTGATGGTCGATCAATTGAAGGCGAACGGGACGTGGGATAATTCGTTAGTCGTCTTTTATGGCGATCATGACAGCGGGCTGACCTCAGCAGGTGACGAGATGGCCGAGCAAGCGAACGCCGATTCGGCCGTCGAACTGTTTCAGCTCGACCGTTCTGTTCCGCTCTACATCAAGCCAGCCAACTTGAACGAAGGTCGAACGATCGAAGCGAGCGGCGGTCAAGCGGACATCGCCCCGACCATCCTAGAGTTGCTCGGGATGGAGCCCGCCTACATGCTCGGTAGCACATTGCTCGACGACGAACCGAACTTGACCGTGTTCCGTAACGGGTCGTTCCGGTACGACACGCTCTACTATGTTCCCAACTTGACCGAACCCATCGGAAACGGGACGTGTTACGCGGTCGAGACAGGAGACGAGCTACCGCTCAGTCAATGTGAGCCTTTCATCGACGAAGCGGCCGAACAGCTGCGTCTGTCCGATACGATCATCGAGAAAGACGCACTCTCTAAAAAGATACGCGAATAAAACCATGCCGCCCCGATTCGTTAAGGGCGGCATGATTCATTTCAATATACTTTTCGCAACTCGGTCAGATCGATCTTCTTCATCGGCAAGAACGCTGCCGTTACCCGCGCCAACTGTTCCGGCGTGCCGGTCGTCAGCATCTCTTCCATCTCCCACGGCACGATTTGCCAGCAGACGCCGTAGCGGTCCTGTAGCCAACCGCATTGTTCGGCTTCAGGTACGGACGATAGTTCATCCCAATACGCATCGATTTGGTCTTGTGTCTCACAAAACGCGATCAGCGACTGCATCTCGTTGAAAGCGAACTGGTGATGCTCGGCACTGTCCATGACGACGAACTCACGTCCAGATAAGACGAAACGGGCGTAGTTCAACTTCCCTTCTAATTCTGGGCCATCGTCTTTATCGTAACGGATCATCTGATCGTCGAGGACGTAAGAGTCCGGAAATACCGTGACCCAATCGTCCATCGCCGCCTCGGCCCGACCGAACGCCTCCCCGACGAATAACAGACACGGGGTCACCGTCTGGATGTCCATGCCACCGTTGTGCATGATTTGCCAAGAGACGCCGTGCTTGTCTTTCAACCAACCGTAACGTTCACTAAAGTCGTACGTGTCGAGCGGCGTGAGCACGTCAGCACCGTCCGATAACTTGTCCCACAGCGTATCGACTTCTTCTGACGTCGGGAGCGAGACCATATAGGAGAAGGACGGATTCCGCTCCTTCAAGTTACCGGCACCGAGCAGTTGAAAGAACTGACCAAAGAGTGAGACCGTGACGACCGTCGTCTCGCCAGGCGGAGTGTCGATAAGTTTCGTCGTATAGTCGACGAATGAATCCGGAAATATCGAGACGTACCAATCGGCAATCGCTTCGACGTCTTGCTCGAACCAAATACACGGAATAATCGGTTGCGTGATCATCGGACTGTCTCCTTTCAGACCTCTTGCAAACGGTACACGTCACGGACGGCGAGTAACGTCTCGGCAGCTTGCCGATACGCTTGGTAGTGGGCTGAGTTGATATGATGGTCGAGCGCCGTCTCGTCCCGATACTTTTCATAGAACACGAACGTACCCGGCGCATCGATTGACTCGTGTAACACGTAGGTGAGGCACCCTTCTTCCTGCCGCGACGGCGGGATGACCTGATCGAGTGCTTGACGCAACTCACTCTCTTTGCCCGGGTGAGCCTTTAAAATAGCTGTGATCGTAATTTCCATTGATCGTTCCTCCTCATTTTAGGACTGACGCAAAACTTTTCCCGTTTTAGAAGAGATGTATACGCAAATGGACACGCCTATTTTTAAGGCGTGTCCATCATTTAGACGAGTTCGTTCGCAATCTCGTTCAATTCTGCAATTTGATCCTTTAACGAAGTCAACGCCTGTTGCTGCGACGTCGTCAACACATGCACGTCTTGACCGTTCTCTTCGAGAGCTGTCATCAGTGCTGACATTTGGCCCGTCACTTGATGGACTTTGTTCAGTTCTGATGCGACGACTTGGAGCTGGGTCGATGTCTCATCCACCGTGCTCGCGACCGTCCCTGTCATTTGAATCATGGAGAGAATCGACGTCCCACTCTTACGGACTTGCTCTTCCTGCGTCGACAAACGTTCTGTACTGCCATCGATCGCCCGTTCCGTCACTTGTACCTCTTGCATGACGAGTTGGATAATATCATTGATTTGAGATGAGGCTTGGGCGGTTTGAGCCGACAAATTTCGAATCTCGGACGCGACGACGGCAAACCCTTTCCCGTGCTCACCCGCTCGCGCCGCTTCAATTGAGGCGTTGAGCGACAGGAGGTTCGTCTGAGACGAAATCTGCTGAATCGTCCCCGTAATCGTCCGTACTTCTTGGAAGCGCTCCGCCAACCCTTTAAACGCATGATTGACTTCACCGATACTTAAGTTCAGTTCAGCGAGCGACCGTTCTGTCGAGTCCATGTTTTCATGCGAGACGTGAGCGTCCTGCAAGACGCCACTCACTTGAGACGTTGTCTCCTGGAGCTGCTGCTGCATTCGTTCAAACGCCTGTACAGTTGAATGGATTTGTGAAGCGACAGTTTGGATAAGACCTGCCTGTTCAGATGTCCGTTTCGTCATCGAACCGATTTGTTCTGTCACTTGTTCCGAAGCATTTGTGACTGAATCGACTGAATCACGCATCGTGAAGACAGCTCCGTGAAGCGTAGTCGCACTCGCTGTCGTTTTCGCCATTGTCAGCTCGATTTCCCCTGCATGTTGTTCTGCTTTCTCTTGCTGCGCGAACGTCTCATGCAACAACTTTGCGCCAAAGAACGACACAAAGTACGCGCCAGACAAAGCCATTGTGAGCACCGTGAACCAAATGACGAGGTCGAGCGGCGTTGCAAATGAAAAGCGCCCGGTTAACACAGCTACGACCGAGACGATCAGCGCGAGCATGCTACCGTACAGTACAAGATGCCGATTCAAGTAGATCAACGTCAATACGATGTAAAGAAAGACGACATTTTGAATCGCCGCACCTGGTAGCGTCAAGATAATCGCTGAAGCCGAAATGTACATCAATGTGACGAGCCCATACTTCAACCAAGCATGCTCTACATAGAAGCGATGGCCGAGCCATGATCCAATCTGAATGACACTCCCCACCACAATAAAACTGACTGCGTCTTGTCCGGCGAGCTCCCCGATCCAGTACAAAACACCCATAATCGGATAAGAGAGGAAAAATAAAACGATCAACATACGAGATACTAACAACGAACTTATTTTTTCAAAATGATTCACCATGATTGTTGCCTTCTTTCAGTAGAATAGAGATCTACACTATACTTCGGTGCATTTTTTCCAATATGAAGTTTGTTTTTCGCTATTTTTATTACATTGACTAAACAAATAAAAACTGTCCCTCAAATTGTCATTTGTACTTAACAATTGAGGGACAGTTTAATTGAATGACGTCTTGTTCAGTCATTTATTCTTTCGTTTGAACGGCCACCAGACACCATCTCCGAACGATACGGTGATCGCCGGGATGAGAAGTGGCAGCACGATCAACCCGTACAACAACAGACCGGTGATGACGATTGTCGCGATCTGGACGAGGCTGAGTACACCAGACGGAATCATCGCCCCGAACGTCCCGGCGAGGATGACGGCCGCCGTCATGATGACCGTACCCATCTTCGTCATGGCGTGGACGAGGGCGTCACGCACCGTCATCCCGTTAATCGATTCTTCACGGAACCGATCGAGTAGGAAGATCGAGTAGTCGATGCCGAGCGCGATCAACATGACGAACCCGAAGAACGGTACGGCCCAGCTGATGCCGTCATAACCGAGCCCTTCAACGAAGATGAGCTCCGTTATCGCCGCTGACGTGTAGTACGTGAGCAACAGTGACCCGATCATATAGAGTGGCATGATCATCGAACGGAATAGTACCGTCAAAACGACGAACAGCGTCACGAGCATGATGGCGACGGTCCGATTGAAGTCGTTTGTCGATGTCTCGTTTAAATCGCTGTTAATGCTTGAAATCCCGGCGTAACCGATGGTCGCGTTATCAAATGGGGTGTCCGTGACGACACGTTCCATCGTCTGTTTCAACGTTTCGACCGTATCGATTGCTTCCGGCGAGTACGGGTCCATATCAAGGATGACCTCGAGTTGTGTCGCCGTCCCCTCGTCGAACACGTAACGTTCGACGGCCGGGGCAAACTCGTCTGACGTGAGCGTTCCTTCCGGTAAATAGACGCCCGTATCACGCAGGCTGTCCGCTTCACTGAGTGCCGAGAGGAACGCCACCGCGTCGCCAAGACCGGTTTCGATTTGCGCGAGCCCAGCGTTCGCTTCACCGACACCAGTCGCGAGTTGGCCGAGTCCCGATCCGAGCTCACTGACTTGCGCACCTTGCGCCGTCAACACAGACGCTGCTTCATTGATACCCGCCTCGATCTGACTGAGACCACCAGACACTTGTTGCAGTTGCGCCACGGTCGCCGGGATGTTTTGCGTTGCCGTGAGACCTTGTCCGATCAAACCGAGTTGGGCGTTCAGTTGGCCGAGTCCCGTCGCCGCTTCTGCGAGCGGCGCCCCGGCGTTCGTCGTACCAGCCGGCAGTTGACTGACGACCGCGTCTAGACCGGTCTCGACTTGAGCGAGCCCGTCTTGCACATCACCGAGCCCGGTCTCTGCCTCGGCAAGCCCTGAACTCACTTGTTCGAGTTGCGTATCGACATAAAAATCATCGATGACGTCACCGGTCGGACGTGTGATCGAACGGACACCGCTCACACCATCGACTTTTTCTAATTCGCTCGCGAACTTCTCGATGTACGAAATATCCGACTCGGTCAGTTCCGACTCTTGTTTCAAGATAATTTGAACCGGGAGCGATTCGCCTTGCCCGAACCCTTCCGAGATCAAATTGAGACCGCGCACCGAGTCGTAATCGTCACCGATCTCATCGACCGTATTGAACGACCGGGCATCGTCGTACGTGAACAACACCGGCACGGTGATCAGTGCGACGACAAGGATCGAGACGAACGGACGATTGACCGAGATGCGGCTGAATCCGGCCCACAGCTTGCTGTCGTGATGCTCGCCTGCTTTTTTCGACGGCCAGAACAAGCGATTCTTGAGCGTCGCCATAAAGAACGGCACAACCGTGAACAAGATGAGCAACAAGACGGCAATCCCGACCGCGACCGCGACGGCCGACTTGAAGATCGGGAAATCGGCAAATCCGATCGCGGCGAAGCCGACGAATACGGCGAGACCACTAATGAGCACCGTCCGTCCAGCCGTCTTATACGTGTTGACGATGGCGTCCTCGATCGCGTGCCCGGCACTGAGTTCTTCTTTATACCGGCTAAGCAGCAGGATGCAGTAGTCGGTCCCAATCCCGAACAAAATCGCCACGAGGAAAATTTGTGTGTAGTTCGAGACCGGGAAACCGAACCAGTCGACGAAGAACGCGACGAACGATTGGCTGAGGAGATAGGTGAACCCGACCGCGATCAACGGAATGAACGGGGTCACGATTGAACGGAACACGAGCAAGAGCAGTCCGAAGATCAACACGACCGTGATGATCTCGGTCTTCTTCAACCCTTCCTGCGCACTCAAGTTCACATCGTTGTTGATGATTTCTTCACCTGTGATGTAGACGGTCTCGTCTGTCGGGAGGATGTTCTCGCGGACATCGTCCGCGAAAGCGTTGATGTCCTCCATCGATCCTTCGACCGTGATCGGGACGAGGACGATACGTTCATCTTCCGAGACGAGTTGTGCCTCCGTCTCGGCGTTCTCGAACGGGTCGAGCACATCTTTGACGACCGTATCATTTTGTTCCAGCTCGTCGATTACCCGGGCAATATCGGCCCGTTCGGCATCTCCGAGCGCTTCAAATTCATAGACGAGCGAAATCGTCTTATCGCTTTTGCCCGCAGCGTTCAAGATGTCTTGCGCGCGTTGCGAGTCCATGTCTTCAGACAGTTGGAAACTTCCCGCCTGTTCTGCCTGTTCGGTCAAGTTTGGTGCCGCTACGAACAAGGCCGCCGTCAACACGACGAGACCGATCAAGATGCCGAAGCGCCATTGAATAATTTTGCGCACGTGTTATTCCTCCCCAATTCGAAGCAGCTCTTTGATTTTCCGGAACGTCCGGACGAACTGTTCGATCTCTGTCTCATCTATTTTCCCGTCGAGTAGTGACTCGACATAATGGTAGACGGCCGTATCTGCCTGTTCGACGACGTGGTGTCCCGCCGCTGTCAGTTCGATCAACCGTTCACGTTGGTCTTGCCCGCGTCGACTGACGACGAGCTGTTTCTCAACGAGTTTTTTTAAGCGGTTTGAAACGGCGCTCTTATGCACACCTTGTTTCATCGCCAACTGACCCGCTTGAATCGGGCCGAACTGTTCGAGCAGTTTTAATAGTTGGAGCTGTTCACGCGAATACTCGCGCCAGACGTCGCCTTCCATCGCCTCAATGACATGTTCCGCTCCGTGGAACATGACTTCTTCAAATAGTTGGACGGCCTCCCGCATCAATTCTTTCATTTTGGTTTACCCCCTAAACTAGTTAGAGATAGTTTATGCCCTAAACTAGATGAGGTCAAATAAAAAGACCGATGAAGTAGGCGCTTCATCGGTCCATTTCGTAAACGTATGTGTAAAAAGATAAGAATCGTCCTTCCCATTCAATCTGATGTATTTCATCTTCACGAGAAAAGCCAGAACGCATCAAGACGTGTTGGGACGCCTTATTATCTGTCGTCGTCTTGGCAATCAATCGTGTGAATCGAGGAAGGTTAAGCGTAAGTAATTGCTGAAGGGCTGCGGTGGCATATCCACGACCTACATAGTCCCCACCGATTCGATAGCCGATTTCCCCGGTCTCGAAATTGACATGATGGACGTTGAGACGCCCCACGATGGACTCACCATGCCAAATCAAATAATAATATCCATCCCCGTTCACTTGTTCGGCCAACAAATGTTCCAACGCCTGACGAAATGCTTCAGGTTCATAGTACGCGTCTCCACGGCTCGGGACGTAACGCTCGAAATAGGGTCGGTTCTCACATTCAAACGTGTACAATGCGATTTCGTCCTGTATGCGCAACGGTTTCAGACTCACCCGATTCACGTAATTAACGCCTCCTTTCTCAAAATCGTATCGTCGTGATCAAAAAAACCTTCCGCAGAAGGTTTAGGACCGCATCGCTGCCGCAACGCGGAGACCCGAGACGTACGCACTTTCGAACCGAGTCCGCCCTGAAGCATCGTCCGGCTCGAGGAAGACGTCACCCGCCAAGTAAATCGGTGCGTCGTTCAATTTATAGTACGGCTCGTGCCAAACGTCTGTCGCCTGGGCGTAGCGCCACCGCTTCAACTGTCTCGACTGAATCGCTACGTCTCCGGTCACGGTTGTTAGCAACCGCTCGATTTCTTGAAGCGTGTCTTCACTTGGCCGCTCATACCAAGCTTCACTCCACGCCTCATCCATGTAGACGCTGACGAGTTCTGTCGCCGAGATGCCTTTTTGCCGGTTATTGATGATTTTCAACAGACCAGGTGCCAAGTCCGTATCGATAATCCCGTCCGCACCGATTTGGGTGTCGCCCGCGAACTCGAACAATCCGACGAACGTCGGGGCGTAAGTCAGCTCACGCAACGACTCAGCCACCTGACTCGATAAGTCAGCGAGCAGCTCGAACGTCTGTGGGAGCGGTGACGTGATGAGGAGACGGTCATAGTGGCGCGTCGCCACGTCTGTCGTGACGACGACCGTCCCACTCTCCATACTGACCGTCTCGACCCGCTCGTTCAATTGGACGGTCAAGCCGTCGGCCAACTGTTTGGCGAGCGCGTTCATGCCGTCACGGGCGATGTACCGCGGATACGGGTCGGCGTACCAGACGCTTACCCAGTCCCGCTCGACCCAATCGGCGACCGCCTGTTTAAGCGCTTCCCCGCGTACGGTGAAATAGACGGCCCCGTGATCGGCTTTCCCGGCCCCGATCCGTCGGGTCGCCAAGCGTCCACCGACGCTCTGGCTCTTCTCAATCAGTTCAACCGTATGTCCTTGCCGGACGAGTTCCCGTGCTGCGACAATCCCACTAAGTCCTGCCCCAATGATTCCAATATTCATGTGCATTCCCCTCTTTCAGGAAGATTGTATCACGAGTCAGCGTGTCACATCAGACTCGATGCGCTTCATGCCGAGCGGTTCCACTGCTCGTCATACGCCCGACGTGCGTCTTCATACATGACCGCAAACCGACTGACGATGAACGGACGAATGAGTGACGTCGCGACAAGAAAAATCCATGAGCCGAGAACGACCAATTCGAGCTGTATGTAAAAAATCCAACCGACTAAATACATCGGGATAAACGGCAAAATTAGTTTGAACGCATCCCATTTTTGTCCGCGCATCAAATCCCTTGATTTCGTAATTGCCTCTGTAATGGACAGTTCCGGCTCGTCGCGCAAGATGAAATACGTGAATGCATACGAGAAGTACTTCACGATGCCAGGTACGACCAACAATAGTGTCCATAAGACTTGGAACAACATGACGAGAAGCGTCGCAAGCAGGTGCTTCCCGTAGCGGTGACGAAACGGAGCGAAGACGTCACTCAATCGAACTGTCTGGCCTCGTACCGTCTCTAACATAATCCAGTTGTATCCGACGATAACTGGGTAGAGGGCTATGTAAAATAAGATACCACCAAGACTAAGGACGGTCAGCGCAACAGATTCTATCGCCAAGCCGTAATAGGTCGTGTCCACCATCAATCCTATCTCTAATAGAACCGAGCACGCGAACGACCAGATGAGCAACATCCCCATCTTCCCTTTTAACGCAGTATGCGCTCGCTCATTCCATGTGTGAACCATATTGTTTCCTCTTTTCATTCGTGTTTCCTGTCTTATACGTAACGCGACATGAAATGTTTCAAACTCCATAGAAAAACAGGGCATCGCCCTGTTTTTAGTCTTCTCGTCACTCTTTCGGTTCTAATTCATTTTCAGTCACCCATTTATGATTCGTCACTTCTTCTCCGTCTTGCAACATGAAGTTGACCATATACACGGTCGTTTGTTCACTGGAGTCGATCGTCGCGGTCGCGCCGTCCATGCCTTCCATATGATCGGCCTGAAGCGTCACCTCGGTCCCATCAGCAAGCGGGGCCGGTTCGGATGTATCGAGTTCTTCATGAATCACCCATTTGTGATTCTCGACCGGTTCCCCGCCATCTGTCGGTGTATACGTGACCGCGTAAGCTGTAGTCTCATAAGCACCGACGATTTTCGCTTCCGCGCCTTCCATCTCAAGCATATGGTCCGCAGTCAACACGGCCATCGAATCAATCGGATACGTCGGGTCTGCCGCTTCTTCTAACTCGGCAGGCACCTCACCCGATCCCGAATGGTCCATTGCGCCATGCTCCTCTTCTTGCTCTGCGATTTGTTCTTCTGTCACGTCAATCGCTTGGTCTTCTTCTGTCGTATCACCGCAGGCGGCGAGTGACGTCGCGAGCAACATGGCACCAAGTGTCGTCGCCCATTTCTTTTGTTTCATCGAATCGCTCCCCTCATTTGTGCCGTCTCATATTTACTGTACCCTGATTGCGCTCGGACAAGACATTTGTAGCGGATTCGTTATCTAACTGAAAAAACCGTCCTCGAACGAATCGAGGCACGGTCTTCGAATTAGTGGTGCTTAATCCTTCTTAAAAAATAGAGCATCGGTAATAGCAACAGTGCTGACACCCCGAGCCCCCCTTGAATCGACGTATATAGGGCGACGAGGCCGATGAGTGGACCGCCGGCGACTTGGCCGAACGCATCGACTTGACCGAACATCGACAAAATCGTCGCCCGGCCCTTGGACGGGAGCCGCTCGTTCGTCATGACGCTCATGAGCGGATAATGCACGTTCCGAAGCGCGGCAATCGTCCAATACAACAAGACGGCCACAAAGAATTGTCCGACCCATGCGAACGCAAGCATCGTGAGGATGAGCAAAACGTTGAACCAAAACAATGTCGTCGCGTAGCGTCCTTTGATGTACGTCTCGACACCTTTGAGGACGAGCATGTTCAGTAAAAACGCAACGGCATAAAACAGGCCGAACCAATAGATAGCCGCTTGTTCTGACAACCGAAACGTATCGATCAAATGAGCGCCCCACAACCGGTCGAACCCTTCGCTCGCGAGTCCCCAGACGAGCGTGATGGCGGCCAACCCAACGAGGATCGCATTGCCGCGGATATGGGCGTAGCCTTCTGCTACCGTCTGCTTCGCCTGAAGCAGATTTGAGGTGCCAGCTCGGGTGATCGGCTCAAACCTCGTTTCCGGGATTACTTTCCAGATGAGGAGCGCGAGTCCTATTAACAAACCTCCAGCGACGACAATCGTCGTTTGCACGGACGTCATTTCTGCGAATAGCACCGCTATCCCAATCCCGATAAAGCGACCGAGTGAACTGTACTGAGCGCCTCGTAAAAACACCTGTTCTAACTCCTGGTTCCCCATCTCATCGGCAATCCACGCCTGCTCGGCCCCGCTGATGAACGTCCAACCGATTCCCCACAGTGAAGAGGCGATTGCGATGGCCCAAAACTCTGGGATGCCGCCTTCTAACAAGTGGGCTAGTCCGATCAAACCGGTGCCGATGACAATCGACCGTTTGCGGCCGTACAAATCCGCGACGAGTCCCGTCGGCAGCTCGAACAGGAAAATCGATACTTCTAAAATCGTGCCAATCAAGACGAGCTGCAACGCGTTAAGCTCGGCGGTCGTCACGTAATAGATGGCGTTCAGCGTGAATACCATCTGGATGACAAGTGAGCGCGAACTCGTGACCATGTAATACAGTTGTTGAATCTTCAATTGGGTAGTCCTCCGATATGATTGTTCCAATACGGTGAATCATCGGAGGAGGTGGGCCAACTTATGAACGCACTTCCACCGGCAGGATGAATGTTTTAAATGTTTGGATTCGCATGGCGTTCTCTCCTTAATCGTTTATAGACTCAGTATATCAAGCCGGTTGACGCAACGTAAATCACAAAAAAGCCAAGATCTCGAAAGATCTTGGCCTACTCTTTATTCTACAGTTACTGACTTCGCCAAGTTACGTGGCTTGTCGACATCACAGTCACGTGCGAGTGCAGCGTAATATGAGATGAGTTGAAGCGGGAGTACTGTTACGAGTGGTGTAAGCAACGGCTCGACACGCGGCAAGACGAATGAATCACTCTCGTGTTCCATGCCTTCCATCGAGATCGTGCAGGCAACTGCGCCACGAGCGACAACTTCCTTGATGTTTCCACGGATGTTGAGGTGCGTGTTCGGTTGCGAGACGAGCGTGATGACCGGTGTGCCGTCTTCGATCAACGCGATCGGTCCGTGCTTGAGCTCACCGCCTGGGTAGCCTTCCGCTTGAATATACGAGATCTCTTTCAGCTTGAGCGCGCCTTCAAGACCAACGTATGAGTCCATCCCACGACCGAGGAAGAACGCGTTACGTGATTCTTTCAAGAACTTGTCAGCCAACTGCTCAAAGATTTCTTTTTGAGCCATGACCGAATCCATGATCGTCGCGATGCGAGCGAGTTCCGTCATGAGGTCGAACGGAAGCTTCTTCCCGTTCGCACGAGCGATGTCGTAAGCAAGGATCGCCAGCACGGCGATTTGCGCCGTGTACGCTTTCGTCGATGCGACCGCGATCTCAGGGCCAGCATGGAGGAGCATCGTCTCATTCGCTTCACGCGACAGCGTTGAACCGGCAACGTTCGTGAGTGTGAGCGCTTTGTAGCCGCGCTTCTTCACTTCGACGAGGACGGCACGGCTGTCGGCCGTCTCACCTGATTGTGAGATGAAGAGGAACAATGGTTTCTCCGTGAGGAGCGGCATGTTGTAACCGAATTCTGACGCGACGTGCACTTCAGTCGGCACACCAGCGACACGCTCGATCAATTGCTTGCCGACGAGACCAGCATGGTAACTCGTTCCACAAGCGACGATGTAGATGCGGTCGGCTTCTGAGACGAGCGAACGGACGCCTTCTGTGAGCTCGATGTCGCCATTGTCGTTCTGGTAGTGTTGGATGATGTTGCGGATGACGGCCGGTTGCTCGTCCATCTCCTTCAACATGTAGTGCGCGTACGTGCCCTTCTCGATGTCTGACGCATCGATCTCGGCCGTGTACGGCGCGCGCTCGAGCACGTCGCCGTCGAGCGTCTTGATCGTCGCCGACTCACGTGTCAAGATGACGATCTCGCCGTCGTGGAGCTCGAGGTACTGGTCCGTCACTTGGAGCATCGCCATCGCGTCCGACGCGACGACGTTGAACGTGCCATCACCAAGTCCGACGAGGAGCGGCGACTTGTTCTTACCGATATAGAGGCGTTCGCGGTCCTCTGAGTCGATCATCGCGATCGCGTACGAGCCGTGGAGCTCTGAGAGCGTCTTGCGGAACGCCGATTCGACGTCACCAAGCTCGACGAAGTTCTTCTCCATCAATTGAACGATGACTTCCGTGTCCGTCTCTGAGAGGAACGGTGCGTCGAGCGTCGCCTTGATCTGCTCGTCGTTCTCGATGACGCCGTTGTGGACGAGCGTGAAGCGGCCCGTCGTGCTCTGGTGCGGGTGGGCGTTCGGTACGCTCGGTACCCCGTGTGTCGCCCAACGTGTGTGGCCGATTCCGATCAATCCGTCTACTTCTGCTGGGACGACTTCGCGTAGCGCAGCGATGCGACCGACTTCCTTATGAACGTTGACGTTATCGTGCATCAACGCAAGACCTGCCGAGTCATAACCGCGGTACTCGAGTTTCTCTAAACCTTTGAGAAGGATTTCCTTCGCTCCGGTATTCCCAATCATTCCTACAATTCCACACATACAAAAATCTCCTCTATATTCGATTTCTCGAAAAAGGAAACGGGCTTTTTCAAAGAGCTGTCAATGCGTTCCCCTTTGGCCGTCCGGTCACCCGGACGTTTTGAGGGATTGCTTTTAGTCGTGACAGGCGACTAGGAGGCATCCGCCGAAATCTCGATAACCTCCAACCTCGTCAACTCATAAAGAGTTCTGGCGCTTTCTCGTACTTTGTGCCCCTCCGTTTCTAAGGTCACGCTCTTAATAGTACAAATCACACCCCCATCCGTCAAGAAAATCAGATGATTTCACAGTGACAAAACGGAAACAAAAAGGGAACCCAAAATTGGATTCCCTTGTGTTATTCCCTGTTTCGACAAAATTATCCTTCAACACCGTAATCTTCACGGACGACTTGAGCGATTTGTTCGACGTAACGGTCGCAGTCTTCCTTCGTCGGCGCTTCAGCCATCACTCGAACGAGTGGCTCTGTACCTGATGCACGGACGAGAATACGCCCGTTGCCGTTCATTTCAGCTTCCGCTTCTTGAATCGTTGTGAGCACGCGCTCCCCTGTCATCGCATCCTGTTTATTCGTGACGCGAATGTTGACGAGCGTTTGTGGAT
This sequence comes from Exiguobacterium sp. SH1S1, assembly GCF_004337245.1. Lineage (NCBI taxonomy): Bacteria > Bacillati > Bacillota > Bacilli > Caryophanales > Exiguobacterium > Exiguobacterium sp. SH1S1. The sequence goes on from NZ_SJUZ01000001.1 coordinate 1,245,303, forward strand.
AGACCGGCATTTCAGCTGCTAGTTCAGACAGCTTGCGTCCTGTCGTCTTCACGATTTGTGCGAGTTGGACACCCGAGAGCATCCCGTCGCCCGTCGTCGAGTAATCGAGGAAGATGAGATGACCCGACTGCTCGCCACCGAGCGTGTAGTTATGCTTCTTCATCTCTTCGACGACGTAACGGTCACCGACAGCTGTTTGAAGAGCCGTCATACCTGCGTCTTCGACTGCTTTGTGGAAGCCAAGGTTACTCATGACCGTCGCGACAATCGTATTGTCTTTCAAACGACCTTTTTCGCTCAAGTATTTTCCGCAAATGTACATGATTTTATCGCCGTCGACGATGTCGCCGTTTTCATCGATTGCAATCAAGCGGTCTCCGTCTCCGTCAAACGCAAGGCCCATGTCCGCTCCCTTTTCGCGAACGAATTGTGCCAAGTGTTCCGGATGTGTCGAGCCGACGCCTTCGTTAATGTTCAACCCGTTCGGCGAGTTCCCGATTGTCGAGACGTTCGCTTCAAGGTCAGCGAACAAGCGAGCCGCAAGGCCGCTCGTCGCGCCGTGGGCACAGTCGAGGGCGATATGGAGACCATCGAGGTCCTCATCAACCGTCTGTTTCAAGAGTTGAAGGTACTTTTGTGCCCCTTCATAGTAGTCCGAGACGAATCCGAGATCTTTCCCTGTCGGACGCGGGAGTGTATCTTCCGCAGCGTCGAGAATCGTTTCGATCTCTGCTTCGGTCGCATCATCGAGCTTGAAACCGTCGCTACCGAAGAATTTGATGCCGTTGTCGGCAACCGGGTTATGTGAAGCTGAGATCATGACACCTGCTGTCGCGTCAAGCGACTTCGTCAAGTAAGCCACACCTGGTGTCGAGATGACACCGAGACGCATCACTTCCGCTCCGATTGACAAAAGACCTGCGATCAGTGCGCCTTCGAGCATATGACCTGAAATGCGTGTGTCACGCCCGATCAATACTTTCGGCTGCTCACCGGCTGGCAAGTGCTTCGATAACACGTAACCACCAATGCGTCCTAAACGATAAGCTAGTTCTGCTGTCAATTCTGAGTTCGCGACACCGCGGACCCCATCTGTTCCAAAATATTTACCCATATATTCGTTTCCTCACTTTTGTATGATTGAACGTCTCATTGAAGCGAAGACGTTTCGGTTTGGTCTTCGACGCTCGTTAACTCGACGTCGATTGTTTTCGGCGAGACGACCGTCGCGCCTTTCGGTACTTCATAGTCTACATCGACCCCATGCAAACCACTCGGCAGACCCGTCAAATCTAGTGTCACACTGATGCTGTTCGACGTCACGCTCTCAAGGAGTGATCGTTTACCTGACAATGTGACGCTGACGACTTCCGGTGCTTGAAGCGTATAGTTCGTCCGATCATAGCCTCTGACCGTGACAGGCACGGTTAAACGGATGCGTTCCGTCAATTCCCCGGTATCATCTCGCGTTTGATCATCCGCTCGGACGAGTAGCTGGACTTCCACTTGTTCGGCAGCGAGCGATGATGCGCCTTCAGGCAGGACAAGCTTCGCTGTCACTTTCCCCGTCTGATCGACGCCATCAAGGTCAATCGGCTCGGTCTCAACACGGTCTAGTGCATCGAGCACTTCGCGCGGTGCGAAAACACGGACTTCTGTTTCCTCTAACAACGTGTCAACGAGCCTGAATTTATCGGCAACTTCGCCGGTCGTGACAGCTTCAATCGGGAACACGGCACTTTGTTCATAGACAGGAACCGTGACGTTGATGATGTTCGGTTCGACCGTCACGTTAAGCGGGTTTCCGTTCGCATCTAAAATCGTCGGCGGCACCTCACGCGTGAACGTCTGATTTTGATTCGCCACATCGACGTTCAATGTGATTTCTTTTACGTTTTGAATCCGGCTTTCGCCACCAGACACTTTTACAGTCGCCGGCTCGATTTCCGCTTCTCCGACCACATACCCTTCCGGCAACTGGTCTTTATTTAACAAGTTGACCGAAACGGGCACTTCAACTGTCTGTTTGCGATCGATGTAAATTTCAACAGTGTCCCGCTCAAGCTTTACGTTGACGTCACCGCCGAAACCTCGTGCTTCCACCGGGACACGATGGAACCCAGTACCGAGGTTCGTTAAATCGACGAACACTTGATAATCTTTCACCAATTTTGTCATCGTCAAACTACTCGATGGACCTTGCAGCTCAACGTTCATCTCTTCCGGAACGTTGTACGCGACGTATTGTACTTCATCGAAGAATACTTCGACAGGAACGTCAAGCGACATCGAGCTTTGCCCGACAATCGGCAATGCATTTGTTGAATTGGTCGACGAGCTCGTCTCGGCGACCATAAAATAAAGAAGGATGGCTAAAGCAAGTGCGATGATGCGGAGAAACCATTTATGTTGTAACCACTGATCAATCACTTACTTGTCCCCCCCTTTTTTATTAAAGAACGAGAGTGTCGTCTCTTTTTCTTCAATAACAAGTTCTTGGATCAACTTGTTGCGAAGTGCCTCCTCGTCTAGCTCGCGGTATAAACGTCCAGCAATCGCTAGAGATACCGCACCCGTCTCTTCTGAAACGGTGAGCGTCACGCTATCGGTCACTTCACTGACCCCGATCGCGGCCCGGTGTCTCGTCCCGAGCGCCTTATCGATGTGCGGGCTTTCCGAGAGCGGTAAATAACAAGCCGCCGCTGCAATTTTCCCGTCTTGGATAATCATCGCCCCATCGTGAAGCGGTGTATTCGGAATAAATAAATTGATGATCAGTTGTGACGTGATGTGCGAGTCCATCCGGATACCGGTTTCAACGTATTCGTTCAATCCGGTATCTCGTTCAATCGCGATCAACGCCCCAATTCGACGTTTCGACATGTACTGTGCCGAACTGACAATCGCTTCGATCATTTGTCGTTGCTTGTCCTCATCGCTCGTGCTCGTACGACCGAACAAATTGCTCGTTCGCCCTAAGTGCTCAAGCCCACGTCGAAGTTCTGGTTGGAAGATGATGATGATCCCAAGCAAACCATACGTGATCACTTGGTTCAGCAAGAACTGTAACGTCTTTAAACCAAAAAATCCGCTGAGGAACCAGCTGACGAGGATGATTGAAATCCCTTTTATCAGTTGGACCGCTTTTGTCCCACGGACGATCATCATCAGTTTATAGATGACGTACGTGACGACGACAATATCTAAAACGTCATTCAAATAATCGTACCAATGTACGTTCTCTGAAAGACTAAAAAATGATAAGATTGAAACCTTTTCAAGTAGCGGCAAATGCTCCCCTCCTCAACTACCTAGCCAATTCGTGCAAGTTTCATTATATCATATTTCCCAAACGACGCATCGTTAGATGACAAAACGAAACCAGATTGAAACGAATGAAAAAAGACGCCCTGAGGCGCCTCTCTTAAAGTATTTGTTTGATGGAGTACCAAACCCACTCAAAAATCTGCTCGATTTGTTCGAGCTCTCCGGTCACTTCACCCGCACTGGCCAAATAGGCTCGGCCGTGCACGGCTGTCGCATTGCCGTTGACGGTACCTTCGATCCGCAGGTCCCCACCTTGGACCGTAATGTCACGATCGACGATGACGTCTTTCGGTACGACGACCTCGTTCGCTGTGACAACGATTCCAGGTACTTTCGTGTACGTCATGGTTTCGGTAGACCCGTTCCATAAACCGAGTGTCGCGCTCGACATTAAACTAAAGAATAGTAAGGCCGCGACGAGTCCCGGATGCTTCCGGAACCAAGTCATCTGTTTCGAATGCGGTTTTCTCCGTGGCCGTGGACGGTCTTCAAGACGCACGACCGGTGTCGCCGGCGGAGACGTTTTCGCTTCAGGAATGGCCGCCATCACACGCGCCGTAAAATCGTCTGATAGCTTAGGACGTGGAAGTGCTTTAAGTTCGGCATCTATTCGTTCGTACTGAAGGTACGCCTCGTATAAGGCTTCGTCCTCTAGTAATTGACGTAATTCGTCAGATTCTTCGGGCAGGATGCCATCTTCCAAGTATTGTTGCAGTTTCTCTTCAGGAGTCAATTGAACCCCTCCCTGTTTTGAAAGATTGTTTTTAACATTTCTCTTCCCCGGAAGATCCTTGTTTTAACCGTTGCGACCGGCATATCGATCATGACGCTAATTTCTTTGAGCGACAAATCGTCCACGTACTTGAGCAGTAACGGGATACGATATTTGTCCGGCAGTTGCTGGATTGCCTCATGCATTTCGCCTCGAATCTCGCGGTGAACGACTTGGGCGTCGGGTTGGGGGGCATCATCGGCCAAATGGTCTTGATAGGTGAGACCATCCGTGCCAGCGATTTCGGCATCCATCGAGTACTCCGGCTTTCGCTTTCGGAGACGGTCGATGGCGACGTTCGTGGCGATTCGATACAACCATGTCTTGAACTTATACTGCGGATCATACGTATCAATCCGGGTATATGCACGAATGAACGTCTCTTGGGCAGCATCCTCGGCTTCGCCACGATCGTATAAAATCTTAAAGGCGACGGCAAAGACACCATCCTTGTACAGTTCTACCAGCTCAGCAAACGAATCGTGATTCCCCGACCTTAATTCGTCTACTAAACGGGTGGTCAGCCGTTCCATCAATCCACTTCCCCTCTCCGCAACCTATGCGGTCAATACAGTATACGTTCAGTTGTCTGATCAGGTTTCACATCACACAAAAAAAGTTTCCAAACCCATTGTAGCAAACGGATTTGGAAACTGTAAGGCGGTTAGACTATTTTGCTTTCCAGTAACAGGTTTTCTTTGGATTTCAAAATCGTTTCGCATAAACTGAAGGCGAGTTGAGCGGTTGTATCCTCTTGGTCAAGTGCAGGGTTCAATTCGACGAGCTCGATCGCAATCAACTCGTCGGCTTTCATCGCTTCCGCCAAAATTGCTTTCCCTTCTTCAGCCGTCAAACCGCCCTCGACTGGGGTCCCTGTTCCGGGGACGAGTTGAGCGTCCAAACTGTCCATATCAAAGCTTAGATAGAAGCGATCGACACGGTCACGTAAATACTCGATCGTTTCAGCCATGATTGTCTCGACGCCACGTGTCCGAACTTCTTCGACCGTCACGACCTTGATTCCAAGCTGCTTAATCGCTCGCATCTCTCCCTCATCAATATCACGTAAAGCGATATACACTAGATGTTCTGGCGCAAGCTTTGGTTCACGCCCACCGACTTCCGTCAATCGGATGTCACCTAGACCCATCGCAGCGGCAAGCGGCATCCCGTGGATATTGCCTGACGGTGATGTTTCCCCCGTATTCAAATCAGCATGGGCATCGACCCAAATTACTCCGTACGGTCCGGTTTTGGCGAGCCCAGCGAGTGTCCCGATTGCCATGCTGTGATCGCCCCCAACGATCAACGGGAATCGATTTGCTTCAATATCGGCAGCAACGACGTCTGCCAGCTCATTGACCGTATACAAGACGCCGTCTACGCGCTTTAAATGTTCTTCATTCACTTGAATTTCTGACTCTGGCAAGACGCGAATCGTTTGTTGTAGCGTCCCCGTTGGCAGTAACGCCTCGATTCCGAGTGTTCGCAATTTAGTTGGACCTTGATCGACTCCGTGTTTCCCCTGTCCGTAACGGAGTGGTACTTCAATATATGACCATTGCATAGCCATTCCCCCTTGAGCGATTGATACCTACATTGTAAACGCTACCAAATGTGTGGTTCAACTTAACACGCCGGTGAATAAACATGCAAAAAGGCAGCCTGAATGGTGGCAGGCTGCCTTTCTCTGTACTCTTAAGTGAATGGTTTCATGGATTTAGGCAAAAAAAAACTTAAGTCGTAAGTAACTTAAGAAAAAAACAAGTGGTGGAGCCTAGCGGGATCGAACCGCTGACCTCCTGCGTGCAAGGCAGGCGCTCTCCCAGCTGAGCTAAGGCCCCGTTACAGGGAATAAATATGGAGCGGAAGACGGGATTCGAACCCGCGACCCCGACCTTGGCAAGGTCGTATTCTACCACTGAACTACTTCCGCGAAAAAAATGGTGAGCCATGCAGGGCTCGAACCTGCGACCCTCTGATTAAAAGTCAGATGCTCTACCAACTGAGCTAATGGCTCAAACCTGGTGGGGGGGGGCGGATTCGAACCGCCGAACCCGAGGGAGCGGATTTACAGTCCGCCGCGTTTAGCCACTTCGCTACCCCCCCAAGGAGTGCCGGCGAAAGGATTTGAACCCTCGACCCTCTGATTACAAGTCAGATGCTCTACCAACTGAGCTACACCGGCATATATGGTTTGATTGGTTAATTAAAATGGTGGAGGATGACGGGATCGAACCGCCGACCCCCTGCTTGTAAGGCAGGTGCTCTCCCAGCTGAGCTAATCCTCCAAAATGGTGACCCGTACGGGAATCGAACCCGTGTTACCGCCGTGAAAGGGCGGTGTCTTAACCGCTTGACCAACGGGCCTTATTGGCTCCGCAAGTAGGATTTGAACCTACGACCTACCGGTTAACAGCCGGTTGCTCTACCACTGAGCTATTGCGGAACGATCTTGCCTGGCAACGTCCTATCCTCACAGGGGGAGACCCCCAACTACTTTCGGCGCTGAAGCGCTTAACTTCCGTGTTCGGCATGGGAACGGGTGTGGCCGCTTCGCTATCGCCACCAGACAAGGGAATTGTTCCCTGAAAACTGAAGACTCATCAAGTTCAAACCATTTCTAGATCAAAGCCTCGACCGATTAGTATCATTCAGCTCCACACGTCGCCGTGCTTCCACCCATGACCTATCTACCTCATCGTCTCTGAGGGGTCTTTCTTGATTGCTCAAAGGGAAATCTCATCT